>CAVRRP010000012.1:0-52698 GCA_963723635.1 Vulcanimicrobiota bacterium | reverse complement strand
CGGCACGGCCATCGTTTCGCTGGCCATCGACCGCCGGTTCAACAGTCTCCGCGTTTGCAACCGGATCGAGGTGAGCGCCATGCGCGTATACGTTTGCTCGGCTATCGCTGTCGCGAGCATCGTGCTCGGGTTCGGTCCGGCGGCTTCACGCGCTGCCACGGACACGCCGGCCGTCGGTTCGCAAACGCCTGCGCCCGTCGCGACGAAGTTCGCGGTGCAGGTCATCGGCCAGGTGAAGAAACCCGGCAACTACGTGCTCGACGAAGGCGCGCGGCTGTCGGATGCGCTCGCGGCCGCCGGGACGAGCGACGTCGATATCGCCAACGGACGCCCCGGCATTCCGATCGATTCGTTCGGTTGTACGGTCGGTGGCGCTGATCTCCATCGCGTCTTTCTCACGCGAGCGGTCGAGTCATCGCGGTCGGCGTTCTACATGATCGACGTCGCGCTTGCAAAACAGCACAAGGACTTGCGCTACGACCCGCTGCTTCGTGCGAACGACAGAATCTTCGTTCCGGAATGCCGGCGCGGCACGCCGATCTTCACGCCGCCGATAGTTCCGCGGTCCTCGACCTGATCCGAGCTCGGCTGGACGCGGGTCACGATCGGCCCGGCGCTCGCAACCGGGTGCCCGCCAGGACACCGTCCCGCCGGTCCTGAATGGACGTCGGTCGACCCGGGGGATTAGCTCAGTTGGTAGAGCACTTGCATGGCATGCAAGGGGTCAGGAGTTCGAGTCTCCTATCCTCCACCAGTTCCACGTAGGAACGCGCGCTCGTCTTCGGCGTCGAGGACGTCGAGGATCGATGTCAGCTCCGGGCGCTCGTGCAGCACCGGATGGCGCTCCGCCAGCAGCGCGCGGTCGTCGGGCGTCATGCGCTCCGCCGTGAACGACTCGAGCTTGCGGTTCGTCTCCTCGACCGCGGCCGGGTCGATGCGCTCGCGCAGCCACGCGATGACCTCGTCTTCATCGCGCGCAGCGCCGACGGCGTTGCGGAATTCATCCATGTCGACGCCCAGCCGGCGCACCACGTACGCGCTGAAGCCGCGGTCGTGGTTCATGTACGCGCCCATCGTGCCGCCGGGCAGCTCCGCGCGCAGCTTGTCGATCGTGCGCGGGAGAAACATCGCGTCGAGCAGCTTCGCGCGCGTCGGGCGCGGCGGCTGTTTCGTCAGGTCGAGCGGTTCCATCAACTAAACCTCGTCGCGGGCGGGTTGCGGCGATCTTCTCGTTCGTGTACGGTACTCATCGCGGAGGACGCCGGGTCGTCGCGGCGCGCAGGCGTCGAGGAACGTCCGGGCTCCATAGGGCAGGGTGCAGGATAACGTCCTGTCGGGGCAACTCGAAGGAAAGTGCCACAGAAACAAACCGCCGCGGCTTCGACAGGCTCAGCCTGACAACGCCGCGGCAAGGGTGAAATCGTGCGGTAAGAGCGCACGGCGCTCCGCGGTGACGCGGGCGCGGGTAAACCCCACCCGGAGCAAGACCGCTCGAATACCGGAGACCATGCTCAGTCATCATGAGCTTCGTCGAAGGACGCCGGCCCGGCGGAACGAGCAACGTCGCAACGAGGTATGCCGTGAGGCATGCCCCAGAGAGATGACGACCACGGCCTCTTCGGAGGCTTTGACAGAATCCGGCGTACAGGCGTCCTCCGCACCTCCGGCCGAATCAAACGCGTACGATGAAGCCGGGTCTTTGGCGCGCCTTGGCAGTCGCGGTCGCCGCCGTCCTCTTCGCGTTCGCGCTGCTGGACACGGCCACCGCCGTCTTCGCGAACGGCGACAACGGGTTTACGGCGCATGTGGCGGCCGACGGCTCGGGCCTGATCGTCGTCGATCGCGTGACCGATCCGGCCGCGCTGTCGGCGCCGCTGCATCCGGGCGACCGCATCCGGCTCGAGGACCGCAGCTTCATGAACGGTCTTCGCTTCCTGCGCTCGCGCATCGGCGACCGCTTCACGCTGGTCGGCACGTCGGCGACGGGCGCGCCGCTCCGCATCGTCAATACGGTGCGCCCGGCGCCCGTTCCGTGGACCTTCTGGATCACCGACGTGCTGCGGTTCGCGTTTCTGATCGTGGGCACCGTCGTCGCACTGCGGCGGCCGGGCGACCGCGTCGCTCGCTGGATGGTGGCGCTCTTTTTCGCCGTGCCCGCGATCTTCGGCACGACCGCACCGTGGTTGCCGCTGTGGACGCTCGCTCTGACGTTCTGGGCCATTCCGATGTTCGCGCGCATCTACTCCGCGTATGCGGCCCTCGGCCTCGCCGTGAACTTCCCCGAGCCCAGCCGGCACGGTCTGCGGCTGTGGCTCGCACGTTCGAATCCGTGGCTGCTAGGCTCGCTGCTGGTGACGGCGTATCCGTCGCTGTACATTGCGGCCGTCCGCATGGGCCAGCCGCCCCGCGCGCTGCGAATCTTCGACACCGCCGTCACCGTGCTGTATTTCCTCGCGATCGGTATGGCGTTTTTCCTCGCCAGCCGGAGTTCGAGCGGCGCCGACCGCAAACGCGTGCAGTGGGTCGGCTGGAGCATCGGCACCGGCTTCTCCGGCACGCTGGTCGCGATCTTTCTCATCTTCGCACTGAAGGTTCCGGTCGGGGAATGGCTCGTGTGGGTGCAGCTGACGCTGATCGCGATCCCGCTCGGGCTGAGCTATGCGATCGTGCGCCATCGCGTGATCGACATCGGGTTCGTCGTCAACCGCGCGCTGGTATTCGGCATTCTTTCCGGCATCGTCATCGTCGCGTTCATGGCGCTCGAGTGGCTGCTGTCGTCGGTCTTCGTGCGCATCTCGCACATCACGTCGACGTCGCTCGAGCTCATGCTCGCGCTCGTGCTGGGGTTTTCGCTGCGCTCGCTCCACGGGCGCGTCGACGCGTTCGTCGACGACCTCTTCTTCCGCGACCGGCACGCGAACGAGCGCGCGCTCAAGACGTTCGCGCGCGAGATCGCGTACGTCACCGAGCCGCGCGTCGCGGTCGCGCGCGCGCATGCCGAACTGGTCGCGCGCACCGGCGCGTCTGAGGCTGCGGTCTACGTCGTCGCCGGGCATGAGGCGGTGCGCGTCGACCCGGCCGACACCGCGGCGCAGGACCGCGTCGACGTCGACGATCCCGCGCTCGTGCGCATGCGCGCTACGCGCCTGCCGGTGGCGCTCGCCGGTGTGGCGAGCGCGTTCGCGGGCGACCACGCCTTTCCGATGTGCGTTCGCGACACGGTGACCGGCGCGGTGGTGCTGGGTGCGAAGGACAACGGCGAGGCGTACGCGCCCGACGAGATCGCCGACCGTCGAAATCGTCGTGCTCGCGCTGGGCAACGCGCTCGACGCGCTGCAGACGGCGGCGCTCAAAGCCGAGATCGCGCGCGTTCTGCTCGACGGCGCGCCGGTCGAAACGCTGCGGCGCACGGTCGATCCGGCGGCCTGGGTGCGCGGCGTGGTCCCGCAACCGGCGGGGTCGTTGCCCGGTCTCGTTGAATGATGGCGACCGTGGCCCACTTCACCAAAGACCTCACCGTCGAGCAAGCGTTCAAGACGCATGCCGGCGCAAAGCGCGTCTTCGCACGTTTTCACCTCGGCGGCTGCTCGCATTGTTCGATCAGCGAAACCGAGACGATCGAACAGGTCAGCGAAGGGTACGGCATCCCGCTCAACTTGCTGATGGCGGACCTCGAGAAGCTGTTCGAGCAGCCCGCGCTGGACGTCGGCGACACGGTCAAGCTGCCCGACGAAATCCGCGCGAAGATCCCCCAGCTCGCCACGGTCCCGGAGTACGGCAAGGTCACCGATCTGGCGGCCGGCGCCTACACCGTCGTGTTCGGCGAGGTACGCCTCCAAGGGCTGGCCGAGGACTTCATCAAGGTCGACCCGACCGCCGTCCCAGCCTAGAATCGCGGAGGCCGCCCGACGGGCGGCCTTTTTGCATCACAACGCCTTCCGATCGACGAACGATTCGTCGGTGCCGTGCCAGTGGGTGAGCTCGGGCTCGCCGGCTTTCCAGCACAGATACACGGGACGGCCGTCGCGCATCGACGGAAAGTCGAGCAGCCCGACGTCGATGTCCTTGACCACGCAGCCGTGCGCCTCGATGCGGTTGATGAGCCGCACGATCTCGGCCTTGAGCTCGGTGAACGCGCGCGACTTGCGGCGGTCGCGCAGCACGTCGGGCCGCCCGGCGTGCAGCGCCGGATCGCTCTCCAGCATCTGGATCGCCAGGTCGCGGCGCTTCGCCCAGAGCTCTTCGAGCAGCGGCTCGAGCACCGGAATGAGGGCGTTGGCTTTGTCGGCGGAAAAGAGCTTCATATGCGGCGTCTCGTCATCGTAACGGGGCTCTCGGGCGCGGGCAAGAGCCAGGCGATGAAATCGTTCGAGGACTTCGGTTTCGCGTGCTTGGACAACGCCCCGCCGGTCCTCGCGCGCCCGTTCGTCGCGCTCGCCGAAGAGTCGGGAAACGCGAGCGCCGCGCTCGCGCTGGACGTGCGCACGCTCGGCCCGTTCGGCGACGCGGTCGCGGCGGTCGACGAGCTGGCAGCGGCCGGGTTCGCACCCGAGGTGCTGTTCCTCGACGCGGAGGACGAGACGCTGATCCGCCGCTACAGCGAGACGCGCCGCCGCCACCCGTTCGGCGAGAACGGCATGGGCCTCGCCGAAGCGATCGCCGCCGAGCGCGCATCGCTCGCCGGAATGCGCGACCGCGCCGACGTCGTCTGGGACACCACCGCGCTCACCCTCGGCCAGCTCAAAGATCGGATCGGCACGTCGTTCGCCGGGTCGGACGCGCGGCGGCTGCGCGTGTCCGTCGTCGCGTTCGGGTTCAAGTACGGCGTGCCGCTCGACGCCGATCTCGTGTTCGACGTGCGCTTCCTGCCCAACCCGAACTACGTCGAGGGCTTGCGCGAGCTCACCGGCGCGGACGCGCCCGTCGCGGCATATCTCGAAGCGGTCCCCGACACCGAGGCGTTCCTCGCGCGGCTGTTCCCGCTGCTCGACTTCCTGCTGCCGCGCTATGAGGCCGAAGGCAAGTCGCAGCTCACGATTGCGGTCGGCTGCACGGGCGGGCGGCACCGCAGCGTGTACCTCGCGCGCCGCATCCAGCGCCACCTGACCGAGGCGACGGGCGCGCCGACCACCTACGACGCGCGGGACGTGAACCGGTGAGCACGCGCATGCGCCGCTCGATCGACCTCGCCCGCTGGCTGCAGCCGGGCCTGGGCGTCAAGCGCTGGCTGCTGCTCGCGGTGGTCGGCGCGACGCTGTTCGTCAACGGCGTGTCGCGGTATCTCACCGACGAAGGCGTGACGCTGCGGATCAACGAGCTCGTCGACTCCGTCGTGTCGGAGTTCTTGTCGCCGGGATACCTGTCGTGGATCTTCATGGTGGCCGGCGCGCTGCTCGTCGCGCTGGGGATCTGGCGCTGGCTCAACGCGATCGTCACCGCCGTCGCGCCGCACGGCACGAGCAAGGTGATCGACGCGATCCGCGACAAGCGCCTCACGCGCGGCTACAAGATCGTGGTGGTCGGCGGGGGCACCGGCCTTTCGACGATGCTGCGCGGTCTCAAGAAGATCACGACGAACTTGACCGCCGTCGTCACCGTCAGCGACGACGGCGGCTCGTCGGGACGCCTGCAAAAAGAGCTCGGCGTGCTGCCCCCGGGCGACATCCGCAACTGTCTCGTCGCGCTGGCCGACGACGAAGCGCTCGTGACGGAACTGTTCCGCTATCGCTTCGTGGAAGGCGAAGGGCTCAGCGGCCACTCCTTCGGGAACTTGTTCCTCGCCGCGATGACCGGCATCACCGGCAACTTCGACGAGGCGATCAAAGTCTCGAGCCGCGTGCTCAACGTGAAAGGCCGCGTGCTGCCGTCGACGCTGGCCGTCGCTCGGCTGTGCGCGCTGCTCACCGACGGGCGCATCGTTGAAGGCGAGTCGCAGATCACCGCCGCGCACGGCACGATCGAGCACGTGTACCTCGACCCGCCGTACGCGGCGCCGCTCGACGAGGTCATCTCCGCGCTGCGCGAAGCCGACGCCATCGTGCTGGGACCCGGTTCGCTCTACACGTCGATCATGCCGAACTTGCTGATCGACCGCGTCGGCCGCGAGATCGAGGCGTCGAACGCGGTGAAGATCTACGTGTGCAACGTGATGACGCAGCCGGGCGAAACGGACGGGTACACCGCCTCGGCGCACGTCCGCGCGCTGCTGCGCGGCGCGGATGCGAACGTCTGCGAGGTCGCCGTCGTGAACGACGAGCTGCCGCGCAAGCTGCTCGAAGAGTACGCCGAGGAGGGGCAGTTCCCGGTGGAAGTCGACGAGGACGAGCTGCGCACGCTGGGCGTGCGCGTGGTGCGCGCCAACGTGATCAGCGAGACGCAGACGGTACGGCACGACAGCGACCGGCTCGCCGTCGTCGTCGTGGGCATCATCGACGAAGCCGTCGCGGAGCGCGCGACGTACGTGCGGCTGAGCAAACCTGCCGCCGCCCCTGCGGCGACGACATGATGCGTCAGCGGATCGCGAGCGTCAGCACGTAGGGAGCGTCCTGCTCCGCGCCGTTCTCGACGTGGAGCTGGTACGTCCCCGTCGCCGGCAGCGTGAGCGGCACGCCGGCGCGCACGTCGTACGGTTTGCCGTCCGGCCCGTAGAGCGAGAGGGTCACGTTCGCGCGCGAGCGCACGCCGTCGATCGACAGTCGCTGGCCCTTGCCCGCGTCGAACGTGTACGCGTCGTACCACCCGACCGACGCGCTGCCGTGGAGCTGCGCCGCCGACGCACCGGGCGGAAAGCGCACGGCGACGGCGGATTTTCGCACGCCGGTGTCTTCGCGCAACCGCGCGCTGTCGATGCCGGCGTAGCGGCCGCCGCGGTACGCGTACGTTTCGACGACGCTCACCAGCGCGCTGTCGTGCGCGCGAACGACGAGCCGCGGCAGCGGCGTATCCGGCTGCGTCGACACGCCGATCCCGAACGTGCTCAGCAGCACGCGCGGCTTGCCGGATCCCAGCGCGAGCGCGTAGTACGGGCAGTTCTGCGCGCCGCAGATGCACGACGCGAACACCTGCGCGAGCACGACGTCCCGCCCGTCGACGCGCCCCAGCGGTCGAATCGACGCGCCCGCGGCGGCGGTCCGCAGCTCGGCCGGCGTGCACCCGCCTTCGCTCGAGATCGCGTCGAGCACCGCGGCGTGCCGCGTGTCGAGCGGCGCGGCGGCAAGCGGCGCGGCCGCGAGCAGCGCGGCGCCGAGCAGAAACGCGTGCAGCATGCGTCTTAGCCTCCGGAAAGCAAGGCCGCGGCGCGGGCCGCGGCTGCCCGCAGGTTCGCTTCCGCGCCGCGCATCGCTTCTTCCAGCGACACCGGGCCCGGCACGATCGGCACGCAGCGCACGCCGCGCGCGCGCAGCGCGGGCTCGACCGCCGGATCGACGCTGCCGCCGAACGCGATCACCGGCACGTTCGCCGCGCGCGCGAGCGTCGCGACGCCGTCGACCACCTTGCCGCGCAGCGTCTGCTCGTCGATCCGGCCTTCGCCGGTGAAGCACCAGTCGGCGCCTTCGAGCGCCCGCGCGAGACCGCGCACGCCGGCGACGAGCGCGACGCCGCGTTCGAGCCGCGCGCCGCACGCGCTTGCGAACGCCCAGCCCAGCCCGCCCGCCGCGCCGGCGCCGGGCTGCATGCGCAAGTCGCGCCCGGTCGCGGCAGTCATCGCGTCGGCCAGCCGCGTGAGGACGCGGTCCAGAAACGAGGCGTCCGCCGACATGGCGCCCTTTTGCGGGCCGAAGACCGCCGCCGCGCCGAGCGGCCCCAGCAGCACGTTGTCCACGTCGCACGCGATCGCGAAATCGATCGCGGTCAGCCGCCGGTCGAGCCCGGCGAGGTCGACTCGCGCCACCGGCAAGAGTGCCGACGGCACCGGTTCGAGCACGGTCCCTTCCGCGTCGAGAAAACGTGCGCCCAGCGCGGCGAGCGCGCCCGCGCCGCCATCGGTCGTCGCGCTGCCGCCGATACCGAGCACGATGCGCTTCGCGCCGCCGTCGAGCGCGTCGCGCAGCAATTCGCCGGTCCCGCGCGTGTTCGCGCGCCGCGGCTCGCGCCGCCCGCGCACGAGCTCGAGCCCGGACGCGGCCGCGAGCTCCACGATCGCGACGTCACCGTCGCGCGCGTACGTCGCATGGACTGGGTCACCGAGCGGCCCGGTGACGCGCACCGTGCGCGGCGTCGCCCCGGTGGCGAGAAACGCGTCGACGGTGCCGTCGCCGCCGTCGGCCATCGGCACGAGGTCGCACACCGCGGCGGGGATCACGTCCCGCACGCCTGCGGCAAGCGCCGCCGCCGCACGCGCCGCATCGATGCTGCCCTTGAACTTGTCGGGCGCGATAACGACCCGCATCTGAACTTTCCTCGTTCGGAGCGCCGCGCAGCGGCGCGAGGGATTGAGCGCTCGTCAAGAGCGCTCAATCCTCACGTATGCGTGAGCGGTATGTCGATGACGGCCGTCTCGCCCGACGCGACGCTGCCGTTATACGTGGGCTGCGGCGGCGCGGAGTAGCCTTGCGGCGGCGAGACGAGCAGCGTGTACGAGCCGATCGGAACGTTGGCGATGCGGTACGTGCCGTCGGCGCCGGTGGTCGACGTGAGGATCGTCGCGACGGTGACCGTGACGCCCGCGACGGGCGCGTTCGTCGCGCTGTCGTACGCCCGGCCGCGGATCGTCGGGTAATTCTGCGCCGCGGGAACCTGCGGGCCGCCGCAGGCCGCCAGCATGGCCGACGCGAGGACGAGGACGGCGAAGCGCGCGCGGTTCACGCGGGCGGCGTTCGCGCTCGTCCGAACGTGAACCCGCTAAGCCGGGACGACGCCTTCTTCGGCATCCTGGCGGTCCAGATTGCCGCTCTTCTCCTCGAGCAGCCAGCGGTTCGCCTCATCCCGCCGGGCGTCGGGCACGCGCGCCCGCAGCCAGGTCACGATCTCGTCGTCGGTCTGGCACGTGTCCAGCGCCGCGTCGAACATGCGCGAGGTGATCCCCCAGCGGTCGAAGATGGCGCGGTCCATCGGGCACGGATAGATGTAGTCGAAGATGGTCTCGTCGCGGGCGGCGCGAGCCTTGTCGAAGACGCGCGCCAGCCACAGATATCCGTCGAGCTCGTCGCGACCCCGACGCGGGAACTCACCGTGGCGAAAATCGGTGGCCATTGTCTCCCTCTTCAATAGAGCGCTGCTGCACTTTGTTGGACGCAGGCTGGCCCCCTGAAGTTGCGGAACGCCAGCAGGTCATGGCCCTCACGCAGCCCCGTCCCCTGGCCGGGATGACGTACTACGAAAACGCCCTCGACGCCGTGGGTCATACCCCGCTGGTCAGGTTGAATCGCGTCATCGACGACGCGCCCTGTCTGGTGCTCGCCAAGGTGGAGTACGTCAACCCCGGCGGCTCGGTCAAGGACCGGCCGGCCGTCGCGATGATCGAGGACGCCGAGGCCCGCGGGGTGCTCAAGCCCGGCGCCACGATCATCGAGGCGACCTCGGGCAACACCGGCACCGGCCTGGCGATGGCGGCCGCCATCCGCGGCTACCGCTGCATCCTGGTCATGCCCGACAAGATGTCCAAGGAGAAGATCGACCTGCTGCGCGCTTACGGCGCCGAGGTCGTCATCACGCCCACCAACGTGCCCAACGACTCGCCCGAGTCGTACTACGGCGTCGCGAACCGGCTGACGGCCGAGATCCCCGGCGCGATCCAGCCCGACCAGTGGCACAACGCGCAGAACCCCGGCGCGCACTACAAGACGACGGGCCCGGAGATCTGGGAGCAGACCGCCGGCAAGATCACGCACTTCGTCAGCGGCATGGGCACCGGGGGAACCATCTCCGGCACCGCCCGCTATCTCAAAGAGAAGAATCCGAGCATCGTCGTCGTCGGCGCCGATCCGGAAGGCTCCATCTACAGCGGCGACACGCCCAAGTCGTACAAAGTCGAAGGCATCGGGATGAGCTATCTCCCGCAGACCGTCGACATGCGCGTGATCGACCAGATCATCCGCATCACCGACAAGGAGAGCTTCCTCATGGCGCGGCGGATCACGCGCGAGGAAGGCCTGCTGGTCGGCGGCTCGTCGGGCACGGCCGTCGCCGCGGCCGCGCGCGTCGCGAAAACGCTGCCGGCCGACGCGATCCTGGTCGTCGTGATGCCGGACTCCGGGCGCGGCTACATGTCGAAGATCTTCAACGACGAGTGGATGCACGCCAACGGCTTCCTCGAAGACGACCGCCGCAAGGACACCGTCGGCGACGTGCTGCACACGAAGCGGCCGCTGCCGCCGCTCATCACGGTGACCGAAGCGCAGCCGGTGAAAGAGGCGCTCGACCTGCTGCGCCGCTACGGCATCTCGCAGCTGCCGGTGGTGCGCGGCAACGTCGTGGTCGGCGGCATCAACGACGTCGCGGTGATGCAAGCGGTGTTCGACCACGCCGACATCATGCACAAGCCCGTCAGCGAAGTGATGGGCCGGGCATTTCCGGCGCTCGAGTACGACGTGGAAGTGACCGTCGCGTACAAGCTGCTGACGATGGCGAACTCCGCGATCGTGGTGACGCAGGACGGCGATCCGCTGGGCGTCGTGACGCGCCAGGACATCATCTCGTTCCTGTCCGCGCAAAGCGCGTGACGCAATCGCCCTGAGTCAGAGCCAGGGGCGGTGCGCCTGCGAGCCTGGTCCGAGCATCTTCACGTAGTGCACGATGCGCGGACGCGTGCCGCGATTCGCGCCGTTGCCGTGCGGCAGCATCTGGTGCCAGATCACGAGATCGCCGGCGCGACCGGGGATCGGAACCGATCCGAGCGCGTGCAGATCCTGCGCGCGCGGATCGGCGCCTGCGGGCAGTTCGGCTAACCACGCCCCGAGCCGGCGGTGAAATCCCGGCACGCACGTGAACGCGCCGTCGTCCGGCCCGACGTCGTGCAGATAGACGAGACCGTGCACGCCCAAGCGCACCGGCTGCACCAAGCTGCGATCCCAGTGCAGCGGCGGCGGCACGGCGTATGGCTCGGGCGGCACGAAGCCGGCCTCCTCGAGGCTCACCAGCAGATCGGTGCGGTTCCACAGCTGCTCGAACGCGCGCCGTACGCGCGGCGCGCGGCGAATCGCCCACAGCGCCGGATCGCGGCGCAGCTTCGTCCAGATCAAACGCACGCCCGGCGAGCCGTACCACGACGTCGGGTCGTTGCGATCCATCTGCAGGTGCGCCCACACCGCGTCTTCCGCTGCGCGCGCCGTCTCGCGCTCGACCGCGCCGCGCACGACGACGTAACCGTGCTCGTCCCAGAACGCGAGCTGTTCGTCGTCGAGAACGCGCAGGCCGTCGGCGGTCACGTCGGCGCTCGGCGCGTCACCCGCGTCGGGATCGATCGACGCGTTGATGTTCGCGAGATGGCGGGGGTCGTACGGACCGCCGTTCTGCGCGACGATCCAGCGCTCGAAATCGTCGAAGGACGGCAGCTCGAGGATCAGATAGGTGGTCGTTTCCGCGACGTCGATGCCAAGACAGCGCATGAGCGTGTCGTCCGCGGCCCATTCCGTGGCCGCGTCGACGTCGGACTCCGTGCCGTGACGCGCCGCGATGACGCGGTCGTAGAACCGTTCGAGCTGCGGGATCCCCAGCAGAGTCGTCCCGCCGCGCCGGGCGGCCGGATCACGAGACGGCGCTTCCTTGGGCAGCTCGCGTTCGATCATCACGGCGTACGTTCGCACGGGCCGGGCGATTTCGCTCCTCGCGGGCGCGGCACCGGAACCGTCGCCCGCGGGCGCGTATCAAGAGCGGCATGGACTTCGCGACGCGCGCCATTCACGCCGGTCAGGACGCCGACCCCGCCACCGGGGCCACGATCGTCCCGATCTACGCGACTTCGACCTATACCCAAGCCGCGGTCGGCGAGCACAAGGGCTTCGACTACTCGCGCGTCGCGAACCCCACCCGCAACGCCCTGGAGACGCAGCTCGCCGCGCTCGAAGAGGCGAAGCACTGCGTCGCCTTCGCGTCGGGGCTGGGCGCGGAGAATGCGATCACGTCGCTGCTGAGCGCAGGCGATCACGTCGTCGTCAGCGACGACACCTACGGCGGGACGTACCGGCTGTTCACGCGCGTGCTGGAGCGCTTCGGGCTCACGTCGACGTTCGTCGACATGACCGACCTCGCCGCGGTGCGCGGCGCGATTCGCCCGAACACGAAGATGTTCTGGATCGAGACGCCGACCAACCCGATGCTGCGCATCGTCGACATCGCCGCCGTCGCCGCGCTGCGCGCGGGCGGGCAGTTGGTCGTGGTCGACAACACGTTCTCCACGCCGTACTTCCAGTCGCCGCTCGCGCTGGGCGCCGACATCGTCATCCACTCCGCGACGAAATACATCGGCGGCCATAGCGATGTGATCGGCGGCGCCGCGATGACGAACGACGACGCGATCGCCGAGAACCTGCGCTTCTTGGCGAAGACGCTCGGCGCGACGCTCAGCCCGTTCGAGGCGTTCCTCATCTCGCGCGGCGCGAAGACGCTGGCGATCCGCATGCGCGAGCACGAGCGCAACGCGCTGGCGATCGCGCACTTTCTCGCCGAGCGCGACGACGTCGGGACCGTGTTCTATCCAGGCTTGGCGTCCCACCCGCAGCACGAGCTCGCGCGCAAGCAGATGCGCGGCTTCGGCGGGATCATCTCGATGACGCTGCGCGGCCCGGAGTCGCGCGCGCTCGAAGTCGCCAAGCGCACGAAGCTCTTCTCGCTCGCCGAAAGCCTGGGCGGCGTGGAGTCGCTGATCAATCACCCCGCGCGCATGACCCATGGTTCGATCCCCAAAGACGAGCGCGAACGCCGCGGTATCACCGACGGCCTGCTGCGCCTCTCGGTCGGCATCGAGAGCGCGCACGACCTCATCGCCGACCTGCGCGAAGCGCTCGACGCGACGCTCGCGCTCGCCGGCGTGAGCGCGTACCGCGACACGGACGACGTCGGCGATCCGCCCAACGCCGACCGCATACCGGCGACGCAAAACGACGGTGCGCCGACGTCATAGCGCTGCGCTAGCTCGCCGCCTCTGCGGGGAACCCGGCGGTGCGTGAGAGTGCGTCCGGCACCGGGCACGCTGCATTCGTTATGGCGAACTTGAGCAACAAACACGTTGCGGTCCTGGTGACGGAAGGCTTCGAGCAGCCGGAGCTGACGGAGCCCGTGAAGGCGCTGCGCGACGCGGGCGCCGTCGTCGACATCATCTCCGAGAAGCGCGGCCCGGTCCGCGGCTTCAAGCATCACGATCCGGGCGACAGCGTGCAAGCCGACCTGTCGTTCGACGAAGCGCAACCCGATCGGTACGACGCGCTGCTGCTGCCGGGCGGCGCGATCAACGCGGACTACATCCGCGCACTGGAACCCGCGCAGAAGTTCGTGCAGGCGATCGACCGCGCGGGCAAACCGATGGCCGTCATCTGCCACGCGCCGTGGTTGCTCGTGAACAGCGGCGTCATCGACGGCCGAACGCTGACGAGCTGGCCGTCGATTCAAGAAGACCTCAAGAACGCCGGAGCAACCTGGGTCGACCAGGAAGTGTGTGTCGACGGCAATTTGGTGACGTCGCGCAAGCCCGACGACATCCCGGCGTTCAATCGCGAGTTCATGCAGCTGATCGAACAGAAGACGCCGCAGACCGCGCGAGCCTAATCCGGAGCGGTGGGCGGAAGTCTCATCTTCCGCTCACCGCATTCCCAGGTTTCTCTCGGCTCGGACCCGCTAGGGTGAGGGTATGAAATTATCTCTACCGGTGCTCGCCCTCGTTTTGGCGACCGGGTTACCCCTCGCCGCTTGCGCGCAGCAGAGCAACGCGGCGGAGAACGGCCCGTCTCCCGAGGTCCGAGCTCAGATGCAAGCGGCGCGCGACAGCGCCAAGACCGCCGCGTTCAACGATCTCAGCGCGGCCGACCGCGCCAAGGTCCAGGCGATCATCGACCAGGTCAACAACGGTCAGCTCACCGACCTGCGCGCCGCCGCGCAGCAAATCGACGCTGCGCTCACGCCCGCGGAATCCAAAGCGGTGCTCGGTGAGCGGCACAAGCTGATGCAGACGATGCGCGCCAACATGCCCGCGCGCCCCGATGGCGCCATGGGCGGACCCAACGGCCCGCCGCCCAACGGCGCGGCTCCGAACGGCGCGCCCAGCGGCGCCCCGAACAACGCGGATCACCCCCGTCGCGGATTCGGCCGCATGAACGACGCGGGCGGCTTCCTGCTGTCCGTGTCCGTCAGCCGCGAGAAGATGCGCGCACTGCGTTCGCAGCAGCCGCAGCAGCGCCCGCCGGGTCAGTAAGCCTCACACGCGAAAACCCTCGTAAACCCCCACCCCACGAAGTCCTCGGCCGCTACGCGCGGTCGAGGACTTCGGCTAATGCGGGGAGCGAAATCTCGTAGCGGTAGCCGACGTTGCGGTGGTCGTCGTCGAACTCTTCGTGGCGCACCTCGAGGCCGAGGTCGCGGCAGCGCTGGGTGAACACGCGCGCGCCGATGTCCAAGCCGTACTCGTCCTTGCGGCCGCAATCCAGATAGCGGAGGCGCAAACGTTCGAGCGCCGCGCGACCGGATGCGACGCGCTCGCACGGGTCGAATGCGAGCCAGCGCGCGAACACATCGTCGCGGATTTCGCCGGTGTACTCGTCCCACGGCAAGTCGATCGCCCAGCGTTCTTTCGCACGCGGCGAGTACGCCGAAGCGTAGCCGAGCATTTCGATCGTTTCGTAGAAATGCTGCGGCCGTTTGGGACGGCGCTCGAACTCTTCGACGAACGCGGCAATCGAGCCGAACTCTTCGAGCACGCGCTGCGCGGTGGGGAACCCGCGCAAGCACGCGTAGCGGTAGTACGTGTCGCCGCTGTGCGACGCGAACGCCGCGAACGTGCCCGGGTGCGCGAGCACCAGGTGCAACGAGCCGAATCCGCCCGACGACTTCCCGAACACCGCACGGCCGCCTTCACGCGCGATCGTGCGGTAGTTCGCGTCGACGTGGCCCACGGCGTCGCGCACGGTGTAGGTCGCGTAGTCGCCGTTGTGGACCGAGTCGACGTACTGCGAGCCGCCTAGGCGCGTGAAGCCATCGACGACCGCGAGGATCGCGGGCGGCATGCGATCGGAGGTGACGAGCCGGTCCATCCACTGAACGACGTTGGTCTCCCACGCGCGCGTCGACACGAGCGCGCCGACATCGCCGGTGTAGCCATGGAGGCAGTACAGCACGGGATAGCGGCGCGATCCCTCGGCGTCGTAGCCGGGCGGCGTGTAGACCGCCAGCGGCCGCACGGAGGGATCGCCGAGCGCGTTGTCGCGCAGCGCCGGGCTGTCGACGAAGTCGATGCGCAGGGTGCCGCGCAGGCCGAGGAGTTGCGAGAGTTCGTTCACGGGACGGCGAAAGGCGTTCGAATGATTCGAGGCGTGGGCCTGCGTTCGGCGGTCGCTATCAACGTCGCCACGATGGTCGGCGCCGGTCCGTTCATCACGCTGCCGCTGGTCGTCGTGGCGCTCCACGGCTCGGTGTCGTCGATCGCGTGGCTCGGCGGCGCGCTCATCGCGCTGTGCGACGGGCTCGTCTGGGCCGAGCTCGCCTCGCGCTACCCGCGCAGCGGCGGGACCTATGCGTACCTGCGCGAGGCGTTCGATCCGCGCCGCGCCGGGCGGTTCTTCGCGTTCCTGTTCGTGTGGCAGTTCTTGTTCTGGGCACCGCTCGTGATCGCGTCCGGCTACATCGGGTTCGCGCAGTACGCCGCGTATCTCGTGCCCGCGCTCGCCGGGCCCGTGCCGACGCACCTGCTCGCTGCCGCGGTCGGCGTCGTCACGCTGGCGGCGCTCTATCGTGCGATCCCGCAGATCGCGCGCACCGCGCTCGTGCTCGGCGGCGTCGCGCTCGTCACGCTCGTCGCGGTGGCGCTCGCCGGCCTCACGCACCCGCACGCGCCGCTCGCGCAGACGCTGCAGTCGACGTTCTCGCTGGGCGTCGCGCTGCCCGCGCTGGGCGCGGCGCTCGTGATCACGCTTTATGACTACAGCGGCTACGCCGACGTCTGCGCGCTGGGTGACGAGGTCGTCGCGGCGTCGCGTACGATCCCGCGCGCGATCGTCATCTCGGTGCTCGCGGTCGCTGCGGCGTACGTGCTGCTCAACATCGGCGTCGTCTCGGCGCTCGCGCCGAAGGAGATCGCCGCGTCTACCACCGTCGCGTCGCTCGTCGCGGAGCGCGCGTTCGGCACGCCGTTCGCGATCGCGGTCACGGTCGCCGTGCTGATCACGGCGTTCGGTTCCACGTACGGGTTGCTGCTTGCGGCTGCGCGCGTGCCGTATGCCGCGGCACGCGACGGCGATTTCCTCGCACCGTTCGCGCGGCTGCACCCGCGCGGGCGCTTTCCTTCGGTCGGGCTCGTCGCGATCGGACTGCTCGCGCTTCCCGCCTCGCTGCTGCCCCTCGACGCGGTGATCGCCGCGCTGACCGCCGGGATCGTGCTGGTGCAGGGCGTCGCGCAGGTATTCGCGCTGTTCGTCACGCGCCGTATGCAATCGCGCGCGCCGTTCCGCGTCCCGCTGTTTCCGCTGCCCCCGCTGATCGCGCTGGCCGGCTGGATCTTCTTGTTCTTCAGCACCGGGCCCGTCGCGATCGCGTTCGGACTCGGCACGCTAATGCTGGGCGCGGTCGTGTTTCTCGTCCGCGCGCGACTCGTGCGCAGCTGGCCCTTCGGCGCAATCGTCCTCGCGTCGCTGCTCGCGTTCGCCGGTGTCGCAGCGCCGCACGCTGCGAGCGCGCGCGTACCGTCAGCGCCGCCCGCGGCCGCGCCGGCGTTCGGCCATGCCGTCGTCGTGCAGCGCGGCGGCGAGCCCGTGCTGCTGCTCGACGGAAAGCCCTTCTTTTTCTGGGGCGCGTCCTTCTTCTACGAACGTCTTCCGGCGACGGAATGGCGCGCATCCATGATCGCGCTGCGCGGCTTGGGCGCCAACACTCTGGATATCTACGTGCCGTGGAACTGGCACGAGCTGGCCGACGGTGACTTCGACTTCGACGGCCGCACGAACCCACGCCGCAACCTGCGCGAAGTGCTGCGCCTGGGAAAGGAGCTCGGGTTTGCGTTCATCGTTCGTCCCGGCCCGGTCATCCGCAACGAATGGCGCAACGGCGGCTATCCCGCCTGGCTGCTGACGCGCCCGGAGTACGGTATGCCACTGCACGACGTGCTTGAAGGCCGCTATCCCGCGACCGCCACGCTGCAGAACGCGCACAGCGACGACGCCGCCGCGGAATGGATGCGCAACCAAACGCACATGCGCTACGCCGCGCGCTGGCTGCACCGCGCGCTCGAGGAGTTCCGGCCGGTCGCAGATCGCGTGCTGGCCGTCCAGCTCGACGACGACCAAGGCGCGTACGTCGACAATCAAACGTACCCGGCCCCCAATCTCGCACGCTACTTGGGATGGCTCGACGCGCAGGTTCGCACCGTCATCGGCCCGGCGACGCCAACGTTCATCAACACGTACGCGATGCGGGTTCCGGCCTCATCGCCGGTGTGGACGATGGGCAACTGGTACCAAAGCGACGCCTACGCGATCGGCGAGCACGATCGCATCGAACTGGACACGGCCACGGCCGTGCTGCGCACGAACCACCGCGGACCGCTCGCGCAAAGCGAGTTCCAAGCGGGCTGGCTCGCGCAGCCGGAGGATCCGCAGCCGCGCGCCGCCGACCCCCACAACACCGAGCTCGCGCTGTACGAGCTGCTCGCGTGGGGCGCGCACGGCATCGTCGATTTCCCGATGCAGGACACGCTCGCCCCGTTCGGCTGGGAGGCGCCGTTCTCGAACGCCCTGTACGCATGGGATGCGGCGCTGCATTACCCGTGGCAAATGTACGACGATTCCAGCAGCACGGAACCGTATGAGATCTTCGGGGAGCAATCGCACTGGAGCCGCCGTGAAGCGACGTCGGACTTCGGCACCGTGCTGCACCGGTACGGGCCGCTGCTCGCCGAGACGCACCGCCTCGCCGACGTCGGGTTGGCGTATCCGGGCTCGTCGTATCCCGGCCCCGCCGCCGCCGCGGGAGCAGCAGCGCTCGCGCGCTTCCGCGAGCACGTGCGCGAATGCACGGACCGCGGCACGCCGTGCGAGGTCGTCGATCTCAGCTACGCCGACCTGCAGCGTGTGCGCTCGTATACGACGCTGGTGATCGACGACGCAGCGGTGCGCCGGTCGCATCCCGGCTTGCTCGCGGCGTTCGTTCGGGGCGGTGGAAAGCTCAGCGACCGCGTGCCGGCCGAGCATCTTGCGGGAAGCGTGCTGTCGGGCGGCGACGCAACGTTCATGGTCGCATCGAACTGGAACACAACGGTCCGGCACGTCGCCGAATCGCAGGCGCGCATCGCCCGCCGGTCGTTCTACGTTCCGTCGTTCGACGTCGGGCCGCGCTCCGGACGCCTCATCGTTCTCGACGCGCGCCTGCACCGCTTCGATGCACGCTATCGCGGCGACGCCCGCGCGACGACGAGCTGCGACATCGAGAAGTGGAGGCAGGGCTTGACGTTCGTCGCGTCCGGCCTCGGGTGCGAGGTGAGCGGACGCAATAGCGGCCGCCTCTTCGCGACATCGGTCGCCCCCTACCGCAACGTCACGCTTCGCCCTGATGGCGGAACGTACGTTGTGCCGCCCATCTACTATCACGGGTCGTTGGAGGCGCACATGGGAAGCTGGACGCCCGCGACGACGCTCGCGCCGTCCACGACGGTGACGCTGGCGGGGCTTCACCGCCCGACCTCCGCGCAGACGGAGACGTATCGTGCCGACGTGTTCGCCGACGGCGCAAGCGACGTCGTGCTGCAAAATCAGACGGCGCGCGCCGTGATCGTTCCCGGCGGCGGGGCGCGCATGCCGGTGTTCACCTTCCTGCCCAGCGTTCCGACCGGCGGCGACCCGCGATTCGTCGAGAACGCCTTCGACGCGACGGGCGCGCTCCGGGACGACGTCCTGATCCAGCTGCCGCCGTCGCCCGCCGACCGCATCGCACGCTACACGCATTCGTATCCCGCCGGGACGTTCAACCGGACGTATACGGTCTCGCAAGTGAGCGCGGAGTGCGTCCGGCTGACCGCCGACGTTCCCGATGTCGTGCCGGCCGGCGCGCGATTCGATCGCTACGTCGCGCTGCTGCCCGGGACCGCGCGGCTCACCGTCGACGAGCGGGTGACGTTTGCGCCGGGCCCGCAAGCGGACCAGCAGCGCGGCATCGTCCTGTCCGCCCTCTCAACGGGGATGGAGAACGACGGCATGACGACCGGGGTGCTATACGCGGGCGCGACGGCCGTGACGACCGCCGGCACGCTCGCCGCGCCGGGCGGCGTCGCACTCGTCCGGCACACGGCACACCGGCTTGATGAGCACTGGGAGGTCCTCGCCGTATCGTGGCGGCCCGGCGACGTCGAAGACGCCGCGTGGCTTCCGCAGCGTTCCAACGGTACGCTGCGCATGGTGCTCGCGCCGGGCTGGCGGCGGGTGACGTACGCACTCGCCCGCACGGAAACGCTTGCGGCGGCGCTTGCGTTTGCCGAAGCGGAGCGTGCGTGGGCGGGCGCGAATCCCGCTCCGGCCAGCGAAGGCGGGGAAGTGGCGAAACGGTATACGCAGTCGCCTCAAAAGCGACCGAGTGAGAGCTCATGTGGGTTCGAGTCCCACCTTCCCCAATGACCGCCGTGTCCGATTTCCAGCGCGAGTCGTACCGGATCGACGAACAGATCTGGGCCGCGCTGGCGCTGCGCACCGGTGAGCGCGCGCTGTTCCTGGGCGTCGCCAACGAGGGCGCGTGGGTCGCGCGCGCCGTCGAGATCGGCGTCGAGGTCACGGTGCTCGCGTCCAACGACGCGGCCATCGCGCTCAGCGAGACGCTCGGCGCGACCGCGATGCGCGGCAGCGCGACGATGATCCCCGCGACGACGAACGCCTACGACGTCGCCATCGCGATGCATTACCTGCACGAGATCGATCCCGGCTTCCATTCCGAAGTCGTCGGCGAGCTGGCCCGGGTCGCGAAGCGCGTCGCGATCGTCGAGCCGTCGCCGCCGGCCGATCCGCTGGGCAAGCGCATCGCGGCGCTGTACGCGCGCGCGAAGCGCGACGAGGGCCAGTTCGAGGGCTATCAGCCCATCGAGTACTGGCGCAAGCTGCTCGCCGTCGTGAAGGCCGACGTGTACCAGAACCTCGTGACGTTCACGCGCGTGCCGCCCAAGGAAGCCGTCGCGGAGACGGTGTCGCTGATCCTGTCCGCGATGGCGATCGAGGAGATGCCGAAGGCCTATCTCGACGAGCTGCGCGCGCTCGCCGCGCACCGCGACGCGCAATTGCTGCCGCTGTCGCGCATCGTGCTCGTCGGAACTGCGTCCGGCGTGCCGATCCCGCAGGGCAGCGGCGCCGCCTTCCGCCCCGGCGTGACGCCCGCGCCGCCGCCGCGCCTGACGGCGGAAGCCCCCGCGGCCTTTGCACCCGCGCCGCCGCCGCCCGCGCCGGCGAACCCGTATACGCCGACAGCGCCGGCACCGGCCGCGCCGCCGAGCGGGTTCGGGTTCGCGCCGGATCCGCCGCCGCTCCCGCTCGCGCGCCCGGCATCGCCGGCCCAACCGGCTCAGCAGCCGCCGACGTTTTCCGCTCCACCCGCGTATTCCGCGCCACCCGCATTTTCAGCGCCCGAGGGCGCGCCGGCCCCGCCGGCACCGCCCTCGGCGGCGCCTTTCGGCGCGCCGTTCGCGCTGCCCGACGATTCCGGCGAAGAGGCACCGTTTGGCGGTGCGTCAGAGCCGCGCACGGGGTTCGGCTGGGCGTGGGAGCCGCCCGAGGAAGAGCCCTCGCCCTAGACGAGGCTCACCGAAAAGCGCCTCAGCGCGAGGCGAAGTGGCGCAACGCGACGATCTCGGCGACCACGCGCTTCGCGGCCGGTACGAGCTCCGGCGGGACCGGACCGCGGCGGATCGTCGCCAGCGCGACCTCGGCGCGCTCGAGCAGCGGCGCGACGTTTCCGACGGCGCGCTCCAGCCGCTCCGCGTCCCTCTCGGCGCGTTCGAGGGCCTTGAACACGGGCAGATCAGCGTAGGCGCTGACGCGGTCCTTGAGGCGCTTGACCTCGCGAATCGCGCGGGCCACCTGCATTGCGATCAGCGCGAGCACGACGACGAGGGCGACGAGCGTCACCCACCAGACGATCGCGTTCGCGGACACGGTCACGCCGCGCTCGACTCGCTCTTCGTCGCGGCCGGCGCCGGGGACGCGGCGGGCGCGGGTGCTGCCGGGGAGGCCGGCGTTGCCGGCGTGCCCGACGTCGAGGCGGACCCGGAATCCGATGCGGTCGCCGTTTCAGCAGCCGGCTTCGCCGGCTCGGACGTCGACGCGCCCGCCGCGGCGGACTTCGCCTTTTCGGATGCCTTGCGCGAGTCGGTCAGGTAGAATCCCGAGCCTTTGAACACGATCCCGGCCGGATGGAATACGCGCGCCAGCTCGCCGCCGCACTCGGGGCACACTTCCTGATGCGCCTCGCGGAAGCCGTGGCGGATCTCGGTGACCTTCGAGCAGGCTCGGCAGCGGTAATCGTAGAGCGGCAAAGGGATCTCCGGCGGGAAGTGACTCCTGCTAGTTTACCCGCATTAGCAGATCGCGTCAACGAGTGCTAAAAATCGTCGAGAATCCCGCCCGGGTCCTGATCGAACTCGCACAGTCCCTTGAAGTGGATGAGCGAGTGGTTGAGCGCGATGTCGAGCTTGCGCCGGCGGGTCAGCCGGTCGAACAGCGCGCCGAGCACCCCGCCGTACGTCGGGTAGTCGACCCGCACGACGAGCTTCGAGCGCTCGGACTTCTGCTCGATGCGGATGTCGATCCGGCGCCGGACCGAGTAGGCGCCGACGAGCGAGAGCTGGTGGCCCGGGATGAACCGGTCCACCTCGAAAAGCTCTTCGTCCTCGCCGGGCAGGTTGGAGCGGATCGCCACCTCGCTGCCCAAGCCCAACGGCTCGGACGGTTCGACGCGGCGCGCGCAGCGCAGGAAGCTCAACCAGACCGGCCACTTCTCGACCTCGCAGACGAGGTCGAAAGCGGTACGCGCGGGCGACGCGACGTCTTGGCAGCGGTGAAGCGCCCGCGGTGACGGCCGGTCCAGAGACACGGACGGCATTGCCATGGACCCCGATGTTCGTCGCACCGGGCGGTGCGGCCCTGCCGCCCGACCACTAGATATTGTGCACGCCGTCCACTTTTTGCACTACACCTTGTGGACGGGCCTGGGGATGCGGTGGAAAGCTACGCCGCGGCGACCGTTCCGAGCTGCGGCCGGAGCACTTCCTTGAGCCGGGCGCGCGCCCGCGAGAGGCGCGAGCGGACCGTGCCGATCGAGATCCCGGTCTGCAGCGCGATCTCCTCGTAGGAGAGGTCGTCGACCTCGCGCATCGCGACGACGTCGCGGAACGGCTCGGGCAGCATCGCGATCGCGCGCGAGAACGTGTCCGTGGTGAGGCGCTCGAACGCGGCGCGAAACGGGTCGTCGTCGTCGGGCCGCATCGTCGAGACGTCGGCAACCGCGCTCTGCAAGCGCTGCAAACGAACGTCGGCACGCTTGCGCTTTTTGTTGTGGTCGAAGAAGACGTTGACCGTGATGCGGTACAGCCACGTGTAGAACGACGACTGGCCGCGGAAGCGGTGCAGATTGCGGTAGATGCGCATGAACACTTCTTGCGCGAGGTCTTCCACGTCGGTCGGCACGACGTTGAGCTGCACGAGCACGCGCTGCACCGTCGGCTGGTATGCGTGCACCAGATCGTCGAACGCATCGTGCCGCCCGGCGCGATACTCCTCGATCAAGCGCAGGTCGCGCTCCGCACGAAGCTGCTGCTCGACCCCGAGCGGTTTTCGTTGAACCTGCGCCATCCCGTCCCGTCCCCTCCGTCCGGCGCAAACGCGCCGACCCATGGAACGGACGATAGCGGCAACGGGATGGCGCGTTCTGTAAGATGGGCTACGGTTGGCGGAACCGCTCGCCCAGCGTATGCGCAGGACCGCGCTGCGTCAGCGAACGACCGTCTGCGTCAGCGCGCGGGCACGGGAACTGCGCCCGAGCCGACGCCGCGGGCGAAGGCGACCAACGTCGCAATGCCGGTCGGAATGGCGCCCTCGTCAAGACGGAACTGCGGGCTGTGACCGGAGTGGATGCTGCCGACCGCTTCGTTATAGATGCCGAGGCGCACCATCACGCCGGGCACGCGCTGCGCGAAGTAGGCGAAGTCTTCGCCGCCCATCGTCGGGGCAGGACGCTCGACGGTGAAACCTTGCTCGCGCGTGTATGCGGCGAACGCTTCGGCGAGCTCGCCGTCGTTGACGACGGGCGGGTAACCGAAGATCATGTCGAGCTGCGCGCGCGCGCCGTATGCGGCGGCGACGCCATCGACGATCCGCCGCAGCTTGCCCTCGGCGCTCGCGCGCAGCGCGGGATCGTGCGTGCGCAGCGTGCCCGTCATGAACACGCGGTCGGCGATGACGTTGTTGCGGTAGCCGCCTTCGATCGTGCCGACGGTGACGACGATCGACGCGAGCGGATCGGTCTCGCGCGCGGCAATGTTCTGCAGCGCGAGGATCGTCGCCGCCGCGCACGGGATCACGTCAACGGCTTTGTGCGGGTACGCTCCGTGGCCGCCCTTGCCGCGAATCGTCAGGTGGAATTCATCGGCCGCGGCGTTCACCGGACCCGGCGTGATGCCAATCGTGCCGGTGCTCAAGCGCGGGTCGACATGCAGCATCGTGACAGCGTCGACGTGCGGATGGTCGAGCGCGCCCTCGTCGATCATCGGCTGCGCGCCGCCCGGGCCTTCTTCCGCCGGCTGAAACAGCAGCACCGCGGTCCCGGCGAACGACTCGCGCGATTCTTGCAGCACGCGCGCGGCCCCGAGCAGCATCGCGGTGTGCGAGTCGTGCCCGCACGCGTGCATCTTGCCGGCGACTTGCGACGCGCATTCTTCGCCGGAGTCCTCGGTGATCGGCAGCGCGTCCATGTCGGCGCGCAAGCCCGCGACACGGCCCGGCAGTGCACCGCGCACGATCCCGACGACGCCCGTGCGCGCGACACGCCGGTGCTCGATGCCGAGCGCGTCGAGCTCGCGCTCGACGATCGCCTGCGTGTTGGTCTCTTCGAAGCCCAGCTCGGGATGGCGGTGGATCTCGCGGCGGATCGCGGTGGCGCGGGCGACGGTCTCTTGCGGCAGCGTGGCGGTCATCGAAGGCGGCTTTCCCCGAGCATTACGATGTCGCCTTGTAACGGCGCCGCCGACACCGTTGGATGACCGCCTGCGCACGACGTGCGTCTTCGAACGCGCGTATGTCTCCGTTACGGCACGTCGCACCCGTACCGTAACGCGTCGACGCGAGGGGGTGCGCGGGCGCCGGCAGGTCGCGCGTCCGTGGCCGTCTTAATGGCGGCGGATGACGGGTGCGAACGAAGCGAACGTGGACGATGCATCTCCTGTGGACGCGGTAATTTTCGTACACGGTGTTTCGTCGCACCAGCCGATGGTCGCTCTGGAGAACCTCATCCGCGAGTATGAACAGCGGGTTCCTTCGAGCATGCCGTGGGAACTGCGCTACCAGCAGACGACTCCGGGCGCACGCCCCACGCCGTTCTTTGCAGTGACGAGTGGCAACGCGACGGTGCGCCACTTTTTCGAAGCGCTGTGGAGCCCGCTTGCGAAGCACAAAGTACCGGTGCTCCGCGTTACCGCGTGGCTGATCTCGGCTTCGCTGCATCCAGCGCGGTTTCGCGCGCGGCACTCGCCCGACACGAAGAAAAATGCGGACGCGATCCCCCTCATCGTGCTCGGAGCTGCACTTGCGTTTCTGAGTTTGGTCGGCGGGTTCGCGCTCGGGATGTCGCTGGCAACTGCCGGCCTGGCTTGGGCAGCTCCTATCTCCTTGGAGCAGGTCGGCGAGGTATCGTGCTTGGTCCTGCTGGCATGGAGCGCCTGGGCCAACCGCACTGCCTTCTCGCGCAAGTCCTTAGCGAGCGAGACGCTCACCAAACCGATTGTCGCGGCCGACATCGTCCTTGCGGGCGTCGCGATGTGCGCCGTCTGGGCGTTTATCTCCGACGTCATGAAGCACGGCTTCGGAATCGTGTTGCTGCTCCTGGTGGGGCTAGCGTTCGTCGTGCGAATCGGTATTTTTGCTCTATCGCTGCGGCACCGCATCGCGGACTCCATTGCGGACGTTTACATCGCAACGCGAGACGATATCAATGATCCGGCATACCGTATTCGCGAATCGATAACAGAGCAAGTGGCGGATCTCCTGCACTCGGTGCTGGTTGCCGAGCATCAAACCCATGAGCCGCGTTATCGAAAAATCCTCGTCCTCGGACACAGCCTGGGCTCGCTCATCGCGCTCGACGCGATTCGGCGGCTGCACGAACGATATCTTGCTGATGGTGCCGCACCGCCGCCCTTGGACCGCCTCTTTGCATTCGTGACGTATGGCTCGCCACTCCAAAAACTCGGCGTCCTCGGGGGCCTCGACGGGTTGCCACGGAGCACGTTCGAGCGTATCCTGCGGGAAAAAACGAGGTCGACGTTCGATCCCAACCAGCCGGGATCGGCAGTGTGGGCAAACTACTGGTTCTTGGAAGATCCGATCTCTGATCCGCTCGGCTGCGCCGAATGGCTATCGCCGTTTGTTGTGGACGTGGAACTCTTGCGCGGGCGCTATTTCAGCTCGCACGGCGATTATGTCAAGGAACAAATGTTTTGGCGGAACGAGCGCAATACCGGCCTTCTCGATCTCTTGGGCTGACGGCAATGGGTACACGCTCAGACGCGAGGTGGATACTCACCGATGTGAAGGTCTCTTCCAATGGGAAACGACAGCGAACCCGGTCGAGGCCGCTGCTGTTCCCCTGTGGCGCATCCTTCGACAAGCTCAGGATGACATTTAGGAGCTCAGGATGACATTGAGGGACTCAGGACGACAGAAGTGAGGACAAGCTCAGTATCACCCTGGGCTTGTCGAAGGGTGCGGCACGATCTTTGCTAGCTGCGGTAGCGCAGGAACGCCGGGACTTCGATGTCGTCCATGTTGACCGGGCTGACTTTGTCGAACGCCGTTGGCTCCGACAGCGTGCCTGCCGTCGTTTGCGGGCGGTGCGTGCGCTGGCCGAAGCCTGCTGCCAGTACCGTCACGCGGACCTTGCCTTGCAGTGCCGGGTCGATCGATGCGCCGAAGATGATCTGCGCTTCGCTGTCGACTGCTCGGGCGATCATCTCGGCTGCTTCGTTCACTTCGTACATCGACAGATCCAGGCCGCCGGTGATGTTGAAGATCACGCCGCGTGCGCCTTCGATCGTCGTCTCCAGCAGCGGCGATGCGATCGCCTTTTGCGCGGCGTCCGCGGCGCGGTGCTCGCCCGTGCCTTCGCCGATGCCCATCATCGCCGAGCCGGCGTCGGTCATGATCGTCTTGATGTCGGCGAAGTCGAGGTTGATCAGGCCGGGCTGCGTGATGAGGTCGCTGATGCCTTGGATGCCCTGGCGCAGCACGTCGTCCGCGTAGGCGAACGCTTCGTTGAGCGGGGTCTTCTTCTCGATGATCTGCAGGATGCGCTCGTTGGGGATCGTGATCAGCGTGTCGACCTTGGATTCGAGGTCGGCGATGCCGCGCTCGGCGGCCTGCATGCGCTTGCGGCCTTCGAAGCCGAACGGCTTCGTCACCACCGCGATCGTCAGCGCGCCTGATTCGCGCGCGAGCTCCGCGATCACCGGCGCCGCGCCCGTGCCCGTCCCGCCGCCCATGCCGGCGGTAATGAACACGAGGTCCGCGCCGTCGAGGATCATCGCGAGGTCTTCGCGCGACTCATCCGCCGCTTCGCGCCCGATGTTCGGGTTCGCGCCGGCGCCGAGCCCGCGCGTCAGGCCGCTGCCGATCTGCACGGTGTTGTTCGTCTTCGCGTTGCGCAGCGCTTGGACGTCGGTGTTGATCGAGAAGAAATCGACGCCCGACAAGCCGGCGTCGATCATCCGGTTGACGGCATTGCAGCCGCCGCCACCGAGACCGATCACCTTGATCGTCGCCGCGTGCTCGGGCACGAACCGTTTTGCATCAGCCATGTCAGCGTGTTCCTCTTCGGGGAAGAGCGGGAGCAACGATCAATTCCAGAGTGATTTGAACCAGGAAACGAACGAACCGAACGCAACGGCCGCGCCGCTGCTGTGCCCGTTGAGATGCGGCGTCTGCTCGCCGCGGGGACCGAACAAGACGAGACCGACCGCGGTCGCGTACTCAGGCTGCTTCACCGCGTCGGTCAATCCTGCCACGGTCGTCGGGACGCCGATGCGCACCGGGAGGCCGAACACGTCGGCCGCGGTGGTTTCGATGCCGCGCAGGTGCGCGCCGCCGCCGGTGATGACGACCTCGCTGAGCACCTGGTCGCGCGGAATGCGGTCGACGACGTTCGCTTTCGCGAGCCGGAAGATCTCGAGCACGCGCGGCACGACGATGCCGCGCAACTGCGACGAGGTCACCTCGCGCGTGCTGCGGCCGTCGAGCGTCTTCACCTGGAACGTCTGGTCGGCTTCGTCGGCGCGCACGAGACCCGAGCCGTAGGTGCGCTTGACGTTCTCCGCTTCGGCGAACGTCGTCTTGAGGCCGAGCGCGATGTCGTTGGTGAGGATGTTGCCGCCGACGGGGATCGTCGCGCTGTGCACGACGCCGCCGTCCGCGAACACCGCGATGTCGGTGGTGCCGCCTCCGATGTCGAGCAGCACCACGCCGACCTGCTTCTCTTCGGGCAGCAGCGTCGCAGCGCCGGACGCGAGCGGTTCGAAGATGATGCCGGTCGGTTCCAGGCCCGCGCGGTGCACGCACTTGAGCACGTTGGAGATGAACGACGAGCCGCCGGTGACGATGTGGGTGTCCACTTCGAGGCGGCCGCCGCTCATGCCGACGGGGTCGGTCACGCCGTCCTGGCCGTCGATCGTGTAGTGGCGCGGCAGCGCGTGGATGATCTGCCGGTCCGCGGCGATGTTGATGATCTTCGAGACGTCGACGACGCGCTTGACGTCGGCGCCGATCACCTCGCGGTCGTCGCCCGTGACCGCAACGACGCCGCGGTTGTTGGTCGACTGCATGTGCTCGCCGGTGACGCCGACGTAGACCTGCGAGACGTGGATGCCCGCCATGCGCTCGGCTTTTTCCGTCGCCGCCTCGATGGCGTGGACCGTCGCTTCGAGGTCGGTGACGACCCCTTTGCGCATGCCCGTCGACGGCGCTTCGCCGACGCCGATGATCTCGAGACCGTCGGGAGCCGATGCGGCGATGACGACACACGTCTTCGTCGTGCCGATGTCCAGGCCGGCGATCGTCTCGCCCCTAGCCATGCGCCCTCGCCCTCACTTCCACCACAGTATATTGTGGCTGGCGACGGCGATACCTACAAGATCATCCACAAGCGTCCACAAATCGTATCCACAGCGCCTGCGGACAGATCAGCGGAATTGGACGATCGGGGTGCCTGGGGCGCGCAGGTCGATGGCGCGGATGACGCGCTTGGTGCCGACGCCGGTGCGGACCGGCTCCACCAGCGCGACCTTCTTCGCGAGGTCGTCGTCCGGGCCGAACTCGATCAGCACGCCCGTGACGTCGACGGCTTCGAGGCCGCCCCAGCGGTCGCGGGCCAGCCGGCGAACGGCGAGGTTCGCGTCGGAGAGCGTCTTCGCGTCGGCCAGCAGCCGGCTGATCTCGGGGTCGGCAATCATGCCGCCGGGCGCCGGGACGGCCGCCTTGCCGGCGACGATGCGCGGCAGCGCCGCCGTCGCGCAGCCGGACTGCAGCACGCGGGCGGTCGTGTCGATGGTGACGTCGCCGGTGCCGCCGCGCACGCACGCCGACGGGCGGCGCACGGTAACCGTCAGCTCGACGAACGGCTTGGGAAACTGGCCGCGGTGGATCGCGGCGCGGTCGACGTAGGGAATCGCCTCGATCCGCCGCGCCGCGGCGCGCGTATCGATGAGCCAGACGTTCGTCTCGCGCGAAATCCCCGCGGCCGCGCGCACGGCGGCGGGCGAGACCGGCGACGCGAGCGGCACGTCGACTCCCACGCGCGTGACGCGAAACGATGGCGACTGCGCGAGCCACGCGCCGCCCCAGCCGATCAGGCCGACGAGCACGATGAGGAGGATCCAGAACGGCTTGATGCGCGCGCCGAACGACGCTTTTCGGCGGCGCGGCGCGGTGCGCGGGCGCGGGCGGCGCGCGTCGGTGGTGCCGGACTTCATGCGCTCTCCCGCGCGCGCGGCAGATCGAGCACGTACCGTTCGAGCGCTTCGGCGACGCCGTCGTGCGCGACATCCGCGACGACGTGGTCGGCGTGCGCGCGCAGTTCCGGCGGCGCGGAGCCCATCGCGATGCCGACGGCGGCCGCGTCGAGCAGCGGCACGTCGTTCCAGGCGTCGCCGACCGCGAGCGTTTCATCGAGCGACACACCGTGGCGCTGCGCGACGAACGCGAGCGCTTCGCCCTTGTTCACCGCGGGGTCGACGACTTCGACGAAGTCGACGTGGCTGCGCGTGAGGTACGCGCGCTCACCGAGCAGTGCGCGCAGCGCGACGAGGTGCTGCTCGGACGGCCCGGGATCGTCGACGAATACGATTTTGATCGTCGGCCGCTCCGCGAACGCTTCGCGCAGCGACGGGACGACGACCGGCTCGACGCGCGCCAGCGCCGAGTAGCGCTTGGAGAAACGGTTGATCTGCTCGACGTACAGCGTGTCGTCGGCGTAGCACTGCGCGTGCACGCCGTTGTCGTGCGCCCACTGCAGCGCGTCGCGCGTGACGTCCGGTTTCACCGGCGTCTCGCGCAGTGTCGCGCCGCTCGCCATGTCGAAGATCGCGGCACCTTGATAGCAGACGATCGGTCCGCCCACGGCGAGCTCGCGCGCGAACGGCCGCGCGGCTGCGAACATGCGGCCGGTCACGATCGTCACCGCGACGCCCTGCGCTTGCGCCGCTGCGACCGCTGCGCGCACGCGCGGGCGCAGGACGAGATCCTCACCGACCAGCGTGCCGTCGAGATCGAGCGCGACGAGACGGATGCGCGGCGGCAGCGGTGGAGGCATTCGGGCGGCGGTTCGACGCGGCGCGCGCGAACCCCGCGACTAATGCGCGAAGAGGACCGCGAAGAATCCGAACACGAGCAGCATCATGAACACCACGGCGAAGAGGACGATCTCGATGATGGTCGTGATCAAGCCCCACATCGACCAGGCGTGCTGCACGGCGAGAAACTCATCGAGGCTGCTGAAGCGGCGGTTGGCCGCGGCGATGCGGTTCCCGCGAAAGCCGAGATAGATGCCGTAGCCGAAGAGCACGATCATGAAAAAGCCCGTGAGGAACGAGAGCAGGAACAGGACGACGCCCAGAACTTTGTGCAGCGTGTCGGCGTTCCAGAACGCCCACAGCGGCGCCAGCCAGAACGGCCCCCATGTCCAGCGGGCGAGGAGCTCCTCGGGGATCGCGTTGCCCGGTGCCTGCGGCAGCACCGCGGGCGCGAACGTGGCGACGACGGTCGCCTGCCCGCTCGGACCGCCCGGGGCGCCGGCGTTCGCGCCGCAGCGGCCGCAGAACCGCGCTCCCGGCGCTAGCGCGCCGCCGCACGCGGAACAAAACGAACTCCCGTGCTGCATGACGCGGTTTTCGAGCCGGCGGCACGCCGCTCCCGGAGCTTTACTCCGTCTTTGTGCTCGCCCGTGCGGCGCGCATCCGCGCGGTGCGCGCGTGCGCGGGGAGGCCTTCGAAGTCGGCCAAGGCGGCGAGCAGTTCGGCGTCGGCTTCCATCCGTGCGCGCGTGTTCTCCACCAGCGTCATCGTGCGCAGGTAGTCGGCCGTACGCAGACCCGACGAGAACCGCGCCGCACCCGACGTCGGCAGCGTATGGTTGGTGCCGGCGAGGTAATCGCCCGCGGCGACCGGCGTGTGGTCGCCGACGAAGATCGCGCCCGCGCTGCGAATCTTCGGCACCCAGTCGTAGGGGTCGTCCACCATGAGCGAGAGGTGCTCGGGCGCAAAGCGTTCGATCACGTCGAGAATCTGCGCGTCCGTGTCCGCGTGCACGAGCCAAGCGCGCTCGTCGAGCACCTTGCCGACGATGTCGTCGCGGCCGCTCGCGCGGCCGAACGCGCCGTCGAGCAGCGCGGCGACCCGCTCCAGCAGTGCGCGGTCGCGCGACACGGCGGCGACGCGCGCGAGCGGATCGTGCTCCGCTTGCGCGACGACTTCGCCGGCGACGAGCTCCGGCTTCGCGCGCGCGTCCGCGACGACGAGAACTTCCGACGGGCCGGCGAGCCCGTCGATCCCGCACGTGCCGAAGACTTGGCGCTTCGCCTCGGTGACGTAGACGTTGCCCGGGCCGACGATCTTGTCGACGGGCGCGAGCGTCGCCGTGCCGTACGCAAGCGCCGCGATCGCCTGTGCGCCGCCGACTGCGTACAGCTCGTCGACGTCGGTCAGCGCGCACGCGTACAGCACGGCCGGGTTGACGCCGCCGCCGCGCTGGGGCGGCGTGACGACCACGACGCGCTCGACGCCCGCGACCTTCGCGGGAACGACCGTCATCAGCACGGTCGACGGCAGCGACGCGCTGCCGCCCGGCACATACGCGCCGACCGCCGCGAGCGGTCGTGCGAGGAACGCGTAGCGCGTGAGGTCGTGCGCGTGGTAGTCGATGACCGCCGGGAGCTGGCGCGCGTGGAAGTCGGCGATGCGCTCGCGCGCGAGCTCGAGGCCCGCGGCGATCTGCTCCGGCACGAGCCGGCGGGCGTGCTTGCGCGACGGAATCTCCGCGCGCAGCGTCACGAGCGTCGCCTCGGCGTGGTCCCAGCGGCGCGTGTAGTCGAGCAGCGCGTCGTCGCCGCGCGCGCGCACGTCGGCGAGGATCGCGCGCACGCCGTCGACGACCGCGGCCGGCGGATCCCAGCCGCCCGCATAGAGCCCGCGCAGCCCGGCGGCGTCGGTGGCGGCGGTGATCTTCACGGCGCGGCCGCGGCCTCGCGATCGCGGTCGCTCAGCCGCATCATGCGGGGACGGCGGTGAGGCGGTCGAGCAGTGCGGTGATCGCGTCGTACTTCGCGCGAAAGCGAACGGGGTTGACGACGAAGCGCGCGGTGCTTTCGGCAATCTCCTCGACGACGACGAGGTCGTGCTCGCGCAGCGTGGTGCCGGTGGCGACGAGGTCGACGATCAGATCGGCGAGCCCGACGAGCGGCGAGAGCTCGACCGAACCGTGCAGCTCGATCAGCTCGACGGGCAGGTCGCGCTCGGCGAACCACGACTCCGCGGAGCGCGTGAACTTCGTCGCGCAGCGCAAGAACGTCGGCAGCGGCGCGCCTTCGTGGTAACGGTCGATGCGGCGCCCGGCGACGACGAGCCGGCAATAGCCGAAGCCCAAGTCCGCAAGTTCCGCGACGTTGTGGTCGGTCTCCCACAGCGTGTCCTTGCCGACGATCCCGCAATCCGCCGAACCGAACTCGACGTACGCGGGCACGTCGCTGGGCCGCAGGAACAGCAGCGTCGTGCCGTCCGCCGTCGTGACGGTGAGCTTGCGCCCGACGTGCTCCGGCACGTCGATCCCGGCCGCACGCAGCCGCGCGGCGGCATCGTGATAGAGCGCGCCCTTGGGCAGCGCAATGGTGAGAGCTTCACCACGCCCGCCCCTCGTGTCGCCCTGGGCCTGTCGAAGGGTGCGCGGATCGTACACGTCGCGCGGCATTATCGGGCGTCCCAGTTCGACGGCGTGCGCGGCACGGGGAGCTCGTCGACGCGCGGCCCTACTCGCAACTCGCGCACGGTCCCGTCGAGCGCGATCACCACGCGCGGAATACCGTGCGCTCGCGCTTCGTCGAGCAACGCGTCGTCGCCGAGCTGCGAGCCCGCGTAGCGCACGACGTTGCCTGCCGCGCGCTCGCGCGCCGCGACGACGTCGGAGCCCGCGACGAGCACGTCCACCCGATGCGCGCGGCGGCGGACGTGCTTGCCGCGGCGTTCGAGCGCGATCAGCAATCGTTCGACGCCGGCGGTCCAGCCGACGGCGGGAACGTCGAAGCCCAAGCGCGGCAGCAGCGAGTCGTAGCGCCCGCCGCCGCACAGCGGAAAGCCGAGCTCCGCGACATAGCCTTCGAACAGAAATCCGGTGTAGTAATCGAGATCGCGCAGCAGCGCGAAGTCGACGGTGACGCGCGCGCCGTAGCCGAGCGCGTCGGCCCGTTCCAGCAGCACGTCGAGCGCATCGAGCGCCGCGAGCGACTCGGGCGTGCGGCATACGTTGCGCGCGATGCCGATCGCGCCGTGATGTCCGCGCCGCTGCGCGAACTGCACGAGCGCGGGCCGGTCGAACTTGCGCAGCGCCACGAGATTGCGCTGCTTGATGAACTCTTTGGCCTCGCGCGCCGCGTCGCCGTCGAGCCCGACGCCGTCGAGGATCCCGTCGACGACCCGCGCATCGTTGACGTCGAAGCGGGCGTCGCGCAGCCCGATCTCGTCGAGCGCCTCGATCGCCATGAACAGCGTCTCGGCATCGGCGTCGATTCCGGCTGCGCCGATCAGCTCCACACCTGCCTGCGTCAGCTCGCGCATGCGGCCTTCCTGCGGCTGCTCGTAGTAGCGGAACACCGGCGCGACGTATGCAAGCCGCAGCGGCAGCGGCGCCTCGCGCAGCCGCGTCGAGACCAGCCGCGCAACCGGCGTCGTCATCTCCGGCCGCAGCGCCAGCGATGTCGAACGCCGGTCGTTGAACTGAAAGAGCAGGTCCGTCGTCTCTTCGCCGAGCCCGCGCTCGATCACGTCGAATCGCTCGATGATCGGCGTCTGCACTTCCTCGTACGCCCAGCGCCCGAACACGGCCCGCATCTGCTGCTCGATCTCGCGCTTGCGCGCCAGCTCGTGCGGCAGCCAGTCGCGAACACCGGCGGGAAGCTTCACCGGACGCCCTGCGCGTAGCAGCGCGTCACGGAGCGCCTTCGCGAACGTTCGGCTCCCCGACAATCGCGACCAGCCGCTCGCGGACGCGGCGGTCGGATGCGACGCCGCGTTCGACGGTCGAGCCGTTGATGTGAAGCACGAGCGGTGTGGTTCCCGACCACTCCGACATCAGCACGGCGAGCTGATCGATGTGCTCGCGCAGCGTCACGGTCACGTGCCAGCCGTCGGGTGGCGGCGCGTTGCGCACGCTATTGCGGTCGAACGGCTGCACGTCGTTCACCGACACGTTGAGCTCGACCGGAACCTCTTCGCCGGGCGTCGACCCGCGCCGTTCGCGGAAACGCAAACGGCCGGTGATGATGACGATTCCGTCCTCGATGAACCGCGATTGCAGATCGGCGTACTGCTTGGGGAAGACGACGCACTCGATCGCGCCGGTGGTGTCTTCGACCGTCGCGATGAGCATCTGCGACTGCGCCTTGGTGATCGTCCGGCGTACCGTGGTCACGAGCCCGGCGATCCGCACCTGGCTATCGTCTTCGAGGCCGCGAAGGTCACGTACCGGAACCGCGCCGGTGCGCGAGAGCGCCTCGGCGACGTCGGCGAGCGGGTGGCCCGAGACGAAGATCCCGAGCGTCTCCTTCTCCCACTGCAACTGCTCCATGGTCGACGGCGCGGAGAGCAGCCGCAGCGACGGCTTCATCGACGGATGCGGCTCCTCGATCATTCCGAAGAGCGAGCTCTGCCCGAGCTCGCGGTCGCGCGCCTCCCGCGCCGCGACTTCCAGCGCCGAGTCGAGCGCATCGAGCTGCTGCGCCCGGTTTCCGGGCAGCGTATCGAGCGCGCCGCACTTGATCAGCGCCTCGTACACCTTGCGGTTCACCGCCTTGACGTCGACGCGTTCGACGAGGTCGAAGAGGTCCTTGAAGGGGCCGCCGCTGTGGCGCGATTCGAGGATCGACCGAACGGCGTTCTCGCCGACGCCCTTGATCGCCGCGAGCCCGAACCGAATCTCCGCGCCGACCACTGCGAACTCCACCAGCGACGCATTCACGTCGGGCGGCAGCACCGGGATCCCCATCTTCTTCGCCTCGTCGATGTACTCGACGAGCTTGTCGGTATTGCTGCGCACCGACGACATCAGCGCCGCGAAATACTGCAGCGGGTAGTTCGCCTTCAGATACGCCGTCTGATACGCGATCCAGCCGTACGCCGCGGCGTGCGCCTTGTTGAAGCCGTAGCCGGCGAACGGCTCGATGAACGCGAAGATTTTCTCCGCGATGTCGTTCGCGATGCCGTTCGCGGCGCAGCCGTCGAGGAACTTTTTGCGGTACATCGGGATCTGGTCTTTGAGCTTCTTGCCGACGACCTTGCGCAGCTCGTCGGCCTGTCCCATCGAAAACCCGGCGAGGTCGCGCGCGATCTTCATCACGGTGTCCTGGTACACAGCGATGCCGTAGGTCTCGGCGAGGATCGGTTCGAGCTTGGGATGGATGTACGTCGGCACTTTGCGGCCGTGCTTGGCCGCGATGTAGTCGGGGATCCAGTCCATCGGGCCGGGGCGGTACAGCGCGACGAGCGCGATGATGTCGCCGATGTGCGACGGCTTGAGCTCGACGCAGACGCGCTTCATCCCCTCGGACTCGAGCTGGAACATGCCCAGCGTCTCGCCGCCGCTGATCAGGTCGTACGTCTTTTTGTCGTCGTCCGGGATCGTCGCGATGTCGAACTGGGGGTTCACCGTGCGGCGGATCTCGTCCATCGCCGCCTTCATGACGGTGAGGTTGCGCAGGCCGAGGAAGTCCATCTTGAGCAGCCCGACGCGCTCGACCATGTTCATGTCGTACTGGGTGTTCACGTCGCCGTCGCCGATGCGCACCAGCGGCACGTGATCGGTCAGCGGGTTCTTCGAGATCACCACGCCGGCCGCGTGCGTCGACGCATGGCGCGCCAGACCCTCGATCGACTTCGCCGTGTCCAGCAGCTTGCGAATCTGCGGGTCGTTGCGGTACAGCAGCCCCAGCTCCGGGATCTGCTCGAGCGCCTTGGGGATCGACAAGCCCATCGGGCCCGACGGGATCAGTTTCGCGACGCGGTCGACGTCCGGCAGCGGAACGCCCAGCGCACGGCCGGCGTCGCGCACCGCCGCGCGCGCGGCCATCGTTCCGAAGGTGACGATCTGCGCGACGCGGTCCTTGCCGTACTTCTGGATGACGTACTTGATGACTTCGTCGCGCCGCTCCACGCAGAAGTCGGTGTCGATGTCGGGCATCGAGATGCGCTCGGGGTTCAAGAAGCGCTCGAAGATCAGGCCGAACTTGATCGGATCGAGGTCGGTGATCTTCAGGCAGTACGATACGACGGAACCGACCGCCGAGCCGCGCCCGGGACCCACCGGGATGTCGCAGTCGCGCGCGTACTTGATGAAGTCCCATACGATGAGAAAGTACGACGAGAACCCCATCTTGATGATGACGTCCAGCTCGTACTCCAGCCGTTCGCGCAGCGCGGCGTCGTCGCGCGCGCGCTCGGCACCGTAGCGCTCGATCAGCCCCTGCTCCGTCACCAACCGCAGGTAGTCGTCGGCGCTCAGCGCGACGTCGCGCGCCGGGTCGATCTCCGAAAAGAGCCCGTCCGAGCCGTCTGCGGCGGCCGGAGCGCGCGCCGTGAGAACCCCGGCCACATCCTCCGCCGGCGTCTTCGGCACCGGGTAATCCGGCAGGTAGAAAATCTTCTTCGGGATCTTGATGTCGATGCGCTTGACGATCTCCAGCGTGTTGTCGCACGCCTCGGGGACGTCGGCGAACAGCTCGCGCATCTCTTGCGCCGACTTCACGTAGAACTGGTCGGAGAAGAACTTCATCCGGCTCGTGTCCTGCACGGTCTTGCCGGTGCCGATGCACAGCAGCACGTCGTGCGCCTGCGCGTCGCCTTGCGTGAGGTAGTGCGAGTCGTTCGTGGCGACCAGCGGGTAGCCCAGCTCGTGCGCGATCTTGATGAGGCCGTTGTTGATGACGTCCTCTTCGGGCATCCCGTGGCGCATGATCTCGACGTAGAACCGGTCGCCGAAGATCTCGCCGAACGTCTTCGCGTTCTTCTTCGCCGTGTCGTAGTCGTTCTTGAGCAGCGGCGCCGACACCATCGACGACATGCAGCCCGACAGCACGATCAGCCCTTCGTTGTGCTGCGCGAGCAGATCGAGGTCGATGCGCGGCTTGTAGTAGTAGCCTTCGAGGAAGCCCTTGGAGATCAGCGCGGTGAGGTTCTTGTAGCCCACGTCGCTGGCGGCCAGCAGCGTGACGTGCGCTTCGTCGCGCACCGTGCGGTCGAACCGGCCGCGCGGCGCGATGTAGGCCTCGCAGCCGATGATCGGCGTGAGGCCGACCTCCTTCGCCGCGTCGTAGAACTCCACGGCGCCGAACATCACGCCGTGGTCGGTGAGCGCGATCCCCGGCGCGCCCTCTGCCTCGGTCTTGCGACAGAGGCTCTCGACGCGGCACGCGCCGTCGAGCAGCGAGTACTCGCTGTGGACGTGCAGATGGACGAACGAGCTCAACGGAAAGGCAACCTGCGACGGGAGGACGGGCGCGGAAGCTGTTCAGTTACCGGGCAGCTGCATCGGCACCCTGCGACGTTCAACCCGTCCCGGCAGCCGGCAGTTCCCTGGGCCCGGCCGCGGGCAAGGGTGAATCAACCGGCGTGCGACGAAGGTGGTGCGTCGCGGAAACGATTTCCGGATACGATTCAGCAGTTACACCTCCGCTAGAGGGGCGCAAAACCTACAGGTGATCAAGCACGACATCGTCGTGGTCGGCGGGGGGCTCGCAGGCATGCGGGCCGCGGTCGAAGCGGCGGAACGCGGAGCCGACGTCGCGATCGTCTCCAAGATGCACCCGGTCCGGAGCCACTCCGGCGCCGCGCAAGGCGGCATCAACGCCGCGCTGGGCAACCGCGAGGACGACTCGCCCGGAGAACCACGCCTTCGACTGCGTGAAGGGCTCGGACTACCTGGGCGACCAGGACGCCATCGAGGCGATGGCCGAGGACGCGCCGCGCCAGATCATCTGGCTGGAGCACCGCGGCTGCATCTTCTCCCGCATGCCCGACGGCCGGATCGCCCAGCGCCCGTTCGGCGGCGCCGGCTCGGCGCGCACGTGCTACTCGGCCGACGTCACCGGCCTGGTCATCCTGCACACGCTGTGGGAGCAGCTCGAGCGCTTCGGCGTCAAGGTCTACGAAGAGTACTTCGCGACCGCGCTGTGCATCGAGGACGGGATCGGCACCGGCCTGGTCGCCTACAACATGCGCAACGGCGAGCTGGAGCTGGTCACCGCGAAGGCGACGATCTTCGCCACGGGCGGCCTGGGCCGCGTCTACCGCAAGACGACCAACGGCTACGCCTCGACGGCCGACGGCACGGCGATCGCCTACCGGGCCGGCATCCCGCTGATGGACATGGAGTTCGTCCAGTTCCACCCCACCTCGCTCAAAGAGAACGGCGTGCTGCTCTCCGAGGCGGCGCGCGGTGAAGGCGCCTACCTGCTCAACGCGGCGGGCGAGCGCTTCATGTTCAAGTACGCGCCGAACAAGGGCGAGCTCGCTTCGCGCGACGTCGTCAGCCGCGCGGAGTGGACGGAGATCATCGAAGGCCGCGGCGTCGACGGCTGCGTGTTCCTCGACCTGCGCCACCTCGGCCGCGAGAAGATCCTCGAACGCCTGCCGCAGATTCGCGAGCTGGCGCTCGACGCCACCGGCAAGGACGCGATCGACACGCCGATCCCGATCCTGCCCGGCATGCACTACGCGATGGGCGGCATCGAGACCGACAAGTTCGGCGCCACGCGCGTCCCCGGCGTCTACGCCGCCGGCGAGTGCGCGTGCGTGTCGGTGCACGGCGCGAACCGGCTGGGCGGCAACTCGCTGCTCGAGACGATCGTGTTCGGCGCGCGCTCGGCACGCCACGCGGCCGACTACATCAAGAACCTCGACGTCAAGCCGTCCGAACGTACGCTCAAGTCCGAGCGCGAGCGCATCGACGGCATCCTCGCGCGCAAGGGCGGCGAGCGCCACAGCCAGGTGCGCAAGGCCGTCAACGACGCGATGAGCGACCACGCGTTCATCTTCCGCGACGACGCCGACCTCAAGGCCGGCATGGACGGCTTGCGCCAAGCGCGCGAGATGGCGCAGACGATGACCGTTCAAGACAAGTCCAAGACGTTCAACACCGACCTCATCGGCCTGCTCGAGACCGAGTGCCTCGCCGACGTCGCGCAGCCGATCGTGCTCGGCGCGATCAACCGCACGGAGTCGCGCGGCGCGCAGGCGCGCACCGATTTCCCCGACCGCGACGACGAGAAGTGGCTCGTGCACACGCTGATGCGGTACAAGGGTCCCAACGGCGGATCCCGAGCCCGACTACTCGCGCAAGGTCGTCTTCACCAAGTGGCAGCCCACGGTCCGGAGCTACTGACCCGCATGGCGTACACGTTCGACATCTTCCGCTTCGACCAGGCGACCGACGAGGTTCCGCACCGGGACCGCGTCGAGATCACCGAGCTGCCCGAGACGGCGACCGTGCTCGACGCGCTCGAGCACGCCAAAGCCGAGATCGACGGCTCGATCACGTTCCGCCGCTCGTGCCGCTCCGCGATCTGCGGCTCGTGCTCGATGAACATCAACGGCACGACGGGCCTGGCGTGCAAGACGCCGGTGCGCACCGTGCTCAAATCGGATCGCTCGATCGCGATCGACCCGATGCCGAACTTCCAGCCGATGCGCGACCTCGTCGTGCACATGGACCCGTTCTGGGACAAGTACACGCGCCTCAAGCCGTACTTGCAGCCCAAGGACAAAGACGAAGACCATCAGACCGAACGGCGCGTGTCGCCCGAGGACATGAAGAAGCTCGTCGCCGTCGCGAACTGCGTGATGTGCGCGACGTGCTACGCGCTGTGCCCGGTGGTGTCGGTCGATCCGTCGTTCGCCGGCCCCGCCGCGATCGCGTACGCGTACCGCTTCATCGAAGACGTGCGCGACAGCAAGCGCAAGGAGCGCGCCGCGCAGATCAGCGACGACTACCTGTGGCTGTGCGCGCACTGCTACGCGTGCTCGTACTGTCCCAAGCACGTCGACCCGCACGACGACATCATCGCGGTGAAGCGCGCGACGATCGAGGAAGGCCTCACCAACGACCCCGGCCCGCGCCACGCGCTCGTCGTCGCGAAGACGGTCAAGGCAGACCGGGCATGCTGCACGAGACCGAGGTCATCCAAGGCACCGTCGGCCGCTTCAACATCCGCGGCCTGATCAAGGTCGCGCCGCTCGGCATCCGCCTGGCGATGGCGCGGCAAGATTCCGCCGCTGTTCCTCAAACCCGTTCCGAAGGTCGACGAGATCCGGACCATTTTCGAAACCCTGGAGGCTCCGACACTCTAATGACCGCTACACTGGACAAGCCCGCCATCAAGGGCAAGTCGAAGTCGGCGCAGATGCGCAAGTACGGGTTCTTCCCGGGCTGCGTCGCCAAAGAGTCGTGCAAGGAGCTCTTCAACTCGACGATGCTCCTCGCCGACCGGCTCGGCATCGAGCTCGTGGAGCTCACCGCGGCGTCGTGCTGCGGCGCGTCGGTGCTCAACGACACCAACCGCGACGTCGCGCGCGTGCTCAACGCGCGCACGTACGCGCAAGCCGAAGCGCTCGGCCTCGACGACGTGATCACGATCTGCTCGACGTGCACGGGCCACATGCGCGCCGCGAACAAAGAGCTGCTCGAAGACGAAGGCCACATGGGCCAGGCCAACGCGATCCTCGGCAAGTTCGGCGCCAAGTACGAAGGCACCGTGATGGTGCGCCACCTGCTGTGGCTGCTCATCGACGACATCGGCCTCGACGAGCTGAAAAAGATGGTCGTCAACCCGCTCAACGGCCTGAAGGTCGCGGCGTTCTACGGCTGCCACATCATCCGCCCCGAGTCGGTCAACGGCTGGGAGTCGGCGCGCAACCCGCACTCGCTCGAAGACCTCATCGTCGCGCTGGGCGGCGAAGCGGTCGACTACGCCGGGCGCACGCGCTGCTGCGGCTTCCACGTGCAGCTCGAAAAAGACGGCATCGCCGCGAACATGGTCGGCCAGAACATGCGCATGGCCAAGGACAACGGCGCGGAAGCCGTGCTCACGCCGTGCCCGCTCTGCCACCTCGCGCTCGACGGCTACCAGGCCGACAGCGTGCAGCGCTGGGGCCGCACCGATCTGCCGATCTTCCACCTGCCGCAGCTCGTCGCGCTCGCGCTGGGCGTCGACCCGTCGACGCTCGGCATGAACAAGCACATCATCTCGCCGGGCCTGGTGCTGCAGCAGCACGACCTCGCGCCGGCGCACGTCGCGTAACGCGCGAGCGCTCGCAACGAACATGACGACGGGCGCTCCGCGAGGGGCGCCCGTTTTCGTTCCTAGGCTGCGAGTCCGGCCGTTGCGGCGTTCTTCGATGAAGCCGCCCCAGTAGATCAGGGCGAGGATCCGACGCTCATGGCGACGAGCAGACCACGGGATCAGGTAATACGACGGCACGAGGTCTCCTTTTCAGTGCATTTCGCGCACGCGGACACCTGCCCGAGCCGCGTGTCGTGCGGTCAGGCGGGTCCCTGCCCGGTTATCGCATGCGCCGCAGCGCGGGTACACGGAGCGAATGGACGTCGAGATCACCCTTCGGGTGAACGGGGCCGCGCATCGCCTTTCCGTGGATACCCGCATGACGCTGCTCGACGCGCTGCGCGAGCGGCTCGCGATCACCGGGCCCGAAAAAGGCTGCGATCACGGGCAGTGCGGCGCGTGCACGATCCTCGTCGACGGGCGCCGCGCCAACAGCTGCTTGATGCTCGCGGTGGCGCATCGAGGACGAGGAGCTGACGACGATCGAAGGGCTCGCCGGCGACGACGGTGCGCTGCACCCGCTGCAAGCGGCGTTCATCGCGCACGACGCGTTCCAGTGCGGCTACTGCACGCCCGGGCAGATTTGCTCGGCGGTCGGGATGCTGGATGAGGTCGAACGCGGCTGGCCGAGCGTGGTGACGGACGATCTGGGCGCCGAGGCGGTCGCGCTCGACGACGACGAGATTCGCGAGCGCATGAGCGGCAATCTGTGCCGCTGCGCGGCGTACGCGAACATCGTGCCGGCGATCGCGGAGGTCGCGCGCGCCGGCGGCCGATGAACCCGTTCCGGTACGAGCGCGCGCCCGACGCGCAGTCCGCGGTCGCGACGCTCGCGGCGCGCGCCCGCGCGGCGCGTTCTTCGGCGGCGGCACCAACCTCGTCGACCTGATGAAGCTCGGCGTCGCGACGCCGGAGCTGCTGGTCGACGTCGCGCGGTTGCCGCACGACCGCATCGAAGCGCTGTCCGACGGCGGCGTGCGAATCGGCGCGGCGGTGCGCAACAGCGAGCTCGCGGCGGACCGCACGATTCGCACGCGCTATCCGGTGCTGTCGCAAGCGCTGCTGTCGGGCGCGTCGGGCAGCTGCGCAACCTCGCGACGACCGGCGGGAACCTCTTGCAGCGCACGCGCTGCGTGTACTTTCAAGACATCGTCGAAGCCGTGCAACAAGCGCGTGCCGGGCAGCGGCTGTCCCGCGCGCGACGGGTATCACCGCAACCTCGCGATCCTGGGCGCGTCCGACGCATGCATCGCAACGCATCCTTCCGACATGGCGGTTGCGCTGGTCGCGCTGGACGCCGTCGTGCGCGTGCAGGGTCCGGACGGGGAGCGTTCGATCCCGCTCGTCGACTTTCACCGGCTTCCCGGCGACGAGCCGCAGCACGATACCGTGCTCGCGCACGGCGAGCTGATCACGGCCGTTGATCTTCCGCCGCTCGCGTTCGCGGCGCGTTCGGCGTATCGCAAGGTTCGTGACCGCGCGTCGTATGCGTTCGCGCTGGTATCGGTTGCCGCGGCGCTCGACATCTCGGACGGCGTCGTGCGCGACGTGCGGATCGCGCTGGGCGGCGTCGCGCACAAGCCGTGGCGCGCGCGGCGCGCGGAGGACGTGCTGCGCGGCGCCCCTGCGCGCGAGGAAGTGTTCCGGCACGCGGCCGACGCCGTGCTCGCGCAGGCGCAATCGCTGGAGCAGAACGCGTTCAAGATCCCGCTCGTGCGCAACGTCATGGTGCGAACGTTGCTCGACCTCGTGGAGGCCGCAGGCTGAGCGCCCGCGCGTTGCCTTTACGCCGGCTCCACGTTGCCGTTTGCAAACCGCAGCGGCACCGCGAGTAAGGCCCGAAACTCTTTGTATCCCGCATGTCCGGGACGATACGCGTGGAGGAACAGCCACGGGCGGCCGTCCGGGCCGTCCGCGACGGACGGATGTCCCGGTCCCCACCAATCCGGCGTGGACTGTAGGAACGGACGGTCCGTCTTCTTGTAAGGGCCGAGCGGCGAATCGGCAACGCCGACGCCGATGCCGTATTCGGCGGTCGAAAAGTCGTTGCCCGAATAAAACACGTAATACTTGCCGTGACGCTTCGTGACCCAGGGGCCTTCCACGAGATGGCCTTCCCAGGTCTGATCGTTCTGAAGGATGATTGTCGCTTCACCATGCAACGACCAGCTCTTCGGGTCGAGCTGTTGCGCGTAGACATTGGTGTGCATCGCCATGAGGATTGCGGAAAGCTGATCGCGCAAGGCAATGTCGGTCGCAGCTTGCAGCAACCGCTGCAGCGTCGCCTCAAACTGCCCGTACTGCGACACGACAGCTCCGATCAGCAGTTGCTGGACGAAGAACCGTTCCATCGGCCGCAGGGTGCTCGTCCACGGCCATAGCGCGGCGTTGAAGCGCGCGGTCGTCGCGTCTCGACGATCCTCGAACAGCGCCGCGACGAGATCGGGCCGCTCGCGCAGCAGCGTGCATACGAGCCCCGGCCAAACGTCGTTGTCGTCCTGCTTCCAAGAAAGCATCACCGAACCGTCGTCGTCGACGAACAGGTTCGGATCGATCGCGCCGCCGCGGACCAGCGGCTGCTCCCCCGCGACGAACGGGCCGCTTGGACTTGCCGCATGGGCGAGCCCGATCGCGAACGAACCGTCCGCCTCGCGTGCCGCGAAGCACACGACGAAACGATCGCCGATCGCGTGCATCTCCGGCGCCCAATATTCGCCATGGGGACCGGGAGCAGCAGCCCAAGCCGGCTTCGAACCGGCAGGGAAGACGCAGCCGGCGAACTCCCACGCGCGCAAGTCGCGTGAGTGCACGATCGGAAAGGCTTGCGGCGCGTCGTTGGACGTGACGACGACATAGTAGGACTGCCCCGTGCCGGACTCATCAAGCACGCGAAGGGCGCCGGGATCGCCGTATCCGTAGAGGATGTCAGCCGAGAGGTTCTCGGTCAGAAGCGCTCGCAACGGGGCAGTGGTTGCATGCACGAACCTCCGCGGGTTCGACGGCGGTCGAGTCCCAAAATCGCTGGCCAGCCTCTCGAACAGGTCGAGATACGCTGTCTGCGACGGGCCGGTCAGATCGTATGCGCGCGTCAGCGCCGACTCCGATTGCGGCGCCGGACCCGTAACTCGGAACGAGCGCCGGCAGCTTTCCGGCTCGGCACCGTCGATACGAACCGAAAAAGGGGAGCCGTCGCTTCGGAGAATCACACGCTCAGAACCTCGCGGGTCCCTTGGCGCAGGCAGTATCTAACCCCTCGGTCGCCTGATACTGAGCCGGGCCCGAGCGGGTACACGGGCTGAATGATCGCATCACGCGCGATGGGCGCCGCGCTGGACCGCATTGACGGACCGCTCAAAGTCACGGGCGCGGCGAAGTACGCGTTCGAGTATCCGGCCGAGAACGTCGGCTATGCGTACATCGTGCAGAGCACGATCGCCAAGGGCCGCATTGCGTCGATCGACGCCGGGGCGGCGCGTGCGCTGGCCGGGGTCGTCACCGTGGTGACGCACGAAAATGCGCCGCACGTCAACGCGGACGACGATCCGACGCTGAGCGTGATGCAGAGCGATGCGATCGCGTATCACGGTCAGATCGTCGCAGTCGTCGTCGCACAGACATACGAGATCGCGCGCTATGCGGCGGGGTTGATCGCGATTCGCTACGAGCAGCGTCCGCACGACGTCGTGCTGAGCGCAGACCGGCCCGATCTCTACAAGCCGGAGAAAGTCAACGCAGGCGCCGAGACCGACACCGAAGAGGGCGATTTCGACGGTGCATTCGCCGCCGGCGCGGTAAAGCTGGACGCGACGTACACGACGCCGCACTACCACAACAACCCGCTCGAGATGCACGCGGTGCTCGCAAGCTGGACCGACGACGGCGTGACGCTGCACGACAGCAATCAGGGCTCGCACGGCATTCGGGACGACGTGGCCAAAGCGTTCGCGCTGCAGCCCGAGCGCGTGCGTGTCATCTCCCCGTACGTCGGCGGCGGCTTCGGGTCGAAGGCGTTCACCCACCCGCACGTGATCCTCACCGTCATGGCGGCGAAGCTGGCCGGGCGGCCGGTGAAGCTGCACCTCACGCGGCAGCAGATGTTCTCGCTCGTCGGCTACCGCACGCCGACGATCCAACGCATCCGGCTCGCTGCCGATAGCGACGGTACGCTGACGGCGATCGCGCACGACGTCGTGGAGCAGACATCGACGGTCGAAGAGTTCGCCGAGCAGACGGCCGTCGCGACGCGCATGATGTACGCAGCGCCCAACCGGCGCACGACGCATCGTCTCGCGAAGCTCGATCTGCCGACGCCGTCGATCTTTCGCGCGCCGGGCGAATGCCCGGGAATGTACGCGCTGGAATCCGCGATGGACGAAATGGCGCTCGCGTGCGGGCTCGATCCCGTGGAGTTTCGCGTGCGCAACGAGCCGGCGATCGATCCCGACACGAAGACTCCGTTCAGCAGCCGCGGGCTCATCGCGTGCTTGCGCGAGGGCGCGCGGCGCTTCGGCTGGGACGGCACCGACCGCGCGCTGCGGCCGCGGCGTCAGGGGCGGTGGTATGCCGGCACCGGCGTCGCCGCGTCGACGTATCCCACGCGGCGGCGACCATCGCAGGCGCTCGCGCGCGTCGACCGCGACGGCAACTACACCGTGCTGCTCGACGCGTCCGACATCGGCACGGGCACTTGGACGTCGCTCACGCAAATCGCCGCGGACGCGCTCGACGTGCCGCTCGAACGCGTGCGCATCGAGATCGGCGACTCCGCGCTGCCGCGCGCACCGGGCGCCGGCGGCTCGATGGGGCTCGCGTCGTGGGGCTCCGCGATCTGGGATGCGGCGCAGAAGCTGCGCGCGCGGCTGCACGACGACTACGGCGGTGTCGTCCCGGCCGACGGCCTCGAAGCGACCGGCGATGTGGGCGAGAACCCGGAAGCGAAGACGCTGTCGATGCACGCGTTCGGCGCGCAGTTCGCCGACGTGCGCGTCGACGCAGACACCGGCGAGGTGCGCGTGCCGCGGCTGGTCGGCGTGTTCGCGGTCGGCCGCATGATCAACGCGAAGACAGGGCGGTCGCAGCTGCTGGGCGGGATGACGATGGGCTTGTCGATGGCGCTGCATGAGGAGACGATCCTCGATCCGCACTTCGGCCACTACGCGAACCACGACTTCGCGGAGTACCACATCGCGACCAACGCTGACGTCGGCAGCATCGACGTGTCGTGGATCGACGAAGACGATCCGCACGTGAACCCGATGGGTGCGAAAGGGATCGGCGAGGTCGGCATCACCGGCACCGCCGCCGCGATCGCGAACGCGGTGCGCCACGCGACGGGCATTCGCGTGCGCGACTTGCCGATCCGGTTGGACAAGCTGCTGCGGTGAGGCGGCGGCTGTTCGTCGCCGCCGACGTGGACGACACGGCGCGCGCCGCGTGCGCGCGCGTCGCCGAGCAGCTGCGCGTAAAGGGCTGGCCCGGCCGGTGGGTCGCGCCGGAGAACTATCACCTCACCGTGGCGTTCCTCGGCGGCGTCGATGACGAGCGCGTTGCGGCGATGATGGAAGCGGTGCGCGACGCCGCAGCGCGCGAGACCGCGTTCGACATCCCGCTCGACGCCGTCGGCGCATTTCCGAACGGGCGCAAGCCGCGCGTCGTGTGGGTCGGTCCGGCGCGCGAGGTGCCGGCGTTCGGCGCGCTGTGCAGCGCGGTGCGTGCGCCGCTCGCGGCGCTGGGCTTCACGTTCGAGCCGCACGCCGACGCGCACGTCACGCTCGCGCGCGGCGAAGGCCGTGTCGCCCTGCCGGCGGTGGGGGCCCCGCGCATCGCGCCGCAGCGTATCGCGTCGCTGACGCTCTACGAGTCGTTCACCGAGCGCACCGGCGCGCGGTATGTCGCGCTGGAGCGCTTCATGCTTCAGAGCTGAGCCGGCGCCCCGGACGGCGTGCGTGGAAAGTGCCGTGCTAAATGGCGGCCGACTTCTTCGATCCCCGCGATCAAGCCGGCCGTCGGATCGCCGAGCCGAAAATGCTTCTCGACCGTTGCCGCAACGCCGTTCCACGCTTCTTGCCCGAGCCGCGCATGCGCGGCTTCATCGCCGACGACGGCGAACTCGCGGCGCGACGGAACGACGAAGAAATGCACCGCGTTCCGCTCGGCGGCGCGCGAGAGACCGCGGCGGTGCAGATCGTGCAGCGCGGCTGCGTGAACGTCGCCCTTGACGTGCGGCGCGATGGTCACCGAGATCGGCGCCGTGGTTGTCGCTTCGGCTCGAACGATCGCGTCTTTGATGCGCTTCTTGTCGACGAACCGCTGCAGCGCGTTCACCATGAGCCGGTCGCTCCTCCGCCGCCCGACATCCCGCCGCCGCCCGAAAACCCGCCGCCGCCGGAGAAGCCAACTGAGAGGACGGCGCCGAAAATGTCGCCGGCGATGCTCCAGCCGTCCGAACCGCCCCTGCTGCGGCTGCTGATGTACGAACCCTTCGGCGCCGGCATTTTGATGACCGCCACGATCACGCCGACCACAATGAGGACGCCGATCAGGAGGCCGATCATGATGCCGACGATCTGGCCCCAATCCCGCTGTGGGGGCGCATCGTACGGCTCGGGTGTCGCGCGCTGTGTCGCCGCCGCGGCGGAGACCGTGCTCGGCCCGCTTTGCCGTTGTTGTCGCGGTTGCCGTTCGCTTCGCCGCCGATGGCGCCCAGGACCGCATCGACTCCGGCGACCACCGCGTCGTCGGATTGGCCGGCGCGAATCTTGGGCGTGATCGTGTCGCGGATGATGCGCGCCGCGGTCGCGTCGGGGACGGTTTGCTCGAGGCCGTAGCCGACCTCGATACGCACCTTGCGGTCCGTTGGAAAGACGAACAGGATCAGACCGTCGTCGAGCCCCTTGCGCCCCACTTTCCAGCGCGCGAACGCGCGCACGGTCCAGTCCTCGGTCGGCGTCGTGCCTGTCGTCGGTGTCACGTAGACGAGGACCTGATGGCCGGTCTGGCTTTGGTAGGCGCGCAGGCGCGCGTCGAGGTCGCCGACCGTTTGCGGTTTCAGAAAGCCGGCGGTATCGGTCGCCCATCGCGCCGGCGAGGGCGGAATGGGGACCTCGGCGCCGTTTGCCGCAACCCCGATGCCGACCGGCATGAGCATCAGCATCAGCGTCAGCAGCGCCAGAAACCAGCGCCCGGCGCGCATGCCGCTAGAAGTTCACCTTCGGAGCGGTCTCCGCACCTGATTGCGATTTGAAATACGTCTTCTCGTTGAAGCGCGGTCCGAACAAGCCGGCAACGGCGACCGTCGGAAACGAGTCGCGCGTGGTGTTGAACGTCTGCGCGGCCTTGTTGAAGCGCATGCGCTCGACGGCGATCCGGTTCTCCGTCCCTTCGAGCTGCGCTTGGAGATCCGCGAAGTTCTGCGTCGCTTTGAGATCCGGATAGCGTTCGACGACGACGAGCAAATGCGACAATGCGGACGACAGCGCGTCCTGCGCGGCGGTGAACTTCTGGAACGCCGCGGGATCGTTCGGCACGTTGCTCCCAAGATTGAGCTGACCCACCTTGGAGCGCGCGTCCGCGACGGCGACGTACGTGCTCTTCTCGAAGTTCGCGGCACCCTTGACCGTCGACACGAGGTTCGGGATGAGATCGGCACGCCGCTGGTAGACGCTCTCGACTTGGGCCCACTGTGACTGCACCGCCTGGTCGAGCGTGACCAGCCGGTTGTACGTGCCGGCGAGCGTGAGCGCGACGACCACGAGGATGACGACGAGGCTGCCCAGCGCGATCAGCCCGCGGTTCATGTGCTGCTCACCATCCGGCTTGCTTCACTGTGCGTGACAGCGACTCCGCCTCCGCCCGCTACAACCGGTCGCGGCTGACTTTTTCGTACGCGCCGCCGGCGTCGACCGTCACGCACGGGGTCGGTTCCCACACCGCGGGGTTCGGCGCGTTCAGCCACGGCTTCGCTTGGGCGGTGGCGGCATCGAGCCGCTGCGCGTGCGTCGCCTTGACCAGCATGTAGCTGATGTCGTTCGGCTCCGCCGCGCGGAAGCCGGCGTTGAGGTCAACGTACATCTGCTGCGCGACCGCGAAGATCTTCTTTTGCAGCTCGTCGTCGGGCAGCGACACCCAGCCATCGGGAATGCGGAAATAAAACGTGCTGTGATGATCGCCGGACTGGACGTGGGCTTCGAGATCGTTGCTCCACGCCATCAGCGTGTCCGTGAAGGCGACGGTACAGTAATGCGGCATGACAACTTCCTCCGTAGGTGGCAGCGGCGGAGCGCCGCCGGCGGGGCGGACGGGCGGGGAAGCGCTCTCGCCGGCGCCGAGCACGGAAGCGGCGCCGCTCGCGGGGCGAACTGCGCGGGCTCGAGCGAGCACGATGAGCACCGCGATGACGATCAAGCCGGCGCCGACCCACGGCATCTCCGTGTCGGTCGCCGCATTGACGTCCGGCGCCGAGATCGTCTCGGCGGACGAGTTTCCGGACGCAACGCGCACGAGACGACCGCGAAAGCGCTGCGCACGCGCCCGCGACCCGGACGGCACGCTCGCGACGAAGTCGCGCCCGGCCGATCCCTCGAGCTCCTCGTCGTACGACCGGCCGTCGGCGAGTCGCACGAACACGTACGGCGTTCTGCTACGCGTTCGGCTCAAGCCGCCACCGGTGCGCATCTCGGTGGCGAGAACCGCGACGTCGGAGACGTCGCACTGGCCGGGCGGCACGACGGTGGCGCTCAACGATGCGGTGCAACTGGCATCGGTGCGAAAGGCTTGTGCCTCCTCGCGGTCGCGTGGTGCCAACTCCCTGCCTGACGCCACGAACATGATCCCGAACGCGATCAGCACCAGCGGTACGGCGACGAACGTGCAGCCGAACCGGCGCGGTGCTTGCAAACGACGACGCCCGCGCTCAGCTCACACGGATCCCGTGCGCTGCGCGACCCAGCTCCGGAAGTACTGTTCGTCCTCCACGCCGCTCAGTGTTTCAGCGACGCGCAGCGGGCCGTAGGCATCGATCGCGACGGCCAGCTCGTCGGTGGACGCTTTGCCGAGCGACGCTTCGACGGCGCCCGGCTGCGGGCCGTGCGGCGCGCCCGCGGCGTGCAGCGTGACGGACTGGGTCTCGATGCCGCGGCGCGACATGAAATTCCCCGACGCGTAGTAGATGATCTCGTCGCAGTCCACCGACGAGTGATTGTACGGCGCCGGCACCGCGAGCGGGTGGTAGTCGAACATGCGCGGTGCGAACAGGATGAACGCCGCGCCCGGCGCGTCCCAGATCTGGTGCGACGACGGCGGCTGGTGAATTTTGCCGGTGACTGGCATGTAGTCGTGCGCGTTGAACGCGAACGGATAGCAGAACCCGTCCCAGCCGACGACGTCGAACGGGTGGTTCGCGACAACGTACTTCGCGTGGCGGCCCTTTGCAGTGACGCGCACGTCGAACTCGCCCACCGCGTCGACTGGTTCTTGCAGCACCGGCGCGCGAAAATCGCGCTCGTAGTACGGCGCGTGCTCGGCGAGCTGGCCGAACTCGTTGCGGAACTTGCGCGGGATGGTGATCTGACCCGACGACTCCGCGACGAACAGCGTGGTGGGCGCGCGTGGCTGCAGCTTGTACGTCGTCCCCATCGAAATGTAGACGTAGTCGTGCGCGCGGTACTCGAGCACGCCGAACGACGACTCGAGCACGCCGTCGCCGGCCTGCACGAACAGCATCTCGTCGCCGCTGGCGTTGCGGAAGAAATAGTCCATCGGCTCGGTGACGACCGCGGTCGACAGCACGATGTCGTCGTTGCCGACCAGCGGCACCCGCGCTTCCACGGCGTCGCCCGTCTTCGCCGTGCGGCCGGTGAACCAGTGGCGGTTGCGCACCGGATCGTTCGGCAGAAAGCGCACCATCGGGCGGTCCCAGGGCTTCACGTCGAGCGTGGCGGTGGGCGGGCGCAGGTGGTACGCGAGCGAGTACACGCTCTCGAAGCCCTTGGTCGACATCAGCTCTTCGGCGTAGAGCGCGCCGTCCGGCGAGCGGAACTGCGTGTGCCGCTTCTCCGGCAGACGACCTTGACGAGCGTAAAAGGCCACGCGCAAATCTTCCCCGGGCGAGGGCGACGAACCTCGCCGAACGGGGGCCGGGTGGACGTGCCGCGCGACGATCGGACGGAGCTCCTGCTGGCGCTCGGCCGCGGGCTGCACCAGGCGGGCCTCACGACCGACGCGCTCGAGGAGACGCTGCGCAACGTCGCGGCCGATTGCGGCGTCGCCCTGCAGGTGAACGTGCTGCCGACGAGTCTCACCCTCGCGGTAGGGTCTGGGTTCGCGCAGCGCGTGGTCATCCTCCGGCTCGAACCGGGGCGGCTGCATCTGCGCAAGCTCGCGCTGCTCGAACGCGTCGTCGATGCGGTGCGCCGCGGGCGCGAGCCGAGCGCGGCGCTGGCCGACGTCGCAGCGATCGACACCGACGTGCAGCCGGACCCGCCGCCGCTGACCGTCGCCGCATACGCGCTGCTTTCGTGCGGCGCCGCGCTGCTGCTCGGCGGCACGACCGCCGACGTGCTCGTGTCCGCGCTCGTCGGCATCGCGATCGGTGCAATCGGCGCGGCCGCGCAGCGCTCGCGGCGCGTCGATCGCGTCTTCGAAGTGTTCGCCGCGTTCGTCGCGACGGTGATCGTCGGGTTGTGGGAGCACTTCGCCGGCCCGATCGCGCTGTACGTCGTGCTGATCGCCGGCGTCGTGCAATTGCTGCCCGGCTACACGCTCACCACCGCGCTCAACGAGTTGGCGAACCGCAACCTCGTGTCCGGCACCGCGCGGCTGGGCGGCGTGTTCGTCACGCTGCTATCGCTCACGTGCGGCTTTGCGCTGGGCGCCGGACTGTCGGGGAACGCGATTTTCAACGGACCCACGGTCAGCGGCGCGCACACCACGCCGCTCTCGACCGTGATCGCCGCGGTGCTGATGGCGCTCGGCATCGCGCTGATCTTACACGCGCGCTACCGCGACGCCGGCTGGATCGTTGCGTCGTGCATCGCGACCGTCGCGCTGGCGCGCTTCTTTCCCGTGCTCGGGATCACGCAGGCCAGCCCGTTCGCGACGGCGTTCGTGATGGGCCTCGCGACGAACCTCGCCGCGCGCTACCTGCGCATCCCGCAAGCCGTCGTGCTCGTCCCGGCGCTGCTGGTGCTCGTACCGGGCTCGCTGTCCTACGAAAGCCTGCTCTCCGTGTTCCGAGGCAAT
>CAVRRP010000011.1:0-77576 GCA_963723635.1 Vulcanimicrobiota bacterium | reverse complement strand
CGGCGGCGTTTGCCGCCGGGCGGGGTTTCGTGCGGACGGAGTACTGCACGGTGAAGCTGCGCGGAACGAGCGGCTGGGCGGGCTGTGCCGCATAGCCGCCGCCAGCCAACGGGAGGCGGTACGCGTACTGCGTCGTCCAGAACATGCCGGCGTCGACGTTGGTCACGTTCGAGACGAACGCCGTGAGCGTGCCGCGCGACAGCGCGCGGGAGACGCCGAGGTTGAACTGCGTGTACGCATCCAGCCGGCGGCCGTTGTTCGCGCCTTGGTACTGCGCGTTGGCGATCCATTCCAGCTTCGCGTTGGGCTGCAGCGCGTCGACGGTGACGCTCGCGGTGTGGACCGGGCGGTTGGGAGCTGCCAGCCCGGGACGATGAAGCTGTACGGCCCGGCGAAGCGCGGATCGGCGGTGAGGATCGTCGCGCCCGTCGTCGCGAGCGTCGGGAACACGACGACGTTGCGCCCCAGCGCCACGCGGCCCGTCAGCGACCAGCCTTCGTAGCGGCGCGTCGTGCCGCCGATGCTCTGCGCGACGTAGATCGAGTTCGGGTCGAACGGCACGCCCGCGCACGAGTTCGCGCGGTTCCAGGCTTGGCGGATCGCGTCGAGATACCCGGCCGGGACGTAGCCCGCCGGTTCGCTCAGGATCGGCACGCCCGCGTAGAACGCCTGCCCGATCTGGAGCTGCCGGTATACCGACGCGGTGAACGAACCGGTGCGCCAGTTGTGCGTCCACGCCGCGTTGTACGATGCCGACGACTGCTTGGTGTTCGCGTCGCCGGGCCCGCCGAGGCGCGTGATGCCGTTGCAGGTGTACGCCGCGAGCGCCGGTTCGGAGAACGCGTCGCGCGCCGGTGCCGGTCGGCTGCGCGCTGCCGAACTGCGCGTTCGCGTCGAGCGTGTCGCTGTTGCCCGGTTTCCACGTGCCGCCGACGGTCTCCAGCAGCGATGCGTTCGTGCCGCTCGCCGATCGCCGTCGACAGGCCGCCTTTGAGCGAGAGCTTCGTGCGAGATCTTGTACGTGTCGGTGAGGTTCACGCTCGATGAGTGATCGCGGTAGACGGTCGGAAGCGAGAACAGCAAATGCACGGGCGTGTAGATGTTGCGGCCGGCATTCGTGTCGAGGCCGAGCGCGAGCGTGTGGCGGCGTACCGTCACGTTGAACGACGCCGAGCCGAAGCGGCCGTCGTAGTCGTAGATGTCTTCCGACGGCATCGGCACTCCCAGCAGCACGCCGTTCGAGCGGTCTTGCGTGTAGCGCCCGCCGTACGCGCCCGCGTTCACCGTCAGCGCGACGTTGCCGAGCTGCGCCTGCGCGCCGAACGATCCCAAGCGAAAGCGGTCGCTGTCGAAATTGTGCGGGCCGTTGCCGCACGCGAGCTCCTGCACGAACAGCGGGCACGTCAGCGAGCTGCCGCGGTTGCTGTCGATCCCGCCCGACGTTGAGCGTGAGCTTGTCGTTGAGCGCGTAGCGCAGCTTGAGAAACTCGCCGGTGAGCCGCTGTCCGGCGTCGTGCGCGTACGCCGAGACCGCTCTGGTCGCCGAAGATCAGCCCGTCGAACGGCGAGCCCGTCGAGCGGTGCGCGAACTGCGCCGCGAGGCTCAGCTTCCCGATGCCGCCGGTAACCGCGGCGACGATACGACGAGCGGTCGTATGTGCCGTACGACGTCGTGAAGCGCGTGATCCACTGCTTGGTGGGTTCGAGCGTGCGATAGTTCACCTGGCCGGCGATCGACGACGCGTTGCCGCTGAAGTCGACGCTCGCGCCGCTGAACAGATCCGTGCCGAGCGCGCGCAGCGCCGCGCCTTGCGACGCGCCGGTCAGCCGCACGCCGCCGACGCTCACGCCGGTCTGCGTCTCGTCCATCCCGCGCAGCGAGATCGTGATCGAGCCGTCGACGTTGGTGCCGCTCTGGTTGACGCTGACGCCCGCGAGCTGTCCCAGCGCGTCGTTGAGCGAGTCGCTGATGCGGCGCACCGGCGAGTTCTCGTTCACGTCCTGGTTCGACGCGGACGCGGTGCTGCGCGCCTGCACGTGCCCGATCTCGTTAGCGTCGCGACCAGCGAGACGCGCACGACGATGCGCCGGCCGTCGGGCACCTCGACGTCGCTGAGCGTCGCGGTCTGGTAGCCGCGCAGCTGGACCTTCACGCGGTAGAGCCCGGCCGGCGCCTCCTCGAAGCGCAACAGCCCGGCCTTCGGGGTGAGCGCGCTGGTCTGGACCGGCCCGACCAGGAAGACCTCCGCGTTCTCCAGCGGCGCCTTCGTGGTGGCGTCGACGACCGTGATGACCAGCTCGCCCGGGGCGATCTGCGCCCCGGCGGGGACCGCTCGCGAGATCAGGACGAGCGCGACCGGCACGGCGACCATCGAGCAAGCGGCGGAGCATCGAACCCTCCAACGAACGATTTAAGACTAATTCCTTAGTACTTACCGGACGGACGGCCTCCCTTGCATGAGGGGACGATGAGAGTTCGGCATGCGGCAGCCCGCGGCGGGTCCACAGCGCCTCCACAACGGCCGGGCGAAGTTCCGGAAAACTTTGTAGAACGGTGCGCGCCGCACCGGTAGGATAGGGCCGGCGATGGCGCACTACACCGTGGTTCTCACCAAGGGGAGTTATCTCGTCGACGAGGCGGACGCGAACCGCATTCGCGACGCGGTCGCGGCGCGCTCGGCGTTCGTCGAGGTCGACGTCGACCTGCGCTGCGACGGCGTCGTCGCGCACCGCGCCGAGATCGCGACCGCGCACGTCGTCACGCTGGTCCGCGTGCCCGAGCGCAGCGCCGCAGATCGACGACGCGAAGGTGCGCCCGCTGTTCTCAGCCTTCTGACGCGCTCGCGCGACCGGCGAAGATATAGCCGAGCGCGTCGTCGAGCAGCGCCCAGCGCACGGGGTCCAGCGCGCGCGCGACGTCGGCGTCGCCGTCGAAGAACCACGTCGCGTACCGCAGACGAATCGCGTGCGGCGTGAGCGCGGTGCGCGCGTGCAGCGACCGGCACCGCGCGCAGACCAGCGCGACGAAGCCGTCCTCGACGAACGCGCGCAGCGCACGCGCGCGCGGCGTGCCGTCGTCGTGCAGCGCGGCGAGCCGCGCAGGCGGGATGCCGTGCGCGGCGGCGAGCGCGGACTGTTCCCACGCGAGCGCGACCTCGCTGCGAAGCTGCGCGGTCAGCAGCCCGAACCAGTGATCGGGACGCGCGTGCAGCTCGGGGTTCTTGCGAAAGTAGTCGCGCAGCTCCGCGGCGAGCGGCTTGCGGTACTCCAGGATCCACGCGCGCAGCGCGACGTGGTCGCCGAACGCGACGAACGCCGGCGTCTTGCACTCCGCGCAGCGCGCGTGCTCGTCGCGGCGCTCGGCCTCGAGGCCGAGCCGTCGCGCCGGCGAGACCGGCCGGCGAGCGGGACGTGCGTGCGGTTCGTGCTCCATCGCGGACACGCACCGTTGCACGCCGGCGCCGCATGCTTTTCGAACGCGCGTTCGAGCCACGACGGCTGGTATGCGACCGCGCGCGCGGCCCTAGATGGCGGTAAAGGTTCGGTAAACGCAGCCGTGCGAGCGAGAGCGCCGGTTCGTTCCGCGGCGTTCAGAAGCGCGCGCTCGTGCAGAACGGCGGTGGAGGAGCGTACCGTTTCGTCACCCGCTGGCGGTTGCGCGCGCGCTGCGAGGACGTGTCCGACGTGCTCGAAGATACGGACCGCATCGCGGGCTGGTGGCCGTCGGTGTACCGCGAGTGCACGATCCTCGAGCGCGGCGGCGAGCACGGCCTCGGACGGCGCGTCGCCGTGACGACGAAAGGCTTCTTGCCGTATCTCATTCGCTGGCAGTTCACGGTCGTCGAGCAGCACTACCCGCACGGTTCGCGCATCGTCGCGAACGGCGACCTCGAAGGCGAAGGCCGCTGGACGCTGCGCCAAGACGGCGACGACGCGGACGTGACCTACGAATGGACCGTCACCGCGAACCACGCGTTCATCCGCCGCTTCTCGTGGCTGTTGCGCCCGCTCTTCGCAGCCAACCACAACTGGACGATGCGCCAGGGTTTGCGCGGCTTGCAGCGCGAGCTCGCCGCGCGCGCAGCGGCGCGCTAAGCCTTCGCGTCGCGCTGTTTCGCGGCTTCGCGGCGCAGCAGGTCCCAGGCTAGGCGGACGTCGTCGCGGGTCGTGCGTTCGTTGCCGATCGCGATGCGCAGGACCACGCGGCCGTGCAGGCGCGTTGATGAGAGGAAGACCTCGCCCGTCGCGTTGACCGCTTCCATGATCGCGAGGTTGCAGCGCGTCGATTGCTTCGTCGTCGTCGATGGTGGCGCACCCTTCGACGAGCTCAGGGTGACATTGGGCGGCGTGTAGCGGAAGCAGACGACCGACAGCGGGTGCGGGGCCATGATCTGCCAGCCTGGTTCGGCTTCGATCCAGGTCGCGAGCTCTTGCGCGAGCGCGATGTGCGTGCGCAGTTTCGCTTGCATGCCGCTCACGCCGTACGTGCGCAGCGCGAACCACAGCTTGAGCGCGCGGAAGCGGCGGCCGAGCTGCAGACCGTAGTCCATGTAGTTGTGGACGTCGGTTTCGGGCGTCACGAGGTAGTCCGCGACCAGGCTGAAGGTGCGGCGCAGCAGCTCCGGGTCGCGCACGTACAGCACCGACAGGTCGACCGGCACGAACAGCCACTTGTGCGGGTTCACCACGATCGAGTCCGCGTCGTGCGCCGGGTCGAGCAGCCAGCGAAACTCCGGCAAGATCGCCGCCGGTCCGCCGTACGCCGCGTCGACGTGCAGCCACACGCCGCGCTCGCGCGTGATCGCGCGAATCGCCGCGACCGGGTCCGTCGACGTCGTCGACGTCGTGCCCACCGTCGCGACCGCGCACATCGGGCGCATGCCGCGCGCGACGTCGGCGTCGATCGCGCGCGCGAGCGCATCCGGCTGCATCGCGAACGCGTCGTCGACGGGGATCTTCACGACGTTGTCGCTGCCGATGCCCAGCGCGATCGCGCCCTTCTCGATGTGCGAGTGCGTGTGCTCGGTGACGTACACGCGCAGCGCCGGCAGATCGCTGCGGCCGCGCCATGCCGCGCGCGCGGATGTCGAGGCCGAGCCGTTCGCGCGCCGCGGCGAGCGCGGTGAAGCCGCCGATCGACGCGGTGTCGTACACGATGCCGTGAAACGCGTCGGGCAGGCCGAGCATCGTGCGCAGCCAGCCCAGCGTGACGTCTTCGAGCTCGGTCGCGGCCGGCGACGTGCGCCACAGCATCGCGTTCACGTCGAGCGCGGCGGCGAGCGCTTCGGCGAGCACGGTCACGCGCGCCGCGCTGATCGCGAAGTACGCGAAGAAGCGCGGGTGGTTCCAGTGCGTGATGCCGGGGACGACGTAGCGCTCGAAGTCGGCGAAGATGCGCTCGAACGGCTCGCCGTCGGCGGGCGCTTCGCCCGGCAGCGCGGCGACCAGGTCGCCCGGGCGCGAGCGCGACAGCACGGGATAGCGGCGGCCGTCGCGGTAGTAGTCGTCGATCCAGGCGGCGACGCGGTCGAACGCGGCGCGAAAATCGGACTGCCTGAGCGTCAGGGGACTCGTGGTTCATTCGGCGGAGATCGGCAAGGGCACGATCTCCGCGATTTGGTCGATGTAGAGCGTCACGCCCTCCCCGCCGTGGCGGCCCAGCCAGGTACACGCTCACGCTGCGATCCGTGAGCAGGTCGGTGCGCAGCACGCCGGTCCAGGCCGAGCCGTCGACGAGCCGGACGCGCACGGCGAGGCCGGCGAGCCGCCGCAGTGCCGCGACGTCGTCGTGCGGGCTACCCTCCGGCGGTTCGGCGCCAGCGACGCTCCGCGGTGCCATGACCGATGGACGCCCCGGGCGGGGTCCCCGTTCCCCCGCCCCGAAATCGTCCGCCGTCATGAAGTACCGCACGCTTCCGAACACCGACATCACCGTCAGCGAGGTCGGCTTCGGCCTCTGGACGACCTCGACCGGCTGGTGGGGCGAGACGAGCGACGACGACGCCGTGAAGCTGATGCACGAAGCGCTCGACCTCGGCATCACGACGTTCGACGCCGCCGACACGTACGGCAACGGGCGCAGCGAGGAGCAGCTCGCCAAAGCGTTCGCGGACCGCCGCGACAAGGTGGTGTACGCGACGAAGTTCGGCTACGACTGGTACCACCACGCCGGCGAGCGCAAGGGCCAGAACGAGATCGAGCAGGACTTCTCGCCGACGTTCGTGCGCTACGCGCTCGAGCAGTCGCTCAAGCGGCTTGCAGACCGACTACGTCGACGTCTACCAGATGCACAACGCGCGCATGGAGCAGGTGCGCGACGGCGCGCTCATCGAGCTGCTGGAGCAGTTTCGCGCCGAAGGCAAGATCCGCACGTGGGGCGTCGCGCTCGGGCCCGCGATCGGCTGGCTGTGGGAAGGCATCGAGTCGGCGCGCGTCAACGCGCCCGTCGTGCAGATGATCTGGAACATGCTCGAGCAGTTTCCCGGCGATCAGATGGTCGAGGCCGCGAACGAGTACGGCACCGACACGACGTACTTCATCCGCGTGCCGCACAGCTCGGGGATGCTCGAAGGGCGCTACACGAAGGACACCGTGTTCCCGCCGACCGACCACCGCAGCCACCGGCCGCGCCAGTGGCTGATCAACGGCATCCAGAAAGTCGAGACGCTGCGCTTCCTCGAAGAGCCCGGCCGCACGCTCGGCCAAGCGGCGATCCAGTGGCTGCTGCAACGAGCCGCGCGTGATGACCGTGCTGCCGAACATCTACGACCGCGAGCAGCTGCGCGAGTTCGCCGCGGCGCCCGACACGCCGCGCTTGTCGGAAAACGAGCTGGCGCGCATCGCCGAGCTGAAGAAAGACAACTTCGGCGTCGGCCCCGAGCAAGGCCGCTTCAAGGGCACGATGGCGCCGCCGCGATGACGCCGTTGCGACGGCCACGCGCGCACGCATGAGCGACCGCGAGACGATTCACACGACCGCGGCGCCCGCCGCGATCGGCCCGTACGCGCAGGCGATCGCCGCCGGGCCGTACCTGTTCGCGTCGGGGCAGATCGCGCTCGATCCCGCGACGGGACAGCTCGTGGACGGCGGCGCGGAAGCGCAGACGCGCCAGGTGATGGCGAACGTCGCCGCGGTCCTCGCGGCCGCGGGGCTCGCGTTCGCGCGACGTCGTCAAGACGACGATCTTCCTGACCGACATGAACGACTTCGCCGCGGTGAACGCCGTCTACGGCGAGTCGTTCGAAGGCGGCCCGGTGCCCGCGCGCTCGACCGTCGCCGTCGCCGCGCTGCCGCGCGGCGCGGCGCGTCGAGATCGAAGTCGTCGCGCTGCGCCTTCGACAGGCTGAAGCGACGAGGCGAGGCGACCGGACGGTCTGACGCGCTAGAACTGGACCGCGCTGAACATGAACTGCGAGTTCGATCCCGCCGTGAGGCTCGCCCAGTTCGCGGTCACTTTGAACACTTTGTTCGTCGTGTTGTAGTTCGCCGGGAACGCCGTGTTGTTCGTCAGGTTGTAGTAGTACGTCACGGTCGTCGGCGCCGTTCCGGTCGACGAGTAGCCCGGCGTGTTCATGTAGCCGCCGTCTTTCGCCCAGGAGTTGGCGTTGCGAGCCGTCGTCGGTCAGCAGCAGGCTCGACGCGCTCAGCGTCGCCGACGCGGGCGTCGTGCCGTTCGCGCGCGACCGCGATGTTGCGCACGTCCACGGTGTATTTCAGGATTCCGCCCGGGCACCACGTTCCCGCCGGCACGCCGCCCGAGCAGCCGGTGCTGGTGATCGTGTACGACTTGGTCTGCACGATGAAGCCGGTGTAGAGCTCGTCGTGCACGGTGTTGTTGTTGCTGACGTTGCCGATGTCGATCACGGCGATCGGCCGCGTCGAAGCGGTTGAACGCCTGCAGCCCCGTCGGCGCGCTGTAGACCGTCCACACGAAGTAGTCCGCGCCGGCGCCGATCGCGACCGTGGCGTTGGTCTGGTACGTCTGCGCGGCCGCCGCCGTGCCGATCACGCGCGCCGAGCGCGCCGGCGCTGTCGGCGTTGACGGTCATCGTCCAGCTCCCGCCGGCTCGTCGGCGCCTGCGCGTAGAAGATGAAGTTCGACGCGGCGCCGTAGTTGTGCACTTGGTGGCGTATCGCGATCCCCGTCACCGCCGACGTGTACGTGTTGCCGTTGGGGCTGCCCGGCGTCGTGGAGCTGTTGATCGCGTTGAAGCCCGCGGGCGTGAACGACTTCTCGACGAAGTCGTCGTTGTTGGTCGTCGCGACGTTGCCGTCGTAGCTGCCCGTCGCGTTCGGGACGCCGACCGGACCGATCAAGATGCCGGTGACCGGCGACGACGCGCACTCCGCGCCCGACGACGCGCCCGGCACGCTGCTGTACGCGATCGCAAGGTTCTGCCCGCTCGCGCCCGCCGCCGCGCCGTAGTGCGCGTCCGGCGTCGGGCTGCCGTCGGTGACGCCCGCGGCGCCGCCGTTGAGCGTCGCCGAGAGGCCGCCGCTGCTGACCACGACCCCGCCGCCGCCGCCGCCGCCCGGTCCGTGCGCGGCGTCGCCGGCGTTGAGCACGTCGGCGTCGGTGCCGTTCGCGCCGTTGGCGGTCACGGTCACGCCGCCGAGCGATGCGAGCCCCGTCATCATCACCGTGCCGCCCGCGCCGCCGCCTGCCGCCGCCGTCGTTCTGCGGGTCGACGCCCATGCTGCCGTTCGCGCTGATCGTCACGGCGCCGTTCACGCCGGCGACGCGCATCATCACCATGCCGCCGCCGGTGCCGCCCGACGAATCGTAGCCGCTGCCGTTGTTGCGCGAGCCCGCGCCGCCGCCGCCGCCGAGCACGAGCTGCGTCGCCGACGGCGTGAACGTGCCGCCGTGACCGCCGTAGGCCTGGTTGGAGCTCCACGTCTTGCCGCCGACGCCGCCCGCGCCGCCGTTGCCGCCGCCGCCGCCGCCGCTGTTCTGATCGTTCGCGCGTGATGTTGGCGTCGGCGCCGCCGCCGCCCGCGTTGCCCGGCGCGCCGCGGCCCGTGTCGCCGCCCGACGGATACGTGTCCGTCGCGGCCGAGCCGTGCCGTTCGCGTACACGAGCGCCGGCGTGCCGGCGGTGCCTTCGCCTTTGATGCCGTGCGCGTTCTTCGTGTCGAGGTTCACCCAGTCGCCGTTCGCGGCCGTCGCGTCGCCGTTGAGCGCGCGCCCTTGGCCGCCGCGAAAGCCTTTCGCGTCCGCGACGACGGTGGCGCCGCTGCCGTTCAGGATGTTCGACACGTCGATCGCGAGCACGCCGCCCGCGGTGCCGTTCCACGCCAGCGGCACGAGCGCCGGCGGCGAGCGTCGACGGACGTGTACTGCGGCACGCGAATCACCTGGAAGTGCGCGTTGCCGCCGGTGGTGTACGTGTTGATCAGCCCGCCGCCGTTGGTGCCTTTGATCGCGACGCTGCCGCCGCCGACCGCGAGCGCGCCGTTCGCGACGACGTACTCGAACGTGCCCGCGGTCGTCGAGATCGCGCCGCTGCCGCTGCCGCTGCCGTCGCCGTAGTTCGTCGTGTTGGTGGTGTTGAGCGTCGCGCCTTGCATCTGCACGACCAGCAGCAGGTCGCCCGACGCGATCGCCGTGCCGGCGTCGCCGGTCGCGTGCGCGCCGACGGTGATCGACGTCGCGCCCGCGCTCGCGCTCGCGGTGCCGGTCCAGTACGTGTTCACGATGCCGGTCAAGCCGCCCGGGCTGCCGTCGCGGCCCGGCGTGCCGCACAGCGCGGCCGCGCGCGCAGGCTCGCGCACCGCGACGACGAGCGTCGCGGTCATTGCCAGCGCGACCAGCGTCGCGCCGAGCGCGCCGGATCACCGTTTGCCCCACCCGAACAGACGGTCGACGACGCTCGTCACCGTCATGTAGAAGCCGCGTTTCGTCGGGCCCGTCGCGAGCGACGGATCGGCTGCGCCGCGCAAGTTGACGCCCGCGCCGACGCGCGTGTTGTCGCCCAAGCGCACGCCGGCCTCGACGGCGAACGCCGTCGCGTTGGTGCCGTCGATCCCGCGGATCGAGGCCTGGCGCGCTTCCGCGCCGACGTCGAAGCGCGCGCCGATCTTCTGATCGAGACGCAGACCGAGCAGCGAGCTGTGGGCGGCGTAGTACGAATCGCCGTCGAGCTTGTACGCATACCGTCCGACGAGCTCGGTACGCGTGCGCACGCGCAACACCTGCTCCAGCGAAATGACGCCGCTCTGCGTGCTCGTCACGCCGCCCGTGCCGTCGCTGGCGGTCGAATTGCAGCAGCGTCACGCCGTTGTCGCTGCGCGACGGGCGCCATGCGAGCCCGACGCGCTCGTCGGCCTGGCTGGTGCCGGGTGCGCGCGCGTCGTTGAGGCTGGCGAACAGCGAGAAGTCGGGCGAGAGCGCACCGACCGCCGCGAGCGAGATCGACACGCCCGAGCCGGTGCCGGTGCGCAGCTGCGTCGAGCCGCTGGCGCGGAATTTATTGGCGGGATCGGCGTACGACAGCGACACGCCGTAGAGGTCGAAGCCGCCGCCGCTCGTCGTGCCCGCCGCCGTCGCGTGCTGGTAGAACGCGTCGCCTTTGGTGCGGCCGAGCGAGATGCGCTCGCGCACGCCCATCGTCGCGAACACGTCGCCGCCGTTCGCGCCCTGGTCGATCAGATACGACGTGTCGACGGTCGTCGCGTTGCCGAGCCGGCGCGTGAAGCCCAGCTCCGTCGCGTGCGTGCCGCCGGTCGGCGCGGTGAGCGCCTGCGTCGCGGCGGCGAAGCTCTGCACCGGCGTCGCGCTCCAGCGCTCGCGCAGGAACGCGCGCCCGCCCTGGCCCAGATCGTACGTCACCTGCGCGTCGGTCTGCGTCGGCTGCACGTCGTTGCTGCCGCCCAGCGTCTGCACGCGGTTCACGCTCATGTCCAGCGCGCTGGTCGCGCGCCAGTCGAAGCCCAGCGACGCCTGCGTCGACGACTGGTTCGGGTTCGTCTGATACGGCTGGTACGGCGACGGCGACGCGCCCGGCGACGGCAGGATGCCGACCGGATTGAACGGGACGAGCGGGTTGATCGGTCCGCCGGCGAGCTGCGCGCCGCTCGCGGCGCTCGTCGCGATGCGCCGCTCGAGCGCCGCGGTCACGGTGAAGCGCTTGGTGAGCGCGCGCCGCGAGCGCAGCGACGCCGTCGTCTGCGTGCTCGCGATGACGCCGGCGCCGGAGTTCGCTTGATGGCCGAACTCGAGCGCGAGCTCGCCGCGGCCGCCGTCGTACTTGTGCCCGTAGCTGAGGTGCTCGTTGAGCAGCCCCGGCGTCGACAGCCCGCCGAACGGATCGTTGTAGCCCGCGTCGGTGCGGTCGAACAGCAGCGAGAGCCGGTCGGATCCGACCGCGCGCGTGAGCTGCGCGTGCAGCGCGCTGCCGCCCGCGCCGGTGACCGGCGCGTCGGGCGAGATCGCGAGCAATCCGCCGCGGCTGGTCGCGTGCACGAGCTGCCAGCTGCCGCCGCGGATGATGCCGCTGAGATCTTGCGTCGCGAGCGACACGTTGCCCGCGCCGCTGGTGTCGTTGACGTAGCCGGCGCCCAGCTTGATCGCGTGGTTGCGCCCGAACGACGTCTCGGCGCGGCCGCCGACGGTGCGCGCCGCGTTGCCGGGCGCGTCGAACTGGTACGTCAGCACGATCTGGCGCGGGTTGAACGCCTCGTCGAACGGCAGCGGGATCTCGATGAAGTGCAGCTGGCCCGTCGCGTACTCGATCGAGTAGTCGATCCCGCGCGTAAGCGGCGTCTGCGCGATCACCGCGCCGCTGCGCGCGTCGATCGTCGCGAGCAGCATCACCTCGGAACCGACGACGATGTCCGGGCGCAGCGTGATGCCGTTGGCAAGGCCGCTCGGTGCGAAGACGCGCCGGTCGTAGCCGACGTCGTTGCGCGCGGCGAAGAGCGTCGCGCGGCGGTTGTCGCCGCCGAGATCGAGCTTCGCGCCCGCGACGAGCTGGTCGAAGCCGCCCAGCGCGTTCGTCTCGCTGCCGGTGCGCGCGCGGAACTCGCCCCACTGCGCGGTCGCGCGCCCGGTGTCGAGCCGCGCGAAGAGGTGGTCGCGCGAGAGCGCGTCGTCGCGGCGCGTGCTCGCGTCGCCGGTGGTCGAGTACGCGCGGTCGTTCGGATCGCCGTTGTACGTGCCCAGCGCGCCGCCGTACTGCGACGTGCGCTGCAGCGTGTCGGCCGTGTCGTACGCAAACGTCGCGAGCGACTTGCCGACGGCGCCGGTGCCGAACACCGCGACGCGCCCGCGGCGCGAGTTCGTCCCGTTGGGATCGCCGTCGCTGCCGCCCGGGATGCCGGGCACGGCGCCCGCGCCCGCGCTCACGAGCCCGTTGACGAACGGCCTGCGCAGGTTCGGCGCAAGGAAGAAGCGCGCTTCGCGCGACACGTCGGCGCAGTCGGCGCGCAGCACGACCGCGCCCGGCGTGAGGCCGGGGACGAGCTTCACCAGCGCGGCGCCGTCGCCGTCGAGCGTGACGTCGAGCGACTGGCGGCTCACGGTGTTGGTGACGATGCCGGGCGACGCCGACGCGAGCGGAACCGGGCTCGCGGAGCCGTCGGAAGCGGTCGCCGCGCCCGCGGGTGCGGCATTCGCAATGCGCTCGAGCCGCGCGTCGCCTTGCACGAGCACGACCTGCACGACGGTCCCCGATGCCGCGTGATGCCCCCACGCGTCGCGTCCCTCGACGCGCACCTGATCGGCGCTCGCGCCGTCCGCGCGGAACGGACCGACGCCCGACACGCTGAAGCTCGTGGGACGGCCGGGGCCGAACACGCGGTGGATCGTCGTCGTGCCGCGCACGCCGCCCGGCGCCGAGCGGCGTCAGCGCGACCGTGTTCGGGCCCGGCTGCAGTGCGACGCCGTAGTAGGTGTAGCGCGTGTCGCCGGTCTTCGAATCGACGGTGCGCTTGCCGATGCGCGAGAACGGAATCACGGCGTCGCCGACCTTCAGCTCGACGCCCGCGCCCTTGACCGTCTCGACTTCCATGCTCGTCGTGGCGCCCGCCGCGATGCCGTCTTCGCCGGGCGCGACGAGCGACGCGTTCAATCCGTCCGTCGCGGTGAACGTGAGGTGCGTGAGGTCGCCGCCTTCGGGCGCTTTCGCGGGCGCTGCGCCCGCGACGGCTGCGGTTTCCGGCTGCGCGGCGGCGCCTTGCACGGTTTGCGGTGCGACGGCTTCCGCGGCAACGGCTTGCGCGGTCGCTTGCGGCGACGCCGCCGGCTGCGGCGATGCAACGGCCGATGCAACGGCCGATGCCGCCGCCGGCTCCTCGGCGTACGCGCTCGGGATCTCGCCGGCGGGGTTCACGTCGACCGTCGAGAGCAGCAGCCCCATGACGGCCAGCGCGACGCCGCTGCGGTGAAGCCGATTGCGCGAGCTCATGCGGCGGGCTCGAGGGCGAAGTTGACGTCGTGCATCAGGCCCGCGTCGTAGAGGCCGTGCAGCAGGCGCTGCAAGCTGCGCGGGCTGTCGTAGCGCCGGTCGTCGTACGCGCGCACGCCGGACGGCAGCGTCGTCGTGTCGACGCGCAGCACGTGCTGGCCGGGATGCACCGACGGGAACGTGAAGCGGCCGTAGCGGTCGGTCGTCACCGACTCGCCGTCTTCGAGGAACACGCGCACGCCCGGCACGCCCTTGTCGCCGTCGCGGAAGCGCCCGGTGCGCGCCGCGTCGACGAAGACGCGGCCGGTCACGACGATGCGGTTGCCCAGCGCGCCCGCGACGACGCGCGTGTCGGCGGTCGCCGAACCGTGCACGCGCAGGCCGCCGTTCGAGCTCGTGTCGACGTCGACGACGTTGATCAGGGTCGAGCCGTCCGCGGTGAACGGCATCACCACGCACGCGTACGTGATGGTGCGCTGCGCGACCAGCGACGGGAACGTCCAGGTGAGCACGCGACCGTCGCGCTGCGGCTCGACGGGCACGCCGTCGACGCGCGCGGTGCCCGGCGCATAGACGACGCCGGCCGGCAGCGTGTCGACCACGCGCGTCGCGCCGAACTGCGCGCCCTGGCTGCCGACCTGCACGGTGTAGAGGAGACGGTCGCCGCCGGAGGCGACGTCGCGGTCGACGGTCTTGGACACCGTCAGCGGATGGGACGTGAACATCGGTTGATTCCCGAGCAAGCCGAACACCTCGGAGAGTGAAACGTTGGAGGCGACGAGCTCGAACCCGCCGGCGCGCGCGAGCTGCTGATCGTCCAGCGAGCTCAGCGTCGCGCTGTAGAGCAGTCCGGTCGCGTCCGGCGTGATGATGACCTCGACGCGCCGGTCGCGATAGCCGGGCGAGGTGATGTCGAGCTCCAAGCGCGCGGGCGACGCCGGCGTGCCGAGCTGCTGCTGCGCGAACACGAAACTGTAGGCGCCGTCGGTGCCCGTCGTGAACGGGTTCGCGTTGGCGGTGTTCGGCGGCAAGCCGGCCGGACCGGCGAGCGTGTCCTGCGGCGCGCGCCCGAGCGCTTGCGGCGCAGTTTGCGGAAGCTGCACGAGCGCGTGCGTCTGCAGGTCGCGTACCGTCAGGGTCGCGCCGCCGATCGGCGAACCGCCGCCGGCGTAGCCGTCGTACACGATGTTGCCCACGCCGACGAACACGCTCGCGGGCGTGGTCCCGGTAGCGGGAATCCCGTCCGCGCTCACCGACGCGACGTTGACGTACGAGGAGCCGGCGATCAGCGTGCCGTCGACGACCGCGTCGAAGGTGAGCACGTCGGACTCGTTGACGGCCATCGCGCTCATCTTCACGGTGAGGCGCTGGCCCGCGAGGGTGGCCGATGACGCCGCGCTGACGCCGTTGATCGCGACCGTCTGCGGCAGCGCGTGGATTCCCGCCGGAACGTCGTCGGTGACGACGACGTTGGTCGCGGCCGAGCCGCCGTAATTGCGAAAAGCGATCGAGTACGTCACCGTCTCGCCCGGATGGGCGGAATGCGAGCGCACGCGGTTGACGAGCTTGGCGATGACGGTGCTCGGGCCGCCGGGTCCCGGCGATGGACGCGCCCGGCTGCGCCACGGCCCACGCGCGGCCCTGGTCGGTGACGAGGCCGTTCGCGGTGGTGGCATTGGTCGAGCGCGCGACGAGCGCGACGGCGAACGGCGCGGCGACGGCCACACCGGCCGTCGCGATGACGACGTGCACTTTGATGGACTCACCCGGCTGCAGCACCGGCGAGACGGTGTTCCCGATCGCCGCGGGAATCGCGCCGCTCGCCGTGACGAACGCGACGGAGGTGATGCTCCCGGCGCCCGCCGTCAGCGATGCGATCGTGTATGCGTCAGGCACGTTGCCCGCGTTGCCGATGGTGAACGTCCGCGTGACGGGCGTTCCGACCGGAAAGCTTTCGGCGTTCGGATCGACCGCCGGCTCTTTGGGCGAGACGACGACGCCGGAAACGGCGGCGACCGAGACGCTCAGCGTGTTGGACTGCGCGCCGTACACCTGCCCTTTGGGATCGCTGTACTGCGCGGTCACGGTGTTCGAGATGACGAGTCCCGCTGCGGGAGATGCCTCGCCGGTCCCTATGGCGCAAGCCGACAGGGAAACGGCGAGGCCCATCGAGCGCACGAGGCGCACGAAGACTCCCGGCATCGAGGTGTTACTGGACCTGGACCTTGAACGTGCAGTTCCCGCTTGCACCCGCAGCGAGCGCGCCGATCGCGTCGGTGAACTTCTTCGCGCCGACCGCACCCGGGCCCGGATTGAAGTAGGTCAGCACGCCGCCGTTCGTGTCCGCCGCGGCCGCGTACAGGCCGGCGGTGTTGGCCGCCCAGCTGTTCGCATACGCGACCTGCGCGCCGCCCGACGCCGCACCGTCTTCGGTGATCGTGAACGACGACGCGTTGACGGTGAGGTTGTTCGTTCCCGCGCTGGGCATCACGTTCGTGTACGCGATCGTGTACTGCACGCAGTCGCCGGGGTTGGCCGTCAGCGAGCCGGCGGTGAACACCGCCGCGGTCGCGCACGGCTGGCCCAGAGCCACCGACAGCGACTTCGTCAGCTTGACGAATCCGCCCACGAAGATCTCGTCGATCGTGACGTTGTTCTTCGTGTTGTCGTTGGTCGACGTCGCCGTGACCGCGTCGCCGTAGCCGGTGTACGCGTTGAACGTCGTCGCGCCGGCCGGCGGCGTATAGATCGTCTTGTACGTCGCCGTCGAGCCCGCCGTCACGCAGATCGACGTGATCACGGTGTTCACCGCAACCGCGCCGCAGCTGCCGCTGGCGGCCTGACCGGTGCTCTGGAACGACACGGTCCAGCCCGCCGGCAGCGCGGTGAGCCCGCCCGCCGTCGCCGCCGTCAAGTTGAACGTGTCGTCCTTGTTGCCGTTGTTTTGGATCGAGTTGGTGAACGAGACCGCTGCCGCGCCGGCCGCGACGGACACCGTGTTGCCGGTCACCGCCGAGACGCTCGCGCCGCCGTTGGTGTAGCTGAGCGCCGTGTAGTCGTCGTTGTTGTTCGTCGGGCCGACGGCTTGCGGGAAGCCGTTGGGACCGTTGAGCACCGTCGCGAACGACGGCGACGCGGCGGAGGTGGCGAAGCCCGAGCCGGGCAGCGCGCCGTTCGCGTTCGCGATGGCGGGCGCGGTCTGCGCGGTCGTCGCGGCCGCGCTGTTGGTGATCGTCTGCACGCCGATGCCGGGGCCTTCAATGAAGCCCGACTGGTCGGCGTAGGTGGAGTTTGCGACGTTGGTGATCGCGTTGCCGTTGGCCGCGCCGAGCACCGTCGAACCGTTGATGGTGAACGTCAGCGTGAGCGCGGCGTTGCCCGCGGACACCGTGTTCTGCGACGTCGCGTTGTTGTTGGGCTGGAAGGTCGTCAGACCCGCGCCCGTGATCGACGTCGCCGGCAGGAACACGCCGACGTAGACGGCGCCCGCCTGCGTAGTCGTCCACGTGGTGCCGTCCACCGAGTAGATGATCGTCCCCGTCGCGCCGCTGATCGTCGGCACGGCCGCCGTCAGCGTCAGCTGCGTCGCGTTGTACGACGGCAGCTTGTCGGTGAAGGCGACGCCGCAGGCGGTGCTGTTGGCGCAGCCGCTGTACGCCGCGGCGTTGCCGCCGGGCAGCGCGTTCTTGAAGACCGGCGCCATGTTGCGCGCGCCGCCGTTCGCGAACCGCACGGTGTAGGTCACCGTCGGCGCCGGGACCGTGCCGCCGACCACGGCGGTCTTCTGCACGTCGACGCGTGCGTCGAGCGTGACCGTGTCGTTGTACTGGCCGATCACCGACGACGACGTCGCCGTCGTCGTGCCGGCGGGGCCCGTCGGTGCGCCGGGCAGCGTCACGGCCGGGGTGAGCTTGGTCGTGATCGTGCCGCTCGCGCCGGCGTTGGCCGAGTACGTCACGCCGACGGTGATCGTGCCGTTGACCGCCGTCATGAAGGCGTTGCCGCCGTTGCCGGTCGACAGGTAGTTGTTGACCGCCGCGATGGTCGCGAAGGTCTGGTTCCCGGCGCCCGCGTTGACGACGTATTGCGTGAACGTTCCTTGGCCGGCGGTGACGCCGTCGTCGGTGCTCTGCACGCCGGTGAGCTGGAAGTAGCCCGCGCTGTTCGAGGTGTTCGTCAGCGTGTAGGTGTCGGTGACCGTGCCGCCGGGGCTGACGGTGTTGGTGCCGGGCGTTCCGGACGGCGGCGAGATCGTCATCGACGGCGCGTTCTGCACGGTCGTCGTGACGGTGTTCGACTGCGAGTTGTACGTCGTGCCGCCTGGATCTTGATACGTGGCCGTCGCGGTGTTGGTGATCGGGGTGCCGGCCGGCGTCGCCGCGGCGGACGCGGGCGCGCTGGTCGCAAACGCAAAACCGATCGCCGCGGGTGCGACGACCGCGGCGCACGTGCGCAGCAGCGAGCTGAACGAGAAGGCGCGCTTCACTTGACGCGGACCTCGTAGGTGTACGCGGCGCTCGCGCGCGGCGCGACGGCGCCGTCGGTGACGAAGCGGACCATCGTATAGAGCGACGGGTCCGCCTTCTTCACGACCGGCGTGCCGCTGGGGCCCTTGACCGTTACCGTCGGGGAGGCGGACCACGTCTTGCCGCCGTCGAGCGAGAACTCCGCGTGCGCGCGTGGTGCCTTCGCCGAGCCGTCGACGTACGCCGTGCCGGCCGGGATCTTGCCGACGGGGACGAGGCGCACCGCGGGCGTGGTGCCCGCGTTCGAGGCGACGATGTCGTACTCGATCTCGTCGCCCGCCTTGGGTTGAACTCGCTCCACCGGGGTCATGGTGGTACGGCCGTCGGCGGCCTTGGTCACGAGCGACCCGGTAAGCTTGAGCGTGACGTTCGGTTTGGCCGACGCGAGGGCCGGAAGGGCCAGCGCGAGGATGACGAGCGACGACGCCGCGATGCTACGCATTCAGTGTTAACTCCTGGTAACGTGCGGAACGCCGCTACGAACAAGACGCGAAGCGGCCGATGCACATGGTATCGGAAGGCGGCGTCCTACTAGGGAGCGCAACCTTGCCTGCAACACAAAGAAAACGGCGCTGATACGCGCCGTTTACATTTGAGGGCTCGGTTGCCGCCCCGCAGGGCGAACGTTAAGGCCGCTTTACGCTTATGGTGTCCCGGCCGGCAGGAGGGCGAGTTCCGCCTTGGCCGCCCGCACGACCTCGGTCTCGTCGGAGGCGATCGCGTGGCGGTACTGGTCACGGGCCAGCCCGATCTTGCCCTGGAGATTGTAGGTCACGGCCAGCATGTAGTGCAGCCGCCCGTCCTCCTGCGAGACGCTGAGGCCCTTGATGTAGGCGGCCTCGGCCAGCGGGAACAGACGGTGCTCGTTGTAGTCGTAGCCGAGGTTGATGTACGCTTCGGGCTTCATCGGGTCCGAGCGGATCGCGCGGTTGTAGAACGTGATCGCGGTCTTCCAGTCGCCCTGCGTGTCGTGGATGTAGCCGATGTCGACCAGAGCCTCGGGCGCTTCGGCCCGGAGCGCCAGCGCGCGCTCGAGGTGCGGGCGGGCGGTGGTCATGTCGTTCTTCTCGAGATACGCCTCGCCGAGGTTGACGACGGCCGGATAGTAGTTGTTGTCGACCGCGAGGCACGCTTTGAGGTGCGCGATCGCCGGATCGATGCGGCCGAGGTCGACCAGCGCGTTGGCGACGTCGACGCGGGCCTGGCACGACGACGGCCGGATGACGACGACGTGGTTGAACGCCTCGTACGCGGTCTGGTAGTGATGCAGCGCCCGCTCGGCGTTGCCCAGCTCGGACCACTTGCCGACGTCGAACGGGTGCTGGTCCGTCTCGTACTGGAGCGACGCCATGTACTGACCCAGGTCGCCCGCGCGCTTGTGGATCATCACGAGGCCGAGGTAGCCGCTGCGGCTGGGGAGGCTGAGCTGGAACTCGCGCATCGCGTCGGCGATGCGGTCCTGCACGGCGTAGAGCGCGCCCAGGCGGCTGTGGGCCTCGCGGTCGTCGGGCGTGATCGCGACGATCGATCTCCAGACCTTCTCCGCCTTCGCGTAGTCGGGAACGCGGAAGTAGAGGTCGCCCAGCAGGCGGCCCGCGGCGCCGTCCTGCGGATGGTCGGCGACGTACGGGGCCAGCCCGGCGATGGCCCCTTTCGTGTCGCCGGCGGCGACTTTGGCGCGCGCTGCGTCCAGGACGGCGGGGTCGGTCTGGTTCATCGCCCCCGGCAAGACCACGGTCGTCTCCGTCGCGAACGCGGGCGCGGCCGCAATCGCGAGCAGGCCGGTGGCGGTAACGGCGGCGACGAGGCGCAACAGACGCATGCAAGACGCTCCTCTCGGGGTACGACTCCTAAAGTATACAGTCGAATCGGGTCGCGGGCCTAGGCCAATTCTGCCAGGCGACTGCCGTCCATTCCGCCGTGCGACGTTTCTCGCGGAGTGCCGCGGGGGTGGGCCGCCGAAACGAGGCCGTCTATGACCACGCAGACGAACGGCTCGGTCGGGCGGCCACGCGTCGAGTCCGACTCGATGGGCACGATCGACGTCCCCGCCGACAAGTACTACGGCGCCCAATCGGCGCGCTCGCTCATCCACTTCGACATCGGCGACGACTCCACGCCGCGCGACGTGATGCCGCGCGAGATCATCCGCGCGATGGCGCAGCTCAAGAAGGCCGCCGCGCTCGTCAACCACGATCTCGGCAAGCTGGACGAGGAAAAGACGAAGCTGATCACCCAGGCGGCCGACGAGGTCATCGCCGGCAAGCTGTACGAGCACTTTCCGCTGCGCGTCTGGCAAACCGGCTCCGGCACGCAGACGAACATGAACGTGAACGAGGTGATCTCGAACCGCGCGATCGAGATCGCGGGCGGCGAGATGGGCTCGAAGAAGCCGATCCACCCGAACGATCACGTCAACATGTCGCAGTCGTCCAACGACACGTTCCCGACCGCGATGCACATGGCCGCCGCGGAGGCGATGGTGGCGATGCTGCCGGCCGTCGAGAAGCTGCGCGACGCGCTCGACGCCAAGGCGAAGCAGTGGGCGGACATCGTGAAGGTTGGGCGCACGCATCTGCAAGACGCGACGCCGCTCACGCTGGGCCAGGAGTTCTCCGGGTACGTCAGCCAGCTGGACCGCGACCTCAAGCGCTGCCGCCAGTCGCTCGACGACCTCTACGATCTCGCGATCGGCGGCACGGCCGTCGGCACGGGGCTCAACGCGCATCCCGAGTTCGCGGAGCGCGCCGCACGAAAAATTGCGGAGCTGACCGGGCTTCCGTTCCGGTCGCATCCGAACAAGTTCGCCGCCTTGGCGTCGCATGACGAAGTCGTCGCCGCGTCCGGTTCGCTCAAGACGCTCGCCGCGTCGCTGATGAAGATCGCCAACGACGTGCGCTGGCTCGCATCCGGACCGCGCGCCGGCATCGGCGAATTGATCCTGCCCGAGAACGAGCCCGGCTCGTCGATCATGCCCGGCAAAGTCAACCCGACGCAGTCCGAAGCGATGACGATGGTGTGCGTGCAAGTGTTCGGCAACGACGTCGCGATCGGGTTCGGCGGCGCGCAGGGCAACTTCGAGCTCAACGTGTTCAACCCGGTGATGATCTGGAATTTCCTGGGCTCGTGCCGGCTGCTGCAGGACGCGTGCACGATGTTCCGCGAGCACGCGGTTGAGGGTCTGCAAGCCAACGAACCGGTCATCGCCAAGTACCTGGGCGAGTCGCTGATGACCGTCACCGCGCTGACGCCGAAGATCGGCTACGACAAGTCGGCGGAGATCGCCAAGAAGGCGCACCACGAGGGCAGCACCCTCAAAGACGCGGCGCTCGCGCTGGGCTACATCTCCGCTGAGGACTTCGACAAGCACGTCGTCCCGGCCAACATGACGCATCCGTAGCCCACCCGTAGCGTAAAATCATGAGCCCCTCGTGAAAACGGGGGGCTCCTTTCTTTCGAGGTGGAAGGGGCGCCGATGACCGTGCGGCGCCTTCTCGCCGGCGTGCTCCTCGCGCTCGGTCACGGCAAGGCGTTCTGAAGCGCCCGCGGTCTTGGTTGGGCTTGAATGCAAATCGCAGCGGTGCCGACCCTAAGCAAGCAAGCTGAGGGCGATAAAATGTATCCGAGCGAGCAACGGCCGAACGGACATTTATCAAATGAATCGATAGCACGGTGAAGGACCGCGCACCGCGTCTCCTTTCTTCTCCCGCCGGTTACCACGCGGGTTTCCCGGACTAAACCCGAAGTACGTCAGGAACAAGAACGTTGGATAAGCAATCATGCCAAGTAGCATTGACGCTAAGGGCGGGGCTGCAAGCATAGTCGGCTTTGGCGTAAACACCCGCTGTCACACAGCTATTCCCCGCAGCAGTCGGCCTGCCAAAGCATTGCGGACGCTAACCGCGAGGTCGAGCGCTAGTGGTTATTGAACCTATCAAGCGATGTCTCTTGTGGGGTATTTAGGTGTCGTCGGATACTAACGGTCGCGGTCGTCACCTAAAGAAGGATCGCGGTGCAGCTACAGGGTTACAGAGATTAAAGCTTCGAAACTTCCGCAGCTTTCGGAGCCTTGACGCCTCGTTTGGGGCGCTAAATTTAATCGTTGGACCAAATGCTTCAGGCAAATCGAACCTCCTGAATGCAATCCGATTTCTTAGAGACATGGCTGAGGATGGGCTAAGCGATGCCGTATCTCTTCAGGGCGGCTCGCTCCTAATTCCACATGTCAATCACCCAAGAGACCTTGTCGAAATCGAGATTGAGTTTGCCCGCGCAGGCCCTGCAGAAGGCATCGCCGATCTGTTCCTGACCGATGTTGGCGATGTCGAATTCTCTGACCAACGCACGGCATACAGCGTAAAGTTGGATCTATCATCCGCGAGCGCTCCCCGCGTAGATAGCGAACAGCTGCGCGTGTATTTCCGTTGCTCCTCCGCCAAGCGACCAGCTCCAAACCGAACGGAGCTTGAGAATAACGCGACTGTCACGCTTATTCGACGAAGAGACGCACTTGACGTCGACTTCAAGGTGCCTCCACACTTGAACCCCCAACGAAGTCCTGTGTTCGAGTACCTTATGAAGTCTTGGCGCCCCACGCTCGACACAACGCTGTTGGACCAGAGAAATTCTCTATTAAACTTTCAGCCGAGCGCCTATCTAAAAGATATACCTATTTTTGATCTAAATCCAGACCTAGCGCGCGAGGCGGTTTTTACAACGGGCAAGACTGAACTTGCCAGCGACGGGGAAAACCTTCCAATCGTCCTCCGTAGAATTCTTGACAACCCCGGTGACGCGCGCAAATACAGACTCTTGCTTCGACATCTTATTGCGTACGCGGGCGATATTGCAACGGAGACGTTCTCCGATCTCACCACCGTCATGGAAGTACGCGACAGTTTCCTTGAACGCACATTGCCGAGCACCGCGTTGTCCAGCGGCACTATTTTCGCCGCTGCTCTCATTGCGGCAATCTATTTTGAAGCAGCTCCAGTAGTCTGCCTTGAAGAGCCCGACCGGTATCTTCACGGCGGCGTTCTCCCAAAACTCGCTGAATTAATAAAAAGTCGTAGCAGCGAACGCCAATTTCTCATCACAACCCACAACTCAACATTTATAAGGCAATTTGATCCCAAAGAGTCGAATTTCATTTGCGTCTATCGGACGCCCGCAGGTGAAACAAACGTCACGACGCCCCAGACTAGCGAGAAGATTTCACAATTCCTCATGAGCCATGTCGATCTAGCGACGCTCAATGAGGATTCGCTTCTAACGGATTAGAGATTGCCGTTCAGACGTTTGTTCATAATAGTCGAAGGCGGATCGGATGACGATTTTGTCGACGTTGTACTGCGCCCATTAGTAGAGCGAGTGGGCGTCTTCAACTATGTTGATATAGTGCATTGGGCGCAGAAATCGGATAACCAGCGACGCGGCCTGATCCATTCTATCGTGGCGATGGGTGGCGATTATATATTTCTCCACGATTTAGACGAAGGTTGCAAGGAGCATCGGAGAGAGGTTCTTCTCCGCGAGCATCCCTACCTAGATCCCGATAATATTGCCCTTGCATGTTACGAGATCGAATCTTGGTATTGCGCGGGCGCGCCCGGCGAGTTCCTCTTGATGTTAGGGTTTCGCGAAGATGAAATCGAGCGAATTCGTAAAGAGCAATTTTCGAAGCACTGCAAAGACCGTCGGCGCGATCCTCTTCTGACGAAACTCGAATTACTTGAAGTGTTCGACGTTGACACCGCTAAGCTTCGAAGTCCGTCATTTCGGCGACTAGCTCAGAAGCAATTGAGAGTGCCTTAGAGGCAAAAGGCGCTACCAAGGAACCGCAGGCAAGCACATTCCTTTCGCGAATCGCGAGGAATACTTTAGCGCGGCGAAGCGAACCGGCCGCAGTTGGTTTGGCAAGCGACAAGTCGGCGGAGATCGCCAAGAAGGCGCACCACGAGGGCAGTACGCTCAAAGACGCCGCGCTCGCGCTGGGCTACATCTCCGCTGAGGACTTCGACAAGCACGTCGTCCCGGCCAACATGACGCATCCGTAGCCCACCGGTAGCGCAAAATCATGAGCCCCTCGTGAAAACGGGGGGCTCCTTTCTTTCGAGGTGGAAGGGGCGCCGATGACCGTGCGGCGCCTTCTCGCCGGCGTGCTCCTCGCGGGGCTCGCCGTCCCTACGCTCGGAGCCGCGCCGCACGCGCGCGCGCCGCACGCCGCGACAATTCCGGTCGAGCGGCTGCCGCTCGGGTCGGGTTCGCGCGTGTTCGCGCGCGCCGACGCCGAACCGCCGGCCGCGCCGTCGGCCGAACCCTCCGCCGCCGCGTCGGTCCCCGCGGCGTCGATGCCGTCGCCGGAGATCGCCGCCCGCGCCCGCGCGGTGTTCGAGTCGAACCGCACCGGCAAGATCGACCGGTCCGCGTACACCACGAATCTGAACGGCAAGATGACCGACGCCGGGGTCGCGCGCGTCGCCATGGAGCTGCGCGCGCTGGGCGAGGTGAAGGCGTTCACACAGATTCGCAAGATCTCCCAGGGCACGCTGTCGGTCTACGTGTTCCGGATCGAGTTCGACAAGCCGCAGGCGATCGAAGAAGCGATCGGCTGGGACGCCGCCGGCCGCATCGACATCCTCCAGTTCGGCCTCGCGCGATGACGACGGCCGACCCGTACGACACGTCGGTCACCGTCGACGACGTCAACGTCGTCTTCCGCCGCTGGCGCGCGTGGAGCGACGACGTGCGCGCGCACACGCTGCACGCGCGCGATCTCCAGTACGGCCCGTCCGCCGACGAGACGCTGGACCTGGTCGTGCCGCACACCGGCGCGCCGCTGGTCGTGTTCTTCCACGGCGGCTTCTGGCGGCGATTGCACAAGGACGATTTCACGTACGTCGCGCGCGGGCTTGCCCCGCACGGCGTCGCCGTGGCGATCGTGAACTACGGTCTTGCGCCCGCCGTGCCGCTGGAAGAAATCGTCGCGCAGGCGCGCCGCTCCGTCGCGTGGCTGCGCGCGAACGCGACCGCGCACGGCGCGGACCCCTCGCGCATCGTCGTCGCCGGGCACTCCGCGGGGGGACACCTCGCCGCGATGTGCGCGGTCGACGCGCGCGTGGCGGGCGTCGTGAGCTTGAGCGGGCTGCACGACCTGCGCCCCATCGCGACCTCGTTCGTGAACGAGTGGCTCAAGCTCGACGACGCGCGCGCCGCCGCGCTGAGCCCGGCGCTGATGGCCCCCGCGGCGCCCGCGCCGGTCGCCGCGATCGTGGGCTCGCGCGAGACCGACGCGTTCAAGGAACAGAGCCGCGCACTCGCCGACGCATGGCGCGCGTACGGCTGCGACACGTCGTACGCGGAGAGCGACCACGACGACCACTTCACGCTCTGCGACCGTCTCGTCGACGCGAACGATCCGCTGACGACGCGCCTCGCCGACCTCGCCCTGTCCAACGGAAAGCGCCACGCCAGGGTCTAGTTCGGTAGGCGCTTCACGAAGTGATGGTGGCCGATCGCGTAGCCGTGGCGTTCGTAGAAGCGCCGGGCGGCGGCGTTTTCGTCGACCACGTTGAGTGTGATGAAGCGATAGCCGCGCTCGCGTGCGCGGGTTTCCGCCGCGTCCATCAGCAACGCGCCCACGCCGTCGCCGCTGTGCACCGTCGCGATCTCGCTCACGTGCAAGTATGGCTCTTCGGTGAAGAAGTCGCTTTCCGTGACCGCGTAGATGAAGCCCGTGCGTTCGCCGGCATCGTTCTCGGCGATCAGGAAGACGTCGCCCGGCTGCGGCGTGTCGAGCGCGTCGTGCAGCACGCGCCGCGTGCCGGCGACGACTTCTTCCGGCGTGTGGCCATCCGCGGCGCCGTGTTCCACGAAACGCGGCACCAAGCCGGCGACGAACGCGGCGTCGTCGGCTCGCGCTTCGCGCACGCGCATCACGCTTACTTGACGAGCGGCAGGACGTTCGACGGCGTCAGCGGGACCACGCCGAGCGCGAACGTCGCGACGGCGCAGACCGCGACCGCGATCCACGGCAGCACGGTGCGCGAGCGCTCGTCGCGCACGTGCGCCGAATCGGCGTGCGCGAACATCGCGCGCACGATCTTGAAGTACACGTAGGCAGAGATCGCCGTGCCGATGATGAGAATGCCGGCGAGCCAGGCGTAACCGGCGCTCACCGTCGTGGTGAGGATCAGGATTTTGCCGGTGAAGCCGATCGTCGGCGGCAGTCCCGCCAGGCCGATCAGGAAGAACGTCATGGCCGCCGCGAGCCACGGCCGGCGATGCGCGAGCCCCGCGAAGCGCGAGAGACCGACGACGGCGTCGCCGTCGCGCGCCATCAGCGCGACCACCGCGAACGCGCCCAGGTTCATGAACATGTAGCCCGCGAGGTAGAGGATCGCGTACCGCAAGCCGAGCGTCGTCTGTCCCGCGAACGCGGTGACGATGTAGCCGACCTGCGCGATGCCCGAGTACGCGAGCAGCCGCTTCATGTCGGTCTGCGACAGCGCGGCGAGGTTGCCGACGAGCATCGAGAGCGCGGCGAGCACCCACAGCGGCGCGAGCACCGCCGAGGCGTGGTCCGACGGCAGCGCCGCGTAGGCGAAGCGCGCGAGCACCGCCAGCGTTCCCGCCTTCGTCGCGACCGACATGAACGCGGTGACCGGCAGCGGCGCGCCTTCGTACACGTCGGGCGTCCAGGCGTGGAACGGCACGAGGCTCAGCTTGAACGCGAGCCCTACCAAGAACAATCCGGCGCCGAGCGCGAGCAGCGGCGTGACCGTCGCCGTCGCGAGCGCGGCGAACGCGACCGAGCCAGTCGCGCCAAACAGCAGCGCGGACCCGTACAGCAAGAACCCCGACGCCATCGACGACAGGATCAGATACTTCAGCGCCGACTCGCGCGCGGTGCGGCGCGGCGACATCGCGCACAGGCAGTACAGCGAGAGCGACAGCAGCTCGAGCCCCAAGAACACCGCCATGAGGTTCGCCGCGCCCGACATCAGCATCGCACCGCTCGCGCTCCACAGCAGCAGCGCGGTGGTGCCGGCGACTTGGTCGTCGCGCCCGACGCCGACGGAGAGCAGCAGCGACGCGATGGTCGCGACGATCACGATCTCCGAGAAGACGATCGAGAACCCGCCCTGCACGAACGCCCCGCCGAAGGCGGCGTAGTCGTGCGGGTACAGCCGCGCTTCGATCACGCCCGCGGCGACCAAGCCGAGGATCGCGATCCCGACCGCGACGCCGCGCCGCGCGGGACCTTTGCCGCGAAAGAACAGATCGACGAACAGCAGCAGCAGCGGCACGATCGCGACGAGAAACGCCGGCAGCAGCGCGGCATAATCCGCCGCGACGGGATAACTACCGAGAGCCGACGACACGCGAGTCCTCCGAAACGGCGGCGGCCGTGGCATGCGCCGCACCCGCGGCGGCGGTCGTAGCATGCGCCGCGTCCGCGGCGAGGTTGACGACCCGGCCTGGATTCAACCCGAGCAGCACGAGCGCCGCGACGAGCGGCGCGACGCCGAGCGCCTCGGTCCATGTCATATCGCGGCGCTCCGGCAGATCGGGCACTTCGGGTCCGTTCATGATCGTTTGCAGCAGCCGCAGCATGTACGCGGACGCGAGCACGATCGCGACGAGCGCGACGAGCGCCGGCCATACGAAGCCGGCTTTGAACACGCCGGTGAGGATGAGGATCTCACCGGTGAACCCGGCGAGTCCGGGCAATCCCAGCGCCGCGAGCGCGCCGAGCGTCAGCGCCCCGGCGAGCTTCGGATTGCGCGCGCCCAGCCCGCCGAGCCGTGCGACGTCGCGCGTCTCTTCGCGTTGCTCCACCGCGCCGAGCACGAGAAACAGCGCCGCGCTGAAGAGCCCGTGCGCGACGATGTAGACGACCGCGCCTTGGAGAGCGAGCACCGAGCCGCTGAACACCGCGATCAGGATCAAGCCGAGGTGCGAGAGCGAGCTGTACGCGACGATGCGCTTGGCATCGCGCTCCGCGAGCGACGCCAGCGCGCCGTAGATCAGCGCGATTGCGCCGAGCACGAACATCAGCGTCTGCGCGCGCGCCATCTCCGGTGCGAGGAACGGCAGCCCGATCGTCAGGAAACCGTACAGCCCCGCCTTCGACTGCACCGACGACACGACGGTGACCATCGCGGGCGGCAGCTCGGCGTACGTGTCCGGCATCCAGGTGTGGAACGGGAACACCGGCGTCTTCACCAAGAACGCGAACGCGAACCCGGCGAAGATCCAGATCCCCCAGACCTCGCCGATCAGCAGGTGCACGTTGGGCCGGCCGATCACGTCGGTCGTGCCGGTGACCGCGCCGAACGCTGCCGTCGCCAGCAGCAGCGCGAGCCCGCCGGACAGGTTGTAGATCAAGTACTTCCACGCCGCGCGCGCGTGCGGACCCGCTTCGATCAGGACCAGGAAGACCGGGATCAGCATGAGATCCCAGAACAGCGCGAACAGCAGCACGTCCTTGGCGAGGAAGACGCCGTTCATCGCGCCTTGCAGGATCAGCAGTTGCGCCGCGACGTTGCGACCGCGCGGGCCGCCGACGGCGAGCGCACCGCCGAAGGTCGCGAGCGAGAGCAGCAGCACGATCCAGTACGAGACCGGGCCGAAGCCGAGGTGGAACGACGCCTCGAACGGGCGCGACAGCCAGCGCACGGACACGTCGGCGGCGTGCGCGTCGGTCACCGCGAGCCCGAACGTCAGGAAGGCGACGAACGCGGCGATGATGCGCGCGATCGCGCAGTGCTCGCGCGGGATGGCGTACAGCACGAAGCCGATCAGGATCGGCCCGAGGACGAGCGCGGTGACGGTCATCGTCCTCCTCCGGTGAACGCGAACGCGTAGTACGCGACGAAGCACACGACGCCCACCGCGATGGTGAGCGCGTACGCGCGCACCAGCCCGGTCTGGAAGCTGCGGAACAAGTGGCCCAGCCACTGCGAGCTGATCGCCACCTCGCGCACGCCCGCGTCGATCACGTGCGGGTCGACGACGCGGGTGAACCAGCGCCCGAGCGCGTACGCGGGCCGCACGAGCAGCGCTTCGTACGCCGCGTCGAAGTAGTACGCGTTGGCAAGCACGGCCGGCATGCGGATCGTCTCGGTGCGCAGGCGCGCGACCGCGTCGCGCAGCGCCGCGCTCGCCCCATAGCGCACGTACGCGATCGCGAACCCGATGACGACGACGGCGAGCACGATGACCGTCGAAAGCGTCTCGGAGATCAGGGGCGCGCGTGTGCCCGCGGCGACCGGCACGAAGAGATCCGGCCGCAGGAAGAACCCGGCGAACAACTGCTTCCACGGCGCGTTGCCGCCGAAGTCGAGCCAGCCGATGAAGATCGTCGGCAGGATCAGGATCGCGACGGGCCCGGACATCAGCCACGACGGCGCGTGGTGGTGCGGTTCTTCTTCTTCGGGGTGATGGCCCGACGACGACGCCGTCGCCGCGGTGCCGGCCAGCTCCGGATGGCGGATACCGAGATCGGACGGATCGACCTCGCCGCGGTACGCGCCGAAGAACGTGACGAACAGCAGCCGGAACATGTAGTACGCGGTGATGCCGGCGGTGATCACGCCGATCGCGTACAGCCATGGATGGCCGGCTTCGAGCGCGCCGTACACCACGGCGTCCTTGCTGAAAAAGCCGCTGAAGCCGGGAACGCCGGAGATCGCGAGCACGCCGGTCAGCATCGCGACGAACGCGAACGGCAGCGTCTTGCGCAAGCCGCCCATGCGCCGCACGTCCTGCTCGTTGGCCAGCGCGTGGATGACGATGCCCGCGCCGAGGAACAGCTGCGCCTTGAAGAACGCGTGCGTGAGGAAATGAAACACGCCCGCGTCGTACGCGCCCACACCGACGCCCATGATCATGTAGCCGATCTGCGACATCGTCGAATAGGCGAGGATCCGTTTGATGTCCCACTGCGCGCAGCCGAGGATTGCGCCCGCGATCGCGGTGAGCCCGCCGATGACGCCGGTGAGCTCCTGCGCGTCGGGCGACTGCGACCACAGCGGTGCGAAGCGCGCGATCAGATAGACTCCGGCCGTGACCATCGTAGCGGCGTGGATCAGCGCGGACACCGGGGTAGGCCCTTCCATTGCGTCGGGCAGCCAGGTATGCAGCGGAATCTGCGCCGACTTCGCCGCGCACCCGATGAACAGTCCCAAGCAGATGAGGAACAGATCGTGCGCCCCGAAGGCGATCTGCATGGAATTGTGTGCCGCCTGCGGCAGCGCGTTGACGAAGATGTCCTCGTACGCGATCGAGCCGACCTTCGAGACGATCAGGAAGATGGAGAACATGATCGCGACGTCGCCGACAACGTTCATGACGAACGCCTTGCGCGCCGCCGACACGGCGGTCGGCTTGTAGAACCAGAACCCGATCAAGAAGTAGGACGCGAGTCCGACGAGCCCCCAGCCGACGAGCAGCCCCACGACATTGTCCGCGAGCACGAGCGTGAGCATCGCAAACACGAAGAAGTTCATGTACGCGAAGAAGCGCGCGAACGCGCGGTCGCCGTCCATGTAGCCGATCGAGTAGACGTGGATCAGGAAGCCGACGCCGGTGATGATGAGCGTCCAGATCAGCGACAGCGGGTCGAGCAGCAGCCCGAAGTCCCAGCCGGGCAGCCATGACACCAGCGGCACGTGCAGCCCGCTCAAGAAATGATGGAACGCGTGCGGCGCGACGGCTTGGCGCCAGAGCGCGAGCGTCGCGGCGAACGAGACGCCGACCAGCGCGGAACCGACCGGTCCCGCCCACGACTTGAGCTGCGGTCCGAAGGCCCACAGCACAACGGCTCCGAGCAGCGGCGCGAGCCAGACGAGATAGAGCAGCATGGTCGCGGTCAGCCCTTGAGCGCCGAGACTTCGTCGACGTCGACGAACCGGCGGCTGCGGAAGGTCACCACCACGATCGCCAGCGCGATGGCGGCCTCGGCGGCGGCGACGGTGATCACGAGGAAGGCGAAGATGTGGCCCACGTTGTTGACCCAGGCCCGCGCGTAGGTCACCAGCGCGAGGTTCGAGGCGTTGAACAAAAGCTCGATCGACATCAGCATGATGAGCGGGTTGCGCCGTGCGATCACGCCGACGACGCCGATGAAGAACAGCACCGCCGACAGCGCGATGTAGTTCTCAGGCGCAACGGTCACCGGCCCACCGGCCTTCCCTGAGCGCCCCTCGTGTCATCCTGAGCTGGTCGAAGGATGGGCTCGCGCTCGATGTTGCGTTTGGGTTTGCGGCGGCTCAGGCCGGCGGGCCCCTCGTCGCCCGCGATCAGCACGACGCCGATCACGGCCACCATCAGGATGAACGCCGTGATCTCGAACGGCAGCAGGTGCGTGGTGAACAGCGCCGCGCCGAAGTTCGCGACGCTGCCGAACGCGTTCGCGTCGCCGGTCGTGCCGTTGGTCGCGGTCGTCTGCACGATGGTCACGGGCGTGCGCAGCGCCGTGACGGTGATCGCCGCGAGCGTCAGCACCGCGGCGACGACCGCCGGGATGACGATGCGCGGCGCGCGGTCCGGCCCGACGACGAACGGCTGCACGCCGCTGGACAGCAGCGCGATGACGAACACGAACAAGATGAGAATCGCACCGCTGTAGACGACGATCTGCATCACCGCGAGAAACTCCGCCTGCAGCGTGAGATACATCGCCGCGAGCGCGATGAAGTTCACCAGCAGCCCGACGACGGAGTGCACGGGCTGGCGCGCGGTGATCGTGTACACCGCGCTGGCGATCATCAGCAGCGCAAGAACCCAGAACGCGATCACTCGCCGTTCTCCCGCAGCGTCATTCGATGTCACCCTGACCCTTCGACGACCTCTGGGGAAGGGTGAGCCCCCGGCGCTGCGTCTTCAAGATGTGGCCGCGGTTCGTCGCTTCGTAGCCCTCGGCGATGTCGACCGTATCTTTCGCCCGAGCCACCGCGCCGAGGTCGGCCGGGATGCCGTTGGGGCGCTCGTCGGGCGGCGTGCCGACGCCGGCCTCGGTGGGCACCAGCAAACGGTCCTTTGCATAGACGAACGCGCCGCGGCGGTAGTCCGCCATCTCGAACCGCGGGGTCAGCACGATCGCGTCGGTGGGACACGCCTCTTCGCACAGACCGCAGAAGATGCAGCGCAGCTCGTCGATCTCGTAGCTCGCGGCGAAGCGTTCGCCCGGCGACCGGCGGTCTTCGGGCGAGTTCTCCGCTCCGATCACGGTGATCGCGTTGGCCGGGCAGGCGATCGCGCACAGCTCGCAGCCGATGCAGCGCTCCTTGCCGTCGCCGTAGCGGCGCAGCTCGTGCAGGCCGTGGAAACGCGGCGCGTGCTGCTTCTTCACCGACGGGTACTCGATGGTCGGCTTCTTCATGAACGCGTGGCGCAGCGTCGTCGCGAAGCCGACGAAGATCGCGCCCATGTTGAACAGGTTCTTACGCATGCGGCCATACCGCGACGGCGACGGCCGTCAGGACGAGGTTGAGCGTCGCGACCGGCAGCAGAATCTTCCACCCGAAGTCCATCAGGCGATCGTAACGGAAGCGCGGCAGCGTCGAACGCAACCAGATGTAGAAAAAGAGAAACAGCCCGGCTTTGATCAGGAACCAAATCAGCCCGAGCCAGCCGTACGACGGCAGCCCGAACGGCCCGTTCCAGCCGCCCAGAAACAGCAGCGTGCCCAGGCACGACACCGTGATCATGTTGAGGTACTCGGCGATGAAAAACAGTCCGAACCGCAGGCCCGAGTACTCGGTGTGGAAGCCGCCGACGAGCTCGGTCTCAGCCTCCACGAGGTCGAACGGCGCGCGGTTCGTTTCCGCCACGGCCGTGATCAAGTAGATGATGAAGCCGACGATCTGCGGCACGACGAACCACAGGCGGTGCTGCGCGTCGACGATGGCCCCGAGCGCGGTCGACCCGGCCAGGATCAGCACGCCGATCACCGACATCGACATCGACAGCTCGTACGAGATCATTTGCGCCGTCGAGCGGACCGAACCCAGCAGCGGGAACTTCGAGCCCGACGACCAGCCGGCAAGCGAAATGCCGTACACGCCGATCGACGTGATCGAGAAGATCAGCAAGATGCCGGCGTTGACGTTCCCGACCGACCACAGCGTACCGTCCGCGTTGGCCGAGAACGGGATGATCGCGAACGTCGCCATCGCGCACACCAGCGAGATGAACGGCGCGATCCGGTAGATCAGCGGATCGGCCGTCTCCGGCGTGAGGTCTTCCTTGAAAATCATCTTCACGGCATCAGCAGCCGGTTGGAGCAGCCCCCACGGTCCGACTCGGTTCGGCCCCGGCCGCAACTGCATCCAGCCCATGATCTTGCGCTCGAACAGCATCGAGTACGCGAACGTCGTGATCACGACGCCGAGCACGATGACCGTCTTGATCAGCACGATGAGCCAGATCGGAACCGAACTCACGCGGTCACCAGCGCCTTCTCGAGAACGACGGACACGGCGCCCGCGAGCGCACCCAGCGGCGCTGCCGCAACGCCGTCGACGAGCGCGACTGCGCCCGCCGGGACGCGCGGATCCACGACGACGACGAGGTCGCGCAGCAGCGGCGTCGCGCTGACGCTGACGCGATCGCCCTCAGCGAACCCGAGCGCGCGCGCGGTGTCGGGATGGATCGTCGCGCGCGCGGTGGTGCGCAACTCCGCGATGCGCGCGTCGAACGCGAGCGTCCCGCCGCCGGTGAAGATCGACGTCTCGGGGATCACGCGCAGCGCGCCTTCGGCGGCGTTCAATGTGGAACGCACGTGCGCGGGAGCGCCGGGCGGCGGAGGCGCGGTACGCACGAGCTCGCGGATTTTCGCGTCGATCGCATCGGGCAGCGGCAGCTCGACGCCGAGGTGCTCGGCGAGCGCGACGAACACGTCACCGTCCGCGCCGACACCCCCGGGCGCGACCACGGAGCCGATGACCGGCAGCACGTCGCCGACAAGATCGGTCGTCGTGCCGCTCTTCTCGAACGCGCTGCAGACCGGGATGACGAGGTCGGCGAGTTCCGCCGTCTCGGTGAGGAACAGATCGGTGACGACGACGAACGGCGCCGCGCGCAGCGCCGCGTCGACGAGCGCGCGGTCGGGATAGCGCAGCATCGGGTTCGCACCGAGGATCGCGAGCACGGCGAGCTTGCCGTCGCGTGCGGCTTCGAGCATGCCCTTCGTGTCGAGCCCAGCTTCGCGCGGCCGCATGCCCAGCGCATCCGCGCCGCGGCCGTTCGGTGTTTCCGGGATGACGTAGCGCTCGACGCTCGTCGCGGCCGGAATGTCGTGCATCGGTCCCGTGAGCTCGGGGCCGCCTTCGAAGAATACGCCGTCCCAGATCTGCACGACACGCCCGGGCGCGTCGCCGATCGCCTTCTTCAGCTCGGCGGCCGTGGTGGCGTGCGTCTCCGGCACGAAGCTGTTCGCGTAGTGGTCGCCGACCGAGATCAGGCGCGCACCGTTGCGCGACACGGCCTTGCGAATGCGCAGATCGAGCACCGGCGCGAGCTGCGACGGCGGCCGGCCCAGCGTGATGATCGTGTTCGCGTTCTCCACGTCGACGTGGTTCGCGAACCCGCCGTGGTGCACGATCGTCTGCATGCCGACGCGATGATCGAGGTTCTCGATCCCCAGCGCGCGGTGCAGGTGCGCGGCGAGGTAGACTTCTTCGTTGAGCAGCCGGCCGCCGCCGATGACGCCGACGCTCGCCGCTCCGCCCGTGGACGCCAGCGCGTCTTTGATCTTGCCGGCCCACAGCGCGATGGCGTCGTCCCAGTCGATCTGGTTCCACGCGCCTTCGACTTTGAGCAGCGGCATCGTGAGGCGGCGGTCGTCGGCGACGAAGCCGATGTTGTAGCGCCCGCGGTCGCACAGCCACGAGTCGGAGATCGCATCGTCCTCGGTGACGCTCATCGTGCGCAGGAGCGTATTGCCCCGCTCGTCGACGTGCATCTGGCAGCCGACGCTGCACTGCGTGCACGTCGTCGTGGTGCGATGGTTGTCCCAGGGCCGCGACTTGAAGCGGTAGGTTTTCGACGTGAGCGCGCCCACCGGGCACAGCTCCGTGACGTTGCCGGTAAAGTCGGAGACGTACGGCTTGCCGGTGGCGGTCGCGATGATCGTCTGCGCGGCGCGGTCCTCGGTGCGCAGCGACTGCTCGCGCGTGATGACGTCGTCGAAGCGCACGCAGCGCTGGCACACGATGCAGCGCTCTTCGTCGAGCACGATCGTCGGCCCGAGATCGACCGCCTTGGGCTTGGCGTACTTCGGATCGACCATCCGCGACGCGCCCTGGCCCCACGCCATCGAGTAATCTTGCAAATCGCACTCGCCGCCCTTGTCGCAAATCGGGCAGTCCAGCGGGTGGTTCAGCAGAAAGAACTCGAGGATCGCGCGGCGGCCGTCGTCCACGCGCGGGTTCTGCGTGTGCACTTTCATGCCGTCCGCGACCATCGTGTTGCACGCGATCTGCAGCTTCGGCATCCCGTCGATCTCGACGAGGCAGATGCGGCACAGCCCGGCCGGCCCGAGCTTCTCATGGTAGCAGTAGACGGGAATGTCGGTGTGGATCGACTTCGCGGCTTCGACGAGCAGCGTGCCCTTGGGCACGCGCACCTCGACGCCGTCGATCGTCAGCGAGACGAGATCGGTTTGCGGAACGGTAGCGGACACTTAGGCGAAGGCTTTCCGGCGGGCGAAGGCGGCGACGATGATACCGAGCAGCACCAAAACCGATCCGATGAGCATGGACTTGCCGCCGAGAAACCCTCGCGACTGATAACCGACGAACTCGATGGCAAGACCGGCCACGGCAACGATCCACCCCGCCCAGTTGAGCGACGTTCGTTTCCTGTCGATCATACGCTGCGTTTCCTATTCAAGATCATGAAGACCAAACCGGCCAAGAGCACGCCGAGCGCGAGCGCGTAGAGCGTTCCGACGGTGTGCGCGTGGACGCGGCTGGACGAGAGCGATGCCGCGACGAGGTCCAACACGATCGCGATCATGATGAGCGCGCCGGCGACGATCTGCTTCCCGCGCGCGTTCTGAACGAAGAGAAAATATCGCCGTCCGAGATCGTTCATCCGGCGACACCCCGGCGGCGCTTGGCGACGAGCGAGGCGACGGCCCCGACGAGGCCGATACCGACGCCGAACCCCAAAGCAAACTCGACGTGCATGAGCCAGCCGACGAGCGCGCAAAGCGCGCCCGCCAACGTCAGTCCGGCGCCGATTCGTTCGAGCGTACTCATCGGGCGGCGATCTGCTGCGGAGCGCGCTTGACGTACGCGCGGAACTGGTCTTCGTAGCGCGTGATCACCGACGCGAGGAACGGCTCGATGGAATCACCCAGCGCGCACAAATTCAGCCCGGTGAGCTGCTTTGCGGCCGACTTGATTACGTCGATGTCCGAGTCGAGCCCGCCGCCCGCGAGCAGGCGCGCGAGCATCTGCTCGATCCAGTGCCCGCCTTCGCGGCACGGCGTGCACTGCCCGCACGACTCGTGCGCGTAGAACCGAATGAGCGCGTAGGCTGCTTTGACGAAGTCGGTGGTATCGTCGAACACGACCATCGCACCCGAACCGAGCATCGAGCCGGCCTTGGTGACGCTGTCGAAATCGTACGACACGTCGAGGTGCTCTTCGAACAGGCACGCGGACGAGCCGCCGCCGGGCTGCACGCCCATGAACGTGCGGCCGGGGCGCAAGCCGCCGGCACAGTCGTAGATGAGCTGCCGGATCGTCGTGCCCAGCGGCACTTCGTAATTGCCCGGCTTGACGACGTGCCCGGAGATCGACACGACTTTGTAGCCGGGCGAGCGCTCCGGCCCCACCTTCGCGAACCACTCCGCGCCGTTGCGCAGAATGTACGGCAAGTACGCAAGCGTCTCGACGTTGTTCACGACGGTCGGTTCACCGTATAAGCCTTTGATCGCGGGGAACGGCGGCTTCAATCGCGGCTCGCCGCGCTTGCCTTCGAGCGAGTTGAGCAGCCCGGTCTCTTCGCCGCAGATGTATGCACCCGCGCCGCGGTGGATCGTGAACTCCAGCTTCTTCCCGCTGCCGGCGACGTTGGTGCCGATGAAGCCCGCGTCGCGCGCCTGCTGCACGGCGTCGCGCATGATCTCGTAGCCGCGCTTGAACTCGCCGCGAATATAGATGTACGCGTGATCGCAGCCGATCGCGTACGCGCCGATCAGGATCCCCTCGATAATTTGATGCGGCGTCTCTTCGAGCAGCATGTGGTCCTTGAACGTGCCGGGCTCGGCCTCGTCGCAGTTGCACACCATGTAGCGCGGCCGCCCGTTGAGCGGCAGGAACGACCACTTGCGCCCGGTGGGGAACCCGGCGCCGCCGCGCCCGCGCAGGTTCGACCCGCTGCAGATGTCGGCGACTTCCTTGGGCGCCATGTCGCGCACGGCGCGGCGCAATTGCTCGTAGCCGCCCTGCTCCTGGTAGACCTTGATGTCGCGCAGGTTCAGCTCGCCGATGCCTTTGGTGAGGATGGGCGTGATCACGCCGTTCGGCACGTTCGCGTTCGCCATGCTAATGGTGCCCGTTCTCGGACGGCTGCGGCCGCAGCGCCGTCTCGCGCAGGAGGCGTTCGTTGGAACGCTGCTCGTACTGCGGCTTGCCGACGATCAGATCAAACATCACCATGCCGCTCTTGTCCCCGACGCCACCGGCATTGTTCGGCTGCTGCACGCCGAGCGCACCGGCGGACTTGCGCCCGGTGTCCGCTTCGACTTTCCACGTGCGCCCGGGCTTGGTGGTCTGCGCCAGCGGCGCGACCGGATAGTTCCCGGCCCGGATCGCGGCGATCATGGCGTCGACGCTGTCGCGCGTGAGGTCGTAGACGAACTCGAGGTTGACCTGCGCGCAAGGCGCGCGGTCGCACGCGGCGAGGCACTCGACTTCTTCATACGAGAAGACCCCGTCATCGGTGGTCTCCAGATGCGCGATCCCGAGCTGCTGTCGCGCATAGGCCATGATGTCGTCGGCCCCGTTGAGGATGCACGAAAGATTCCGGCAGATCTGCACCATGTACTTGCCGACGGGCCGACGGAACAGCAGCGTGTAGAACGAGATCGTCGACTCGACGGTCGCCGGCGACTCCCCGACGAGATACGAGATCGCGGCCTGCGCATCGGCCGACACGTACCCCTCGTGCTCCTGAAACAAATGCGCGAGGGGAATCAGCGCGGACCGCTTTTGCTCGTACTGCGCGATGAGCGGTTCGATCTCGGGAAGCAGGCGAGCATACAGCGCATCAAACGCATTGCCGGGCCGTTGGCCGTAAGGGGACCAATCGCTGGCGCCCTCGCCGGGCGCAGCACCGGGGCGAGGAAGCGGCTGCACGCCGGCCGCACCGTCGGCATGGGTGCTCACCGGAAGCCCGCCTCGTGATCCGTAGGTACAAATGAAGCCCGCGACATCGACCGGGAAACCTTCGGATTGTAAAGCCCCCGCGCCTTCGGGCTCTGCGCCCTACCCGAAGCGACGTTTGTCGCACGGGACCGCGGCGCGACAATGACATGGAGGCAGTCGCTTCAAAGGCAAGATGCGCCGTCGAACGCGCGCTGCAACCGAATGTCGATTCCCTAGTGATGCGCCTCGCCGCACACTTGAACGCGAACCCCTTTCCGCGCCATCAAACGAGCAGGACGCAACGCCGCGACGATTACGGAAAGGCGAGAGCCCGCCGGTTTACGGCGGGCTCTCGTTAGTGGGTACGCCGTGGAAGTAGATGCTCGCCGCAGCGCACACGCCGATACGACTTCTAGAAGTTCTTTGAACAGATTGATTTTCTGTTCGCGATTATTCTGTTGGATCGTCTCGGTATTCTTGTGAGCTGGTTTTTGTATCTGACTTGCGGTGCTGTGTGCCATAGGCGTTACGTCTTTGGGGGAAAGGACGTGTTGGCTTACGACGGCACTTCGGACCACGAGCGCAGGCAGCGGACCCTGTACCGAGGTTCATAGTCCGCCCCGTCGCGGGTACTTGCTACCGGGGCTTCACGCGTATCCGGATCGCCCGGAGCGGGTCGCCCTCCCCGAAATCTTCGATCATGTCCGCGGGCGTCGGGCGCGGCGGAATTGGTTCCGTGGGCGTCGGTGCCGCCGCCTGACGCGGTTCGATGTTCTGGTCGCTCATCGTCACCTCCAGTATACTTGCGCCAGGCCCATCAATGCCGCGTGCGCGCCGAGTACATCGCGTATGCGGCGTTGACGAACTTTCCGTACAGGATGGCGAGCCGGCGGTCGAGCGGGATCATGGACGCTCGTTCTCCCTGGCGAGACTGACATCCGCCCTTTCGGCATGGTTCCGCCTCGGTGCGGTAACGAACTGACGCGAACTTTACCGCGACGGTGAATGGACTCCCCCAAAATTGGGGGATCAGCATAGGGACCTCGGTTGGACCGAGGCCGATATGTCATCGGTGCAGGGCGGCCCGATGGCCCACCATCACCCTCCTGATCACCCCACCGGCGCCGATGTAGCCCCGGTGGCCGAAAGGATCTTCACGGATGAAGCAGTTGCCGACCGCCCCTGACGTTTCGCGTCCGCTGCCCCCCTTCGATCGCCCCGCGAACCCCGCGGGCGAGACCAAGAACGTGGGCCTCAAGGCCATGATCACGGCCGTTGGACTGCTCGTCGTCGCCGGGTGCGCCGCTTCCGGTAGCAGCCCTTCCCTCGCGCCGCAGGGCGCGCGCCACACGCAGAACATCGCTTCTGCGCTGCCGGCCACGTCTCCGACGCCGGCGCCCGCGGAGTCGCAGCAGTGCGACGACGGCGACAAAAAAGACGCCGGCTGCCACGTCCAAAAAAACCCGAACGTCGCGGCAGCGAAGACACCGGCGAGCGGCTTGACGCCATCGCAATTGCGCAGTGCGTACGCGCTCCCGAATTTTTCGTCCGCGACGCCGACCGGTCCGACGATCGCGGTCGTCGACGCGTTCGAAGACAAGAACGCTGAGTCGGATCTCGGCGTGTACCGCCAGCAGTTTGGTCTCCCCGCTTGCACCACAAAGAACGGGTGCTTCACCAAAGTGGTCATGAGCGGCGGAAAAATGCCGCCCGGGCAAGCGAAGAAGCTGAACAACGGGGCGGGCACGGCGACGTGGTCGGACGAGATCGCGCTCGACCTGGTGATGGCATCGGCGGCGTGCCCGACGTGCAAGTTGCTGCTCGTGGAAACCGGCGGCCAGGATCTCGACAGCCTCGCTTCGGGCGTCAACCTCGCGGCGACATATAACCCCGCGTCCATCAGTGCTAGCTGGGGCGTCGTGGAAGGCAACGGCAACGCGCCGAACATCGACGCCGACGCGCAGGCAGCGTTCAATCATCCCGGCATCGCCATCACCGCGAGCGCCGGCGATATCGCGGGCCAGGTACAGTTCCCCGCCTCGTCACCGTTCGTCACGGCCGTCGGGGGTACGACGCTGACCCAAGACTCGTCCCAGCCGCGCGGCTGGTCCGAAAGCGCATGGTCCTCGACGAGCTCCGGCTGCAGCATCATGTTCCCGGTCCCGGCGTGGCAGAACGGCACGGGCTGCACCTCCGGCCGCTCGGTATCGGACGTGGCGGTGATCGCCGATTACAACCCCGGCATCGCGGTGTACAGCTCGGTCGAAGGCGGCTGGGTCGTCCTCGGCGGTACGAGCGCCGGCGCCCCGTTCGTCGCAGGGCTCTACGCAGCGGCGGGAGACTACGGCGCGGCGACGGTCGGCGCGGCCAAGCTCTATGCGAACAGCACCGGCTTCAACGCCGTCGCCGGCGCGGCCGGCTCGACGTTGGGAAGTCCGAATGGACTGGGCGCCTTCTAACCCCGTCCGCCACGAGCGTGGGCCCCGAGACACGGTGTGTCTCGGGGCCGCTCGCGCGTCGAGGCGGACGTGAACCGTTCCGGGGCGAGACTGTCCGGGCAACACCGGCTGGTAGCGGAGGCCGAAATGCGGCCGTTTTCGCGGGAACGGCTGTACGCGCGGCTCGACGACGCGCAGCATTCACCCGTCACGCTTGTCGTCGCGGATGAAGGCCTGGGCAAGAGCACGCTGATCCGCGACTACTTCGCATTGCGTGCCCGGCCGCACGTTCGCTTCACCGCTGGTCCCGAGCACGCGACGCTGGGCGAGCTGCTGCGCGGATTGGCGACGGCGTTCAGCGCGGAGAATCCGGCGATGTCGCGTTCGTTCGGGTCCGCGTCCGCACAGCTCGAGAACGCCGACGGCGAAGCGGCGGCGCTGACCTGGGTGCGCGAGCACCTCGGCGGCACGCGCGCGACGGTCGTGCTCGACGAGATGCATCACGTCGTAGCGGATGCTCGCTGCGCGTCGTTCCTCGCGGCGATGATCGATGCGACGGCGCCGGACCTGCATTGGATCGTGGCGCTGCGTGACGCATCGATGTTCCCCGTCCCGCGCTGGCTGTCGTCCGGAATCGCGGATCTTCCGATCGAGTCGGCGGAACTTCGCGTGCAGCCGGAAGAAATCCGGGCTGCGTTCGCACGTACCGGCATTTCGCTGGATGCCGAGACGTCTCGCGCGCTCTACGCGCGTACCGACGGGTGGGCGCTCGGCCTCAGCGTGGCGGTCGCAACCGGGCGGCTCCACGTGCCACCGACGCGCGACGCCGTATACGACGGACTCGTGGACGCCGCGTTCCTCCGCCTTTCCGCCGCCGACGGCGACCGCGTGTTCGAGTTCGCCGCGATCGGGCGGTTCGACGATCGAATCCTTGCCGCGCTGGAGTGCTCGTCCGAGCTGATCGACATACTGCACGAATGCCGGCTGATCACCGCGTTCGACGGCGCGCAGTACGAGTTCTACGAACCGTGCCGCGCGCGCATCGTGCACCGGCTCGACCGCCTCGCCTGCGAGCGGCGTGATTCAATCCTCGACCGGACGGCTTCCGCGCTCGAGCGCGTCGGCCGGTGGCGCGAGGCGCTCGCGCTGCGAATCCGTGTGAAGGACGAAGAGCACATCGCGCGCACGCTCGAGTTACGCGGCTTCCGCGCACTCGATCAAGGCGAGATTCCCGCGGTTGCGCAGGCGCTCGCGGCGCTGTCTGAGACCACGCTGAAGCGGCATCCCGTTTCACTCGCCATGAAGGGCATCCTCGCGTCGCTCGACGAGAGCTACGACGTATCCGAAGCATTTTTCTGCATGGCCATCGAGACCGCGCACGACGGCGAGCGCCGAGAAATCGTCATGCGCTACGGAATGGACCTCGTGCGCCGCGGGCGGCACGACGTCATCGAATTGCTCGAGGCCGAAGCCGCGCGCGAGGACACGCGGGCGAATCCGGACGTCGACGCCGCTCTGTGGGCGCTGCTTGGAACCGCGTACGTCGGCGCGCACCGGCGGGACGACGCGCGTGAAGCAGCTCGCCGCGCATTGATCCGGCTGCCCGGTGTCCAGGACGACGAGCTCCGCGCCCGCGTCTTGCACCAAACATCATACGTCGCGCTCAACGATGGGGACATCGTCGCCGCGAAGTCGCTCGCAGGGCGCGCGCTGGCGCGCGCCGACGCCGCCTTCTTGTACGATCTCGCCGCGCGCGTGCTGAGCGTGCTCTTCAACATCGCCTGGCTTCACGACGACGACGTTCCCGCGGCGCGGCGCATGTTGGTGCGTCTCGAAGAAGCGGGCCGCAAGGCCGCCAGCGACCCCTTGCGGCTCTATGCGATCCTGAACGCCTACGCGATTGAGGCGGACGCGGCCGACACCGATGCGCTCACTCGCCTGGACGCCCAGCTACGCGAGATGCAGGTATTGCTGACCCGTCCGGTGAGCGAAGCGCTGCTGCCCGCACAAGCGCTGCGCGCCGCATGGGACGGGCAATTTTCGCACGCGTACGGCCTCCTCGCACCCGGCGCCGAAAAACTCGGTGGCGACGGCCGCACCGTGTACCGCTGGGCGGAGATCGCGGTGTACGCCGCGGCGGCCGGCAAGCACGCCGAGGCGCGCGAGGCGATCGCGCACTGCCGGGCGGGTCTGGAAGATCTCGAACGGCATAAACCGCTCGCCGTGCGGACCGCGGCGTATATCGCGCTCGCCGAGATCCTGCTCGGCGACGATACCGCGGCGCTCGCCGCGCTCGCTGACGCGCGGGCCGCCGTCGGGCGCAACAGCGGCCGCTTCGCGTCGCTGGTCGAGGCCATCGCCGCCTTCTATGACTGCGGCACCGGCCAGAGCGCCGCGTTTCTCGCGCTGGGCGACGCGCTCGACGAACTCGACCGCTGCGATCTCAGTGGTGTTGCGCGCTTCATCGGCAAGCTTCCGCTGACGGCGGGAGCGGAACGGCCGGCGCTGAGCGTGGTCCTATGACGGCGGCCGGATTCGAACGGTATCCGGACATCGTGAACGCCGCGATCGACCGGCTCGCGCCCGCCGATCGGACCGTTGCGGCGAAGGTCGTCGCGACGCGTTTCGTCGAGCGCTGCAGCGCCGCGGCGAGCGCCGGCGATTGGACGCTCATGTCGGACTGGGTCGAGAACGTGTGCCGGCGGTACGCGGGCATCATCCCCGCCGCGGACGTCATCGCGGCCGCGATGGAGGGTATCTCGTACCGGCTCGACGGCCCGGTGCAGCGGCCGATGAAGATGGCATTCGAGTCGGCCCGGCGCAACGCCGAAGCAGCGATCTCGCGCGAGCGTACGCCGCTGCCCGGAACCGAGCGGCATGAAGCGATCGATGAGATCGACGTCGTGCTCGACGAGCTGGTCACCCGCATCGACGCCAGCGACGAGCTCACTGCGGAGCACTCGCGCGCGGTGTCCTCGTGGTGCTCTCGCTTGGGCAAGCGGCTCGGCGAAAGCAAGCACGAGATCGTGCACCTGAGCCGCGCGGGCCTGATCCACGACATCGGCAAAGTCGCGACGCCGCCCGAGATTTTGCGCGCGCCGCGACTGCTCGACGACGAAGAGATGACGATCATGCGCCGCCATGCCGCGGACGGCGCGGCGATCGTCGAGCGCATGCCGCTTATCATCGGCCTGCTGCCCGCTGTGCGCAATCATCACGAACGCTTCGACGGCACCGGTTATCCGGACCAGCTCAAGTACGAGAGCATTCCGCGCGTCGCGCGCATCGTCGCGGTCGCCGACGCCTTCAACGCGATGATCGGGCGGCGCCCGTATCGCCCGCCGCTCGCGCCGTCCGAGGCGCTGGAACGGCTGGTCGGCGGTCGCGGCAACCAGTTCGACCCCGACATCGTCGACGCGATGGTCGACGTCGTGACCAAGCGCGCGTAAGCGCGAGAAACGCTATGCCGGACGGGCGTGCGCCGCCCGCCTCCGCTCGCGCAAGACGAGCGCGCGATCTTTCCAATCGCTTGATAGCAGCGGCAGCGCCAGCATTGCCTCGAACAGCGCGTCGTCGTCGAAGCGTTCGAACATCACGCGGTTGACGCGGTCGACCGTCCATTCAGGATTCGTGCGCTCGCGCAAGACGAGCTCGTCACCGCGGCGCACCCAGCCGGTGCGAACGACGCGCAGGTAGTAGCCGGAGAACAAGCACGCAAAGATCCACTTCTTCAGCATCGGAACGCCGATCGAGCGGCCGGGCGTACCACACCGCTCCGTCGGCTGCGAGACCTGCAGCAGCGCGGTCCCCGCGGCGAAGATGTCGCCGACGCAGACATCCGTCTCGGTCCCGCCGCTCAGCGACAGGTTCTCGCCGAACGCGGGGATCGGAAACGTCTTGCCTGCCAGCGCTTCGTAGTGCGGATAGCGGTCGAGGCTGAAGGCGTGCACGTCCATGTTCGGCGTGTGATGCCCGCTCTCGAAACTGCCGTCGCCCGCGAAGCCGCGCTCGCCCAGATACCGCGCGTCCGCGTGCGGCATGCGGCGCACGGCGGTTCGGTACGGCACGCCGCGGTCGTCCACGACGTCATCGACGCCGCCGACGTTGAGCGAGCGGATCACGATCCGATCCATCACGACCTCGCGGACGGCTACAGTCCCTGCGCCGCCCAGTCGGTCCAGGAGCGCTCGCGCTCGATGCGGCGCACGATGTCGCCGGGGTTGTGGCCGTCGACCGGGATGCCGATGAAGCGCACGGGCCGGTTGTTGTCCTTGAGGATCCGGTACATGCGGAAGGACTGCGTCACTGGCACGCGCGCATCGCCGATGTCGCTCATGATGGTGACCGGGCACGTCACGTCCAGCGCGTACGTGATCGGCGACTGCGCGCGGTAGTCCGCCAAGTTGTTGCCGACGTGCGGCGAGCCGTGAAATCCGAACGCGATCTGCACGTTGCCGTCGCTAAGATCGTACTCATCGACCAGGTCGTTCACCGCAGCGCCGCTGAACGCGGTCTTCCACGGGTGGAAGTGCGTCATCAGCCACGACGTCATGTAGCCGCCGTAGCTCCAGCCGCTCACGCCGATGCGCGCGTCGTCGACGTTGCCCGTGCGCTGCACCGCGGCGAGCCCCGCCATCACGTCGCGGCCCGGCCCGTCGCCCGCGTCCATGTAGATCGCGCGCTGGTACGCGTTGCCGCCGTTGTCGCTGCCGCGATAGTTCGGCTGGAACACGATGATGCCGCGCGCCGCCATCGATTGCGCCAAGCCGCTGAACGCGAGCGTCGACGCGGACGTCGGACCGCCGTGGACGACCAGCGCGAGCGGGTACTTCTTGCCGGGCGTGAAGTCGGGCGGATAGGTCAGCACGCCGTTCTGCTTCCAGCCGTCGGGGCCGCTCCACGTCACCTCTTCGCTGCGGCCGAGCTGCATCGCGGCGACCGCGTCGTTGACGTGCGTCAGCCGGCGCGCCGGCGTTGCCGCGTTCGGCGCGTAGTAGAGCTCGGAAGGCCGCAGGCTGGTCGTGCCGACGAACGCGATCGCGCCGTTCTTGCCGGCGGCGGCCTGCATCCAAAAGCCCTGGTTCACTTCCGCGCCGGCCGTGTCGACCCGCTGCGACGTGCCGTCGTCGTGCAGCAGCCACATCGGCTGGTGCACGCCGTCGTTCGAGCCGACGAGCAGCGTGCGGTCGTCCACCCAGATGGCACGCCACGGATTGCGGTCGAGCTGCACGGCGATGTCGCTGCCGCGCCCGCCCGCCAAGCCGGTGACGAACACCGCGTTCGCGTTGTTCGGATCGTCGCCGCGGCTCGCGAGGTACGCGATGCGGCGGCCGTCCGGCGACACCGCGGCGAACGACTCGAACTTGTGGCGATCCGTCAGCGGGCGCACCGAGCCGCTCGCGACGTCGAGCACGTCGATCTCGCTGAGATACGCGTCGCCGTCGTGCGTGTTCGGCACGCGCGCGAACGCGAGGCTCTTGCCGTCGGGCGTCCACGAGAGCGGCGAAGCGGGCGGCGACGGCGGGTACGACGTCGCCGCGCTCCACGTGCCCGACGTCAGCCGGCGCGCGCGCGATCCGGTCGCGTCGACGAGCCACAGGTGCGACGGCGGGTCGTTGCTGCGCGTGAGGTAATCGTCGTCCGTGATTTCGATGAAGTCGCGGTGCTGTGCGATGCGCGCCGGCGGGTCGTCCTGCGTGATGTACGCGAGCGCGCGCCCGTCCGGGCGCCATGCGAACTGCTGCACGCCGAACTTCGTCTTCGTGACCGCGCGCGCGGCGCCGCCGTTCGCCGCCATCAGCTCGATCTGCCGCTGGTGCTTCTTGTCGAACGCCAGGAACGCGAGCTGCTTGCCGTCGGGCGAGTACGCCGGCTGCGCGATGCCCTCGACCTTCGCCGTGAGCGCGCGGAGCGCACCGCTCGCGACGTCGACGGTGACGAGCGCCGTGTGCGACTTGTCGGCTTTGGTGTCTTGCACGGTGCGCACGAGCGCGACACGCGCACCGTCGGGCGAGAACACCGGCGACGAAAGGCCTACGATGCGCGCTTCGTCGTCGGGGGCGAACGTGGCGGCGGAAACGGCGGAAGGCAGCGCCAACGAGAGCACGGCAACGGCGAATGAGAGCGAGCGCATCGAGCGATCTACGGGGCGTCGCTCAGGGGGTCCTCGTACGACGACTCGCCGGCGTAAGCGCACCCAGCCGCCGAACGACGATGCGTTCGGCGGCTGCGACACTTCATTGCGACGACGTTGTGCTATGCGTCGATGTGCGATCCGGTCGGAATTGCATTCACGACGACCGGCGGCAGCACGAGGATGCGGCCCCAGTTGAAATGATACTTGTCCATCGCCGCCGGGCTTGTGATCCAGTTCTTGAGCCCATTCGTCAGCAGGTACACCGGCGCTTGGCCGGCCGCTTGGATCAGCAGCGCGCCGCTGGTGAGCGGTGGAAATTGAGGGATGCTCGGCAAATCGGTCGACTTGACGATGTCGTTCCAACTGCGGAACAGGTTATTGAACGTCGTAGGGTCGGGGATCCAGTGCAGAAATCCCCAGATGACCGTATAGACCGGGCCGCCGTTCGGCGGCGTCAACAGCGATCCGTTCAGATCCGGCCTCGGGGCCGGTTGCGGCCCCGCGCCGACGGTGACCGTCGGCGGCGGCGTCTGGGTACCCACCGCCATTGCGGGCCGTTCGGGTTGTCCAGCTTGCTCTACACCCATTGCAATTCTCCTAAGGTTCGCCCCAAATCGGGGCGGACGCGCTTCTTTGGCGTGCGGCACCAGCGCTTCCTCTTCTTAGCAACAAAACCGGCAGATTGCTCCCGTCGGCGCGATCCACGTCAGTGCAGCGACTTCAGTGCCCCGCCGTCGATCGCGATTGTCTGGCCGGTGATGAAACGAGCGCCTTCGCCGCACAAGAACGCGACGAGCGGCGCGAACTCCTCGGGCGTTCCGACCCGGCGCATCGGGATTTCGGTTTTGGCTGACGCGTCGATGGCATCGTCACTGCCGTAGAGCTGGCGCAAGCGGTCGGTGAGGATGCGGCCCGTCGCGATCGCGTTGACCGTCACACCGTCGGACGCGACCTCGAACGACAGCGTCTTCAGAGCTGACACCAGCGCGGTGCGATAGGCGTTCGAGAGCACGAGCTTCGGCATCGGTTCCTTCACCGACGCGGACGTGAGCGCTACGACGCGGCCCCAGCCGTTCGCACGCATCGCAGGCACCGTCGCGTAGATCAGCTCGAGCATGCTGCGAAGAATCCCTTGGTACGCGGCGTCCCAGTCCCCGAGCGCCTGATCGAGATACGTGCCGGGCTTGGGACCGCCGCCATTCGCGATTACGATGTCGATGCGGCCGAACGCACCGCGCACATCCTCGACGAGCTTCGTCATGGACTCCGGCTCGTTCTGATCGACCGCGAACGCGCGCGCATCCGCCGCGCCCAGCGTGCGCGCGCGCGCGGCGAGCTCCTCGAGCCGGTCGCGGCGCCGCGCGGCGACTGCGAGCGTCGCGCCTTCGCGCGCAAGTGCTTCGGCGACCGCTGCGCCGATGCCGGCGCTCGCGCCGGTGACGAGCGCAACGCGCCCCGCGATTCCGAGGTCCATGCTTATGCGTCCGCGCCGGGAAGCGCGGCGACGAGCGCGATCTCGACTTTGTACTGCGCCCCCGCGAGCCGGCTTTCGACGGTTGCGCGCGCGGGCGGACGCTGCGGATCGATCCAGGCGTCCCACACGGCGTTCATGTCGGCGAAGCCCGCCATGTCGGCCAGCCACACGTTCGCCATGACCGCGTACGACTTGTCCGTGCCGGCCTGGGCGAGCAGCGCGTCGAGCTTCGCGAGGATCGCGCGCGTTTGGCCGCTGACGTCGGACGCCGTCGCATCGATTTGTCCCGCCGTGTAGACGAGGCCGTTCGCGACGACCGCCGCGCTCATGCGGGGCCCGGGGTTGATGTGCTTCATGTCGATCGCTCCGTGGTGGCGTGGCGTTTGCCTTGACATCATATGCGGTGTGTGGCAAATTAGCAATATGGCTAATCGCCTTCGCGGCGGGGCGGACGTCGAGCGCGCCCTGCGCGCTGTGGCGAACGACCGGCGGCTGCTGATCCTGCACTGGCTCAAAGACCCGCGCGCGCACTTCCGCAGGCAGGTGGACGGCGATCTCGTCGACGACGGCGTGTGCGGCGTGCTCATCGCCGAGAAGCTCGGCGTGAGCCAGCCCACGGTGAGCGAGCACCTGCGCGTGCTCGCGCGCGCCGGCATCCTGCGCGGCAAGCGCATCAAGCAGTGGACGTTCTACAAGCGCGACGAGAAGCGCATCGCTGCGCTCAAGGAGCTGATCGCGGACGCGATCTGAACCGGAAGACGATCATGGAACTCGCCTATCACGTCGTCGACGTGTTCACGCAGGTGCCGCTCGAAGGCAACCCGCTCGCGGTCTTTCCCGACGCGCGCGGCCTGGACGCCGCGACGATGCAGCGCATCGCGCGCGAGCTGAACCTGTCGGAGACGACGTTCGTGCTGCCCGCGGAAGGTGGCGGCGCAGTCGCGCGCGTGCGCATTTTCACGCCGGCGAGCGAGATGCGGTTCGCCGGCCACCCGACGATCGGCACCGCATACGTGCTGCGCAGCATCGGGCGCGTACCCGCGGATACCACGTCCTTCGTGTTCGAGGAAGGGGTCGGCCCGGTCGCGGTGCGCGTGGACCCGGGCGACGACCCGATGATCTGGCTCGCAACGCCGCCGATCAGCCGCGGACGCACCTACGAAGCGAAAGCGTGCGCCCGCGCGCTGGGCCTGGACGCCGGCGATCTGCTCGCGAACGTGCCGTGCCAAATCCTGAGCGCAGGCAATCCGAATCTCTACGTCGCGCTATCGAGCGCGGACGCGGTCGATCGCGTGCAGGTCGATGCGACGGCGCTGCAGGCGCTATTCGCCGATCAGCCGGCGCCCGTCTGCCTGTTCGCGTTCGCACCGGCGCCGGCCGGCGCGTACTCGCGCATGTTCGCGCCGGCGCTCGGCGTGCCCGAAGACCCCGCGACGGGCAGCGCGACGGGCCCGCTCGCGGCGTTCATGATGGAGCACGGTCTCGCCGGCGCGAGCGACGGCACGCGCTTCGTCAGCGAGCAAGGCACCAAGATGGGGCGCCGGAGTTTGCTTCACGTGCTGATTGGCGGCGACCACGGTCATGTTGCGATCGAGGTCGGCGGGCACACGACGCCGCTGGCCGCGGCGACGATGACGCTGCGCTAACGGTCTGCGAACAGCCGGGCCAGCTCTGCGTCCGGTGCGACGCCGTACTCGCGGTGCAGCGCGTCGCGGTAGCGGCGGTAGCGGCGCAGCGCTTCGCTCTTGCGGCCCGCCGCGACGTGCGCGCGGATCGCGATCTCGTTCGCCGGTTCGTCCAACGCGTCGGCGCGCAACAGCGTCTCCGCGCGGGCGAGCGCGGAACCGCCGTCGCCGCGGCTGAGATCGTCCTCGGCGAGCGCGATGCCGACGTCGTGGAGCAGGTCACGCGTCCGGTGCTCGTACGGAGCGAACCAGTCCCAGCGCGCGTACACCGTCGGCAAGCCGTCCGAAAGGCGCTCGAGCAGCGCCGTGAGCCGCGCGCGCTCGCGGTCGCTCAGCGCACCCAAGCGCCGTGCGCCGGCGACGAACTGTTCCGCTTCCAGCAGGTCGACCGGGATCGTTTCATTGAGCCGGTACCCCGCGGCGGTCGACACGACGGCGCCGGGATCGCGCAAGTGCTTGCGCAGGCGGTAGACGGCCGTGCGCAAAGCCGCGTTCGCTTCGTCGGCGGCGACGTCGGGCCACAGCCGGCTCACGAGCGCTTCACGCGTCAGCGGCCTGCGTTCGACCGAGAGCGCGATCACGAGCTCGAGCTCGCGCTCGCGCAGCGGAAGCGGCTGCGTCCCGTTGAGCACGCGGCCTTCCAGCACGCACACGCGCGTGCGCGACGTTCGCATCGCGCGGCTGGATTCGATGCGCCGTGCCAGCGGCAACAGCATCCCCGCCTCGCTGAAGCGTTCGTGCGCGATCGCGTCGACCGCGGCGGTGAACGCGAGCTCGCCGATCGTCGCCGCGTCCGCACGCGCGCGCGCGATCAGAGCGGGCGCGTCGTCGCCCGCAAGCGCGGCCGCGACCAGCGCGGCGATCGCGTCGAGATACGGGACGCCGATCTGCGCGAACCCGTCGAGCGCGACCTGCACGAAGCGGCGCGCGGTATCGGTATCGTCTTCGGCCAGCGCAGCGCTCGTGTACCACAGACAAAGCCCGCGGTCGTAATATTTCGGCGCTACGTCGAGCGGCGGCAGCGTTCCGCCGACGCGCCGGCGTTCCCACGGCAGCGCCGCGACGAGCCGGTTCCTCGTGTCGAGCGCGGCTGCGGCCGCGGCGTCGTCGCCGTCGAGCCACGCGCTGCCCGCGAGAAACCGCAGTGCGTTGCCGTGCGCCGCCGGCCCCGCAAAGCGTGCCTCGTCGACGTTGCGCTCGCAGGCGGCGCGCCGCCGCGCGGCATCGCCGCGCAGCCGGTTGCGCATGATCTCCACCTCGAAGCGCTCGACGGGGAACCGAGTCGGTCCTTCGAGGGGAACGCCCGCGCGCGCGAGCAGCGCATCGGCCGCATCGACGTCGCCCGCGATCGCGACGACCGCGGCGAGGTTCGCCGTCAGGTATGCGGTCCGTTCCGGGCTGGGATCGCCCAGCGCGAGCGCTTTCTCCAGCACCACGCGCGCTTCGCGCGGCCGTTCGAGCATGCGCAGCAGCGCGGCGTACGCCGCGCGGTTGCCGGCGACCAGCTCGGGATCGCTGTCGCGCTGGAGGGTCGGGCTGAACCGCTCGACGGTCAGCCACAGCGGATACGGATTCGCCTGTGTCTCGCGCTCCGCGAGCACGCTGACCAGCACGTTGCGCGAGCGCAGCAGTGCTGACGGCGGCAACGACTTCGCGAGCGCGGTGTAGCTCGGCGACGGCGCGGGGTCGGCCGGCGGCACACCTAGCGCCTCCATCTCGGCGACGGCACCGTCGTAGTCGCCGTCCGCGAAGCGAATCTGCGCCGCGCGCAAACGCGCACCGGAGGCGACGGCAAGACGCAGCGCCGCGTCGCGTGCGCGCTCCAGCTCGGGGCGCAGGAAGCGGCGCACGGCAACCGCGGCGATCTCCGGCACCGTGTAACGACCGTCCACGCTGACCGGCAGCCCGTTGCGGGACGCGAACGTTGCGACCGCGCGCGCCGGCGCTTCGCCGACGGCGTCCTCGATCTCGCCGGGAGTCGCGTTCGGGATCGCGACGGCCGCCGCAATCCCGGTGCGCTCGTCGGCAGTCCACGTCGCGAGCGTCTCCCGCTGCATGTACTCGAACATCTCGTCGAACGAAGGATGCGAGAAGTCCGCGAGCGCCGCCGCCAGCCGTCCTTCGCGCGCCAGCCGCGCCAGCAAGAAGACCGCGATCGGCCAGCCGAGCGACACCGCGACGACGCGTTGCAGCAGCGCCTCGTCCACGGCCGGCCCGGCAAGGATTTCGCGTATCTCGGCGGCGTCCAGCGCAAGGTCGCCCGCGCGCAGCGTCAGCACGTCGTGCGGCGACACGCCGCGTCCCGCGCCCACCGGAATATCGACGCGCGACGCGACAACGAAACGCCGGCTCGCGCCGTGCTCGTCGAGCATGCGCCGCAGCCGTTCGAGCCCCTCCGGCACATCGGTGAGGCACTCGGCGGAGTCGACGACGACGCACTCGCGACCGCGCTCGAGCGCGTGCGCGAAGCGCTCCTCGAGCTCCGCCGCCGACGCCGCGCCGGAACAGTCGGCTACTGCGACCTCACCGTACGCCGCGGCGATCTGGCGCGCGAAGACGGTCTTGCCCCAGCCCGGCCGGGCGAAGAGCCGAACGACCCGCGCGTGCGCGTCCATGCACCGCGCGAGCAGACGGCGTCTGGGCAGATCCGACCAGGGGCGAGGGTGCACTGCGTCCTCCCGGCGCACGCGGTGACCGTTTCGGTGACGGGATGGTGACGTTTGGGCGACGGCCAGGTTGCGCCTGCGACAAACGTCGCCGCCCGCGCGTGACACCTCGGCGATTGGAGACCGCTACGCTGCGCCGGTCCCTATCACCGTGCTGAGGAGCCGACCCTGTTGTCCTACGACGTCCACCGCGCGCTCGCGGCCGAGATCGATCACATCGTGTGGTACCAGCCCATCGTCGCCGCGGCGTCGGGGCGGCCCGTCGGCGCCGAAGCGCTGGCGCGAGCGTTCACCGCGGACGGGCGCGTCATATCCGCCGGCGCGCTCTTCTCCGACGCGCGCTGCTCGCACGAGCGGCTGCGGCGGCTCGACCGCCAAACGGTGCGCCGCGTCGGCACGAACGTCGCGCAGTGGGCGGCGCTCGGCTTTCTTCCGTCGATCAGCGTGAACGTGTCGACGACGACGATCGACCGCGACGCAGGCGCCGTGCTGCGCTGGCTCGCGGACGAGAAGATCGATCCCAAGCGCATTACCGTCGAGATCACCGAGACCGCGCCCGTCGACGACATCGCGGCGATCGCCGCGGCGGTCGAGCGCTATCGCGCCGCCGGCCTGCGCGTCGCGATCGACGACTTCGGCTGCGGCAGCGCGACCTTCGAGCTGCTGTACCGCGTCGGCGCGGATCTCATGAAGATCGACCGCCGCTTCGTGCGCTCGCTCGTTGCCGACGACCGCGCGCGCCGCGTCATCGCCGGGATGGTGCGCCTCGCGCACGAGCTCGGAATGCAGGTCGTCGCCGAAGGCGTCGAGTCGCCGCTGCAATGGGATTGGCTCACCGAGATCGGCTGCGACGCCGTGCAAGGGCACGCGATCGCGTATCCGATGGCGCCCGAGGCCCTCGTCTTTTGGCGCGATCGCATCGCATGGTCACCCGCTTCCCCGCAAGGACATACACCATGACCTTCAGCATCGGCCGCCAGATCGGCGCCGGGTTTGCCCTCGTCCTTCTCCTGTTCGCCGTCGTCGCCGGCGTCGCGATGCTTCAGATGAACGCCATGCAGCGCGAGACGTCGCGCATCGAAGCGGCCAACCCGCTCGACGCAGCCGCGCGCGACATCCTCACCGAGCTGCTCAACGAAGAGACCGCCGTGCGCGGCTACGTCGCGACCGGCAAGCCGCTGTTCCTCGACCGCTATCGCCAAGGGCGCACCGCTTTGCCGCAAGACCTCGCGTACATCTCTTCCAACGATGCGGAGTATCCGCAGCTTCGGCGCACGGTCGGCGGAATCGGGCCGACGATCGACCGCATCGACTCGTTCTTCGCGCGCGAGATCGCACTGGTCGCGAGCGGCAAGCGCGCGCAAGCGGCGGCCGGGCTCGTGTCCGGGAAAAAGACGTTCGGGGCATATCGCAAGGCGGCGCAGGCGATCCCGGCGCAAACCGCGCTGGTCGTCGCGGACGCGTCGGCGCGCTTCACGCACGTGCGCGTGCTCGCCATGCGCACGATGATCGCGGCGAGCATCGTCGCGCTGCTGGTCTCCGCGTGCGTGGCCACGCTGCTGGGACGGCGCATCGCGCGCCGGCTCAACGCCGCGAGCGACGGCTTGCGCCAGATCGTCGAGCGCGACTTCGCCCGGCTGCTCAACGCGTTCGACGAGCTCGAGCGCGGCGACCTCACGGCGTCGTTCGCCGCGGAGGAGAAGCGGCTCGACGAGCGCGGCGGCGACGAGATCGCGGCGCTGGCGGCGAGCTACAACGCCCTCGCCGCGGGCTTGGTGCGCAGCGCGCGCAAGTTCGGCGAGACCACGTCGGGCCTGCGCAGCGTGATGCGCGGCGTCGCGGCGTCGTCGGCGGAGCTCGTCACGGCGAGCGTGCAGGTGTCGACCGCGTCCGAGCAGTCCAGCGTGGCCGTCGAGCAGATCTCGCAAGCGATCCACGGCGTCGCAGTCGCGGCGCGGCAGCAGTCCGTCGGCGTGAGCGCCGTGCGCGTCTCCGTCGAAGAGGTCGCCAGCACCAGCGCGCAGATCGCCGACGGCGCGGCCGACCAGGCCGGCGCGGTGCAGCGGATCGGCGACGGCGTGGTGCGGCTCGACGAGCAGATCCGTGCCGTCGCCGAGCTCGGCGAGACGCTGGCGCGGGCGTCGCGCCACGCCAGCGCCGAAGCGGGGACCGGGCGCGCGGCCGTCGACGACGCGAGCGCGGCGATGGTGCGCATCCAAGAGGAGACCGTCAGCGCGCGACTCGCGATGACGTCGCTCGAGCAGCGCTCGGACGCGGTGCGCGGCATCGTCGACCGCATCGACGCGATCGCCGACCAGACGAACCTGCTTGCGCTCAACGCCGCGATCGAAGCGGCGCGCGCCGGCGATTACGGACGCGGCTTTTCCGTGGTCGCCGAAGAGATTCGCAAGCTCGCGGAGACGTCGGCGTCGTCCACGCGGGAGATCGCGGCGATCCTCGGCGAGATTCGCAACGAGACGGTGGGCGCGGCGAAGGCCATGGTCGCTTCGGCCGACGCCGTCGACGGCGGGCTCGCGCTCGCCAAGCGCGCCACTGCGTCGCTCGCGGCCGTCGAAGAGGCCGTGGGCGAAGCGACGCACACCGCGGAGCGCGTGGCCGGCGGGACGTCGGCGATGCGCGACGCGAGCACGCAGGTGGCCGAGAACGTCGCCGGCGTGTCGGCGATCGTCGAGCAGAACGCGGCGGCCGCGGGCGAGATGCAGGCGACGACGGGCGCCGTGACGCAAGCCGTCGCGCCCGTGGCGGCCGCGGCGGAGCAGCAGTCGAGCGCGGCCGAAGAGGTGTCGGCCTCAGCCGCGGAGCTGGCCGCGCAGACCAACGAGATCGCGCTGACGGCCCGTCACGTGCGCGCGCAAGCGCAGGCGCTCGAAGCGCTCGTGTCGCGGTTCACGCTCGACGACGCGACGCTCAGCCGTGTCCGAGATGCCAGCCGTGCCGCTCGCACGGATACGGTCGCAGTCCCCGCGTGAGCTTGGGGATCGCGCGCTCCGCGAGCTTCTTCGTGGCGAACGCGGACTTCGGCGCACCGCTCTTGTTGTAGCAGGAGCGCGCACCGCCGCGCTTGCGCGGCTTCGGCTCGTTCACTGCGGCGCGCGCCCGTGCGTCAGGCCGAGCCGCGACGCCGCGCTGCGCGCGGTGAGGTTGAGCGCGTTCAGCGGCGACACCGGCAACCCGCCGTGGATCGCCATCATGCACGTCACGAGGCCGCCGCCGAGTCCGCCGACCGGCCGGATGTCGCGCCACGCGTCGCCCTGGTGCGGAAACACGACCGGCGTGCCGTCGATGGACGGCACGATCCAGCGGCCCGTACGAACGTCGCGCAGGCGGCGCGTCGCGTAGCGGCCTTCGCTGCGCCGCGAGAACATCGGTGTGAACGGCACGACGCCGTCGAAGTAGTAGTGCGTCACCTGGCTCTTGCGCGTGAGCGTGCGGTCGTCGCGCGGCGAGCCGCCGTGCAGCAGGTTCGCCGACCACACCAGAAACGAGCCGCGCGCGATCGCAAGCTCTTCGCGCCGCACGCCGTTCTCGCGCGTGAGCGCGTCGATCTTCTTCTCGTACTCGACGTACGACGTGCGCGTGTTCGGGTTGGCCCAGTCGTGCGCGCCGTCGACCGCGGGGACGCCGAGCTGCTCGTAGTCGAATTCCGGCAACAGCTGCGAGCCGGGCACGTAGTGCAGCGGGCCCTGGCGCAGCGTGACGTCTTCCAGCGCCACCCACACGCCGCACATGAAGCCCGACGGCAGCGCTGAGAAGTGGATGACGTCGCTGTGCGTCGCCTGCTCCGTGCCGCTCAGAAAGTTCAGCGTCTGGAACGGGAGCGGCTCGCGGCCGTACAGCGTGCGCAGGACGTCGAGCACCGCCGGATGCGCGGCCACCGCGCGCACCGCCGGGTCGCGCGTCCACGCGTCGTGCGCGCGCCCGCTGCCGTCCGCCGCGAATTCCGCGGCGTTGCGGGTCCAGATGCCGTCGACGTCGAGCTCGTCGAGGATGCGCGGGTCTTCCACCACCACGAAACCGTTGCGGCGGAAGCGCTCGACGAGCGCGCGTTCCGATGCGGTCAGCCCGCGGCGCACGGCCTCGGCTTCCCAGCCGGCGCTTTCGAACCACGGGCGCGACGGCGCCGCCGCCGTGTTAGCGGTCGACCTCACCGAAGACCGGGTCCAGCGAGCCGATCATCACGACCATGTCGGCGATCAGCTCGCCCACCGCAAGCTTTTTGAGCACTTGGAGGTTGTACATCGACGGCGGGCGCGTGCGCACGCGCCACGGCCGGTTGTCGCCGTTGGACACAAGGTAGTAGCCCAGCTCGCCGCGCGGGCCTTCGACGGCCTGGTACACGTCGCCGGGCGGCACGCGGAACGACTCGGACACCAGCTTGAAGTGGTGGACCAGCGCCTCCATCGACAGCGCGATCGTCTCCTTGGGCGGCGGCGCGAACTTCGTGTCGCGGATCTGGAACGGACCTTTCTCGTCGAGCCGCTTGCGCACTTGGCGGATGATGCGCATCGACTCGTCCATCTCGTCGAGCCGCACCAGGAAGCGCGCGTACGCGTCGCCTTCCGTGCGCACCGGTACGTCGAACTCGTACTCGCCGTAGCCGGAATACGGGAACGCCTTGCGCACGTCGTACGCGATCCCGCTCGCGCGCAGCACCGGGCCGGTGAGGCTCCACGCGACCGCGTCCGCGGCGGAGATGATGCCGATGTCGATCGTGCGGTCCTGGAAGATGGGATTCTTCTGCAGCAGCCCGCGCAGGTCGCGCATGCGCGCGTGGAACATGTCGATCAGCTCGTCGAGCTTGCGCAGAAACCCGTCCGGGAGATCCTCGCGCAGGCCGCCGACGCGGATATAGTTGGGGTGCATGCGCGCGCCGCCCGCCATCTCGAACAGGTCGAGGATGCGCTCGCGCATGTCGAAGCAGTAGAAGAACGGCGTCAGCGCGCCGATGTCGATGCCGCCGGTACCGAGCCACACGCAGTGCGACGCGATGCGCGACAGCTCGCTGAACAGCACGCGCACCTGGCTGGCGCGCGGCGGGATCTCCGCGTCGATGCCGAGCAATTTCTCGACCGCGAGGTAGTAGCACAGCGCGTTGGTGAGCGGCGAGAGATAGTCCATCCGCTCGATGACGGTGGACGCCTGATTCCAGAAGAGATTTTCGGCGCTCTTCTCGATGCCGGTGTGCAGGTAGCCGATCTCGGGCGACGCCTTGGTGATGTTCTCGCCTTGGATCTCGGTGACGACCTGCAGGACGCCGTGCGTGGACGGGTGCTGCGGCCCCATCGACAGCACCATGCGGTTGTCGGTGCGCTCGACGACGTCGACGGTATAGCCGCCGGATTCGGGCGCGATGCCGGGCGTGGTCGCGGTCGTCACGTCGGCGTGTCCTTCTTCAAGTGGACGGGCTGCTGCGCGAGCTGGCCCGGCGTCGCCGCGCCGGCCGTGTTCGCGCCGCCCGGGTGCACGCCGCTCTGCGCGGCGGCCGCGGGATCGTTCGCACCATGGAATTCATTGCGGCCGCGCGCCTGCGCGATCTGCTTCTGCAGCGCCGCGGCGGTTCGCCCGGACGCCGGCGTGCCCGCGGCGACGTTCGACTTGAGCGCGAACGACGGGCGCGGCGTGCGCTCGCGCGCGACGCCGCGCAGCGGGTAGTCCTTGCGCAGCGGATAGCCTTCCCAGTCGTCGGGCATCTGGATGCGGCGCATGTCCGGGTGGCCCTCGAAGCGCACGCCGAACAGGTCGAAGATCTCGCGCTCCGCCCAGTCCGCGCTCGGCCAAAGATCCGATACCGTCGGGACGACCGGATCGTTCTCCGGCACGCCGCACAGAACGCGCACGCGTTCGGGCGTGCCCACTTCCGCGACCGTTGCGATCTGCACCGGCATGCGCAGCAGATGGTACACGACGTCGAAGCGCGCGGGCTCGCGGCCGGGATAGTCGGCGCCCCCGATGTCGAGCAGCATCGCAAACCCGTCGTCGCGCAAGCCCGAGAGCGTCGCGCGAACCTCAGCGGGCGTGATGCGGATGATGCTCGCGTCGGCGATGTTGGGGCGTACCGCGGTGGGGTCGAGGGCGGTCGCCCCGGCCGGCGGCGCTTGTGAAGACGGCATGTGCGATCAGGCGCGGGCGAGGATCCCGCCGCGCCCGCCTTGTTTGATCTGCTGCTGGATGAGGGTGACGGCGTAGAGCAAACCGTCGGGCGTCGGCGGGCAGCCGGGCACGTACACGTCGACCGGGATGATGGTGTCCACGCCTTGCACGACCGCGTAGTTGTCGAACACGCCGCCGCTGGACGCGCACGCGCCCATCGCGATGACCCACTTCGGGTCGGCCATCTGGTCGTAGAGGCGCTTGACGATCGGGCCCATCTTGCGCGCGACGCGGCCCGACACGATCATCAGGTCCGCCTGGCGCGGCGACGCGCGAAACACTTCGGAACCCAAGCGCGCGATGTCGTACTCGGGCGCGGTCGCGGTCATCATCTCGATGGCGCAGCACGCCAAGCCCATCGTGAGGGGCCACACGCTCGACGCTTGCGCCCAGCGGGCGACCGAGTCGACCGTGGTCAGGAGAAAGTCGCCGCCCGAGCCTAACGCCATTGAAATCCGCCTCGCTTCCACACGTACGCATACCCGATCGCGAGCACGATGACGAACATCAGCATCTCGAGCAGCCCGAACACCCGCAACTGGTGCATCTGGACCGCCCACGGATAGAACGACGCGGCTTCGACGTCGAAGATGACGAACAGCATCGCGATCAGATAGAACCGCACGGGGAAGCGGCCCGAGACGTCGGAGGTCGGCTCGACGCCGCACTCGTAGGCTTGGGACTTCACCGCGTTGGGCTTCTTCTTCCCGAGCAGCCCCGGCAAGAGGCAGAACGCAAGGGATGCCAGGAACGCGACGGCGAGATAGATAGCGACCGGACCGTAGGGAGACATCGACCTGAAACTATACACGAAATCCATGACCCGCGCCTCCGTCCTCGGTCTGATCGCGGCCGTCGCCCTCATGGGCGCCAAGGGCTGCGAGAACCCGAACGCGCAGGGCGTGACCGACCGCGGCGGCGTCACCGGCACCCTGGTGGACGCCGGGCACCCGACCCAAGCGATCCCGTCGGCGACGATCCAGATCGGCACGCAAGTCACCCGCATCACCCCGACGGACGGCGGGAAGTTCACGGTCAACGACGTCCCGACCGGCACGCAGACCATCCAGATCAGCTCGCCCGGCTACAGCGCGTACTCGGCATCGGTCGTCGTGCGCAAGGGCGAGGTCACGGCCATCCCGCAGCCGATCGGCCTGACCTCGCAAACCGGCCTCTGATCGCGCTCGACGTCCTGGCGGCGCTGCTCGGCGCCGCCTTGGTCGTCTCGTCGCTGGCCGACCTGTTCCAGTCCGTCATCGTGCCGCGCTCGGTCGGAAGCCGGTGGCGGGCGAGCGCCGTCATCGCGCGCTACGGGTGGCGGTTCTGGCGCGACAGCGCGATGCGGATCGCCGATCAGGAGCGCCGCGAGGACACGCTGGCGATCTTCGCGCCGACCTTCATGGTCACGCTGCTGATCTACTGGGTCGTCTCGCAGGCGCTCGGCTACGGCCTGCTCTTCTGGGCGCTGCGGGCCGGGCTGCGACCCGAGCCCGGCGTGTTCGCCTCGATCTACTTCGCCGGCACGTCGATGCTGACGATCGGCTACGGCGACATCGTGCCGCTGCACTGGTACACGCGCGCGCTCGCGCTGCTTGCGGCGGGCGGCGGGCTCGCGACGTTCGCGGTCGTGGCGACCTTCCTGTTTCAGACGTTCGGCGCGTTCCAGCGGCGCGAAGGCTTCGTCGTGACGATCTCCGAGCGAACCGGCGCGCCGCCGAGCGGCCTGGAGTTCATCGTGCGCCACCTCAGCGCCGACCTGACGGGCGACATCAGCCCGATCTTGCGCGAGTCGCAGCAGTGGATGGCCGAAGTGATGGAGACGCACCTCGCCTATCCCGTGCTGACGTATTTCCGGTCGAGCCACGACGACGAGTCGTGGGTCGGCACGCTGGGCGCGCTGCTCGACGCGTCGACGCTGCTGATCACGACGCTCGAGCTGGACAACCGCGGGCAGGCCGAGCTCACCTTGCGCATCGGCACGCACCTCGTGCGCGACTTCAGCAACTTCTTCCGGCTGCCGGCCGGCGACGCCGCGGCTGTGGAGTACGACGAGTTCGTCACGGCGTACCGGACGCTGCGCGAGCTGGGCGCGCCGCTGCGCCCGCTCGAAGACGCGTGGCCCGCGTTCGCCGCCAAGCGCGCGAAATACGCGGCGTCGCTGGACGCGATGGCGCGCTGGTGGCGCATCCCGCCCGCGCGCTGGATCGGCGACCGGTCGCGCGTGCGCGTGCACGTGAACGTGGGCGTGCCGCGGTGAGCGCGGCCGGTGTCTCCGGCGCTACAGATCGATTCGCGCGATCGGCCCCCAGTGCTCGCCGAGGTATTCGAGGCAGAGCCGGCGGTGGCAGCGCTCCGTCGTCGGCTCGCTGCACAGCAGGATCGTCTGTTCGATGTCGGCCGGGTTCAGCACGGTCTCGACGCGGCGTTCGCGCAATTCCGCGAGGTAGCGCGGCACGTAGTCGGGCCACGGGAGACCGTGGCGGCGGTAGTCGTTGAGGAGCTCCGTCGACGGAGCGAGCAAGAGCTCGTGGCGATACGGGATGCCGGCGAGCTTCGGTACGAAATACCGCAGATCGCGGCCCTGGGCGAACCCGGAAAGCTGCGTGTCGGGCCGGCGCCGTACGTCGGTCACCGAGCGCGCACCGGCGGAACGGATCAGCTCGAAGAACCGTTCGGCGCTCTTGCGCGTGAAGCCGATGGTGTAGACCTGCACGGTGCACCACTTCGCCCGCGGCGAACCCGGCCCCCGAACCCGCTTCGCGGTGCGCGACCAGGCGGCGGCTAAATTGCGGCCGCCGAGAAACCGATTACAGCGGGGGCAGGGACAGCCGCAACCGTCCGCGGCCGGTCTTTGTCACGCTAGCCGGGGCGGTTTTCGGTGGGAAACGACGAGCGCCGGAACCCCGCACGATGTGACCCCCGGTAGCAGGGGAACACCGGGCGAGAGGCGGAAAACTGCCCTTCGAGACCCGGCAACACGCCCGAATCACGAGGAGACGATGACAATGTCCGGCGGAACCAAGCACTAACTTCTTTCGGCCCCTGTCCGGCCCGCGCGGTGACGGCGTCGATTTTCCGGCGTCGTTTTTCTTTGGGCGTCATCAGGAATGCGGGGCCTGTTGCTCGGAGCGGCGAATCGAGCGCGCCCATGCCGCTGCTATCTGACGTCTCCGGGCCGCGGACAGCCGACGACCGCGATGATCGCGGCGCCAGCGCTGGAGCAACGCAGCGGCCGAAGCCGACGCCGCAGGAATTGGTCCGCCGCGCGATCGCGCTCGGGTTCTATCTTGCCGTCGCCTGGTTGCTGTTGACGGCGACGGTGTACTACACGGCCGCCTGGATCATGGTTGGGCCGCGCTCGCCGATCGCGTACTTCATCACGCTCGGCTTGGTTGTGCTCATCGCTGCCTTCGTCGTCGCCTTGTATTTTGCCGAGGGATGCGAGATCGCCGCGGCGACGGTGCTCGAACGCGACGAGGGCGAACTCGACCTCGGCAAGACGGCGCGCGTGCTCGATGAGTTGCACACGTACGACGAGGACTTCGTCAGCGGCCGCCAGTTCATCGTCGTCGTCCTCGTCGTCGGCTTCGCCGCGTTTTGCGAGGCATACTCGCACGGAGCGCCCGAGCCGACCCGGATCTCGGGTTTCGGTTACGTGTCGTGGCTCTTCACCAACGAGATCGTCCTGAAGATCTACGCGATCGCGTTTCCGATTCTGACCGCGCTCTGGCTGTCGCAACTGTTTTCGAAGTTCGTCGCGAAACGCCGGCCGGCGACGTTCTTCCGGTCCTCGTTCGCCCAGCAGATCGTCCGGTGGAGCATCACGCTGGGCAAGCGGCTGCGCGTCGGCGACGTCAGCATGCTATTGTCCGAGAGCGCGCTGCGCGGCCAGAAAGACGACGCACGCACGGCCAGCCGGAAGAAGCTCTACCACGCGCTGGCGACGTTCAAGGACGGGTTCGGTTTCGAAAAGGTCGTCGTCAACCTGGACATCGATCCGACGAACGGCAGCTGCGACGTGAAGCAGCACATCTTCGTGCGCTCGTACGCCGCACGGGGAAAAGTGATTCGCGAAGACGACACGTGGAGCGCACCGATCCTGAACCCGAAACTCGTCGTGAACCCAGCCCGCGACGTCGCGATCATCGGCCCCACGTTCGATGAGAAGCGGACGAACGTGAAGTGGGACTTCGCGCTTGCGAACGCGCTGGGGATCGGGGAAGACTTCGATTTTTTGACCACGTACCAAGTCGGCCCCAACGGGGTGACATCCGGCGAGGGCGCCGTCGACGAGTTCTTCTACGGAGCGTCGAAGTACCCGGTCAAGGAGCTTTCGGTGTCGGTGCGCCTCAAGGATACGTCGACCTTCATGCTGACGGCCGGCTCGATTCTCCCCGAAATTTCCGACGACCCCGACATCAATGCGCGCGAAGCGCTGCGTTTCATCGACGGCATCACCGGTAAGGACGGCGGCTACGACTACAACATCGAGTACCCGCTGATGGGTGGAACGTACAAGTTCGCCTGGAAGATCGCGCGCCAGCTTTCGCAGTCCGCGCTGGCGGCCGATTCGACGACCGTCGCGCCGATGACCGTCGCGCCGATGATCGTGCCGGTCGTCGTTCCGGTCATCGTCGTACCGATCGTCACACCGCTCACCGACCCGCTGGGTTAGGGCCGGCGGCTCCTCAGCGCCGTGCCGCTTGGGTGCGCGGGTGGGCGGCGAGGAAGCGCGTCGCGGCGTCGATCGGGGTGGCGAAGCCGATCGCGCGTTCTTCTTCGAAGCGTGATTCCGCGATGCCGATGACGTCGCCGCTCGACGCGTCGAACACCGGACCGCCGCTTTCGCCCGGAATGATCGGCACGTCGATCTCCAAGGCGCCTTTGCGCACGCTCGCGACGCGGCCGGTGTAGAGCGAGACCGTGCGGCCGAGGTGCTCGTCGTCGAAGGCGTCGGGGATCGGATAGCCGAGCACGCCGATCGGTGTGCCCGGTTCGAGATGCGCGATGCTACCGAGCTTTGCGACGGGCTGGTTGCGCAGCGGGACGTCGACGATGGCGAGGTCTTCGGCTTCGCCCGTGCGCGCGACGACGCGCGCCGGTGCGTGCGGCCCGTCGCCGACCGTCGCGACGATGTCCTTCGCGTCCTCGACGACGTGCGCGTCGGTGAGAATGCGCGAGCCCCACGACCCGCTCTCGACCACGACGCCGCTGCCGTACGCGTCGTCCCACTCGCCTTTGCGCTTGGAATCGACCGCCGGAATTTTCATCGTGAGCAGCACCACGGCCGGGTGCAGCTGTTCGTACACCGTCACGTAGCGGTCGTTCGCGCTGACGGCGGCACGTTCGGCATGGCCGCGCGCGCACGCGGTCAGCGCGCAGACGGCGAGCGCCAGCAGCGCCGCCGCCGCGCGAGCGCGCATCATTGCAGCCGGTCCGCGACCGCTTCGCGCAGCTCGGCGATGCCGGCGCCGCTCTTCGCGCTGACCTCGAGCGCGTCGGACGGCAGCGCGGCGCGCGCCGCCGCGTCGAGCCGGTCGACTTTGTTGAACACGGAGATCGTCGGCTTCTCGTCGAGCTTGAGCTCCCGCAGGATCGACTCCACCGACGCTTTCTGGCGCGGCCAGTCGGGGTTCGACGCGTCGCTGACGTGCAGCAGCAAGTCCGCGGCGTCGAGCTCTTCGAGCGTTGCGCGGAACGCGTTGACGAGCTCTTGCGGCAGCGCGGTGATGAAGCCGACGGTGTCGGCGAGGCGCACGTTGAGGCCGGTTGCGATGTAGGCGCGGCGCAGCGTCGGATCGAGCGTCGCGAACGGCTGGTCGGCGACGAACGCGCCTTCGCCTTGCCCGGAGCCCGCAAGCCGGTTGAGCAGCGACGACTTGCCGACGTTCGTATAACCGACGAGCGCGACGAACGGATCGCCGCCGCGCCCGCTGCGGCGCGTCTCGCGCTGCTTGCGAACGTCGTCGAGCTGGCGCTGCAGCAGCGAGACGCGCTGCTGGATTTTGCGCCGGTCGACTTCGAGCTTGGTTTCGCCGGGACCGCGTGTGCCCACGCCGCCGCCCAGCCGCGACAGCGCCGCGCTCGAGCCGATCAGGTTCGACTGGCGGTAGCGCAACTGCGCGAGCTCGACCTGCAACTGGCCTTCGCGGGAGCGCGCGTGCGCGGCGAAGATGTCGAGGATCAGCATCGTCCGGTCGACGATCGGCAGCGGAATGATCTTTTCGAGGTTGGTGCGCTGACGCGGCCGCAGATCGTTGAACACGAACAGCACGTCGGCTTTGAGCTCTTCGGCGCGCTCGGCGACTTCGCGCGCCTTGCCGCTCCCGATCAGCGTCGCAGGATCGACGTGCGCGAGCCTCTGCACGACCTCGCCAACGATCTTCACGCCGGCGGCGTGCGCGAGCGCCTTGAACTCCTCGAGCTCGGGCCCGAGCGGCCGCTGCGGATCGTGCAGATCCACCGCGACGACGAGCGCACGCTGGGGTCCCGCATCGGTAGGATAGAGTCGCCGGTCTTGGTTCACGTCCGTCATATCGTCATAGCCTGCGCGCTGGGTTCGGCGAACGGTACTCGGTCACCGCTCGGCGCTGTGTACGCTGGACATTATGTTGCCGCATCGTGTTAGTACAGGCTCAAGCGAGCGCCGAACTGAAACGAAGAAATTTTCATCTCCTTACGCACGCCCCAATTCGCAGCGCTTTGTTGTGCGAGCATCGCTTCAGCCTGCGACGCCGTCGATCACGTGGATGAGCCAGATGAGGCCGTCGTTGTAGCGCGGGCCGGGGCGCTCGAGGATCGCGGCGTCCGGGAGCGTGTAGACGTGATGCTGCTTTACGGCGCGCAGCGCGTTCCACGGGGGTTGCGCGAGGACGTCGTTCAGCTGCACGGACGGGTCGACCACCAGCACATCCGGTTGGCGGGCGACGAGCGCCTCCGCGCTGTAGCGCGCGTACGGCGCGTTCACGTCGGCCGCGGCGTTGCGGCCGCCGGCCATGTCGATCAGCGTCGCGATGTACGACCCCTTTCCGACGGTGAACACCGGCGCCGTCCCGAGCACCACGAAGACCGCCGGCTTGCGCGCGCGCGGCTTGACGGCGCGCACCAGCGCGCTCGTGCGCGCGCGCAGCCGGTTGACGAGCGCGACGGCGACGTCGCGGTGGCCGGTCGTCGTGCCGAGCGTCACGAGGTTGCGGAAGATGTCGTCGTACCGGTCGTCGTGCAGCAGCAGCACCGGGATGCCCGCGCGCCGCAGATCGCCGGCGAGCCGGTCCTGCGCGTCGATGCCGATCGCGAGGTCGGCGTGCAGCTCGACGATGCGTTCGGTCGCGATCGATGCGAACGTCGCGACGACCGGCAGGCGCTTCGCGCTTGGCGGGTAGTCGGTGTACGAGGAGACGCCGACGACGCGGTCGCCCGCGCCGACCGCGAAGAGATCTTCCGTCATCGACGGAACCAAGGAGACGATTCGCGCCGGCGGCGGCGCATGCGCCGCGGCGTCCGTTCTTGTATGCGCGCACGACGCGAGCGCGATCGCGGCGGCCAGGACAAGCCTCCGCCGGATCATCGCGATACTCCAGGCAGAAGGGCCCTCACGCCGGCCGGCGTTCGGTAAGGACGGAACCAATTCCATGGCGCGCTAGCGTACCAATGTGACAAATACGGCATTCGCATGATGACGAGGCGGGTGAACACCGGATAGTATGGGACGGCGCCGGTGACCTATGTCCCGCGCCTCCCGCCGACCGTCTCTGCGCGCTCGATCCACACCTCGATGCGCGCCTACACCCCGGAGCCGGTCGGCGGGATGCTTTTCAAACGTGCCGCTGCAAACGGCTCACCCGCAGTGCCGAATCGCCTCGTCGTCGCGCTCGTGCACCGTGCTCGGCGACCGGAACACGATCCCGCGCCGGTGGCACTCCACGACCAGCGCTTGAATCGACGAGGTTTGGAAAGCCTCGCGCAGGCGGTCAATGTGAACCCGCACGGTGTTGTAGGCGCGTCCGGTGCGCGTCGCAATCTCGCGCGCGCCGAGCCCGTCGAGCAGCAGCGCAAGCACTTCCCGCTGGGAAGGCGTGAGCCCCGAGACGATCGGGTCGGACATCGGGTCTGTTCCGGCGCGCCGCGCAAGAAACGACTTCGGAAAATGCTCGGTGACAATCGCCCGCGCCGCATCGAAGTGCTCGCCGCGCGACGACGTCGCAGCGAATTCGAACTGAGCCAGCGCTCCGCGCCAAAGATGCCCGCATGCCATGAAGCGCGCGGCAGCGGCCTTCAACGATGTGGTCGCCGCCTCGTACTTGCCGTGAAGCCGGAACACCAGGCCGCGAACGTAGTCTTCGAATGCGCTCAGCCGAGGATCGGTACTCACCGCCTGTCCCGGGTCCATCGGCGCTAAGGTGTCGTACGTTTCCATCGCGGCGAGCGCCGCCGCAGGATCGGTGACGGTCGCAATCTCGGCGAGAAACAGCAACCCCATGCGTTCCTCGCCCGTCGTGGCCGGCCAGTCGACGCTCGCCGAAAGTTCCGCCGCGAGCGCCGCGTGCTCGCGCGCGCTGCCCAGCTCGCCGAATGCAGCCGCCAGGGATGCGCGGTTCGCGAGCGCCCAGATGCGCCACGCGACGCCGGCCGCCATTTCTTCGGCCCGGCGCATCTTGCGGAACGCCGTATCCCGGTCTCCGTCATGCGCGAACAGCCATGCGTCGAAGGCGTGCGTCTGAAGCCGCGCCACCGAGGCAACCTCCGGTGTCACCGACCACGGATCGCGAACTCTGCGGCGATCGGGCTCGCCATGCGTTCCGCGAACGTGGCGTGACCGGAGCATCAGCTCGAGCGCGGAGATCTCGAAAACGGCCATTTCCGCTAGGTCGGCATCGCGCTGGCGACAGTTCCAATATGCGTCGACCGTCGCGTTGAAGAGCGCGAGCGCCTCGGTGAAGCGCTGCTGCGTCAGCGCGACGAACGCTCGCAATTGCGTCGCGCGCACCGAGATGATGTCGGCTCCCGCCGATTCCGCAAAGCGCGCGAGCCGCTCGGTTTGATCGTGCTCTCGCCGGGTCCAATGAGCGAGCGCGCGAGCGTGCGCAATCTCCGCCCGGACCGCGTGATGGACCGTCGGCGCTTCGGCTTGCGCAGCGGTCGCCTCGAGGATCTGCAGCCCCCGAGCTACGTCGCCCGAGCGCGCGATCGAGGATCCCAGCAGCATGTGCGCGGTGCAAACTTCGTCGCCGTCGGCAAATCGCAACAAGACGGGCTCGAGCAACGAAATCGTTTCACGATACCGCTTGAGACGATAGAACGAACGCCCGCGCAGAAGCGTCGCTTCAATCCACGGCTCGCTTCCAACGCGAGGAAGCGGCATCTCGTCGAGCACCGACAAGCAGCCGATGAAGTCGCCGCGCGACCAAGCCGACCGCGCGTTTCCCAGCGCGACCTCGAAGGGCAGGACGCCTGCGCGCTCCCTCATTTGCGATTGCATCCCCGCTGCGACCCCCTCCATGAACCCCGGCACGGAAGTCATCGCCGCGCGGACAACGTCGTCCTGCCCTTTTTTTGGTCGTCTGCTCCTACGGATGGGTGGGGGTGCCGCCTCCGATGTCGTCGACCCCGGCTTTCGCGGTCGGCGAGCCGCCGCCGATATCTGCCGAGATCGGGCCGCTGATCGCCGGTGCGCCGGTACCAATTGTCGACGTCCCGCCGAAGACGGACAGGATCGCGATGAGAATGAGCACGGGGAAGGCCATGGTTGCTGCTCCTACTGTGCGATGTAATGCAACGGCACTACTGTCGGCTAACGTAGCCTGTGTGCTGAGTTAGCACCTACCACGGGCTCGCTTCTCTAGATGGGATAGCCAATCTCCGAGTGCAAGGAGCCGGGACGGCGGGCGCCCGAACAACCCTCCTGAGTTCGCGTGCGCGGGAAGCCGGTGGGAATCCGGCACGGTCGCGCCACTGTCAGCGGGGAGCCGCTGCGGTCACGGTTCGCAAGGACTGGAAGGCCGCGGCAATCGGTGCTGATCCGCAGAGTCAGGATACCGGCGCGCGGACGTCGGGGCTCGCCGCAGGCGAGTCCACTTCTCCCTCACCCTCGCATGAAGGGAAGGACTCCATGACGATCCGCACGTCCGCGGCGCTCTGCGCCGCCCTCGTGGCGCGCAGCGCCCTCATCGCCGCGCTCTGCGCCCCGCTCGCACTCCGCGCCGCCCCGGCGTCGGCGCAAACGACGCCGGCCCCGCAACCGAGCGCGTCGCCCGCCCCGCTCGAGGAGATCGGCCGGGTCAGCACCAGCGACCGGCGCGACGAGCCGGCCGGCGCCAGCGCCAAGACCACCTACGTCGTCACCAAGGGCGACATCGTCCGGCGCGGGTTCACCACCGTGGCCGCGGCGCTCGAAAACGTCCCCGGCGTCGCGATCACCCGGACCGGGCCGATCGGCTCGTCGGCCAGCGTCGCGATTCGCGGCACGGGCTCCAACCAGACCCTCGTGCTGCTGGACGGGCGACCCATCGCGGGGGCGCAGATCGGCAACCTCGACCTCGGCGCCCTGCCGACGGCGGGCGTCGAGCGAATCGAAGTGGTCGAGGGCGGCGGCGCGACGCTGTACGGCACCGGCGCCATCGGCGGGGTGATCAACATCATCACGGCGGCGGGCAACCGCCGCGACACGATCGCGACGCTGTCGACCGCGACGTTCGGTGAAAGCGCGCTCGTCGTCGACGCGCCGAACTTCGCGTTCGAGCGCCGCGTCGCGCGCGACGACTTCGGCTATCCGGCGTACGGCGGCGATCCGGCCGGCGTCCGCAACGACGTCGACCTTGCGTCGACGTCTTTGCGCGGGCGGACCGCGACGCACCTCGGCACGCTGGGGCTCGCGTTCGATGCGGGCATCGTCGCACGCCATCTCGGCGTTCCTGGGCCGACGTCGTTCACCACGCCGAACGCGCGCCAGGACGACGTGGACGCGGATGCGCGCGCGTCGCTCTCGCATGCGACCGCGCGCGCCGTCGCGACGCTGGATCTGACGGGGACGCGCCAGGCGATCGTGTACCGCGATCCCGTGGCGGCGGAAAGTTTCACCGGCGCGCCGATCGCCGAGCTGAGCACTGAGTCGCGCGTGCAGGCGTCGCTGCGCAACGTCGTGCGCAACGACGGCGGCGCGCTCGTGTACGGCGTCGACCTCGCGCGGGGCGCCGACCGGATCGATGCGGGCGACGGCAACCCGCCGACGCACGGCTTCGCGCAGACGGCGCTCTACGCGCAGGACCAGTTCCGGTTCTCCAACGCGCTGCGCGCGTACGCCGGGTTGCGCGCCGAGCGCGATGGCGCGCAGGGCGGGGCGCTCGCGCCTTCGCTCGGCGGAGCGTGGAGCTTCGGCGACGGTCTGACACTGCGCGCGAACGCGGCGACGGCGTTCCGCGCGCCGACGGCGATCGATCTGTACTATCCCGGTTTCTCCAACCCGAGTCTGCATCCCGAGCGCACGAAGAGCTTCGACGTCACGCTCGACGACGCGCGCGTGCTGGGCGGCGCGAGCATCGGGTACTTCGTCACCGCGGGGACGGATTTGATCGTCGCCACCGCCTCGAGCGTGGAGAACGTGCAGAAAGCGGTGATCGGCGGGCTCACGCTCGACCTGCGCACGCGTCCGTTCCACGGTTTCACCACGCGGGTGAACGTCACGAACGTGTTCCGCGCGCAGGACCTCACGGGCAGCGAGCGGCGGCTGCCGCGGCGGCCGGCGATCGTGTCCAACGTGGAGCTCGCGTACGCCGGCGCGCCGCGCGCGCTGCTCGCAGCCGCGGGGATCGTCGCGCACTCCGTCGGGCTCAATGCTGACGCGTTCGGCAGCGCGCAGCCGTTCACGCGCGTCGACGCGTACGCGCGGTTGCGCGTCGCGCCGCGCGCGCTGATGTCGCTGCGCGTGTACGATCTGGGCGGCGAGCGCTATGAAGAGAGCGGCGGGTTTCCGACGGCGGGCCGCACGTTCGCGCTCGAGTTGTCGACGCGCTGAACGCCGTGCGCGTGCCGCGAGCCGTCGCGCTGACCGCGCTCGCCGCGCTGGTGCCGCTCGCGATGCTGATCGGCGTCGCGTTCGGCGGCGCGGCGCTCGCGCCCGGCGAGCTTGCGCATGCGCTGCTGCACCCGTCGAACGGCGGCGACGTGGGCACGATCGTCTGGCAGCTGCGCGTGCCGCGCGTCGCGATCGCGGCGGTGGTCGGCGCGGCGCTTGCGCTCGCCGGCGCGCTGCTGCAAGCGCTGCTGCGCAACCCGCTCGTCGATCCGTATCTGACGGGCGTGTCGAGCGGCGCGGGCGCGTCGATCGCGATCGCGACGACGCTCGGCGTCGCGCCCGCGCTGGTGCCGCCGCTCGGGTTCGTCTCCGGCCTCGCCACGTCGGTGTTCGTCGCGGTGCTCGCACGGCGCGGGCCGCGGCTCGATCCCGAACGGCTCGTTCTCGCCGGCGTCTCGCTCTCCGCGCTGCTGTCGGCGTTCATCACGCTCGCGATCGAGCGGCTCGCGCGCGGCACCGCGAGCGAAGCGATCCTCGCCTGGCTGGCGGGCTCGCTCGCCGGGCGCGGCTGGGGCGATCTCGCCGCGGCGGCGCCCGAAGCGATCTTGGGTTTGGCGATCGGCGTTGCGACGATCCCGGCGCTCAACGTGCTGCGGCTGGGCGAAGGGCGGGCCGCGGCGCTGGGCGTCGACGTGACGCGCTTGCAGTGGTCGCTCTTGATCGCTTCGACGCTCTTGACGGCCGCGGCGGTCGCGCTCGCGGGACTGCTCGGGTTCGTCGGATTGATCGTGCCGCATCTCGCGCGGCGCGTCGTCGGCGCGGACCTGCGCGTGCTCGTTCCGGCAAGCATCTTGACCGGTGCGACGCTGGTCGTGCTCGCAGACGCGCTGGCGCGCACCGTCGCCGCGCCGGCGGAGATCCCGCTCGGCGTGCTGCTCGCCTTCGTGGGCGTACCGACGTTCTTAGTGTTATATTTGCGCGGTACCGCACGCGCGTACGCATGAGGCGACGGGTGAAGTTGCCGGGCCGGGCGTACTGAGGCGACATGAAGTTGCATGGGGTGCGGCCGGCTCTTGCGGTCGCTGTGTTCGCTGCCGCGGTCCTCGCGGCGTGTGGCGGCGGCGGCGGAGGAGGCGGAGCCACGAGCGGGCCGCCCCCCGTGACTGTCACGCCGACACCGCCTCCGCCGTCAGGCTATACCGCGCCGACCGGACCGATCACGATCTTGTCTGCTACGTCGAGCGGCGTCTTCGGATCGGCGATCACGGCGGGCACGGCGGATGGACTCGAGACGGCCGAAGTGCCTACGACGCCTACGACGCCGCCGAATGCAGGCACGCTCGTGTCTTACAACGCGAGCGTGAAAGCCACGGCTGGCGTCGGCACCTCGTCCGCAGCGCGTGCCTCGCAAAGCGCCCGCGCGCTGCAAGCCCTGATTACGGAAAACCGTCAACGTTCGATTGAGGACGGGTTGCGCGAACGCCCATCCAACTCGAACGCGATGCGCACCCTTTTGCACAACGTTACCGCGACTCGCACAACGTCGGCGGTACGCCACACGCATGCGGCCCCCGGCACCGTCGGCACGCAGCGGCCGTTCTATATTCTGACCTCGAACATCGGCAATTCGGGCGGTTGTGCCGGCGGCTCGACAAGCGGAACGTACGTATGCAACACGCAGATTACCGCGACGTTGAAGGCGGTGAGCAACCACGCCAACGTGTGGGTCGACAACAACTCCTTGAACACGGCGGGCGAATTCAGTATTTCCGGCGAGTTTCAAACGATCGCTCAGCGCTTCGACGCGTATTATGGGGTTGAGACGAATGCTTTCGGGCCTGCATTCTACCCGAGCGGGCAGCCGATAGACTTCCAATATAGCGCGGCGAAACATCAATGTGACGCAAGCGGTAACGCAGTGCCGGCGGCGCAAGAACAGCCGGTCGATCTCACGGGGAATTCCGGGACATCGATCGACATCGTCATCACCGATGCGCTTGCCGGTACGGGCGAAGGCGGCTACTACTACGCTCCAAACGAATTTCCACAACAGCTCTGGAACTGCTTTCCGTCGCCGCGTCCTATAAGCAATGAGACGTCGATGTTCGTTGTCACCGGAAACAATTACAGCGCAGTCGGCTCGAGCGCGCCGACGCGTAACGAGAGTTTTTGGCTGAACACCGACGTCCCGCGTAGTGTCTCACACGAGCTCCAGCATCTGCTTCACTCGCATTATAAGTATTTTCGTCCTATCGCGTTAGGTACAGGACAGGGTTCGTTCGACGACGCGTTCGTCGAAGAAGGCTGTTCGATGCTCGCTGAGGACCTCGCAACCGATCCCGCGCCGGGGCAGCATATCGACACGCCGCGGTACTCCTTCACGTATTTGGCTGAACCGTCGCTGTTCTCGTTGACGTCATTCACCGGATACCAACCGAACCCGTCCACCGGCACGGGAGCCTACGGGTGGTATAGCAATACGGCGGGCAGCTACGGGCAAGCGTACCTGTTCATCCGTTATCTCTACGATCGGTTCGGACCCAGCGCGCTCACTACCATTTACAACACGCCGGGCTCGGACGGCTCAGCGTCAGCGCCTGCAACCGTGACGCCGGTACTTGCAGCGGCCGGCGGCGAGTCGTTTGCTCAGCTATATCGCGAATTTGCGACAGCCGTTTCGGCACAGAACACCTCTGCGGCAACGTCGCCGTATGCGTTCTCGAGCGCTATCGTGCTGCGCGGAAACGTGGACGTTCCCTCCGTTCGCACAGGCTCGCAGAGCACGCGGCACCTGGGCTTTGGCGGACCCCAACCGCCCGAAACCTTCTCCAGCTCCAACGTACCGAACGGCGTGCTTTCCATTGGGCCAGGCACGACTGCGACGACCCTTCTCGTTGATGGCGGCGTCCTTTATCTGCCATCGTCGAACGGTGGATCCGGAACGACCATCACCGTGACCGCTCCCGGAGCTCCCGGGCTGGAAGGCTCGCTGATCCAAGGGACGCTGCCGACCCCGCCGCCGTCGTCAACGTAGCCGTGTGACGCTCGCCCTCGAGCATGTCGAGTTGGCACGCGGCGGCCGGACGCTGCTGCGTGACGTCTCGTTCACGCTCGACGGCGGCGTCGTTGCAATCGTCGGACCCAACGGCGTCGGGAAGACGACACTACTTCGCGCTATGGCGGGCGCGCTCGCTCCTGAATCAGGGGCCATCTCGCTAGACGGCGTCTGCGTGCGCGCTTTCAGTCCCCGCGAGCGCGCACGCAGAATTGGCCTTGTCGAGCCGGCCGAGCCGGTGCTCGCCGCGCTTATCGTCGAAGACGCTGTCGCCGCAGGTCGTTTTCCGCACCACCGATGGTGGGAATGGGACGCGACGGAACAGGACGCCGCCGCCGTCGATGACGCGCTGGCGCGGACGGGGTTGACGGCCTTTCGAAAGCGCGAGGTCGGCACATTGTCAGCCGGCGAGCGGCAGCGCATATGGATCGCACTGGCGATCGCGCAAGGCGCGTCCGTGGTCTTGTTCGACGAACCGACGTCGCACCTCGATCTGAAAGCATCGGTCGAAACGCTACAGCGCGTGCGGGAGCTCGCTGACGATGGCGCGCTTGTCGTCGTCGTGCTTCATCAGCTCGAGGAAGCCGCGGCGATTGCCGACCGGATCATCGTGCTCGGCTGCGGAACGGTCATCGCGGACGGTCCACCTGAGCTTGCGCTGACCGAATGGTCCATCGAACGCGCATTTGGCGTCGCGGTCGCGGTGGAGCGACGGCCCGAGGGGCTCGCGTTTCACCGGACCGCGACGCTGCGCGCGCATAGCTAGGCGGTGTTGCCTATCACGCCATGACTGTATGCCACCACTGGACAGGCGGGTAGGGCGGTTCGATGATCGGCGGTTGAACAGGAGCTATAAGCCTGATGGCGCTGGAATCACCCGCACACGTGACGTTAGCCTGCCCCACGATGAGATTGTCGCCCGGGTACGGGTGCTCGATGACCTGAATCGTCACATACTTTACTGTCGTGATGAACCCCCCGGTATAAGTGAAGGTAATTCGATTCGGCTGGTTATTTTGAAGCAAATTTTGCGAGACGCTTTGCACGGATGATCCATCAACGAGCTGAACGGTGTACGTGACGTCGGAGGTGTCGGTTCCTCCGCTGTAATACGGGTAGCCGGGTGTAAACATGAGCTGCCACGTCGTACCGCCGAGGAAATTCATGGACGCGCCAGGGTAACTGTTGGTCGTAAAGGTTTGCGTGCATGGCTGCGTGCGCGTCGACGCGACGCTTTGCGCTTGCGCAGTAGCCGCTAATGAGATGACAGCGTCGCCAGCATCGTAGACACCGGCGGGACCCGGAGGCGGCGTCGGATCGGGCGGGGGTGGCGGATCCGGGCAGCCGTCGGGATTACAGATCGGATGCACCAAGGACGTTTGGCGGCCTTTTACTGAGGTCACGAAGAGCGATTTTGGGACCTCGATGACGGCGGTCGTGCCGCCAGTCTTCATGGCGAGATTTCGATCGGAGAAGACCGCGGTGCTGGCTCCGCGTTTCGCGAGGTACGTGGGGCTGACCGAGAAATCGGAACCCGCAGGTGCGAGACGTCGCACCTGTTGTTCTGATGAAGCTCGGAACACCTCAAAACGGGCGCTGTCCGAAATTTTCGTTGAAGCTTGTTGCGCTATAGGCGCACTGGCACTGCCGCCGCCGCATCCGGCCGCAAGCACGCCTGCGGTCGCGGCGACGATGCCAATACCATGTAATGTACGCAGTGTATTCACCCTGCCACCCTCTGGCTCATAAGCGAGCTCGCGCCGCGCTGGAAACAGCGCGGCGTGGCTCGGCTCTAGTTCCGGAGCGAACCGCATGGCCCTGCGAAGTGTTTTTGCAGAGGCCGCGATCATTCTATTGATCCGGGCAGTGGTCGGACGCGTTATAACACTGTAGTCAGTCCGCGCTAAAACTTCACCAGCACTTCCCCGGCGACGCTTTGTATGCCGTCGTGCAGGCCGAACACCACGCCGCGGGCCCGCTGAACATGCTTTGATCGGCCCACACGGGATGGTTCGAGTTGTCGCTGCGGCCTTCGAGGCGGACACGACCGGCGCCGACGGCGCGTAGGGGAGCGCAGCGTCGTTTCGCTCCAGCGCTGGTTGTAGCCGGTGCGCTAGCCGCCGTTATCGTTGAACGTCTCGGAGCGCAGCGCCGCGGAGAACTTCGCGTTGCGCTGGTACTGCGGGCCGGTGAATCGCCGGTCGCGGACCACATCGCGTTCGAGTACAATCGAACGCTAGCGTTCGATTGCTCAAGGGCCTGGAGACGAACATCGCGCAACCCCGGCGCAGATGCGTTGACGCATCTCGCTCCTTTTCACGGGGGTCTAATAGCTTTGACTCGCTTCTCGATTATCAAACGGGCCGCGTCTTGCGTTGTCGCAGCGCTCGTCCTTGCTGCTTGCGGGGGTGGCGGTGGCGGCGGCGGCGCTACGGGTGGTCCGCCGCCGCCGTCCGCGCCGAGCGTCAGCGGCGACATGCTGGCGTACCAGGCAAATCGCGGTTGGAACTATCAAGGCACCGCGCTCGGCGGGCAGGCCGTTACGTTTTCCGTGTACGCGGACCCGCCATCGGGTGGGACCGACACGTTGGTTCTGTTCGGCGGCTTGGGCACGGCGTCCAACGCATTCGGTAGTAACAAGCTCGCGGCGGCCAATTTCGCGAACAACGGCGGCGGATACAACGCGAACAGCTACGTGCTGTACAACGGGAACGGCACCGTGTACTCGCAAGGCGCGATCCCTGGTACGCCGACGCTCGTGCCAGGCACGCTCACGCAAGGGGCGTCGTTCGCAACGGGCTACCCCGGCGTCACGGCGGTCGTACAGAGCGTCGGCACCGTACCCGGCGCAAACGCCTGTCCGACTCCTGCGACGGGCGCGACCGTCGCTTATTCATTCCAAGGGCAGAACTACTCCGTGTCCTACGTGCCAGGCTGCGGCATCACGCAGTACACCGGGAATAACCGTGAGGTGATCACGCTCGTTTCCGTCGGTACGTATCAGCTGGGGACGCAGAGCACGCGCCACATGGAATCGCTGACACTGCTCGACACCCTCAAGAGTGCGGCAAGCATCTTGACCAGCCAACAGAAGTGGCAGCCATTCCCGCATAATTGAGCGCACGGACTCCTGGACGACGGCGAGGGGCAATGGCACCCACCTCTTCGTTGTCCGCGGTCTCTCGTTGTAACGGCCGGCGTGCGCCGTCCGAGCCGCTTTCCGGCTGACGGCGTTTGCGACGCGCGAGATCGGGACGCTGTCCGCGGGCGAACGGCAGCGCGTGTGGATCGCGCTCGCGATCGCGCAGCGTGCGTCGGTGATCCTGTTCGACGAGCCGACGTCGCACCTCGACCTCAAAGCGTCCGTCGAGACATTGCAGCTCGTGCGCGAGCTCGCGGACGGCGGCGCGCTTGTCGTCGCGGTGCTGCACCAGCTCGAAGAAGCCGCGGCGTTCGCCGACCGCGTCGTCGTGCTGGGCGACGGCGGCGTCATCGCGGACGGGCCGGCGGAGCTCGCGCTGACATCGGCGACGATCGAGCGCGCCTACGGGGTGTCCGTCACGGTGGAACGCCGCCCCGACGGGCTGGCGTTTCACCGCAACGCGGCGCTGCGCCGCTAGAATT
>CAVRRP010000010.1:0-39128 GCA_963723635.1 Vulcanimicrobiota bacterium | reverse complement strand
CGTAGAACTGCGGGTTGGGCCGCATGTCCATGAAGCCGGCCATGCGGTTCGACAAGCCGAAGAACGCCGCCACGGACGCGATGTCCCACGCGTCGTCGTCCGAGAGCCCGACGGCCTTGAGCTCCGCGAGCTCTTTGTCGCTCGCGACGAAGCCCGGCTCGTTCACCCGCGTAGCGAACGTCAGGATCGCGCGCAGCCGCGGCGCGAGGTCGGCGGTGCGCCAGTTCGTCGCAATCTGGTCGGCGACGATGGCGTCCTTGCCCAGGATGCGCAGCGCCGCGCCGTGCGCGACGACGCAGTACAAACAATCGTTCTCCGCTGAAACGGCGACGACGATCGCCTCGCGCTCCGCGCGCGACAGCCCGCTCGGGCTCTTCATCAGCAGATCGTGGTAGTGCATGAACGCGCGGAAGTGCTCCGGCCGCTTCGCGTACGCGAGGAACACGTTGGGGACGAAGCCGATCTTCGCGCGCGTCTCCTCGCAGATCGCGCGGATGTCGTCGGGCATGTCGTCCAGCGGCGGCGCGCCGAAACGCGAAGGCGCCGCGTCGTGCGCGGCGCCTTCGTTGAACGGCGGGTGGCTACTTGGGCGCGGTGATGTTCCCGCAGGCGACATAGACGGGGAGCTCCTTGGTCGACTTGTGGACGTTGATCGCGTACGGAGCCTTCTCCAGCTGCGCGATCGTCACGCCCTCGACCGTCTTCTCGGACATGCCGTCGTGCACGGTGGTGAGCGCGTAGGCGGGCTTGGGATCGAGCTTCTCGCACGTACCCTTGTGGATGTGCGCGGGCTGGTCGACGTCGCTGCCGTTCATGCGCAGGCGCACGATGAGACCGCGCGCGCCGTCCAGCAGCGTCGCCGTACCGGACTCGCCGGACTTGTTCTGCTCGGCCAGCCGGATTTGCATCGGCATCTTGCGCATGGCGGGCGCGGGGCTCTGGGCGGTCGCTCCGAGAATCAGTGCCGCGCCGAGCGCGGCCGGGATGAGAGTGCGCACGAGAACTACCTCCTGGTGTGAGGCGAGGTTCGCGGTCCCTTCGTCCGCCGCCGGCCATCGCCTGCGAACGGCGAGGCCGCCGCGGATACCGCGACGGCCTTCGTGCTCGAACAGCGGTGCGAGCGCGTCGCGCCGGTTTACATCGCTCCGTGCATCGGCATGATGTTGCCGCAGCTGACGATGTGCGGGATGTTGTCGGGCGACTCATGGATGTTGATGTAGTAGCCGCCCTTGTTCACCTTCGTCCACTTCGACATCGCGATCTTCGTGGACGACATGCCGTTCACGACGTTGGTCAGCGGGATCACGACCGGCCCGTTGGAGCCGCACTTGCCGCGGTGGATGTGCGATGGCTGAACCGCGCCCTTGGGTTCGCCCATGACCCTGATGCCGAGCGTGCCCGCGCCCATCGCCATCTTGAGCGTCGCGCAGCCGGCCTCGCCGGACCCGCCGACGGCGTTCAGCTGCACGCTGCCGGCGGGGCACTTCATCATCATCATCATGTGGCCGCCCATGTGCCCGCCCGTCGCGCCGGGCGAGCCGCCCGTGCCTTGCGCCCCTCCGGGAGCCGTTGCCGACAGCAGGAGCGCCGCCCCGAGCGCGACCGTTGCGATAATTGCTTTCATACCAACCTCACAGAGTTCAAGATGGAGTACGCTTCCGTACGGCAGGCCGAACGCCTGCGCTGCCCGGCGACCCTGAGGCCGGTCAGCCCCGGCCCTTGAGCATCTCGCGCGCCGCGTTCCAGCCGGGCGCACCCATCACGCCGCCGCCCGGGTGCGCGGCCGAGCCGCACAAGAACAGGTGCTTGATCGGGGTGCGGTAGTTCGCCCAGCCCGGCGCCGGCCGGAACATGAACAGCTTGTTCAAGCTCATCGCGCCCTGAAAGATGTTGCCGCCGGTGAGGTTGAACTTGGCCTCGATGTCGACCGGGCTGAGCACTTGGCGATCGATGACCGACGCCTTGAAGCCCGGCGCGTACTCCTCGACCACGTCGAAGCAGCTGTCGGCGAACGCGTTGCGCGCCGCGTCGTCCCAGCTCCCGCCGCGCAGCGTGTACGGCGCGTACTGGCAGAACATCGACATCAGGTGCTTCCCGGGCGGTGCGACCGTCGGATCGACGGCCGACGGGATCGTGCACTCGACGATCGGGTGCGCCGACGGCCGGCCGTACTTCGCGTCGTCGTAGCCGCGCTCGATGTAGTCCTGGTCCGGGCAAAGGTGAACGGTGCCGCGGTGCTGCGGTCCCGCCTCGCTGCCGGCACACGCGGTAAAATTCGGCAGCGCGTCCAGCGCGACGTTGATCTTCGCCGACGCGCTCGCGTAGTCGATGCGCTCGATCTCCGCGACGAACTCCGGCGGCAGGTGTTCGGGTGCGAGAAATTTCTGAAATGTCAGGCGCGCGTCGACGTTGCTGGCGACGTGGCGCGCGCGCAGCTCGTCGCCGTTCGCGAGCGCGACGCCGACGGCGCTCCCGTTCTCGACCAGGATGCGCGCGACGTCGGCCTCGGTCCGAATCTCCACGCCGAGCTCGGCCGCGGCTTTGGCGAGCGCTTGCGTGAGCCCGCCCATCCCGCCTTTGACGTAGCTCCACACGCCGCGCGCGCCGTTGGTCTCGCCCATCACGTGGTGGAAAAGCACATACGCCGTGCCAGGCATCGACGGCGACGCGAACGCGCCGATGATCGCGTCGGTCGCGAGCGTCGCCTTGAGCTCTTCGGATTCGAACCAGCGGTCGAGGATCGGCCGCGCCGCGCCGGTGAGGATCTCGACCGCCTCCCCCATCGTGCCGTTGAGACCCTTGACCGAAAGCCCGAGCTTGCCGAGCGCGAGCAGATCGCCGATGCCGGGCCGCACCGGGTTGGGCGGCGTCTGGACCAGCGTCGGCTCGATCACCGCCGCCACGCGCTCGAGCATCGCGACGTATTTCGGGTACGCGACCGCGTCGCGCGCGCTGAACTTCGCGATCTCGCGCGCGTTCATGGCTTCGTCCGCGCCGAGCATCAGATAGCGGCCGTCGGGGAACGGCGAGAACGACGACGGGTTGCGTTCCAGCAATTCGAAGCCGTAGTCGCGCAAGCGCAAGTCGCGGATGATCTCGGGCCGGAACAAGCTGTTGACGTACGCGGCCGTCGACACTTTGTAGCCCGGGAAGATGTTCTCTTCGGTGACGCACGCGCCGCCGACGACGTAGCGGCGTTCGAGGACCAGCACCTTCCACTTCGCGCGCGCGAGATAGCACGCGGTCACCAGCCCGTTGTGACCGCCGCCGATGACGATCGCGTCGTAGACCGCGGCCGCGGTGGGCCGCGCCGTCACTTCCCGGTGCGCCCCGTCGGCGTTCCGTCGTTGCCGACGTTCTTGGTCGCGCCCTGCGTCATGCGCCGCTGCTCGCCCTCCGTCGCCTTGCCATTGCGGACGCGGGCGCGTTTGGGCGTGAACGGCTTGCCGGTCTTGTACTCGCCGTGGCGCGGCAGCGACCAGTCGACGTCCTGGCAGCCCACGGGGGTGAACGCGCGGCAGTCGTGCGGGCGCGCTTCGTAGATGCCGCAGTAGTAGCGCCCGCTGCGCGAGCCCATCAAGAAGACGCACTTGTGCTCGGAGTCGTCGCTGTACGCGCCGTCGTCGTCCACCTTGCGCAGCCAGCCGACGGACCAGTCGTCGGCGGACTCGCGCGCGACGACGTACTGCTCCATCACTTCGTCATAGGACAGCTTCAGGTGGTCCGCGATGCGCTGCACGTCCTCGCGGTTGACGAACGGCTCGTAGCCGCTGCAGCACTCGGCGCAGCCCGGCGGGCACGTGACGTTCTCCGGCAAGTCGTACAGGTGCTTGCGCGACAGCTCGATGACCCGCTTCACCGCGGCGACGAACTCCGCGTCGTCGTTGTACTTGTAGACCCACTCCTTGCGGGTGACGTCGTTGGCGTTGTACTTCCGCTCCGTCACGGTGTTGTAGTGCACCGTGACGTGCTCTTCGTCGATCTCGATCGACTGCACGTTCTTCATGGGGGTGAGGTCGAGCTCGCTGAGCTTCGTCGGTTGCCCCGTATCCTTGGTGAACGCGCGCAGATTGCGAAGCTCGCGGTGGGCGATGAGATCGATCGTCTCCTGCATGGCGGCTTTGCTTCGGGGTCCACGGCGGACGAACCCGGCGATCCGGAGAACATGCCGTGGCCATGCGCTTTCGACCCGCCCCGCTCGCTTTGGCCGCCCTGCTGGCGGCGACGTGCGTTCCCGCCCGCGCTGAGGACCTCGCGACCGTGCGCGGCAGGATCGCGGGCGCGATGCAGTCGGCGAAGTCGTTCGTCGTGACGACGACCGCCACGACCGGCTTCACGGTCACGATGACCTTCGTCGCGCCCGACCGTTTCCACAGCACGCTCGCCTACAACGGCGCCAGTCCGGACGTCGTGCTCGTCGGACCGGTTGCGTACGTCAGCGCGAACACCGGGCAGCCCTATCGCAAGACGGACGCGCCGCCCGAGGTGATCGCCGCGCAGACGCACCTGCGCGACGTGCCCGTCGATCAAGTACTCCCCGACAAGAACGCGGGCGGCAAGACCTGGGGCCAGTTCACGACCACCTCCGCCGGACCGCAGAAAGACCAGCACTTGACCTGCAGCTACGACAAGAAGACGTACCGCATCAACGACTGCTCGAACGAGGGCCTGACGGTGACGTTCTCGCGCTACGACGATCCGGCGAACGTCGTCGCGATTCCGACCAACCTCGCGCCGCCGGCGCCGGGCGCGCACTGATGCGCACCGTGCGTGCGGCCGGCGCGGCGCTCGCCGCCGTGATGGCTGCCGGCGCCGTCGCGGTTGCCGCGACCGACGACGCGACCTCGCTCTCGGCGAAGGTCGATCAAGCGATCAGCGCCGCCACGTCGTATCGCGTCACCGTCGCAGGCCCGAGCGGCTTGGCGATCGACATCGTGTCGGTCGGCCGCGACCGCGTGCGCGTGCAGTCGACCGCGGGCGGCACGACGTCGGAGTCGGTCATCATCGGCACCGCGATGTACTACCGCGGCGCGAACAAACCATGGGCTGCGGCGGCGGTGCCGCCGGTGAAGAGCGCGCGCAAGAACCTGCTCTACATGGCGGCGCCGGGCACGAAGCTCGAACCGCTCGCGGATCGCAGCGACGGCGGCGTGACGTACGGCGCGTTCGGCTCGCTCGGCGTCGGCAACGCCGGGACGCCCGCCACGATGGAGTGCACGTACGAGAAGACGACCTATCGTCCCCACACGTGCACGATCGTCGTGCAATCGCTCTCGGAGCCCGTTCACGTGACGTACGACAAGTGGAACGATCCGTCCAACGCCGTCGATGCGCCGCCCGGCGTCGCGCCGCCGACACCGGCGCCGTCGGGAGCGCCGCACTGATGGCGCGCGCTGCGATCGGCGTTGATCTCGGCGGCTCGCATGTGATGGCCGCGGCGATCGACGGAGCGGGCGAGATTCACGCCAAATTCGAGCACGACATCACCGACCGCGCGCCCGCCGCCGTCGTCGACGCGCTGGCGGACGTCGTGAAGAGCGCCATCGACGCGACGAAGCACGACGTCGTCGCGATCGGCGTCGGCTCGCCCGGCAACATCGATCCCGTCACCGGCACCATCCGCTACTCGCCCAACTTCGGCTGGACGAACGTGCCGCTGGGCGACCGCGTGCGCGCGGCGTTTCCCAAGCACACGGTGTTCGTCGGCAACGACGCCCGCTGCGCGACGCTGGGCGAGTACGCGCACGGCGTCGGCCAGGGGACCCAAGACTTCGCGCTGCTCACGCTCGGCACGGGCATCGGCGGCGGCTTCGTCGCGCGCGGCGTGCTCGCGCTGGGCAATCAGAGCGGCGCGGGCGAGTTCGGCCACCACACGATCCGCCCCGAGAGCGGCTTCATCTGCGGCTGCGGCAAGGTCGGCTGCTTCGAGGCGCAGGCGTCGGGCACGGGCCTGATCCGCCACGCGCTGCGGCTGGCGCCGTCGTTCCCGCGCAGCGCCCTGCTCGACGTGCCGCGCGAGAAGCTGGGCTCGAAGGCGATCCGCAAGGCGGCTCAGGCCGGCGACGCGCACGCGCTCGCCGCGTGGAACGCGTTCTGCGACGATCTCGCGCTGGGCCTGTCCAACGTGATCGCCTTCGTCAATCCCGAGGTGATCGCGCTGGGCGGCGGCGTGTCGAGCGCGGGCGACTTTCTCCTCGACCGGGTGAAGCCGCTGGTCGAGGTCCGCACCACGATGGTCCCGCGCGGCACGACCCGGATCGTCCGCGCGACGCTGGGCAACGACGCCGGCGCCATCGGGGCGGCGACGGCCGCACTCCGCGGCGGCCTCTTCGCGCAGCCGCGGCCTAGCGCCGCCGCGTAAGAGCTTCGTAAGTGCGCGTAAGCGCGCGGAAACCGGCCGGGAGGACACTGACCGCGTGAACGAGCGCGACATCCCGGCGCTGTTGCCGCCGATCTGCGGTGATTGCGGACACCGGGCCTCACTCCACCATCTCGACGGCTGCCGAGCCTTGATGCTCGGCCGCGGCACACCTTCGCGGACGTGCGGTTGCGAGACCACGCTGCGCGAGATCCTCAGCGCGCGCTTCCCGCGCACGCCGGCGGAGCTCGTGGACCGCCCCCAAGTCAGCCGGAACTAAAGCTTGACGTAGACGAGCTCCGGATCGCCGGGATCCAGCTCGTCGATCTGCCCGCAGCGCCGCCAGCCGTAGCGGTCGAACACCGCTTGCATCGCCGCGTTCGACGCGTTCGTCGAGCTGAACACGCGATCGGTCACCGCGCGCTGCTCCGTCGCCTCGAGCAGCATCCCCGCGAGGCCGTTGCGCCGGTACTGCGGCTGCACCGCGAGATAGGCCAGAAACGTGTGGCCGAAAAAGCCTTCGTAGATCCACGCATACGCCGCGATCGCATCCGCGGCGTGCACGACGACGACCTCGCCTTCGTCGAGTCCGCGCAGGAAGCGGCGCCGCTTCGGCGCTTCGAGCAGCGGCGGCCACACGATCGGTTCGAGCGCCGCGAGATCGTGCGCCGACGCCGTGCGCATTTCCCACGCGGCGTGGGGCCGGCTCACGGTGCGTGCTGCGGTGCGTCGAGCGCGAGCGCGGTCATCATGCGCACGCCCGTTTCGAGTGCGGACTCGTCGATGTCGAAGCGCGCATGGTGGTGCGGGAACGCGCTGTTCGGGCCGCCGTTGCTGCCGATGGTGAAGAAACACGCGGGCACGCGCTCGGCGAAGAACGAGAAGTCTTCGGCGCCCATCAGCTTGGGCACGTCCGCGACGCGCTCCGCGGGCACGACGCGCTGCGCGAGCGCGCGCGCGTAGCGCGTCTGCTCGACGTCGTTGGACGTCACCGGATAACGCCATAAATACTCGAACTCGTACGTCGCGCCGGAGCTTTCGCAGATGCCGCGCAGCACGCGCTCGATGCGCTCGGCCATCTTCGCGCGCACGTTCGCGTCGAACGCGCGCACCGTGCCGAGCAGCCGCACGCGGCTGGGGATCACGTTGTGCGTCGTGCCGCCGTTGATCGCGCCGATCGTCACCACCGCGGGCTCGATCGGATCGATGTTGCGCGACACGACCTGCTGCACGGCGACGACGAACTGCGATGCGACGTAGACGGGATCGACCGTCTGGTGCGGCGACGCGCCGTGCCCGCCTTTGCCTTCGACGGTGATCTCGATGGAGTCGCTGGACGCGTAGAACGCGCCTTCACGAAAACCGACTTGACCGGCGGGATGCGTCGATGCGAGATGAAGCCCGTACGCGCGCTCGATGCCGAACCGCTCGAGCACGCCGTCCTCGACCATCGCTTTCGCGCCGCCCTTCCCTTCCTCGGCCGGCTGGAACAGAAAACACAGCGTTCCCGCGACCTCGTCGCGCCGGCTCATCACGATGCGCGCCGCGCCGAGCAGCATCGCGACGTGCCCGTCGTGCCCGCACGCGTGCATGTGCACCGGCGTGCGCGACTTGTACGGGACGTCGTTCTCCTCGTCGATGGGGAGCGCGTCCATGTCGGCTCGCAGCATGATCGTCTTGCCGGGTTTGCTGCCTTTGAGCACCCCGACGACCCCGGTCTTGCCGATTCCGGTGTGGACGTCGAAGCCCAGCGCGCGCAGGCGCTCCGCGACCATCGCGGACGTACGCTCTTCCTCGAAGCCGAGCTCGGGGTGCTGGTGCAGATCGCGCCGCGTCGCGACGACTTCGTCGGCGACCTCCGCGGGAACGTCGATGGTGAGCGTCGCGGGAGCCATGCGGGTGGTTTACCCGGCGGCGGGGATGGTCGGACGCCGGCCGCTGATCGCGATCTGGCCGATGAGCTCGGCGATCCGGCGCGAGCTGCCGCGCGGGGCGATTGCGGTCTGCTGCGAGCGCATCTTGCCCAGGCGCTCCTGGTTGTGGACGATCCGCGCGACCGAGGACACGACCTCGGCGGTCGTCAGCGCGACCACGCCGATCCCGTTGGTGCGCACGTAGTCGAGGTTGCCGCGCTCCTGGCCCGGGACGTAGTCGTAGACCACGACGGGGACCTCGGCGACGGACGCCTCGGCGATGGTGCCCGGCCCGGCCTTGGTGACCAGCAAGTCGGCGGCGCGCATCAGCTCGGGGACGTCGTGGCGGAAGCCGAGCACGGTCATCGGCGTGGGCAGCGACGGCGCCAGCTCCTCCAGCTTTTGCTTGAGCGCGGCGTTGCGGCCGGTGACGACCACGAGATGGTAGTCCAGCCCCGCCTTGGCCAGCCCGAGGGTCGTGGGGAGCAGCTTGCCGCCGCCCTCGCCGCCGGCCATCAGCAGCGCGATCGTCGCCTTTTCCGGCAGTCCGAGCTTCTTGCGGATCTCGGCCTTGGAGCCCGAGACGTCTTCGAAGCGGGGGTGGATCGGGTGCCCGAGCAGCCGCAAGCGCTCCGGCGGGACGCCGCGCTCGATCGCGCGCTGGTAGACTTCGCGGGCCGGCACCACCGTCAGGTCGGCTTCGGGGAGGAGCCAGCCTTCGTGCACGCGGCCTAGGTCGGTGATGACCGTGACGATCGGGACGTGCTGCATGCCGGCGTCGGCGCGAGCGCGCAGCGCGGCATGGTTGAGCAGCGGGTGGACCGACACGATGACGTCGGGCTGGTACTGCGTGAACACCTCGCGCAGCCGCTCGCGGTAGAGCGGCTCGCAGAACCGCACGATCGTCTTGTAGCGGCGCCGGCCGTTGGTCGCGTGGTAGAGCGCGCCGTAGATCGGCGGGGCATAGCGAAGGGCCGCGCTATATGCCGGCCCCAGTGCGGAAAGCGGAAACGTGCAGTGGGTCGCGATGTCGTCGATCCGCCACTCGAAGCGCGTCGCCCCGTCGATCTCGTCGAGCGCGGCGCCGACGGCTTGCGCCCCGGCGCGGTGTCCGCCGCCCGTGTCCGAGATCAAAAAGAGGACGCGCTTGGTCATCCCACCTCAGCTGGTCTGCTTGACCATCTTGCGCCGCTTCATCAGCGCGGCCCGGCGCATCATCGCGGCTCTGCGCTTCGGGTCGAGCGTGCGGAAGAACGCCATCAGCGCGCGCGAGGGCGCATCGTAGAAGCGGAAGATGTCGCCGAACTCGATCTCGGGGTTGCGATGGTGCCCGTCGTGGTCCTCGGGCAGGACGATCTGCAGCGCGCGGGCGAGCCGCACGCCCCATGCGGGGGTCCGCCAGCCGAGCTCGGTCGTGTGGCGCCACCAGACGTGGAGCTGGCCGAGCAGCAAGCCGGCGACCGCTCCGTAGACCGAGATCCACGCGCACAGCGCCGCGATCGCGATGTACGGGACCGCGCCCAGGAAGCCGTCGAGCAGGACCTGGGGATCACGCGACAGCACCGCGTGATCCCAGTAGGACCTACGGCGGTCGTGGTGCGTCCGAAGGTGCAGCTTGCCCCATACGTGCTGGGGCACGTGGTAGAAGAACGTCGAGGCGAAATCTCCCACGACCAGGACGATGAACGTCGCCGCGATCGCGGAGATCACCGGCGAGCTCGACCAGAACGAATGCACGCTGATCCTTGTCAGTAACAGAAGAGAGGGCTAACGGCGGATTGGGCCCGATTCCCGGAAACCCTCTCCCGGCCGCATTCGTGGCAGCCGCCTTGACGTTCACCGTACCTGGGGTGCGGATCGACGGTCTACGCGACGCCGCGCTGTCGTGGCATATACCCCCGCCGGTCCCCGTTATGCGAGGGCTGCGGCTTTGCATGGACGCGGGACGGCGAGCGCCCGTCAGCGTGAAGATCGCGCGCGAGATCATGCGCAGTAACCCGCGCATGGGGGCCGCCGACGCGCTGATACTCGCGGCCGGCGTCGTGGAAACCGCGCGCGCACACCAGTTGCATCCGCAATTTCTGGCCGCGACGCTGCTGCAAGAATCCGCGTTCGATCCGTCGGCCATGTCGGCCGCGGGTGCCGTCGGCATCGCGCAGTTCACGGTGCCCACCGCGCGCGAGTACGGCGTCGATCCGTGGGAGCCGCGCTCGGCGATCGACGGCATGGCGCGCGTGCTCGCGGCGTACCTGGACGAGTATCGCAACCGCGAGGACGACGACGCGTACGCGCTCGCGCTCGCAGCGTACAACGCGGGCCCGGCCGCCGTCGCAAAGTACGGCGGGGTGCCGCCGTACGCCGAGACGCGCGAGTACGTCGCCGACGTGCGCGAACGCTGGTCGCGCATGGTCGGCCGCTAGGAGATTACGCCAGGGAGCGGCGCAGGAACGACTGCACGCGGCCCCACGCGTCGGCGATCTGGCGCGTCGCGATCGTGCCGAGGTCTTCGCGGAAGAACGAGTGCCCGACTTCCGGATACACTTCGAGTTCGAAGTTGACGTGCTTGGCGGTGAGGCGGTCGCGAATCGTCGCGATCTCGTTCGGACCGATCTGCTCGTCGTGGCCGCCGAAGACCAGCAGCAGCGGCATGCGCACGTCGTCGATCTCGTCGAGCGCGGGCTTGCCGCCGCCCCCGGGGATCGGGCGCGCGATGCTTTGCCCGTAGAACGCGATCGCGCCGCCGAGTCCCGCCAGCGTCGATGCGAGAAACGCCGCGGTGCCGCCGAAGCCGAACCCCCACGTCGCGATCTTGCCGTGCTGCACGTACGGCTGCGCATTGAGCCAGTCGCGCGCCGCGGCGACGTCTTCGCACACGTTCTTGGTGTTGAAGACCGAGTTCGCGTCGCCGCCGCGCAGGTAGTCGATCGCGAGCCCGACGTAGCCCGAAGACGCGACTTGCTCGGTGATCCGCTTGATCTCGTCGTCGAAGCCGTACACGCCCTCGAGCACGATCACGGCGGGGCGGGGCTTCTGGTCCAAGTGCACCACGTAGGCCGTCATCGGGCCCTGCGGCGCGTCAATCGTGATCTGCTCTTCGATCATGCGAAGCTCTCCCGGAAGGCGTGTCGTACGCCCGCGGACGTATCTTTCCTGGCCGAGCCGTGCACCGCGGCTTCGCCGGTCTCCGCGGTTGCTTGCCGGGCGCTCGTGCGGGTATACGGGTGCCCGAGGTCCGGAGGGGGCGCGGTGCGTTCGGGGACCAGAGTTGAAGAAGTTCTTGAGGACGCCGATGGTGAGCGCTTGAGAGACCGCGTGATTTCCTCCGAACCGCTGCGGGCTGCAAACCGGTCGAACGCCGGGGGGTTGAGCGTCGCACGATGAGTCCGACGACGCAGCCGGGGCTTGCCGACCGCTTCGTGCTCCATCGCGATCCGCATCCCGTGCGGGTCGCCACGTTCGCGGAGGACGTCCGCAGCGGCTTGGGGACGCGGCCGATGAGCCTGTCGCCGAAGTACTTCTACGACGATCTGGGCTCCGCGCTGTTCGAAGCCATCACGCGGCTGCCGGAATACTACCTGACGCGCGTCGAGCGCGATCTGCTGGCAACGTACGGCCGCGAGATCGCCGGCGCGTTCCGGGGGCCGCTGGAGCTCGTCGAGCTCGGCAGCGGCAGCGCGGTCAAGACGCGCGTGCTCATCGACGCGATCCTCGAACGGCAGCCGGCGCTGACGTACCATCCGATCGACATCTCGGCCGATGCCGTGACGGAGTCGTCGCTCGCGCTCGTCGGCGCGTACGACGCGCTGCGCATCATCGCGTACGCGAGCGACTATTTCCCGCTGCTGCGCGAGAAGCGGCTGGTGACGCACGGCCGCGTGCTGGCGCTGTTCCTGGGCTCGAACATCGGCAACTTCGAACCGGACGAAGCGCGCGAGCTGCTGCGGCTGCTGGCCGCCGCGCGCCACCCGGGCGACGGTCTGCTGATCGGCTACGACCTCAAGAAAGACCCGTCGATCCTCGAGCTCGCGTACGACGACCCGACCGGCGTCACCGCGGCGTTCAACAAGAACCTGCTCGCGCGGATGAACCGCGAGCTCGGCGCCGACTTCGACCTGAGCGCGTTCCGCTTCGCCGCGCGCTGGAACGAGGAGCGCGGCGCCGTGCAGTCGTTCTTGATCGCCGAGCGCGAGCAGCGCGTCCGCATCCCGGCGGCCGACCTCGTCGTCGACTTCGCCGCCGGCGACGAGATCCACACGGAATCGTCGTACAAGTTCGCGCGCGAGGAGATCATCGCGCTCGCCGCGGACTGTGGTTTCGCCGAGAAGAAAACGTATACCGACGCGGCGGGCCGCTACGCGCTGAGCCTGTTGACCGTCGTCTAGGAGGCACTGCGGCGCCGCCGCGATCAGCGCGGCGCGACGCGCATCAGCGTCTGCTGCATCACGGCGCAGACCGATGCCGCGCCGTCGCGCACGACCTCTACGTCGACGCGGCAGACCGTGAGCGTGCGGCCGCTGCGCACCACCTCGCCGCGCGCGCGCAGCGCGTCGCCGTGCGCGGGCGCGATGAGGTTGATCTTGAACTCCACGGTGAGCACCTCGCTGTCCGCCGGAAACAGCGTCAGCGCCGCGTAGCCGCCCGCGGAATCGGCGAGCGCGGACGTGACACCGGCGTGAAAGAATCCGTTCTGCTGCGAGAGTTCGGGGCGGTACGCCGCAACGACGGCGCACGTCCCCGGCGTGAGATCGTCGATCGTCGCGCCGAGCAGCACCATCGCGCCTTGGCGCGCGAAGCTGTCGCGCACGCGCCGTTCCCAATCCGGATGCGCGGCCTCGAACGCGTGGCGTTCGCTCACGTGCGCACCGCGCGTTCCGCGGCGCGCAGCGACAGGTCGGCGGCGATCGCGAGCACTGCGGCGGCGAGCGCGCCGGCGAAGATCTTCTGCGGGTTGTCCGTGCCGATCCCTTCGAACAGCAGCACGCCCAAGCCGCCGGCGTTGATCCAGGCGGCCACCGTCGCGAGCGCCACGAGCGACACCGTCGCGACGCGCACGCCGCCGAGCACGACCGGCAGCGCGGCGGGAAACTCGACGCGCAGCAGCCTTTGGCGCGCGGTGAAGCCCAGCCCGCGCGCCGCGTCGACCAGCGCGGGATCGACGCCGCGCAAGCCCGCGACGACGCCGCGCACGAGGATCATCTGCGCGTACGCCACCAGCGCGACGATCGCCGTCGGCGCGCCGAGCCCCATCACGGCGACCAGCAGCGCCAGCAGCGCGAGGCTGGGGATCGTGTAGAGCGCGCCGGTCACGCCGAGAATCGCCGCACCGGCGCGCGGGTTGCGCGCCGCGACGACGCCGACCGGCAGCGCGATGAGCAGCGCGACCGCGAGCGACACGCCGACCAGGAACACGTGCTGCCCGAGCAGCCCACCGACGCGGTCCAGATGCGTCGCGAGGTAGATCACGCGGTCAACCGCGGGTCGACCCGTCAGCTGCGGCTGACGCGGAGCGCTCGACGAGCGGGCGTTCGAGCGCGAGTCGGCGCGACTCCGCGTCGACGCCGACCAGATCGCGCACGAACGCGTCCGCCGGGTGCTGGAGAAGCTCCGCGGGCGGGGCGGCTTGCACGACGTGGCCGGCGTTCATCACCACGACGCGGTCGGCGAGGCGCAGCGCTTCGTCGACGTCGTGGGTGACGAACACGATCGTCGTGCCGAGTTCGCGGTGCACGCGCGCGATCTCGTCCTGGAGCGAGGCGCGCACGATGGCGTCGACCGCCGCGAACGGTTCATCCATCAGCAGCACGCGCGGCTCCGCCGCGAGCGCGCGGGCGACGCCGACGCGCTGCGCCTCGCCGCCCGAAAGCTCGCGCGGCTTGCGGTCGCGGTACTGCGCCGGATCGAGGCGGATCAGCCCGAGCAACTCGTCGACGCGGCTGCGGACGCGCGCCTCGTCCCAACCGAGCAGCCGCGGCACCACGGCGACGTTCTCCGCGACGGTGTAGTGCGGGAACAAGCCGACGGCCTGGATCACGTAGCCGATCCCGCGCCGCAGCACCGTCGCGTCGCCCGCGCGCACGTCGGCGCCGTCGATGAGCACCGTGCCCGACGTCGGCTCGACGAGCCGGTTGATCGTGCGCAGCAGCGTGCTCTTGCCGCAGCCCGACGGGCCCAGCAGCACGGCGAACTCGCCGCCGGCGATCGTGAGGTCGACGTCGTGCACGGCGGCGGCGGTTGCGTTCGGATAGCGCACGGCGACCGCGCGCAGCTCGACGCGCGCGCCGCCGCCGGGACTCCCGTTATCCGAGATCGTTTTGCTTGAGGAAGTCACGGGCCACGTCCGCCGGCTCGCGTTTCTGCGGCCCGTCGACCTGCAAGTTGAGGTTCTGCATCACGTCGGTGGTCAGCAGCGGCGCGAGCTTGTTCAGCGGCTGCGCGATCGCCGGCTTCGCGTCGAGGACGGCTTTGCGCACGACGGGCGCCACGTGATACGGCGGAAACACATGCTTGTCGTCCTCGAGCACGACGAGGTTGTTCGCCTTGAGCTGGCCTTCGGTGGAGAACGCGATGATGACGTCCACGTCGCCGTGCGCGAGCGCTTGATATTTCAGACCGTTGTCGACGATCTTCGTCGCCTTGAACTTGAACCCGCCGTATTTTTTCTGCAGCCCGGGCAGACCGTCCGCGCGGGTGAGAAACTCCGGCACGGCGCCCAGGCGCAGCTCGTTCGCCTTCGGCGCGAGGTCGCTGAGCTGGCTGATCGCTTCGTGACCGGCGACGGCTTGCGTCGTGGCGAGCGCCTGCGTGTCGTTCATCGGCGCGGCGGCCAGCCACACGAGGCCGAACTGTTTGGCGTACGCGCGCTTCACCGTGGCGTACGTGCGCGCGGGGTCGCTGTCGGCCGGCAGATGCAGCACGTTGAGCAGCGCGGTTCCGGTGTACTCGGGATACAGGTCGATCTCGCCGCGCTTGAGCGCGGCCATCGCAATGTCGGTCGTGCCGAGGTTGAGCTTGCGCGTCACGGAGACGCCCGCGTGCTCGAGCGCCTGCGCGTAGAGCTCGCCCAGGATGAGCTCCTCGGTGAAGTTCTTCGAGCCGACGGTGACCGTGTCGCCGGACCCGCGCCCGCACGATGCGACCAGCGGAGCCGCAGCCAACAATGCGAGCGCGCGAGCGCGTGAAAGCACGATGTTCTCCTCGATTGCTAGATGGCGAGCCGGCGCTGGGCGAAGCCCAGGGCGGCGTCGGCGGCGAGCGCGAGCGCGGCGACCGAGGCGGCGCCCAGCACGAGCTCGGGAAGGTTGGACGTCTGCAGGCCGCCGACGATGTAGTCGCCCAGGCCGCCGCCGCCGATGAACGCGGCGAGCGTCGCCGACGCGATCACCTCGACGCTCGCCGTGCGCACGCCGACCGCCACCACCGGGAGGGCGAGCGGCCAGCGCACGCGCGTCCCGATCTGGCGTTCGGTCATCCCCGTACCGCGGGCGGCTTCGAGCGTCGCGCGCGGGACGGAGCGCAGGCCGACGTCGGTGTTGACCAGGATCGGCGGCAGCGCCAGCACGACGAGCGCGAGCAGCGCAGGGCGAAAGCCGAGGCCCAGCAGCGGCAGCGCGAGGGTGAGAATCGCCAGCGACGGGACGACCCGGAAGCCGCCCGCCAGCGCCAGCAGCAACCCGCGCGGCAGCGGCCGGTCCGCGGTCAGGCCCGCGAGCGGGATGCCGATCGCCAGCGCCAGGACCAGGGCCGAGGCCGCCAGCGTCACGTGCGCGCCGAGGTGGGCCATGAAGTCCGCGCTCACGCGCCGAAGAACCCTGGGGACATGCTCTCCGGTTCGCAGATCGGCTCCGAGCTCCGCCCACCGGCGGCAGCGGCGGCGCCGATCCCCCTCGACGACCCCTCGCTCTACATCAACCGCGAGACGTCGTGGCTGGAGTTCAACGACCGGGTGCTCGAAGAGGCGCTCGACGAGCGCAACCCGCTGCTCGAACGGCTCAAGTTCGTCGCGATCTACGGCACCAACCTCGACGAGTTCTTCATGATCCGCATCGCTGGGCTCATGCAGCAGCTCGCGGCGCAAGTGCACAAGCGCTCCGACGACGGCCACACGCCCGAAGAGCAGCTCGACATGGTCAGCCATCACCTCCGCCGGTCGCTCGCGCGCGTGACGGACTGCCTGCAGAACCAGATTCTGCCCGCGCTCGAGCGGCACGGCATCCGGATCCTCCGCTACGAGCAGCTCGACACCGCCACGACCCGCGCGATGCGGCGGTACTTCGAGGAGCGCGTGTTCCCCGTGCTCACGCCGCTGGCGATCGACAAGGGCCACCCGTTCCCGTACATCTCGAACCTGTCGATCTCGCTGGCCGTCGAGCTGGAAGAGACGACGCCCGACGGGCCGATCCGCTACGTTGCGCGCGTGAAGGTTCCGGGCTCGCTGCCGCGCTTCGTGCCGGTGGAGTCGGCGCCGCGCGGGCAGCGCTGGTTCGTGCCGCTCGAGGACGTCATCGCGCACAACCTCGAAGCACTCTTCCCGGGGTTGCGCATCACCGACTCGTATCTCTTCCGGGTCACGCGCGACGCCGATCTCGATCTGCAGGAAGACGAGGCGGACGATCTGCTGCGCGCGATCGAGTCGGAGCTGCGCAAACGCCGGTTCGGCGAGCCGGTGCGCCTCGAGGTGGAGCCCGGTATTCCGGCCGCGCTCAAGAACAAGATCCTCGAAGCGCTCGAGCTCGACGAGGGCGACTGCTACGAAGTCGACGGCATGCTCGGGACGGCCGACCTGTGGACGTTCGTCAACCTCGACGAGCCCGCGCTGCACGACCCGCCGTTCACGCCGACCATCCCCAAGCGGCTGATCGGGCAGACCGACATGTTCGCGGTCATCCGCGAAGGCGATCTGCTGCTGCACCACCCGTACGAGTCGTTCGACCCGGTCGTGCAGTTCGTGGAGCAGGCCGCCGGCGATCCGAACGTGCTCGCGATCAAGCAGACGCTGTACCGCACGTCCGGCAATTCCCCCGTCGTCGCCGCGCTCGTCGATGCGGCGGAGAACGGCACCCAGGTCGCGGCGCTCATCGAGCTCAAAGCGCGTTTCGACGAAGAGAACAACATCCACTGGGCGCGCATGCTGGAGCGTTCGGGCGCGCACGTCGTGTACGGCCTCGCGAACCTCAAAACGCACGCGAAGGTGACGCTGGTCGTGCGCAACGAGCCCGACGGCATTCGCCGCTACATGCACTTCGGCACCGGGAACTACAACCACCTGACGGCGCGCGTGTACACCGACCTTTCTCTGTTCACGTGCCGCGCCGATTTGGGCGCCGACGCGACGCAGCTCTTCAACGCGCTCACCGGGTTCTCCAAAGCCGACAGCTACGAGCAGCTCATGGTCGCGCCGACGAGCCTGCGCAGCGGCTTCACCGAGCTGATCGACCGCGAGACCGAGCACGCCGAGGCGGGCCGGCCGGCGGGCATCGTCGCGAAACTCAACGCGATCAGCGACGCGGGGATCGTGCAGCACCTGTACCGCGCGTCGCGCGCGGGTGTGCCGATCGACCTCAACGTGCGGGGCATGTGCGTGCTGCGCCCGGGCGTCCCCGGCGTAAGCGAGACGATCCGCGTGCGCAGCATCGTCGGCCGGTTCCTGGAGCACTCGCGCATGTTCGTCTTCACCAACGGCGGCGACCGCGAAGTCTACATGGGCAGCGCCGACTGGATGGGCCGCAACCTCGACCGGCGCGTCGAGACCGTCGTGCCGGTGCTCGACCCGGTGCTGCGCGACGTCATCTGCGACGACATCCTTTCGGTGTCGCTCGCAGACAACGTGAAGGCGCGCATCCTGCGTCCCGACGGCGGCTACGCGCGCCGTGGCGTGCTGCCGGGCGAGCAGCGCGTAGACTCACAGCAGATCTTCCTCAAACGGTACCAGACCGTCTAAACCCCAGCCAGTTTCAGGATGCGTTTCCAGTCCTGCGGTGAGACCGTCTGCACGGAAAGCCGCTGGCCTTTGCGCAGCAGCGGCATGAACGCGAGCGCGGGGATTGCGCGCAGCTCGTCGAGGGTGACGTAGCGCGGCAGTTTCCGCACGAAGCCCACGTCGACGCACCACCACTTCGGTTCCTCGCGCGTCGAGCTGGAATCGTAGTACTCACTGTCGGGATCGAACTGCGTCGAGTCGGGGTGCGCCGCGGCGACGATCTCGCAGATGCCGGCGATCCCGGGCGGCTTGGTGCTGGAGTGGTAGAAGAAGCCGAGGTCGCCGACGCGCATCTCGCGCATCAGGTTGCGCGCCTGGAAGTTGCGTACGCCGGACCACTCTTCGCGCCCGGCGCGCTCGAGGTCGTCGAGCGAGAAGCTGTCGGGCTCGGTCTTGAACAGCCAATGGCGCGGCACGCGCGCAGCGTTCTCCATGAAAAGCGAAGAGCCCGCCGTCGCTACGGCGGGCTCTTGCGGTTGTCGTTCGAGCTGACGCTTACGGGTGGAAGTCGAGCGAGAACCGGAACGTTCGCGGCGGCAGCGCGTTGACGTTCGAGACGCCGCCGGTCGGCAGCAGCACACCGTTCTTGAGGTAGAGCTGCGGCTGGATGTTGCCCTGGTTGCTCAAGCTGCGCCCGAGCGCGGTGCCGGGAACGTAGTTGAACAGGTTCTGCGACGAGATCTGAAGCGCGACGTTCTTGTGGAGCGGGATGCGCGCCGCGGCGTCCCAGATCATGAACGGCTGGCCGAACGTGGAGTTGTCGGGACCTTCGTAATCGGCTCCGAGCGAGTAGGCCGCGCCTCGCGAGTTCGCGTAGAGCAGCTGCGCGTACGACTTGAAGAACGGGTTGCCGAAGATCTGAGCGCCGTTCACGTTGAAGTTGCCGTTCGTCGGCGACGTGTTCGCAAAGTAGATGCTGAGCGGAAGCTGGTCGAGGTACGCCCGCGCTAGCGTGCCGGTGACGTAATAACCCCAGCCGTTGACGGGGTTCTTCGTGAACGAGACCTCCGCACCGTAATCGCGCTGGATCGGCCCGTTGATCTGGTTCGTCTGCAAGCACAGCGAGTTCGGGAACACGCCACCGTTGCCCGGCCCGCACGTGTTCGCGATGGTGCCGAGGTTCGTCGTATTCGCGATGAACACGTTGTGGATCGTGAAATCGTACAGGTCGAACGACACCACGCCGCCGTCGTGCATCCGCTGGTCGAAGCCGAGGTCGTATGAGACCGTCGTCTCCGGTTTGAGGTTGAAGTTCGGGATGCTGTTGGTGTAGTTGCCGCCGTTCGCCGCATTGGGAATCGTGATCGAGCCGAAACCCGAGACGATGCCCGGCCACGGCTGCGTGATCGACGAGCCGGCGTTCGCGCGCAAGCTCAGGTTGCGGTTGACGCGGTATTCCAGCCCGATGTGCGGGTCGTAATGACTGTAGTTCTGCGTGCGCGTCACGAGCGCCACCGGCGCCGCGCTCGTGGTGCCGATCGCGGCGTATGCGGCGAGCACGTCGGGGTTCTCGATCTGCGCGTTGAGCTTGTAGAGCTCGAGGTAGTTTCCGAGCGCCAAGGTCAGCTTTTCGCCGAGGTGGATGGTTCCGGTCAGCGCGAAGTCGGTGTACTGCGAGACCGTCGGCGGCGTGCCGATCGCGGAGCGCGGCAAGAGATTGTAACGCGTGTACGGGCCCGTGAACGTCGTGGTCGAGCAGTTCTCTTGGCCCGGATACGGCTTGCCCTTGTTCGGCCCCGCCGTTTGGAGTACGTTCGCGCCGGACACCGAGCCGATGACGAACTGACAGCCTGGCGCGGCGCCGCTCTGATCGCTGCTCTGCGACTGGGCAAAGTCTTTGCGATAGTCGACGCTGAAGTTGAAGACGTTGTTGCCCACGGGATGGATCAAGCTCAGCGTGTAGCCGTTGAGCCGGTCGACCTCCGGCTGGCTGAACGGCGTGCCGTAGCCGAACGTGCCGTCGTTCTGGATACCGGTCGTCGTCGTGTAGCAGGGCGCCGCCACGCTGCAGGCCGGCATGTTGGGGGTCGTCAAGAACTGGTGGCCCGTCTGATCGCCGCCGATGTACGCGGCGCCGTTGGGGCCGGTGTTCGTAGGGAAGCACGGTCCCGCGGCACCGGCCGCCGGACCGCCGGTGGTGCCGGGAGCGATGAACTTCACTTGGCAATTTGCCGCGTTTGTCACGGCAAACCATTGGCCGCCGTTTCCGGGGTAGTTGTTCTCGCGCACGCCGCTGATGTAGCGGTTGATCTCATGCGTGTACGGCCGGAACAGGAGCGTGTCGTTCTTGATCGCGGTGCGGAACTCCGCGGCGAACTGCGGCTCGTTGTTCTGGATGAACGAGTTGGGGAACCACTGGTACGCATCGACGGTCTGGCCGATCTGGTTGAAGGTGTACGGCGGGCTGTACGTCGACTGCGTCCCGCACGTCGCGAGCGTCGGCTGGTAGGCCGCGCCGTTCTGGCACGCCTGGATCGTCATCTTGCCGAGGTAGGTGCCGTAGGAGCCGCCTTGCGGCTGATATTGCCCGTGCAGCCCGAGGTACTCCAGCGTGACGGACGACGTCTCGCTGAACCGGTAGCGGAACTTTGCGAGCTCGGCTTCGAGACCGTAGCGGTTGGAGTAGTCGCCCTGCCACTGGTCGAGCCCGATGAAGCGCTGCGGCACGCCTTGCGCGACCGGCTGCGTCGCGAGCGTGTTGAAGCCCGCGCGGTTGCCGAAGTAGCCTTCCCACGGGCCGTTGTACCCGATGAACGACTTGGCGACGATGAGGCTCGCCTTGTCGTGCAAGAAGTTCACGTCCGCGAACATGTTGTACAGGCCGCCCGAGTAGTTGTCGGCGCCGATCTGGATGCCGGCGCTGTTCTTGGCGGTGAAGTCACGCGTGCGCAGGTTGACCGTGCCGACCGCCGACTCGCCGGCGATCGAGCCGTTGAGGCCGGCGCCCTTGACGACTTCGACGTCGTTGAAGATCCCCGACGCCGCATAGTTGGTGTTCCACTGCCCGAAGATGCCGGAGCTCACCGGGTGTCCGTCGACCGTGACGCGGGTCTGCGTGCCGGCCCCGCGCACCACGAAGTTCGTGTTGGGCGTCGCCGAGAACGAGCGCTGCACCACGACGCCCGGCATCGTCGCGACCGTGTCGGTCAGCGTATTGTTCTGCCGCAGCGTGATCTCGAGCGGCGGCAGCGTCGTCACCGAGGACTCGGAGATGTTGAGCTGCGCGCGCTGCGAGTTCGTGCTCGTGCGCCCGATGACGCGCAAGCTCTGCAGGTTCTGCTCCTGCAGCGGAACGGTGAGCGTGATGGTGGTACCGGCGACGATCGCAACGTCGTTTTGCGCGGTCTCGTAGCCGCCTCGATTCACCGTAACCGTGTAGACACCCGGCGCGAGCGAGAACGAAAAGCGGCCGTCGTTGTCGGTCGTGGCGTTTGCGGCCGGACCGCCGCCGACGACCGAGACGGCCGCACCCGCGACGGGCTCGGCCCGCGGGTCGGTGACGCGTCCGTTGAGGGTGCCGGTCGAGGCCGGCGCTTGCGCTACGACGCTCGGTGCGGTCGCCGCGGCGGCGGGTCCGACCAGACCGAGGTAGGCAAATGCAACGGCGGCGCTCGCACGTAGGAGTGTGCGCACGGATGTTCCTTTCGGGCGGGAGATGACTGCGTATTGGGCAGGCGCAAGCATAGCTTCCTTGCGTTAAGCGCCAATTATGCGTCAAATGTCGACCCAGGGACAAAGGCCCTATGTCAGAAGGTGCGGCCCTCGAACGCGTCGAGCTTTGCGCGCTGGCCGGGCGTCCACGGCGTGGCGTGCTGGTCGTCGGCCGACGAGACGATCGCGATGCGCGCGATCGCGCGCACTTCTTCGCGTTGCCCTGAGGTGAGCGCGTACTCCATCGTCGCGCTACTGCGGCCCAGCGCGGCGACGCGCGCGTGCACCAGCAGCTCTTCGTCGTAGAAGCACGGGCGCAGCATCCGGAACGTGATTTCGACCGCCATGTGGTTGAAGGCCAGGATGCGTTTGGGCGCGTCGTCCGCTTCGCCGATCGTTTCGAGATAGCGCAGCCGCGCGAGCTCCCAGTACTCGGTGTACACCGTGTTGCTGACGTGGCCCAGCGCGTCGGTCTCGCAGAACCGCGGCCGCACGACGACGCTGAAACGAAAGGAGCGAAGCCACTCGGCCTCGCTCCCCGGCGCGTAGAGCTCCAGCACGCGCGCTCAGCGCAGCTGGATCGTGGGCGTGACGCCTTTGCCTTCGAACGCCTTTTCGAGCAGTTTGGTGAGCTCGCCGCTGCGCGCCATCGGCTCGAGGATGTCGGTGTCGCCGTAGAATTGGCCGTCGATGAAGACCTTGGGCAGCGTCTGCCAGTCGGTGATCTCCGAGAGCGCGGCGCGCTTGGGCATGTTCTCGAGCACGTCGACGACCTCGAACGGGTAGCCGAAGGCGTTGAAAAATTGAATCGTCTCGGCGGTGAAGCCGCAGCGCGGCGCGGCTTTGGTGCCTTTGCCGTAGACGAGGATCGTATTGTCGGCGAGCTCGCGTTTGATCTCGTCTTGCAGGTCAGCCATGTGCGGTTCAGTCCTCTGGTGTGGCGGTGCGAATCTGGAGCGCGTGGATGCGCCCGTCGGCGCGGGCGGGGGCCAGCGCCCGCTCGACCATCCGGTGCCGGTCGAGCGGTCCGACGCCCGCGAACGCCTTCGAGCGTACGAACACCTCAAGGTGGTCCATGGTGCCGGTCATGTCGTAGACCTGCACCTGGGCGTCGGGCATCGTTTGCCGCAGCATGGCGGTAATCACAGCGTCGATCACGAGCGCCGGGTCTACGACTTCGCGGCCGCCGGCACCCGCCGCGCCGTTCGGGCTCGGCGGGTCCTCGGCGGCGTAGGTCATCCGATGGGCGGCCGGGTACGTTCACGGGACAGCATGCGGACGACGGACCGCGCGCAGCAAAGCGCGCTCGCCCTGGTCGCCGCGGTCGCCGCCACGGCGTCCGTCGGCGTTGCCGCGCTCGCCCGCGCAGGCGCCGGATTGTGCGGGCACCGCGTTCTCGTCCACCACCACGGCGGCTCGATGGGGCCCGGCGCGATGAACGCCGCGGCGATGCCCGGCCTGGCTGGGCCGGTCGCAATGCCGGACGGCGGCGTCTGCCCGATTCTGCTCTACGCGGCGGCCGTCGCCGTCGCGCTCTGCCTGCTGGCCCTCATCGTACTCGTTGCCGCCCGGGCCGGCGCGCCGGCCGTCCTCGTCGCGGCTGCCCGCTGGATCGGCGGGCTGCGGGTGGGTCCGCTCAGCGCAATCATCGGGCTGGCCGGAGCGGTGCCGCTCGCCGCGATGCTTGTGAGCGACGGCGGGGTCGCCGGCCTGCCCGCGCTCGGCGCGCTCGCGATGCTGATCGCCGGCGCGTTCGCCGGGGCGCTCGCGCTTGCGACCGCCGCCCGGATCGTGCTGGCGTTCGCGCGGCGGCTCGCTGTCGCGCTGGCCGCGGCGTTCCGCCTGCTCGTACCCGGCGCCGACGCGCCGTGGCTCCTCGCCCGCGACCCGCTGCTCGCCGCCGCCGTCGTCCACGCACCGCGGCGCCGCGCGTCGCGCGCACCTCCGGTCCTGCGCTGATCCGACCGCGCCCTCAGGCGCATGCAGCACTGGACGCATCGCGAGCACCGACCGTATAACGGGCGGTACCCGATCGTCCGATCACCGGAACGGCTCATATGATTTGCTTTCGCAGCGCGCTTGCCGCGCTTACCTGTTCAGGCATCGCGCTCGCGGCGAGCGCCGCGCCCGCGCGCGCCGACGTCGTTGGGCTCGTGCGCGGCACGCTGACCCGCGCCGATCACCGCCCGCTCGCGCACGCGACCGTGACGCTGGCGGGCGACCGCACCACCCAGACGGCCGTCACCGGCAACGACGGCCGGTTCGCGTTCGCGCGCGTCCCCTTCGGCCGTTATACCGTGCGCGCGACCACGCCCGACGGCGAAGCGCTCACGACGGTCGACGTCGCCAGCGACGCGATCGTCGACGTGGCGCTCGTCGCGACGGCGGTGATCGGGAAGACGTCCGCGACGGCGACGAGCGTCCGCGGCACGCCTGTGTCCGAGAACGCGTTCGGTGCGCGGCGGCTCGCGGCGCTGCCGCGCAACGACCGGCTCGACGCGATCGTCGAGCAAGTTCCGGGCGTCGTGCGCTTCTCGTACGACGAGCCGGTGGCGCACGGTTTCCACGGGCTGAGCTACGAGCTCGACGGCGCGCCGCTGCCGCAGTCGACCAGCTCGAACTTCGCGCAGCTGATCGACCCCCGCAACGCGCAGGCGGTCGAGATCTTCACCGGTGCGTTTCCGGCGGAGTTCGGCGGCTCGCGGCAAGGCGCGATCGTGAACGTCATCAGCGGGGGAACGGAGCAGGGCGCCGGCGGCGCGCTGACCCTCGGCGCGGGCGAGCAGGGCTCGTCCGACGCGCGGCTCGTCCAGCATTTCAGCGCCGGTCGTGCGCAGTTCTCGGTGGCGCTGAACTCACAGCGCACGAACCGCGGCCTCGACTCGCCCTCGCGCGACGCCGAGCACGACGCCTCCTCGACGTCGGACCAGTTCGTGCGCGTCGCGCTGCCGATAGGTGAGCGCGACCTGCTCGCGGCGGATTTCTCGAACCAATACGCCTCGTTCCAAATTCCGATCAACACGGCGTTCACGGCGAACTCGCCGTTCGTCGCCGTTCCCGGGACGGACGACGTGCAGCGTGAGTACGACCGCTTCGCGAGCCTGTCGTTCACGCACACGTCGAACGACGGCAACGGCTACGTGCGCGTCGTGCCGTGGGTGCGCTGGAGCCGCGTCGCGTACGACGGTGACCTCGACCGTGACGTGCTCGCGAACGCCGTCGCCGACGACGGCTCGCTGACGCCGCAGAACGGCGTGCGCCAAGACCGTGTCGCGACGTATGCGGGGTTGCGCGCGTCGGCGTTTCGCGCGAGCGACCGCCATGCGCTCAAGCTCGGCGTCGACCTGCAGCAGGAGAACCTGCGCTCCAACGTGCTGATCCGCATCCCGGGCGCAGACGATTTCACCGACAACGCCACCGCGAAGGGAACCCAAACCGGCGCGTACGTCGAGGACAAGTGGACGGTCAGCCGCAAACTCGCGATCAACGCGGGGCTGCGCTACGACCACAGCACCGGCTACACCGGCGGCTCGCAGCTCAGCCCGCGGCTGGAGATCAACGACGAGATCGCGCCCGGCACGGTGCTGCACGCATACTACGGACGGCTCTACGCCGCGCCCGGCCTCGAGGACGTGCGGCGCGACGCAGTCGTCACGCAGACCGCGTCGAGCGCCGCGCCGGTGTACGACTTGCAACCGGAGCGCGACACGTACGTCGAAGTCGGCATCGCGCGCACGTTCCGGCCCGGCTTGCGCGCGTACCTCAACGCGTTCGACCGTACCGCGATCAACGTGCTCGACACGACGCAGCTCGCGAACACGCCGCTGTTCGCGGTGTTCAACAACGCGATCGGCCGCGACCGCGGCCTCGAGTTGCGGCTCGACGGCACCTCGGCGCGCGCTGACTCCGGCGTGTCGCTGACGTACTCACGCGCCGAAGCGGCGGGCGTGTCGGGCGGCACGTTTCTGTTCGATCCGAGCGCGCAGGGCGACTTGACGCTGCAGCCCGAGGACCACGATCAGCGCTGGGCCGGCAACGCGTTCTACACGCGCCGGCTGGGCGCCGATCTGAAGACGTTCGCAACCTTGCAGGCCGAGTACGGCACCGGTTTCCCGACCCAGTTCGAGAACGGCGAAGGCCGGCTGCCGTCGCACTGGATCGTCGACGCGTCGTTCGGCCGCTCCGCGGACCGCGCGGCGAAGCGGCTGGGCTACACGCTCTCGGTCGACAACCTGTTCGACCACCGCTATCTGATCAAGGTGAACAACGGCTTCAACACGACGCAGTGGAATGCGCCGCGCCGCATCGTGCTGCGGCTGACGGCGCCCTGGTAGGACGCTCCGCTACGCGTTGAGGCGGCGCTGCTCGGCGTTGTCGCCGCGGATGGCGCCGGCGAGCTTCGTCGCCTCGCGCAAGACCTCGGGCAGCGCGGGCGCCGCCGCGCGCAGCGCGCGCGACGTGCCGGCCACGGCGACGATCGCCGAGACGCCCAGCAGGATCGCCGGGACGCCGCGCACGCGGATCTTCTTGCCGATGTGAATGTGCGAGGCGCGGAGGATGCGGGCGGGATCGAAGCGGGCCATGAGAGCGGGTGCGCCGGGGCGCCCTGCGAATCCTCGGGCATGAGCGACGCAGCCCCGTTCACCTGGGACGTTCCCGCCGAGTTCAACTTCGCGCGCGACGTCATCGACCGCTTGGCACAGGAAGACCGGCTCGGCCTTCTCTTCGTCGACGCCGCAGGCGGGCAGCGCGCGTATACGTTCGCGGAGATCGCGGACGCGTCGAAGCGCTGGGCCGCCGTGCTGCGCGACGCGGGCGTGGGCAAGGGCGACCGCGTCGTCGTCGTCCTGCCGAAGATCCCCGACTGGCTGTTCTGCATGACCGCACTGCTGCGCATCGGCGCGGCGGCCGTGCCCAGCGCGGAACAGCTGCGCGCGAAAGATTTGCTGTACCGCGCGAACCACAGCGGCGCCGTCGCGGTCGTCGCGCACTCCAGCAACGCGGCGGAGTTCGACGCGATGCGCCCCGACGCGGCGACGGTGAACACGTACCTGCTCGCCGGCGGCGAGCGCGACGGCTGGACCGCCACGGACGACCTGCTCGCGAACGCGACGCCGTGGGACGGCGAGCCGACGCGCGCGGACGACCTTGCGTACATCGTGTACACCAGCGGCACGACGAAAGATCCCAAAGGCGTGGTGCACGCCGTCGCCTACACGTTCGCGAAGCGAATGCAAGCGGCGGTCTGGTTCGACGTCAAGCGCGACGATCTCGTGTGGTGCACGGCCGGGACCGGCTGGGCGAAGTCGCTGTGGAACGTGCTGCTGGGGCCGTGGTCGTGCGGCGCGCCGATCGTGCTGCACGAAGGCGGCTTCGTTCCCGAAGAGCGCATGAACATGATTCGCGATCTGGGCGTGACCGTGCTGTGCTCCGCGCCCACGGAATACCGCTTGCTGGCGAAGCTGCCGGAGCTGGGCACGCGCTGGAAGCTGCCGAAGCTGCGCCACTGCGTGAGCGCGGGCGAACCGCTGAATCCTGAAGTGATCGAGCTGTGGAAAGCGGCGTTCGGGCTGACGATCCTCGACGGCTACGGGCAGACCGAGAACACGCTGCTGGTCGCGAACCGGCCGGGCCTCGACGTGCGGCCGGGCTCGATGGGCAAGCCGACGCCCGGCCATGAGGTCGCGGTGATCGACGAGCACGGCAACGTGTGCGAGCCCGGCGACGTCGGCGACATCGCGCTGCGCGGCGACCCGCCGTCGCTGTTCCGCGGCTACTACAAGAACGACGAAGAGACGCAGAACTCGCGCCGCGGCGAGTGGTATCTCACCGGCGACCGCGCGCAAGTCGACGACGACGGTTACTTCTGGTTCGTCGGGCGCGCCGACGACGTGATCTCGTCGGGCGCGTACCGCATCGGGCCGTTCGAAGTGGAGAGTGCGCTGCTCGAGCATCCCGCGGTGGTGGAGTCCGCGGTGGTCGGTTCGCCGGACGCGGATCGCGGCAACATCGTGAAAGCGTTCGTCGTCGTGCGCCCAGGCTACGAGCGCAACGACGCGCTGGTGCGCGAGCTGCAGGAGCACTGCAAGCGCGTGACGGCACCGTACAAGTACCCGCGCGCGATCGAGTTCGTGGACGAGCTGCCGAAGACGCGCTCCGGCAAGATTCGCCGCGTGGAATTGCGCCAAGCGGAGCTGCGCAAGAAAGGCGCAACCGCGGCCAGCGGCTTCGTGTAGGCGACGGCGGCGAGTACGGAGCCCGTGCTGCTGAACGTGATGGTGGCGGTGGGCATCGCCGGATTTGTCGCCGTGATACCGTTCGGGCGCGGGCTTGCGACGACGCGTTACGTGCTCGCGATCGGCGCGGCTGCGCTCGCGAGCGTCGCGGCCGTGGGCGTGGCCAACGCCATGCAGGTCACGATCGCCGGCGCGGCCGCCGAAGCCGTGATCGCGTGGGGTCTCGTCGCCTACCTGGTGCTCGCAGGCCGCGCGCAGCGGCGGCGCTGGCTCGACGCGATGCGCGATCCGCTCGTGCTCGAGGTGCCGTTCGCCGGGCGCTGGCGCGTGGCCGCGGGCGGCCCGTGGGCGCGCGGCAACCATCATCTCGCCGTGAGCGATCAGCGCTACGCGTACGACTTCGTGCGCGCCGACGGGACTTCGATGGGGACGCCGGTCCTCGCGCCGCTCGACGGCGTGGTGGTGGGCGCGCGCGACGCAATGGACGACCGCGAACCGCGCCGCCGCGTGTACGACGAGCGCCAGCGCCCGCACGGCAACTACGTCGCGATCCGCGCGGACCGCGGTACGGTGTTCTTGTGCCATCTGCAGCGCGGCAGCGTGCGCGTCAGCGAAGGGGACGCGGTACGGGCCGGCGACGAGATCGGGCGCTGCGGCAACAGCGGGCGAACCACGATACCGCACCTCCACCTGCACGCGCAGGACCGGCCGGAGCCGGCCATCAACGTGGCGCAGGGCGTGCCGATCGCGTTTCGCGACGCCGGGCGCGTCCGCGTCCTCGGCGCGGGCGATCGCTTACCGCTCGAACGGCCGAATTCAGCCGTGCAACCCGCTGCCCGCTGAAGGGTACGACTAGCGTATGCAGCCGCCGCCGACCCCGCCCGAAGGCGATCTCGACCCGACCGTCGCGATGCCCCGCGTCGAGGTTCCACCGCCGCGACCGCGCGTCGAGCACGGCGTGGTCGAGCCGCCTTCGGCGTACGGCTCCGGTGCCGCAGCGGGCGCAGGCGAGCCGATTCGGGTCTCGCCCGCAGCTCCGGTCGCCGCGCCGGTCATCGGCACCGTGCTGCCGCCGCGGCCGGCCACCACCGTTCCCGAGCAGCGCCAGTACGTCTTCGGCCACCCGGTGGGCTACGTCGCGGCGCGGTTCTTCGCGTTTCTGCTCGACGTATCGCTGATCACCGTGTTCGTCACGTCGCTCGCGTACGCGCTCATCGCGATCAACCCGCTGACGGGATTGCCGACGAACACGCAGGGCGGCTTCGAAGCCACGCTCGCGCTCGGCGTTGCGATCGCGCTGGTGTACGTGTGGGTGTTCGAAGCGTTTTTCGGGACGACGATCTGGAAGCTCGCGTTCGGGCTGCACGTGTACAACCCGCGCGGCGGCATGGTGGGACTCGGGCGCGCGTTCGTGCGCAACCTGCTGCGCCCCATCGATCTGCTGGTCGTCGGCGGAATCCTCGCGCTGCTGCCGGGACACCGCCGGCTCGGCGATCTCGCCGGCGGCACCGTCGTCGCGCGCAGCCCGCTGCGCGCGTTCGCGCCGCTGGTCGGCTGGATTTTCATCATCATCATCGCGGGTCTGCCGTTCGTCATCGTCGGGCCGATCCACGCGCTCGCCGCGCTCTACGCGTTCGCCGAATTCACGCCCGGCATCGTCGCGAGCATTCTCGGGTTCGTGCACGGTCTCATCGGGCTGCCGCGCTAACGTCGTTGTGAGCTGCGGCTGAGGTATTGCTTTTTCCCGCACCGGCGTGATAGCCATGCGTGAGCTCATGTCGATACACGAGATCGTTCTCCCGCAAACCAAGCCCGAAACCGAATGGATCCTCGGCCGCGCGGTGCGCAAGGTGAGCCCGTTCCGCACGCACGCGCTGCTGCAGGGAACATTTCAGACTGCGCTTTCCGCGTGGGCGGCAGACCGCGGCGACGTCGGAACGGAGTGGCGCTTTCGCCCGGCTCCGGCCGGTGAGATTCGCCGCCCGCTCGTCCCGGACGTGTCGTACGTGTCCGACGCGCGGCTCGCCGGTCTCGAAGGCCGCGAACTCGAAACGCCGCCGTTTTCGCCCGACGTCGCCGTCGAGATTCTTTCGCCCGACGACCGCGCGCGCAACGTCGAGCACAAGATCGCCGTGTACCTCGCGACCGGCTCGTCGCTGGTGATCGTGGTCGAACCGCGCGACCGCTCGGTGCGGCTGCACGACGCGCGCGGCGTGCGCGTGCTGCGCGGCGGCGACGTGATGGTGCATCCGGCGCTGCCCGGGTTCGCGCTCGCATTGCCCGTACTGTTCGCGCCGCTCGACCGCCGCCGCTGAGGCGGGATTCGTCGAGACGCACGCCTATTGCGTATTTGCATGCGTGCGTGATAGACATGCGCGAGCCCATGTCGATACACGAGATCACGCTGCCGGAAACCACACCCGAAACCGAATGGATCCTCGGCCGCGCGGTGCGCAAGGTCAGCCCGTTCCGCACGCACGCGCTGCTGCAACTGCTCGTCGGCGGTGCCTTGCGGAGCTGGGCTGCAGGGCGCGGTGAGGTCGGCTCGGAGTGGCGCTTCCGCCCGGCGCCGGCGGGCCAAATTCGCCGGCCGCTCGTTCCGGATATCGCGTACGTCTCGAACGCTCGCCTGGACGGGCTCGAAGGTCGCGATCTGGAAGCGCCGCCGTTCGCCCCCGACGTTGCGGTGGAGATTCTTTCGCCGGGCGATCGTGCCCGCGACATCGAGCACAAGATCGCCGTGTACCTCGGGACCGGCGCGGCGCTCGTCATCGTGATCGATCCGCGCGAGCGTTCCGTTCGGCTTCACGACCCGCACGGCGTCCGCGAGCTGCGTGGCGACGACGTGCTCGAGCATCCCGCGCTGGCGGGGTTCTCTCTCGGGCTTCGGGCGATCTTCGCGGAACTCGACCGCAGGCGGTAGCGCCGCGGCGTACCGGCCGCTCGCGCGTGCGAAGCGGAGTCGCGCCCGCCCGCGGCGTACGGCGACGAGAGGAGGGTCCGCCCGATGATCGCCGCCGGTGATGCGCTCAAGACGAAGCACGCGCGCTACGTGCTCACCCCGTGGCTCGCGCAAGGCAACTTGCAGCCGCCCGTCATCATGCGCGGCGAGGGGATCTACCTCTACGACGACGACGGCAACCGCTACGCCGACCTGACGTCGGGGCTGATCGCGGTGAACCTCGGCCACGGCCACCCGGCCGTGCGCGCGGCGATGCACGAGCAGGTGGACCGGCTATGCTTCAGCCCGCCGAGCTGGTTCAACGACGCCCGCGCGGAGCTCGGCGAGGCGCTGGTGCGCCTCGCGCCGTGGGGCGACGAGGGCGGCCGCGTGTTCTTCAGCACGTCCGGCGCGGCGGCGAACGAGGACGCGATCAAGCTCGCGCGCGCCGTCACCGGGCGGGCGAAGGTGTTGACGGCGTACCGCTCGTTCCACGGTTCGGGCGCGGGCTCCGCGACGCTGACCGGCGAGAACCGGCGCTGGTACAACGAGCCGTCGAACACGATGTCCGGCGTGGTGCACTTCTGGGCGCCGTACCCGTACCGCAGCCCGTTCTTCACCACCGATCCGGCGGAAGAGACGCGCCGCGCGCTGCAGCACGTCGCGGACACGGTGGCGGCAGAAAATCCCGATCAGGTCGCCGCGATCCTCATCGAGCCCGTGATCGGCTCGAACGGCGTGATCGTCTTCCCGCCCGGCTATCTGGCGGGCTTGCGCGCGCTGTGCGACACGCACGGGATCGTGCTGATCTTCGACGAGGTCATGACGGGCTTCGGCCGCACGGGCGCGGTATTCGCGGGCGAGCGGTTCGGCGTGGTGCCGGACATGCTCACGTTCGCGAAGGGGGTGACGTCGGGTTACGTGCCGCTCGGCGGGGTGCTGCTGCGCGAGAAGTACGCGAGCGCGTTCGATCAGAAACCGCTCCCGGCGGGGCACACGTACTCGGGGCACCCGCTCGCGATGGCGACGGGCCTCGCGACGCTGCAAGCGTATCGCGACGGCGATCTGTACGCGCGGGCACGCTCGATCGAGTCGCGCTTGCGCGCAGGCTTGGAAGGCGTGCGCGCGCGCCACGAGATCGTCGGCGAAGTGCGCGGCGTCGGCGCATTCTTTGCGCTGGAGTTCGTGAGCGACCGCTCCGCGCGCACGCCGCTGGTGCCATGGCAAGGAAAGTCGATGGGGCCGATGCCGGCGCTGTTCGCGAGCTTGAAGAAACGCGGCGCGTACGCGTTTGGCCGCTACAGCGTGCTCCACATCGCGCCCCCGCTGACGATCACCGACGAACAGCTCGACGAAGCGGTCGCGACGATCGACGCCGCGGTCGGCGACCTCGCCGAGGCCCACGCGGAACGTTTGTAGGAGGCCCCAAGCGGACTGCCCGGCTACGTTCGCTAGGGCGCCGCGCTGGGTGCCGCCTGCGGCAGTTCGTAGGACACCTTGCCGTCGGCACCCAGGAACTGCAGCTTCGCCGTGCCGTCCGGCGCGACGAACATCGTGAGGCGCGGTTTGCCCTTGCCGTCGTGCAGCGTGACCCGCGCAGTGTTTTCTTCGTCGTATCCGACGAAGAACCGGCGGTATGCGCGAAATTCGGGGTGGCGCGAAATGACGGCGCTGCGCTGCGCTTCCGTCGTCGTCGCCTGCACTTCCGAAAGGAATTGCGTGAAGGCCGGGGTCGTGTCATCCGGCCGGTTCCAGCCGACCATGTACGCCGACTGGTGACCGTTGTCGTAGCCGTCGTCGACTTGCAGCAGCTGATCGCTCTTCACCGAGTCGTACGTGAGCACCGTCGCCGAGCTCGCGGCACCGGTCTTCTTGTCGACGCGACCGTCCCACATGAGCGCGCCCTGCTCGTTGCCGAGCTGGTTGTAGAACACGATGCCGTTCTCGTCGCTCCCCGAGCTGCGTTTGCCGGTCTTTCCGTTCACGACGGGAGGCGGGAAGTCGTCGTGATCGGTGATCACCATCGCGAGCTTGCCCTCGCGGTCCACGACGTCGATGCGGTGCACGGTGAGCCGGTCGAACCGGTCCGTGCGCGCCTCGTGCACCGCGCCGATCAAGAACACGCCCGCAAGCACCGTCGTGATCAGCGAATACACGCGCAGCGTCTGGATTTCGCGGCGAATCGAACGAATCTTCATCGAGGCCTCCTGGGGCGATCGGGCGATCAGGCGATCGACGGACGGGTCGTTGCGGCACCGTCGCGCATGGCGGGCTCGCGCTCGGTGATCGCGGCGTACTCCGCTTCGGAGATGCGCGATTTTTCGGTGCGCATGAACGCGGTGTAGGCGAGGCCCGCAACGATGATGCTGAAGAACCAGCCGCCCGACCACAGGAAATGCAGCGGCGCGAACCACAGGCCGGCCAGCGGCGGGATCCAGCCGACGACGAGCGCCGCGACCGCGCGCAGGTTCCAGCCGCCGGCATAGTCGTAGCGGCCGCTGCGCGAGTAGAGCTGGAACAGGTCCAGCCGCAGCTCGCGCACGAGCCAGTAATCGCAGATCGCGATGCCGTCGAACGGGCCGAGCAGCGTGCCGTACGTGCCCAGCCACAAGAAGATGTAGTTGCCGAACTTTTCGAGCACGAACCACGGCTGCATCGCGAGCGCCAAGACGCCCGTCATGATCGCGCCGATGGCGAACGTTATCTTGTTCGGCCAGAGGTTTTCGAACGCGCGCGCGGGCGCCATGACGTTCGCACCCACGTTGATCGTGATCGACGAGAGGATCACGAGCACGCCGCCGATCAGCACCACGATGGTGGGAAACCGCAGCAGGAGATCGACCGGGTTCCACAGCGGCTTGCCGTACACAACCACCGTTGCCGACGTCACCGCGATCGCGACGAACGCGAACAGCGCCATCACGACCGGCATGACGAGCTGGCCGCGGAGCTGCGCGCGCTGCGATACGGCGTAGCGCGAGTAATCGGGGATGTTGAGCGCGAGCGTCGCCCAGAACGCCACGACGCCGATCGCGGACGGGAAGAACGCGATCCAGAACGCGGTGCCGTGCAGCTTCGGCGGCGCTGCGAGCATCGGGCCGACGCCGCCCGCGGCGCTCAAACCCCAGGCGAACAGCGCGACCGCGGCGAGGCCGAGCGTCGGCGCCGCGAACGCGGCGAGCTTTCCGATCGCCTGCGGCCCGCGCATCGCGATGGCGACGTTGAGCAGCCAGAACGCCGCGAACGCGACCGCGACGTGCGCGCCGAAACCGCCCCACGCGGGCACGAGCCGGCCGGCGATCGCGTCGAGCGCGAGCCCGCCGAACCACGCGTTGATGCCGAACCAGCCGGCACCGATGATCGCGCGCGCGAGCGCGGGCAGATGCGCGCCGCGCGTGCCGAACCACAAGCGCGCGAACACCGGATAGGGAATGCCGTAGCGCGTGCCGGCGTGCGCAACGAGTAGGATCGGCACGAGCACGATCGCGCTGCCCACCAGGATCGTGAGCACGGCTTCCCACCAGCTCATCCCCAAGTCGATCATCCCGCCCGCGAGCGAGTACGTCGGGATGCACAGGCACATCCCGATCCACAGGCTCGCGAAGCGCGACGCGCGCCACGAGTGCTCGCCCGGTGTGCACGGCCGCAGGTCGTCGTTCCAGAGATCGGTGTTCGCCGCCGCCGCGCGCGCGGCGTCGTCCGTCAGCGTGACGATCCCGTCGCGCTCGACCTGCATTTTCATGCGGCTTCAACGCTCCTTATCGTGGCGTCCCTAGATCTCCACCATCTCGCCGTACGTCTCGGGCCGGCGGTCGCGGTAGAACTGCCAGGTGTTGCGGACCTCTTCGATCACGCGGCGGTCCATGTCGCCGATCACGACCTCGTCCTTGTCGCGCGAGCCGACGGCGACGAACTGTCCGCGCGGGTCGACGAGGTACGACTGCCCGTAGAACTCGCCCATGTTCCACGGCGTCTCGAAGCCGACGCGGTTGATCGCGCCGACGTAATATCCGTTCGCGACGGCGTGCGCGGGCTGCTCGAGCTTCCAGAGATATTCCGACAAGCCCGCGACGGTTGCCGACGGGTTGAACACGATCTCCGCGCCGTTGAGGCCGAGCACGCGCGCGCCTTCGGGAAAGTGCCGGTCGTAGCAGATGTACGCCCCGATGCGCGCGTAGCGCGTCTGGAACGTCGGGTACCCGGCGTTGCCCGGCTTGAAGTAGTATTTCTCCCAGAAGCCGCAGCCTTGCGGGCCCGCCGCGACTTGCGGCAGGTGGTGCTTGCGGTAGATGCCCAGCACGCTGCCGTCGGCGTCGATGATCACCGCGGTGTTGTAGTACACGCCGCTGATCGTGCGCTCGTAGAGCGGCACGACGAGCGCGATCTCCAGCTCCCGCGCAAGGTCTTGCATCAGCCGTGTGGTCGGACCGTCGGGGACGGTCTCCGTCGCCTCGTACCACTTCGGGTTCTGCTCAGTGCAGAAGTACGGCCCGTAAAAGAGCTCCTGCAGGCAGACGATCTTCGCGCCGCGCTGCGCCGCCTCGCGGATCATCTGCTCGTGCTTGGTGATCGCGGCGCGCTTGTGCACTTCGACGGGCTCCGCGCCGTCGGTGTCGTGATGCGCCTGGATCAGCCCTATCGTCACGATGTCGCTCACGGTTCCTTCAACTCTCCCTTTATGATGCGGCCGCAGCCACGGGTTCCACCAGAGGCGAACCCACTATAACTGCACGGGGCGGAACGGCGACGACTTCTGGTGCTCGCCCTGACCGGGCTCGCCGGTGAACGTGTCGCCGTCGGCGACCTTGCGGCCGCGCGAGAACACGTACCGCGGCCGGCCGTGCACCGTCATCCCTTCGAAGATGTTGTTGTCGGCGTTCATGTGGTGCGTCTTGGCGGAGATCGTGCGCTCCGCGTTCGGGTCCCAGATAACGATGTCGGCGTCGCTGCCGACGGCGATCGTGCCCTTGCGGGGGAACAGGCCGAACAGCTTGGCGGGGTTGGTGGACGCGAGCGCGACGAACTGGTTGAGCCCGATGACGCCTTTGTTCACGCCGTGCTCGTACAGGATCGCGACGCGGTCCTCGATGGTCGGCGCGCCGTTGGGGATTTTCGAGAAGTCGTCCTTGCCCAGCTCTTTCTGCCCGCAGTTGTTGAACGAGCAGTGATCTGAACCGAACGCGTGCAGCTCGCCGTTCTTGAGCTTTTGCAAGAGCACGGTTTGATCGCGCTTTTCGCGCAACGGCGGCGACATCACGTAGTTCGCACCGGCGAAGTTGGGCCGGTCGTAATCGCTGACGTCGCACACGAGATACTGCGGGCAGGTCTCGCCGTAGATGTGCAAGCCGCGCTTGCGGCCGTCGCTGATCGCGTCGGCCGCCATCGCGGACGACACGTGCACCACGTACAGCGGCGCGCCGGCGACCTCTGCCAGCCGGATCGCGCGCGACGTCGCCTCGGCTTCGAGCTCGACCGGCCGCGTGAGCCCGTGGTACTTCGGCGCGGTGTTGCCCGCCGCGAGCGCTTCTTTGACGGTCACCTCGATGACGTCGCCGTTCTCGGCGTGCACCTGCACCAGTCCGCCCGCCTTCGCGCACGCCTTGAGCACCTTGAAGATGGTCTCGTCGTCGACTTGCAGCACGTGCTTGTACGCCATGAACACTTTGAACGAGTTCACGCCTTCGCGCACGATCATCTCGGCGATCTCGTTGATTGTGTCGTCGCGCCCGTCCGCCACGGTGAGGTGGAACGCGTAGTCGATCGCGGCTTTGCCGTCGGCCTTGCCGTGCCACGTCTTGACCGCGTTGGCGAGCGTGTCGCCCTTCTGGTGCAGCGCGAAGTCGACGATGGTCGTCGTGCCGCCGAGCGCCGCCGCGACGGTGCCGCTGGCGAAGTCGTCGATCGTCGTCGTGCCGCCGAACGGCATGTCGAGGTGCGTGTGCGGGTCGATGAAGCCCGGGAATACGTACGCGCCCGACGCGTCGACGATCTCCTGGCCCAGTGCCATGATGCTGCGCCCGATCATCGTGATGACGCCGTTCTCGATGAGGACGTCGGCCGGAAACACGTCCGTCGCCGTGACGACCGTCCCGCCCCTTACGATGGTACCGATGTGAGCTTCTCCCTCCAGGTGTGGACGGTGTCGCCCGCGTCGACGCGCACCATCTCGATGCAGTCGACGACGGGGCACACCATCGCGCATAGGTTGCACCCGACGCAGTGCTCCTCATCCACGACCGGGTTGAGCCGCGGGTCGGCGGGCCGGTCGATGCACTGGTGCGCGGCGTCCTCGCACGCGATGTAGCACTTGTTGCAGCGGATGCACGTCTCGGGGTCGATCCGCGCGACGATCTTGTAGTCGAGGTTGAGGTCGTTCCAGTCGACGAACCGCGGCACGGTCTTGCCGATGATTTCGCGCACCGACCCGATCCCGCGCGCGTCGAGGTAGTTGTTCAAGCCGTCGATCATGTCGGCCACGATGCGGAAGCCGTGGTGCATCACCGCCGTGCAGACCTGCACGCTCGTCGAGCCCATCAGCATGAACTCCACCGCGTCGCGCCAGTCGGAGATCCCGCCGATGCCGGAGATCGGGACGACCACCTGCGCATCTTTGGCGCACGCGCCCACCATGTTGAGCGCGATCGGCTTCACCGCGGGTCCGCAGTAGCCGCCGTGCGAGGACTTGCCGTCCACGTGCGGCACGGGCAGCCACGTGTCCAGATCGATGCCCATGAGCGAGTTGATCGTGTTGATCAGGCTGATCGCGTCGGCGCCGCCCTTCGCCGCGGCGCGCGCGGGATAGCGCACGTCGGTGACGTTGGGCGTGAGCTTCACGATCACGGGGACGTGCGCCGCCTCTTTCACCCAGCGCGTCACCATCTCGATGAGCTCCGGATCCTGCCCAACGGCCGCGCCCTGGCCGCGTTCGGACATGCCGTGCGGGCAGCCGAAGTTGAGCTCGAACCCGTCGATCGGCACGGTCTCGCAGCGGCGGACGAGCTCCTGCCAGCTCTCGCGCGTGCACTCCGTCATCAGCGACGCGACGATCGCGCGGTCCGGATACGCCGCCTTGCATTCCGCGATCTCGCGCAGGTTCTCATCGAGCGGCCGATCCGTGATGAGCTCGATGTTGTTCATCCCGGCCATGCGCTGCGGACCGATGTTCAGCCCTGCGAACCGCGACGTCACGTTGACGATCGGTTCGAGCGCAAGCGTCTTCCAGACCGCACCGCCCCAGCCCGCCGCGAACGCGCGCATGACTTGGTAGCCGGAGTTCGTGGGCGGCGCGGACGCCAGCCAGAACGGGTTCGGGCTGCGAATGCCGGCGAGATCGATCGAGAGGTCAGCCATCAGCGCGTCTCCGCCCGCAAGAACGCGTCGACGCCGCAAGCCGCGACCTTGCCGCGTTGCGCCGCCTCGACGACCATCGCGTCGACGCCGCCGGGCTGGAACATGCAGTCGCCCGCAGCGAACACGTTCGGCCGGTTCGTGCTCATCGTGGTCGCATCGACGACGGCGATGCCGTTGACGTCGTGCGTCACGCCGAACGCATCGAGCAGCGCGACGTGGCGCGTCTGGCCGATGGCGAGGATCACGGTGTCGGCCGCGACGACGCGCTCGGTGCCGGGCAGCGGGCGAGCGCTGTTGTCGGGCGCGGTCGAGATGATCTCGAGGCCCGCGACGCGCCCGTTCTCCACCACGATGCGCTTGGGCAGCGTGAACGTGCGAAACTCCACGCCTTCGACTTTCGCGAACTCCAGCTCGAAGTCGTAGGCGGTCATGCGCTCCGCGCCGCGCCGGTAGTACATCGTCACCGACGGCACACCGAGCCGCCGCGAGCACGTCGCGGCGTCGATCGCGGTGTTGCCGCCGCCGATCACCACGACCGCGTCGCCGAGCACGCCGACGTCGCCGCCGGATTTCGCGACGCGGATGAAGTCCAGCGCGTCCCACACGCCGGCGGCGTCTTCGCCCTCGATCTTCAGCCGCGGAACGCTGCCCATTCCGACCGCGATCACGACCGCATCGTAGTCGGTGAGGATCGTGTCGGCCG
>CAVRRP010000009.1:0-43642 GCA_963723635.1 Vulcanimicrobiota bacterium | reverse complement strand
AGGCGCGACTTCTTGCGGGCGGCCTTGTTGGGGTGGATGATCCCCTTGTGCGCGGCCTTGTCGAACTGGGCCTCGACCGACGACGTCACGGCCGGGTCCTTGGCGGACTTCGCCTTCTTGAACAGCGTCTTCAGACGGGTCTTCGCGTCGAGGTTCCGCAGCGTGCGCTTTTCGCTCTGGCGCACCCATTTGACGGCGGCTTTGATGTTGGGCACGAAGGGTAGCCTACCATATTCTGCCCTGCGTGTCACCCTGAGCATCTTGTCACTGAGCCTTCGAAGGTGCGCCACCCACGTGCCGAGGTCACGGCGCGGGCGACGCCCGCACGATCTCCGCGTAGGAGCCGTACCGGCTCGCAGCGATCCGGCCCTCGGCCACGGCGGCCCGCACGGCGCAGCCCGGCTCGGCGAGGTGGCGGCAGTTGGAGAAGCGGCAGCGGGTCGCGGGCTCGCGCATCTCGACGAAGAGCCAGCCCACTTCGTCGGCGGGCATCGGGTCCAGGGTGAACTCGCCGATCCCCGGGCTGTCGATCAGGAAGCCGTCGCCCAGCCGCACCAAGCGCGCCGACGTGGTCGTCTGGCGCCCGCGGCCGAACCGCGACAAGTCCCCGACGATCCCGATCCCGCCCAGCGCCTTGAAGATGGTGGACTTGCCGACCCCGGAGTTGCCGACCAGCAGCGCGTGCCGGGCGGCGATCTGGGCGCGCAGGTCGTCCACGGCTCGGCCGGTCTTCGGATTGAGCACGATCACCGGCACGCCGATCCCGCGGTAGAGCCCGGCGATCCGCTCCGCGGCCTCTTCGCCGGCCAGATCGGCCTTCGTCAGCAGCAGCAGGGGCTCGACGTCGTGCTGCAGCGCGAAGGCGACGAGCTGATCGATCATCACGAGGTGCAGCGGCGGGTCGACCAGCGCCGCCACCATCGCGACGGTGTCGACGTTGGCCGCCATCGTCTTGGTGCGCCCGCCGCCGGTCCGGCGCACCAGCGCGAAGCCGCGCGGGTGGATCGCATCGATCACGACGCGGTCGTCGCCGATCACCTTGGCGTCGACGAGGTCCCCCGGCACCACCATCTCGCGCCCGCCGGATTCCGAGCGCCCGCCGGATTCCGAGCGCCCGCCGGCGTCGGAGCGCGCGACCCGGCGCAGCGACGCGAGGCGCGGCTCGGTCTCGTCCTCGGCGACCAGCCAGGCGGAATTGCGGCCGACGGCGATGACGCGCGCCCGGCGGAGTCCCTGGTCGCTCACGCGAACGTCTGAGCGGCCGTGATCGTTACCCGCACCGTGAGCCTCGCCGACCCGCTCGCCCGCGCGAACGTCGCCGATGCGCTGCGTGGTCCGGGCGGCCCGGTCGGCGTCATCGACGTCGCCGAGGACGGCCCCACCGTGACGGTGCGGTTCGACGATGCGGTGACCGAACCGGATCTCATCGACGATCTCGTCGCGATCGAGTCCGTGTTCGTCCCCGCGCGCACGGACCGCGACCTCGCGCTCGACGAAGCCGCTGCGATCGCCGCATGCGGGCTGGGCGATCCCGAGCTCGACGTCACGCGCATCATCGAGACGTATCTTTCGAACGCGCCGGAACGCCGATGAACTGGCCCAGCCTTCCGGTCCACCTCAACTTCACGATAACCGACGCGATCGACATCATCGCGACGTCGATTCTCGCGTACTATCTGCTGCTCCTGATCCGCGGCACGCGCGCCGTGCAGATCATGTTCGGGCTGTTCGTGCTCGTGGTGATCCTCGCCGTCTCCAACTTGCTGCACCTGCTCGTCCTGGCTACCGTGATGCAGTACCTTCTCCTCGGGACGGCCGTCGGACTGCCGATCGTGTTCCAGCCGGAACTGCGCCGCGGCCTCGAGCAGATCGGGCGCGGCCGGCTGTTCGTGCGCGACCGCCGCGCCGAGGACGAGATCACGTCCGAGCAAATCCGCGGCGTCACGCACGCCGCGTTCGTGCTCGCGAGCCGCCGGACGGGCGCGCTGATCGTGATCGAGCAGCAGACCGGCTTGCGCGAATATGTCGAGAGCGGCACCGCGCTCGACGCCCGGCTCTCGAGCGACTTGCTGCTGGCGATCTTCAACAAAACGTCGCCGCTGCACGACGGCGCGGTGATCGTGCGCGACCTGCTGATCGAAGGCGCGGCGTGCTTCCTGCCGCTCAGCGACAACACGCTGTCGGTCGACCGCCACGTCGGCACGCGCCATCGCGCCGCCGTCGGGCTGACGGAGCAGACCGACGCGGTCGTGGTCGTCGTCAGCGAGGAGAGCGGCCTCATCTCGGTCGCGCGCGCGGGCCGGCTGTCGGTCCCGATCGACGACGAAGAGCGGCTGCGGCGCGTGCTGTCGGCGTGCCTGCGCCCGACGCGCCGGCGCACCCAGGCCGAGGGTGGCCTCCTGGCCAACCTGCTGACCCGAGTTCCGCGTGCTGCTCAACCTCCTCAAGAACAACTTCGGACTTAAGTTCTTCGCCGTGTGCCTCGCGCTGACGGCGTGGGGCTATTTCCATCTCGCGGCCGCGCCCGGCACGACGGCGAAGTTCGACCAAACGCTCGAAGTGCCGATCGTCGTCACGGGGCTGAAGGCGGGCTACATCGCGCGCTACACCGACAAGCTCGCGACGGTCGTCGTCGAGGCGCCGCGCAACGGCCCGCCCGTGCGCGCCGATCAACTCGAAGCGGTGCTCGACGTGCACGAGCTCGTCGATCCCGGCGATCACTACGTGCGGGTCAACGTCGTCTCGCCCGACCTCGCGATCAAGTCGCTGTCGCCCGGGTCGGTGAAGATCTCGCTGGGCCGACTCGAAGAACGCACGGTGCCGGTCAGCTTCGACTACGTCGGCGACCGCCGCGGCATCGTCGTGGAGTCGGCGGAAGTGAACCCGCCGGCAACGACCATCCGCGGCGTCGCCACCGATCTCGCCAAGGTGACCAGCGTGCGCGTGGAGATCCCGATCCCGACCAAACCCAAGCAGTTCGACTCGATGATCCGCCCGACACCTACCGGCGCGGACGGCGGCGAAGTGAGCGACGTGCAGATCTCGCCCAACCTCATCCGCGTGCGCGCGCGCTTCATCCCCAGCACCTCCAAGACGAGATAAACGCAATTGGGAAAATACTTCGGCACCGACGGCGTGCGCGGCGTGGCGAACGCCGACCTGACACCCGAGCTCGCGTACGCGGTCGGCCGCGCCGGCGCGGCGGTGATCGCGCACGACCAGCCGATGGACAAGCCGATCGTGGTCGGGCGCGACACGCGCTTGTCGGGGCCGATGCTCGAAGGTGCGATCGTCGCGGGCATTGCATCGACCGGCCGCAACGTCGTGCTGCTGGACATCGTCCCGACGCCCGCCGTCGCCGCGATCACCGCGAGCATCGAAGCCGCCGCGGGCGTGATGATCTCCGCTTCGCACAACCCCATCGAAGACAACGGGATCAAGTTCTTCGGCGCCGACGGCTTCAAGCTGTCGGACGCGGTCGAGCACGAGATCGAAGCGCTCATCGATTCGCACGCGCACTTGCCGCGCCCGACCGGCCTGGACATCGGCATCGTCACCCATACGCGCGGCCTGATCGACAACTACTTCGCCAAACTGGTCGCCGCGGGCGCCGACCTGCGCGGGCTCACGGTCGTGGTCGACGGCGCGTTCGGCGCGGCGTATCTGGTCGGCCCGAAGATCTTCGAGCGGCTGGGCGCGCGCGTGATCGCGCTCAACTGCGAGGACGACGGCAGCCGCATCAACGTCGGCTGCGGCGCGACCGATCTCGCGATGCTGCGCGCGCGCGTGCGCGAGGAGATCGCGCGCTCGACCGGCCCGGTCGCCGGCGTCGCATTTGACGGCGACGCCGACCGCGCACTGTTCGTCGACGAAGCGGGCGACGTGCTCAGCGGCGATCACGTGATGCTGATCGCCGCACGCGATCTGCATGAACGCGGCGACCTGCCCGGCGACACCGTCGTCGGCACGGTGATGTCGAACATGGGCTTCGAAAAAGCGCTCGAGCGCGCGGGAATTCGGTTGGTGCGCGCGGCGGTCGGCGACCGCTACGTGCTCGAAGCGATGCGCGCCGGCGGCTACCGCTTCGGCGGCGAGCAGTCCGGTCACGTGATCGACCTGTCGCGCGGCACGACGGGCGACGGCCCGATGACGGCGGTCGCGTTGTTCTCCATCGCCGCGCGCACGAAGCGCACGCTGCACGACCTTGCATCGGATCTGGCGGTCTATCCGCAAGTGCTCGTCAACGTGCGCGTCACCGACAAGGCGATCGCGGACCATCCCGGCGTGCGCGACGCGGTCGCCGCTGCCGAGCGCGAATTAGCGGGCGACGGCCGCATCCTCGTGCGCCCGTCGGGCACCGAACCGCTCGTGCGCGTGATGGTGGAAGGCAGCGACGGCGCGCGCACGCACGCCCTCGCGGAGTCCGTCGCCGCCGCGGTGCGCGCGCTAGCAAGGCAAGCGTGAACGCGCCGTTATCGCATCTTGACGGGACCGCGCTAACGCGTCCGCGGAGCTCAGCCGATCTTTACGATGTGGGGGCGGTGCCGGGAGGAGATGCCCGGAGAGAACGCCTATCCCCCATCCCGTGGCCCCAAGAAATTGGGGTCGCCGGACCGGTGGGCTTCAAGCTCCGCCGGGTTCGTACATAGCCTGCTAATGATCACGGAGTCCGCCTCGAGGCTAGGCGGAGCGGGGGACCACCAAGGAATGGGGTGAATGCGCCGGTCGGCGCTAGGGCGATTTCTTCCGCCCGAACCCGTCAACTAACCCCGTACGTGTGGAAGAAGGAGCAGTCTTGCATCGTTCCATCCTCACCGGGTTTGTCGTTTGCTTTCTCTCGGCCGGTTTGCCGATCGTAGCGAGTGCGACCGAGTCGAGCGACCATAGCGCTCCGGCCCCAACCGCGGTTACCGCGGAGGCCGTGATGAGCGCCTCCGAGGCCGCCGCCGCACCGACCGCGGGCGCCGACCTCGCCATGTGGAATGCCTCGCCTGCGCAAGGCGAGGACACCGCCGCGCCGGCCGCGCCGGGGCGCGCGTCGCGCCTGTTCCACGTGCAGAAATTCGCCAGCGGGATCGCATCACGCGGCGCCGCGATGGCCTCCACCCTGACGCGCCACGCCATGCGGTTTCTGGGCGTGCCGTACTCGTTCGGCGGGACGTCCGCGTACGGGTTCGACTGCTCCGGCTTCGTGCAGCACGTCTTCGCGATGATGGGCCGCCAGCTGCCCCGCACGGCCGACGCGCAGTACTACGCGGGCAAGCGCTTCGAGGGGCAGCCGCGCGCCGGCGACCTCGTGTTCTTTCACACCTACGAACCGGGCGTTTCGCACGTCGGCATCGCGCTGGGCGGCGACCGGTTCGTGCACGCCTCGTCGAGCCACGGCGTGATGGTCTCCAGCCTGCACGACTCGTACTGGGGCGCCCGCTACCTCGGCGCCAAGCGCGTCGTCAACTAGCGTCGAATCCTCCGCGGCGTGACGAACGGCGCGGATCCGGAACTCCAGCAACGGGCGGCCAACGCATATGTCGTGTGGCCGCTCGCCGTCTTGGACTTGTTTCGCGAGCCGCCCGAAGCGACGGCGTGGTCGCGGCTGCACACGCGCCAGGCGTTCGTATACGGGATCGCCGCGACGCTCGCGTACCTGGTGCTGCTCGCGCTGCCGTTCGTGATCGTCGTCGCGATCCCGCCGCTCGCCGGATCGCTGACCGCCATCGTGTGGATCTACTCGCTGGGGCTCTTCGCGGACATCGTCGGCGCGATCGTGCTGGCGGGGCTGTCGCTGTCGTACCGCGAGCGCACGCTGCGCGGTGAGCTCTTCGCGATCCGCTTCGTCACGCCGGTCGCCGACCGGGTGTTCCGCCTCGAGCGCTAGCCCAGGCTAGGGAAGATCCGCACCGGCGCGAAGCGGTTGGTCCAGCGGCATCCCGACGATCCCGACGGCTACCGCGAGCGCGCGCTCGCGAGCTACGCGACCGGCAACAAAGACGGTGCGCTGGCCGATCTCGCGACCGCGCTGCGCGGGTATCGCAAGCTCGGCGACAGAACCGCGGCCGATCGCGTCGCGGAGATGACCAGCGCGATCCGCGCGGGGAAGCCGCCGGTCCCGTGACGACCGCGTCCGGCGCCCTGGCGAACGTCCTGGACGCGTTCGCGCGCCGCGACCTCGCCGCTGCCGCGGCGGAGTTTGCGGAGGACGCCACGTACCGGGAGGCGCGCAAACCGGCTGTCCACGGCCGGGCCGCCGTCGCGGCTCACTTCGCGCGCTACGCGGCGTCCGCCACCGCATGGGAATTCCTCGTGGACGACGTCATCGCACAGGGCGAGCGCGCGTGCGTCGTGTACCGGTTCGCAGTCGAAGGCGACGGCGAAGCCCGGCTCGAACGCGCCGGGTGTGCGCTCGTTCGGTTGGACCTGCGCGGACACATCGCGGAATGGCGGGAGTACGAGGGATGAGCGTCAACGGCACCACCGGTCCACAGCACCACGAGGATCTTTCGATCCACGTGCACGTCGTCGACGAGATGCAGGTGTTCGACCTCGTCGGTTCGCTCGACATCGCGACGTCGCCCACCGTGCGCGCCGCGCTCACCAGCGCGTCGGAGCGCGGCAACCACCGTTTGATCGTCGACCTCACGCAAGTCGACTTCCTCGACTCGACGGGATTGGGCGCGCTGATCGGCGGCCAGCGCCGCGCCAAAGAATTCAACGGCGAAGTCCGCCTGGTAGCGAAGGAAGGCCAGATCCTGCGCCTGCTTCGCATCACCGGCCTGCTCAAAGTGTTCGCGGTCTACGCCAAGCTGGAAGACGCGCTCGCGGACGGAGCGCGCGTCGGCGACATCTGATCGCTAACTGCTAGCCGCGGCCGGCGGCAAGCGATTCGTCGACCAGCTCGATGACGTGCTTGATCGCGATGCGCTCGGCGCCGGCATGCTCGGCGCTTGCGCGCTCGAGGCCGTTGCGCATCTGCAGCGCGCAGCCGGGGTTCGCCGTCGCGACGATCTCGGGCGCGACTTCGAGGATGCGTTCGGTCTTGCGGCGCTGCAGCCGCTGCGACATACCCGGCTGCGTCACGTTGTAGATTCCGGCGGAGCCGCAGCACAGCGACGACTCGTCCATCTCGCGCAGCTCGAGGCCCGGAATCTTCGCGAGCAGCCGCCGCGGCGGCGCGGTGATGCGCTGCGCGTGCGCCAGATGGCACGCGTCCTGATACGTCACGATGCCGCGCAGCGGGCCGAAGGCGCGGTCCGGTAAGCCGAGCTCGTCGACGTACTCCAGCACGTCGCGCACCTTCGCCGAGAACGCGATCGCGCGGTTCTCCCATTCCGCGTCGCCGTGGAAGAGGTGCCCGTACTCTTTGAGCGCGGACCCGCAGCCCGCCGCGTTGATAACGTACACGTCCGCGCCGCTGCGTTCGAACGCGGCGATGTTGCGCTTGGCGAGCTCGCGTCCTTTCGGCATCTCGCCCGCGTGGATGGTGATGGCGCCGCAGCACCCTTGATCGCGCGGCACGATCACCTCGACGCCGGCCGCATTCAGCACGCGCACCGTCGCCTCGTGCCACGGCGCGAACGCAACGTGCATGATGCACCCGACATGCAAAAACGCGGTGGCGCGAACGCCGGTATCACGCAGATCGCGAACGCCAGTGTCACCCTGAGCTTGTCGAAGGGTGGCGTCGCCGGGCGAGAACCGTTGATCCCGCGGCGTGAAGAAGCGGTCGGAAATTCGCGGCGCGAGCGCTTCCATGTCTTGCAACCCCAGCCGGCGCAGGATGCCGGTGCGCCGCACGAGATCGCGCAAGCCGCTGCGCTGGTAGAACTTCAGCAGGCGCGCCGCCGCGCGCATGAGCCACATGTGCGAGAAGAGCTGGCCGACGAGAACCGCGCGGCCGAGCCGGGCGTACCACGAGCGAACGGGATCTTGCGCGCGCACGATCTGCGTGCGAGCGGGCTCGAGGATCTTGCCGTAGTCGACGCCCGACGGGCAGACCGCCTCGCACGCGCGGCAATCCAGACATTCGGACATCTGGTGCACGAAGCCCGGGCTCAGCAGGTCGAGCCGCTCTTCGGCGACCGCTTTGATCAGCGCGATGCGCCCGCGCGGCCCTGACGTCTCCACCAGCGTTTCGACATAAGTCGGGCACGTCGGCAGACACAAGCCGCAGCGCACGCAGCGGTCGAAAACGTCGGACGGCGGAAGGTCGGGAGCGACGAACGTCCTGATGTCGATCGGAGCCGGTTCGATCACGATGACACCGCGTTCGCGAGCGCGAAGCGGCCCACATGCCCGCACCCGTCGATCCGACCCGCGCACGCAGCTCCGTCGTCGTCGACGGACGCGACCGCGCCGCCGCTCGCTCGTTCTATCATGCCGTCGGCTTCAACGACGAGGACCTCGCCAAGCCGCTGGTCCTGATCGCGAACACCTGGACCGACGCGATGCCGTGCAACTTCGGGCTGCGCGCGCTCGCGGATCACGTCAAAGCGGGCGTGCGCGCGGCGGGCGGCACGCCGATGGAGTTCAACACGATCGCGATCTCGGACGGCATCACGATGGGCACCGAGGGGATGAAGGCATCGCTGGTCTCGCGCGAGGTGATCGCCGACTCGATCGAGCTCGTCGCGCGCGGCTACGGCTTCGACGCAATCGTCGCGCTGGTCGCGTGCGACAAGACGATTCCCGCGGCCGGCATGGCGCTGCTGCGGCTCGACATCCCCGGCCTCGCGCTGTACGGCGGCTCGATCGCGCCGGGCCGCTACAAGGATCGCGATCTCACGATCGGCGACGTGTTCGAAGCGATCGGCGAACACGCGGCGGGCAAGATCGACGACGCGGAGCTGCGCGCGATCGAATACGCCGCGTGCCCCGGCGCGGGCGCGTGCGGCGGACAGTTCACCGCCAACACGATGGCGATGGCGCTGGAATTTCTGGGCCTATCCATGGTCGGCAGCGCGAGCCCCGGCGCGACCGATCCGCGCAAGGACAAAGAGGGCTATCGCGCGGGCGTCACCGTGATGGAGATGCTGCGCAGCGGCCTCACGCCGCGCAAGATCGCGACGCGCGCGGCGTTCGAGAACGCGATCGCCGCCGCCACCGGCACGGGCGGCTCGACCAACAGCGTGCTGCACCTCATCGCGCTGGCGCGCGAAGCGAACGTGCCGCTGACGCTCGACGATTTCGAGCGCATCTCGGAGCGTACGCCGATCGTCGCGGACTTGCGCCCCGGCGGCAAGTACGTCGCGCTCGACGTCGACAAAGCCGGCGGCATCCAGCTCATCGCGAGACGGATGGTCGAAGGCGGGCTGGTCGACGGCAGCACGCTGACGCCGTCGGGCCGCACGCTGCGCGAAGAGACGGCGAACGCCGCGGAAACGCCGGATCAGCGCGTGGTCGCGACGGCGGAGCATCCGTTCAAGCCCAAGGGCGGGCTGCGCATTCTGCGCGGCAACCTCGCACCCGACGGCGCGGTGGTGAAGGTCGCCGGACACGAGCCCACGCTGCTCACCGGCCGCGCGCGCGTGTTCGAACGGGAAGAAGACGCGATGCACGCGATCGACGCGCGCGAGATCGTCGCCGGCGACATCGTCGTCATCCGCTACGAAGGCCCCAAAGGCGGGCCCGGGATGCGCGAGATGCTCGGCGTGACGGCGGCGATCGTCGGCCAGGGCTTGGGTGATTCGGTCTCCCTCGTGACCGACGGACGGTTCAGCGGCGCGACCCGCGGCTTGATGGTTGGCCATGTCGCGCCCGAAGCGTTCGCCGGCGGACCCCTCGCGATCGTGCGCGACGGCGACACAGTGACGATCGACGTCGAGCGCGGCCGTCTCGACGTCGCACTGTCCGGCGACGAGATCGCCGAACGGATGCGCGGTTGGCGCGCGCCCGCGCCGCGCTACGCGAGCGGCGTGTTCGCAAAGTACGCGGCGCTGGTGTCGTCCGCGGCCGAAGGCGCCGTGACGCGCCCGCCGTCCGCTGCCCAGCAGAGGCCGCCGGCATGACGAAGCCGCCGGTCCCGTCGCACGCGCTGCGCTGCAGCGCCTGCGATGCGGCAGCCGAAGAAACAGACGCGCTCGCATGCGCGGATTGCGGCGACCTGCTCGCGTTCGCGCTCGACACCGATCGCATCGAAGCGTACACCGTGGAGACGAACGCGCGCCTGCGCCGCGCGTCGCTCGACCCGCGCGACCGCAGCGGCGTGTGGCGTTTTCGCGAGCTGCTGCCGCCCGTCGCCGGCGACGCGATCACCACGCTGCGCGAAGGCGACGTCCCGCTGATCGACGCGCCGCGCGGCGCCGCGTACGCGGGGGTCGACGCGCTCGCGTACTTGCACCTCGGCGTCAACCCGACGGCGTCGTTCAAGGACGCCGGGATGACCGTCGCGATCTCGCACGCGCGCGAACGCGGCGCGCGCGTCGCGGTGTGCGCGAGCACCGGCAACACGGCCGCGTCGATGGCGGCGTACGCCGCGCGCGCCGGCATGGTCGCGGTCGTCCTCGCACCGGTCGACGGCATCAGCGCGGCCAAAGTCGCGCAGACGCTCGATTACGGCGCGCACGTCGTCGCGGTGGAAGGCGACTTCGACGACGCGCTGCGCGCGGTGCGCGCGCTCGATCCGGCGACGGTCGCGGTCGTCAACAGCGTGAACCCGTACCGCATCGAAGGGCAGAAGACCGCGGCGCTCGTGCTGCTCGAGCAGCGCCGCTGGCTCGCGCCCGACTGGGTGGTGCTGCCGGGCGGCAACCTCGGCAACGCGAGCGCGCTGGGCAAGGGCTTTCGCGAAGCGCGCGCGATCGGAATTTCCGCCCGCGTCCCGCGCCTCGCCGTCGTGCAAGCCGCCGGCGCCGCGCCGTTCGCGCGCGCATGGCGCGACGACGCGGACCTCGTGCCGGTGCGCGCCCAGACCGACGCGACCGCGATCCGCATCGGTGCACCCGCGTCGTGGAAGAAGGCGCGCGCCGAGGTGCGTGCTTCGGGCGGCACGGTGCTCGCGGTGGACGATGCGGAGATCGCCGAAGCGCGCGCGGTGATCGGCCGCGACGGCGTGGGCTGCGAACCGGCGTCGGCCGCGTCGCTCGCCGGCCTGCGCCGCCTCGTCGCGGAAGGCGCCGTCGCGCGCGACGCCGACGTCGTCTGCGTGCTCACGGGCCACGTCCTCAAAGACACGGCGTACGCGGCGCGCTATCACGCATCGTCCGCACCGCAGGCGAACGCCATCGTACGCGGTACGGGCGTCGCCGCGTACCTCGACCAGTTGCTCGCGCACGCGTGAGACCGTCGCCGTCGCCGCCACCTTCGCGATGATCGACTTCACGGTGTCCGCGCCCGCATCGAGCGCGAACCTCGGCGCGGGCTTCGACGCCGTCGCGCTCGCGCTCGAGCTGCGCATGACCGCTCACGTTCGCGAGCGCACGCCCGGCGCGTCGTCGGAGTGGACGTACTCGGGTGCGCACGCGCCCACGCACGACGGCCTGCGCGGCTGCGTCGAGCGCGGCATCGTGCGCATCGCGCCGGCGGCGCCGTCGCTGGCGATCGCGCTCGACAACGCGATCCCGCTCGGCGCGGGGCTCGGCAGCAGCGCCGCCGCGCACGCGCTGGGCGTCGCGATCGGCGCGCGTCTCGTGGACCGGCCGCCCGACGACGACCTGCTCGCGCGCGCCGTCGCCGAGCTCGAAGGCCATCCCGACAATGCGCTCGCCGCGTGGTACGGCGGTGCGGTGGTCGCAGCGTTCGGCGACGACGGGCTCACCGTCGCGCGCTTCGCGCCGCCCGTCGTCGCCGCGGTCGTGGTCGTGCCCGAAATCGCGCTGCCGACAGCGCAGGCGCGCGAGCTGATGCCGACGACCTATACGCGTGCGGATGCTGTGCACAGCGTGCAGCGCGCCGCGCTGCTCGGTGCCGCGCTCGCGGCCGGGCGCATCGACCTGCTTCGCGCCGCGGTGCGCGACAAGATGCACCAGCCGTACCGCGCGAGCGCGATCCCGGGCCTGGTCGAGATCCTCGAGTTCGAAGACCCGGCGCTCGTCGCGGTCGCGCTGTCCGGGGCGGGCCCGTCGGTGCTCGCGCTGGTGCACGACGAGCCGCACCGCATCGGCCGTTCGATCGCCGCGATCTTCGCGCGCCATGGCGCGCGCAGCGCGATCCTGACGCCGCCCCTCGCGTCGACGGGCCTCGCCGTGACGGTCCAAAAGAACTAGGGACGTAGCGACCAGGCGAGAGGGGGACCATCGGGACACGAGAACGTGGGTCGGCAATGATCAGCGTCAGCGTCGGGTCGCCCGCGGGGATGTGCACCGTCGCGAACCCTGCGTTTTACCGCTACGTCCTCCGTTTGGCCGAAGCGCCGCTGCACGCGAGCGCCGTCGACCGTGCGCAGCTCGATATGCTCGCGAACGTCCCGCACGCCTACGCCGACGAGGAAGAGTGCTCCGGTGACGGCTGGCGCATCGTCCCCGCGATGTCCTACGAAGACTGGCCGGTGCTCGAAGCGACGCCGCAGCGCCTGCGCGCGGCGTTCCAAACCGCCCGTCGCCTGCTGTGGACCAACGCCGGCCCGGTCGGCATCAGCGCCGGCGACATGATCGCGGTCGACACCGAGATCGACTCAGTCTTGGGCGTTCTGCGCCAAGCCGAAGCAGGCGGCTTCAGCGTGAACGTCTCCTACGTGAGCTGACCCGCCCCGAATGCAAAATCCGCGTGAACTCATTACGTTTCAGAAGAACATCGCACCGGGTGTCTCCGTACGCATCGACGGCGTGCCTGCGTCGGTCCATAGCGGCAAGGTGACACTCCACGCGTTCGATCGACCTACCGTGTACCGGCTCGAGCACTTTCTAGCTGCGGCGCGCCGGCGGATGGCGAACGGCGAGACGGAGATCCGGTTCGAGTTTTCGGACACCCGTTCCATCGCGACGCGACGCCAGACCAAATCGGCGACGTGAGCTGAGCGGGCTTTCGCCCGGCGACGCCGACGATGTTTATTGCCGCGGGTTGAACAAGCTTCCCAGCACGCCGCCGATATTACTGGAGCCGCCTTGCTGCTGCGCGCCTTCGCCGGCGGGCTCGTGATACGTCATCGACTGCAGACCCAACCGGCCGGGACCGGTGAAGCGGTTCATCATCAGCGACGCGCCGCCGACGAACGCGCCGAGCGCGCCCATCAAACCGCCGCCGCCGCCCGACTGCAGCACGCTCACGGTGTCCATCCGAACGGACGCGTCTTTCCACAACCACGCGCCCGGCTCGACGTCGATCTGCTCGCCGGGCCCGAGCTGTTTCTCGAACACGTTGCCGTAACCGTGCAGCAGCAGCAGCCCTTCGTCGTTGCTCGCGGTGAAGCGGTCGATGAACAAACCGCTGCGGGAGAAGAAGACGTTCGCGAGGCCTTGCTGCCAGTAGAAGTCGTACGCGATCGTGCTCGTCGCCATGAGGAACTGGTGCTCGCGCACGTCGACGATCTGGCCCGGGCGCAGCTTGAGCGCGACGATCTGACCGGGCGCCTCGCGCGACATCGCGACGTTGCCCGGACCTTGCGCAGTCGAAATGAAGATCTGCAAGCCCGCGAAGAAACGCTTGCCGGCGTTCTGCAAGCCCATGAAGCCCAGCCGCACCTGCGGCTGTTTCCACAACAGGATGTGATGCTCGAAGTAGACCGCCATGCGCGGCCCGAGCTCGATGTCCACCACGGGGACGAGCTCGCCTTCGATGCGCACGGTCATGTCGCCGACGCGGATCGGCTCTTTCGGATTGGCGCTCTCCGGTACGGGCTCGCTGTACGTGCCGACGGCGACCGGTTGCGGCGCCGCCGCGCCGCACGCCGGGCAGAAGCGCGCGCCATCGGGGATCGGGGTCTGACAGCTCGGGCAAGTCATGGGCACGAGCGTTCGCCGCGGGTACGTTGCGATCATGGAACGCGAAACGATCCAAGACGAAGGCCGGCACGATCAGGACCGCAGCCGGGTCGAGAACCTGGGCGTCGACGACGAGGAGTTCTCGTCGGTCGAGGACGTCGGCAGCGCGCCTTCCGAGAACCCGCCGGTCGACGACGTCTGAGCGCGCGGTGCAGGACGCGCCGGCGGTGAAGCGGCCGGCGCTTCCGATTCAGCGGATCGCGGAGCGCCGGATCGTATTCGGCCCGGTCGGCGACGCGCTCGCGGCGTTGCAGGTCGACGGGCCTGTCGCGTTGCTGGGTTCGCCGCGCTCGCTGGCCGCCGTGCCCGACGATGCGTTCGGCGACGCGGACGTGCATCGCTACGCCGGCGTGCGGCCGCACAACCCGCGCGCCGTCGTGGACGAAGCGGGCGCGTTCGTCGACGAGCACCGCTGCGCGACCGTGGTCGCGATCGGCAGCTCGAGCGCGATCGACCTGGGCAAAGCCGTCGCCGATGGGCGCAGCGTCGTGCTGGCGCTGGTGCCGACGGCGCTGGGCGGCGCGGAGATGTCGCGCGGCTACGGCGTGCTCGACGGCGACCGCAAAGCGGGTGGGCGGCTCGCGTCCCCGGCGCCCATCGTCCTCTACGACGCGGCGCTGCTCGCGTCGCTACCGGCCCGCGAGCTGGGCTCGATCGGCATCAACGCGTGGGCGCATGCGATCGAAGCGCGCTACGCGCGCATGCCGCACGTGCTGGGCGGCGCAGCGGCGCTCGAGTCCGGACGCCGCCTGCCGCCACTGCTGCGTCGCGCCGCGGCGCGCCGCGACGCCGCGCTGCACGAAGCGCTGTTCGAAGCCGCGCACCTGGCGGGGTTCGCGCTGGACACGCGGTCGATGGGCCTGCACCACGCAGTCTGCCACGTCATCGGCGGGCTCACGCGAGATCCCGCACGGGATCGTCAACGCGATCGTGCTGCCGCACGCCGTCCGCGCGAACGCGCACCTCGCGCCCGATGCTGTCGCCGCGGTCGCGGATGCATTCGGCGATCGCCGACCTGGCTGCCGAAGCCGAAGCGATCGCCGCTGCCTTCGCGCTGCCGCGCACCTTCGCGGAGCTCGGCGCGCCGCCGGATCTGCCGGAACGCGCCCTGCCGCGCGTGCTGGAGCAGCCGCTGCTCGCGAACAACCCGGCGCCGCCGGACGAAAACACCGTCCGAGCGCTCCTGCAAAAAGTCAGCTCAGGTTGAGCTCGACCTGCTCGTCGGAATACACGCGGAAGCGCGTGTCGTAGGACCGGAACCGGTCGCCGTCCAGCACGCGGCTGTGGATGCGCACGTCGCGCGCGGTGCGGCCGTCCTCGAGCTCTTGCACTTGTCCGGCCTGGAGGCGGATCAGCGGCGCGACGCCCGGCGCCGGCTTCGCGAGCCGTTTGAGGCGCACGAGGTGGTCGACGATCTTTTCCTGGACGGCCGTCGTGAGCGAACGGCACTCGTCGTCGACGAGCGCCGGCAGCGGCACCGCGCGCGGCTCCGGCATGTTCTCGACGTAGCGCACGACCGCGTCCCAGTCGTCCGCGGCGATGGCCGTGAACGAGCAGAAATAGCGGTGGACGACGCGCTTGGGGGCCTGCATCCGCTCGGCCTTGACGATCTTGACGCGGCTGGGGATCGAGCGGCGGCGAATGGTGAACGTCAGCGGGATCTCACGGCCGTGGACCTCGACGGTCGACACGAACGCGATGCCTTCGCGGGCCACCGTCGTGCCGAGCACCGCGATGCGCTTGCCTTCGCACAGCGCGACGGCGTCGAACGTGCCGTCGCGGCCGCCGTTCGCGTGCTCGAACCAGAGGGACTCCGTCTTGCCGAGGAGCTGGTCGAAGAGGTGCATCGTACCAGAGGTTTCGGCATAGTCGGTCGGGCTAGTGAGCAGTTGGCCTGTTAAGCTACCGTCTGTGGCCCCGGTCACCGCGCCCGCATCAAGGACTTCGGCCTTCCGCTGAGTAACGGAAATAGTGATTATCGTAACTGGAGAAGGCGATGGCGAAGAAGCGGCCGGTCTACGAAAAACCCGAGTTTCTCTCGCTCGATCCCGAGATCGCGGGCTTCGCCGAGCGGTACCTGGCGATTCGCGGCACGACGCCGCGTACCCGCGAAGCATACCAGCGCGATCTCGAGCACTTCGGCGCGTTCCTGAAATCGCAAGCGCTCGGGACGAACCCCGAGCAAAAAGCGCCGCCGCCCTACGACGCGCTCGCCGGCGCGCAGTACGCCGACATCCTGGCGTATCAGACCCACCTCGCGCGCTCGCGCCGCTACGCGCCCCGCTCGGTGCGCCGCAAGATCGCCACGCTGCGCACGTTCTACAAGCACCTGCGCCACAGCGGCCGGCGCGACGACAACCCGGCCGCCGACGCGATCCTGCCCAAGATCGGGCGCCCGCTGCCCAAGGCGATGCGCGGCGACGAGGTTGCCGCCGTGTTCGCCGTCGCGCCGCCCGCGGGATTGAGCCGGCTGCAGCGCGTGCGCGACCAGGCCATCTTGCAGTGCCTGTGGTCGTGCGGCGTGCGGCGCGCGGAGCTGGTCGGGCTCGACCTCAACGACGTCGACCTTCCCGGGCGCACGCTGCGCGTCGTCAAGGGCAAGGGCAACAAAGACCGCTACGTCCCGATGACGCCCGAAGCCGCCGCGGCGCTGGGTGACTATCTGAAGCTGCGCCCGCACGTGAGCGTGCCGGCGTTTTTCGTGGGACGCGGCGACCGGCGGCTCAGCGCGGCCGCGGTCTACAAGATCGTGCGCGGTTACATGGAGCTCGCGGGCATCACCGAGCACGCGTCACCGCACACGTGGCGGCATACCGTCGCCACGCTGATGCGCGAGCGCGGCGCCGACTTGCTGTTCCTCAAGGAGTTCCTCGGGCACGAGTCGACCGCGACGACGGAGATCTACACGAAGCTCGCGCGCGGGCGCCTTCGCGCGGAGTTCGACGAGTTCCATCCGCGCGAAGACGTGTGACCCGAGCGAGCCGGCCGGCGCTAGACCCTGGCGCCGCGCCCCGTGACCAGGTTGTAGATCAGTAGGATGACTGCGATGACCAAGAGCAGATGGATCAGCGAACCGCCGATGTGAATTGCGAAACCGAGCAACCACAGAACGAACAGTACGACGATGATCCCCCAGACGAGTCCAGCCAAAGTATTGCCCTCCCTTTCGAGCGTCGCTTGCCCGTCCTGGAAGCTTCCTAATCACTCCTGCGCGACGGTGCGCGAGCGCACGCGGCGACGGTACGCCGGGCGCGTTCCGGGGTAAGGCGTGCCCGGCCCCAGCGGGTCGGAAAGCGAGCAAAGACATGGGTCTCAAAGATGCGTTCGACAAGGCGGCCGATGCCGTGAAGCACGGCGCCGAGGACGTCAAGGACTGGGTCAGCGAGGCCGGACATCGCGGCGCGGCTGAGGGCGAACAGGCCAAGCGCGACGTCGCCGGCGACACGATGACGCCCGGCGAGCAGGTCGGGTCCGTGCTGAACCAGGGCAAGGAGAACCTCGAAGCGGGCATCGACCACACCAAGCGCGACGTGCGCGACCTCTGATCGAAAAGGAAAGTACATGCCCGACGTGCTCACGCTGCTCAAAGAAGACCACGCGAAGGTCAAGCAGCTGTTCAAAGAAGTCGAAGACCTCAGCGACGGCGCGCACGCGACGCGGCGCAAGCTGTTCGAGCAGATCGACCAAGAGCTGACGCTGCATACGAAGCTCGAAGAGACGATCTTCTATCCCGCGTTCAAAGCCAAGACCAAGGCCGCCAGCGACGAGCGCGACGAGATCCTCGAAGCGTACGAAGAGCACGCGTCGGTGAAGGATCTGATCAAGAAGCTCGAGGCGACCGATCCGTCGGACGAGACGTACAAGGCCAAGCTGCAAGTGCTCGGCGAGCTGGTCGATCATCACGTCCACGAGGAAGAGCACGAGATGTTCAAACAGGCCAAGAAGCTCTTCAGCAGCGAGGAGCTCGATGCGATCGGCGACCAGATCGCCGAGGCCAAAGAACGCGCGGGCGCGACGACGTAATCGTCGCAGCGAGGGTGCCGGTCAGCGCGCGCGGGTCGCCTCGCGCGCTTTGACCAGCGCCGTCAGCGTCTCGTTGTAGGGCGTCGGGACCGCGGCGCGGCGGCCCGCCGACACGACCGCGCCGTTGATGAAGTCGACCTCGGTGGCCGCGCCGGAACGCAAGTCGTACAGCATCGAGTTCTCGAGCTCGGCGGTCTGCTCGACGATGCCGCGCACGTAGGTCCACGGATCGGTGAACGGCAGCGGGATGCGCATCGCGTTCGCGACCGTCGCCGCTTCCTGCGCCAGCGAGCGCGCGACGTCGCCGGCGTGTTCGTCGGTGAGCACGACGCCGTTGGGACGGTCGAGCAGCGCCGCGACCGGGTTGATCGCGGCGTTCGCGATCAGCTTGCCCCACAGGTGCGGGCGGATGTCGTACGCGGCGCTCGCGCGGAAGCCCGCGTCGACCATCAGCCGCGCGACGCGGTTGATCACCTCGGGCGACGCGCCCGCGCTGCCGAGCACGGTGGTGCCGTCACCGATGCGCCGCGCCTCGCCCGGCCCGACGGTGAGCGCCGACTCGGTCGTCGCGCCGATCACGAGCGAGATGGTGCTGCCCAGCGACGTCTTGATCGCCTCTTCGTTGCCCAGGCCGTTCTGCAGCGAGACGATCGCCGTCGCGGGGCTGAGCTCCGCCGCGAACGGTCGCAGCGCGCGCAGCGTGTCGGTCGCGCGGACGAACACGAACAGCGCCTGCACGGCAAAGAGCTCGCGCGGCTCGCTCGTCGCACGCGCCGCACGCGCCTCGCCGTCGACGCGCAAGCCGTCCCGGCGAATGGCGTCGACCACCTCACGCCGCTGCTCCAGCAGCACCACTTCGTTGGACGCCGCCAGCCGCTGCCCGAACAGCGTCCCGAGCGCCCCCGCGCCTACGATCCCTATTTTCACGCCCGAACGCGTCTTTTCGACATGAGCCCGATCAAGAGAACCCCCGCGCAGAATCCGCCGATGTGGGCGAAGTACGCGATCCCGCCGGTGGACTCCGCCGCGCGGTCGCTGATCGTGCCGAATCCGTTGAGGAACTGGGTGGCGGCCCAGATGCCGATGACCAGAATCGCGGGCAAGCGCACGAACAGCGGAAAGATGAAGATCGGGATGATCGTCCGGATCGACGCGAAGGGGAACGTCACGAGGTAGCCGCCCAGGACGCCGGCGATCGCGCCCGATGCGCCCAGCGCCGGAACGTGGCTGCCGGAGCCGATGACGGTCTGCGCGATCCCGCCGGCGATCCCGCACAGCAGGTAGTACACGAGAAATCGCACGTGCCCGCACACGAGCTCGACCGCTGGGCCGAACACGAACAGGAACAGCATGTTGAAGCCGATGTGCAGCCAGCCGCCGTGCAAGAACATCGACGTCACGATCGTGAGCGGCGGAAACGGCGGCGACGGCGGCGCGAGCGCGACGCCGTGCGTGACGTCGTACGGAATCAGCGCGAACGCGTTGACGAACCGGTCGGTGTCCGGCGCGCTGAGCTCCTGAAAGAACACCCACACGTTCGCCGCGATGAGCGCATACACGACGAAGGGGAACCCGCGAACCCGCCGCTGGTCGTCCCCGATGGGGATCATCGTCTAGGGCAGAGCGCCTTCAAAACTGGTACTGCAGGCCGAAGGTCGTGCGGCGGCCGTTGCGCAGCAGCGTCGCGCTCGCCGCCGAACAGCGTGAGCCCGTTGCCCAGCTTGAAGTTGGCGTACGCGTCGGTCGTCGGCCGGCGCAGGTCGTACACGCGCGCTTCCAGGCCCAGACCGCGGCTCAGCGCCGGCGAGTAGACGGCGCGCGCGCCCAGCCGCGAGTACAGCACGCCGCCGCCGATGGAGAAACCCGGTTTGAGCGTCGTCATGCCGGTGAAGTTCCACGACGACTTGGCACCGATGTCGTTCACACCGGCGAACAGGTACGTGGAGCCTTGCGGCAGGGCGATGACGTTGATGTCCGTCTGCGGGCCGCGGTCTTTGCTCAGCAGCGGCGTGCTGTTGGTTCCGGCGCGCTGCGCGTTGAGCTCGGAGACGCGAATTTGCAGCGCGATCAAGTTGCGCACGAGGCTGCCGACCTTGTCTTTCACGTTGCCCTGCACGCTGCCGGGCGGCGCCGTGCTGCCCGGACCAGGCGCGCCCGGACGCTGCGGGTAGGTGCCGTTGGGCCCCGGCGTCCCACCGGGCGCCGGCGTCGCGCCGCGGTCCACGCCGTACACGCTCGAGCGGCCGCCGAACTGCGCCAGCAGCGAGTTGGCCTTCTGCGAGGCCGCGTCGACGTTGGCGATGGTGTCGCGGAGCTGCGCCTGCGTCTGCGGGTTGCCGGTGACGTTGCGCAGATCGTTGGCGATCGACGAGAACGTCGTCGCCGTTTGCGCGATCCCTTGGGTGGTCTGCAGGATGTTCGAGCGCAGCTGCGGGTCGGACGACAGCGCCGCGACCTGATCGGCGGTGCGGTTGAGGTCACGCGCCGACGCGTCGAGCGCGGCGACGATCGCGTCGACGTGGCCGGTGTTGCGGCGCACCGAGCTGTCGAGCTGGCCGGTGATGTCGTTGATGCTGGCGCTGCCGTGCACGATCGCGAGCTGCAGCGTGTTCGTCAGCGCGTCCATCCGCCGCGAGAGCCGCTGGAACGACTGGTTCGCCGTCACGCTGATGTCGTTGGCGTTGTTGAGCGCGGACTGGAACGTGTTGAGCAATTGCGGCTCGCGATGCGCGAGGTCGGCCAGCATCGCGTCGACCTTCTTCATCTCCCCCTGGCCTTGGTCGAGCAGCTCCTGGATCGTCGCCGGGTTGGTCCCTTGCGGCTGCTGCTCGATGGGGAGGATCTCGCGCGGGAGCACCGCGACCGCGGCCGGGGCCGTCGTCGGCGCCGCGATGCCGGGCGGCTTGGAGGCGGGAACGGCCGGGACGATCTCGAGCGAGGAGTCGCCGGTCAGCGGCGCCTGGATCAGAAAGCGCGCGTTGCGCGGGACGTCGACGCTGTTGTCGATCGCGAGGATCACCTCGACGGTGAAGTCTTCGGGGATGAGCCGCGTCTGGTCGACGACGCCGACGATGACGCCGCTCTCGTACACCAGCGCGCCCTTGTGCAGCCCGGCGGCAGACTTGAAGTGCACGCCGATCTTGTAGCGCCCCGACGGTCCGACGTTCGCGAGCACGAGAAAGAAGCCGAAGAGCCCGACGAGAGCGATGATGGTAAAGACGCCGACGAGAGCTTGTCTGTTCATGATGTCAAATCGGGATCGGCCCGACTTCGCTCCCTTGCAAGAATTGCTGCACGATCGGATTCGGTGACTTGCGAATCTCGTCGACGGTTCCGTACGCGACGATCGCGCCCTCGAACAGCATCGCGATGTAGTCCGCCATGAGGTAGATGCTGGCCAAGTCGTGCGACACCACCACGGCCGTGCCGTTGAGCCGCTCCTGCAGCCGCACGATGGTCTCAGTCAGCACGTGCGTGATGATCGGGTCGAGCCCCGTCGTCGGCTCGTCGTAGAGCACCGCCTGCGGGTTGGTGACGACGGCGCGCGCGAAGCCGGCGCGCTTGACCATCCCGCCCGACAATTCGGCGGGGTAGCGGTCCTCGATGTGCGCCAGCCCGACCGACTCGAGCGTCTCCGCGACCACCTTGCGGATCTCGGCGTCTTTCATCTTGGTGTGCTCGCGCAGCGGCAGCGCGACGTTCTCGCCGATCGTCAGCGAGTCGAACAGCGCGGAGAACTGGAACGCGAACCCGATCGTGCGGCGCAGATCGATGAGATCGCGCTCGCGCACCTCGGTGATGTCCTGGCCTTTGACGAACACGCGCCCGCTGTCGGGCCGCTTGAGACCGTTGAGCAGCCGCAGGATCGTCGACTTGCCGGCGCCCGACAAGCCGATGATGCACGTGACCGCGCCCTCGACGATGTCGAGCGAGAGGTTCTGCATCACGATCTTGTTGCCGTAGCGGACGCACACGTCGTCCAGGTGTGCCCAGACCGCCATCACTGCGCACCGTAGAGCACGTACGAGAGCGCGAAATTGAAGATGAAGATCAGGATGATCGACGTCACCACGGCGCCCGTGGTCGCTTTGCCGACGCCGGCGGCGCCGCCGCGCGTCTGGAGGCCTTGGTACGCGCCGATGATCGCGATGATCACGCCGAACACGATCGATTTGAACAACCCCTTGAGCACGTCGCCGAAGAGCAGCGCCTGGCGCGCCGAGGTGATGAACGACTCCTGCGAGATGTGCGCGTAGATTCCGGCGACCCACATGCCGCCGACGATCGAGATGATGTCGGCGAGGATCGTCAGCAGCGGCAGCATGATGACCAGCGCGACGAGGCGCGGCACGACGAGCATGCGTGTCGGCGAGAGCCCGAGCGCCTGCAGCGCCTCGACTTGCTCGGTGACTACCATCGAGCCCAGCTCCGCCGCGATCGCGGCGCCGGTGCGCCCCGCCACCACGACCGCCGACAGCATCGGCCCCAGCTCGCGCGCCGACGAGAACGCCACGGCGCCCCCGACGAGGTTGCCTACGCCGTACTGAACCGCCTGAACCGCGCTCTCCAGCGAGAACACCATGCCGGTGAAAAGCGAGGTGAGCACCACGATCGAGACGGACTGCACGCCCAGCAGATACGCTTGGTCGACCGACTCGCGCAGGCGAATGCGGAAGCCGGCGATGAAGCGCAGCGCGTCGCCGAGCAATTCGGCGGCGCCGCCCGCGTAGGCGAAGGCGTTGATCGTGCCCCGCCCGACGTCATCGAGCACCTTCATTCCGCGCGCAGTTCCGCGAGGGCGTTCAGGACGCCTCGCACCGCCTCCACACGCTTCCCGACGACGCCGCGCTCCGCGGCGAGATTGTACTGCTGCAGATAGAGCCGCTCGAGCTCGCGGTCGACGTGGCGCAGCTGCCCCTGCGCCTCGCGCTCGTACGGCTCGAAATAGCGCCGCACGGCGTCCAGATAGGACCGCGCGGCGGCGGCGTCCACCGTACCCTCGGCGAGGGCCCGCTCGATGCGGTCCTGGGCCGTGCGCATCGCGCGGTCGGTCAGGTGGAAGGCGCCGACCGTCGCGGCGAGCGCCGCGAGCCGGTCGTCAGCCACGCGAGCCGCCGCTGCCGGCCGGCGCCACACCGTTGTCGCCCGAAGCCTGCTGGAGGCAGTCCGACTGCGCCGCGAAGAGCGTCCGGATCCCGCCTTCGGCGAGAGCAAGCATGGCGTCGAGCTGCCCGCGAGTGAACGGCTCGCGCTCCGCCGTGCCCTGCACCTCGACGAACCCGCCGGCGTCCGTCATCGCGACGTTCATGTCGACCTCGGCCCGGCTGTCCTCCTCGTAGGGAAGGTCCAGCACCGGCGTGCCGCCGACGATGCCGACCGACACGGCGGCGATCTGCCCGGTCAGCGGCCACTTCTGCTTCTTCTCCGGGTCGAAATGCGCGCGCAGCGCGAGGCTCAGCGCGACCCACGCGCCGGTGATCGACGCCGTGCGTGTGCCGCCGTCCGCCCCGATGACGTCGCAGTCGACGATCACCGTGCGCTCGCCCAGCTTCTGCATGTCGACGACGGCCCGCAGCGCGCGCCCGATCAGCCGCTGGATCTCGTGCGTCCGGCCGCCGAGCCGTCCCTTGGCCGCCTCACGCTGGTTGCGCTCCGGCGTCGCCCCGGGCAGCATCGCATACTCCGCGGTGATCCACCCCGTCCCGCGCCCACGCATCCACGGCGGCACCTTGTCCTCGATCGTCGCCCCGCAGATGACGCGCGTGTTGCCGACGGAGATGAGGACGCTGCCGTCGGCAAACGTGAGATATCCCGGCTGAAACGAGAGAGGACGAAGCTGATCGGGGGCACGACCGTCGGTACGCACGACCGACGACGATTCGGCCGAACCAGTCACGTTCCGCTTTTCGATGCGGCAGCCAGACCCGCAGCGAGATTAGGCTGCCGGCACGTCCAGCAACTCGATTGCGATCGCCGACGAGGCGATGACCGATGACGCAGGGATTTCCTCACCCTTCTCGCGTGCCAACTCGATCCACAGGCGAATGCCTTCGCGCAAACTCGCCTTGGCTTCATCGAGGGTATCGCCCGCGCCGAACGCGCCGGGGACGTCCGGCGTATAACCCCAAATCGAACCATCTTCGGCACGCTCGTAGATCGCTTGATACGTCATTATTTCCAGCCTGCTGTTTTGACGATGACGGCAAACACACCGCGAGTAACCGCCGTCTGACCATTGTGGTGCCACGGCAGCGTGATCTTCCCGCTCTGAACCGGGTGGTCGAAGATCCGATGGCTGCCGCTGCCGCGACCGCGGCGCCAAATCCACCCTTCCCACTCCAACCGCTTTTGGATGTCTCGCGCCTTCTTCGTTCGCACGAGACGAGCATGGCGCCTCGCGCGGACCAGGCCGTTTCGGCCATGTTGCCGTTCATCGCCGACGCCGCCATCGATGTGCGCGGCGGACTCGGATTACTCCACCGTTACGGTTTTGGCCAGGTTTCTCGGCTGGTCGACGTCTTTGCCGTCGATGTCCGCGATGTGGTAGGCGAGCAGCTGCAGCGGGATCACGTTGACGATGGGGGACAGCAGCTCTTCCACGCGTGGGACCCACAGCACGTGATCGGCGAGCGCGGCGGCTTCGTCGTCGCCGTGGTTCGCGACCAGGATGATCGGGGCTTCGCGCGCTTTGGACTCCGCGATGTTCGAGAGGATCTTCTCGCGCACGCGGCCTTCGGTGACGATGCCGATCACCGGCGTCTTGGAGTCGAGCAGCGCGATCGGGCCGTGTTTCATCTCGCCGGCGGCATAGCCCTCGGCGTGGATGTAGCTGATCTCCTTGAGCTTCAGCGCGCCTTCGAGCGCCGTCGGGAAGTTGACGTAGCGGCCCAGGAACAGTGCGGAGCGCGCCTTGCGAACTTTCTTCGCGACTTTCTTCACGTCGTCGGACGTGTTGAGCACCACGTCGATTGCCGCGGGCAACAGCTTCGTGCCCTCGGCGATCTCGCGCAGGCGCTCGATCGGCGCCGACTTGCGCACGCGCGCCAGATACAGCGCCAGCAGCACCGCGGCGATCGCCTGCGAGACGTACGTCTTCGTCGCCGCGACGGAGATCTCGGGGCCGCCGCGCGTGTAGAGCGTCGCGTCGGCCATGCGGGTCAGGTGCGAGCCGACCACGTTGGAGATGCCGATGATCGGCGCGCCTTCGTCCTTGGCGATCTTCACCGCTTCGATCGTGTCGGCGGTCTCGCCCGACTGCGACATCGCGATCGTCAGCGTGCGCGCGTCCATGTAGCGGTCGCCGTAGCGGAACTCGCTCGCGAGCTCCATCTCGACCGGCAGCTTGCACAGCGCGCGCATCAGGTACATGCCGACCATGCCCGCATGGTAGGCGGTGCCGCAGCCGGTGATCGAGATCTTCGTCATCGCGCGCAGCACGATCTCGTCGATCTTCAGCTCGGCGCCGAGCTGCACGTCGTGGTCCTCGTCGATGCGCCCGGCCAGCGTCTCTTTGACGACGTTGGGCTGCTCGAAGATCTCCTTGAGCATGAAGTGCTTGAAGCCGGACTTCTCTGCCGACGTCGCGTCCCAGGCGATCTGCTGCACCTCCCGCTCGACGGGCTTGCCGTCGAACGCCGTGAGCGTGTAGCCGTCCTGGCCGACATCGACCACCTCGCCCTCTTGCAGGATGATGATGCGCTTAGTGTACTGCAGCATCGCGGGGATGTCCGAAGCGACGAACATCTCGTGGTCGCCCAGGCCGACGATCAGCGGCGTCGCGCCGTTGCGCGCGAAGATCAAGCGGCCGGGCGTGTCGGACGAGATGATCCCAAGCGCGAACGCGCCGCGCACGAGCGCCAGCGTCTCGCGGACCGCCTGCACGAGGTCGCCCTTGTAGCGCGTCTCGATGAGGTGCGCAAGGACCTCGGTGTCGGTCTCCGACTTGAAGACGTGGCCTTGCGCGAGCAGCTGCGCGCGCAGCGTGGCGTAATTTTCGATGATGCCGTTGTGCACGACGGCGAACCGCCCCGTGCAGTCCATGTGCGGGTGCGCGTTCGCGTCGGAGGGGCGGCCGTGGGTGGCCCAGCGCGTGTGGCCGAGTCCCGTGGTGCCGTGCAGCGACTCGCCGTTGGCGAGCCGAGCCGCCAGGTTCGACAGCTTGCCTTCGGCCTTGGACCCGACGAGGTCGCCATGCTCGTCGATCACGGCGATGCCGGCGGAGTCGTACCCCCGGTACTCCAGCCGCCGCAGAGAGTCCATGATGATCGGAACGCTGTCGCGCTGCCCGATATAGCCGACGATGCCGCACATAGTGCTGAGGACCCTCCGTGGTCGCTTTCGGATTCCCCTACCGCGCGGGGGCTACTACTTGATGCCTTCTTTGGTGCGCTTGTACGGGATCTTGCCGAGGCGCACTTCGTTGAACGCCGTCGAGACCGGCTTGTTGGGGTTGACGCGCTCGGTGAGCGGAGGCGCCCCGTTGTTGAGCTGCTTGGCGCGCTTGGTCACGACGTTGACCAGGGAGAACTTCGAGTCCACGTGCCGGAGCAGGCCGTCGAGGTCGCCGAATACTGAGTCACTCACGTTAGCTGTCTTCCAATTCTTTGAGCCGGGTGTCGGGGACGCGATGGATGCGGTACCGTTCGGCCCGCACGATCGCCGCGAGGTCGTCGACCGCTTGCTGCGGCTGCGCTTCCTCGTTGATCACGAGATAATCGAATTCCGGGATGAACTTGAACTCTTCGTGCGCGATCGTTAGCCGCGCTGCGATCTGCTCGTTCGTCTCGGTGCGCCGGGTCTCGAGGCGCGAGCGAAGATACGAGAACTTGTCGGGGAGGATGAAGATGAGGACCGCGTCGGGGAACTGTTTCTTGATGGCGAGCGCGCCGTTCACTTCGGGCTTCGACACGACGTCGTAACCGTCGCGCAGCTTTTCCTCGATGAACGAGCGTGGCATGCCGTAGAGGTTGTCGTTGTACTCGCGCCACTCCAAGAACGCGTGCTCCTCGATGCGCCGGAGAAACTCGCCGCGCTCCAAGAAGAAGTAGTCGACGCGGTCGCGCTCGCCCGCCCGAGGCGCGCGTGTGGTGGCGGAGATCGAGTAGAGGAGACGATCGTGACGGGCCATCAGGCCTTCCACCAGCGTGTCCTTCCCCGCGCCCGACGGGCCCGACACGACGAACAAGAGACCCGGGCCGGTCAGAACGCCTCTCCTCCTCACAAATGGGGCAAACACGGAGAAATACGGAGACGGCGGGAAAGCACCTGCCCCTTCGACTCACTTCAGGATGACGATGACCACCGACTGGATCCTCGTGCGCCGCGCCGCGGCCGAGCTGGAGCGCGCTTTGCGCGGCGGCCGGGTCACCGATGTGGGCCTGGTGGACGACGGGCGGGTGGCAATCCAGTTCGGGGGGCTGCGCAAACGCGGTCCGGCGACACTCGCGGTGGACGCGTTCGGCTCGCCGCCGCTGGTGACCCTGGACGACGCGGAGCTTGCGCTCGCGGTCGACCCCGGCTGGCTCCGCGCGGCCGGCTCGACCCTGCGCGGGATGCGGATGACCTCGGTCCGGGCCCGGCACGGCGACCGCGTGCTCGTGCTGTCGTTCGGGACCGCCTCGCGGTTCGGAGTCGAGACGGAGTCGCGGCTCGTACTGGAGCTCGTGCCGCGCTACGGCAACGTCGTGCTGCTGCACGACCGGATGGTCGTCGCCGCGGCGAAGCAGTTCTCGCCGGCGGAGAACGAGGCGCGGTCGGTGCAAGTCGGGCTGCCCTACGAGCCGCCGCCGCTCCAGCAGGCTTCGCTGGACTTCGACGGCTTCGTTCACGCCCTGGAAGCCGCCGCCGATGCGAAGGCGCGGACGCGCGCGCTCGGCGGCTACCGGCCGGAGATCCCGCGCCTCATCGCCGCGTCGCTGATCGCGGAAAGCGACGCGATCCCGTGGCCGGCGGCGGCGCGGCTGGGGGAATGGCTCGACGAGCGTGCGCGCGCGCTCTTGTCGGCGACCGAAGGCGAACCGGACGGGCTCGGAGACGTCCACGTGTATCGCGATGCAGGCGGCGCCGTCGTCGCAGCGCACGTCGTCGCGCTGGCGCAGTACGCCGCGCTGGCGCACGAGACGGTGCCGTCGCTGCTCGACGTGTTCGCGGAGACGCGCACCGCGACGCTGCGCGCGAAACGCGGCGATGCGACGGAGCGCCGCCGTGCGTCGCTGCTGGCGCGGCTGGCCAAGCGCGCGCGGGCGACGGCCGACGAGCTCGCTGCCGTCACCGCGCGGCTTGCCGATCCCGGCGCGCGCGACCGCCTGCGCGAAAGCGGCGACGCACTCTTCACGCACCTGCACGAGATCACGCCCGGCGCGACGAGCTTCATCCCGCCGACGAACCCCGCGCTGACGATCGCGCTCGACCCGGAGCTCGACGTCAACGCGAACGCGCAAAGCTACTACGCGCGCTATCGTAAGGCCGCCGATGCGCTGCCGCATCTCGAGAAACGGCGTGACGCGCTCACCGCGCGGCGTGACGCGCTCGACGCGCTCGCGTTCGAGGTCGAGCGCGCCGATGCACCGACGCTGCCGGAGCTCGAAGCCGATCTCGACGAGCTCGAAGGCCGTCCGCCGCAGCGCGCCGCGCAGTCGGCCGCCAAGCGCCGCGCGCCGCTGCGTTTGGACCGCCCATCGGGGGCGCGGATCTACGTCGGCCGCTCGCCGCGCGAGAACGTCGAGGTGACGTTCAAGATCGCCCGGCCCGACGATCTGTGGTTCCACGCGCGCGGCATTCCGGGCTCGCACGTCGTGCTGCAAACCGCGCCGGGCAGCGCGCCGCAAGACGACGACCTCGCCGCGGCCGCCGATCTCGCGGCGACGCACAGCAAAGCGCGCACGGCGCCGCGCGTCGAGATCGACTACACCGAGCGCAAGTACGTGCGCAAACAGCGCGACGCGGGACCCGGCATGGTGTGGTACACCAATGCGCGCACGCGCGTCGGAAACCCCAATCTCGACGGAATCCCCCGGTAGCGGTGCGGCTGCTACTGCAGCCCGACGACGACGATCGTGCTGCGGTTCACAGGGTCGTCCTTACGATATGCTCGCGCGGTACGCGCGGACTTCCTCCGCGACGCGCGCGTACGCGTCCCCGATTGCGTTGATGCGCTCGCGCGCACCGTCGAGATCGCCGCCGCGCGCGCGCGTGTCGAGATCGGCCGCGAGCGCGTACACGGCGTTCGCGCCGATAGTGCCGGCGCTGCCCTTGATGCCGTGGGCGGCTTTTGCGACGGCGCTCGCGTCGCCGGCCGCCAGCCCGGCTTCGAGCGCGGCGCGGTGCTTGCGGCCCGTTTCGAGCGCCATGTCGAGCAAGTCGGCGATTCCGGCGGCGTCGTCTTCGAACGCTTCTTGCAGGCGCCACAGGTCGAGGACCGCTTTATCCGGCAACGCCGACCCCGTTTGCGAACCGCTCGACGACCGCGCGCAGCGCTGAGAGCTGCACGGGCTTGGCGAGATAGTCGTCCATGCCCGCGGCGAGGCACGCCTGGCGGTCGCCTTCGAGCGCGTTTGCGGTCATCGCGATGATCGGTACGTGTCCACCGCGCACCGCCTCGTTGCGGCGAATTTCGCGCGTCGCTTCGAAGCCGTCGACCTCGGGCATCTGGCAATCCATCAGCACCAGGTCGTACGTGCCGTGCGCGACCGCGTCGATCGCCTCGCGCCCGTCGACGACGGCGTTCGCGCGGAAGCCGAGCGTCTTGAGCTGCTGCAGCGCGAGCCGGCGATTCACCGGATTGTCCTCGGCGACGAGCACCAGCACGCGGTCGGCGCTGCGGCTCACGACCGTGTCGGAGGCCGCGGGCACGACAGGCCCCGACGGGTCGGCGAGCGCTGCGGCCAGCGCGTCGTGCAAAACGTTCTGGCGGATCGGTTTGCGCACCACCGAGGCGAATCCGTGCGCGTGGGCTTCCTGCGCGCTGACCGCCTCCTCGCCGCCGGTGAGGAGCACGATCGGCACGTTCTCGCAGCCGCCGAGCGCGTGCAGCCGCGCCGCGAAGCCGAACGCGTCGCCGCTCGCGCGCCGGTCCGCGAGCACCACGTCGAACGGCGTGCTGCGATCCGCCGCGGCGCGCGCGAGCTCGAGCGCGTGCGCGGCATTGCCGGTGCTCGATGCCGCCGCGCCCCAGGCGAGCAGATACTGGTCGACGACTTGTCGCGCGACCGCTTCGCCGTCGACCACGAGCACGCGCGCGCCGCGCAACGCGTCGCCGCGTGCGGGGTCCGCGTCGAGCACGCGTGCGAACGGCACGGTGAACCAGAACGTCGAGCCGCGGCCGGGGCTGCTGTCGAAACCGATGTTCCCGCCCATCAGCTCGACGAGCCGGCGGGAAATGGACAGGCCGAGGCCCGTTCCGCCGAACCGGCGGCGCGTCGACTGATCGGCTTGCCGGAACGGTTCGAACAATTGCTCGGCCGCCTCCGGCGCGATCCCGGGGCCGGTGTCGGTCACCGAGAAACGCAGCTCGAGCGCGTGCACGCCGTCGAGGCGGTCGACGGCGGCGCGCACCGTCACGCTGCCCGACGCGGTGAACTTCACGGCGTTGCCGATCAGGTTCAGCAGCACTTGGCGCAGCCGGTCCGAATCACCGACGACGCGCAGCGGCACGTCGGGCGCGACGTAGGTCGAGAGCGACAAGCCTTTCTTGCGCGCGGCCGCGGCGAGGATGTCGGTCGCGTTCTCGACCGCGACCACCGGCGAGAACGGCGCGCTCTCCAACCGCATCCGGCCCGCTTCGATCTTCGAGAAGTCCAGGATGTCGTTCACGATCGCAAGCAGCGACTCGGCAGAGTCGCGCACGGTCGTCGCGTACTCGCGCGCTTCTTCGGACAGCGGGGTCTGCAGCAGCAGCTCCGACATCCCGACGACCGCGTTGATCGGCGTGCGGATCTCGTGGCTCATCGTCGCGAGGAACTGCGACTTCACCTCGGCGGCTTCGACGGCGCGGTCGTGCGCGGCGCGAATCGCTTCTTCCGCCGCTTTGCGCTGCGTGATGTCGCGCAGGATGATGATCGTTTCGCCCGTCGCGTGCGTCGCGTCGCGGCCGCGCGCGAACTCCACGGGGAACAGCGTGCCGCGCGCGTCCCGCCCCGTCGTCTCGACGACGGTCGCCTGCGGCGCATCGGGAATGCTCGTGTACTCGGGCAGGACGCGCGAGACGGGAGTGCCGGTGAGGTCGTCGGCGACGAAGCCGAACATCGCCGCGCCGGCGGGGTTGACCGATGCGACCGCGCCGTACCCGTCGACCGCGATCAGCGCGTCGGTGACGCCGTTGACGATGCCGCGCAAGCGCCGCTCGTTGGTCGCCAGGACGTGCGACAGCCGGTTGGTTTCGGCGAGCAGCGCGACGACCAGGAACGTCGTCGCGACGAGGATGTCGGCGCGCGAGAGGTACCAGCCGATGCTGAAGCGCGAGCCGCCCAGCGCGTTGAGCAGCGACTCGAACAGCAGCGCCGCGGCGGGCACGGTGAGCCACACGTCGACGACGGTGCGGCCGGAGCGCCGTTGCAGGACGACGAGCGCAGTTCCCGCGAGCACGACGACGGCGCCGAGCGCAAGGTAGATTCCGGCGAGATATTCGCCGTTCTGCGACAGCGGCGGCAAGAAGCGCCCGAGCGCGAACACGAGCTGGATCGCCGCGTACGCGGCGACGACCGTGCCGGCGACCGCGACGGTGGTCCGGCGTGATCCGACCCGGCGCGCGCCGTCGTGCCGGCTCAGCAGCGCGTAGGCCGCGAACGCGCCTGGCAGCGCGGTGTGCCAGACGATCCACAGGTAGGTCGAGGTGTTCGCGGGCGCGCCGACGATCGGACCGACGCCGCTGCCGGGAAACGCCAAGATGTACGGCACGAAGACGATCGCGCTGAACAGCGTGCCGCACGCGAGGGCCAGCAGCGAGACCTTGCGCGAGAGCGCGTACTGGCCGAACAGAATCGTCGCGGTGATCGCCAGCCCCATCATGACCGCGCCGCCGTAGAGCGTGACGAAGCCGGGGAACGTCCCGACGACGACCCGTGCGAAGGGGGCTGCGGCCAGTGCGATCGCACCGAGCGATGCGATCGCGACGAGGGCCGCGCGACGCTGTTGCCGTGAAGCCGGCAGCGTCGCGAGATCGAGAGCCGGAGTGTTCACGCCTCTATCGCCTTCTCGCCCAGGCACAGACCGCCCGTTGCACATCGACCGTCACAAGCTAAGATTCGGTAACTCTCGCCGTTTTCTGACGCAAGGCGAGCGGCCCGTCGCCCTCGTCTTTACATTCGCTCGACGAACATCGCGTCGCCGAATGAAAAGAAACGGTATTGCCCATCGATCGCCGCTCGGTACGCTCGGCGCACACGCGCGTATCCGGCAAAGGCGCTTACCAGAACCAGCAGCGTCGAGCGCGGGAGATGGAAGTTCGTCAGCAGCGCGTCCACGACCGCAAACGAAAAGCCCGGCGTGACGAACAGATCGGTCTCGCCCTCGCCCGCGCGCACCGACCCGTCGCGCAGCGCCGCGCCTTCCAGCGCGCGCAGGACCGTCGTGCCGGCCGCGATCACGCGCCGGCCGTCGCGCTTCGCGGCCGCGAGCGCGTCCGCGGTCTCGGGCGGGATGGCGTAGCGTTCGGCGTGCATCACGTGCTCGTCGATCGTCGCGCCCGACATCGGGCGAAACGTGCCGATGCCCACGTCGAGCACGAGCGGGGCGATGACGACGCCGCGCGCGCGGATCGCGTCGAGCACGTCGTGCGTGAAGTGCAGCGACGCGGTGGGCGCCGCGACGCTGCCGGGAACGCGCGCGAACACCGTCTGATAGCGTTCGGCGCGCGCGGCATCGCCTGTCCCCACGTACGGCGGCAGCGGGACCTCGCCGTACGCCTCGAGCAGCGCGCCGACATCGACGCCGTCGTCGAAGCGCACGACGCGCGGACCGTCCGCGAGCACCTCCACGATCGTCGCGCCGGCGTCGCCCACGCGCACGCGCGCGCCCGCGCGCAGCTTGCGGCCGGGGCGCACGAGCGCGAGCCACTCGCGCGCCGACGGGTCGAACGCGCCGTAGGCACGCGGCCGCAGCAGCAACAGCTCAGCGTCGCCGCCGCGCTCACGGGTCGCGCGCAGGCGCGCGCGCACGACGCGCGTCTCGTTGATCGCGAGCACGTCGCCCGCGCGCAACAGCGCCGGAAAGTCGCCGAACGTGCGGTGCTCCAAAGCGTCGCCGGGCCCGACGACCAGCAGCCGCGCCGCCTCACGCCGCGCCGCGGGCTCGTGCGCGATCAGCGCCGGCGGCAGCTCGTAGTCGTACGCCGTGGTCGCGCGCGGATCGCTCAGCTCGTCGGAACCCGTTGGCGCTCGATCTCCACGAACGAGAGCAGCTTGCGGCGGTCCTCGTCGACGAGCTCGACGAACTCGACGCCGCACTGGAACGTATCGCGCTCCAGCGGCCGGATCCATTTCACCTCACCGCGCAGCACGAAGAACGGCGCGCGCTTGAACGTGAACGTGTAGCGCGTGCCCTTAGGCAGATACTGCTCGGAGATCACGCGCATCCCCGTCACGCTGATGTCGGCGATCGCCGCGCGGAACAGCATGAACGAGATCTTGTCCTCGACGACGACGTCGATGAACTTGCGCAGCCGGATCGCCGGTTCCGCGCCGCCGTGGCCGGCATCGGCGGCGGGTTTGCCGTCAGCCACTGCTCACCGTCGTCCCGGGGAAATAGAACGCGAGAATCTCCGCCGCCGACGCGCCCGACATCGCGAAGAACTTCGCACCCCACTGGCAGAGCCCCACACCGTGGCCACGCCCCGAGCCTTCGATGACAAGCCGCGGCGGCGCCTGCGACGGGTCGATCCGCACCGCGCGCAGCCACAAGCTGCGCACGACGTCGTAGCCCAGCGCGCGCCGGAAGTCCCCGACCGGCACCGTCGCGGTCGTCGTTCCCATCAGCGCGACCGCGCGCGGGCGGCCGGTCCCATCGGGATCGCTCAGCGCGGTGCCGGTGAGCGTGCCGCCGGTGCGCGCGCCGAAGACCGCGACCGCGCGGTCGAGCGGAACCGTGCGCTGCCAGCGGTACTCGGGCGCTTGCAGACAGTACGGATCGACGACGCCGCGCAAGTACGGCAGCGGCGCGCCGTTCCACACCGCCGACGCATCGGCGGTGTGTCCGCCGCAGCACGACGAATACACGACCGTCGCCGGCGCGTTGCCGAATCGCAGCGTCTTGCCACGCGACGCCTGGATCGCGGCGGTCGCCGCGGGATGCTCCGCGTCGACGCCGCCCCAGCGCTGATCCGATTCGTTCGCCTGCACGTCGTACGGCCGCGCGAGCGAACGGCGTGCGAGCGCGAACGTGCGCGCGACGATCGCCTGCGCTTCGAGCGTCGCCGCCGGCCACGACGCCGGCGACTCCAGCGGCACGACGCCTTGCAAGTACGCGTCCACGTCGATCGTCGTCACGAGCATGAACTTGCCGTCGCCCGTGCCGACGGTCGACGGCGCGCCGCGCCAGCGCTTGCCGCCGAACGCGAACGTGCCGTCGGCGGCGACCTGCGGGATCTCGCCGTGCGTCTCGCCCGCGACGAGCACGCGAATCTGCGGCGACAGCGGATCCCAGACGTCGAGCCCGCCGGTGCCGACGACGGTCGCCGCGCCGGTCAGTTTCAAGAACGCCGCGCGCGCGATCACAGCAGGCGCTGCTGCGCGCCCTCGCGCGCGCGGATGCCGAGGTGCGCGAGCGCGGCCGGCGTCGTCTTGCGGCCTTGCGCCGTGCGCTGCACGAAGCCGATCTTGAGCAGATACGGTTCGACGACGTCTTCGAGCGTTTCGACGTCCTCGGTGAGCGTCGCGGCGATCGCGTTGATGCCCACGGGGCCGCCGCCGTACTGGTTCACGATCGTGTCGAGGTAGGCGCGGTCGAGCCGGTCGAGACCGCGCGCGTCCACGCCCTCGCGGCGCAGCGCTTCGTCGGCGACCTCGGCGGTGATGACGCCGTCCGCGCGCACCTCGGCGAAGTCGCGCACGCGCCGCAGCAAGCGGTTCGCGACGCGCGGCGTGCCGCGGCTGCGCTCGGCGATGGTGCGCGCGCCGGCGGCGTCCATTGCGATGTCGAGCACGCGCGCGCTGCGCTCGGCGATGCGCTGCAGCTCGGCGGGCTCGTAGTACGCGAGGTGGTGCACGATGCCGAAGCGGTCGCGCAGCGGTGCGGACAGCATCCCGGCGCGCGTCGTTGCGCCGACCAGCGTGAAATGCTTCAGCGGAAGCTTGAGCGTCTTCGCGTACGACGCCGCGCTCGACGATGAAGTCGATCTGGAAATCTTCCATCGCGGGATACAGATATTCTTCCACGACGGTGCCGAGCCGGTGGATCTCGTCGACGAAGAGCACGTCGCCGCGCTCCAGGCGCGTCAGGATACCGACGAGGTCTTTCGGCTTTTCGAGCGTCGGGCCGGACGTCGGGTGCATCGTGCGACCGGTCGCGCGCGCGATCAGGTTCGCGAGCGTCGTCTTGCCCAGGCCCGGCGGGCCGGAGAAGAGCACGTGCTCCAGCGGCTCGCCGCGGCGCGCCGCGGCATCGATCGCGATGCGCAGGTTGTCGACGACCTGCTCCTGACCGACGTAGTCCTCGAACGTGCGCGGCCGCAGCGTCGCACCGTACACCTCGTCTTCGAGCGACGCATCGGTCCCGACGATGCGCGCGTCATCATCACCTGCGCGTGCGTCACCTGACTGCCAGCGTCCCGACCGCCAATGTCACCCTGACCGCCAGTGTCACCCTGAGCTTGTCGAAGGGTGTCGTCCCCTGAGACGATCTTCTTTCGGACGGAATCGCTCACGCCGGCGTCCGCAGCGTGTTGCGCTGCCGATAGATCTCGGCGAGCAGCGTCTCCGCGTCGTTCACGCCGGGCGCGCGTTCGAGCGTGTCGGCGATCATCGCCTCGGCTTCGGTGCGCTTGTACGCGAGCTGCAGCAGCACCGCGAGCGCTTCGCTCGCGAACTCCGGCATCGGCGGCTTCGTCCGGTACGCTCGCGCTGCGGCGCGTCCTGGATCAGCAAGAAGCGCGCGACCTTGCCTTGCAGCTTCGCGACGATGTCGCGCGCCTTCTGCTGGCCGATGCCCGGCAGCGTCTTGAGAAACCCGTGGTCGCCTTCGTCGATCGCGCGCGCGATGCGCGCCATCGGCGCGGAGAACGCGCGCGCCGCGGACTTCGGCCCGATCGACGCGACGGACAGCAGCGCTTCGAAGAACTCGCGCTCGATGGCGTTGGTGAAGCCGAAGAACGTGAAGCGGCCGGCGTTGCCGTCCAGCGCGAAGTGCGGGTAGATCTCCAGCGTCACCGGGCCGCTCTCGGCGACCTTCGCCGCGACGCTGGGCGGGAGCACCACGTCGTACGCGAGCCCGCCCGCATCGACGCGCGCGACCTCGCCCGTGCGTTCGAGCACGGTGCCGGCGATGCGGGAGAACATGCTAGGCGAGCCGGGTGGCGCGGGAGCGGCGCTGGGGCATCACCACGCCGAGTTCGGCGAAGCGGTCCCGTTGTGCTTCCACGTTCGCGAAAGCGAGCGCCAGCGCGAGCGCGTCGGACACGTCGTCGGGCTGCGGCGGCGCGGTCAGGCCGAGCAGCTGGACGACCATTCCCTTCACCTGCGACTTCGTCGCCGAGCCGCTGCCGGTGACCGCGCGCTTCACCGAGGCGTGCGCGAGGTCGTGCACGGCGACGCCGTGCTCGCCGGCGGCGAGCGCGAGCACGCCGCGCGCGTGGCCCATGAGCACCGCGGTCTGCGGGTGCTCGTACGCGGTCCACAGCTCTTCGACCACCATGCAGTCGGGGCGCGTCGCGCGCAGCACCTCGACCAGCGCGTCGTGGAGCTGCACGAGCCGGCGTTCCAGCGGCGCCTTCGGCTCGGGCTGCAGCACGCCGCCTTCGATCAGCCGGAACTCGCCGTCGCGCGACCTCGACGACGCCGTAGCCCGTCGTGCGCAAGCCGGGATCGACGCCGAGGATCCGCCGCGCACCCATGCTAGCCGCCGGAGCGCATCACGGTGAGGTTCACCGATTCGTTGGGCTTGAGCACGCTGTTCGCTTCGGGCTCGGTGCGCACGACCTGGCCGTCTTGCAGCGAGCTGTCCTGCGTGTACGCGATGTTGCCGATCTGGTAGCCGCTCGCGACCAGCGCGCGCTTCGCTTCGTCGAGCGTCATGCCGGTGACGTCGGGGATGCTGCCGGACACGCTCAGGTAGATCGCGACCGGCGCCCCCTTCTTCACGTTCGCGCCGGCGTCGGGTTTCTGCGCCGAGATCTTGCCGGTCGGGTTCGCCGCATCGACCGTGTACGACACCGACGGCGCGAGGCCGGCGGCGCGCAGCGTCGCTTGCGCGGCATCGGCGTCGCTGCCGACGACGTTGGGCACGGAGATCGTCGACGGCCCGGTGCTCACGATGACCGTGACCGTCGAGTTCGGCGCGGCGGTCGACGACGGCTGCGGATCTTGCGACGCGATGACGTTGGCGGGGATCGTGTCGCTCTCGGTCTGCTGCGCGACGTTGAGCGTCAGACCCAGCGCGGCGAGCTTCTTGCGCGCGGCGTCGACGGTCAGCGTGACGACGTTGGGCACGACGATCGGCTGCGTCCCCTTCGACACGGTGAGCGTGACGACGGAGTTCTGGCGCAGCGACGTGCCCGGCGCCGGGTTCACGTCGATCAGCTGTTTGGCGGGGACGCTCGCGGAGAACGCGTCGACGAGCTTTGTACTTCAGCTTCGCGCCGGTGAGCGCGCGCACGGCGTCGTCGACGTTGTAGTCCTTGATGTCGGGAACGGCCACGCGCGGCAAGCCGCCCGACACGACGAGCGTTGACGACGTCGTTCTGGTTCGCTTGCGCGCCGGCGGGCGGATCCTGGCGGATGACGCGGTCCTGCGGAACGTTCGCGTTGTCTTCGCTGGTGACTTTCGATTGCAGGCCCAGCTCCAGCAGGCGCTTCTGCGCGGTGCTCGCCATTTGGCCTTGCAGCTTCGGCACGACGATCGCCTTCGCGCCCGACGGCGAGCCGCGCAGCGCGAAGTAGCCGATCGCGATGGCCGCGGCGAGCAGCAGCGGGAACAGCAGCCAGCGGCGGTTCGGGCGCGGCTCGACGTAGTCCGTCTCGAACGTTTCGACGACGGGGCGCGGCTCGGGCCGGTCGGGCGCGACCGAGCGGCGCGGCGGCGGCGTGACGACGGGGATGCGCGTGGTCGGCGCGTCGCCGGACGCCGCGTCGACCGGCTGCGTGACGTTGGGCCGCTCCCGCGCCTCGCGCAGCGCGCTCGCGAGCTCGGTCGCCGACGAGAAGCGCTCGCGCGGGTCCTTGCGCAGCAGCCGCGCGACGATCGACGCGACCGCCGGGCTCACGTTCGTTCGCTTTCGGGTCGATCGCGGGCGCGTCGGCGGATACGTGCTTGAGCGCGACGGCGACCGCGTTGTCGCCGGTGAACGGCAGCGCGCCGGTGAGCATCTGGTACAGCACGACGCCGACCGAGTACAGGTCGCTGCGCTCGTCGATGTCGTGGCCTTGCGCCTGCTCGGGCGAGATGTACGCGACGCTGCCCATCACCATGCCGGGCTGCGTCACGCCCAGCGTGTGCTCCGAGACGGCGCGCGCGATGCCGAAGTCGCTCAGCTTGACGACGTCGTCCGTGGTGACCAGGATGTTCGCCGGCTTGACGTCGCGGTGCAGCAGCCCTTGGCGGTGCGCGTACGCCAGCCCGCTGGCGATCTGGATCGCGTAGTCGAGCGCGACCGGCTCGGGCAGCGTGCCCTCCTGGCGCATCAGCTCGCCCAGCGTCGCGCCGTCGACCAGCTCCATGACGATGTAGTACGAGTGGTCCTCGCGCCCGAAGTCGTAGACGTTGACGATGTTGGGGTGCGACAGCTTCGCCGCGGACTGCGCCTCGTACGAGAACCGCTTGACGAAGTCGTCGTCGCTGGCGTACTGCTCGCGCAGCACCTTGATCGCGACCCGCCGCCGCAGCAGCGTATCGGTACCGACGTAGACGTTGGCCATCCCCCCGTTGCCGAGGGTGCCGTCGACGCGGTACCGGTTGTTGAAGATCTTCTCGGTGGGCGGGTTCACGGTCGCCGCTTAACTTCGCGACCGGGCGAGCGCGACCCGCAGGACGTCGCGGGCGATCGGGGCGGCATAGGTCCCACCGTACCCGACGTTCTCGACGACCACCGCGACCGCGACGCGCGGCGCCTCGGCCGGCGCGAAGGCGACGAACCACGCGTGCGAGCGGCCGTGCGGGTTGGTCGCGGTCCCGGTCTTGCCGGCGACCGTGACGTCCGGGAGCCGGGCGGCCGTGCCCGTGCCGCGCTTCACGACCTGCACCATGAAGTCGCGGACCTGGTGCGCGGTGTCGGCGGAGATCGGCTGCGCGAGCGTCTCGGGCCGCGTCGCGATCCCCGTCTCGCTGCCGGCGACGCGGCGCACGAGGTAGGGGCGCGGGGTCGCGCCGTCGTGCGCGATCGTCGCGTCGACCAGCGCCATGCGCATCGGCGTCACCAGCAGCGACGCCTGCCCGAACCCGAGCTGCGCGAGGATGCCTGCGTACACGTCCTTCTTGGCCGGGAGCCGGTCGCGCGTGACGGGGATGTCGAAGTCCTCCGGCTGCCCGAGGCCCCACTTCGCGGCGTACTGCGAACCACGTGTCGACGCCGATCTTGAGCGCGATCTGCGCGAAGTCGACGTTCGAGCTGAGCGCGAACGCGCCGGCGACGTCTTGGGTGCCGGTGACTTCTTCTTCGTCGTTGTGCACGGTGAAGTTGCCGACCGTGAACCCGCCGTAGTCGCTGAACGTGGACTGCGGCGTGATCGACGCCCGCGTCGAGCGCGTCGGCGGCGGTGACGATCTTGAACGTCGAACCGGGCGGGTAGAGACCGCCGGTCGAGCGGTCGAGCAGCGGCGACGCCGGGTCCTTCACGAGCGCGGGCCACAGCGCGTCGAGCTTGTTGGGGTCGTACGACGGCACCGACGCGAGCGCGAGCACGGCGCCCGTGCGCGGGTCGAGCACGATGCCCGCCGCGCGCGCGTGCCGCGACAGCCCGGCGACCAGCGCGTTCTGCACGGTGAGGTCGAGCGTCGTGACGACGTCGGCGCCGCGCGGCGCGCCGTGTTTGCCCGCGAGGATCTGCGCGAACTGCGAGAGCGGATCGACCGCGTCCGTGTGCGCGGTCAGCACGCGGTCGTACGCGTCCTCCAGTCCCGACGTGCCGTACCGCGACGACGCGTAGCCCACCGCTTGCGCGACGAGCGCGCCTTGCGGGTAGACGCGCTTGGTGCCGCGGGTGACCGCGAGCGGCGTGCCGTCCGACGCGAGGATCGAGCCGCGGCCCGACCGCGATCGCGGCGTGACGCGGGTTGTACTGATTTGCCGCGAGCTTCGGCCCGACGATCACCTGCAGCCAGATCTGCCGCAGCGCGAGCACCGCGAACAGAATGACGAAGACCGCGCCGAACCGCGCGATCGCACGATCGGTCAGGACGAACGCTCCGCGCGCTCGCGCAGCAACGTGTAGCCGCCGCTCGTGCTGACGGCGAGATGCGGATGCGTTCGGGTCGCCGGCGATCGCCTCGTTGATGAGCCGGTGCGCGAGCTCGTCGTCGAGGCCGTCGATCGCGAGCACCGCATCGACGGACACGTCGTCGAGCAGCGGGCCGGCGACGTACGCGGCGTGCGGGATCGTCTCCCAGAACCGCTCTTCGTACGGCGCGTCGCGCCATGGCCCGCGCTTGCCGAACACGGTCTGATGGTAGTCCCACGCGCACAAGCGCCGCTCGTTCCACACGAAGTGGTCGCGCACGCACGTGCGGCGGCAGATCGCGCACTGCACGAGCGACTCCGGCGCGTGCGCGAGCGCGTCGAGAATGTCTTCGGGCAGATCTTCGGGATTGACGACCGTCGTCTTCGGTGAGCACTTCGGGAACCGGCGCCGACCAGCCGATGCGCGCGAGCAGATCGAGCTCGCGCAGCGATGAGACGAACGAGCGCTCGTCGCTGGGATCGAACGTCTGATCCGTCCAGCCGGCGAGGTTGTCCGCCGCGATGCCGACGCGCTGCCAGTTCTCGCCGAGCACGACGCCGATCGGCGTCCACGCGAGCGGAACGAGCCACGCGCTCACCTGCCGGTTCTCGGGCACGAGGCTCGACGCGAACGCCAGCGTGCTCGCGTTTCCGCCGAGCACGTACGCGCGCGCCTCGCTCTTGGGCTCGCTGACGCTTGGTGGGTCGATGGGCATGGTCACCGCGCTTCGCGTACGGCGCGGCGTGGGTACGATCCCGCTGTTATGAACGCGACTCGTCCTCTCACGCTCCTCACCGGCGTCGCATTGCTGGGTCTCGGCGGTTCGTTGATCGCCCGCTCGCTCAAGGCGGCGACGGCGACGGCGCCCGTCTGCGCAATGGCAACCGCAACGGGCGCGCCAGCGTTCCGTACGGCCAGGGCTCGCGCATCGAGAAAGTCTTCACCATCATGCGCCCGGCGTCGGACCTCTACGAGTATTGGCGCGACTTCAATCATCTGCCAGAAATCATGTCGCACGTCGAACGCGTCGAGGTGATCGACGACTTGCGCTCGCGCTGGACCGCGAAAGGCCCGGCGGGCTTCACCGCGGACCTGGGAGGCCGAGATCATCGACGACACGCCGGGCCGGCGCATCGCCTGGCGCTCCGTCGGCGGCAGCATCCCCAACGCGGGCTCCGTGACGTTCACCGAAAGCGCCCGCGGATCGCGGCACCGAGCTGCACGTCGAGATCGAATGGGCGCCGCCCGGCGGCCCGCTCGGTAAATCGTTCGCGCACCTGTTCGGCGACGATCCCGGCTTGATCGTCGAGACCGACCTGCGGCGCTTCAAGGCGACGATGGAAGCCGGCTACGTCGCAGTCAACGGAACGGACGTGAAAGAATGAGAGCCGTCACGTACCACGGCACGGGCAAAGTCAGCGTCGACAACCATCCCGATCCGACGATCCTCACGCCGTACGACGCGATCGTGCGCGTGACGTCGACCGCAATCTGCGGCTCCGACCTGCACATGTATTCCGGCTTCGTCCCGACCGTGATGAAGGGCGACGTGTTCGGCCACGAGTTCATGGGCGAGATCGTCGAAGTCGGCAGCGCGGTCAAGAAAGTGAAACACGGCGACCGCGTGCTGGTGCCGTTCACGATCTCGTGCGGCAGCTGCCGCAACTGCCGCTCGGCAAGACGTCGCTGTGCGACAACTCCAACCCCAACGCGTGGATGGCCGACATGCTGATCGGCTACACGTGCAGCGGGCTGTACGGCTACTCGCACGCGTTCGGCGGCTATCCCGGCGGCCAGGCGGAGTACGTGCGCATCGCGTGGGCCGACGCGAACGCGTTCCCGGTGCCCGACGAGCTCACCGACGAGCAGGCGCTGTTTCTCACCGACATCTTTCCGACCGGCTATCAAGCCGCGGACCAAGCGAACATCCAGCCCGGCGACACCGTCGCGATCTGGGGCTGCGGCCCCGTCGGATGGTTCGCGATCCAGAGCGCGTACTTGCTCGGCGCGGAGCGCGTGATCGCGATCGACCGCGTGCCAGACCGCCTCGAACGTGCGCGAGCGCTCGGCGCCGACACCATCAACCTCGAAGACGCCGACGTCGTCGAGACGCTCAAGAACGAGACCGGCGGGCGCGGACCCGACGTCGCGATCGACTGCGTCGGCATGGAAGCGCACTCGCACGCGATCGACGCGATCGCGGACAAGGTGAAGCAAACGTCAAGCTCACGTTCGACCGCGCGCACGTGCTGCGCCAGGCGATCTACGCCGTCGGCAAAGGCGGCACGGTGTCGGTGCCGGGCGTGTACGTCGGCTTCGTCGACAAGTTCCCGATGGGCATCGTCGTCAACAAAGGCCTGACGATCGTCAGCGGGCAGACGCACGTGCACACGTACGTGCAGCCGCTGATGGAACGCATCCGCAAGGGCGAGATCGATCCGACCAAGGTGATCACGCACCGCTGCCGCTGGAATCCGCGGCGGACGCGTACAAGATGTTCGTCGAAAAGACCGACGGCTGCGAGAAGGTCGTCCTCAAACCGGGCGCGCTCGCGGCGTGACGTCGAACCGGGCCGCCGCCCGCGCGCGGCGGCCCGGGCAGGGCGGGCGCGGGCCGCGGCCCGAACCGAGAACGATGGCGAACCAGCACCAGCATCCCCACCGCCACGCGGACGGCGTCGAGCACACGCACCAGCATGGGCACGGCAGACCACGACCACAAGCCACGAGCACGACGACCCGGTCGCGCCCGAGCATCCGCACCCGCGCGCCGACCCTGACGGCACCGTCCACGTACCGAGATCGCGAAGCCGAAGACGAAGCCGAGCGCTGACGCGGGATGGGCCGCGTCAAGGGTCGACTTCGATGGGGCCGACCCGCTCGACTCGCTTGCCCGCCGCACTCGACGAATGGCTCGAGTCGCGGCGCACGCTGCATCGCGAACAAGTCCGTCATCGATACCCTGCTCGAGCTGATCCATGGTGGGCTGCGCTTGCGCGAAGGCTACATGGCCATCCACCGCCGCGCCGAAGCGCGGCTTACCGGCGATGCCGCGGGGTACGCCGCATACCGCGCTTGCCTGCTCGACACGTTCGGGCCGGAATATCTCGATCACCTCGACCGCTGGCTCGAA
>CAVRRP010000008.1:0-53466 GCA_963723635.1 Vulcanimicrobiota bacterium | reverse complement strand
CCGACACGGAAGCGGCGCGCGGCTTCGAGATTCGCGTGCTGATCGCGCCCGCCGGCGAAGACGGTCGCATCGCCGCCACGCCGCTGCCGCCGGAGCTGCGCGCGGCGCTCGCGGATCCGGCGACGACCGACGATTTCGGAGCCTGACAGGCGCGCCCGCGCTCGGCTACCCGACCGGAATGCTCTGCGGGTAGCGGAAGACGTCGTTCGGATCGAACCGCTGCTTGACGCGCCGCAGTTCCGCGGCGTTTTCGGCGTAGTACCGCGCTTCCCAGTCGGTCAGGTTCAGGTCGCAGTAGTTACGGTAGCTGGCGTTCGTGCCGATGTGCGGGTCGAGCGCGTCGAACGTGTCGCGCAGCCAGGTTTCCGAGGTATCCGCTTGCCGCGGATCGGTCCAGTACGTCTGATACTGCACCGTGTAGGTCATGTCGCGGTGGACGAATGCGGTCGCGTCGCGCGCCCGGTCGTTGATCGCGCCGCCGAACGTGTCGAACTGCGCGTACCATGCCGCCCCGATCGGCACCGTAGCGCGCATCCGCGCGAGGAGCGCGTCGATTCCCGCCGCGCTCAGCTCACCGCGGCCGAGGCTGGACGCCATCTTGAAACTCTCCTGCTGCGCATCGTCGCCGCCGCCCGCTTCGGCCGCGGCGAGCACGGTCATCGTCTTGAATTTCGGCGGCTGTTTGGGCGGCGGCATCGGCCGCGGCACGTCGAGGATCGTCGCGAGCTCGCGGCGCGTCTGCTCTTCGTCGCCGAAGCGCTGGCCGGCGAACGAGATGACGCCGCCGCCCGCGCGGAACAGCGCGGTGGCGAACATCTCGCGCGACGGCTGCCAGCGGGTGAAGCGCGCGACGAATTCGCGCGCCGTGTCGTCGTTCGCCGCCCACTGGTAGCCGAACGTCGTGACCAGCTCCGTGACGGGAACGAGCTCGAACTCGAACTCCGTCACCACGCCGAAGTTGCCGCCGCCGCCGCCGCACGTGGCCCAGAACAGGCGGTCCGGATCGTGATGCCGGCCGGCCTCGCGCACCGTGCCGGTGCCGTCCACCATTCGCACGCGGAGCAGCTTGTCGCAGAACATGCCGTACTTTCGGCTGAGCAGCCCGAATCCGCCGCCCGTCACAAGCCCGCCGACGGCGACGGTGCCGCAGGTTCCGCCCGGCAGTGTCATGCCGTGATCGCCGAGCACGTGGTACAGCGTGCGCAGCGGCGTGCCCGGTCCAACGACCGCGGTCTTGCGATCGCGGGACACCGTGACGCAATCGAGCCGGCTCGTATCGATCACGAGCCCGCGGTCGTTGAGCGAGAAGCCCTCGTAGTCGTGCCTGCCGCTGCGCATGCACACCTGTAGCCCGGCCGCGATCCCGTACTTCACCGCATTGACGACATCGGCTTCACCGTAGACGTACACGATCGCAGCGGGATGAAAGTCGAGCCGCGCGTTGTAGTTCTGCCGCGCCTGTTCGTATTCGTCGGTGTTGGGCGCCGGCCAGACGACGTGTCCGCTCAGCGGCGGAAGTGCGGCCGGCGCTGCCGCCGGCGGCGCGCTCGGCGCCAGCGGCGCGACGGCCGGTTCGGCGACGGCGACCGGCGGTTCGGCTACGGCGACAGGCGGTTCGGCTACGGCCACATTGGACCGAACGTCCAGCTCCGGAAGTTCTTCGACGTCAATATGTCTCGCCCACATGCGGACGCCGTTCGCTTGGCTTGCTGCGAATCCCGCACCGGAGCGCTGCGCTCGAACGCGAACTGGGCGCCATGCCGCTCGACCCGTCGCTCCTGTTGTTCGTCCCCGCCGACCGCCCCGACCGCTTCGGCAAAGCGCTCGCGTCCGGTGCGACGGGCGCGATCCTCGATCTCGAAGACGCCGTCGCGCCGGACCGCAAGTCGTACGCGCGCGATCAGGTGCGCGCGTTCCTCGACGCGCACGACGAGTTGGAGCGCGTCACGGTGCGCGTGAACCCCGGCGACACGCCGGACGGCCGCGCCGACCTCGCGATGCTCGCCGGCGCGCGCCGCGCGGGCGCGGTCGTGATCCCGAAGGTGCACGACGTCGCCGACTGCGCGCGCGTCTCCGACGAGCTGGGTGACCTGCCGCAGATCGTCATCATCGAGTCGGCGCGCGGCGTCGCACACTGCGAGACGATCGCGCGCGCACCGCACGTGCTCGCGCTCGCGTTCGGCCCGTACGACCTCGCCGCCGAGCTCGGCGGCGTGACCGATACCGACGTGATGCTGCCGCACCGCGCGCGCATGCTGGTCGCCGCGCGCGCCGCGGAGCGCTGGGCGATCGACGGCCCGTCGCGCGAGTACGGCGACGCCGCGATCCCCGCGCGCGACGCCGAGCACGCGCGCCGCTTGGGCTACGACGGCAAGCTGCTGATCCACCCCGCGCAGATCGCCCCGGTTCGCGCAGCGTTCGCCCCGTCCGAAGCGGACGTCGCATACGCGCGCCGCATCGTCGACGCGGCGGCACGCTCGAACCCCGCGGTGCTGGACGGCACGATGATCGACCCGCCGATCGTAATCGCCGCCGAACGCGTCCTGCGCCGCGCGGCGTCCGCATAAACTTCAGGCCCGGATCGCTCCAGGCCCTGCATACCTCACGCCGCTGCAGCGACATGTGCGAGGCTGTCGGCGATCATACGAAGTCATCGGTCTTATGTCAATAAGAAAAGCCCGGACGTCTCCGGGCTCCCGTTCCTATCGCTGCCGTGTTGCGGTTTACGATAAGCCGGCACCCGGGACGCTGTATTCCGGAGCCTCATAATCCCCCGCCCCTCCTGCGTGCGTCACGGCAGTGATGTCGGTGCGAGATTACGCGAGATAATACGCGATGAAGGTGTATCACGTCAACCCTACACCGATCGCGGCCGCCGCAGCCGCTCGAATCGCTCGCAAATCGGCATCGCGTACGACGGGAACGATGCGGTTGCCATCGTAGTAGATCCGGTTGAGCCGCGCCAACGAGACGTGGCCGATCAAATCGCCTTTCGCCCAGCATGTACCGACGCCGGGGTACCGCCCGGACGGGATGGCATGATGCCACGCGCTCAGCGGTCGCGGTTCGATCTCGCTCAGAGGAACGACGACCACCGTCACGTCCCACAACGACGGGAAGAGCCGCTTTGGGGACACGACGACAACCCGGCGCGTTTTGACGATCTCGGGCGGAACATAGCCGCTGAAATCACAGATAAGGACCATCCCGGGGTCGGGAAAGAACCGCAACGCCACGCGATCGTGATAACAGCGCTGCATTTGCGCCGTTGTGGCCAGAATGTGAACGTCAGATTGCGCTTGTCTCGTCCGGGCCCGCCGGGCTCCGTTCGTGCCCGCCGAACGCACCGTCGGCACGCAGCCTAGCGATGTTCTGCGGGCTGTATGCCAGCAACTCGCGCAGCACGGTTTCCGTATGCTCGCCGAGTCCCGGTGCCCGCCGGTGTTCCGCGCCCGCTTCGCCCACCCGGACCGGGCTCGCTATCCAGCGCGCGGTGCCGAACGCCGGGTGCTCGACCTCGGTCACTAGCCCGCGCGCAGCCGTCTGCGGATCGGCCAGCGCGGCGCGCACGTCGTTGATCGGCCCGCACGGCACGCCCGCGGCGGTGAGCGCCGCGATCCACTCCGCCGTCGCCCGCGTCAGCAGCACGTCTTGCAAGGTCGACGTCACCAGCGCGCGGTTCTCACGGCGCGCGGCGAAGCCGCGAAAGCGCGCATCGTCGCGGACGTGCGCGATGCCCAGCACGTCGACGAGCCGCTGCCAGAACTTCTCCTTCGCGCAGACGATCACGATCCAGCCGTCCGACGTGCGGAAGTTCTGGAACGGCACGATGGACGGGTGCGCCGAGTACGCGAGCCGCTGCGGCTCGTACGCGCCGTCCGGCGCCATCGCCCACGACGCGACGTACGTCAACATGTTCATCGCGGTATCGAACAAGGACGTGTCGCAATCGCACCCCACGCCGTCGCGCCGCGCCGCATGCACCCCGGCCAGCAGCGCGAGCGCCGCGACGAGCCCGCCGCTGTAGTCGACGACGGACAACCCGGATTTCGTCGGAGGTCCGCCGGGATCGCCGGTCAGCGACTGCCATCCCGCGAGCCCTTGCAGGATGTAGTCGTACGCGGGCTCCGCACTGCGCGGCCCCGTCATCCCGAACCCCGACAGCGACACGCACACGATGCGCGGGTTGACGTGCGCGAGGTCGGCATAGCGCAAGCCGAGCTTCGCGGGGATGTCTCCGCGCAAGTTCGAGTACACCGCGTCGCTGACGCGCACGAGGTCGTGGAACACCGCTTTGCCGGCCTCGTTGGTGAGATCGAGCGCGACGCTGCGTTTGTCGTGGTTGAACGTCTGGAAAAACAGCGAGTCGTCGCCGGACTGGTACGGCGGCACGGCGCGCCCCACGTCGCCGCCGCTGCGCACGTCCTCGATCTTCATCACGTCCGCGCCCAATTCGGCGAGGTGCACGGTCCCGAACGGCCCCGCACCATACTGCTCGACGGCGACGACGCGCACGTCTTCGAGCGGTCTCACGTCGAGCGCGGCATGCCGAGCACCTTGTGCCCGAGATAGGCGAGGATCAGATTGTTCGACAGCGGCGCGACGGTGTACAGGCGCGTCTCGCGCGCGATGCGCTCCACGTCGTAGTCGGCGGCGAAGCCGTTGCCGCCGAGCGCGTCGATCGCGGCGTTCGCCGCTTGCCACGATGCTTCGCTGGCCAGCAGCTTCGCCGTGTTGGCCTGCGGGCCGCACGGCTCGCCGCGGTCGAAGCGCTCCGCTGCGTCGCGCCGCACGAGGTCGGCCGCGTCGACGGCGGCGTGCGCGCGTGCGATCGGGAACTGGATCGACTGGTTCGCGCCCAGCGGCTTGCCGAACACCTCGCGCTGCGTCACGTACGCCGCCGCGCGCTCCACGAGAAAGCGCCCGTGACCGACGCATTCCGCCGCGATGAGGATGCGCTCCGCGTTCCAGCCGTCGATGATGTAGCGGAAGCCGCGCCCTTCCTCGCCGATCAGGTTCTCCGCCGGAATTTCGAGATCGCGGATCGCGATCTCGTTGGTCTCGTTGTTCATCCACACCGGGATCGGCGTGACGTCGATCGCGCCGGGCCGCAGCCCGCGCAGGTCCACCAAGAACACCGATAGCCCGCCGCCGCGCTCGCCCGGCGGCGCCGGCGCGGTGCGCGCGAGCAGCAGCATCGCGTCGGAGTGCTGAAACCGCGACGTCCACCGTTTGCGGCCGTTCACGACGTACACGTCGCCGCGCCGCACGGCCGTCGTCTCGATGCGCGTCGTGTCGCTGCCCGCGACCGGCTCCGTCACGCCGAACGCCTGCAGCCGCACCTCGCCGCTCGCAATCCTCGGCAGCCACGTGCGCTTCTGCGCGTCGCTGCCCCAGCGCAGCAGCGTGCCCATCGTATACAGCTGCGCGTGCGCCGTGCCCGCGTTGCCGCCGGCGTGGTTGATCTCTTCGACGATCACCGACGTGTCGCCCAGACCGAGGCCCAGTCCACCGTATTCCGGCGGGATCAGCGCCGCAAGATAGCGCGCCTCCGCGAACGCGCGCGCGAACGCGTCGGGATACGCACGTTTCGCGTCGAGCTCCCGCCAGTACGCCGCGCCGCCCAAGCGCTCGCAGAGCGCGCGCACGTCGGCGCGCAGCTTCTCGCGGTCCACGCTACGCGAGCAGCGTGTCGCGCGGGTCGTGGCCGCGCTTGTAGACCATGAAGGTACGCTCGTAGCTGATCACCGTCTCGCCGCGCTGGTTGACGCCCGTCGTGCGCGCGGTGACGATGCCGACGTCGGCGCGCGAGCCCGACTCGCGCTTGGCGAGGATCTCGCTCGACGCGTAGAGCGTGTCGCCGACGAACACCGGCTTGGGCAGCTTCACGTCGTTCCACTGCAGGTTCGCCATCACGTGCTCGCTCAAGTCCGAGACCGAGAGCCCCACGGCGAGCGACAGCGTGAAGCACGAGTTGACGAGGATCTTGCCGAACGGCGTCTTGGCCGCGAGGTTCTCGTCGAAGTGGATCGGGTTGGTGTTGAGCGTCAGCATCGTGAAGAGCGTGTTGTCCGTCTCCGTCACGGTGCGTCCGAGGCGGTGGCGATACACGTCGCCGCTCTCGAAGTCCTCGTAATAGCGTCCGCGCCAGCCTTCTTTGATCACACCGGCCGCGTTCGCAAGGCTCCCGGCGCGTCCCTAGACGCCGAGCGCCCGCGGTCCACGGAGCGCCCGGCGCTGCCCGCGCACGGGTGCAGCGGGCGCCGCGCAAAGAAATTGAAACGAGCGCAACCGAGGAGTCGGAGGCCGGTTCTCGGAATGTGACGCCCAATAATCCGGCTCTTGACGGCACGCGAGTGTCTCGAACCGGCCTCTCGGCCCGTCGAGGAGCGACGGAGCGATCCCCCTCCCTAAGGCGCAATGGAACTACACGACGCGGCGCCGGCCGTCACCGCACGGCCGCGACGTCGCCCGGCGCTCGAACCTGCACGCGCGGACAAACCGCGCGCGCCGCACCTTCGCCCGTACCAGGTCGAAGCGCAGCAGGCGATCCTGGAGCACCGCGCGCGCGGCGTGCGGACGCAGCTCGTCTCGCTCGCGACCGGCCTCGGCAAGTCCGTCGTCATCGCGACGCTGCCGAAGCTGCTCTCGCTGCGCCCCGGGGACGTCACCGTCGTGGTCGCGCACCGTGACGAGCTGATCGAGCAGCTCGTCGACAAGTTCCGGGTCGAGAACCCCGACGCGGTGATCGGCGTCGAGAAGGCCGAGCGCCGCGCCCCCGAAGAGTGCAACGTCGTCGTCGCGACGGTGCAGACCCTCGCCGAGAAACGGCTCGAGGATTTCGTCGCCCGCTTCAAGCGCCGCATCTCGCTGTTCGTCATCGACGAAGCCCACCATGCGGCCGCGCCGTCGTACCGCGCGATCGTCGACGCCGTCCTCGCCCAGCGCCCCGAGGCGATGATCCTGGGCTTCACCGCGACGCCCAACCGCGGCGACGGCGTGCGGCTCGTGGACGTGTTCGAGAAGATCGTCTACACGATGGACGCGCGCAAGGGAATCGACGCGGGCTACCTCGTGCCGGTGAAATCGTATGCGGTCGCGACGGGCGTCAACTTGGACGAGGTCGCGTCGCGCGGCGGCGACTTCGTGATCGGGCAGCTGGCGCAAGCGGTCAACATCGGGCAGCGCAACGAGCGCATCGTCGCCGCCTACAAGCAGAACACGCCGGGGCTGAAGGCACTGGTGTTCACCGCGTCGGTCGAGCACGCGCGCGACGTCGCCGAAGAGTTCGTCGCCCGCGGCGTCAACGCGGAATGGGCGTCGGGCGAGACGCCGCGCGAGGAGCGCGAGCGCATCGTGCGCGACTTCCGGGGCACCGGCATCGACGTGCTGGTCAACTGCGGGCTCTACCTCGAGGGCTTCGACGTCCCGTCCGTCCAGGTGATCCTCAACGCGCGGCCGACCAAGTCGACGACGCTCTACACGCAGATCACCGGCCGCGCCCTGCGCCCGCTCGACGACATCGCGTCGCCGCTCTCGAACACGAGCTCCGGCCTGGAGCGCCGCGAGCTGATCGAAAAATCGCCCAAGCCGGCCGCGATCGTGATCGATCTCGTCGACCAGGCGCAGCGCCATCAGCTCGTCACCGTTCCGTCTCTGTACGGTCTGCCGCCGCACATCGACGCGCAGGGCCGCATGACCGCTCAGGTCGCGGATGCGTTCGAAGAGCTGCTGCGCCGCGATCCCAAGCGCGCCGCAAAGGTGCGCAGCGCCGAAGAGATCGAGACGGCGCTGGTCGAGATCGACGCGTTCAACGGCCCGCGCGAGATCAAGCCGACGTGGCAGGCGATCGACCCGGTCGACCACTGGCGCTTGGAGCTGCCGCCGACGCGCACCGCACTCGACCGCAAGGGCCGCCCGATCCCCGAGTTCTCGCGCAAGTGGGATCAGTGGGTCACCGAAGCGCGCCGCATCGCGCCGCACGAAGACGCCGAGCGCTTCGCGAACCGCATGCTCAACGTCGACCAGAAGAGCGTGCGCTGGGAGAAGCGCCGCATCGACGTCAAGCGCGACGGCGCCAAGTACGTCACGCTGTACTCCACCGAAGAGTTGCCCGAGCGCGTGATCGAGGTCAGCTCCTCGCTGCCGGGCGCGCTGGGCAGCGCGTACCAGCGCGTCGACGAGATGCTCTCCGGCTACACGCACATCCCGGCCAACGCGGGTGCATCCGCACCGCGAACCGCGCCGGCGGCCGTCCATACCAACGGGCACGCCGGCGGCATGAAGAACACCGGCGGCCGCCGTCGCGGACGCCGCACCCGCGCGCGCAACGCCTAGCTTGCGACGCGCCGCCGCCGCACTGGGCGCGCTCGCCGTTTTCGCGGCCTCGGCGCTGCCCGCCGCCGCGCGCCACCCGTACACCGAGTCGGGCCATCTGCGCATCGGCGTCGTGCGCACGATCGACAACCTCAACCCGCTGCTGACGGGTCAGGCCGGCGTCACCGACATCGCGCAGTTCCTGTTCAGCGGGCTCATTCGCTACGACGACCGCGGCGACGCGATCCCCGACGCCGCGACGCAGGTGCCGACGCGCGCAAACGGCGGCATCAGCGCCGATGGCAAGACGATCACGTATCATCTGCGCGGCGACGTGCGCTTCGCCGACGGCAAGCCGGTGACGGCGGACGACGTCGTGTTCACCTGGCAGCAGGTGATGAACCCGCGCAACAACGTGCCGTACCACTTTCCGTACGACCAGGCGCAGAGCGTCACCGCGCCGGACGCGCACACGGTCGTGGCGCGGCTGCGCGCGCCGTCGGCGCCGTTCGTCGCGGGCTTCTTCCGCTGCGGCGCGCAGGGCTCGATCCTGCCCAAGCACCTGCTCGCCGGCAAGCCCGACCTCAACCAGGACCCGTTCAACGTCAAGCCGGTCGGCAGCGGACCGTACGTCGTGCAGCGCTACGAAACGAATTCCGTGATCGAGATGGTGCCCAACCCGTACTGGTTCGGCGGCAAGCCCGGCTTGCAGCGCGTCACCTACCGCATCGTCCCCAACGAGAACACGCTGCTGGTGTCGCTCCGCACGCACGAGCTCGACTTCTACTGGGGCGCGCCCGAGCAGCAGTACCGCGAGCTGCGCGGCATCCCCGGCATCGCGACCAACGCGGCGCCGTCGGTGCAATACGAGATGCTCACGTTCAACGCGCGCCGCGCGCCGTTCTCCGATCTGCGCGTGCGCCGCGCCGCCACGCAAGCCGTCGACTTCAAGCAGCTCGCGCGCAAAGTGTACCTCGACGTCGATCTCCCCGACTGGGGCGACGTGTTTCCGCGCTCGTGGGCGTACACCGCGCAGCCCGACCCGTCGCCGTTCGATCCGGCCAAAGCGCGCGCGCTGCTCGACCAAGCAGGTTGGAAGCCCGGCCCCGACGGCGTCCGCGTCAAGGACGGCAAACGGCTGGAAGTCGAGATAACGACCGTCGCCGGCGTGATCCCGCGCCAGAACGCCGAGGTGGTGATGCAGCAGCAGCTCGCCGCCGTGGGCTTCGACGTGCACGTGCGCAACGCGCCGGCGAACATGCTGTTCGCGCCGTACGGCGCGGGCGGTCTCTTCGCCACCGGCAAGTTCGACCTCGGGATCTACGCGTGGACGCAGTTCCCCGACCCCGACGACAGCCAGACGGCCGGACCGGACTCCGTGCCGCCCCAGGGCGCGAACTACTCCGGCGTCCGAGACCGGGAGCTCGGCCGATTACAGGAGCAGGCGCGCGCGACGTACGATCACGCGCAGCGCAAACGGCTGTACGCGCGCGTCGAGCGGCGGCTCGGCCAGGTGCTGCCGTTCCACACGATCGTCTGGCGCGCGAACGTGAACGCGTGGAACGACGACCTGCACGGCGTCAAACCCGCGCAAGCGGTCAGCGACTTCTGGAACGTGGGAAGCTGGACGCTGTGATGCCCGCGCACGACGCGTGGATCCGGCGCAGCGACGCGCTGGCCGAGCCGGTCGTCGCGCTCCACGTGCTCGCCGGCCCGGAGACCGCGTCGTCCGCGGGCCTGACGCAAGCCGATGCGCACACCACCGATCTGACGGAAGGCTGGCGCGACCGCGTGCGCGAGGCGGCGTTCCGTGCGACCGAGACGCTGCGCGCCGCCGCCTCCACCGAGGCGGACGCACGCGTGCGCGAGGACATCGACATCCTGCTGCGCGCCGCGGACGACGTCGTGCGCGGGATCGAGGTCTACGACGCGCACCTCGTGCGCCTGCTCGACGTCGCGCGCATCGCGTTCGCCGGGCTGCGCGTGCTGCTCGACGAGCAGAATCCCGCCGAGCGCAAGCAGCTCGCGCTGGTGCGGCTGCGCCGCTACGCCGGGCTGGAACCGAACACCGTCGCGCTCGCGATCGCCGCCGAAGCGGAGACGCGCGCGCGGCTGACGGTCGCCGGCCTGAGCGGACCGTACGCGCAAGAAGTGAAGACCGTGCTCGCGCTGGGGCCCGTGCTGATCGACGGCATCGGCGGACTCTTGCGCGCGTCACGGCTCGACGGCTGGCAAGACGCGTTCGACGCGTTGCGCATGCAGCACGCCGCGTACGCTCGCTTCATCGAGGCCGACGTGCTGCCGCGCGCGCGGGCGGACCACCGCCTGCCGCCCGACGTGTATGCGTTCGCATTGCACAACGTCGGCGTCGACATCCCGCCCGACGACCTCGCGGCGCGCGCGCACGCCGCGTTCGACGCGATTCAAACCGAGATGCAGGCGCTCGCACCGCGCGTCGCCTCGGAGCACGGCTATGCCGCGCACGATTACCGCGACGTGATCCGCGCGCTCAAGGCCGAGCAGATCCACGGCGACGCGGACGCGATCATCGACTTCTACCGTTCACGCCTCGCCGAGATCGAAGCGATCGTGCGCCGCGAGAACCTGCTCGCGCTACCCGACCGGCCCGCGCGCATCCGCGTCGCGACCGTCGCGGAGAGCGCCGAGACGCCGGCCGCGCACATGAACCCCGCGCCGCTCGTCGGCAACACCGGTCAGGTCGGCGAGTTCGTGCTGCCGCTCGACGTGCCGCCCGCGGCAGGCGAGACCGGCACCGAACGCGCCGACGACTTCACCCACGACGCGGTGACGTGGAGCCTGACCGCGCACGAAGCGCGCCCGGGCCACGAGGTGCAGTTCGACCGCATGCTGCGCGGCGGGCTGTCGCTCGCGCGCGCGGTGTTCGCGTTCAACTCCGTCAACGTCGAAGGCTGGGCGCTGTACGCCGAGCACATCGTGCTGCCGTACATGCCGCTCGCGGGCCAGCTGTGCTCGCTGCAGATGCGCCTGCACCGCGCCGCGCGCGCGTTCCTCGACCCCGAGCTGCAGAGCGGCGACCGCACGCCGGACGAAGCAAAGGCGCTGCTAGAGCGCGATCTCGTGTACTCGCCGCCGTTCGCCCGCAGCGAGGTGGAGCGCTACACGTTCCGCTCGCCCGGCCAGGCGACGTCGTACTTCTACGGCTACACGAAGCTCGTCGCGCTGCGCGCTGAGACCGAGGCCGCGCTGGGCGCGCGGTTCGAGCAGCGCGCGTTCCACGACTTCATCCTCGACCAAGGTCTCGTCTCGCCGGACGCGCTGCGCGCCGCGGTGCACGAGCGTTTCATCCCCGCCGCCGTGTAGGCAACCCTCCGCACCTCGTCCCGGTTACGCGGTCCGTGAAAGCCACCGTCTACCACGGCGAGCGCGACGTGCGCGTCGAGACCGTCCCCGATCCAACCATAAAAGCACCGACCGACGCGCTCGTGCGCGTGGTCGACGCGGCCATCTGCGGCTCGGATCTGTGGCCATATCGCGGCGTCGCGAAGTGGGCGGACGGCGCGCGCTTGGGGCACGAGTTCACGGGCATCGTCGAAGCCGTCGGCGCCGACGTGCGCGGCGTGCGCGCCGGCGATTTCGTCGCCGCACCGTTCTCGTATGCCGACGGGTCGTGCGACTTTTGTCACGCCGGCCTCTACACGTCGTGCAAGCACGCCGGCTTCTGGGGCGGCGCCGAGAACGACGGCGGCCAGGGCGAGTTCGTGCGCGTTCCGTACGCCGACGCGACGCTCGTCGCCATTCCGGACGCGATCCGCGACGACCGCACGAAGCGGACGGCGGCGCTCGCGCTCACGGATGTGATGGGAACCGGCTATCACGGCGCGGTCAGCGCGGGCACCAAGCCGGGCGGCACGGTCGTGATCGTCGGTGACGGTGCCGTGGGCCTATGCGCAGTGCACTCCGCGCGCTACCTCGGCGCCGAGCGCATCATCGCCGTGGGCCACCACGCCGACCGCCTCGAGCTCGCGCGCCGCTTCGGCGCGACCGACGTCGTCGACTCGCACGCACCTGACGCCGCTGAGTCGATCGTCGAGCTGACGCACGGCGGTTCGCCCAGCGTGGTGGAGGCCGTCGGCGTCCAGAGCTCGCTCGATCTCGCGCTGGGCGCGGTCCGCGACGGCGGAACGGTGGCCTTCGTCGGCGTTCCCGCCGGCATGGAGACGCTGGCGTTCCGCCGCCTGTTCAGCGGCAACGTCTCGCTGCGCGGCGCGCTCGCACCGGTGCGCGCCTATCTACCGGAGCTGATGTCGGCGCTCGCCGACGGCGCGATCGATCCGTCGTCCGTGTTCACGCACAAGCTCCCGCTGACCGAATCGCCGCAGGGCTACGGCGCGATGGATCAGCGCGTAGCGATCAAAGTCTGCTTGGAAGTCTCCGCGCCGTAAGGCGACGCGACGCGGACGAACCAGCCGAGCAGCAAAGCGACGAGGACCGCGTCGTCGGCGATGCCGAGCAGCGGGATGTCGCCCAGAATGTTGAGCGGCGAGAGGATGAACAGCAGCGCCGCGAGCGCCGTCAGCTTGAGCCGCAGCGGCACGCGCGCGTCGCGGACGAGGCCGTACGCGCGAACCGCCGTCCGGCGCGACGTCAGGAGCAGCTTCAGAAGACCCATACGCCCCTGCTAACGCACGCGCGCGCACGATGTTTCGGTGACTCGCCGTGCAGGAGAAGCGTCGGTTGGGGAGGCGAGCGCACGACGACGGGAAAGTCAGCATCCCGTGCCAAGCTCTCGTCGCGCCGCCGCCCAGCCCTCACGTGCCGCCGAGCTGGAGGACGCGCACGCCGCCTGGGACGCCGGCGAGTACGAACGCGTGGTGAAGCTCCTCGCCGGTTCGAAACTCGACCGCCGCGAGGACCGCGTCGAGTCCGCCGCGTTGCAATCGCGCGCGCTGCTCGCGCTCGACCGCCAAGACGAAGCGGCATCGCTGCTGCAGCGCGCGAGCAAAGAGGTCAAGGGCGCAGACGAAACCGTCCTCATGCAGATGCTGCACGGCGCGGCGCTCACGCGAACGAGCCGCCGCGAGCAAGGCGAAACGCTGCTCGACCAGACGGCGGCGCTCGCCAAGCGCAACGCCCCGCAGCTCGTCGCCGAGATCGCGTATTACCGCGCGCTGAGCCGGTGGCTGTCGCACCGCCTCCCCGAAGCCGAAGAGATCGTCGAAGCAGCGCTGCCGGCGGCCCGCGACGTGCACCGCGCGCGCCTGTTGCAGCTCCTGGGCTGGATCGACGTGCGCAGCGAAAACTACAGCGGCGCGGCCCGCCAGTTCAGCGCCGCGCTCGAAGAGCTCAACCGCGCGAAACAACCCGACGTCCAAGGCCGCGCGCGCCTGCTGCAAGCGCTGAGCATCATCGCCGCGGAAACGGTCGACCTGCGCTTAGGGCGCGTCGTCCGCCGCGAGTACGAAGCGAACACGTGGTCCGACGGCACGCGCATCGAGCGCTTCCACGTGCTGGAATCGCTCGCGTGGCTGTCGCTCCTGGAAGGCCACGTCGCCCGCGCCTGGGACGAGCGCCAGCGCGCGTTGTCGCTCACCGTCGACACGGCGTACCATGCCTCCGCACTGACCAGCGCGGGCAACATCGCCGGCTACGTCGGCGACCGCTTCTCGGAAGCGCGCTATTTCGAGCTCGCCGGCGCGCTGCTGTTGCGCGGCGACCAGCTCGGCCTCGACGTCGACCGCCGCATCGCGATGCTGACGTTCATCGCCGCAGTTCCGGCCGCGAACGTCGACGCCGCGCGCAAAGTGCTGACCCTCTACGAGCGAACGCGCCCGCGCAAGACGGAGCTCCTCGCCCTGGAAGCCGACCGCCGCGTGGAAGGCCTCGAGCTCTACGCGCGCGGCAAGCTCGCGCTGGCCGAGGGCCGCACGCAGCAGGGCGTGGGCGACCTCGAAAAAGCGCTCGACCTCTGGTCGCGCCTGTCATACCGCCTGCGCACCGCGCTCACCGCGAACGCGCTGCGGTCGGCGACGAGCGACCCGCGCTACGCGCCGATGGCGCTCGAAGCATTGCGCAACGCACCCAACGCGTGGCTGCGCCCCACGCTGGAACGCGGTGCGAACGCCGACAACCCGCTCGCGGAACTGACGCCGGCGGAGCGCCGCGTCCTGGCCGAGCTCTGCAAAGGCAAAAAAGCGCGGGAGATCGCGACGACCTTCGACCGCAGCTTCAACACGATCAACAACCACACGCGCGCGATCTTCACGGCGTTCGGCGTGCGCAGCCGCGCCGCGCTCGTTGCGAAATGCGCGCGCCTGGGCATCCTCGACGACGCGAACCGCTAACGGAAAAAATACCCCGAGGGGGGCGCGAACGCCCCTCCGAATTGCGGTCACGGATGGACTGCCGGCGGCCCCCCGCCGCTGGTGTCGAACGCGGTGACGTGGCCGTTGACCGAGAGCACCGCCGCGCCGTGCGCGTGCGGCACCGCGAGCCCGATCGCGAGCGCGATCGAGACGAGCAGTGATGTGAGCATCGATTTCCTCCGTGGATGCGCACCGCAAATGCGATGCGCCCCCGATGATGCTCACTCCGGATTAACGAGCCTTTGCCACCATGTTGCCAAACCGCCCTCGCATCGAATACGTGGCCGAAAGGTATCGATCTCGCCGAGATCGCGCGCGCAAACGCTACACCGCGCGGGACGCGTAGAACTTCAAATCGACGCGCGCACTCGCCCCGTCGACGGTGAGAATTGCGTACGAGTACAGCGGATTGATCCGCTTGTCGGTGGGCGAACCGGGATTGGCGACCAGCAGCCGCCCCTCGCGCGCAACGAGCGGCCGATGGCTGTGCCCGAACAGCACGACGTCGGCCTCATCGTCCGCGAACGCATCGAGCGCCCGCGACTTGGTCGTCCCGCGCCGCCCGTCGCCGTGCACCATCCCGATGCGAACGTCCTCGATCCGCACGACCTTGCGCCGCCCGAACCGTTCCCGAATCTCCGCACCGTCGTTGTTCCCGGCCACCGCATCGAACGGCGCGATGGCCTCGAACAGCGGTACCGCGAGCAGATCCGTCATGTCACCGAGATGGAGGATCCGCGCGACGCCGGCGCGCCGCAACCCGCGCTCCAGCGCGCGCGGCAGCGCGCGCCCGAAGCGCGGGAAGTGGGTGTCGCTGACGACGCCGACGGTGGTCACGCCTTGACGGTACCCGCTTCGTCGAGCGCCGCGCCGAGCGTGGTCAGCCCGGCGCCGAGCGCGTAGACGAGCGCAGCGAGCCGGCGCCGGAGCCGGAAACGCCGCGCGAACTCGGCATCGCCGGCGATCGACCGCTGCCGGTCACGAACCAGCACGGCCAGAACCTGCGGTGTGTAGAACACGAAAAAACCTCCGTTGGAGCGGAGGCTTCACCAAGACCGACGTGTCGAAAACGGTCAGGTCAGCGTGATGCGGCCTCCGAGCATGCAAAATCAGAACGCGCAGCGACGATCATCGTCCACGAGCAAGGGCTGGTACCGGGCAGAAGTCGATTCATACGCATCCTCCTTTCACCGCTCGCCAAAGAGCGAACAGACACCAACCCTATCACGCTTGCGCGCGAAGAGTCAACACCGGCGGACCATTGTCGCGCGCGCTCCGGCATGCGAGACTAACGCAGGGGTGGTAGCGACGCTGCCGTCTCGGCTTCGCAAACGATAAGGAGAACACGATGCCTCCATCCACGCGAATCTATGCGGGCGGCGCCTTTGCCTTCGGCGGCCAACCCGCGGTCGACGACCTGCTCGGCGCCGGCTACGACACCGTCATCGTCTGGTCCGTGCACGTCACGTCAGACGGCACGCTGATCCTCAACGACACGCAAATCGTGTCCGGCGGCGTCTACGCCGAAGCCGCGCCGATGAACCTCCCGAGCCGGGTCGCCCAGCTGCGCCAAAACAACGTGCAGATCATCTTTTCAGTAGGCGCCGGCGGCACGTCGGATTTCACCAACATCGCCGCGCTGATGAACGGAAAACCGGCCGGTCCCGGCAACGCCCTCTACGAGAACTTCCAGGCGCTCAAGCAGGCGATGGTCACCGCCGGCGGCGACATCGACGCCGTCGACTTCGACAACGAAGACGACATGAACGCAGGCGTGATGATCAACTTCGGCATCACCCTGGCAAACGTCGGATACCGCCACGTCACGTTCTGCCCGTGGACCGATGAATCCATCTGGTACGCCACGATGAAAGGCCTGGTCAGCGCCCAGGGCAGCGGCTTCGTCAACGCGATTCACCTCCAAGTCTACTCCGGCGGCAGCGGAAACCTCAACATGATAGGCCAGTGGAAAACCGGCTTCAGCAACGCGGGCGGCAACGCTCTCATGATCCCAGGCTTGGCCACGAACCAAGCGCAACCCGGCCCGTGGTGGTATCACAACGCAATCGCTGGCAGCGTCATCGTGCAGCCCAACGTCGCCATGTACGAGGGCGCGAACTGGAACAACTATTTGTACACGCAGAATGTCAACTCGGCCGACGCGGCCTTGCAAGCCGCGCAAACCGCCGCAAGTTTTTTCTTCTACTGCCGCCAACCCATCATCCTAACGAACGGCCGAACGTTCCAAACCGGCGACGCAGTCTTCTTCACCGGATCCCCGTGGTGGGGGTCCGCGCCGCAATGCGACGCATACTACCTGGGACAGAATTGCAGCAACATCTACAACCCCATCGCGGGAGCATGCCCGTCCGACCTGCAAACACAGTACGCGCAATGGGGCAGCTCGATCGACGGCGGCTTCATCTGGCTCTACGATTCGGTTATAAGCTGCCTGCTAGCGGGCTGCTGCGGCGGCTCAATCGACAAACCGGCCGCGACAGCCCAAGCCTACCGCCAAGCAATCACAAACGGCTTAAGCTAACCGCAAGAATCCAGCACGCAACCCGATCGTGCCAAGTCGCGGGAGCGACGCGGCACCGCGGTGGGCACTCTGAACGAGCGAAGGCCCCGAGGGCCGAGAGCGACGTGAAGATGTAGCGTCGTTCGCACACGATGTGCGAACGACGCGGCCCACCGCGGTGCCGCGTCGCTCCCGCGACCGCCACTCACCGAAAACAGGCGAAGAGAGGTTCAGTGAGCCCCCCACCCGCCATCGATAGAAACGGGCGCCCCAGTAATAGAAACCGCAAAATCACTGCAAAGAAACGCACAAAGCGCCCCAACCTCTGCCGGCTCGATGAACCGCTTCGTCGGCATCGCAGCCAAGAACGCCCGCTCGAGCGCCTCGTCCTCGCTGATCCCGCCGCCGTAGGATTTCACCAAGTCCGCCGCCTGCCCGCGCACGAGATCGGTCATCACCGCCCCAGGACAGATCGCGTTCGCGGTAATCCCATGCTCCGCACCTTCGACCGCAGAAGCGCGAGTCAACCCGACGACGCCGTGCTTCGAAGCGACGTACGCGGCCTTGTACGGCGACGCGACGAGCCCGTGCACGCTGGCGACGTTGACGATGCGCCCACGACCGCGCGCGATGAAATGCGGCCACGCGTATTTCGTCGCATAGAACACGCTGTCGAGATCGATCGCGCGCACGTTCGCGTACTTGTCGTCGGGAAAGTCCGCGATCGGCGACACGAACTGCACGCCCGCGTTGTTGACGAGGTTGTCGAGCCCGCCGAGCTCGTGCGCGGCGCGGTCGACGGTGGCGCGAATCACACCGGGATCGCGCACGTCGCACGCGTACGCGCGCGCGGTCACGCCGAAGCGCGCCGCGATCTCGCTCGCCGTAGCGGACGCTGTCTCGCCGTCCAGATCGACCACGGCAACCGCCGAGCCCGCTTGCGCGAGCGCCTCGGCGCACGCGCGGCCGATTCCGCGCGCCGCGCCTGTTACAAAACTTACCCGATCGTGTAGGTCGATGGAAAGCAAGGTCGTGGTACCTCCTCGCGAAGGAGATCGCCTCGTGGGTACATTGGTCCTTTCCGGCGTCGCGCGTGCGTTCGGCGACGTGGTCGCGGTGCGCGACGTCTCGTTCACGGTTCCGGCCGGCACGACGTTCGGTTTGCTCGGGCCCAACGGCGCGGGCAAGACGACGACGATGCGCATGATCTTGGGCATCCTGCTGCCCGACCGCGGCAGCGTGACGTGGGACGGCGCGCCGGTCGATCTGAAGGTGCGCCGCCGCTTCGGCTACCTGCCGGAGGAGCGCGGGCTGTACGGCAAGCTGAAGGTGCGCGAGCAGATCACGTACTTCGGACGTCTGCACGGCGTGATGCCGCCCGAAGACGGAAAGCGCGCCGACGCGTGGATCGACCGGCTCGGCCTGCGCGAGTACGCCGACCGCCCGTGCGCCGAGCTCTCGAAAGGCAACCAGCAGAAGGTGCAGATCGCGTGCGCCGCGCTGCACGAGCCTGAGCTGCTCGTGCTGGACGAGCCGTTCTCCGGCCTCGATCCCGTCAACGCCGAGACGCTGCTCGGCGTGCTGCAAACGCTGCAGCAAGCGGGGACGACGCTGATCCTCTCGTCGCACCAGATGTGGCAGATCGAAGACTTGTGCAAGTCGTTCTGCGTGATCGCGGACGGCACGGTTCGCGCGAGCGGAACGCTCGACGAGCTGCGCACGAGCTGGCCGACGCGCATCGTCGAGATCGAGCCGCTCGACGACGCGCTGCGAGGCGTCCTCGACGCGACCGCCGGCGCGCGCCGTTTGCCCGAAGCCGACCGGCCCATCCTCGCGTACGAGATCCCCGCCGCCGCCGACACCGCGGCGCTGCTGCGGCGGCTGGTCGCGGCCGGCGACGTCACCCGGTTCGAGCGCGTCGATCCGAGCTTGCGCGACATCTACCTGCGCGCGATCGGAGCGGCCGCGTGAACACCGTCGGCGTGATCTTCAGCGCGGAGTTCGTCCGGCGCATCAAGTCCAAAGCGTTTCTCGCCGGCACGATCATCGGCGCGGCGAGCATCCTGCTGATCGCGATCTTGCCGTCACTGCTGGGCGGCGCCATGTCCAGCTCGACCAAGAAGATCGTGCTCGTCGGCGACCCGGCGCTCACCGCGACGGCGAAGACGCTGCTGCGGCGCGACTTCGAGATCACCGCGACGCTGACGAAGCTGGACGCGGCGCCGACGCCCGCGTTTCTCGATGCGCACGACAAAGCGTCCGCGGTCGCGATCCTCAGCCGGCCGCCGGGCGACGGCCTGCGCGTCGTGGCGTACGCGCGCGATCCGTCCGCGTTTCGCGAGTCCTTCGGAAAAGATCTCGCGCCGCTGCAGATCGCGCTCGCGACCGGTGTCCCGGTCGAGCGCGTCGCGGCGCACGTCAACGTGAGCGTCGACGTGCACGACGTGTCGGGCCGCTTCGCGGACGCGACGTCAGCCGACGCCGCGAAGGGCGTCGCGTACCTGTTCATCATGATGCTCTACCTTTCGATCCTGCTCAACGCGCAGTCGATCATGACGTCGGTCGCGGAAGAGAAGACCAGCCGCATCGCGGAGCTGCTCGTGTCGACGCTGGATCCCGCCCGGCTGCTGGCCGCCAAGATTTTCGCGGCGGCGGCGACCGGGTTCATCCAGCTCGCCGTGTGGGTCGTCGCGGGCGCGGTCTCAGGACGGATCGCCGCCAGGATGTTTCCGCAGCACGAGGGCGGCTCGACCAGCGCGACGCTGCTCGGCTCGTTCGACGTCTCGTCCGGCGAGATACTCGCCTTCGTCGCCTTCTTCGTCGTCGGCTTCGCGCAGTACGGCGTGCTGTACGCGGCTGCCGCGTCGCTGATCAACCGTACCGAAGACCTCGGCAGCGTCGCGGGGCCGCTCGTCCTCCCCGTGGTCATCGGCATCATCCTCGCGCAGGTCGCGCTGCAGTTTCCGAACAGCTCGAACATGGTGGTCTGTTCGCTGATCCCGCTGATCTCGCCGTTCGTCATGTTCACGCGCGTCGCGGTGTCCGACGTTCCAGCCTGGCAGCTCGTGCTGTCGCTGGCGATCAACGTCGGGAGCGCCGTGCTGCTCGCGTGGCTGTCCGGCAAGATCTATCGCGTCGGGATGCTGCTGTACGGGCGCGCGCCCTCGCTCAAACAGGTCATCGGCACGCTGCGCACGTGAGCGCGTCTAGCCGGCCGGGCTCTCCGCGGGGACGTTGACGGCGATCGCACCGCTGATCGAAATGCGGTCGCGGCCGCTGCGCTTGGCGATGTAGAGCGCGGCGTCCGCCGCCTCGGCGAGCGACCGCGCGCGCCGCGTGCGGCGCGGCGAGAGGCTGGCGACGCCGGCGCTGATCGTCAGCACGCCCAGCGGCGAGCCGGGATGGATGATGCCCAGGCAGCGGATCTCTTCGCGCACGCGCTCGGCGATCTGCGACCCGTCGGCCGTGCCGCAGTCGGGGAGGATGATGACGAACTCCTCACCGCCGTAGCGCGCGACGAAGTCTTCCTTGCCGCGCAGGCTCATCGCGATCGCGCGCGCGACGGCGGCCAGCGCCTCGTCGCCGATCGGGTGCCCGAACGTGTCGTTGTACGTCTTGAAGTGGTCGACGTCGATCAAGATCATGGCGAGCGCGGTGTCGGTGCGCGACGCCCGGCGCCACTCCTGCGCCAGCCGGCCTTCGTACGCGCGCCGGTTCGGAATGCCGGTGAGCATGTCGCGCAGCGCGGCGTCCTCGAGCTCGTCGCGCTCGTCGACCAGCGACGAGGCGACGCCTTCGGCGAGCCGGATGCGGTACGCGAGCGCGGCGAACAGCACGACGACCTGCCACATCATGCCCAGCGCGGGCGCGGCGATCGTGAACGCCGACTCGTGCACGAGCCCGTTGGCGCCCGCGCGACCGATCGCGATGCCCGTGATCGCGCCGGCGAACGCGAAACCCTGCGCGGCGGCCGTCGCGCCCGTCAGCTGCCGGCCGACGGAGATCGACGCGACGGCGCAGATCAGATAGCCGGCGGTCAGCGCGGGATCGAGGCCGGCGTACAAGCCCGATCCGATCACGACCGACGGCCATAGCACGTAGAGCTCGCCGCCGACGAGCAAGGCGCCGAACATCGCGATCGACAGCCAGTACAGCCCTTTGGACAGCTTCGAGTTGTCGCGCAGCGACTTGCAGAGCACCAGCAGCACGATGCCGTAGGACGCGCGGCCGACGAACCCGATGAGCTCCGGCGCAATGCCGCTGTCGGGCCACAGCCAGCGCGCCGCGGCGCCGACGTCGGCGGCGTCCGCGAGCACGAACGCCAGCATCACCAGCGCGAACAGCGCGTACGAGCCGTCGAGCAAGATCGCCGCGAGGATCGCGCTCCCGATCGCGACGGCGATGATCGCGCCGATCATCAGGATGTTCGGTACGTCGATCAGGTTCGCCCGAACGGCCTCTTCGTTGTCGAGCGCGGGTCCGGGGACGAGCGCCAGCGAGATGGGGCCCGCGTCATCCGGCGTGAGGCGCAGGTAGTACGTTTGCTTCGAACCGTGCGACGGGTGCAGCGCGAGGCGGTCCGGGCCCGTCCGCAGCGTTCCGGCCATGCCGCCGGCGTAGAACGGCGTCGGGACCAGCGAACCGTCCGGGCGCAGCGCGTACAGCGTGCCGGAGCCGTCGTAGCCGTGCAGCACGAGGTACTCGTCGCTCGCGACGGCTGCCGAGAACCGCAGCCACAGGGCTGCGCCGTGGCGGCGCGCGCGCGGATCTCCCGCCGTGCGCGCGCCGAACGGCGCGTGCACGACGGCGGCCACCGGCCGCGCACCGGACGAATCCCAGAACGCGCTCGCCGCCAGCGGCTGCCGGACGGCGGCCTCGCCCTGCTCGGGCGACGCGACCGCCGCTTGCGGCAGTCCCGTGAGGACGCCGAACGCCAGCGCCGTCATCACCGCGAAGCGAGCCATGGCCGCAGCCGCCAGGCGCGCGAGGCGTCCTGGCAAGTCAGCGGGCGGCGAGGGCGCGGTCGGCACGGCGGCCTTTCTGGATCGGTGGTTGATCAATGGATGCCGCCCCCTGGGGTCGCGGTCGGTCTGGGCGTCGGCTTCGGCGTCTTGGTAGGCTTCGGCGTCGGCGTCGGGATGGGGGTCGGGGTCGGTACCGGCGTCGGCGTCGGCTTGGCGGTGGGCACCGGGGTCGGACTCGGCGTCGGCGTCGGCGCGGGCGTCGGCGTCGCCGTCGGTTTCGGGGTGGCGGTTGGGACCGGGGTCGGTTTGGGTGTCGCGGTCGGCACCGGCGTTGCAGTCGGTTTCGGGGTGGGGGTCGGAGCCGGCGTCGGCTTCGGCGTCGGTGTCGGCACCGGCGTGGCCGTCGGTTTCGGAGTTGCCGTGGGCACCGGCGTCGGTTTCGGCGTCGCGGTCGGCACCGGCGTCGGAGTTGGCTGGGGCGTCGGCGTGGGGACCGGCGTCGGTTTGGGCGTCGGGGTCGGCGCCGGCGTCGGCGACGGGCTTGGCGACGGGCTGGGTGACGGAGTATAGATCGGCGGCGGGGACGACGGATTGTAGGGCACCGAGGGGACGGGCGCCGGCGTGCTGATCGCCGCGTCGCAGGCCGACGCCTCGAGCGGCGCAGCGGGCGGGATGTTCGGGAGCGGCTGGCTCGTCCCGGCCGGTTGCGAGTCGAGGGCCGGGTTCAGCGCGAGCTCGATCGTGTTGGCGTACACGCTCGGCAGGCAGCGCCCGACGGTCGAGAGATCGGGCGAACGATAGAAGCGTTCCGTGGCGGTGGCGGTGCCGCCGTACGATCCGAAGGTCGCGGGAATGTCCGCGCTCACGACCGGATCGCTTTCGAGCACGATGAACGACCGGGACAACCCGTCGCCGGACATGATCGCGTTCTGCGGCGTGCATTGCGTGGAGAACGTCACGGGTTGAAAGAACTGCGAGACCGCAAGCGTTTGGCCCGCAAAGTCGCTGCCGCCCTGCAGCACGTCGGGCGGCGGCGCGGGACACGGCAGCCGCGTGACCGGCGCGTTGTCGCCCAGCCCGTTGTAGAGCATGTAGAGCGAATAGTCGTGGTACGGCTGGGCTTCCGCCGCAAGCACGCCGGTGTAGCGCACCGCGGATTGCACGCGCTCGTTGATCGTCCCCAGCTGCGTTCCGTACAGCACGCCGTAGAGCGTCAGCAGCGCGACCGGAAGCGCGATCGCGCTCTCGATCAGCGCCGCGCCGCGTTCCTTGTGGCGCCTGTGGCGCCCCCCGTGCCGGCTCATGAGCTGCACCCGAGCGCGCTGTCGGCTTGCGTGCCTTTGTACGGGCGCATCGGCACGGAATTCCACCAACCGGTGAACGCGCTGAACTCGTCCTGGTCGATCCCGAACGCGTAGCCGTTGTACGTGGAGTCCGCCTGGCTGCCGTTGCCGCCGAACGTGGTCTGGTACCAATCGACGTTCAGCCCGTCGTTGGACGGCGAGCCGGACCACATCTCGGTCGGCTGGTAGCGTTTGCCGGTCCAGGCGTTGTTCAACTGGCCCGGCTGAAACCAGTCCTGCTCGACCATCACCGACGTCGCGGCCGCGCGCGCGATGACGCGGAACGGCTTGGGCTTGAAATTCAAGAACGCCGGGATCGGCGACGGGACGTCCGCGCAGACGGACACCTCCGTTTTCGCGGGCAGCAACGACGGGTTGACGCCGGACGCGGCGGTCATGTTGTCGCCGTAGGACGGCGTGATGAACGCGCGCGCGTCTTTCACCACCGTGTACACGGGGTCGCGCGGGCTGAAGTCGAGCAAGGCGTAGGAAAACGCGCAGTCTCCGCCGCCGGTTTTGCCGCAGACGTTCGAGTTCGAAAGATGCGTGACGAGCGCGGTCGCATCGTTGCTCATGGTGGTCTGATCCATGTTCGCCGTGATGCGGTTGAGCAGCACGATTTCGTCGTGATAGCGAGCGACGGCCTTGAGATACGCAGTATACAGCGCGGCGTAACGCGTCGTGCACGAATTGTCCAGCGAGCAGCCTCCGTCACCGTACGCGGTCAGCTCCAGCCCGTAGAGGATCGTGCGGATGCGGTATTCCTCGACCGCGCTCGCGTACAGGGCCGAGTTCATCTCGTTGAACTGCTGCGTTTGCAGCGCGAGCACGGCTTGCGCGGCTGCGTCGGCGGCGTTTTGCGCGCGAATCTGCCAGCGGACGATGTCCGCGTAGCGGACGGCCATCATCACCATGACGAGCATGGCGACGATCGCCAGACACCAGACCGGCAGCACCTGGCCGCGCTCGCGATGACGGGACACGATCAGCACGAATTCCCGGGAGTCAGCGGGAATTGTCCGGGCGTGTAGTTCGCGCTGGGCAGCCCGCCTTGCTGCGCGGAATCCCAGCTGTAGACGGAGCACAGCGTCGGGTTCGTCGCCCGATTGAGCGCCTTTTGCGCGGCGAGCTTGCCGGCGGTGGTCGAGATGTCCGGCGGGATCGGCGTCACCGGATCGCTCGTCAGCTGCGCGTACACGTTTTGGTGGTACAGCGTCTCCCAAAAGACGGCGGCCTTGAGGGGCGCGATTCCGTTCGGCGTGCGTTGCCAGTTCGACTCATCCAGATACTCCGCCAACCCGAGGGCGAGGTAGCTCACGGTCACGGGACAGCCGGTCCACGAGGTCGTCGCGTCGTCGGGAACGCTGCAAAAGCGCATGAAGTGGAAGCCGCCGAAGTACGGCGGCGTGTTCTCGCCTTGGGTGAAGTAGTCGTTCGCGTCGGTGAACGAACCGGCGGTGCCGAAGTCGTTGCCGTCGATGTTGCCGTGGGCGCCCGTCTCGCGAAACGTCGGCTCGACGCCCACGCCGGTCACCGTGAGCACGCTGCCGGCGCTGCCGAACAGCAGCAGCGACGGCGCGGTGTGCGACACCGTCGAGATGGTGTGCATCGGCTGCATCAGCGACGCGCCGCCGTGCCGGTTGTCCGACTGATCGAATCCGTACTGGGTGCTGACGTTGGCGCTTGGCGGCATGTACGTTCCGCTCGTGATCGTCGAGGTCTGCGACTGCCCGAACGCCTTGTGCGTTGCGTCGTCCGGGTCGAGGTTCTGCGCCGCATCGGGATACGTGCCTTGGATGCCGGTCTGGTGCGCGTGGTAGAACGCGGCGCCGTCCGCGGCGACCTGCTCGTAGCCGACCAAGGCGACACGCAGCGCGCCGACGATCAGCGACAGCATCAGCGTGAGCACCAGCGCGGTTTCCGGCAGCGCCGCGCCGCGCTGAGCGCCGCACGCAGGCGGGCGACCACCGCGCCTCATGGCGTGTCTCCGGGCACGGTCTCGCCGGCTTGGGTCAGCGCGCTGGCCGAGGCGTCGAGGCTGTCGGTCGCGCTCTGGCCGAACGCGGCGAGCACCGCCAGCGACGACATCGCGAGCAGCGCCATGACGAGCGCGTATTCCACGAGCGTCCCGCCGTTCTGGTCGGCGAGCAGACGCCGCACGAGCACCGCCGCTCTCACCGCACGATCACGTCCGGCGTCATGACGAAGACGACGTCCGTGTCGCTGGAGGCATAGCGGGTCGACCGGAACAGCTTGCCGAGGATCGGCAGGTCGCCCAGGCCCGGGATCTTGTTGATGTTCTTCTGCTCCACGTGGCGCAGGAGACCGCCCATGACGACGCTGTCGCCGTCATGCGTGACCATGTCTGTCTTGAGCTTGCTCGTCTTGAGCGCAGGGACGACAAAGCCGTTGAGCGTGATGCCGTTCTGGAAATCCAGGTCGGAGACTTCGGGCGCGATCTTCGTCTCGACCGTCCCGTCGGGCAGCAGCGTCGGCGTCATGTCGAGCTTCACGCCGTACTCCTTGAAGACGATCGACGTGTTGCCGAGCCCGGTCGAATAAACGTACGGGATCTCGCCGCCCACCAGGAACGACGCCGCCTGACCGGGCGACGTAACCAAGTCGGGCGAGCTCAGAATCCGCGCGTGGCCGGTGTTGATCAGGAGATCGACCGTCGGGGCGAGATGCACCAGCCGGAAGAACGGGGCGACGTTCAACGCCCGGCCTTCTACCGTCGATCCCATTCCTTCGATGTTGTAGAAGTTCGGGTCGGTGATCCGCCAGCCGCCCGGTGCGCCCGGGTCCGGAATCGCGCCTTGGAGCCGTATGCCGAGCTGCTGCAGCCCGGTGCGATCGATCTCGAGGATGTTCACCTTGATGGCGATCTGCGTCGTGGTCTCGGTCGAGATGCGGTCGATGATCTTTCCGTCCGACGATAGCGCGGTGCCCGCGATGCTGCGCACGCGGCCGAGCGCGAGCTCCGCCTGCGTCCGGTCGTGCACGGAGCCGCTCACGACGAGGTTTCCTTTACCGTCCGCGTCCACGTGCACGCGCGACAGGCCGGCGTCCGCCGACATCGCGCGGTTGACGTCGCCCAGCGGGTTCGCGATCGTGACGGCGTTGACGATCGAGACCTTCTTGTCGTGGGCGAAGCCGGTGAAGCGGTCTAACACTTCGTTGACATGCGCCTGCTGCGTGGTGTTCGACACGTTGCCCGTCACGAAGATCGTTCCGGGCGACTGCGACACGATGACGCCGGGGATGTTGACGCTTTGGCGGATGATCTGTTCGACGGAGTCCAGGCTCGGCTCGGTCACGACCACTTCGTAGTCCGTGCGATCCGAACGCGTCCAGATCGCGACCGTCGTGCGTCCCGGCGCCTTCCCGTTGATGACGAGCTGGTTCCCGGTCGGCACGATGCCGGCGACGCTCCCGTCACCGACGGCGACGCGCGTCATGCCGGGCGCCGGCACGATCGAAGAAGAGCCGACCGACAGCGAGATCAGACGCGTCTGCGCGAACGCGGGCTGGGCCGGACAGAGACAGGCAGTTACGGTAGCGGCCGCGAGCGCAAGCGCGCCGTGTCTGAGCTCATACATCGAGTGCAGTATGACACGGGCTCGAGCGTTGACGCGTCAACGCGGGGCAGACGTAGAGCCAAGATTCGAGTGAGCATGTTCACAGACGCAGCCCGGCGGGATAGACTCCAAAAGCCGAACCACCAAGGAGCCTGCATGTCACCCGTTCGTCTCGCTTTCGCACTCACGTTCATCGCCGCCGTCGCCGCACCCGCGGTTGCAGCAGAGCCGTCGATTCCGCTCGCGCGGATCGCAGCCGAGAACGGGTATGCGTATGCGTGGCTCGCGGGCGAAGGTGCAGTCTCTCTCAGCCGGCCGGGCGTCGTCGTCGTTCTTCGCGCGGGGCAAAAGCTCTACCGCGTCGGCGACCGCGTTCTCTCGGCCGACCGCGCACCGTACTACGACGGGACGGATCTTGTCGTCAGTCAGGCCGTCGCAGCGAACCTGCGACGGCTCGCGCAGGAGTTTCCGTTACCACCGGGGTCGCTCGCACCGCCCACGCAAACGGCGCCGATCACGGGAACCCTAACGGTGGAGGCCCGGCAGGTCGCCGGCCGGGACGCGATCGTGGTAAGCGGTCGCGGCCCGGCTGACGTACCCGTCCTCGTGACGCTCACGGGTGAGATCTCGCGCGACCTTCCGGTCGTCGTGCTCTCGCGCGTGACCACGCACATCAAGCCGGACGGTTCCTACACGGCCGACATCGGAATCTCGTCGGCCCCGCCACCGGATACGGTCGTCATCGCGACCGTCACGTCGGTGACCGGCGTGAAATCATCGAGCGCGCGCGTCGTCCTCAAGGCGACGAGCCCGGCGGTGAACAGCCGACTCGACAAGCTCCCGCAGTAACGGAAGGGGACATGTGTTCAACGATCTCCGGGAGCTCACCAACGATGAACGCGGGGCGACGCTCGTCGAGTACTCACTGGTCGTCATGCTGATCGCCGCAGTGGCGATCGTCGTCCTCTCCGCGATCGGCAAAGACGTCGCGGGAATCTTCAGCGGAATCCTGCCCGCGCTGCAGCCACCGTCTTCCTGACGCCGTGCGTCACCGGTCACCCAACTCACCCCACTACGAAAGGATTCGTTCCGTGCTCAACGCTTTTCGCTCCATGCTCCGTAACGATGAGGGCGCTACCCTCGTCGAGTACTCGCTCGTCGTCGCGCTCATCGCCGGCGTCGCGATCGTCATCATCGGCAAGCTCGGTCAGAGCATCAACTCGCTGTTCACGACCGTCAAAACCAACGTCGACACCGCCAACACCGGCGTCGGAAAGTAGCCGCCGGCGATGGCGAGCGAGACCCTGATCGCAACGATCATGCTGGTCGCCGTCTCGCTCGTGGCAGCGTACACGGACCTAGCGCGGCGGCGAATCTCGAACGTTCTGACGTTCGGACTCGCTGCCGTCGCGCTCGGTCTCAGCTGCGCGCACGGCGCGATCGCGTTCGCCCTCATGCTGGCGACGTATCTCGCGCTCCTCGCCGTCGGCACGATACCGTTCTCGCGCGGGTGGATCGGCGGCGGTGACGTCAAGCTGCTCGCGGCCGGCGCTGTCTGCGCCGGTTGGCCCGGACTCGCTTCGCTTCTCTTGATCACGTCGGTCGCCGGCGGCGTTCTCGCGGTGATCGAACTCGCGCGGGCGCGCAGGCTGCACTTCGCACTCATGCAGCTCGCGACGGCCGCATACGTCGGCGGCCTCGGCCGCGGCGTCCTCCTCGAACCCGAGCGCCGCAGATTGCCGTACGCGCTCGCCATCCTCACCGGCGCCCTCTACCTGCTCGCTTCGGAGACCATCGCACCATGGTTGCAGCTCGTCCACGGCTAGACCGCCGTACAACGACCCTTCTGATCGCGGCGGTCCTGGCAATGGGGACCGGCCTGCTGACCTTCAACTATCTCACCTCGGTCGGCCGGCACCAGAGCGCGGTCGTCGCGCCGCGCCGCGTCGTGATCGCAGCGCGCGACATCGTCGCGCACGTCCCGATCAAAGCCGACATGATCACCACGGTGATGCGGCCGGGCGACGCGATCGAACCCGACTCGATCGGCGATCCGACCAGCGTGGTCGGGCGTATCGCGGCGGTCTCGGTTCCCGCCGGCGGCAGCATCTCGGCGTCGAAGATCACGACCGTCGCGGCCAGCACGCTGGTGATGCGCGTCCCGCGCGGCATGCGCGCCGTCGCGATCCCGCTCGACCGCGTCAAGGGCGTCGGCAACCTCATCCAGCCCGGCGACCACGTCGACGTCATCGCCGTCACGCCGCCGCGCGCGAACACGCTGCCCAAGGCGGCGATCATCCTGCGCGACGTCGCCGTGCTCGCCATGGGAACCGCGCTCGAGACGCCGCAGGGCGCCACGCCCGCGCCGGAGTCCGGTTTTCAAACCGCCTCGCTGGCGGTGACGCCGGATCAAGCGAAGTTGCTCACGCTGGTCGACCTCAACGCGACGCTGCGGCTCGCGCTGCGCGCGCCGGCCGACGGCTCGCGCCGGCCCACGCTCGGCGACAAGCTCGACCTCTCCCAGCCCGCCATCGCGCAGGGACCGCGCGTGGCCCAGGCCGCCCCGGCCGCTCCCGCGCCGCCCGCCGCCGCCCCCGCGAAGGCGGTCGCGCCGCCCGCCCCGGCGCACACCAGCGCGCCGCGCCCGCCGGGTCCGCAGATCATCGAAGGCGACAAGGTCATCCGATGAAAGCGAACGTTGCGATTATCGTCGGCTCCAAAGGCGGCGCCGGCGCAACGAGCCTGTGCGTCGAAGCGGTCCAGAACCTCGGCAAACGCATCGAGGTCGCGATCGTCGACGGCGATCTCGTCGGCCGGCGCGCGACCGCGGTGCTGCTCGACAAGGTGCGCGCGCTGGACGCGGCGCGCACGACGCCCAACATGGCGTTCATCGACGAAGGCAAGACGACGATCGTCGAGATCACCGCGACGCTCCACGGCGGCTTCACGATCAAGCCGGCGGACGTGCAATCCATCGCCGACGACCTCGCCGCGCGCAAGTCGATCATCATCGTCGATGCGCCGCAGCCCTTCGCGGCGGCCGTGCGGCCCTTCGTCATGCAGGGCGGCCGCTTCGTCATGATCGTCGAGCCGTCGATCCTCGGGATCACGAGCGCGCGCGTCACCCAGCTCGAGTTTCAGCGCTTCGGCATCCCGCCGGACCGGCTCGACATCGTGTGCGTCACGCGCGACGTGCGCAACGCATTGCCGCGCAGCCGCGTGGAGTCCGCGCTGGGCCGCCGCGTCGCCGTGGAGATCCCGCCGCTGGGCGACCGCAAGCACGAGCGCGCGATCGAGATGTTCGTGGAGCTGGTCGCGACGCCGTCGTCGCAAGCCGAGCCGCTGACGCTGTCGGCATCGTCGCAGGCGCCCGTCGGCGACCGCCGGCTGGGACCGCGCCGGCCCATGGACCCCAAAGTCGTGCCGATCAAATCGGCGGCGTCCGCGACGTCGGACGCGCCGCGGTTCACCCCGCCGCCGTCGACCCCGGCGGAGCATTCGAAGTACGACGTGCTCAAGTCGGAGATCCACGACGAGCTGATGCGCCGCATCGACCCGTCGAAGATGAGCCGCGCGACCGACGAGCTCGCGAAGATTCAAGAGCTGCGCGCGCACGTCGACTCCGTCGTCGGCGAACTGCTGCTCGGCCGCGACGACGCCGGCTCCGCCGAAGAGTGCGCGCGGCTCAAGCTCGAGATCGTCGACGAAGCCGTCGGCCTGGGGCCGCTCGAAGACCTGCTGCGGCTGCCGGACGTCTCCGAGATCATGGTCAACGGGCCCAACAAGATCTACATCGAGCGCAACGGCCGCATCGAAGCCACCGCCAAGCGCTTCAGCAACGACAAGCACTTGCGCGCCACGATCGAGCGCATCATCGCGCCGCTGGGGCGCCGCGTCGACGAAGCCGCACCGATGGTCGACGCGCGCCTCGCCGACGGTTCGCGCGTCAACGCGATCGTGGAACCGCTCGCGCTCAACGGCGCGGTGCTCACCATCCGCCGGTTCGGCACGCGCCGTATCGGCGCGCAGGACATCCTCAACCTGGGCGCATGCGCGCCGGAGCTGCTCGACTTCCTGCGCGCGTGCGTCGAAGCGCGCCTCAACATCGTGGTGGCCGGCGGCACGGGCTCCGGCAAGACGACGTTCCTCAACGTGCTCTCGAGCTATCTGCCCAGTCACGAGCGCATCGTCACGATCGAAGACGCCGCCGAGCTGTCGCTGGTGCAGGAGCACGTGGTGCGGCTGGAAGCGCGCCCGCCGAACATTCAAGGCGCGGGCGAGGTCCGTATCCGCGACCTCGTGCGCAACGCGCTGCGCATGCGGCCCGACCGCATCATCGTGGGCGAGTGCCGCGGCGGCGAAGCGCTCGACATGCTGCAAGCGATGAACACCGGCCACGACGGTTCGCTCACGACCGTCCACGCGAACAGCGCGCGCGACGCGCTCTCCCGCATCGAGACGATGGTGCTGATGGCAGGCTACGACCTGCCCGTGCGCGCGATCCGCGAGCAGTTGGCCGGCGCGGTCGACTTGATCATCCAGCTCAACCGCCTGCGCGACGGCTCGCGCAAAGTGACGGCCGTGTGCGAAGTGGTCGGCCTCGAAGGCGACGTCGTGACGACGCAGGAGATCGCGCGCTACGACCAGCGCGGCATCGACAAGGAGAACAAGGTGCGCGGCGCCTTCGTCTTCACCGGCGTGCAGCCGGCGTGTCTCAAGAAGTTCGCCGAGTACGGCATCACGTACGACGTGCGCACGCTCTCGGAGATGGAGCGGGTCGCTTCATGGTAGCCGCACTCGCACCGTATGCGATCGTGCTGGGCGTCATCGGCACGATCGGCTTGAGCGTCATCGCGACGTGGGACCGCATGGAGCGCGCGCTCGAAAAGTTCGCCGGCGGGTTCGGCGCCGACATCGAGCGCGCGGACATCGGCCTGTCGACCCAAACGATCGGCGCGATCTTGGCGGTCGTCTCCGGTCTGCTCTGGTTCGCGCTGATCGTCGTGCTGCACCCGGACATCCTCAACGCGGTGGCGTCCGTGCCGATCGCGTTCGCCACGGCGGCGCTCGGTTTTCGGACGTGGATCCGCAGCAAGGTCACAAAACGGCTCAAGGCGTTCAACGACCAGCTCGAGCTCGTGCTGCGGCTGATCTCCAGCGGCTTGCGCGTCGGCTTGAGCTTGCGCCAGGCCATTGCGCTGGTGATCGACGAGTCGCCCGAGCCCGCACGCACGGAGTTCGCGCGCGTCGTCGCGCGGGCCAGCATCGGCGTCCCGATGGACCTCGCGCTGGACGACCTCGTGCGCCGCGTCCCCAGCGACGAGCTGCAGATGTTCGTCGACGCGATCGACATCCAGTCGAAGACCGGCGGCAACCTCGCCAAGATCCTCGACCACCTCGCGGGCACGATCAAAGCGCGGCGCAGCATCCAGCGCAAAGTGCGCTCGCTGACGGGCGAGGCGCGCGCCAGCGGCTGGGTCATCGCCGCGCTGCCGGTGGGTTTGGGCGTGTTCATCATGTCGACGCAGCCGCCGATGCGCGAAGCGATGCTCACCACGCCGATCGGCCACCTGAGCCTGATCGTGTTCGTCGTGCTCGAAGCCGTCGGCGCCGGCCTGGTCAAAGCGATGATGAGGCTCGACGTCTGATGGGCATCGTCCTGGTCATCGCGATTCTCACCACCGGCGCGCTCTTCGGCCTGGGCTTCGCGCTGCTCGACCGCGGCGACGACATGGAGCGCCGCCTCGCGGAGCTCGAGCGCGCGCCCGCGGACGACAACCAGCGCGGCGGCAAGATCGTGCGTTCGCTCGTCGACGAGAAGGAGCGCGCCGCGCTGAGCACGCGCTTCGCGGAAGCGGGCTGGTACTCGACGACGATCGTCTCCTTCACGATGTGGCGCATCAGCCTCGCGGTCGGCGCCGGCGCGCTGTTCGCGCTCGGCGCGCAGCTCTCCGGGATGTCCTTGACGTGGATCGCGGTCGCCGGCGGCGGCGGGCTCGCGCTGGGCTTCGTGTTTCCGTCGTTCGTGCTGGACTCCGCGTCGCGCAAGCGCAAGGCCGAGATCGCGCGGCGGCTGCCCGATCTGCTGGACATCGTCTCGACCACCGTCGAGGCCGGCACCGCGCTCAACGGCGCGCTCGGCATCGCGGTCACCCGCATGGAAGGGGCATTGGCGGACGAGTTCCGCATGACGCTCTCCGACATTCGCGTCGGCATGTCGCGCACCGACGCGCTCACCGCGATGGCGCGGCGCGTGAAGCATATCGACCTCACGTCGCTGGTCACGGCGCTGGTGCAGACGGAGCGCCTCGGCGGCAACATCGCGCACCTGCTCGACGAGCTCGCCGAAGAGACGCGTTCGCGCCGCATCGCGCGCGCGGAAGAGCTCGCCGCGAAGATCCCCGTCAAAATGGTCGTCCCCATGGCGTTTTTCATGCTGCCGGCGCTGCTCGTGATGATCTTCGGCCCGGTCGCCGCGGAGTTGCTCACCCCATGATCACGATCTTGCTGGCCACGGTGGCCTTCGCATGCGCTGCCGTGCTCGGCCTCGCCGCGGCGCGCGGCGTGTGCGGTTCGATCGCCGAATCACCGCCCGGCGGACCGCCGCCGGGGGTCGTTCCGCATCAGTTGCTCGTCGCCGGCACCGCGCTGCTCGGAGCGATCGCCGCCTATCGCGGCCTGCCGCTTGCGGGGATGGCGATCGTCTGGCTCGCGTGCGGCCTGCTCACCGCGATCTGGGCGTCCGACGTGGTGCGCGGCATCATCCCCGACGTGTTCACGCTCGTGCCGCTCGGCGCCATTATGCTCGCCGCCGCGCTGGCCGGCCATTATGAAGTGCTCTTCGCCGCGGTCGTGCCGGCGGTGCCGTTCGCGTTCCTCGCGTGGCGCTCGGGCGGTCTCGGCCTCGGTTGGGGCGACGTGAAGCTCGCGATGCTCGGCGGGCCGCTGATCGGGATGCAGAACGCGCTCATGGCGTTCGCGCTGGGCTGTCTGGCGGCCGTGGTGATCGCGCGCATGCGCAAGGTCTCGCATCAGCCGGTCGCTTTCGCGCCGTATCTCGCGTCGGCGATCGCGCTGCCGCTCGTCCTCGTCAGGCCGGGGCTCTGAGGCGTGGGCGTTCTGTACAACCGGTCGACGAGCGAGATCCTCTCCGACCGGGTCGAGGTCGTGCGCACGCCGTTCAAACCGATCGCGGCGCTGCTGCCGCGCCGCCGGCCGCCGGACGAAGGCGGGCTGTGGTTCGACAACAGCGATGCGTTTCGCCGGCTGGGCACGCGCTCGCGCGCGGACTTGATTTTTCTGGACCGCGAGCTGTGCGTGGTGCGTCTGGAGCACCGCGTCGTGCCCGGCCAGCCCATCCTGTGGTGCCGCCAGACGGATTCCGTGCTCGCCATGAGCGACGGCTTCTTCACGCGGACCGACGTGCTCGTCGGCGATCTCCTGTGGTTCGAGGAGTCGCTGTCGACGCTGCTCTACGCGGTCAGCGCGCGAACGGCGTGAGCCGCGGCCGCCGGCGGAGCGGCGGCGAGCACGCGCGCACCGCTGCGCGCGGCTTCGTCGAACTCGCGCTGCGCGGCGGAGATCCACGGCGCGGGCGGCTCGCCCGAGAGCAGCGGCGCCGAGTGCAGGCGCAGCGCGGCTGACCAGTGCGCGACCGCCGCGTCGACGTCGCCGCGGTCGTACGCCGCCGACGCGACCTTCACGTGCGTGCTGAAGCGGTTCGCCGTGCTGACGACGTTGCCCGAGCGCAGCGCAACGGCGTTGCGGCGCACGGTGAAATACTCGTCGACGGCATCGCGGCCGACGCGCTGCGCGATCGCGCGCCGGATCGTGCTGCAGGTGTTGACGAGCGCATCCGCGGCGGCGCGGCGTTCCATGCCGGGCCAGAACTCGCGCATCAACTCGTCGCGCGTCGCGGTGCCGTCGTTGCGCATCGCGAGGAACTGGATCAGCGAACGCGCGCGGCGGCGGTCGAAGCACACCTCGTCGTTGCCGATCGTCACGCGGAACCGGCCGAACATGTGGATCACGGCCGGCGCGGGGCGCGCGGAGCCGCGCCCGTCGCCGCGCAGCGACGCGACGACCGGGTTGACGCAGTACGCATCGCCGCTGCGCTCCACGGAGAATGCCGCCTCGCCCGCTTCGTCCACGAGCTGCGCGAGGAATGGGCGCGCGGTGGCGAGCCAGCGCGGGAACGCGGTGCCCAGGCCTAGACCGATCGCCGCGGCATAGCGCACGGTTCCGGCGACCGCGAACGCCCAGCCGTCCGTCGCCGCAAGAAGACGCTGCCGTTCTTTCGCGGTCGACGCGATACCGTGCGCGGTGCAAAAGCTTTCGAGCTCGCACTCGCCGAACCGCAGCGCGGCCGTCTCGAGCACCGCGACCGGCTCGGCGGAATCGGCCTGCTCGAACATGCGCGCGTCGCGCACGAGGTAGACGATGCGGACGCCGGCGTTCGCGGCGGGCGCGAGCTCGGCGAGAAACGCGCGACCGTCCGCGGCTGCGCGGTCGGCGCCGTCGACGACGAGCTCGCCTTGCGAGAACGTCGCGAGCGCCGCGCGCAGGTCGGCTTCGGTCGCACCGCACCCGACGGTGATCCAGCGAACGTTCGAGCGGCGGCGCGCCCAGGCCGCGACGGCGACCGTCTTGCCCGAGCCGGGCTGGCCCGGCGACCACGCGCGCGGACCGCGTCGCGTTGCGGTCGAGCCAGTCGTCGAGGTGCTGCCGAACGATCGCGTCCGGCGGCAGCTTCGGGAGATCCATCATCGTCGCGCAGCGTCCGGCGCCGGCGCGCGCCCTTCCATCCGGCAGAGCTCGTCCGTGAGCGCTTCGGCGTACGGCGCGAGCGCGGCGAAGACGTCCCCGTCGAGAAACGCGCCGCGCACGATGCGCAGCGCGGCGCCGGCGTGCTCGCCGCGCGGCGGCGACGTCGTCGCGGCCCCACGCGTCGTCGGAATCGGCGACGTGCGCGCGCACGCGGCGCGCGTCCACCGTGAAGAGGTCGAGGTTCAGCGCGATGTCGTCGCCGAACGAGACGTAGTGCGCGAGCGGCGCATGACCGACGATCGCGGCGAGCGCGCGCCGCATCGTGCTGCACGCGCTGCGCAAGCTCTGCGCGCCGAGCAGCGGATCCGCGTCCGGCCAGAACGCCTGGATCAGCTCGCGGCGGCTCGCGCGGCCGTCGGGCCGCAGCGCGAGGTACGTGAAGATCTGGCCGTCGCGGCGGCGAATCCACTCGACGCGCTGCCCGCCGATGCGCACCTGCGGCGCGCCGAACAGCTCGACCGCGAACGGCAGCAGCGTGCTCGTCGCCGACGGCGACGCGACGCGCGCCAGCCGCGAGATCGCGCGGTACGGCCGGCACACGCCGTCGACGAGCTGCACGAACATGCCGCGCGCTTCCAGCCGGTCCAGCGTCGCGTCGTCGATCGCATCGCCGTCGAAGAAGCGGCGCGCGCGCTGGGCGAGCGCCGGCTCCTGATCGGCGAACGCCGCATCGACGAACTCTTTGATGAGGCTGCCGTGCGCGCGCTGCCAGCGCTCGAGCGCGCCGTCGAGCGTGTGGCCCGACGACGACGCGTTGCGCACGGTGCTGCACAGCGCGAACGCCCAGCCGTCCGTGTCCATCACCAGCCGCGCGACGTCGCGCTCGTCGCGCCGCACGACGCGCGAGCTTTCCACGAACCGCGCGGCTTCGTCGGCGGTGAACGCCAACCGGCCGCCGCCGCAGAGCGCCGCGAGGCCCAGCGAGATCAAGCGCGTCGTCTCGAACAGTTCGCGCGTGCGCGCCGCGTACAGAAACGTCGCGTTCTCGGGACCGTCGAAGACCAGCCGCTGCAGCAGGTGGCGCCCTTCGTCCGAGGCGCGGTCGGCGTCGTCGATGAGGATCTCACAGCGGCCCAGCGACCGCCAGCGCCGCGAGCAGGCTCTCCGTGTCGGGCGCCGCCGCGATGCCCAGCGCGTCGCAGATCGCGTCGCGGATGGCGGCTGGACCGTCGCCTGCGGTCAGGGAGACGTAGGCCGCCGGAAACCGCGACCGCGTTGCGTAGAGCACCAGCGCGGTGGTCTTGCCGCAGCCGGCCGGCGCCGCGAGCAGGCGCAGGGGGAAGTCCGCGTGCTCGGCGAGCCATGCCGAAAGCCGCTCCCGGTGAATGACGTCGGGTGCCAGCTTGGGCAGTCGCCGCTTTGGCATCATGCCGAACGCGGGCTCTTCCTGAGTCAGAACGGCCACAGTTCTCGCGTCATACCCTCTACGTCGGAAACTATGACCTTTGGCCCAGGACCTTCGGGTAAAGTTCTCGATCAACCGGGAAGGACCGGCGTCCTCGCCGCCAACCGGCGAACCATGAACATGTGGCTCGTCCGGAACCGGGCGACCGGCCGCGTCCTGGCCTGGCGCGTCCGCCGCGCGGACGGCTGGGTGACGCGGATGATCGGCTTCCTGCCGCGCCGGTCGATCGCGCCCGAAGAGGGCCTGTGGTTCGAAGGTTGCGGCGCCATCCATACCATCGGCATGCGGACGGCGCTGGACGTCGTCTTCCTCGACCGCGACCTGCGCGTGGTGCGGATGGACGCCGGCGTTCCGCCGCAGCGGCTCTACGTGGGCGCCCGGCGCGCCCACGTCGTCGTGGAGTTCGGGCCGGGCTTCGCCAAAGCGAACCCGCTCCAGCCGGGCGACCAGCTTGCGCTGGAGCCGGTCTAGCGCCGCAGGTGCAGCGGCCGCACCAGCGACACGAGCCCGCGGCCGCGCTGCATCGTGACCCGGACCGTGTAGGCTTCCCGCCGGGCGGGCGCGGTCAGCACGGCGCTGCGCGCGCCGCGGCGCACGTCGGCCCCGGCGACCTCGATCCCGTCGCGGTCGCGCACGATCTGGACGCGCGCGCCCTCGGCTGAGGGCACCGTCACGGTGACCGCCTGCCCCGGCGCTGCGGGGTCGGGGCGGAGCGCGAACGTGTCGCCGCCCGCGCCTTCGAGCACGGTCGGCTCGGCGGGCACGCCGGTGCGCGGCGGGCTCGTGCGCGCCTGGCCGGTCGGCTGCGCGGCGGGCGATGCGCCCGGGGATGCGCTCGGCGACGCGGACGCCGTCGGCTGGACGGCCGCCGGGAACGGGACGCGCGTCTCCTCGCGGGCGTCGCCGCCGTTCGCGCGGGCTACGAGCACGTACGGCTCGCGCCCGCCCGCGGGCGGCGCCGGGATCGTCGTGGTGCCGTGGCCCGACGACGTGGTGGTGTCGAACCACGTCGCGCCGTTGCGGTCGAGGACCGACAGCCGCAGGTCGCGCGCGCGCGCCGCGTAGCGCACGGTCAGGGGCGCGTTGGGCCGCGGCGCGTCCACCGCGATGCTCTCGATGCGCGGCGGCGGCGTCGCGACGATGCGAATCGCCGGCGGCGGCGTCGAGCGCGAGTACACCGCGTCGCGCGCATCGCTGCCGAACGCGTTCGCGACCGTGATGCGCAAGCTCGCGGCGTCGCGGATCGCGACGTCCATCGCGCCGGTCGCGGCGGGCAGCGCACCGCTCGCGACGACGTCGCCGTGCGCGTCGCGCAACTCGAACGTGCGCGAGCCGTTGCCCGCGATCGCCCAGCGCGCGACGGTGCCGCCGTTGGGCCCGGCGAGCAGCGTCGCCTCGACGACGCGCGGGCGCCCGGCCGCAACGCCGATCAGCGTCACGCCCGCAAGCAGCCCGGCGGCGCCGAGCGCGGTCGCGGGCCCCACCCAGCGCCGGCGCGGGCGCCCGCCGCGCGGCGGCGGCGCCTCGACGATCATGTGAATCCCGTCGCCGCGCACTTCGGCGGTGACGCGCTCGTACGCGAGCGCGGCGTCGAGCGTGAAGCCCGTGCGCAGCGCGGCATGCGGCTGGATCTCGACCGCGAGCGCGGCGACGGGGCGCGTCTCGTCGAGCCGCACCGCGCTCACGCTCGCCGCAAGGACGCCCGGGGTGCCGTTGGTGACGCGCAGCTCGTAGCGCGCGCCGGCGGCGTCGATACCGAGCGGCTCCAATTCGCACGCGACGGCGCCGGCGACGGTGGCGAGGAGACCGCGACCGCCGCGCGACATCGCGTCCGGAATGCCGAGCGCGCTCGTTCCCCTTCTCGCGATCACGTTCGTCGACGTGCTCGGCTTCACGATCTTGATCCCGATCCTGCCCTTCTACGCCGAGCGCTTCGGCGCATCACCGACCACCGTGGGCGCGATCTACTCCACGGTCGCCGTCGCTTCGCTTCTTTCTTCACCGTTCTGGGGCCGCTTGAGCGATCGCATCGGACGCAAGGGTGTGTTGATCGCCGCCCAGGTCGCGGGCCTGCTCGGGTTCTCACTGCTCGCGGCCGGCACGGCGCTGTGGACCGTGTTCGTCTCGCGCGCGATCGAAGGGCTGGGCGGCGGCGGGCTCGGCGTCACGCAAGCGTACGTGACCGACGTGACCACGCCGGCGAACCGGGCGCGCGCATTCGGCCTCATCGGCGCCACGATCGGCGCAGGGTTTTTGATCGGGCCCGCCTTGGCGGGCGTGCTGGTGCGATACGGCTACCGCGTCCCGTTCCTCGTCGCCGCGGGCTTGCAGCTCGTCACCGTGATCCTGACGCTCGTGCTGCTGCCGGAGTCGAAAGGCGCGGTGAAGACGGCCCCGACGCTCGGCGAGATCCGCACATCGCTGCGCTCACCGCTGCTGGGGCGCTTGCTGCTCACGCAGTTCACGTTCTGGATCTCGTTCACGTCGTGGGTCACCGTGTTCGCGCTGTTCACCGAACGCGTGCTGGGCTACGGTCCCGCGCAGACGTCGTACCTCTTCATCATGTCCAGCGTCGTCACAATCGTCGTGCAGGCCGGGCTGATCGGACGGCTGGTCGACTGCTACGGCGAAGGCCGGCTCGCGATCACCGGATTGTGCTGCGCCGTTGCGGCATACGGCGCCGTGTTCTTCGTGACCACGACGCTCGCGCTGTACGCGTGGGTCGTGCTGTGGTCGCTGTCGAGCGCGCTGCTACGGCCCGCGCTCGGCGCGCTGATCGCCGAAGCTGCGCCGGAAGGCCAGCGCGGCACGATCCTGTCCGTCAACGACAGCCTCAACGGCGTCGCGTTCCTGATCGCGCCGCTGGTGGCAACGGCGGTGATTCGGCTCAACCCGCATCTGGTGGGCGTGATCCCGGCCGTCGCCGTCTGCGTCGCGCTGGCGATCGGATATCGCGTGTTCGCCGCGCCGCGCGCGCCGGTCACCGCTTGACGTGCCGACCGGCACGTCAGTGGACGGTTCAACCGCGGGGCGGTGAACCCCAGCCCGACTGCACATAGGCGCCGTCGACGATGATCGCCGGCACCGTCGGGTCCCCGTTCGTGTATGCGAACATCTTCGCGCGCTGCGCGCCGTCGTTCTGCGCGTCGTACGCCGTGTACGGATAGCCGAGCGCGTCGAAGTGCTTGCGCGCCGCGACGCAGTACGGACACGACGGCGACACGTACATCTCGATCCGATGGCCCGGCTCGAGCCGTTCGAGGTCCATGCCGGTGCGAACCGCGCTTGGACCGGCGAAGGTTACGCCGCGCTCAGCCCGGGCCTGCGGCCAGCGCGGTTGCTTCCGCGCTTTGGATTGCCAGCGTCAGCTCGCGCAGGAACGACGATGCGTCCATCACGATGCCCAGCGTCTGGTGCGAGCCGCGGTCGGTCAGCTTCGTCACCGACGCGGGGTTGATGTCGACGCTGACGGTCTTGCACGTCGCGGGCAGCAGGTTGCCGACGGCGATCGAGTGCAGCAGCGTGCAGACCATCAGCGCCATGCCGATCTCCGGCACGAACTTGCGCATCGCGCGCTGGCACTCGATCACGTCGGTGATCACGTCGGGCACCGGGCCGTCGTCGCGGATCGAGCCGCACAGCACGACGGGGATCTTCTTTTGGTACGCCTCGTACATCACGCCGCCGCGCAGCAGCCCGGTGTCGATCGCGCGCTGAATGCCGCCCACCGCACGCAAGCGGTTCACCGTGCGCAGGTGGTGGACGTGCCCTTCTTCCGCCGGGAACGCATCTTCCAAGTTGACGCCGAGCGACGTGCCGAAGAACTGCGCCTCCATGTCGTGCACCGCGAGCGCGTTGCCGGCGTACAGCGCGGTGACGTAGCCGTCGCGGATCAGCTCTTCGAGGTATGGTCCGGCACCGGTGTGCACGATGGCGGGGCCGCCGACCAGTAGCACGCGCTTGCCCGAGCGCAGCACCGCGAGCAATTCGCGCGCGATCTCGCCCAGCAGCGCGTGGCGCGGCTTCTCGCTCGACACGGCGCTGGCCATGAACTCGAACACCGCTTTGCGGCGCTCGCGCTGCGGCACGCTGACCTTCACGCCCGCGTGGCCGACGATGACCGCGTCGCCCGCTTTGACGTCGGACGGCGGCACGGTGATGGCGCCGCCGTCGTCGATGACGATCGCGCAGTCCATCTCCGGGTTGGCGACCGGCATCCACATGCCGAGCACGCGCACTTCGGTCGCGTAGTTGGTCGTCGCGTAGAACTGGTCGGGCAGGACGCCGTCGGCCGGCGCCGGTTCCGTCGCGACGTCGCCCTCGTCCACCACCTCCGCGCCGACCGCGCGCAGCAGCTCGAGCACGTCGTCGAGATACGCCTCGTCGTCCGCCTCGATGCGCAGCCGCGCGTAAGACGGGTCCGTCTTGGTCTGGCCGGAGTCGAACTCTTCGATCACGTACTCGGCGCGCTCGTGGTCGGTCAGGATGCCGAGCACGCGGTTGAAGATGCCCGAGTCGAGGATGTGTCCGCGCAGCTCGATCCGGCGGACGAGGCCGGAGGACGGCGAAGCGGAGGAAGACATGGGTCTCGTGTTCGTACCGACGCCGCTCGGCAACCTCCGCGACATCACGCTGCGCGCGATCGACACGCTGCGCGACGCGCCGCTGATCGTCGCGGAGGACTCGCGCGTCGCGCGGCGGCTGCTCAACGCGCTGGGCATCGGCAGCAAAGACGTTTGGACCTATCACGAGCACAACGCGCGCACGTCGACCGATGCGATCCTCGCGCGCGCGCGCGGCGAGACCGTCGCGGTCGTCACCGACGCCGGGACGCCGGGGATCAGCGATCCGGGCGCGGCGCTCGTCGCGGCCGCCCGCGACGCCGGCGTGCCGGTCGAGGTGCTGCCCGGACCGGCGGCCTTCGTGTGCGCCGCCGTGCTCTCGGGATTCGACCTGCGGCGCTTCGCGTTCGCGGGGTTTCCGCCGCGCGCGGGCGGGCAGCGGCGGGCGGCCTTCCGCGCGGCGCTGGCCGACACGACGGTGTGGTACGAGGCGCCGCACCGCATCCGCGAGAGCCTCGCAGACCTCGCGGCGGTCGCGCCGGACCGGCGCGTCTTCCTCGTGCGCGAGCTGAGCAAGCTGCACGAGCAGCAGGCCGCCGGCACGGCGGCCGAGGTGGCCGCGGCGATCGCGGAGCCGGTGCGCGGCGAGATCGCGTTCGTGGTCGAAGGCGGCGCCGTGGCGAGCGATCCGGACGCGGCGCTCTCCGAGGCTGATCTCGACGCGGCGATCGACGGGCTGCTGTCGGAGGGGCTGACGACCTCCGCGGTCGCCAAGCGGCTGGCCGACACCGGCCACGGCGAGCGGCGCCATCTCTACGCGCGTGTGAGCGAGCGGCGCAAAGAAGCACCGGCGGCAGTCGACGGCACGTCAGGGTGACAATCGACGGCCGTGACGAAACGCCCCGCGTGCCGCCCTCGCAGTCTCACGCCGACGATCGCAAGCCGTTCTACGTCACCACGCCGATCTATTACATCAGCGGGACGCCGCACATCGGGCACGCGTACACGTCGATCGCCGCCGACGCGCTGGTGCGCACGGCGCGCGCGCACGGCCCGGCGCGCTCGCTGACCGGCACCGACGAGCACGGCCAGAAGGTCGCCAACGCCGCTGCCGCGGCCGGAATGACGCCGCAGGAATACGTCGACTCGCTCGCGCCGAAGTGGCGCGAGCTCGCGCCGGCGTTCGACGCGCGCTTCGACGACTTCATCCGCACCACCGAGCCGCGCCACGTGCACGCCTGCCTGGCGCTGTTCGACCGCATGCGCGCGAACGACGACGTGTACGAAGGCGTGTACGAAGGCTGGTACTGCACCAACGACGAGACGTTCTGGCCCGAAGCCAAGCTCGTCGACGGCCGTTGTCCGAATCCCGAGTGCCGCCGCCCCGTGCAGTGGCTGTCCGAGAAGAACTGGTTTTTCCGGCTGTCGAAGTACAATGCGCCGCTGCTCGAGCTGTTTCGCGGCGATCCCAATTTTCTGCGGCCGCAGGCGCGCTACAACGAGATGATGGCGATCCTCGAGGAAGGGCTCGAGGACTTCTCGATCTCGCGCTCGTCGTTCGACTGGGGGATCGCGCTGCCGGGCGGCGGCGTGCTCTACGTGTGGTACGACGCGCTGATCAACTACATCAGCGCGCTGGGCTGGCCCGAAGACGCCGGCGGGCTCTACGCGCGGTTCTGGCCGGGGATGCACCTGATCGGCAAAGAGATCGCGCGCTTCCACACGATCATCTGGCCCGCGATGCTGATGTCCGCGGGGTTGCCGATCCCGCAGCGCGTGTTCGCGCACGGCTGGATCACCAGCGACAGCGGCACGAAGATCGGCAAGTCGCTGGGCAACGCGATGGACCCGTTTGCGATGCGCGACGAGTTCGGCGCCGACTCGCTGCGCTATTTCCTGCTGCGCGAAGCGCCGTTCGGCAGCGACTTCTCCATCTCGATCGAGAAGCTGCGCATGCGCCACAACAGCGATCTCGGCAACGATCTCGGCAACCTGCTGCGCCGCTCGCTGGCGATGCTGCAGAAATACCGCAACGGCATCGTGCCCGAACCGAACGAAGGCTACGTGCAAGAACGCGTCGCCGACTTGCCCGCGCTCGTGCGCGAGCACGTCACCGCGCTGCGCTTCCGCGAAGCGCTGGATGAAATCTGGAACCTCGTCACGCTGCTCAACCGCGCGATCGAGGAGCAGAAACCGTGGGAGCTCTACAAGCACGGACGCGGCGTGGAACTCGACGCGCTGCTCTACGACTTGTGCGAAGGCTTGCGCTGGCTGAGCCTGCTGCTGTTTCCGTTCATGCCCTCGAAGATGACCGAGCTCTGGCAGCAGCTCGGCCTCGACGGCACGCCGGAGCGCTCGTGGGCTGACGAATTGCAGTGGGGCCGGCTCGCTGCCGGAACGCTCACGAATCCCGGCGCGGCGCTGTTCCCGCGCATCGAAGCGCGCACCGCGGACGTCCCCGCCTAGCCCATCACGGCGGCGCGTAGTTCGGGTCGCCGTTCGCGCGCTCGCGGTCGATCAGCGTCTGGCATTCCGCCTTGTAGAAAATGCACACCATGCGCGAGAACGCGAACGGGTGCGGCAGTATCCAGCCGGGCGGCGGCGCGCCGACGACGTATACCTTGTATGGGTGGTCGGCCGGGTCGTCGTTGCGCGGGAACTGCTGCGGCCACGGGATGAAGACGTGCTCGGCGAAACCGTCGGTGTACACGAAATCGCAGTCCATGTAGTGCCACACGACGGGCCCGCTGTACCACGTCTGCGTCGGGCGGCACTGGCCTTGCGCCGACGTGAGGTCGCCGCGCGAGCCGGCCATCACGAGCTGGTAGTGCTTCATCGTCGTCGCCGGCCGGCGCGTTTGGCGCGGCACGTCGGTCAGCGCGCGCTCCGCTTGCGCGATGGTCTTGCTGAACCGCGCGTCGAGCGCGGCGATTTGCTGCGGCGAGAACGCGCCGCGCGCTGCGGACGACGACGACGTTTTCGCAGTCGTCGTCGTGGTCGTGGTCGTCGTCTTCGTCGTGGTCGTTGTCGTCGGGAGACGTTGCGCCACCGTGCGCGGCGCGGCCGTCGCGCCGGGAAGCGGATGGTGGAGCGTGCCGTGCCGCGGGCGATACGTCGGCACGGCGGTGGGCTGGGTCGTCGGCACGCCGAGCGCGGGCGGCGGCAGCGTCGGCAGCGGGAGCTGCTCGCGGCGCGGCACCGGCACGGGCGCCGGTGCGGGCGCAGGCGCCTGCGCGATGCGGCGCGGACGCGGCCGGCTCGGCGGGCGCTGTGCCGGTGTGCGGCGCATCGCGCGCGGCACGGTGCGCTTTTCGATCGTGATCGCGTCCGACGTGGCGACGAACTCGTCCGGCGTGGGCTTCGGATGCGGCAACAGCTTCGCCACGACGGGCGCGATGCGCCGCGCGAACAGCACCCAAGCGCCGCCGCCTGCGACGTGCACGAGCAGCGAGAGGATCAGCGCGACGACGAGAAATTTGCGGTCGCGCCGGTCGTGCTCGGGGAAGAGCTGCACGCGGCGCTAGCCGCCGCCGTACGGCGAATCGCCGCCGGCGCGCTCCCGGTCGATCACCGCTTTGCACTCGTCGCGGTAGAACGCGCACACCGCGCGCGACAGCGCGAACGGATGCGGCAGCACGAAACCGTCCGGCGGCGGCTGACCCGGAAACTCGTGCCGCCGGCCGTCATGCCGGATGAACGGATCGGTCTGCCGGGTGAACTTGAACGGCCACGGGAACGAGACCGTCTCGGCGTAGCCGTCCGCATACCGCACCGTGCACCTGAGGTAGTACCACGTGTAGGCGCCGCGCGTCGCGCCGTCGTCGAGCGGATCGCACGCGCCGTTGCCGCCGGTGACGTCTTCGATGCTGCCTTGCAGGTACTTGTCGTAGCGCTTCATCGTCTGCACGGCGGCGGGCGCGGCCGCCTGCGGCGCCGCGGCGACGTCGTGCTGCGCCTGGTCGATGGTCTTGCGAAACGTCGCGTCCAGCGCGGCGACGTCGAGCGCGCCGCCGGCCGCGGCCGCACCGCGCGCGCCGTGCGGAACGCGAACCACGGCGACGCGCTGCGCGCGCGGGACGTGGATCGTCGCGGGGCGCGGCGCGGCCGACGGTTCGGGATTCGGCGCGAAGGTCGGCCGCGCGGGCGCGGGCGCTTGATGCGGTGCGGGCGCAGGGTGCGCGAGCGGTCGGCGCTTCACGGCGGGACGGCCCTGTGTGACGCGCGGGCGGGGTGTCGGGGTGGGAGCGGGCGTGGGCGTCGGCGAGGGCGGCGGCAGCCGTTCGATCGTGATGGGCTGCGTCTGCGCGAGCACGCGCTCGGGCTGCGCGAGCGCGCGCGCCGAGCGGACGAGCAGCGCCCACAGCGATCCGCCGGCGACATGCAGCAACAGCGACAAAACGAGGGCCAAGGCGAGGAAGCGACGGCTGCCGCGGGCTCGCTCGGGGAACAAAAGCACGGAAGACCTAAGGGTTCACCATGACCGATACGCACGCCCACGTGCACGACCGCTCGTTCGACGACGACCGTGACGCGATGCTCGCGCGGGCGCGCGAGCGCGGGGTGGAGGCCGTCGTCACGGTCGGCTGTGACCTGGAGGATAGCCGCCGAGCCTGCGAGGTGTCTGAGCGCTACGGGCTCGCCGCGACCATCGGCGTCCACCCGCACGAAGCCAAGGACGCGCCCGACGATCTGCCTGCGGCGTTCGATGCGCTGCGCGAACGGTACGGCGCGCGCATCGTCGCGGTCGGCGAGACGGGCTTGGACTATCACTACGACCACAGCCCGCGCGACGTCCAGCGCGCCGTGCTGGCCGCGCAGCTCGCATACGCGCGCGACCGCGCGCTGCCGCTGGTGTTCCACCAGCGCGAAGCGCACGCCGACTTCGTCGCTGCACTGCGCGCCGGCTACGATGCGCGCACGCAGCGCGGCATCGTGCACTGCTTCACCGAAACGGCGGATGAAGCGCGCGTCTTCACCGCAGAGTTCGGGCTGGTGCTGGGGATCGGCGGCGTCGTGACGTTCAAGACCGCGGCAGCGCTGCGCGACGCCGTCAAAGCCGTGGGACTCGACGCGATCGTGCTGGAGACGGACTGCCCGTATCTCGCCCCGGTGCCGCACCGCGGCGCGCGCAACGAGGTCGCGTTCGTCGCCGACACCGCGCGCGCCGTCGCGGATATCTTCGGCGTCGGCGTCGACGCGGTCATCGCGCGCACCGACGCGAACGCGCGGCGCGTGCTGGGCCTCGAGGTCGCCGCGTGATCCTGCCGGGGGCCGAGCGTCCCGCGGGAACCGAGCGGCCGGTGCGCGCGACCAACGCGATCTCCGCCGAGCACGAGTCGCGCTGCATGATCTTCACGGGCCAGGACACCGCTCGCGCGCTGAAGGACCCCACCGAGATCTCCGACCTGCTGCGCGACGAGAACAACTTCGTGTGGTTCGACCTCGCCGAGCCGACGCACGACGATCTGCAGCTCCTGCAAAGCGAGTTCGAGCTGCACCCGGTCGCGATCGAAGACGCCGCGCTCGTGCACGAGCGGCCCAAGATCGAAGCCTACGACGGTTACTGGCTCGTCGTGCTGCACGCCGTCACGCTCGACGGCGGGAGCCCTGACGGGGCCAAGCAGCTCGTGTCGCACGAGCTCGCCGTGTTCGTCGGGAAAAACTTCGTCATCACGATTCGCGCGCACCCGCTGTACCCGCTCGACGAGATCGAGCGCCGCTGGCTGGCGAAGGGCACCGTGCCGCACACCGCCACCGGTTTGCTCTACGTCATCCTGGACACGGTCGTCGACGGCTATTATCCCGTCGCGAACACGTACGACGAACGCCTGGTGAAGCTCGAGAACCGCGTGCTGCACGCCAAGCGCAACCCGTCGCAGGACGTGCTGCGCGAGGTGCTGCGCTTCAAGCGCGATCTCGTGCGGCTGCGCCACGCCGTCGCGCCCGTGCGCGACATCCTCGGTCCGCTGCTGCGCGGCGAGCTCGCAGCGCTCGACTCGTCGATGAGCGCATACTATCGCGACGTGTACGATCACGCGCTGCGCGTCACCGAGCAGGTCGACTCCGTGCGCGACCTGCTCAACAGCACGCTCGACATCCACCTCTCGTCCGAAGCGCACCGCCAAGGCGAGGTCTCCAAGCAGCTCACGATCATCGCCACGATCTTTCTGCCGCTCACCTACATCACGGGGTTTTTCGGCCAGAACTTCGGCTGGATGGTCAACCACATCACCGACGGCCGCCAGTTCTGGTGGCTCGGTATCGGCGCGCAGCTCGCCACGCTCGCCCTGCTGGTGGTCTACTTCAAGCGCAAAGGCTGGTTCTGAACCTCCGTCGCCCTGTCGGGCGCTGTCCACTGGGCACCGTTATCTTGGCCTGCTGCTGACGTCCGTATGAGGGCGGGGCACCGCGTCTCGTCTAAGATGGGCGGGATGGTCACGGACCCAGCCGGGAAGGGCGCTTACGTTCGCGAGATGTTCGCGGCGATCGCCCCGCGCTACGACCGGGCGAACAGGCTGCTCACCGCCGGGGTGGACGAAGCATGGCGCCGCCGTGCCGTGGCGGAGCTCGCCGCGCCGCGCGGCGGGCGGGTCGCCGATCTCTGCTGCGGCACGGGCGACCTGGTGTTCCACTTGCTGCGCACCGACCCGGCTTTGGACGTCGTCGGCGTCGACTTCACCCCGCCCATGCTCGACGGCGCGCGCAGCCGCGCCAAGCGCGAAGATCCGTCCGGGCGCGCCGCCTTCGTCGAGGGCGACGTCACGCGGCTGCCCTTCGCCGACGCGAGCTTCGACGGCGCGACGATGGGCTTCTCGATGCGCAACGTGGTCGACGTGGTCGGGACGCTGCGCGAGGCGCGCCGCATCCTGCGGCCGGGCACGCGCTTCGTGAACCTCGACGTCACCAAGCCGCGCAACCCGATCGTGCGCCGGCTCTTCGGGCTCTACTTCTACGGCGTCGTGCCGCTGGTCGGCGGCCTGGTCGGCGGCTCGAAGACTGCCTACCGCTACCTGCCCAACTCGCTGACGAACTTTCCCGACGCCGACGGCCTTGCGGACCGCTTCCGGCAAGCCGGCTTCCGCGAGGTCCGCACGATCCGGCTCGGGTTCGGCGCGATCGCCCTCCACGTGGGCACGGCCTGATGCTCGAGCGGACGCCGGACGAGCGCGATCACTACGCGCTGGTCGAAGAGTACTTCCGGACGTCGTTCGCCACCGCGAACGAGCTCATCACCGAGGCCGTGCGCCGCATGCTCGCGGCCGGCGGCAAGCGGCTGCGCCCGCGCTTCACGCTCCTGGCCGCCGAGTCGGTGGGCGGACGCGCCGAGGAGCACTTGCGCCTGGCCGCGTTCATGGAGCTGATCCACGTCGCGACCCTGATCCACGACGACGTCGTCGACGGCGCCGCGACGCGCCGCGGCGTGAACGCCACCGCGGTCGACTTCGGCAACCGCATCTCCGTGCTCGCGGGCGACTACCTGTTCGCCTGGATCTTCAAGAACGTCACGGCCGACTACCCGCACCCCATCCCCAACGTGCTCAGCTCGACGCTGGCCGACATCACCGACGGCGAGGTGCTCCAACTGCGGGCGCTCGCCGACCTCGACACGACGCTCGCCGGCTACGCCGAGATCGCGACCAAGAAGACCGCCTCGCTGTTCGCCGCCTCGGCCGAGTGCGGCGCGCTCGCTGCGGGCGGCTCGCCGTTCGCCGTCCACGCGCTGCGCGACTTCGGGACCGCATACGGCATCGCGTTCCAGATGCGCGACGACCTGCTGGACCTCACCGCCGACGAGGCGACGCTCGGCAAGCCCGTCGGCAACGACCTGCGCGAGCGCAAGATGACGGTTCCGCTGGTCTTGGCCCTGGAGGCGGGGGATCGGGAATTCCGCTCCGCCGTCGAACGTTTCTTCGCGGCGGAGGACGACACGCAGCCCGACGTGGCGGGTATCGTGGCTGCGATCGCGGCGCAGGGCGGCCTGGCCAAGACGGAAGCCGTCCTCGCGGCGTACGTCGAACGTGCGAAGCAGTCGCTCGCGCCGCTCGGCACCGCCCCCGCCCGATCCGAGCTCGCCGCGCTCGCGGACGCCCTACTCTGAACCGGAGACCCGTATGTTTGGATCACCCATGGAAATTGCGGCCCTCGTCGGGGTCGCGATCCTGATCTTCGGCGCCGACAAGCTGCCGAAACTGGCCCGCAGCGCCGGCCAGGCCAAGAAAGAGTTCATGGTCGGGCAGGCCGAGGCCGACGTCGCCGCCGAGCGGGCGCGCGAGGAAGCCCGCCGCAGAGCCGAAGCCGAGGCCGCGGCTTCCGCAACGTCGACCACGGCAGGCGTGAACGGGGTCGGCCAGCCGACCATCGTCCCCGACCCGCTGACCGGCGCGCCGGGCCCGACGACCGTCGCCCGACCGCACGAATAACGAGGGCTGAAGGTGCTCGCTGAGCGGCCGCCGCTCGACGAAGGTGAGCGCCAGGTCGACTGGGACCAGAAGGAGATGCCGTTCACCGAGCACCTGCGGGAGCTCCGGAACCGGCTCTTCATCTGCGTGGCGACGGTCGCCGCGATCGCGGTGTTCGCGCTGTGGCCGGCCAACAAGCTGATCCCGATCCTGACCCGCCACTATTTCCCCGGCATCGAGCTCAACGCGTTCGGGCCGGCCGACGCGATCTGGGCGATCTTCAAGCTGTCGCTGTACATCGCGATCGTGCTCGGGCTCCCGGTGATCCTGTACCAGATCTGGATGTTCGTCGTGCCGGCCGTCAACCCGAAGACGCGCCGCATGGTGTACTGGTACGTCGCGCCGTCGCTGCTGCTGGCCGCGGCCGGCATCGCGTTCGCGCACTACCTCGTGCTGCCGCGCGTGATCTCGGGATTGCTGTTCATCACCGGCACGGTCGCCAAAGCGACGTTCGGGATCGAGCCCACGATCAACCTGATCCTGCTGCTGTTCCTGGCGTTCGCGATCGTCTTCCAGACGCCGGTCGTGATGCTGCTGTGCGCGCGCATCGGGCTGATCAACAGCGGCCTTTTGCGCAAGTACCGCAAGTACATCGGGTTCGGCATGCTCGTTGCGGGCGCCGTGCTCGCGCCCGACGGAAGCCCCGTCACGATGACGCTGCTCGCCGCGCCGATGTACGTGCTGTTCGAGATCTCGATCTGGCTCATCGTGTTCATGGAGAAGCGTTGGAAGCGCGAAGCGGCGGCAACAGCGGCGTAGCGCGCGCGAGCGCGCTCGGCGGCCTGCGCGACAGCTGGACCGAGACCGTCCGGCTGTTCGCCAACGTCACGTTCGGCGTGTCGCTGCTGGCGATCTGGGGTTTTCTCACGCTGATCGGCGTCGTGATCGAGCAGGGCAAAGATGCCGCGTTCTACGCCGGCGAGTACGCGCCGTCGCTTGCGCGGCTCATCGTACGGCTCGATCTCGGCAACATCTATCACAGCGCCGCGTACATCGGCGTGCTCGGGCTGATCCTGTGCTCGATGACCGCGGCGACGTTCACGAAGGTGATCCCGCGCCGCATCCCGCGCTTGAACCCGGTGAAGATCGACGCGATCCCGCTGCACGCGACCGTGCGCGTCGCAGGCGACGTGGAAAGCGCGCGCGCGCGGCTCGCCGCGTTCTTCGCCGAGCGCGGCTGGCAGGTGCGCAAGCGCGAGTTCGGCGGCACGGAGTGGACGTTCGCCGACAAGAACAACTGGGCGCGCCGCGGCGTGCTCGTCGCGCATATCGGGTTCGTGCTGATCGCGACCGGCACGACGATCTACTGGGCCAAAGGCTACAGCGGGCAGTTCGCGGTGCTCAGCGGGCAGACGGCGACGATCCCCGAGAACGGCGTGAAGGTCGACCTGAAGCGGTTCGCCTATCGCATCGAACCGATCCAAACCAAAGCGGGCACGGTGTACCAGCCGATCGACTACGTGTCAAACGCCGTCGTCACCGGCAGCGACGGCAAGCCGCACGACGCGGAGATTCGCGTCAACCATCCGTACGAAGTCGACGGCACCGCGATCTACCAGGCGACGTACGGTTTCGCGATCGACTTCCGGCTGACCAAGGACGGCCGCACCGTCCCCGGCAGTCCCGACCACGCGCTCAAAGAAGGCGAAGGGTTCGCGATCCCGGGAACGTCGCGCGCAATCCAGTACCAGCGCTTCGTCGGCACGATCGACCGCACCACGGGCCAACCCGCGGCCGATCCGCGCCCCAACGATCCCGGCATCGTGGTACAGGCGTTCGACGGCGAGCAGCCCGCGGGCAGCGCGCTGCTGCCGCTGGGGCGGCCGGTCGATCTAGGTGCAGGTTACAAGCTCGAGGCCGCGCGCTACGTGCTGTATTCGGGCTTCCAGTACCGCTACGATCCCGGCATCCCGGTCGTCGGCATCGGCGCGTTCGTGCTGCTCGCGGGGCTGTGCATCTCGTTCTATTTCTTGCCCGCGCGGTTGTTCGTGCTGGCGCGCGAAGCCGAGGGCGGCGGCACCGAGGTCGGCATCGCGGCGACCACGGTGAAGGGCTACGAGGTGTTCGAGGAACGCTTCCGCGAGATCGTCGACGCGCTGCGCCGCTCCGAGCCCGCTCACGCGGCATCACCGCAGCCCCAACCCGTGACCGGCTAGAAAGAAGACCCCATGGATCCTACCAGACAGTCCATCGACCAAATGCTGCTCGTGCTCGGCATCGCAGCGTACGTCACGGGCGCGTTCGCGCTGCTGGGCTACTTCTTGTTTCGCAAGCCGCTGCTGCGGACGGTGGGGCTGCCGCTCGCGGTGCTCGGCTGCGCGGCGCAGTTCGCGGAGCTGGGCACGCGCTGGTGGATGACGGGCGTGTGGCCGCTCACGAACCTGTACGGCTCGCTATCGCTCTTCAGCGCGGTCGCGGTGGCGATCTTCGTGGCGTTCGCGCTGCGCTACGACCTCGCGTTCGTGGGCGGCCCCGTGCTGGCGCTTGCAGCGATCGCGCTCGGCTATGCGACCACCTGGAACGAAGGCTACATGCCGGCCGTGCCCGCGCTGCAGTCGTACTGGATCAAGATTCACGTGCCGATCGTGATCAGCGCGTACGCATCGTTCATGGTGGCGTTTTGCGTGTCCGTGATCTACGTGATCAAAGCTGCGATCGAAAGCCACTATCAGCGGGGCGGCCCGGCGATGCGCGGCGTCGCGGCCGGTGCCGGTGGTACCGGCACGGCGGGCGTCGATCTCACGGTGAGCGCGTACGCGGCGCCGGGGACGATCACGCGCGCGAGCGACACGCCCGCGCTATCGCAAGCGGCGGCCGCCGGCGATCCGTTCGCGCAGTGGATGGCGGGGCTGCCGTCGCTGGCACGGCTCGACGTCATGCAGTACCGCATCATCGCCGTCGGATTACCGCTGCTCTCGCTCGGGATCATCACCGGCGCGATCTGGGCCAAAGAGGCGTGGGGCGCATACTGGCAATGGGACCCAAAAGAAACGGCCGCGCTGGTGTCGTGGATCGTCTACGCCGCGTACATGCACTTGCACACGCGCCCGGAATGGCGCGGCACCCGCACCGCCTGGGTGAGCATCATCGGCTTCGCGACCATCATCTTCTGCTACCTCGGCGTGAACATCTGGATCAGCGGCCTGCA
>CAVRRP010000007.1:0-71784 GCA_963723635.1 Vulcanimicrobiota bacterium | reverse complement strand
GCTCGCGCGCAGGCGCTGCGCGACGCGCTCGTCGTGCAGCACGCTGTCCACCACGCGCACGAGATCGCCGGGGCGCGTTGCGCGCAGCGCGGCGCCGCGCGACACGAGATAGCGCGCGTTGCGCTCCTCCTGGCCCGGCAGCGGCTTGAGCAGCACCAGCGGAACGCCCACCGCGAGCGCCTCGGACGTCGTGAGCCCGCCGGGCTTGGTCACCAGCACGTCGGCCGCGCGCATCCAGTCGAACACGTTCTGCACGAAGCCGAGCACGCGCACGTCGGCGCCGTCGCGGCGCGCCTCTTCGGCGACGCGGTGCTCGAGCCGGCGGTTCTTGCCGACGATCACCACCGGCGTCACCGGACTGGAGGTGCGCGCGAGCGCGCGCACCGTGGTCGCGACCGGGCCAAGTCCCAGGCCGCCGCCCATGACCAGCGCGACGACGCCGTCGCGCGGCAGCCCGAGCGCCTCGCGCAGCGCGCCGCGGTCCGGCGGCGGGATCCCGAAGCGCGGATCGACCGGAATGCCGTCGACGCCGACGCGCGCGGGATCGATTCCGCGGCCGATGAGCGCCGCGCGAATCTCCGGCGTCGCGACGGCGTACGCGTCGATGTTCTTGTAGATCCAGAACGGGTGGACGACGAAATCGGTCACGATCCCCATCACCGGAACCGACGGGTCGTAGAGCCGCTTGTACGCCGCCATCACGCCGCACGGAAACGCGTGCGTGCACACCACGGCGCTCGGGCGCAGGCGTTCCATCAGCCCGCGAATGTTGCGCGCGGTGAACTCGCTGGCCCACACGCGAAAGCCGCCCGCCGCCGTCGCGCGCTCCGCGCGGTCGTAGATGAAGCCGTAGACTTGCGGGATCGTGCGCACCATCCCGATGTAGCCGTCGCTGACGACCTTCGAGAACAGCGACGCCGCATAGCGATAGCTGTCGACGACCTCGCCGCGCATGCCGCGCGCCGCCAGGCGCGCGCGCACCGCGTCGGCGGCCGAACGGTGGCCTTCGCCGACGCGCGCGGAGAGGAAGAGAACCGGTCCCTTCGACAAGCTCAGGGCAGGCTCTACGACCCCTGCTCCTCCGGCGGCGCCGACTCTTCGGCCAGCACGAAGAAGTCGTCGAGGATCTCTTGCGCGAGGTCCTCGTCCTCCAGCAGATCGCCCACCGCGTCGGTCACGACGAACTCGTCGCCTTGGTCGTTGTAGCAGACGGCGTACGCATGCCCTTCGTCGTCCTCGACGAGGCCGACGACCTCGAACCGAAGCGCGGTACCGTCCTCCATGTGCAGCTCGAGGACGTCCTTGAGATCGAGCGGCTGCTTCTCGCCGCCGGTGCCGTTGCCGCTGACGCCGGCGGTGCCGTTGGTATCGATGACGATGCTCCTTATTTGAGGTACCGGGACACGTTCGCGTTGTGCTCTTGCAACGTCTTCGCGAACGCGTGGTGGCCGTCGCCCTTGGCGACGTAGTAGAGAAAGTCGCTCTGCGCCGGCGCGAACGCGGCATCCAGGGAAGGTTTGCCGGGGTTCGCGATCGGGGTCGGCGGGAGGCCGGTGTGGCGGTAGGTGTTGTAGGGCGAGTCGCTCTCCAGATCGCGCTTCGTGATCACGTCGTGATGTTCCGGGAACGTGTACTCGATCGACGCGTCGATCTCCAGCGGCATTCCCAGCCGCAGGCGGTTGTAGATGACCGACGCGATGGTCGGGCGCTCGTCGTCGGCCTTGCCCTCGCGTTCGATCAGGGACGCGATCGTGACGACTTCCGGCACCGTGCGGTGCAGTGCCCGCGCGCGCGCCGTCGCATCGCGCGGCAGTTCCTGGCGGAACTGGTCGACCAGCACGCGGGCGATCCGGCGCGGCGAGTCGTCGGTCGGCAGCAGGTAGGTGCTCGGGTAGAGGTAGCCCTCCAAGTTCTGCGTCGGCTGCCCGCCGACGGTGATGCCGCCGCCGCCCAGGAAAATACGCTCGTACGCGCTCGCGTCGCCGAGCGAGCGGCTCGCCAGCACTTGCGCGATCTCTTTGGCGGTGTAGCCCTCCGGGATCGTCACCCACACGGCGAACTGTTCGCCGCGCACGAGCCGCTTGAGGATGTCGTCGCTCGTCTGGTGAGCGGGGAAGCGGTATTCTCCGGCTTTGACGTCCGCGTCGGCGTGCCGCAGCCGCGCCAGGATGCGAAAGGCGAGCGGGTGCTGCAGCACGCCCTTGTCGCGCAGCGCCGCGGTCACTTGCGCGAACGTCGAGCCGCGTTCGATCACCACGTCGGTCTGCCGCGCGGGCAGCGCGCGGTCCGTGTACACCGCGTCGCGGAACCAGATCGACGCGGTGCCGACGATGACGCCGGTACCGATCACGATCGCGACCGCCACGCCGAACAGGGCGCGTCCGGCGCGGTTCACCGCGGTCTGCGGGCTAGCCACGTCTCGAGGATCCCCACGGCGGCGAGCTGATCGACGACTTGCTTGCGCTTGGCGCGCGACACGTCCGCGCCGATGAGCGCCTTTTGCGCGGCGGCGGTCGTCAGCCGCTCGTCGACGCGCGCGATCTCGCCGTCGAACGCGCGCGCGAGGTGCGCGACGAACGCGTCGATGGACTCGCTCGCCAGGCCGCGCTCGCCGCTCATCGTCAGCGGGTCCCCGACGACGATCGTGCGCGCGCCGCGCTCGCGCGCGAGCGCGACGATGCCGGCGACGTCGTCGCGCACGTTGGTGCGGTGGATCGTCGCGTGCGGAAACGCGAACGTTCCCTCGCCGACCGCGACGCCGATGCGCCGCGTGCCGACGTCCAAGGCGAGCACGACGTCGCTCACGTCGACTGGAACTCGTAGACCAGCGCGCGCGACTTCGGGCGGCGGCCGAGATGCCAGGTTACGATGTCGTCCGCCGCGCGCGCGACGCGCAGCGTCGCCGTCAGCGCCGCGCCGGTGCCGCGCTCCGCGCCCAGCGCGCGGAAGTTCGCGACGTCCGCCACGTCGAGCGCATGCGCGTCGCCGCGCACGCCGTAGCAGCGCGCGCAGCCCAGCCCGCCCGCTTCGAGATCGAGGTGCGCACCCTGTTCGTCGAAGTCCTGACCGCAGCGCACGCACGCGTCGTCCGCGGGCGCGAGCCCGAGCGCGTGCAGCAATCGCAGCTGAAAGCGCGGGACGAGCGCGGCGGGCGCGTCGCTCGCCGCGACGGCCGCGATGGCCCCGGCCAGCAGCGCGTAGATCTCCGGCAGCGGCAGATCGGGCTCGCTGAACATGTCGACGGTCTCCGCGAACAGCGACGCCGTCGCGAGCGCATCGGGACGCACCAGCCCGTTCCAGTACGACTTGATCGTGCGCACCTCGGTGATGACGTCGAGCGAGCGGCCCTTGTGCAGCGCGACGCGCACCTCGGCCAGCGGTTCGAGCCGGCCGGCCAGCGAGCTGCGCGGCTTGCGCACGCCCTTGCCGACGGCATCGACTTTACCGCGCGCGCGCGTGAGCAGCGTGTAGACACGATCGGCTTCACCGAGCGGGCGCGCACGGAGCACGATCGCGTCGGTGGAGGAGCTGCGCTCGCTCAGGGGTCCGTTCCTCGCTGCGGCGGCGGTACGGACGTTGTTCCTCGTTCAGTCACGGACGGAGGCGGCTTCGGCCTCATGGGCGTCCGGGGCCTGGCGGGGGGTGAGAACCCGCACCGTCAGGATGCGGCGGTTGCGCGTGCGGTCGACGCGCAGCTTCACGCCGCCGCCCGCGTCGATCTCTTCGCCTTCGCGCGGCAGCCGCCCGAAAAGCCCCACGGTGAAGCCGCCGATCGTCTCGAACTCTTCGTGCGGCAGCGAGATGCCGAGCGCCGCGTTGACGTCCTCGATGTTCGTGCCGGCCTCGACGACGGACTCGCCCTCGCCGACGCGCACGATGGATTCTTCTTCGCCTTCGTCGTGCTCGTCGCGGATCTCGCCGACGATCTCTTCGAGCAGGTCTTCCATCGTCACCAAGCCGGCGGTGCCGCCGTACTCGTCGAGCACGATCGCCAGCGAGTACTTGCCGCGCTGCATCTCGCGCAGCAGCTCGGCGACGCGCTTGTTCTCGGGCACGTGCGTGACGGGGCGCATGAGCGTGCGCAGCGACGTCTCGGCAACGGTGCCGTTCGAAAGCGCGATGAGCAGCTCGCGGTCGTGCACCACGCCGATGATGTCGTCGACGGTCTCTTCGTAGACCGGAAGCTTCGAGTAGCCTTCGGCGACGACGAGGTCGAGCGCGCGGCGCGGCGACGAGCTGACGTTGACCGTCACCATCTCGGTGCGCGGGGTCATCACCTCGCGCACGATCGTGTCACCGAACTCGATGATCGAGTGGATGAGCTCGCGCTCTTGCTCTTCGAGCACGTTCTGCTCGACGCCGACGTTGACGATGGATTTGATGTCCTCTTCGGTGACGTACGGCCCGGTGGCGCCGTGGCCCCCGAGCAGGCGCACGAGCCGGTCCGTGATGGCCAGGAACGCCGCGGTCAGCGGCGCGAGCACGGTCTTGACCGTGCCGAGCAGCGGGGCGAGCCGCAGCGCCGTGCGGTCGCCGGTCGAGACGGCCAGCGTCTTGGGCAGGATCTCGCCGAACAGCAGGATGGAGACCGTCATGACGACCGTCGACCATACCGCCGCGTGCGGCACGTCCCACTGCAGGAACAGGTACGTCGCAAGCGAGTCCGCGGCCAGCAGCACGACCGTGCTGCCGATCAGGACCGACGTGAGCGTGCGGTTCCGGTCCTCGACCAGGCGCTCGAGGCGCAGCGCGCCGCGGATCTTCTTCTCGACCAGCGCCCGCGCCCGGATGCGGTTGATGGACACGATCGCCGCCTCGGACGCTGCGAAGAAGGCGGCGACGCCCACCAGCAGGATGAGGACGACGATGCCGGGCCAGTGCGCCTCCGTCATCGCGGCGGGGTCGGGCGGAGGCTGCCCGGAGGTAGCGGGTCGGTACTCAAGCGGGGGTCATTATAGCACACGGCCGGGAACGCGCACCGGCACGGTGTCAACAGCAGGCGCACGCTCAGATGCTGCGCGCAATCCATACCAAGACGGAGACACCGGCCGCGACGGCGCCGGCGGCCGCAACGAGCACCGCCGCCGCGGCGACGTCCTTCGCGCGCTTGGCCAGCGGGTGGTCTTCGGGTGAAACGAGGTCGACCACGCTTTCGATCGCGGAGTTGAGGAGCTCGGCGACGACCACGAGCGCGATGGCGACGAAGACGATGGCCCACGCCGGCGCCGGGAGCCGTATGAGGACGCCTCCGACGACGACGGCGACGGCCACGGCGGCGTGGATGCGCAGGTTGCGCTCGCTGCGCCACGCCGCGCCCAGCCCCGCGAACGCGTAGCGGAATGCGGCACCCAGGTCATGGCGCCTACCCGAGATCGGCGAGCGCGAGATCGCGCGTGCCCTTCCAGTGCGCTTTGTAGGCGGCGCGCGGCACGGCGTCGTCCTTGCCCTGCGCCTTGAGCGCTTCCGCCAGACCCCACTCCAGATGCGGGTCGTTCGGAAAGCGCTTGAGCTCGGCGGTGAAGACCTTCTCCGCGTCGGCCGCGCGGCTCGCCGCGACCAGCGCCGCGCCGTAGCCTTCCCCGATCGGCGTCGGCCACGAGTTCTTGGGGTCGCCGGGCAAGTTGTTCTTGGTCGCGTTGTACGCGCGCCCGTACGCCGCGGCGCGCGCCGCGTCGTCGTGCTTCGCGAGCGCCGCCATGGCGTCGAGCAGCGCGCCGCTCGAACCGCCGTCTTTGTCCGCTTTCGCGGCCGCCGCGCGCACCGCGTCGGCGTCGCCGCGCCGCGCGGCCGCGACGGCGCTCGCGAACGCGAAGTATCCGCTGCCCCCGCTCGCCTTCGCCAGCTCGGCGACGCGCGCGTCGTCGTGCAGCCGCAGCGCAGCCTTGAGCTGCATCAGCGTGTCTTCGTTCTTCGCGAACGCGCGCGCGTCGTCGTTGCGGCCGACCGTCGTCAAGCCGTAGAGCACGAAGTCGACGTCGTGGTCGTGGTAGCTGCGCATGTAGTGCTGCCCGGCGCCGTCGCCTTGCGCGAACCACGCTCGGTCGTTCGCGCACGCGCGCTCGTTGTCGTCGATGAGCCGCGCGTAGTCGCCGGTGCGCGCCCAGATGTGGCCCGCCATGTGCGGCAGATGCGACGTGCCCGGCGGATAGCCGTACGACGACAGCGCGTCGGCGTCCGGCACGGCATCGTGCGCGCGGCGGAGCTCTTCGAGCAAGTGGATGCGCAGGTGATGCGCGCCCAAGTTCGCCGGCTCGATTTTAAGCGCGTCGTCGAGGTCCGCCAGCATCTCTTTGGTTTTCGGCGTGAGCGCGTCGTGGCCGTCGAAGAGCGCGTCCTCGGCGTTCCAGATCGCGTACGCGGCGACTCCGAGCACGTTGGCGTCGTCGCGATGCGACTTCGTCCACGCGCTCAGCGCGTCGGCGTAGCGCGAGAAGCGCTCTTTTTTCGTGCCGGGGCCGTAGCGCTTGGCGATCGCGTCGACCAGCATGCGCTCCACCTCGCTCGCGTGCGCGAGATGCCGGCGGCCTTCTGCGACGACGTCCGCGCCGCGCTTGTCGCCGGCGTCGGTCTGCGGCAAGTTGATGTCGATCGTGTCGGCTTCGGCTTCGCCCCAGTACGCGAGCGCGAGATCGGGCGCGCGCTTGCGCGCGTCGCCGAAGGCGACGCGCGCCTCGCCGACGTCGAACGCGAAGAGCATCATCACGCCGCGGTCGATCAGCCGCTGCGTCTCCTCGTCGGCCGCTTGCACGGGCCAGTGCGCGCGCGCCGGTTGCACCGTCGGCGGCAGCGGCGGCGCGGTGACCTGCGGTGACGGCGCCCCAGGCGCGGCCGAAGGCGGCGCACCGGGCGCGGCGCCGAGCGCACCGGGACCGGCGCCGAGCAGCGCGACGGCGAGAACGGCGGCGAGCGAACGGATCACGATGCGCTCGATTCGGCGTACGGCCACGGCATCCCGATTGCGTCCGCGAGCCGCCGCTCCTCCGCCTCCATCGCGGCGCGCTCGCCCGGTTCGAGATGATCGTGCCCGGCGAGGTGCAGCACGGCATGGATCAGCAGCCGTTGCACCTCGCGCGCGAGCGGCGCGTCGTACTCGGCAGCTTGCCGCCGCGCCGTGTCGACGCTGACGACGATGTCCCCGAGCATCCGCTCCGGCGCGTCGACGCCGACGCGCCCAACGTTGCGCCAACCAACCGGGCGCGTCACGCCGCTGCGGTCGAATGCCTCCGGCGGGAAGAGCGGAAAGCTCAGCACGTCGGTGGGCGCGTCTTTGCCGCGGTGCTCGCGGTTGAGCGCGCGCATCTCGGGGTCGCGCACGAACGTCAGCGAGACGCTCGTCCGGCGCTCGCCGATCTCCGCGAGCAGCCGCTCCAGCACGCCCGAGAGCGCGCGCATGTCGAGCCCGGCACCGCGCGTGCGGTTGTCGAGATAGATCATCGCGAGCGGGGGCGCACGCGGCCGTCAGGCCTCGCGTTCGCGCGACAACTGGTTGTACGCCGCGACGATGCGCCCGACGAGCGGATGGCGCACGACGTCGGTCTCGTCGAGCCGCACGACGCCGACGTCGTCCATCCCGGTGAAGAGCCGTTCCACGTCGCCGATCCCGCTGCGCATGCCGCGCGGCAAGTCGATCTGCGTGTCGTCGCCCGTGACGACCATCTTCGAGTTCGCGCCCAGTCGCGTGAGGAACATCTTGAGCTGCTCGTGCGTCGCGTTCTGCGCCTCGTCGAGGATCACGAACGCGTCGGACAGGGTGCGCCCGCGCATGTACGCCAGCGGCGCGACCTCGATCGTGCCGCGCTCGAGATACTTCTCGGTCGCGCCGTTCTCGAGCAGCTCTTGCAGCGCGTCGTAGAGCGGGCGCAGGTACGGATCGACCTTTTCTTTCAGATCGCCCGGCAGAAAGCCGAGCTTCTCGCCCGCCTCGACGGCCGGGCGCGACAGCACGATGCGCGCGATCTCGCGGTTCTTGAGCGCGCGCACCGCCATCACGATCGCGAGGAACGTCTTGCCCGTGCCGGCCGGGCCGATCGCGAACGACAGCGTGTTCGCGGCGATCGCCGCGACGAGCGCGCGCTGGCCGTCGGTCTTGGGCCGGATCTCGCGCCCGCGCGCCGTGGTCGCCAGCGTCGGCGGGATACCGCGCTCGCCGGTCGCGCGCGCCGCGAGCGCGACGTCGTCGGGGGTGACCTGCGCGCCCGAGCGGGCCGCCGCGAGCATCGCGCCGAGCACGTCCTCCGCCCGGCGGACGGCGCCGCGGTCGCCGCTGAGGTGCACGCGATCGCCGTCGAGCCGCAGCACGACGGGGATGAGAGCCTCGAGTGCGTTGAGGTTCTGGTCACGGTATCCGCAGAAGCGGATGGGATCGGAAAGCCCGGTGAGGTCGAACGTCGCCTCGCTGGTGATGGACGGCATCTCCTCGCTACAACGCGTCCGAGCCGGGCGAAGTTGTCACCGCAAGCCGACGGGCGGTCCCAAGATCTCCGCGACGATGATGGCCGTGCGAGCGTGCGCCGGGTCGCCGAAAGCGTTGCTGAGCGTCCACGTGCCGCCGGGGGCCGGAACGTCGACGGACCGCGCGAACGGCCCCGCAGCGCGCTGGGCGGGCGCGGCGTCGCGGTGCAGCCGGCGCGTAGCGGACGCAGCGGGAGACGGCGCGGCGGCGGCGGGCGCCGCGTAGGCCGGCGGCGCGGCATAGCCGGATGCTTGGTACGACGGCGCGGCAGCGTACGGCGTCGACGCGGCCCGCGACGACGCCGGCGCGGGGCCCGACGGCGGGACCGCGGCCGCCGGCTTGTTGGCAAACGCGCGGACGGCGAGCGCGTTGCGCCGGTTCCAGTCGCCCAGCCGCTTGGACGTCCAGGCGATGCCCGCGGCGATCGCCCCGATGATCCACCATGCGTCGCCGAAGTGGTTGGACGCCCACTTGAGCGCCTCGACGGGATCGCTCGGCAGCGTCACTGCGGCGGCAGCGTCCCCGCGGCGGGCGGCGGCGACTGCCCGTCGCTGCCGACGGTCTGCCCGATCGCGCCGCGCATCTCGGTGTCCGCCTTGACGTTGTTGAGCTTGTAGTAGTCCATCACGCCGAGGTGGCCGGCGCGAAACGCCTCCGCGATCGCTTCCGGAATTTGCGCTTCGGCCTCGACGACTTTCGCGCGCATGCGCTGCGTCTCGGCTTTCATCTCTTGCTCGGCCGCCATGGCGGCGTACTGGCGTTCCGCGGCCTTCGCTTGCGCGATGCGGCGGTCGGCTTCGGCCTGCGACGTCTGCAGATCGGCGCCGATGTTCTTGCCGACGTCGACGTCGGCGATGTCGATCGACACGATCTCGAACGCCGTTCCGGCGTCGAGTCCCTTCGCGAGCACCGCTTTCGAAATACGGTCCGGGTACTCGAGCACTTCTTTGTGGTCGACGGCCGCGCCGACCGCGCTGACGACGCCTTCGCCGACGCGCGCGACGATGGTCGGCTCGCCCGCACCGCCGACGTAGCGGTCGAGGTTGGAGCGCACGGTGATCCGCGCTTTGACGTTGAGCTGGATACCGTTCTGCGCGACGCCTTGGAACAAGGGAGTTTCGATGACCTTCGGGTTCACCGACGTCTGCAGCGCTTCGAGCACGTCGCGCCCGGCGAGGTCGATCGCCGCCGCCCGCTGCCATTCCAGCGGAATCTGCGCGCGCTGCGCGGCAATCATCGCGAGCGTCACCTTGTCGACGTTCCCGCCCGCGAGGATGTGCGACTGCAATTGATCGACCGTGAGCGGTAACCCGGCTTTGCGCGCGCGCACCAAGTTCGCGACGAGCAGCCCGGCCGGCACGCCGATGATGCGCATCCGGATGAGCGAGCCGATCGAAAGCGGCACGCCCGCCGCAACGGTGCGGATCCACAGCCCGAGCGGGAAGTAATAGAAGAACAAGACGATCGCGATGATGACCGCGACCGTGGCGATGACGACAAAGAACGGGATCATGAGACTCCTGTGCCTCCGGTCTCCGACAGAGCGCGCACGAAAATTCGCGCGCCTTCGACGCGGGTGACCCGGACGGGTGTTCCGGCGGGGACGAACTCCCCCTCCGTGAGGACGTCTTCGCGTACGCCGTTGAACGTCGCCACCCCGGCCGGGCGAAGGAACGACAGCGCCGTTCCGCTCGCGCCGAGCAGATGGCGATGGTCCGCGCTCGCGACGTAGTCGGACCCCTGCGTGCCCGCGAACGTCAGGCGCTTCACGAACGCGTTCTCCGGCAGCACGCGCTGCAGCAGCGCGAACGTCACCGCGCTGAGCACGATGGCGAGCGCGAGCGCCTGCAATCCGCCGACGATGAACTCCAGGCCGCCGAACGCGAGCAGCACGGACGCGACGAGGATCAGCACCCCGAGCGTCATGGCGATCCCGTGACCGGGCAGCACGTGCAGCTCAAACAGGATCAGCAGCACGCCCGCGAGCGCCAGCGCGAGGATCAGCCCGTTCGAGAACCCGGCGTAGATGTGCGTGCCGAAGAACAGCGCGAGCGATCCGGCGCCGATTGCACCGGCGACGCCGTGCAGCGTCTGCAGTTCGATGAGCAGCCCTAAAAATCCGAGCGCGAGCAGAATGCCGCTGATCTCGGGGCTCGTCGCGAACCGCGCGATCTGCTCGCCGAACGTGTACGACGCGTCGGCGCGCGGCGCGTTTGCCAACCCGAAGTGCTGCAGCGCGGCCGCAAACGTCGGGACGGTGGCCTCGGAAAAGCCGGCGGTGCGTGCCGCGTCGGCGCTGAGGTTCAAGATGGAGTCCGGCGGCTTGTACGCAGGCGCGTCCACGCGCTTGTCGACCATCGCTTTAGCCAGGCGCGCGTCGCGGTGGCGCGCTTGCGCCGTCGACTCGAACTCGCCGCGCAGGAACGACACGGTCTTCTCGGTGTTCGGGATCGGCTGGGCGTCGCCGAACGACGCGCCCGGCATCATCACGATGCGGGACGCCGCCAGCGTGACCAGCGCGCCGGCCGACGTGGCCCGCTCGACGAACGCGTCCACGGGGACGTCGCTGTGCAGCAGCGCGTCGCGGATCTCGGTACCGGCGATCACCAGCCCGCCGTACGTGTACACGTCCAGCACGATCGCGCGCGCGTGCTCGGCTTTGGCCTGCGCCACCGCGCGGTCCACGAAATGCGCCATCCCCTCGTCGATGGTGCCCCGGATCGGGACGACGAGGACGCCGCCCTGAGGCGCCGCACCGGCAGACTGCGCCCACGCGGAGAGGCTTCCGGCGAGGAGGCAGACCAGGGCGGCGAGGCGGCGGACGAGCACGGTGAGGACTACCTCGCCGCTCCGGCGCGAGTTACGCCGATGCGAGCTCCTCGGTCACGATCTTGCGAACGGCGTTCCCGTCGGCGAGCCCCTTGAGCTGCGGCAGCACCACCTTCATGAGCGCACCTTGGCTGCGGCCGCCCTCCGGCAGCTCGGCGAGCGCGGCCCGGACGACCGCCCGAATCTCCTCCGGCGACTTCTGCGCCGGCAGGTACTGCAGCAGAATCTCGCGCTCGCGCGACTCTTTCTCCGCCAGCTCGGGGCGGTTGCCGCTCGTGAACGACTCGATCGAGTCGGACCGCTGCTTCACGAGCTTCTGGACCACCGCGAGCTGGTCGGCGTCAGAGAGGTCCGAGCCCGCCTCGATGCGCCGGTAGTTGAACGCCGAGATCACGCTGCGCAGCGTGTCCAGCCGAAGCTGGTCCCGCGCGCGCATCGCGTCCTTGAGGTCGGCCATGATCCGGTCTTTGATGCTCATGCTACGGCGGTTCGACCTCGGCTGCCGCCGCGCCCTGAGTGGTCAGCGGCCGGTGTGGTACCGCAGCTGCAGCCGGACGATTCGCGGCGGCGCGGAGACCAGCGTGGGCGTGAACGACGTCTGCTGCAAGGACGAGAAGTTGGTGTCGGTCGTTCCGGCGGTCAGCGGCGTGCCGAAGTTCGGCATGGCCAGGTACTGGTTGTAGGCGTTGGTGTTCAGCAGGTTCTGGACGCCGACTTGCAGCTCGAGGCTCTTGGCCACCGGACGGCGGAACGTGAAATCCAGCAGCGCGAACGGCGGCTGGAAGTACGCGTTGTTGCGGCCTTCGTAGTCCACGCCCAAGCCGGCGTAGGTTCCGTCGCGCCAGGTGTAGTTGAACTGCGCGTAGCCCTTGAGATACGGGATGCAGGTCGGAATGCCGGGCGCGGCCACGCCGTTGCCGCAGATCTGCACGTTGTTGACCGGGAAGCTCGGCGTCCCGGGCGAGTACAGGTTCGGCGTCAGCCCGTCGACGATGGATTTCTCCGCGGCGAGCGACGCGTTGTAGCCGAAGCCGACGCGCGGCGCATGGAAGAACTTCAGCGTCGCGAGCTGGGTGCGAAGCCGGGCCGCGTTGATCGGCGAGAAGATCCCCTCCAAACCGGTCGGCGACTGCACGCTCGACGTCAGCGTCTCGAACACGTTGTGCACGACGGTGTTCTGCAAGTCCAGGCTGACGATGGAGCCGTTGCGGAACCGCTTGTCCACGCCGAGGCTTTCCTCGATCGCGACCTCGGGCTGTAGATTCGGGTTCTTCTGCGTCAGCGTGCCGCCGAACTGGAACGGCGGTCCCAGTGACGCCGCGGGCGTTTGATACGTCGCAAGGCCGCTCACTTGGCCCAGGAACGGAAAGGTCGCCGACGTGCCGTAGGCGGCACGGTACGAGACGCTGCCGGCCGGCCGGAACACGAACGCGAGGTGCGGGTCGAAACGCGTCACGCTGCGGCCCAAGCCGGTGAGCGACGTGTCGGTGAGTGACGCGGGATTCGCGCGCTGCACGCCGACGACTTTCCACGTCGTGTCGTACAGGCCGACATCGATACCGAGGTTGCGGATGAGGTGCAGATCGCCGGTGAGCGAGAACGTCGAATAGCGGTTGGCCGAGAACGGCACCGACACGCCGGCCGGGTTGTCGATGTACGCGTACGTGCTCTGGCCGTGGAAATCATAGGTGAAGTTGAGCAGGCTGTCGCCGAACGGGTGCAAGAACGAGAACGTCGTTCCGTAGAGCTTGTCCTGTTCGAACGTCGTGTACGCGCCGCCGTAGCACTGCGTTTGATTGCCCACCACCGTGACCGAGCCGTTGGGCGCGGTCGGATTCCCGAAGTTCGCGCTGCAGTCCGCCACGAACGCGTTGTACGCCGCGAGGTTCGCCGGGTTCGTTGCGGTCGGGACCGCACCGGGCGGCGAAAAGAAGTTCGGGAACGAGGTCTGCCCGGCGCCCAGGATGATCTCCGGCTCGATGCTGCCGACGTACGGCCGGACGAGCAGCGTGTTCTTGCCGATCGACGTGCGGAACTGGGCGTCGAACAGCGTCTGGTTGTTGTACACCGACGAGCCGGTGTACCAGCCGTAGCCCGGGATCGTGGCGCCGGTGTAATACGACAAGCCGGGGTTCGTGCACTTCAGCGGGTCGGACGTGAGGCACGGGACGATCGTCGTCGCACCGAGCGATGTGCCCCATGCGGTACCCTGCGGATTGTAGCCGCCCCACGCGCCGACGAAGCCGGCTTCCAGCGACGTCGACGGCGAGAAGTTGTAGCGAAGCTTCGCGACCTCGCCCTTGTTGAAAAACGAGCCGCTCGCGTCGGTGCACGTCTGGACGATCCCGGTGTTGCCCGCCCTGTTCTCGTTGGCGCCGAAGTTGTCCGGCGTAACGATGCACTTCTTCGTGCCGAAATACGGTCCGTTGTAGCCGTCGACGCCCGCGCCGAACACGTACTGCAGCTTCGAGAGCGAGCCGGTGACGAGCGCGTGCGAGTACCTGCGCTTGATAGTTGTCGTAGCCGGTGACGAACTCGGCCGTGGGCCGCACGGTGAATCCGGGCGTGAGCAAGTTCGCGGTGCCGCCGACCGCGATGTTGGCGAACGGCGTGGTGTTGCCGGGACCCGACTGCGTCTCCGCGCCGCCGATCAGGTACGACGGAAAATACTGGCTCAGCCACACGCCGTACTGCCCCAGCGCGATCGGGTGGCCGTCGATGAGCACTTGCGTTTCGTAGGGCTGCACGCCGCCGATGATGATCGTCGTGTCGGGCTGGCTACCCATGTGCTGAATGGTGACGTCGGGCAGCCGCTGCAACACGTCGTTGATCTGCGGGTTCGCGAGGTTGGCGAACGCCTCACCGCCGACGAAGCTCGACGTCGCCGTGCCGACGTTGATCGCCGCGCCGCTGCCGCGGCTGACGGTCGAAACGCGGCCGATCGTCCGGAGCGACGTGAGGTTGGCTTGATTCAGCGTCACGGTGACGGGGACCGTCGAACCGGCCACGACGGCGAAGTCCGTGAGGACCGCCGGGAAATACCCGCCGCGCGTGACCTCGATACGATAGACGCCGGGCGACACGGTCGCGCTAAAGGCGCCGTTCGCGTCGGTCGTCGTGCTCGCGGACGACGCTCCGCTGAGACTGACGCTCGCGCCGGCTACCGGCACGCCGCCGGCGGTTCTGACGCTGCCTTGGATGACCGCCCCCGTCGCGGCCGGCGCTTGCGCGACGGTGGACGGTTGCGATGCGGCGGCGGGGCGCACCGCTTCCGCGGCCGGAGCGGCCGGAGCGGGCGGTGCCGCCGGAGCCGCCGATTCGGCGGCGAGCGGCGCTTCCGGGGCGGCCGGCGCCGCTTGCGCCGGAAGCGCAGGTTGCGCAGGCGGCGCGGGTTGCGCCGCAGGCGCAGGGTCCGGCGACGAGGGCGACACTCCGGTGGCGAGGCGCGCCGCTTCGGTTGCCCGTCGGGCCACTTCCGCCGCGCGGCGCGCCGCTTCGGTGGCGGGAGGAGGCGCCGCTTGCGTGGCGGCGGCACCGGGCTCGGTCGCGGGCGGCGCGGCGGCCGCGGCAGGGTCCGCGCCTTCCGCCGCGGGCGGCGTGGCGTTCACAGCGCTCACCGCCGATTCGCCGGCGGGGACCGCAGCATCGCCGTCCGAGAACGCCGGCTGGCCCGCGAACATCATTGCGGAGATCACGAACGAGCACACGCCGGCGCGCCACAGTGAAACAGAACGCATGAAAAAACACCTCGCCGCGAAGGCTGCCGGGAGGTTCCGGCGCCTTCGTCTGCTCAGTGTTTTTCCGGTGCCGAGTGCTTCCTCTTTGGCCAGCGGGCCAATCAGGTGCGCGTCAGCTGCGGCGTTTGCGGGCGGCGGCGCTCTTCTTCTTGCGGCGGACGCTCGGCTTCTCGTAGTGCTCGTGCTTGCGGGCCTCCGCGAGAACGCCGGCCTTCTGGGTCGCCTTCTTGAACCGGCGCAGCGCGCTCTCGATCGTCTCGCCCGGTGCGACTCGAATCTCCATCTACTAGAACACCTCCCTCCGCCACGGCCGAAACCGCTTCGTGACCCAAACGGGCCCGAACGAGAACGATACCACAGGATTGTGTCCGGGTCAAAGAGGCTAGCTGGGCGGTCGCCTACCGCATCGGCGGCTTGGTGCCCGGCTGGCCCGTGATCGGATTGGTGTTGCCCCTCGTGGACCAGTTATCGCGCTTCGTCTTGTTCGGGTTCGTCGAATAGTGACCGCGCACGTACGTCCCCTTCTTCGTGACATGACTGTGCGTGTAGTGGCTGCCGCGCTGCTATGATGTCCGCCGCTGTGGGAACCGCGGGCGTATGCGTCGCCGGTAGACAGCAGCAGCATGGCGACGATGGTTGCCAGAATTCGCATGGATTCACCCTTCAAGGTAAGTAGTGTGTCAGCGCCCGTCTTGATAGCGGGCCGAGATCGTATTGGTCAAGACGCCGATGGTGAGGAGTCCGAGCACCAGCAGGGTCGCACACACCGCCATCGCGGCGTCCGTGACCGGCCGGACGTTCCCCAAGCTCACCGAAAAACTGAAGCACATCTTGAGCGCGTCGATGTAGTTGTGGATCTGCGTACCCGGCTGGTCGCGCTCGATCACAAACACCGCAGCGGCGAGAAGCGGTATGACAAACGGGAAAATCGCGGTAACGTACATGCCGTTATTGCGTTTGGCCGATAGATTGTCGAGAAACCGCGTCAACCGGCCAGCCGCGTAGAACATGCGTGCTAATCGTAAGAACGTCACCCACGCGAAGACCGGGAAGATGGTCAGCACGGAAATTGCGTCAAGCGCCACGAGCGGCCAGAAGCCTCGGCGCTTGTTCTCGGTGTGACGCACCCGCATCAATATCTCCACCGCAAGCACGGCTGCCATCGTGGATTCCGCCGCGCGGGATATTGGCGACGGCGCGAGGCCCAGGATTCCGTCGTTCCATGCCCCGGCAAAGATGAACAGGTATGACACGACGATCACCACCAGCTCGTGCGTGGCGTCGCGCTCGTTCATGAGGCTGCGGAGGAACGCGATCGGCCTGATCGCGACGGGTGACGTCAATTGTAATTCGTTCTTCGAGTCTCGGTCCACTCGGTACACCCCGCCCCGCGGCCGAGCCGCGTCCGTCGCCGATACGCATCGCACACTCGCGTTGGAGAGCAAGGCGATTCGACTGCTCCCGGGCCGCTCCTACGCGAGCCGTAGGCGGCAGTTAGCCGGGGGGCCAGGTCAGGTGGCGGCCCGCCAGGACGTGGGCGTGCAGGTGGCCCACGGTTTGGCCGCCGTCTGGGCCCTCGTTGATCACCACGCGGTAGCCGTCGCGCCCGAAGCGGCGGCCGATCTCGGACGCTGCGGTGAGGATGCGCGCCGCGCGCGCGTCCGTTGCCGATGCGGTGAAGTCGCTCAGGTGTGCGGCGTGCTCGGTCGGCACCACGAGCACGTGCGTCGGCGCTTGCGGGTTGAGGTCGTGGAACGCGACGACGTGCTCGTCGCGCAGCACCTCGTGCGCGGGGATCTGCTTGCTTACGATCATGCAGAAGATGCAGCTCGAATCCGTCGCCATGCTTACGACCCCGCCGGTGGTTTCACCAAGTTGAAATGATACGACGTGTTGGGGCTGGGGACGAAGCCTTCGATCGACGACTTCATCACGAGCGGAACGGTGGTGTGCACGAGCGAGATCGCCGGCGCTTGGTCGTGCACCATCGCGTTGGCCTGCTGGTAGATTTTCCGGCGCTGCGCATCGTCCACCGTCGCTTGACCGGCCAGCATCAGCTTGTGAAACGCCGGGTCGCGCCAGAACGAGTAGTTCTGGGCGTTGCCGTCCTTGCGCGCCGAGTCCTGATCCAGCAGCGGGTAGAAAAAATTGTCGGGATCGCCGTTGTCGCCGGTCCAGCCGATGAGGCACATGTCGTGCCGGCCGTGCTTGACCTTGTCGAGGAACACGCCCCACTCGTCGGGCTGCAGCGTGATCTGGATGCCGGCTTGCGCGAGCTCCGCTTGGATCGTCTCAGCGACGCGCTGCGGCTCGGGGAGATACGGTCGCGGCGCCGTCGAGTAGCTCAGCGTCGTGGCGAAGCCGCGCGGGAAGCCGGCTTCGGCGAGCAGCGATTTCGCCTTGGCGACGTCGTGCGCGTACGCTTTGACGGCCGGGTTCCCGCCGAGCATGCCGGGCGGCGTCCAGTTGTCCGCGACGACGGCGCCGGACGAGTACAGGCTCTTCGCCATCGTTGCGGCGTCGAGTGCGTACGCGACCGCGCGGCGCACGCGCACGTCGCCGAACGGCTTCTTCTCCACGTCCATCGCTACGTAGCTGACGTTGTTCGACGGCTGCTCGAGCACCGTGATCCCGGTTTGCTTCGCCAGCGCTTTCGCGTCGTCGGGGCGCGGGTCGGTTAGGATATCGATGTCGCCCTTCTGGATCGACAGCACGCTGGTCGCCTGATCGGGGATGTCGCGAATGATCACCGTTTGATAGCCCGGCTTGGGACCGCGGAACTTCGGGTTGGCCACGAGCGTGATGTGGTCGTCGCGCTGCCACTCCGCGACCATGTACGGGCCGCTGCCGACGGGCTTGAGCTCGAACGCCTTCGGGTCGGCGGTGATCGCTTGCGGCGAGCCGAGCCCGAACGACTGCTCCGCGATGTCGCGCAAGAACGGCCCCAGCGGTTTGGCCAGCGTGACGACGACGCGCGTGGCTGACGGCGCCTGCACGCCGGTGATCGCGCCGGGGAAGCCGCCGAAGTCGTCCGCGTAGTACGAGTACGTGAAGTTGCCGTGCGCGGGATTGGTGCTGAGCCGCCAGCGGTCGAGGTTGAACTTCACCGCCTTCGCGTCCAGCGGCGTGCCGTCGGAGAACACGAGGTTCGGGTACAGCTCGAACGTCCACGTCTTGCCGTCGGCGGAGCGCGTCCACGACTTCGCGGCGTCGCCGACGACGTCGAACGAGCCCGGCTTGAACGTCACGATACCTTGCATCACTTCGTTGGTCGTGTTCAGCGACAAACCGTCGGTGGCGTGCGACGGGTCGAGCACCACCGCATCCTTCACGCGCGCCATCACCAGCGGCGGCGCGTTTCCGCTCGCGCCGCTGCCCGCGGCGGAGGAGCCGCCGCACGCGCTCAGCGGGAGCGCCACCGCGAACACGCAAACGGCGAGCCGCAGCGCGCGAAGCGAGAACACTAGTGCGTGCGGACGATGAACGTCCACGACCGCGACTGGGTGTTGCCGGCGTTGTCGGCGATCGTCACCTTCACCGACACCGGGCCGTCGGGCAGCGCAGCGCCGGGGCTGTACGTGATGAACTGGTCGGTGCGGGTCGACGACGCGGTCACGTCGAGCCCGTTCACTTCGATGCGCACCGCCGACGGGTTGATGCCGACATCGGTGGGCGAGCGGTACGTCGCGTAAAGCGACGGCTTGTTGTTGTTGACGACTTGCCCGCCCGGCGGCGCGATGTCGATGATCTGCGGCGGCGTCGTCGTGACGGCGACGAGCTGCGCGGCTTCCGCGCGCGGCGCGTCGGCGCCGCCGGCGGAGAGGTGGCCGTACACGGTCGTGCGGCTGAAGTTGACGCCGGGCGGCACCGTGTAGCGCGTCGAGTACGTGCCCGGCTGCGTCTCGGGCAGCGCGATGCCGGTGAGGTAGGTGCCGATGTCGAACGCCGCGCGCCCGCCGGGCGTGCCGTGCAGCGTCACGGTGAACGCGTCGCCCGCGCGCAGCGCGCCCTTGGCGCTGATGGAGACGTCCGTGATCTGCGCCGCGCCGGCCGGGCCGGGCGTCGCTTGCGACGCGCGCGCGATGATGATCTGCCGCTTCTCGCCGGTGTCGGGGTTCAGCCGCACGGTCGCGTTGTCGCCGACCTTGAGGTCACCGATCGCCGCGGTCTGGCCGTTGAGCGTGATGTCGGTGCTCTTGTCGGGCGTCACCACGTACCCGTTCTGCAGCACGAACGCGCTGGGCGACACGGCCGCGATCGTGCCGGCGCGCGACGCGTAGCGCGCGACGACCTCGTCGACGGTGCCGTCGCGGCGCAAGATGATGCTGACGGCGTCGCCGACGTGCACGTCCTTGAGCGAGGCCGGCGTGCTGGTGCGCGTCACGACGTCCTGCACGACGATCCGCGCGTCCGAGGTGATCGCGATGGTGCGCGCGCCCGGCCCGCGCGTCACCGTGACCGATTCCGGCGCTGAATCCAGATCGACCGCGCTGACCGTGCCGACGATCTGCGTCGACCCGCCCGGTGTGTGCTGTTCGAGACCCGGCGCGCGGCCCACGACCGATGAGATCACCTCGACGCGCGCGGCCTTGTAATCGTAGCTGACCTGCGCGCCCAGCGAGTCGGCCACGAAGCGCAGCGGCACGTAGGTCGCGCCGTCGATCTCGATCGCCGGCGAGTCCATCATGATGACGTGCGTGTCGACGTTCGCGCGGCTCGATCCCACCGTGATGGTGATGCGCTTGGAGGGCGCGGATGCGACGAGCGTGGCGCCGTCGCGCGCGACGTTGATGCCCAGCGCGCTGTAGATGCGCACTACCGGCAGGAGCACCCGGCCGTTGACGCGCCGCGGCGCGGGGTCGCGTGCGAGCTCGTCACCGTTGACGATGATCGCGATGGCGCGGATCGGGACGTCGTCCTTCTTGGGCGGCGGCGCGGCCGAGGCCGGCACGGCCCACGCCGCGACGCATACGCTCAGCAGCGCCGCAGCTATCGTCCTGATCAGGGGCATACCACCTCGCGATAGACGGCGGCCGTCGAGGCCGCGAACCGATCCCACGTATACGCCCGCAGCATGACGGCGCCCTCGGCGGCCCGCTCGCGCGCTCGCGCAGGCTCGCGCGCCACGTCGGCGAGCAGCGCGGCGAGCGCGCCGGCGTCGCCGGGCGCGAACGTCCACGCGTAGGGCGCCACGACCGCCGGGACCGACGTGGTCGTCGCGAGGACGGGCGTGCCCGCCGCGGCCGCCTCGAGCGCGGGGATCCCGAAGCCTTCGGCGAGCGACGGCTGAACGTACGCCAGCGCCCCGCGAAAGCGGCGTGCGAGCGTCGCGTCGTCCACGTCGCCCAGGAATTCGATCGTACCGTTGGGCCGCACGTACTGCGAACGGATCGCGGGCTCGTCGCGTCCCGTGAGCACGAGATCGAGTGCGACGCCGGCGGGCAGCGCGGCCCAGGCCGCGTACAGCGTCGTGAGGTCCTTGTGCGGCGCGTGGTTGCCGGCGTAGAGCGCATAGGGGCGCGGCGCTTCCCACGGCGGCGCGTCGAGCAGCGCCGCGTCGTACCCCAGCGGAACGACACGGATGCGCTCGCGCGGCACGCGCAGCAGCGCGACGCACTCGTCGGCAACGCGCGGATCGCTCACCAGCAGCCGCGCGGCCTTGCGGTAGAGCGGGATCGCGACGAGCCGCCAGTACAGCGCCGCCGCGCGCGAGTACAGGTGCGCGAAGCGCAGGTGCAACAGGTCGTGCACCATCGCGACGTACGGGCGCGGCACGAGCGGCGCCGCTTCGAGATAGGGCAGGTGCACGAGCTGCGCGCGCGCGGTGCGCAGCGCGAGCGGATGCAGCGCCAGCGGCGACTCCACGGGCACGAGGTCGATGTCGGGCGCGACGCGCGGCATGCGCTCGATCAGCGCCCGCGCCACCGCGCGCATCCCGGCCGACGCGCGCGTCGTCGGGCGCGCCGCGAGCACGACGCGAATCACCCGCGCGTTCCTTCGGACGCGGTCCGCCGATCGGCCGAATCCAATAGCTCGCGGTAGACGTCCGCCGTCGCGCGCGCGGTGCGCTCCCAGGTGAGGTGCGCGGTCGCCTCGCACGCACGCTCCGCATCGGCGGCGAACACGCCGGGCTGCTCCACCGCGCGCAGCAGCAGCGCGCGCAGCGCGACCGCGTCGTGCGCCGCGTACGCGTGCACGTACGGCGCCAGAACCGCCGGCGTGGCCTGGTCCGACGCGATCACGGGCGTCCCCGCGCGCAGCGCCTCGAGCAGCGGCAGGCCGAAGCCTTCGCGCAGCGCGGGATGAACGTAGGCGACGGCACCGCGGTGGAAGCGCCAGACGTCGTGCGCGCTGCGGTCACCGAGAAAGACAAGCTCGCCGCGCGCGTGGCATACGCTGCGCAAGGCGGATTCTTCCGGCCCCGTGATGAGCAAGTCGACCGCGTCGTCGTCCGGGAGCGACGCCCACGCGGCGACCAGCGTCGCCAGGTCCTTGTGCGGGCGGTGGTTGCCGGCGTAGAACAGATACGGGCGCGGCCTCACGATGGGATCGGGCAGCGGATCGGGCGCATCGACGCCCAGCGGTACGACGCGCACGCGCGCCGGGTCGACGCGCAAATACCGTTCGAGCAGCGCGACGGTCGCGTCGTCGTCGGTGATCACCGCGCGCGCCGAGCGGAGCACGGGTCCGACGACCTGGCGGAAATACGGCCCGACCTTGCGCTTCGCGTACTGCGGAAACTCCAGATCGATCACGTCGTGCACGGTGACGACGTGCGGCGCGGGCACGACCCGCGGCACGAACGGCGACGGAAAATGCACGAGTCGCGGCCGCAGGCGTGCGAGCGCGAACGGCATGCCGAGCTGCTCCGCCGCGTCGAAGTTGTCGCCGCTGCCGAACTCCGCGAGCTGCAGATCGGGCGCGACGCGCGGCAGCAGCGTGCGCAGCGCGCGCACGTACGCAAGCATCCCGGCCGACATGTGCGAGGTCTCGCGCACGTCGAGCGCAACGTCGGGCCTCACCCCCCGTCACCCGTGCGTGCGGTCACGCGCGGTGCAGGGCTTTCGCGCGGACGACGACGCGGTAGCGTGCGCTTTCCCAGGCGACGAACAAGCCGCGCCAGCCGTCGCGCCAGCCGCCGTAGCGCAGAATCGACCACACGAAGCGCGGCGCCATCGTGGCGAGCGCGCGCAGGTACGCGCGGCGCGACGGTGTGAGCGCGGCCGCTTCGACCGTGGTGTAGCGGTCGAACTTCGCGCGGTACGACGCGAGCGTCGGATACGAGTCGTGCACGATCGCGCCGGGGAGGTCGGCGATCGGGCCGTCGACGATCCAGCGCTCGTGCAGGTCGGCGCCCAGCTCGTTCGCCGCGACGCGCGCGCGGTCGGTGCGGAACAGCCGCAACAGCCGTTCGTTCGACCAGCCGGCGGTGCGCACGGGTTTTCCGCAGAGCATCGTGACCCGGCGCAGCCTGTAGCCCGCGACAGCGTGTCCCGAGCTCGTCGAAGGTCTCGCCGCGGGGATCGCGTCGCGCAGCGTCTCGTCGAGCAGTTCGTCGGCGTCGAGCATGAGCGCCCAGCGTGTTCTGACGCGGCCGAGCGCGTAGCGCCGCGCGTTGACGAAGCCGGTCCACGGCCGCGTCTCGACGTCGGCCCCGTGCGCGCGCGCGATCGCGACCGTCTCGTCCTGCGACGCTGCGTCGAGCACGAAGACGCGCACGCCGCGCGGCAACTGCGCGAGCAAGTTCCCCAGGCGCGCCGCCTCGTCGCGCGCGAGGACGACGACCGTGATGTCCGCGGCGTTCAGCGGTGCACGAGCGCGCCGTCGCCGCCGGCGGCTCGCGCGCGCGACCGTTCGAGCGCGGCGCCGATCCAGTCGCGGTACAACGGCGACGGGCGGTCCGGGCGGCTCTTGTATTCGGGATGCGCCTGCGTGCCGACGAACCACGGGTGCACGCTCTCCGGCAATTCGATCAACTCGACCAGCGACGTGCGCCCCAGCGGGTGGTGGCCGCTGAACACCATGCGGTGCTCCTCGAACAGCGCCTTGTACTTGTTGTTGAATTCGTAGCGGTGGCGGTGCCGCTCGCTGATGTCGATGTGGCCGTACGCGCGCGCGGCGAGCGAGCCCGGTTCGAGCGTGCACGCGTACGCACCCAGCCGCATCGTGCCGCCCTTGAGGTCGAGATTGCGCTGCTCCGGGATGAAGTCGATCACCGGATCCGGCGTGGCCTCGTCGACTTCGGTGGTCATCGCCTCGGGGAAGCCGCACACGTTGCGCGCGAACTCCACGCACGCGAGCTGCATCCCGAAACAGATGCCGAGGAACGGAATCTTGTTCTCGCGGATGTGCTGGATCGCGACGAGCTTGCCTTTCACGCCGCGCGCGCCGAAGCCCGGCGCGACGAGCACGCCGTCGACGTCCTCGAGCGCGCCCAGCCCTTCGGCCTCGATCCGCTCGGAGTCGACGCGCACGACGTCGACCGCGACGTCATGGAAGATGCCGGCGTGGCCGATCGCCTCGCTGATCGAGATGTACGCGTCCTTGAGCTCCACGTACTTGCCGACGAGCGCGACCTTCACCCGGCCGCGCGGATGCTGGATGCGCTCCGCGATCGCGCTCCATTCTTCGAGCTGCGGCGGTTTGGTGTGCAGGCGCAAACGCTGCACCGCGATGTCGGCCAAACCTTCGGCTTCGAGATTCAACGGCACTTGGTAGATCGTCGGCGCGTCGCCGTTCTGCACCACGTTGTTCACGGGAACGTCGCAGAACAGCGCGATCTTCTCCTTCAGCTCGACCGGAATGGGCTTGGAGCTGCCGGTGCGCAGCACGATCGCGTCGGGCGTGATGCCGATCGCGCGCAGCTCGCGCACGGAGTGCTGCGTGGGCTTGGTCTTGAGCTCGTCGGCGGCGCCCAGATGCGGCAGCAGCGTGAGGTGAACGAACATGACGTTCTCCTCGCCGACGAGGTGGCGCACTTGGCGGATCGCTTCGAGGAACGGCAGCGACTCGATGTCGCCGACGGTGCCGCCGACCTCGACGATGCACACGTCGGCCCCGCTGGTCTCGGCGACGCGCGTAACGTGCGCCTTGATCTCGTTGGTGATGTGCGGGATCACCTGGACGGTCGCGCCGAGATAGTCGCCGCGGCGTTCCTTCTCGATCACCGACTTGTAGATCTGGCCCGTGGTGACGTTGTTCTCGCGCGTCAGCGACTCGTCGATGAACCGCTCGTAATGGCCCAGGTCGAGGTCGGTCTCGGCGCCGTCCTCGGTGACGAAGACCTCACCGTGCTGGTACGGGTTCATCGTGCCGGCGTCGACGTTGATGTACGGATCCAGCTTCTGGATCGACACCGAGACCCCGCGACTCTTCAGCAGCCGTCCTAACGAGGCTGCCGTGATCCCCTTCCCGAGCGAACTGACGACCCCGCCGGTGAAGAAGATGAACTTGGCCATGGGGAATGCTGCGCTTCGCCAGTCTATCCAGCTCCGCCTTCAGCAGTGAAGGGGTCGCTCGCTAGCGACTCGGCTAGCGACGCCGGGACCGGTGGATCCGCGGCTGACCGCGTGCGGCTCAGTGCCGACACGAGCCGCACCACCGCGGCGGTAAGTACGAGCGGAATCCCGAGCATCACCACACCTTGTTGCGGCAGTTTTTCGGTTTCGAAGACGGGCTCCGTCGGCTGGCCGGCGAGCCGCATCGACGAAAAAGCCAGCACGGCGCCCGACACGAACAACATGTAGCCCATAAACAGCAGGACGCGCGCGTCGCGCGGAAACGTCGGGCTGCTGCCGTTGGTGATGGACTCTCCGGACATGAGGATATCCCAGCTCAGCGCGACGAGCACGATGACCGCCTGAGCAACACTGAAAGCGGTGCTCGCCGCGATCGCTCCGGAATACAGCTCGAACAAAAGCCTTGTCAATGCAAGGGCGATGTTTAGAGTCAGCAACGTGAGGACGACAGACGCCGTTAGCGCGCGCCGCTTCGCGAGCCACGCGAGCGTGCCAAGCGATAAGAGCGAGACTGCGAACTCAATTCCGTTGATGCGCAGAGGCGGGAACCACCGCGCAAGACCCGAGGGGACGATGAGATCGATCGAATACATCAGCGTGAGCGCGGCTATGAATGCAAGCACGAGCCAGAAGGCCGCCGCCGTTGAAGGGCGGCGCAGAAGGCGCAACGCGGCGAGCACCGCGATGCCGAGGTAGACCAGCACTGTCAAGGCGGTGCCGCGATCCATCCGGAGGTCGCGACCGGGACCTGCCGTCCAGCTGTCGCGCATGCGCGCGAAGACCGGCAAGACCTCCTTCAAGCGCGATCGCTCTGCGCCGCCGGCTAAAACATACTCCCCTGCGTCGCCATTCCGCCGCCACATCAGGATCGCCATGTCGCGACCATTGCGGCGATGCAGAAAGACCCGTGCGCCCCGCACGTCCACACCGCGCGGTGGCGCCACCTCGCGCATCGCTGGACCCGCTGCAGCGTCCCAGCGGAGCACATCGTCCAACAACGGCGGACGAGGCGTGGCGCTCGGAGAGCCGTGCGGCGAGTGTTGCGCGCGGGCAAACACCGCGAAGTACATCTGCGGATCGCGTATGAAGAGCACCACCGGCGTATGCTCCTTCTGCGTTTGCACGACGGCCCACTTTGGCGGGTACGCAATTCGGTAACCTGGCTCGTGCGAGCGACGAAACTCGGTCATCGCTCCGGGAACCCGGGCTTGGTGCGCGTTCGTCGTCCCCTCGCCGAAAACACTGGCGAACGCCGGCACATAGAACAGCACGCTGATCGTGACTCCAGCGAGCAGCAAGGTGCGATACGACACGTGCAGGCGATGGTGCAACGGTCGCCGCCGCCCCGATGCGATCAGGACCGAGACCGCTATGCACGCGCAGACGGCGAACGGACCGATTTGGCCGAACAGCGCCAGTCCCGCAGGATAACGCCGCGTATCGAGCAGTTGCCATGTGCCGAGCGCGGCGATCACCACTACTGCCGACATCGTCAAGCGGCGAGCGCGCACGACGCGCCCGAGGCGCGTGGCGATCTCGAAGCCGGCGAGGTTGCTCCAATCACCCAGCTCGGCGCCTGCGACGACCAGTGCGGGAATGACGAACAGTGTCATCGTGGAGATAGTCCCGAGCACCGTGGCCGCGAAAAAAGAGCTCGGCCGCATGGCGAGCGCAAAGCCGCCCACCAGGGCGCAGACGACGATCGCGGCGCCCGCCAACGCAATGCGCACGGATGGTTTTCCGCGCACGAGCGAAAGGATGAGGGCGCTCCAGAGCACCGCGAGCAGCGCCACGGCGACCGGGACGAACCCACTTCCCACGCGTGCGAAGAAATATACAAAAAGCGCGACAAAAGCGGTGAACGCCACGACCACGGCAATGCGTACGACCCGGCCGGCACGAAAACCACCGGCCAGAACGGTCGTCCACGCACCACATACCGCTAAGACGGCGACGATGAAATTCGGGACCGGGATCGACCGCTGGCCGTCTTGGCTGATCGCGATCGAAGGCAATTGGGCGTCGCGAAGCACGAGAAGTGCGATCGAGACGAAGATCTGGACGTACGCCAGTCCAACGATCAGCCGCAGCGGCCGCTCGAGCGTCGGTAGCGAAAGCGCGCGCTCCCGAAACGTCGCGGCGAATCCGTATCGCGCGTGGTCAGCAGGTGTCTCCGCTTCGTGGTGCGGCCCGTGCTCGCTCATCGCCTCGCTCTCAATTTCGACGAGATTCCGAGGACCTTCTCGACACGCCGCTGAGCCATTCCTGGCAGCTAGTCGGGCGGCGGGATCACCGCGACGACGAAGCGCTCGAGGTCCGCGTAATCGCGAATCGTCTCCGTGCCCGCTCGCGGCAGCGCCTGGCGCACGAGCGCCTCGAGCGCGCGGGCGTTCACGGGCGCCGCTTCGAGTATGACGATCCCCCGCGGCGCGGCGAGCGCCGGCAGATCGCGCAGCAGCCGGCGGTAGAGCGCGAGCCCGTCCGCGCCGCCGTCGCGCGCGAGCATCGGCTCGAACGACACCGGATCGGGCGCGGCCGCGCAATCGGCGGTCGGCACGTACGGCAGGTTCGCCACGATGCAGTCGAACGGCGCGTAGGGCAGCAGCGGCGCGGCCAGGTCGCCGTGCAGGAACGTCACGTGCTGGAACACCTCATTGCGCGCGGCGTTGCGCCGCGCGACGGCGAGCGCGTCTTGCGACACGTCACTGGCGTACACGCTCAGCTCGCGCAGCTCGCTCGCGAGCGTGACCGCGATCGCGCCGCTGCCGGTACCGATGTCCGCCGCGCTCCCGTTCTCGCGCCCGATCGCGCGCAGATGGCGCACCGCCCATTCGATCGCGAGCTCGGTCTCCGGGCGCGGCACGAGTACCCGCTCGTCGACGCCGAACATGCGCCCGTAGAATCCCGCCTCGCCGGTGACGTACGCGAGCGGAACGCCCTGCGCGCGCTTCTCGACGAGTTCGATGAAACGCTGCGCGACGTCCGGCGTGAGCTCGCGCTCGCGGTGCGCGATCATCTCCTGGCGCGTGACGCCGCCCGCGTGCGCGAGCAGAAACACTGCGTCGAGACGCCCCGTGCCGCCGACCGGTTCGAGCCGCACGGCCGCATCACGCAATGCTTCGCCGATCGTCATGCGTCGAACGCGGAAAAACGTTCCGCCCAATCGAGCACCGCGGCCCGCGTCAAACCCGCAAGACGTAACGCGGCCAAGCACGCCTCCGGGTCGCGCAGCAAAACTTGCAACACCGCGGCGGGCATGCGACCGTTACGCGGTCGCTCCGTCCGCATGCCATCGAGCACCATTGCAACTTCGTCCGAATACGACGTGGACCACTCGCATGCGTCGAGTCGAGACGACGTTTCCGCCACACGCTCCACGCGCGCATGCAGCGCCGCGGGCTCAGTCGACGCGAGCACAAGCTCTTCTTGCGACGACGGGCCGGCATTTGCGAGCACCGCCCAAAACAGATCTTCGGGAAGCACCTCACCGCGACCAGCGTCGCGCGCGACAAGTCCGGCGACCGCCAACAGACGCGGCGTCCCAAATGGCGTACGGCTCGCCATACGCTCCGTGCACGCTCGTTCGTGGCGCCTACGGCGGCGAGTGCCGAGCAACAAAAAGCTTCGTAAGAACGTCAACAAGGGGTTCGCCCCGCGCACGTGCAGCGTCGGCTGGGAACCGGGAAATCGGTTCGTCATCCGATGTGCCTCGGCGGTCCAGGAGTCGCGCGGCGCGGCGCTGAGGCGCGCTTGTTTTCCGGGCGCCGCTCGTATTCCATTAGGCCGCGCTCGTCTCTCCCGCGAGCAAACGTGCTTTTTCGTCCTTTTGCAGCTCCACGACCAGCTTCTCCATGTCGCCGTCGAGGATCACCTTGATGTTTTGGAAGTTCTGGTTGATGCGGTGGTCGGTGATGCGGTCTTGCGGGTAGTTGTACGTGCGGATCTTTTCGCTGCGGTCGCCCGTGCCGACTTGGCTGCGGCGCAGCGACGCTTCGGATTCCTCGCGCTCGCGGCGCTGGTTGGCGGCGAGCTGCGCGCGCAGCATGTCCATCGCCCGAGCGCGGTTCTGCAGCTGCGAGCGCTCCTCGCTGCACGATACGATGATGCCGCTGGGTTTGTGGGTGATGCGGATCGCCGACTCCGTCTTGTTGACGTGCTGGCCGCCCGCGCCGGACGCCTTGAACGTGTCGATCTCGAGATCGGTCGAGCGGATCTCGATCTCGCCGTCGTCCGCGACTTCGGGCAGCACGGCGACCGTTGCGGTCGACGTGTGGATGCGGCCGGCGGCTTCGGTCGCCGGCACGCGCTGCACGCGGTGCACGCCCGACTCGTACTTGAACCAGCGGTACGGCTCGCCGCCTTTGACGGCGATCACGACTTCCTTGTAACCGCCGGCTTCGTTCTCGTTCTCGCTCAGCAGCTCGACGCGCATCTTGCGCGACTCCGCGAAGCGCGTGTACATGCGCAGCAGGTCGCCCGCGAAGATGCCCGCCTCATCGCCGCCGGCGCCGGCGCGGATCTCGATGAAGACGTCCTTGTCGTCGTCGGGGTCGCGCGGCAGCATCAGCTCTTGCAGTTCCGCTTCGACCGTGCTCAGGCGCTCGCGCAGCCCAGGCGCTTCTTCTTCGGCGAGCGCCGCCATCTCCGGATCGGACTTGTCGGACCGCAGCGCGTCGTTGTCCGCGCTCTCGCGCAGCAGCGCACGGTACCGGCGGTAGGCCGCGACCGTGTCGTCGATCGACGCGCGCTCCTTCATCAGGGCGGTGAAGCGCGTTTGATCGAAACCGCCGCTCGTGTCGCCGAGGGCGGCCTCGATCTCGTCGAAGCGTTGCGAGAGCGTCTCGAGGCGGTCGGTGTATTGCATCGTCAGGCAAGCAAGAAGCGCGCCGAAGGTCGGCGCGCTTCCATGATCCGTGGCAAGGTAGCTAAACGGAAGCCGGAGCGGCCTCCGCCTGGTCGGCCTGCTTCTTGGCCGTGCGCGCGGCGGCGGCGGCCTTCTTCTGGTCGGCCATTGCGACGCGCTGGTTGAACTTCTCGACGCGGCCGGCCGTGTCGAGGAACTTCTGCTGCCCGGTCCAGAGCGGATGGCAGTTGGAGCAGACTTCGACCGCGATCGTCGGGGACGTCGATCCGGTGGTGAACGTGGCTCCGCAAGCGCAAGATACCTTGGCTTCCGGATACCATTTTGGGTGACCCTTGGTTTTCACAGCCCTCCTATTTTACCACCTCGCGCAAGTCCGCGGCGAGCGCAGCGGGGCTCCGCCCGGCCTGCTGGGGAGGCAACCTAGCGTTTCATGTCCGGATTTCGCAGTAGTTGGCCGCTCGCTGCCGTATTAGGCGAAAACCCCGAAAGGCGGATGTGAGACTCAGCAGAGAGGTGCGCGCGCGCGGTGCTTGGAGCCCGTTGCGCTTCGCTATGGCGGTGGTTGCGCTGGCCGCGACGCTCGACGTCTCCGGCGTCTTCGCCGCGCCCGCTCCGTCCGCCGGCACGCCCAAGCGCATCCAGCTCGACGCGCACGACGAGCCGGTCCGGGACGTGCTGCTGCGGCTGGGCGGGCTCGCGCACCTCAACGTCACGGTCGCCAGCGACGTCCAAGGCAACGTCAACCTGTCCCTTCACGACGCCACGCCCGACGAGGCGGTGCGCGCGGTCTGCTCGCAGCTCCAGCTGCGCTGCGTGCGCGAGGGGCGAACGCTTTCCGTCTACGGGCAGTCGTCCGTCGTCGTTCCGCTGACGATCGTCCGGGCCGGGCGCGCGGCGCAGCTCGTGCGCCAGCTCTACCCGCGCCTGTCGGTGCGCGTCGACAACGCGGCGAACGCGCTCGTACTCGCCGGCTCGCAGACCGACATCCAGAGCGCGCGCGCCGTGATCAGCGGCATCGACGTGCGCGACGCCACCAAGCCGACGACCGAAGCGATTACGCTGCGCACGCAGTCCGCCCAGGTCGTGGCGGACCGGCTGCGGTCGCTCTACCCCGCCGCGAAGATCACGGTGCTCTCGCGCACGACGATGCTCGTCAGCGCCACGCCGCCCGACCTCGCGCAGCTTAAGACGCTCGTCGCGGGCATCGACGCGCCGACGCCGCCGCCGGTGTCGCAGCCGGTGTCGAGCGACGCCGTGCGGGTGTCGCAGCGTCGCCCGCAGGACATCGCGCGCGCCGTGACCGCGCAAATCCCGCACGTGCGCACCGCGGTGTCGGGCACGTCCATCACGCTCACCGGCTCGCCCGACGACGTGACCCGCGCCAAAGCGCTCATCGCGCAGTTGGACCTCCCGCCGTACGGCGCGCGCTACGTCCAGATCTACCGCATCCACAATGTCGACGCGAAGTCGGTCGCAGCGCTGGTGCAGCGGTCGTTCCCCGCGGTCACGGTCACCGTCGACGCGGACCTCAACGCGCTGTCGGTCACGGCGACCGCCGCCGAACAGCAGCGCATCGGCGACGGCATCGCGCAGCTCGACGGCACGGCGACCGCGGCGAACGGCGCGAATCCCGGCGGGGGCGGCGGCGGCTCGCCGTCCGGACACGAGGTGATCCAGCTCAGGTCGATCATTCCGGGCGGCCAAGGCGGCGGCAACGCGGCAACCACGCCGCAAGACATCGGCGCCGCGGTCCAGCAGGCGCTGCAAGGCGGCTATCCCGACCTGCGCGTGACCGTGCCCAACGGCACGCAGCAGCTGATCCTCACCGGCAGCCCGCAGTCGATTCGCGCCGCGCGCGAGCTCATCGCGGAGCTCGACATCGTGCCGCAATCGGTGGTGCTGGACACCGAGATTCTCGAGCTCGACGAGAACAGCTCGCGCAACCTCGGCTTGCAGCTGGGCAACCCGTCGGTGAGCACCACCTTCACCGAGGTCCAGCCGACGCCCGATCCCAACGGCAATCCGGGGCGGCTCATCGGCATCGCGCCGTTCACGCGAACGGTGCCGATCCAGTTCGGCCTCACGCTGAACCTGCTGATCTCCAACGGCAAGGCGCGCGTGCTCGCCGACCCGCGCATCACGACGCTGTCCGGACGCACCGCGACGATCCGCGCGGGCGACACGCTGAGCATCCTGACGACCACCGGCGGCGGCACGGGCACGATCGCCACGCAGCAGCTGCAGAGCTTCCAGACCGGCGTCACGCTCGACATCACGCCCATCGTCACGAACAACGGCGAGCTCACCGTTGCCCTGCATCCCGTCGTCAACTCGCTCACCGGCTTGTTCAACAACATCCCGGAGATCTCGACGCGCGACACGCAGACCACCGTGCACCTGCGCGACAACGAGACGCTGGTCATCGGCGGTCTGATCCAGGAGAACACGCAGCGCACGGAGAGCAAGATTCCGCTGCTGGGCAGCCTGCCGCTGATCGGCGGAGCGTTCCGCAACAACAACACGACCAGTACGCGCAACGAGCTGATCATCGTCGTCACGCCGCACATCCTGGGCGCGAGCGGGTCGGCGACGGTGCCGGACGCCGCGATCCCGCCCGGCATGGTCATCCCGACGGCCCGGCCCTTGCCGACGGTCCCGCCGAACTCCGGGTTCCCCAGCGCCCGGCCGCTCCAGCCGCAGCAACAGCAGCCGCCGCAGCAGCAGCAACAACAACAGCAGCAGCGCCAGCCGGTGACGACCCCGCCCCCGCCGGCCGCCGGAACGACGCCGGTCCCGCTGGTCGTCCCCGGCGCCAGCGCTTCCCCGACGCCCCAGGCGACGCCGAGCGCGCTCGCGCAGGCGAACGTCTTCACGTACGGCTCGCCGCCCCCGAGCACGTACGCCGGGCCCGGCGACGCGCCGCAAATTTTCTACGCGACGCTCTCGCCCACGGTGCTGTCCGGCAACACGACGATCCACGTCAGCGCGATCACGACGACGAACGTCCAGCGGATGACGATCGGGACCGGCACCAGCACGATCACCCTGTCCGGCATCGGGCCGGGGATCTGGCAGGGCCTGTTCTCGACGAACACGCTCAACTTGCCACCGACCGCCACGAGCGTCCAGCTCACGCTGGTCGCGTCGCGCAACGACGGGCAGAGCTCCAGCATCCCCATCCCGGTGTCGCTGATCCACTGACGGTAAGCTTTCCGTTAAGCGCTCCTGAGGCTGCGCCGGGATGAACGCCGCCGCCGTTTGCGAACAGAGAGCCGTCCCACCCGCCGCCGGCCACGCGAATCGCGCGTGCCGCACCATCGAGAGGTCCCGTTGAACGTTCGTCAGCTCGTGCTCGTGGCGGTTGCCGCCCTCGCCGTCGGCGGCACCGCCGTCGCCCAGGTCGGGCAGTCAGGCCCGAGCGGCCAGGCCACCCCGCCGCCGCCTCCGGCACCCAACGGCAACGTCGCGACACCCGGCGTCCTGATCGGCACGCCCGCTCCGGCCGCCACGCCGGCCGGCGCCGGCCCGTCCATCGCGCCGGCCGCGTCGCCGGCCGCCTCAGCCGCGCCCGCCGGGCGCCGCGGGCGCCGCGGCGGCAGCAGCACGCCCGAACCCGCCGCGAGCCCGTCGGACACGCCCGAGCCGCCGCAGTTCTCGACGATGGACGGCGTGTGGGAAGTGCAGGTCCAGCCGCTCACCGGCAACGGCCGCGCGGTCTACTCGCATTTCTACGTCACCCAGAAGGGCGATCAGCTCAGCGGCACGTGGCTGCGCGAGAACAACCAGAAGGTTCCGTTCACCGGCACGTTCGACGGCCGGCTCTTCAAGCTGTCGTCGACCGACGGCAAGACCGCCTGGACGTTCGCGGGCTACGCGGAGAACTTCTCGGACATGGTCGGCTTGCTGCAGACCGCGGACCCCAAGGACAAGGGCACGCCGTTCACCGCTTCCCATCGCAAGAAAGACCGGATCCCGGTGTGACGCGCGCGCTGCGCTGAGGCGATGGAGGACGCAGCGGCGCTCGACGCAGCGGCGCTCGACGCGCGCGTGCTCGCGGCGATCGGCGCGTACGCACTGGACGACGATGCGTTTTTAGCGCTCGCGCGCGATCTGTTCGCATATCAAGCCGAGCGCAACGCACCGTACGGCGCGTTCGCGCGCGCGGCGGGCTTCGACGCGTCCCATCTGCCGGTGCGCATCGACGAGATCCCGGCGGTACCGGCCGCGGCGTTCAAGGAGGCGCGGCTCGCGACGTTTCCGCCCGAAGAGACGGTTGCATGGTTCGAGACCAGCGGCACCACGCGCGGGCGCGGCGGGCGCCACGAGCTGCCGACGACGCGGCTGTACGACGCGGCATTGCTCGCGTCGTTCGACCGCATGCTGCTCGCCGACGGCGCGCGCCTGCGCTATTTGAACCTCGTGCCCGATCCGCGCGCGCGGCCGCACAGCTCGCTGGGCCACATGATGGGCGTCGTCGCGCGCGAGCGCGGCGACGGCCTGGACGGCTGGTATTTGCACGGCGACGAGCTGGATGCGAACGCGTTCGTGCGCGACGCCGCGCGCGCGGCGGCCGACGGCGTCGCGGTGTGCGTCGCGACGACGGCGTTCGCGCTCGTGGCGCTGCTCGACGCGCTCGCGCACCGCAAGACGACGCTCGCGCTGCCCGCGGGCTCGCGCATCATGGAGACGGGCGGTTTCAAAGGGCGCACGCGCGTCGTCGACCGCGCGACGCTCTATGCGCAGGCGTCGGAACGGCTCGGCGTGTCGGTCGACGCCATCGTCGCGGAGTACGGGATGACCGAGCTCTCGTCGCAGTACTACGATTCGTTCGCGTCGCGCGCGCGCGTCGAGCCGCGCGTGAAGGTCGCGCCGCCGTGGCTGCGGGCGATCGTCGTCGGCGGCGACGGTCGCGCGCTGCCGCCGGGAATCGTCGGCGCGATCCGGCACGTCGACCTCGCGAACCGCGGTTCGGTGATCGCAATCGACACCGAAGACCTCGGCGCGCTGGTCCTGGCGTCGGACGCGCAGCCGGCCGGCCTCGTGCTGATCGGCCGCGAGGAGGGCGCCGAACTGCGCGGCTGTTCGCTCGACGCCGAGACGCTGCTCGCGCGCCGTGGCTGACGGCGGCGCGTCCGGTTCGCTGCGCGCGCTGCCCGCGCGGCGCATCGTCGCGCACATCGCCGACGCGGCGGAACGCTGGAGCGACGCAGACTTCCCGCCGCGCGTGCGCGCGACGCTCGCGATCGAGGCACGGCTGGGCTACAGCACGCCGGTCGTCGACTACGCGCTCGACCGCCTCTTCTTCGGCATCACGCGCGCTGCGCTCGAAGCGGCGATCGCTGCGGAGCTCGGCAGCGTCGACGCGCTCGACGGCACGGTCGAACGGTCCGGCGCGCCGGCGGCGTGGGCGCGCGGCGTCGACCGCGCCGCGATCGTCTCGAGCGACACGACGATCGGCGTCGCGATCGTGCCCGCGCTGTTCGCGCTGTGCGCGAAGTGCGACGTGGTGGTCAAAGACCGCAGCGACGCCCTCGTCGCGGGTTTTTTCTCATCGCTCGCCGAGGAACACCCGGCGTTCGCGGCCGCGGCGCGCGCGCACGCGTGGACCGGCGGCGACGATCCCGTGGAAGACGCGCTGTTCGAGCGCGCCGGTGCGGTGGTTGCGTTCGGGCGCGACGAGACGCTGCGCGCGATTCGCGCGCGCTGCGGCGCCGATACGCGCTTCACCGGCTTCGGGCACCGCGCGAGCATCGGCCGGGTCACGCGCGACGACGTCGCGGCGCTGGACGCGCCGCTCGCCGACCTCATCGCGCGCGACGCGCTGCTGTACGACGGCGAAGGCTGTCTGTCGCTGCACGCGCTCTTCGTGCAGGCAGAGGGCGCGGAGCTTTCGCGCGTGGCGGCAGCGCTTGCGGCGGCGTGCGAGCGGGTGGCGATCGAGTTTCCCGGCGGCACGCGCTCGGCCTCACGCACGGCGGCCGTTGCGGCGTACCGCAACCTCGCCGCGTTCCGCGCCGCCGGCGGGCGCGGCGCCGTGTTTGAGGCCGCGGACGCCGCGCTGGTCGTCGACCCGCCGCACGACGAAGCGCTGCCGTTTCTGCCGCGCGTGGTGCCGCTGCTCGGCGTCGCGGACGATGCGGCGATCGCCGCGTATGCCGCGGCGCACGCTCTCCCGGTGCAAGCGATCGGCGTCGTCGCCGCGGATGCGGCCGCGGTCGCGCTCGCGGAACGCGTCGGCGCCGTCCGCGTCGCGCCGTTCGGCACGATGCAGGCGCCGCCGCTCGGCGGGCATCACGGCGGCGCACCGCGTATCGCGGACTTTGTGCGCTGGATCGACCGCGAATGACCTTGCTCCCGTTCGACGAGCTCAAAGCCGGCTCGGCGGAGCTGACCGGCTTCGAGTCGATCGTCACCGCGATCCCGGGACCGCGGTCGCGCGCGCTCGCCGCCGAGCTGGCCGCGTACGAAGCGCCCGGCGTGACCTACCTCGCCGACGACTTTCCGGTGTTCTGGGAACGCGCGTCCGGCGCGCTCGTCGCCGACGCCGACGGCAACCGGTATCTCGACCTCACGTCGGCGTTCGGCGTGGCGGCAACCGGGCACACGAACGCGCGCGTCGCGAGCGCGGTTGCCGCGCAGGCGCAGCGTTTGATGCACGGGATGGGCGACGTGCATCCCACCGAGCTGCGCACGCGGCTGCTCGCGCGGCTCGCGCAGCTCGCGCCGGGCGACCTGCGCAAGACGTACCTCGCGACCTCGGGCGCCGAAGCGGTCGAGTTCGCGCTGAAGACCGCGCTTCTCGCGACCGGCAAACCGCGCGTGCTCGCGTACCACGGCGCGTATCACGGGCTGTCGCTAGGCGCGCTGGAGGTCGCGGGGATCGAGAAGTTCCGCGCACCGTTCGCGCCGCTCGTCCCGGGCCGCGCGACGTTCTTACCGTATCCCGGCGCGGACGCGACGGTCGAGGGTGCGATTGCAGCGGTGCGTACCGCGCTCGCGCACGATCCCGACATCGGCGCCGTGATCGTCGAGCCGGTCCAAGGGCGCGGCGGCGTGATCGTCCCGCCGCCCGGATTCTTGCGTGCGCTGCGCGCGCTGTGCGACGAGCGCGGCATGCTGCTGATCCTCGACGAGATCTACACCGGCTTCGGGCGCACAGGCACGATGTTCGCCTGCGAGCGCGAAGGCGTCGTCCCCGACCTGCTGTGCGTGGGCAAGGCGCTGGGCGGCGGCGTCCCGCTCTCCGCGACGATCGGCACGCCGCGCGCGATGGACACCTGGCCGGTCAGCGCGGGCGAGGCGATCCACACGTCGACGTTCTTGGGCAACCCGCTCGCGTGCGCCGCGGCGCTGGCGAACCTCGACGAGCTCGAACGGCTCGACGCGCTCGGCCGCGTGCGCGCGCGAGAAGACGCGCTGGGCAGCCGGCTGCGCGCGCTCGCGACGTATGCGAGCGTGCGCGACGTGCGCGGATTGGGCTTTCTCTGGGCGGTGGAGTTCGCGCACGCCGCGTTCGCGAACCGCGTCGTCGTGCGCGGGCTCGCGACGGGCGTGATCCTGCTGCAATCGGGTCCGACCGGAACGTCGATCACGATCGCGCCGCCGCTGACGATCGCGGACGATCAGCTCGCGCGCGCGCTCGACCTGTTCGAAGCCGCGGTCCGCCAAGCGGAGGAACGCTCGTGAGCACGCTGCGCGTCGGCATCGTCGGAGCGGGTTTCGGCGGCACGGTCCACGCGCCGGCGTACGCGCTGCATCCGCGCTTCGAGGTGGTCGCGCTCGCGTCGCCGTCAAGCGCCGAGCGCGTCGCGCGCGAACGCAAGATCCCGCACGCGTTCGCATCCGTCGAGGCGATGCTCGCGGGCGTGGAGCTGGACGTCGTGTCCGTCGCGTCGCCGCCGTTCGACCATCACCGATCGGTGCTCGCGGCGCTCGCCGCCGGCAAGCACGTGCTGTGCGAAAAGCCGTTCGCGCTCAGCGTCGCCCAGGCCGAAGAGATGGTGGCCGCGAGCACGCGCGCCGGCACCGTCGCGGCCCTCGCGTTCGAATTCCGCTACGTGCCCGCCGTGATCGCGCTGAAGGAGCTGATCGACAACCGGCACGTCGGCGCGCTGCGCGAGCTCGAAGTCGCGCGGCTCAGCAGCGAGCTACTCGAGCGCAACACGGACCGCCCGCGCAGCTGGTGGTTCTCGCGCGCACAGGGCGGCGGCGTCGCGAACGCGTTCATGCCGCATTACTTCGACCTCGCGAACCATCTCGCGGGCCGTGCGCCGCGCGCGACTGCCGGTTTCCTGCGCACCGCGAACCCGCGCCGGACCGACGCGGACGGCACGTTCGCGACCGATGTCGCCGACGGCGCGTTCGCATTCGTCGACTACGGCGACGGTCTGGTGGCGCGCGTGAGCGCCGACATGACGACGGTGGTCCGCTCGACGACCGTCGCGGTGCACGGCGAGACGCGCAGCGCCGTCGCGAGCGGCCCGGACATCACCGAGCTGCGCGTGTTCGCGCTCGCCGAGGACGAGCAGGACGAGCTGGAGATCGCGGAATCGCCGTACGAAAAGCACGGCCAGATCCACGGGAACCTGCCGTACTTCATCCCGCTGCTCGACGCGTTCGCGGAAGCGATCGATCTGGGCACGCCCGGCGTGCCCACGTTCGCCGACGGCCTCGTCGTCCAGCGGTCGCTCGAGGCCATCGGCTACGCGGTGTAGCGGCTACGGCAGCGTGAAGCCCGCGGCCACGGTATGCAGCGTGATGCTGCCGATCGTGCACTTCTGCGCGGCCGTGCACGTGCTCGCGGCGCTGCCGAACTGGTCGCCGGCGTCGACCACGCCGTCGCCATTGGCGTCGTACCAGACGCCCACGTGATACACGGTCGCGCTCGCCGGTACGTCGCCCAGGCGGAAGTTGCCGCTCGCGTCGACCGGCACGCCGCTAGGATAGTTCACGTCGAGCATGTGCGGCGTCGTGCCGCCGGAGTTGTCGTACGCGAACGCGACGACTTGGGTGGGGCTGGTTTTCTGCGCGCTAGGCCCGGTGTACGTGGCGCCGCTATCCCCGGTTAGCGCCGCGAGCGCCTTGTAGATGTTGAGGCGGCCATGGCCCTGATGCGGGTCGTTGATGTTGTCGGCCGTATCCTGGATCAGCGACATGACCTTCGCCGGGGTGATCATGTGGTGACCGCCTGCGGCCGCCACCAGCAATGCCGCCGCAGCCGACACCTGCGGCGTCGCCTGCGAGGTGCCCTCGAAGAAGGCCGTGCAATTCGTCGGCGTCTTCGGCAGCGTACCGTTTGCATAGGTGCATTGATCGCTGGGCAGTGCCGCCGTCGTCGTCGAGTAGTTCCAGACCCAGTGCAGCGGGTTGTTGTCGCCGGTGCCGGTCGTGTCGCCGCCGCCCGTCACGACGCTCAATCCAGGGCCGTATTGCGAGTACGGCGCGACGTGCTCGGTCGAGCCCGCGTACACGCCGGTGTTGTTGTCGTTGAGCCCGGTCGCGCCGACGGCGATCACGCCGTCGTACGCCGCCGGATAGTCGAGCACGGTGTGCGGCACGCCGGTCTCGCCGCCGTCGGCGTCGTTGCCGGCGGCGGCGACGACGACGACGCCGCTCGCGATCGCGGCCTCGATCGCATCGTGCTCCGATTGATCGAAACCATTGTTGGGCGCGTAGTCCTCGGCGGCGCCGAGACTCAAGTTGATCACGTCCGCGCCGCGGGTCACGGCGTCGTTGATCGCGATGACCTCGTCGGCGACGGAAGCGTTCTCTTTATCGGTCGACGCCGTGGCGTCGGGAAAGATGTTGTACGAAAGGATCTGCACGCCGTATCCGGCGCCGGCGAAACCGACCGCGTTGTTCGCGACCGCCGCAGCGACGCCGGTCACGTTGGTACCGTGCCCGTTGGTGTCTTGAGCGGTCTTGTTCGCGCTCTGGTAGCCCGTCGAGTAGACGAGGTTCTGCGTGAGGTCGGTGTTGTTGAGATCGACGCCCGTGTCGACCACCGCGATCTTGGCGCCTGTGCCGTGCGTGTACGACCACGCGTAGGGGAAGCCGGCGGCGAAGAGATACCACTGGTCGACGCTGTTCGCGTGCGGGTCGCTCACCGTCGTCGGATTTTTGCTGAGCGCGAAGCGCTTGTGAACCGGATACACGTCGAGCACGTCGCGCTGCGCGCGCAGCGTCGCGGCGACGGCGGTCGCATCCGAGCCTTTGGGCAGGTACACGACGCGTTCGTACGCACCGCCGACGGTCGTGAGCTCCACCCGGGCGGTAGCGCCCTGGGCGCTTTCGATCTGCGATGCGCGCGCGCGCGCTTGCGCGGCGGTGCCGCGATAGCGCACGAGCAGCTGATCGGGCACGACGCCCGCGCCCGTGAAGCGCTGGATGCCGCGCCGCGTCTCCGCGGAGAACCGCGGCGCGGACGAGCTGGTTCTGCGCGCGACCGACTGCAGCGAGCTGACGTTGACGGTACCGCTCGAGTCGCCGGTCTGGTTGTAAAAGACGGTGTGGGCGCCATCGAGCGTCTGCGCGACGTTGACGGTGTACGGGTTCGCTACGTTCGGCGTGAAGATGTACTGCCACTGGTGCGGCGCCGTCGCCGGCGTATCGCTGGTCTGCGTCACGCCCGTGAAGTAGACGCAGTTGGTGCTGGTCGCGTCGACGCGCTCGACCGCCAAACCCGACGGGTTCGACTGGAGCGTCCACGTGCTGCCGGTGGTTTGGGGCGACACGGCGTGGCAACCGGGAGCGAGCGTGGGCGTGGGCTTGGGCGCCGGCACCGACTTCGAGCGATGGCTGCATGCGACGAGCGAGCACGCCGCTACGAGCACGAGGATACGGAAGGCAGGGCGGTGTGGCATACGCATCGCTTTCTACTGAACGGGGGCCGGAGACGGAACGGGTACCGACGGCTGAACGTCACGTTCGAGGCGGCGCCACAAAAGACCCAGCGCCGCGACGGTCGCGCGTTCTCGAATGTCGGATCGCGACCCCGGAAACGTGAGCCGGCGCGTCTCGATCTCCTCGTCGCCGACGCTCAGCGCGTACCAGACCAGGCCCACCGGCTTGTCGGGCGTGCCGCCGCCGGGACCCGCGACGCCGGTCGTCGCGATCGCGACGTCGACTCCGAGCCGCCCGCGCGCGCCGCGCGCCATCGCCGTCGCCGTCTCCTCGCTCACCGCGCCCGCTTGCGCAAGCGTGCCTTCGGGCACGTCGAGCAGCGCCGTCTTCACCTCGTTCGCATACGCCACGATCCCGCCGCGAAAAACGGCGGAGGCGCCCGCAACGCTGACGATCTCGTCGGCGATCCCGCCGCCCGTGCACGACTCCGCGGTGCCGAGCGTCAGCCCGCGATCTGTGAGCGCACGCACGATGGCGCCGGGGAGGGTGGTGTCGTCGTCGCCGTAGTAGCCGCTGCCGATCCGCTTGCGGAGTTCGGCCGCAACGGGCTCGATCATCGCGCCGGCCGCCTCACGGCTGCGCGCTTTCGCCATGATCTTCACGTCGACGCTGAAGCCGTGCGCGAGCATCGCAATCTTCGGGTTCTCGAGCGTCCGAAAGAGGTCTTCGACCCGGCGGTCGAGCTCCGACTCGCCGATGCCGACCGTGTGCAGCGTGCGCGTATAGATTGCTTCGTTCAGCGCGAAGCGCTGCACGAGCCACGGCACCAGCTTCTCGGTGAGCATCGGCTTCATCTCGCGCGGCACGCCGGGCATGCACGCGACGAACTTCCCGTCGTCACGCAGCGCGACGAAGCCGGGCGCGGTGCCGTGCGGGTTCTCCAGCACGACGCAGCCTTCGGGCAGGTACGCCTGGCGGCGGTTGTTGTCGGCCATCGGGCGGTTGAACTGGCGAAAGCGCTCTTCCATCGCGCGCAGCGATGGTTCGTGCAGCACGAGCTTCTTGCCGACGGCGTGCGCGACCGCGTCTTTGGTGAGATCGTCGACGGTGGGGCCGAGCCCGCCCGTGCACACCGCGCCGTCGGCGCGCGCGAGCACGTCGTCGAGCATCGCGGCGAGCCGGCCGGTGTTGTCGCCGACGGAATGCTTGGCGTACACGTCGACGCCGTGATCGGCGAGCGCGCGCGCGATGTGCACGCTGTTGGTGTCGACGAGCTGGCCGAGCAGAATCTCGGTGCCGATCGTCACGATCTCGGCGGACGCCATCAGCCCCACGCTCCTTTGGGTGCGACGACGGCGAACGCGCGCCAGAACGAGACGCCGATCCATAGCCGCCCCCGCTGGTCGAAAGCGATGCTGTCGGGATATTGCATCGGCAGCGTGCGCGACTCGATGCTGCCGTGCGGATCGATCGTCGCGATCGCCGCATGTCCGCGGTCGTCCGCGCCCAGAACGTACGTGGTGCCGCCGCGGTCGACGGCGATCGATTGCGCCGAGATCGGCAACCGGCGGCGCTGCCGCCGCCCGCGGCGATCGATGCTGACGACGTCGTTGCCGAAGACGAGCCACAGCATGTCTTTTGTCCGCCGCATGGCGACCACGGTGTTGGAACGATCGCAGTGGAACTCCTCGACCCCGACGAGCCCCGATGCGCGCACGTGCGCGACGCGGCAGCTTTCGTCCGCGAGGTAGACGTCGTCGCCGAGCACCTCGACGTGGCGCACCACGCTCAAGCCGGCGACGTGCCACAGCGTCGTATGCCCGGCGGCATCGCGATAGCCGATGCCGCGGGCGTACCCGTACGCGAACCAGATTGCCCCGTCGCGGCCGGGAAAGATACCGGTGACGACGTCGTAATCCGACGAGTAGACGTCGGACGCGCCGGCCCACCGCGGCCGCGGAATCGGGAAGCGCTCGACGCGGCCGCCGGCGCGTTCGCGCACGAGCCGGCCGTTGCGCGCGCAGACGAGGCTCGGGATCCAGGTGGAGACATCGACCGCGCCGCCGCCCGCGCAGGCTGCCGGCGTGAGCACCTTCTGCCAGCGCCCGTCCGCATCGAGCACGCGGTAGACGCCCCACTTGCCGAGCACGTACACGTAACCGTCGCGGCCCGGCACGACGCCAAGGCCGGGATTCGCGCCCATTTCCGCCCCGCGAAACGCGACGGCACGCACCTCGCGGCCGGGAAACGTTCCCCAGTGCTTGATCGCGCCCGCATCTGCCCGCTGCGGCGCGGCGAACGACAGCAGCAGCGCGACCGATACCGCGGCTGCGCGTCGTCTCATCGGTGCGTGCCTTCGGCGGCGTGCGGCGCGAGCGCGTCCAGCTCGTCGGCGAACCACTGCGGGTACGATGCTTCGGTCTTCAGCTCGAAGCCGGTCGTCGCGCCGATCATCGCGCGGCGGCGGGCCGCGGGGTCGCCGGCGAGCCGGATGCGGTTGCGCTGCTTCTGCGTCGCGAGGCACTCGACGAACCGCACGAACTTTGCGTCCAGCACGCCCTGCAGCGCGTCCTTGATGATCTTGCCGACGCGCGGGGCGACGCCGCCGGTCGAGATGCCGATGCGCACCCGGCCCGCGCGCACGATGGCCTGCATCGCGACGAAGCCGTAGCGCGGCTGGTCGATCGTGCACAGCAGAAACTTGTGCGCGTCCGCGAGCGCGCGCAGCCGGGCGGAGAGCGCTTCGTCCTGCGGCGTCGAGATCACGAAGAACGCGTCCGCGACGTCCTCGTCGCGCACCGCGGACGGCTCGTCGATCCAGCGCACGTCGGCGTCGACCTCGCGCAGCGCTTCGAACTTCTCGCTCGCTTCGCGGTCGTCGCGCGCGCCGATCACGACGCAGCGCCGGCCCACGAGGTTCAAGCTGACCGGATAGAAGCCGTGCGGCGGAAGCGGATCCATCAGAAGTCCACCGGGCGCAGGTAGAACTCGTTGATCGCGGTGCCCGACACGAGCGCGGTCGTCGGCAGATGGCGCTTCCAGTGCGTGGAGTCCACGCGCCGCCGCACCAGCTTCACCTCGGCCGGGTCGAGGCCGCGCGCGACGATCGCGTCGTCCTTGTAGCCCAGCAGGATCAAGTTCAGAATGCGGTCGGCTTTCGCGTACGTGATGCCGAGGTCGCCCTCGTCGGTTTGATTCGCTTCGAGGTCGGCGCTGGGCGGCTTGTCGACCACTTCGGTGGGAACGCCCAGATGGCGCGCGAGCGCCCACACCTGCGTCTTGAAGAGATCCCCGATCGGGTTGACCGGCGGCGTGTCGTCGGCGTGCCACGTGAAATAGCCCATGAGGCGCTCCGTCTTGTTGCCGGTGCCCACCGGCAGCGCGTTGCGCCGGGCGGATTGGTCGAACAGAATCAGCATGCGCATGCGCGCCATCACGTTGCCTTTGCGGCGCGCGTCGGCGTCGGGCGCGTGCGCGAGATAGCCGTCGACCGCGTCCGTGATCTCGATCGTCTCGACGTTGATGCCCAGCGCGTCGACGATGCGCTGCGCATCGGACAGCGACGACGGCGCCGACGTCTTGTACGGCATGCGGATCGCGTACACGTTCTCGGGCCCGAGCGCGCGCGCGCACAGGTACGCCACGAGCGCGCTGTCGATGCCGCCGGAAAGCCCGAGGATCGCTTTGCCGATCCCGCGCCGCACGACGAGCTCGTCGCGCAGGAACGCTTCGAGCCAGCGGGCCGCCAGCTCGGGGTTGATCGCCAGCGACGGCTCGTCGCGGTGCGCTTCGACCACCGGCAAGAGCGTCGTCACGCGCGTTCCTCGAGCCGGCGCAGCACCGGGATCTCTTCGTCCAGCCACAGGTCGGGCAGCACCGCGGAGAGATCGCCGAGCAGCGGGATCGTCGCGCGCGCGAGATCGACCTCGTCGCGGTCGAGCACGACGCGCACGATGCACGCGTCGAGCGGCCCCGCCGATTCGAGCAGCTCGCCGCGCGGCGAGTACGCGCACGTCCCGCCCGACATTCCCTTGCCGCCCTCGAAGCCGGTGAGCCCGGCGTACAGCACGTACACGCCGTGCTCCGCGGCGACCGACGACAGGATCGCCTTCCAGCGCACGTTGCTTTCGAGCTCGTCGTCGCCGCACAGCCCGCGGCCGGGCGACGCGCTCGGGATGATGATCAGACGCGCGCCTTTCAGTGCAGCGACGGTGGGCATGATCGCATGCCACGCGTCCTCGCAGATCAGCATGGCGGCGGTCGCGAACGGCGTCTCGAACACCGACAGCCGGCGGCCGCGCGTCAGAAAGCGCTCCTCGTCGAACACGCCGTACGTGGGCAGGAACATCTTGCGGTGCACGTGCACGATGCGCGGGCCGCCCGGCTCGCCGCAGCGCACGTACAGCGCGCTGTTGTGGAACGTTCCCGCGACGTTCTCGTAGAACCCGAGCACGACGTCGCACGGCCGCGCCGCACCCGACGCGCGCCACTGCTCGTCCACGTGCTGCGCCATCGCCGCCGCGTCGAGCGCGAGCTCGTACACGGCGCCTTCCAGAAAATAGCCCGTGAGCGCTGCCTCGGGAAACACGATCAGCTCGGGCGGGTTCGGCGCCGTCGCGAGCTGCGCGAAGACGTCGCGCATGGCGGCCAAGTTCGCCGGCACGTCGCCCTTGCGCGGCTTGAACTGCACGAGCGCCGCGTGCATGACGCTATTTGACAACGGCGAGGGCGGGCGCCGTGCGCACCTGCTCGGCGAGCTCTTCGGCGGGATAGGTGAGGATCTCGACGAGCGTCGGGTGCAGGTGCGGGATGCGCGCGTAGTCCTGCACCGTCGCGCCGTAGGCCATCGCGACGATGAGCGGCTCGATGAGGTCCGACGCGTTGGGCCCGAGGATCGCCGCGCCGAGAATGCGCCCGTCCGCCGGCGACGCCATCATCTTCACGAAGCCTTTGGTCTTGCCGATCGCGACCGCCTTGCCGTGGTCGTTGAACGGATACGTCGCGCGAATGTACTCGGTGCCTGCGCGCTCCAGCTCGCGCTCCGTCTCGCCGACGACCGCGACCTGCGGATCGGTGAACACCGTGTGCGTCTTGCTCAGCCGGTAGTCGGCGCGCTCGCGCGCGCCCGTCGCCGCGTTACGGCCGGCGATCTCGCCCTGCTGGATCGCGACGTGCACGAGCAGGTACTGGCCCGTCACGTCGCCCACCGCGTAGATGTCCGGATTCGACGTGCGCAGCGTGTCGTCGACCGGGATGCCGGTGATGTCGTGGTGCTCGACCCCGGCTTCGTCCAACCCCATGTTGCAGACGTTGGGAACGCGGCCCAGCGCGTAGAAGATCTCGTCCGCGGCGACCTCGCGCTCCTCGCCGGCTTGCGCGTAATGCACGACCTTCATCCCGTCGTCGCGCACGCTCACGCGGTGCACCTGCGCGCCGAGCTCGACGCGGATGCCCTCTTCGCGAAAATACTCGGTCAGGCCGAAGCCGACGTCGTGATCTTCGCCGGAAAGGAGATGCTTCGAGCGCAGGACGATCGTCGTCGGAACGCCGGCGCGCGCGAAGAACTGGCCCAGCTCGCTGCCGACGTAGCCGCCGCCCAGCACCACCAGCGATTTCGGCGGCGCCTCCAGATCGAGCGCCGCGTCGCTGTCGATGAAGCCGGCTTCGCGCAAGCCCGGCACCGCGGCGGGCGCGACGCTGCTGCCGGTCGCGATCACGAACCGCGGCGCGTAGAGCACCTCGTCGCCTACGCGCAGGGTCGTGCGCGACTCGAACCGCGCGGCGCCGTTGAACACCGGGAACGTTTCGATGCCCGCGATGCGGTAGTCGGCCCAGCCGGCGACGAGCGTGCGCTTGCGCTCGGCGAGCGCCCGGTAGTCCAGCGCCGGCTCGCCGACGCGGACGGCGAGTGGGCCGGCGGTGCGGATGTCGTGGAGCAGGTCGCCGGTCGCCAGCAGGGTCTTGGACGGCATGCACCCGCGCAGGATGCACAAACCGCCCAGCGGCCCCTGGTCGACCAGCGCGACGGAAGCGCCGAGGTCGCGCGCCGTGCGGGCCGCGGCGAAGCCGCCGCTCCCGGCGCCGACGACGACCACGTCGAATCGATTCGGAATTGTTCTGCTCCTTCGAAATGCAAGCGCGCGCGTCGGACTCCGGCCCCACGTGTGTGGACACGGCGAAAGGCTCGGGAGTTCTAGCGGATGAACGAGGCGGACCGTGGATCTCGCCCTCGCCGGAAACGCCGTGCGGTCCAAACCGGCCGCGTTCGTCGCCGCGGTCGGCCGGCCGGCCGTCGCGACGGTGGGCGTCGCCGGCCTCAGCCTCGGCTTCTACCTCTGGTACGCGCTCGCACTGCAGCGCCCGCACGGCGGGGGTTTCCTCGAGCTGAGCTTGCTGCTGGCGCTCGCCGCGGGCGTGACGGCGTCGTACGCCGGCTGGATCGCGTACGGGCACTACTTCGCGCGGCGCGGCCGGGTCGACGAGATCACCGCGCTGCGGTACGACGCGCTGTCGTGGGCGTCGCTCGTGCTGCTGTGGGGCACGCTGCTGGCGCCCAGCGGGGCCGGCGGCACCGGCCGCGCGGCGGCGGTCGCCGCCGGCGGCTTCGTGCTCGCGAAGCTGGTCGTCGCAGCGCGCTTCAACCGCACCGTGCGCGACGTGTCGCTGACGTTCGTCATGACGCGGCTGCCCATGATCGCGATCGCCGAGCTCGCCGCGATGGTGATCGGGCAGCGGCCCGGCGTGCACTACGCCGCCTCGGACAACCCGCTGCTCGCGGTGTGGGGGCGCTGGGACGCCGAGCACTACCTGCGCATCGCGAGCCAAGGCTACTTCGGCACGGAGCCGGCCTTCTTTCCACTCTACCCGCTGCTGATCCGCATCGTGAGCGCGTTCACCGGCTCGCACCTGATCGCCGGGCTCATCGTGTCGAACGCGGCGAGCTTCCTCGCGCTGCTGTATCTCTACAAGCTCGTGGAGCACGAGTACAACCGCCACGTCGCGCAGCGTGCGACGTTCTTCGTGTCGATCTTCCCGACGGCGATCTTCTTCTCGGCGGTGTACAGCGAGTCGCTGTTCCTGTTCCTGACCGTCGCGTCGTTCTACTACGTGCGCGAGCGGCGCTGGCTGATGGCCGGCGCGTTCGGGTTCTTCGCCGCGCTCACGCGATCCGAAGGCGTGCTGCTCGCCGCGCCGCTGTTCATCGAGTGGGCCGTCGCGGCCCGCGAGGGCGGGCGCGAGTTCTTCCGCTACTGGTTCGACGACGTCGTCAAGCCGCTGATCGGGATGGCGCTCGTGCCGCTCGGCCTGGCCGCGTACATGGCGTACTTGTGGGTGATCAACGGCGACCCGCTGCGCTTCTCGCACGTGCAGTCGCACTGGGGCCGCTACTTCGCGCCGCCCTGGGTCTCGGTGTCGAACACGGTCCACAAGATCGTCGTCGCGCATGCCACGCAGACGGTCGCGAACGAGACGCTCGAGCTCGCGTTCACGCTGCTGATGATCGTCGTGCTGGCGGTGGGCTTTCGCCGCCTGCGGCTGTCGTACGTGGTCTACATGGCGCTCTCGATCGTGATCCCGATGTGCACCGGCAGCCTGATGAGCATGCCGCGCTTCGCGCTCGTCCTGTTCCCGATGTTCGCCCTGTTCGGGCTGTGGGGCGCGCGCCCCACGTTCCAGAACGCGTACGTCGCCTTCTCGCTGCCGCTGCTGGGGCTGTTCACCGTGCTGTTCGCCGATTGGTATTGGGTCGCGTGAGCGCGCCCGAGAGCGTCCCGCAGACCAGCCTGTTCCACCGCGTCCGCAACCGGCGCGGCGTGCGGCAGTTCGTGAAGTTCGGCATCGTCGGCGCGTCGGGCTTCGTCGTCAACTTCGTGATCTTCACGCTTCTGCAGCTCGCTCTCAAACGCGCGCAGTTCGACTACACCGCCGCGGGACCCTACTATGCGATCTACTCGACGGCGTTCCTCGCGGGCGGCGTGTCGAATTACTTCCTCAACCGCATCTGGACGTTCAGGTCGACCGGGCACGCCGGGAGCGAAGCGGCGAAGTTCCTCAGCGTGTCGGTGCTCGCGCTGATCGTTGGACTCATCGCGTCGGCAATCGTCGCGCCGTACTTCGGACACGGGCACAAAACGTGGTTCCTCGCGACGCTCTCGGGGATCGTCGTCAACTTCTTCGTCAACAAGTACTGGACGTTCCGGTCGGCCGCGTGACGTCCGCGCGGCGCTTCTGGATCGCGACCGCGGCGTTCACGGCGATCGGGGCGCTGCTGCGCCTCAAAGGCATTCACGACCCGATCTTCGACCATCCCGGCTGGCGCCAGGGCGATACGGCGGCGATCGCGCGCAACTTCGCCCAGTTGCAGTACAATATCTTGTTTCCGCAGACCGACTACAACGGGCCGCCGCCCAACTACGTCGAGCTGGAGCTGCAGATCGTGCCGTTCCTCGCCGCGACGCTGTACAAGCTGGTCGGCGTGCACGAGGTGATCGGCCGGCTAATCTCGCTCGCGTTCGGGATCGCGACGATCCCGGTCGTGGCCGCGTTCGGGCGCTGGCTGTGGAAGTCGAACGCCGCGGGCTTCGTCGCTGCGGCGACGTTCGCGGTGCTGCCCGGCGCGTGGTACTACAGCCACACCTTCATGCCGGACACCGCGATGGTGTTCTTCACGACGTGCGCGCTGTTCGCGTGCGCGCGCTGGATCGTCGACGAGGACGCGCGCACGTGGCGCGGCTGGTGGCTGCCCGCTCTGCTGCTGATGACCGCATTTCTCGCCAAGCCGGTGGCGGTCACGGCGGCGATCCCGATCGCCGCGTGCGCGGTCGCGCGGCTCCGCTGGCCCGCGGTCGTGCTGCGGCCGCAGCTGTGGGCGCTGTTCGCCGTGGCGTTCGTGCCGCTGGTGCTATACGACGCGTACGTGTCGGCGCACGCGGAGTGGCACTGGGCCAGCGGCATCACCAAGCTGCACGTCATCCCGTCGCTGGTCGCGGCGTTGACGTCGCCGATGGCGTTCGTCGCGAAGGCGATCGCGTTCGCGCACACGTTCAAGCTGCTCGCGACGACGATGCTCGGCCCCGTCGGCTTCGTGCTTGCGCTCGCGGCGTGCGTCGTGCCGTTTCGCTCGCGCAGCGATGCGCTGGTGTGGGGCTGGCTCGGCGGCGGTTTGGTGTACGCGTACGTCGTCGTCACGGTCGAGCGCGTCGACTATTACCTCTACCTGCTGCTGCCGCTGGCCGCGCTGCTCGTGGGGCGGCTGGGCGACTTCGCGCTCGAGCGCTGGGGCACGACGTCGCGCGAGCGCCGTCTGACGCTTGCGGCCATTGCGGCGTTCGTCTGGGTCGCCGCGGTGGTGGCCGGTTACGCCGAGATCGCGCCGTACTATCGCTGGAGCGCCGCGAACTACGTGCGCGCGAAGGCGCTCGACGCGACGCTCGCGCCCGGCGCGCTGATCGTGATGGGCCACTACGACCCCTCGATTCTCTACACGATCGACCGCAAGGGCTGGGAAGAGGACCCGCACCTGTGGACGCCGTTCAACGAGCAGAGCGCGATCCGCAAGGGCGCGCGCTATTTCGTGTCGGTCGAGCACGCGCGCCTCAAACAGACGAACCTCGAGCTGTACTGCTGGCTCGCACGCTTCCCCGTGCTCGACCCGGCGGCGAAATGGCCGGTGTACGAGACCGATCCCGCGAAGGTGCTGCCCGGCGCGGAAGACCGCTGGCGCGCGTTCCGGCGCCGCGAGATGGCCGGCGCGTTCGCGAACTGGAGACGAGAGTGGAAATCGGCGCCCGACCCCTGCCGGTGAACGCTGCGGAGCTCGATGCCGCGGCGGAAGCGCTGCGCGCGCACGCCGACGCGTGGGCGCGGCTCGGCATCGCCGGGAAGATTCGCCACTTGCGCGCGATGCGCGCGCGCACGATCGAGGTCGCGGACCGCTGGGTCGCGCTCGCCGCCGACGCCAAGGGTATCGCGGGCACGCCGCTGGCGGGCGAGGAGTGGCTCTCCGGACCGTGGCCGCTGCTGACGGCGATCGACCGGCTCACCGCGACGCTCGGCGCAATCGCGCGCGGCGTCGCGCCTGTTCCGGAGCGCGCGGTCCGCACGCGGCCGGATGGGCAGGTGGTCGTCGACGTGTTTCCGGTCGACCGCGCCGACCGCATTCTGCTCAGCGGCGTGCACGCGGAGATCTGGCTCGAACCGGGCGTGACGCGCGCGACGCTGGCGCAGCACATGGCGAGCTTCTACAAGCAGCGCGAGCCGAACGGCGCGGTGACGCTCGTGCTCGGCGCGGGCAACATCGCGAGCATCCCGCCGCTCGACGTGCTCTACGCACTGTATGCGCACGGCAGCGTCGCGCTGCTGAAACTGAACCCGGTCAACGCGTATCTCGAGCCGGTGTTCGCGCGCATCTTCTCGTCGCTGATCGACGAGGGCTTCCTGCGGCTCACCGCGGGCGGCGCGGATGTCGGAGCGTACCTCGTCGCGCACCCGACGATCGACGCGATCCACCTGACGGGCGGCGAACGCACGCACGACGCGATCGTGTTCGGCGGCGGTGCGCAAGGCGAGGCGCGCAAGCGCGAAGGGCGCGCCGTCGTCACCAAGACCGTGACCAGCGAGCTGGGCAACGTCACGCCGGTGATCGTCGTGCCGGGACCGTGGAGCGACGCCGATCTGACGTTCCAAGCCGCGCACGTGGCGACGCAGAAGCTGCACAACGCGGGCGCGAACTGCATCGCCGCGCAAGTGCTGGTCACCGCGCAGACGTGGGCGCTCGCGCCGCGGTTTCTCGAGCACGTGCGCGCCGCGCTGGAGCACGCGCCGCCGCGGCCGTCGTACTATCCCGGCTCGCGCGAGCGCGTCGCGGCGGTCGAGCACGAGCACGCGAATGCGCAGAGCGTCGGCGTGCCGATGGACGGCATCCACCGCACGTTCGTCGGCGACCTCGATGCGGCGAACGCCGGCGAGCCGTTGTTTTCCACCGAGGCGTTCGGCCCGGTCCTCGCGCAGACGGCGTTACCGGGTGCGGACGCGGCGGCGTTCTTGCGCAACGCGGTCGCGTTCTGCAACGAGACGCTGCACGGCACGCTCGGCGCGGCGATCCTCATCCACCCGCACACCGTGCGCGAGCTCGGCCCGGCGCTCGACGACGCGATCGCGGAGCTGCGCTACGGCTGCGTGACGATCAACACGTGGCCCGGCGTGGGCTTCACGCTCGCGACGGCGAGCTGGGGCGCGTACCCCGGCAACACGCTCGCGGACGTCGGCAGCGGCATCGGCGTGGTGCACAACGCGTACCTGTTCGACGCGCCGCAGAAGACGGTCGTGCGCGCGCCGTTCGCGCCGTTCCCGCGCTCGTTCGCCAACGGCGAGCGCACGCTGCTGCCGACGCCGCCCTGGTTCGTGACGCACCGCCGCGCCGCCGACGTCGGCCGCAAGCTCTTCGCCTACACGGCAAGACCGTCGCTGCGCCGCCTCGCAGCGACGGTGCTTGCCGCCATGCGCGCGTAGGCAATCCAGCCGCCGGATGCGGCCGTTCCATCGGCGATGCTTACCAAGATCGTTCCGCTCGCGACGGCAGTCGCGCTCCTCGCGGGAACCGTCGCCGCCGGCGCCCAGCCGATGGCGAGCCCCGCTCCAATGGCCAGCTCCGCCCCGATGGGCAGCATGGGCTCCATGACCGGTCCCGACCACGGCATGCCGCAGGGCAGGATGGGCGGCGACGGGACCGACTATACCGGTGCGCCCGACCTGGATGCCGCGATCTCGCTGGTGACCGCCGGCGGCGCGCCGGGCAGCTTCTCGATCACGACGGCGCTGGCGAACCTCGCCGGCCCGGACATCGCGAACGCCGAAGTCGCGAAGCTCACGAAGCAATACGGCGCGGCAGCCGTGGGCTCGTTCGTCGACGTGCAGAACTTCGCCGTCAACGACGCGGTGAAGATCGCGCTCGCGGCCGGCGTGAAGTTCCCCACGCCGACGCTCAAGGGCAAAGACCTCGCCGTGCGCGTCGTCGAGCTCGGCCTCATCGACGGCACCTATTACGAAGGCACGCAGCTCGACCACCTCGTGACCCACGCGATCCACGAGAAAGTCATGGGCGACATCGATGCCAAGTACGGCGTCGCGGCCGATGCCAACTACCACAAGATCGCCGACCAGGCGCACTACGACCTCGCGCAAGCGCTCGGCGCGACGGGCGTCAAGCTAGCGGCGTTCCACTAGACCACGCTAGCCCGTTCCCCGGAACGGACACGAAGACGGGCGATCGAGTTTTCTCGGTCGTCCGTTTTTTTTGTGTTCGCGGTCGCGGACGAGCTCGCGGGCTCTAAAGCGGCACCGCCGCCGAGCCGATCACATGGGAGCCGGGCCTGCCTTACCAGGAGAGGATTTTCGCTTGTCCAGCTCGTTCACGCTTGGCGGTATTCGCGCCACCGCCACCAAAATTTTCGTCTGGGTCGTCTGGGCGCACGTGCTCTTGGCCGGCGGTGTCGCGCTCATCGCGCATACGCGCTGGCAAGAACCGATGGCGATCGCGTTCGCGATCGCGCTCGTCGCGACGCTCGCGGCGTGGAAGATCCGCGAGGGGCTCGCGCTGCGCTCCATCCTCGCGGTGTGCCTGACGTTCGGCCCGATCCTTTTCGTGTACGCGGGCCGCGGACACCTCAGCGGCATCGCGGGCAACGGCGACTGGCAGGTCGACTACCACATGTACTTCTTCGGCGTCTTCGCGATGCTGGCGGCGTTCATCGACTGGCGCCCCATCGCGGTTTCCGCCGCGCTGACCGCGGCTCATCACCTGATTCTCGACCTCGTCGTGCCCGGCAACGTGTTCCCCGAGGAAGGGATCGATCGCGTCGCGCTGCACGCGCTCGCCGTCGTGATCGAGTGCGGCGTCCTGTTCTGGCTGACCATCGCGATCGCCGCGCTGTTCAATCGGCTCGAAGACCTCGTCGACTTCACGTCGCGCGAGACGGCGGAAGCGCTGACGCGCGAGATGGAAGCGAACGCCGACCTGCGCGCGCAATTGCACCGTCAGCTCAGTCCGGCCGAATCGTAGCGATGACCGACGTCATCCTGCTGTTTCCGTCGAACTCGGGGACGATGATCGCGACGAAAGCGCTGCGCGATTCGGGCGTTCACGCCAAGATGATCCCGACGCCGGCGAGCTTTCGTTCCACGTCCAACCTGTGCTTGAGCATCGACCACGCGGTCGAAGCAGCGGCCCTGGCGGCGCTCAACGTCGCGAAGATCAGCGTGACCACCGTCGTCCGCTAGGACGACGCTACGAGCCCGTGCGGCCGGGCGGGACCCGGCGAAACTCCGCTTGCTGCAGCGGGCGGCCCGCGTGCATCTTGCCCGACGTGCTGTTCACGATGCGCCGCTCGACGAGGTTGCGCCGCAGCATGTCCTTGAGCCGCGCGAGAACCGTGAACGGCTTTGCGCCGAGCCGCGCCGCGAGCGCGTCGACGCTCTGCCACTGATCGGTGAGGAGCGGCTGGAGGCGCTGATCCCAGCTCGATTCGGTCGTCTCGTTCGGCACGCCGGAACCGATACCGCCGCGGGGCGCACGAAGCCTGCGCGCCCCGCGGTCACCTCACGACGGCGCCAGCGTCGGCGACGCGACGGGCAGCGCCGGGCTGATGTCGCTGAGCGCGAGCTCCAGCGACGTGAGCCGGACGAGCGGTACGAGGAGCTGCGTTACCGTCGTCAAGACCGTCAGCGAGATCAGCAGCTGACCGCCGCCGATCGGCTGCACGGCGTCGAACCAGCCGGTAATCGCCGTCGTGAGGTCGGCGATCATCGGAGCGAGCGTATCGCTGCCGGACGCCCACGATACGGGCAGCGCGGGCTGCATCAGGATCGGCAGCGTGACCGGCACCCCGGACAGCAGGTACTGATAGCCGACCGTGAGCTGCAGCTGCGCGGACGTTGTCGCGGACGCGCCTTCGACGAGCGTGTAGAACAGCGCGGTGAGGTTGTCCGAGAGCGAGCGCGGCGCGACGCCGACCTGAGGCGCGGGCGGCGGCGGCGGCGCGATCGCGCCGACCGAGATCGGCGTCGTTTGCACGATCGTCGGCCGGCAGGGCGCGGTGAACGAGACCTCCGGCGTTTGGTACACGAATCCGGGCGCGGTCGTGCGGCCCTTGACGAGCTGCTGGTTGCGGGTCAGGTACGCCGACGCTTGCGCGTCCTGCAGATCGAGGATCTGCAGCCCTTCGTACAGCACGGTGCGCGGCCCGAAGCTCTGCGCCGTGGCGAACGGCACCGGCGCCGGGACCGTGGTGTCGACGACGTAGTACTGCTGCGTCGTCACCTTCGTCTTCGGATGCACGACCGGCGGTCCGGCCGGCGTCGTGACGTAGCGCGTGTTGCCGGGGTTGGCTGGATCGTAGTACTGCTGGGAGTACTCGATGAACGGCACCTCGCCGCCGCCGTCGGGGACGGTGACGGTGATCGCGAGCGAGTCGGGCATGACGCCCTTCACGGTCACCGGCGGAATCGCTTCGTCCGCGCGCGTCTCCTGAACCGAGCACGTGTACGTGGTGGCCGTCGAGCTGCCGAACGCGCGGCGGTACGGGTGGACGGTGAACTGCCGGAGCGACTCTTGCGCCGTGGTCGGGGCGATCCGGTCGAGGATCTCGGTGACCGATTGCACGGCGGCCAGCGCGGTGGCGAACTGCGCCTGCGGCGCGGCCGTCGTCAGCGTCGCGAGCGAACCGGTGAGGTCGGGGACGATCTCGGGATAGACCGTCATGAACTCGCCGAGCGCCGCGAACGAGTCGGCGAACGATCGCCGCCGTCAGATTGCCTTGGACCGCGACGTTGAAGTCGACCTCGAGCGTGACGACGTCCTGCGGGTAGTGCGTCGACGAGCGTGTACGTGAACGCGTACGTCCACTCCGTCGCGTCGGTGACGGTGAGGGGATTCGCAACCGTCGGCGGCCCGCTCTGCGACGCCAGGATCGGACTGCTCGGATACGCGCGCAGGATCATCGGGATGTCGACGTGGCCGAGCGACGGCGCGAACGACGCCGGCGGGAGCACGAAGTGCAGCCAGCTCGACGCCTGGTACCCGCTGTCGTCGGCGGGCGCGATCTGGTGCTCGATGTTGGTCGCGACGTACGCCAGGTCGACGCTCGCAAAGTTGTCGCTGGTATTGCCGGTCTGCGCCGGCGTCGTCACGAGCACCGTCAGCGGCTCGGTGGCGCTGTGGCACGTTGTTCGTCGGCGGCTGCAGCGGGATCTTGGCCGGCGTGAACGCCACGCCCGGGACCGCCGACGTGGTCTGCGTGACGGGGCCGTACAGGTTCGGCGGCGTGTCGTCGATGACGCCCGCGTAAATGTCGGCCGTGTACTGGAGCGCGGCCTGCGTGAGGTAGGCGTTGCCGAGCTGCTCGTACATCGCTTGGGTGAACATCGCCGCGACCGCGGTGTTCGCACCGCTCTGATCGGTGAAGACGAGCGCCATCTGCTGCGCGTACATCGCCGCAAGGTTCTTCTTGTGCTGCTGGAGCGCCGCCAGCGTGCCCGGATACTTCTGGTCGAGGATGATCAGCGCCGCGATGTACTGCGGTCCGAGCAGCTCGTCGACGGCCGCGAACAGCAGGCGCACCCACTGGTCGAGGTCGATGTCGGTGAAGCTCTTGGTATACGCGGGCGGCTGCGTGAAATCGATCGCCGTGCCGCTGGTGTAGGGCCAGATGCCGGCCGGCTTCGACACGAGCTGGTTGGTGATCGGCTGCGGCGCGAAGATGAGCGGACCCGTCGCGTCGTGCTCGACGGCGAACGAGATCGGCGTCTTGGGCGCGCCCACCTGGACCGCCCACAGCGTCGACGACGACGCGACGCCGGCGTCGAACCGGTTCGGGCCGACGGCGACCTTGAGCGTCGAGCTCGTCTGCGTGTACGCGGTCTCGAAGTTGCTCGCGAACGTCGCCAGCCCGGGCGGCGATCCGTTCTGCTGCGCCTTCGTCGCGGGCATCGCCGGCTGCAGCATCGTCGTCGCCGAGAGAATCCCCGCGACGGCCGCGAACTCGCCTTCCGCGATGCCGCCGGTGCGCGCGAACGTGAACGCGCAGGTCAGCTCGAAGATCTGCTCCGCCGGCAGCGCTGAGAGCGACAGGTCGAACGTCAGCGGCAGCGCGACCGGCGCGGTTGCGGTGGTTCCCGCCGCGACGCGCGGCGAGGTAGGTCTGGATCGCGACGATCCAGCTCGCGAGCGCGGTGAGGTTCGCACCGCCGACGGCGAGCGGCGCCGTCGACAAGCTCGTGACGACCGAGAACGTCGTGCCGTTCGGATCGCCGGTTCCCGGGTTGGCGGACGTCTGCGGCATCTGCGCGACCAGCCGCGCGTACACCGCGCCATCGGTCGCCGCGTTCGCCGCGGCCTGTTTGCCCGTGTAGCGCGTCGGGTCGAACGTGAAAGCGAGCGGTGAGCTGCGGAGAGCCGGCCGTGCCGCCGACGCTCCATGCCGCGTTCGCCGACGGCCACTGGCTCAGCGCGACGAGCGCGTCGGTGTAGCCGAGCAGCGTCGGCGACATGTTCGGCGGCCCCGAATCGCCCGGTTCGGGCGTCGAGAGATCGGACGCGATCGTGTTGCCGTAGACGTCGAACCACGCGAGGTCGACCTGCAGCAGGCTGCCCACGCCGAGATACGGGCTCGACGTCGTCGACGCGCCGATCACCTGTCCGGCGTATTCGAGCGTCACGTCGTACGTCCAGCCGGCGGTGGTGTTCGCGGAGAGCAGCGCTCGGACGGCGCAGCTTGCCGACACCCGTTCCACCCGCGGTGCTGACCGGTCCGACCGGGATGCCGAGGTTGCTGGCGTTGAAGTCTTGGTTCCCTACGATCCGGTAACCCAGCAGGCTGAACTGCGCGAGCATCAGATCGGTGGGATCGGTCGCAGTCGTGTTCGGAACGCTGCGCTGCAGCTGCAGCAGCTGGCTGCCCGGCGGCAATTTCGACGCCGTCGTCCACGGCCCGGCGTTGACGGCCGGTCCCGAGCCGAACAGGCTGGCGACGTTCTGGTTGTCGACGGCCAGGCCGACCACGTCGGCGCCGAAGTACTGCGCGATCACCGCGAGCGTCGAGAGGACGGTTTTCCCGTCGCCCGCCGTCGCGTTCGCGGTGATCGTCAGCGGCGGCAAGCGCAGCGCGAGGTTCGGCACGATCGGCGGCGGCCAGTTGGTGAAGCCCGGATTCGCGTCCTGCAGCGCTTGCGCGGACGTGCCGAACCACGTCGCGATCGCGGCGAGCGTGTTCGCGGGGCCGGTCTGAATCTGCGGCGGCGGCACCATGTACGTTCCGGCGTTCACCGCGAGCTGCACGTTCGCGGAGAGCGGCGCGAGCGCCAGGTCCGCGTTGCGGTGCGCGGTGTCGGCGAGATCCGCGTAGTAGGTTGCGGCGATCTGCGCGAGCGTGTTGCGCCGCCGACGCTTGCGTCAGCGTCGGGACGGCTTCCGCGACCAGCGCGGTGGTGGTCGGGTCGATCGGGTCGGTGACGACGACGGCGTTCATGCAGTCGTACACCGCGGTCGGCGCGCCCGATATGACGTCGGCGGGCGGTGCCGTACGCGAGCACGCCGGTGAGCACGGCGTTGCCGTGCTTGTCGAACAGGTAGTCCGGCAAGCCGTTCTCGCCGTCGAGATAGTACAGGAAGAAGCCGCCCGAGTTGGTGATCGACGCCTCCCACAACAGCCGCACGAACATCGCGTTGCCGTTGAGCGCGATCGGGCGGTTCGGGAGCGTCGCGCGTTTCCTCGGCGGCGAACATGAAGCTGTTCGGCGGCCGGGTCACGGTCGACAGGTTCGCTTGACCGATGCCGAACGCGGTTCCGTCGCCGAACGTCTGCAGCCCGGACACGCGCAGGCTCGGATCCGGCGCGTACGCCAGCCACAGCCCCCACAGGTTCGCGTCGGTCGGGAACTGCGCGACGATGTCTTCGAGCAGCACGATCGTCGACGCGTTCGCGCCGACCACTTGATACGTCTGACCGCTCGCGGGCGAACCCGCGGTCGCGGGCACCGACGACGTCGTCGGCAGCCGTTTGACGGTGAACTCGAACGTCGACGCCCACGCGTAGTTGGCTGACCGCCCCGGTCTGCGTCGTGCCCGTCGCCTGGTCGTACGTTTTCGTTTGCAGCACGAAGTTCGGGTTGATCGCGTGCGTCGTGCTGTTGAGGATGGACGACAGCCCGCTGGGGAACGGCCAGATGCGCGGCACCGCGCCGCTCGGCGGCGGCGGTGCGGGCAGCGGCGGCAGCCCCGCGCTCAGCCAGTTCTGATACGTGCCCAGCGAGTACGTCGCGGGCGTGCGCGCGAGCTGGCTCTGCGCGTCCGGCACGGTATAGCCGGAGACGAACCGGTAGCCCGAGGCCGTCACGACGCGCGCGCAACGCCTCGATGGGCGGATCGAACGGGATCGTTCGACGCGTTCGTGATCTTGAGCTGACCGGAGCTCGCGCTCGTGTACGCGATCCACGACGGTCCGCCGCTGAGCGACACGACGAACGGCGAGCCGCTGATCGCCGGGATCGGGAACTGCTGTCCGGTGAGCGCGAACAGTCCCGCGGCGGGCGGCAGCGCCAGCGAGCCGGACGACCCCGTCACCCACATGCCCGCGTAATTCGGCGTGATCAAGGTCGTTGCGGGACTTCCGGTCACCGTCGGCAGGCGCAGTCCGTGGAAGTGGAAGCGCGACACCATCGCCGACAGCGTGCCGAGCGATCCCGTCTGCTGCGTCTCGGCGATGAGCGCGCCCACGTTGAGCTGCGTGAGGTGCGGCAGGTCGACGTACGCGTTGTTGGACGGCGGCGCGAACAGGCCGGCGATCGCGGCGTTCGGGTTCGCGTTTCCGTTGGGCAGCGGCGCGCCCAGCGAGGCGGCGTTGACGCCGAACGCAGCCGCGACGCTGCCCACGGTGTCGGTTCCGGCGCTGGTCGCGTACGGGAACGGCGGCAGCGCGATCTCCGCCAGCGGCATCAGCAGGTTCTGCTGCTGCTGGATGCCCGCGTCGGCGGCGAGATCGGATGCGAGCACGGTCTTGCCGAGCAGCGCCGTGAACCGCGCCGCCAGCGACGCGAGCGTGTCGCCGGTGTCGACGACGATCGGTGTCTGGTCGTAGGTGACGGTCGCGCCCGCCGTGAGCAGCGCCGCGTTGGACGCGTTCGCGAGCGCGAGCTCCTCGGCCGTGAACGCCTGGCCGTATTTCGCGTTCTGCGCGACGGTCGTGAACGTGTCGGTGGGGCCGACCTTCGCGCTCGCGCCGGCGATGGTGAGCGTTGCCGCCGCGAGCGGCATGCCGGGGTTGAACGCGAACACGTCGGCCGCGGTGTACGGAACGTTCGGCGCCGGATTCGGCGGATCGGACGGGTTCGCCGGCGGCGGCGGAACGCCGGGGATCAGGCCCGCCGGCGGCGGTGATCGCCGTGACGATCGCCTTGCACGGACGGCAGCGCACCGCCGGACGCGACGTACGGGTACTTGTAGTCGCGCAGCCCCGCTTGCATGTTCGCGATCATCTGCCGCGCGATCAGCAGGAAGTAGTCGGCGAACACGAAGCCGGCGACCGACAGCGACGTGACGCCGCCGGCATCGGCCAGCGCGAACGTCTGGCCGGCCTTCTGCTCCTTCTGCACCTGCACGGCGATCTGGCTGAAGTATTTCTGCAGCAGCGGCAGATCGGCGGTCGCGATGGTGTTGTACGCGCCGAACGCGTACGACCACCCCGGGAAATTTCCGTACGCGGGGATGGTGAGCTGCACCGCGCCGGGCATCGGGAAGAACGCCGCGTTCACCGTCGTCGCGCTCGTCGCGTCCGACGGCCCGCTCAGCGTCATCGCCACCTGCTGCTCCAGCATCGTCTCGAGCGCGACGGGATCGACCGGCATCGGGATCGGGTTGGGCAGGGGAACGCCGTCGGCGTCTTCTTGGGCGAGGTACTCGTGAATGGCGAGCAGCTCGTCCTCGGTGATGACCAGCGAGTCGACGCCGGTGGCGGGGTCGCAGCTCACCGGGGACGACCAGAACGCGGCGACGACCCAGCGCGTGACGAGCTTGCACAGGGCGTCCCACGACGTGTCGCCCGCGGCGGCGCACGGCGCGCCCGCCGGAATCGCGATCGGGTTCTGCGCGTCGATCGCGAGCGTCGCGACGTAGCAGACCTGGTTGGGGTTGGACGACACGTTCTCGTCGGCGGCGGCGGTCAGCGCGAACGTGAGGTAGCCTTGCAGCGGCAGCACCGCGCCGCCGGCGGGCTGCAGGTTCGACCACGCCGGCGTGCTGTTCCACGACGACGATGCCCCCAGCGCGCGCAGCATGCGGCGGCGCGAGCGCGTCATGCGCGTGTGCGGCGCGGCCAGCGCGTTGGACGACGGCGCCGGCGCGATCTGCCACGGCGGCGAACCGCTCGTCGGCGACGCGATCGAGAACGTCTCGTTGAGATGCAGCGAGAAGTGGAAGCTGATCGAGAACGAGAACAGCCCGCAGTTGATCTCGATCGACGCCGACACGTCGACCGACGCGTTGATCGACAGCACGATCGGCTCGTACGACGTGAACGTGATCTGCGCCGTGACGGTGATGGCGATGTTGACGCTGGCCTTGATGATCACGAAGTCGACCGAGCCGTTCAGCGTTCCGGCGATCCCGAACGTGCCCGTGAGGCTGTAGAAGTACGCCCCGTCGACCTGCGTGGGCGCCTGCGCCGACGGCTGATCCGACGACGTGAACCCGTTCCAGCGCGCGAACACGCCTTGGATGATCGCGAGCACCGTCAGGCTGAACGACGCGCTGAGCGGGCCGATCGAAAGGCTCTTGCCGAAACCGACCTGCGCGCCGAACCCGAACACGATGACGGGGTCGAACGTGCCGTTGACGACCTTGGGAACGCTGTTCGACGACGCGCTCGACAGCTTGCCGAAATAGAATCCGCCCGAGCCCATGACCGGGATGCCCGGCGGGATGATCGCCTGCACCGTGAACGAGCGCGAGAAGTCGGCGTTCCACGGAAAGCCGACGTCGATCTGAAAGTCGCCGTTGGTGAACACTTCGACGCCGAACGTCGGCAGCCCGATCGTGTAGATGCCGGTCTGGATCGTGCGCATCGCGGCGGGCAGCGTGAGCTCGGCCTGGTACACGCCCAGCGTGTCGCTGATCTTGCGGTACATGATCTCGAAGTCGAGCCCGGCGAAGATCTTCGCGGGCGCGCCGTCGAGCGCGATGCGCAAGCCGTACAGGTTCGGATCGTCGAACACGATCTGGACGGTGATCGCGTAGCCGCCTTCGTCGAGCCCGAGCAGGCCCATGTCCAGCCCGATGAGCCACGACGTCGTCGGATCGTAGGTGACGTCGGGCAGCGTCGGCGTGTCGCCGCTGGGCGGCGCGGGCGCTTTCTCGAACGCTTCGATCGCTTTCGCCACGCTCGGCGCGCTCACGACGTCGTCGATCGTGACGTACTGCCCCATCGCGAGCAGCCGCAGGTCGAGCATCTTGTTCCCGCCGCCCGGCGGCGCTTTCGTCGACTCGGGCTTCGTCGCGTCCCACGTCAGCGAGTCGGTGGTCGCATCGGGGTCGGTGCTGTTCGCGTTCCACGGGAACGAGCCGTTCAGCGAGAACTCGACGCGTTTCGTGCCCGCCGGCAGATTGCTGCCGGCGTTGTACGTGAGCGTCACGCCGCTGACGCTGCAGAATCCCAGATCGATGCCGAAGCCCAGCGTGATGCCGACGGTCTTCTTGGTGAAGTCGAACTGCAGCGACAGACCGCTGAGCGAGATGTCGTCGAGCAAGTTCCACGGCGAGGCGAGCCCGTACGAATAGCCCGTCGCCCACGAGACGAACGCCTCGACCAGGCTGCCGACGGTGGTCGAGCCGGTGAACGCGATCGTCGCAACCCAGTCGCCGTCGACCTGCGCCACCGTGCCCAGCAGCGCGAGCCCCGACGCGTTCGACCATGCGACCGTGTACGTTCCCGAACCGGCGTACTGGTAGCCGAACGTGACCGGCACGCCCCACCACGACGTGTCCGCCGCGATGGACGCGAACGGCAGCGTCACGTCCATCTTCAGACAGTCGGGCGTCACCGTCGCGCCGCTCGTCGAGCCGAGCGACACGCCGAAGCAGCCCGTGACCTTGACCAGCTTCACCGGCAGGTCGAACGGCATCGTGAAGTTCTCGACGCTGCCCGACACCACCGCGTACGGCGACGGCGACGTGCTGCCGGTGTGGATCGTCGAGCCGAACTCCGAGACGTCGAAGTTCAAGCTCGACGAGCTCGGAATGCCCAGCCCGCCCAGAATGCTGACGACGTCGGTGCCGCCCGTCGTCGTGTCGAGCGCGGTGTCGATCACCCACTCGGTGCCGTCGTACACCGCGGAGATGTCGAGCGTCAGCGGCTTGGGCTCGCTCTTGAAGAACGCGATCTTGCCGGTGATCGAGCCGGTCGTCGGCGCCGTCGTCGCGTCGACCTTGAAGCCGACCGACTCGACGCTGAGCTTGTCGTTGAGCACCCAAGACGTGTTCGGTCCGAGCTCCACCCCGATCGTATACGCGGCCGGCGTCGTGCCGGACGCGCGCGAGAACGTCGCGTCCAGGCTCTTCACCGTGCCGGGGCTGATGCTCGCCGGCAGCGGCGGCGCGCCGGTCGGCAGAAACGCGTCGATGAAATCGGTCAGCGCGATCGGGGTGGCGCCGTCGGCGGGCACGCCCTTGAGCGTGAACGTCGGCGTCGCGTACGACACGGTGACGTCGAGCGGACCGTTGCCGTTGATCTTCACGCTCGACGCGGCGGTCCAGGTGATCTTCTGCGCGACGCGGTCGTTGACGAACGTGAACGCGAACGTGTTCAGCACGAGCTGGCCGTTGTTGAACAGATCCCATTGCTGCGTGCCGTTGATCGCGACCGAGAACTGCTGCAGCATCTTCGCGGAGAAATCGTACTGGAACGCGATCGCTTGCAGCTCCAGCGTCGCCACCGCGTTGAGCGGCGGCGGCAATGCAGCCGCCAAGCTCACGCCGCCGATGAACTGGTAGACGCTCTCGATGCTCGGCCCGGCGTTCTCGGCCCACGTCAGCGTGAACAGCCAGCTCCCGTCGTCCTGGAGCGCCGCGACCGCGGTGCAGCTCGACGTGCCGACCGTGATCGAGCCGGTGACCGAACCGGTCACCGCGGGCGCGGACGTCACGCTGATGGCGGGCTTCGCGAGGGTGAACCACGGCGCGCCCGGCAGCGTCATCGACAGCGGCGACGTCTGGCCCGACGGCGGCAGCGCGATCGTGATCGTGTAGTTGTCGTCGGCGTCCAGCCCGATGTCGACTTCGGCCGAGAAGCTCGTCGTGCCGAGGGTCACCGTGCCGGTGATCGTGATCTGCGACGCGCCGGACGGGTACTGCGGGTCGACGTTGGTGATCGTCAGCCCGGCCGACGCGCCCAGCGCGTTGAGCGCCGCGTTCACCGGCGCGTTGCCGGGGAACCAGGACGGCAGCAGCGCGAGCTGTCCGCCCGACACCGCGCCCTGGATCGTCGCGAACAGCGACTGGAGCTTGGACGAGTCGGCGACGGTCATGCGTTGTCTCCCGTGTTGACGTAGCGCGCATACCAGCCGAGCGCGGTCTGCTGACTCGAGGGATGGCCGAACAAATAGAACGACGTGTTGCCGTTGGGCGGGAACTTCAGCAGGCCCAGGAACGTCAGCGCGATCTCGTCGAGCATGAGCAGGTACGTCGTGCTCGTCTTGTCCGCGGTGAGCGCGTACTGCAGCGAGACCTGCCCGATCGAGAGGCTCAGCACGGTCTGCAGGCTGATCAGCGGAGCGCCTTGCGCGGTTCCCGGCAGCTGCAAGCCGATCTGCATGTCCCACGTGCCGGCCGTGTCGCTCGCGGGATTCCACGCGAGCAGCAGCGAGGCGGTCAAACCTGCCTTCGCCGCGAGCTGGCCCGGCGACCCCATGTCGAGGTTGAACACGAGGCCGTTCCACGCGGGGCCCAAGTCGCCGCCGGGGATCATCGCGATGACGGGCAGATAGCCGAGCTGCGCGGGCGTCTGCGACGCGGCCTGCACGAGCCCGGTGAGCTGCAGCGAAAGCTGGTCGACCACGCTGCCCGCGCGCACGGCGCTCGTGCCGAGATCGAAGCGCAGCGCGTCGCTGTTGAGCGCGAACGTCGCGGGCACCGGCGCCGTCGGCTCCTGGCCTTGCACCGGCGTCGGGAACGTCATCGTCAGCAGCAAGTTCTGGAACACCAGGCCGCCCGGGACGCCGTCGGCCGTGCTTCCGAACGAGAAGATGTCGATCGTGCCCGCGACCGGGTCGGTGACGGGCCCGGGCAGGACGGCGAAATCAAGGTCGCCGGAGATCGCGAACTGCGACACGGTGTTGCCGTTGGGCACCGCCGAGATCGTCGACATCTGCACGCCGGTGATGTCGATCGCCGGCAGCACCGCGCAGGCCATCGCGAACGTCGTCTCGGTGCTGTTCGCCAGGCTGTAGACCGGCTGCCCCGCGACGAGCTGGTACGTCCCCGTCAGCACCGCGGAGTCGTAGCCCGCGGTCGACGAGGCCACGGCCGAGCCCAGCATGCTGCGCAGCGTGATCTGCGCGTAGCTCGAGAACGTCTGCACGGCGCTGTTCTGGAACGTGACCTTGAGCGAGTTGAGCTGGAACCCGTACTGGCCCAGCGGGTCGGTCGGAACCGCCTGCGTGGGGTCGTCGCTCGGAAACGGGTTGTAGTAGATCAGCCCGGACACCGGGCTCTGCTTGAACGTCATCGGGTTCGTCGGCACGATCGCCGGCGCGAGCGGAATGGCGAGATGGTGCGCGTTGAAGTGCGAGAAGTCGGTGATGCCCGCGACGATCCCGGCGATGTCGCTCGGAATGGCGGTGATGTCGGCGCGCAGGATCAGCACGCCGGTCCAGCCCGGGTCCTGCGCGAGCGCGTTGAAGTCGGCGAAGTACGCCGCGTCGGGGCCGGTGACCGCGGCGGCCTGCGTGATGTAGTTCTGCAGCCACTGCGACACGTTCACGAGCTGCGACACGTCGGGGCCGTTGCCGGTGTCGGGCGCCGCGAACGCCGCCGGGTTCGTCCAGTTCGCCGGGTTCGCGACGAGGTCCGACAGCGCGCCGGTCGTGCCCTTGACGATCACGATGTTCCGGTAGTCGCCGAACACGTCGGGCCCGTTGACGTTGGCCGTCATGCCCCAGTCGCCGATGGTCAGCGTGCTCTGGAACGCGCCGGTGTGCTGCGTGTTCGCGATGACGAGCATCAGGCTGCCCGAGCTGAACGCGCTCACCAGCGCCGGGTCGGGACTGGAGAACACGATCTGCTGGCTGCCGACGGTTCCGAGCAGAATCTTCGCCAAATCGCGGTGCCGGACGCGGCGTCGTACCGCGTTTTGACGAGATAGCCGCTCGGCGTCACCAGCCACGTCTTCGTCGACGATCCGGGCGGCGGGAGCGCGTCCTGGTTGACCGCGGCGCTGCGCAGCGGCGCGAGGATCCCCGCCTCGTACGCGGCGGCCTGCTGCGCGCTCATCGTCGTCGCGTTGCCGGCCGAGCCGACGCGCCCGTACGGCACGAGCGGGAACGGGTGCGCCGGGTTGGGGCCGATCTGCACTCCCGGCGCGATCGAGCCGAGGAGCTTCGGGTGGGCGGCGGGATCGACGGTGCCGCCGACGCCGAAAAGCTCGAACCCGGGCGGCTGCGCGACGAAGCGCGGCGGGGCCGGTCGCCGCCGGCGGGCTGGCGCAGCGTCGCGTACGCCGTCGTCCACGCCGTCGTCAGCGGCGAGGCGGTCGGGTCGAACGGCGCCCCCGTCGGCGACGCGAGCGGGAACGGAAACAGCGGCGCGTACGCGGGCGCGCCCGAGGTGAAACGCAGCCGGTCGCCCGCGACCTTGGCCGCCGACGGCGTGAACACGAGATACTCCGTGCCCTGCAAGCCGCACATGAGCTGCGGCGCGCCCGACGCGATGCTCAGCAGGAAGTCGCCTTCGGGCACCAGCATGAAGATCGCCGGCGTGTCGTTGCTGTACTGCAGCGACACGAACACCAGCTTCGCCGTCACGTCGCCGCCCGCGGCCGTGCTGGGCACGACCGGCGTGAGCGCGATCGGCACGCCCGTGGGCGAGGTGTAGCACGACGTGAACTGCGTCGTCGTCGTCTCGACGTTCGTGCCGCGGAACGCGAGCACGGTGCGGTCGGGGTTGAGCGCGTTCACCAGGTCGAGCGGGTCGAAGCTGGCGTCGAAGATCGGCGTCTGCGCGCCGTCCGGCACGGTCAGCGGCGCGTAGAGCAGCAGGTTCGCGGCGTTGGTGACCGGCGACGGCATCGCGAACGCGAAGCCGAAGTTGCGCGCGTCCAGCGCCGGCTGCGTCACCGACATGGTCATTTCGATGCAGAACGCGTTGGGACCGTCGAACGGAATCGTCAGCGGCGCATACACGTTGTTCGCGAGCCCGGTGACGATCGGCGGCGTCGTCCAGTTCAAGGTGAGCCCGTCGTCGCTTCCCTGGAGCTGCTGCTGGCCCGGAACGGTGAGCGTGATCGCCGAGGTCGGACCGTACAGCGTCAGCGTGGTGCTCAGCAGCGCGCTGCTGCCGCCGCCGGGCCCCAGCGTCGCGACGAACGCTTGCGGCACGGTCGTGGGCGACACAGCCCATGCGATGACGCGGTCGCCGGTCGGCTGCGCGGCGATGAGGCCGGCGACCGCCGTGACGAATGCGCTCTGCGCCGCCGAGCCGGCCCCGATCGGCTGCTGCAAAAACACGATCGACGCGTTGAGGTTCGACCCGAGCACGTCGGCGATGTCGTACGTGTTTTGCGGCGGCGCCTGCGGAAAAACCGCGGCGACGTAGCCCACGGCGTTTTCGGCTGGCCCAAGAACAGCGTCGAACCCGGTTGCGCTTGCGTGAAATACGCCAAGAGATCACCCCGATCGTTGTGGGCGCGGGTTAGGCGGTAGCGCGGGACCGTCGTGAACGAGATGACGGCTGCGACCGCCGTCCGTTGCAGCAGAGAAGCCGTCGCGTTGTAGCCGGAGGTGAAGAGCGCGGCGGTGTACGGCGATTTTCCGGCCATCCGCACACCCGCCATTGGCGACAGCGCCGCCGCGCTCGATTTGAGCACCGGTGCGAAGAAATCCGGCACGTCGGTGTACGGCGCCGCCGTTCCGTACCAGAGCCCGATCCACGCGCCGTTCGTGCCCGGGTTCATGCCCGTCGGCAAGCTGTACGTCCAGACGACGAACGCCGTTTGCGCGGTCTGATGCCCAGCTGTGACGAGGTGAGCTGCGTCGGTTGCGTGCCGACGCCGCCCGGAAGGTACAGCGTCGCCGCGACGTTCGGATAGCTTCCGCTGCTGCCGGAGACCGAGAACGGCCCACCGAGTACGCGCACGTGTACGGCCGCGCGCCGAACGTCGTGCCGGCCGCCGGGTAGACGATGGCGCCGCCGTTGGGTGTGGCCGCGCCGCTTCCGGCCGGGATCGCACCGGTATGGCGGGGCCGCCGTTGAAAACGAGCAGTCGTTGCCGTATTGCGCGGGCTGATTCCCGTTCGGCGTCTCATACGTGACCCCGAAAAACTGTGCACGTGGTGGGGAGAGCGAGCGTGACGATCGCCGTTTGGTCGATCGTCACGCTGAACTCGTACCCCGTGTCCAAAAACAGATAACCAGGTCGTCGTCCTCTACGCCATCGGCGTCGTGGCGTATCGTTCGCTACGTCGGGTTCTGGATCTGGAACTGGAACCAGGATACGATGCACGTGGGGGCCGCCGCGCCGACGGTGAGCGGAAACCCCGACGTGTACAGGGCGGCGGTGTACTGCTGGCCGACCGCGAGCTGCAGGCCCGGCATGATGACCGTGCCGGACTCTTTGCCAAGATCTGCGCGACGTTCGTCGGCGCCGTCGTGTAGACGTTGTTCTGCGTCCGTACCAGAGGCCCACGAACGCGCCGTTGGTCTGCGGCGTGGTGCCGGCGATGAACTGGTACGTGAACTGGATCGACGTCGCGGTCAAGCCGCCTGGGACTCCCAGATTCGACCCGTAGTATTGGATGGGCAAACCGCTACCCACGCCGCCCGGAATGTACGCGCTTGCGGCGATGTTCGGGTAGGTCGTCGCTCCGCCGGCTTTGGGCGTCACCGCCGGCCCGACCGAGAACGCCATGACGTAGTCGGTCGAGAAATAGGGGTTGCCCATGGGGGAGGCCACCACGTTCCCGTTCTGCAGGTTTTGCGAGACGGTGCCGCTGCCGACGCGATCTGCAGATTGAGCGCGGGGCCGCCGGTGAACACGAACGCCGTGTTGTTGTAGGACGCCGGCTGGTTTCCGTTCGGCGACGCGAAGTTGCCGTTGACGTAGTACGGCTGGGCGATCACCCCGCTCAAGGACGGCACCGGCGACTGCAGCGTGATCAACGGAGTAAAAACTTCCGGCTGCGTGTCGAAGAACTCTTCGGCGCTCATCGGGCGAACTCGTCATCGGAACTCATGCGATACCCTACCTGAAAAAGAAAGCGCGGTGGTTTACCACCGAGCGGTTGCAGCAGGACAAATGATGACCGCAGCAAGTAGGGTTTGTCAACCAGTAGCCGGCGCCCCTGCTCGCACAGGCGCGGGTCGCGGCGGCGCGACGCTGAAGGAGGCCCCCGTGGGAGGGCGTCATTGGCGCGTGGTCGCGACCGCGCGCGGCTTCGACGGCACGCCGCAAGCCGCGGCGCTGCTCCGCGACGCCGGCTGCGAGCTCGTGACCACGCCGTACAGCGGCGCGCGCTTCGACTACGAGCTGGGCGGCGACGAAGCTCGCGGCGCTGCTGGACGGGGCCGACGCCTACGTCGCCGGTTCCGCCAAGGTTACGCGCGACGTGCTCGAACAGGCACCGCGGTTGAAAGTCGTCTCGCGCCGCGGCGTCGGCTTCGAGCGCATCGATCTGGCGGCCGCGAGCGAGCTCGGCATCCTGGTCACCATCGCGACGGGCGCGAACCAGCGCGCGGTGGCCGACCACGTCTTCGCGCTGCTGCTGGCGGTCGCGCGGCAGATCGTCGACGCGAACCGCAGCGTCGTGCAAGGGCGGTGGGAGTCGTTCATCGGGCCCGAGCTGCGCGGCAAGACGCTGGGCATCGTCGGCCTCGGGCGCGTCGGCAAGGGCGTCGCTGGCCGCGCGCTCGGTTACTGCGGATGCGCGTGCCGCGCAACCGATCCACTCCAGACCAACGTGTGAGCGAGCAAGGCAGACGAGGTCACGTACATCCCGCTCGAGGCGCTGCTGGCCGCCGCCGCGTCGTGTCGGTGAAACCGCCTGCCGCTCGACGACGCAGCGCGCGGGCTGCTCGGCGCGAAGGCGCTCGCGCGCATGAAGCGCAGCGCGATCCTGGTCGCCACACGGCGCGCGGCGGAATCGTCGACGAACGCGCGCTCGCCGGCGCGCTGCGCGCAGGCGCGCTGCACGGCGCCGGCGCCGACGTGTTCGAGCGCGAGCCGCCCGGCGACTCGCCGCTGATCGGCCTGCCGAACGTCGTGCTCACGCCGCACACCGCGGCGTACACGCACGAGGCGATGACGGCGGCGAACCTGCTCGCCGCCGAGATCGTCGTCGACTACATGCACGGCCGCCTGCCGCACCCCGACTGCATCGTCGCCGCCCCGCGGCAACTGTAGGAGACGCCGTCTAGAACAAGTTCCAGAGGTACTGGTTGTACCTTCGTGGTGGTACTGCATTTCTTGCACCTTCACGAACGTGCCGAGGAGGCGCGGGCAGCGGTCGGCGCTGTCTTGCTTGAGCTGCGCGTAGCGCTCCTTCACCCCGGCGGTGAGCAGCGTCGTAGTCCAGTCCGCCTTGCGAAAATCCTCGAGCGCGTCGTAGATGTTGTCCGGAAGATAGCGCTCCGTCGTGCGCACGTCGGGGCGCGATCGTCCCGTCGAGCCCGGTCTTGAATACCGACAGCATCACCATGTACGGGTTCGCGTCGGGCGCCACCGAGCCCATTTCGAGGCGCGAGCTGCGCTGGTTGCCGATCGGAAAGCGCACCATTGCGCCGCGGTCGACCGCGGACGCCTTGATCTGGTTGGGCGCTTCGAAGTGCGGATCGAGGCGGCGGTACGCGTAGCAAGCTTCGAGTTGAGCATGCAGGCACAGGTCGTTGCCGTGGGTGAGGATGCGGTCGGCGAACGACCACGCGAACTCGCTGAGGTTCTCCTTGCCGTTCGCGTCCCAGAAGATGTTCTTGCCGCCCTTGCTCACCGAGATGTTGGTGTGCATGCCGTTGCCGTTCACGCCGACGACGGGCTTGGGCAGAAAGCTCGCCGTCATGCCGAGCCGCGTCGCGACTTGGCGGCAGATCAGCTTGTAGAGCTGAATCTGATCGGCGGCGGCGACGACCTCGCCGTAGCTGTAGTTGATCTCGAACTGCGCGGGTGCAACCTCGGGATGGTCCTTCTCGTTCTCGAACCCCATCGAGCGCTGCACCTCGGCCACCGTGTCGATGAACGTGCGCAGCGGATCGCCGGGCAGCGAGTGGTAGTAGCCGCTGGTGTTGACGTACTCGAACTTGCCGAGCTCGGTGTAGGTCTGCTCCGCATCGATGCCCTTGAAACGAAGCCTTCGATCTCGTTGGCCGCGTTGAGCGTGTAGCCGTTCTTGTCGAACTGCTCGTCGGAGAGCTGCTTGAGCTTGCCGCGGATGTCGCCGTCGAACGGCTTGCCGTCGCGGTCGAGCACGTCGCCGAACACGAGCACCTTGCCCGCGCCGAAGATGTCCGCCGGCGCCCAGTAGAACGCCGCCCAGTCGAGCACCAGGCGCAGGTCGCTCTCGCGCTGCGGCGTGAAGCCGCGAATCGACGAGCCGTCGAACGTGAGGTTGTCGGCCGACTTCAGCAAGAACTTCTTGTCGTAGTCGAGCATGTGCAGGCGGCCTTCGAGGTCGCTGAACAGCACCGTTACCGCCTTGATGCGGTTCTCGCCGGCTAAATACTTGAGGCGCTCTTCGGCGACCTTGTCCTTCGCTAGCGATCTTTTCGCTGCTGTTTCGCCCTGAGGTTGAGCTCTTCGAGCTCGCTGTACGTCAGCGAAGAAAATCGCGCAGTTCGATAGCCATGGGCGCGAGCTTTGGCGGGTTCCGGGGGCCCGCCTTTGAGCATTTGGCCAATCCGGCCGGGCCCGGTCTCGCCCTCGGTGCGCCCGCTCGCTAGACCTCGAAACGGTTGGAAGAGCATGCCGATGCCGTCGATGACGACCTCGATCCGCGAGCCCGGCTTCATCTTGCCGGCGCCGACCGACGTGCCGCAGGCGATGACGTCGCCCGGCCCGAGCGTGAGATCGCGCGAGATCAGGCTCACCAGCCGCGCGGGCTTGAAGATCATGTCGCTCGCGGGATACGACTGCCCGCTCCTCGCCGTCGAGCACGGCCCGGATCGTGAGCGTGTCAGGATCGAGGCCCGTGGCGACGACGGGGCCGAACACGCCGAAGGTGTCGAAGCTCTTCGCGCGCGTCCACTGCGCGAAGGACGGGTCCTCGTTGAGCACGTCGAACGCCGTGACGTCGTTGACG
>CAVRRP010000006.1:0-17732 GCA_963723635.1 Vulcanimicrobiota bacterium | reverse complement strand
CGCCGCACGTCGGCAGCGCGACGATCGAGACGCGCACGCGCATGGCGATGCTCGCGGCACAGAACCTGCTCGCGTTCGCCGACGGCAAGCCGCTGCTCACGCCCGTCGCCGCTGTCACTCCGGCTGTCACCTGCGGCGCTGAACGCGCGCGCGAGCGTGACGGCCAGCCAGCCGCCGAACGCGCCGCAGGCGACGTCGAACGCGTTCGATGCGAGTCCCTCGCGGGCGTGGTGCAGCTTCTGCGCGACCTCGATGAACGCGGAGAACGCCGCGACGATGAGGGCCGCGCGCAGCGCCGGCCGGCGCGCCGGCCCGCAGCGCCGCGTGGACGACGAAGCCGATCAGCGTGAAGGCGACGATGCTGTAGAGCTTGCGCAGCACGACCAGCGCCGACAGCCACTCGCCGTCGTCCTCGCCGAACAGATGCTCGATCAGGCCGCCGGGCAGCGTGCGGTTGTAGACGCGATGGCTCGTCGCCGCCCAGAACGCGAGCGCGACGAGGACGGCGGCCGCGAGCGCCGCCCAGGCCCGGCGGCTCAGACGCTACCCGGCCGCCGGCGCCGAGGTCCGGCAAAAGCCGGGTCGCCGGCCCGGCCTCGCCTGCGTGTCATGATTGCGTTCGTACCCCTGACATTAAAGGATGGGGAACGCGAACCGACAAACGGCCGTTTCATTCCTGGATACTTGTATCCAGCGTTGGCTCGACCGCATGCCGACCGATGGCGGGCCGTTCGAGATCGCCGTCTTCGAGAAGCACCGCGGGCACCGACTTACCCCTTTGCGCGAAGATTCATCTTCCGCGAAGTCTCACACACGTGGAGGCACTCTTCAAATGGATGCATCGCATCCCTCGCGCCCGCTGGGCCGCATCGTGACCGCGCTCTGCGCGGCCATCGTGCTGTTCGCCGGCGCGATCAACGTCGCCGGCGCGCAAACGCTGCCGCCGGCGCAAACCACATCGACCGCAAATGCGCGCTCTGGATCAGGTCATCGCCCAGGCTTCGCCGAGCCCGGCGCCGCCGGCCGGCGGCACGCGCCAGCCGAGCACCCCGAACAACCCGCAGCCCGCCAACGGCGGCGGCGGCGGCCAGTCGACGACCGCGGCGCGCCCGCTGCCGCCGCTCAGCCATCTGCCGATCATCGACTTCGTCGCGACGTTCACGCAGCCGGCGTACTACGGCAGCCGGCCCGGTCCGGGCGTCCCCGTCACCGGCCCGACCAACCAGTACGACCCGCTCGACCTCGGCGGAACCGTGCGCATCCCGATCACGCGCAAGTTCAACCTGCTGTTCGACCGCGTCACGGAAGGCACGCTCAACCAGCCGCTCGAGTGCGTCATCCAGCCCGCCGTCCCCGGCGGCGCCGCCGCGCGCGCCTGCCCGAGCGACAGCCGCGACATCCTGCTCGCAGTACCACGCCACGTACGCGTTCGACCGGTTCGTCACGCTCGACGTCGGCGACTCGTTCCGCCATCGCATCTGGACGAACGGCGGCAACGGCGTCAGCACCGTGCCGTACCTCTGCAACAACAACGGTCAGTCGACCGGCCGCGCCCCGAACTGCACGGTCAGCTCGACCGAGCACCACTTCGGCTACGCCGGCCTGTCGTACACGACCAAGCCGATCCGTAACTGGTGGAACAGCGTGTTCGTGTTCACGGAGACGCTCGATCACCAGAACGTCGACCACCACGTCGGCATGGTTTGCAGCGCGGCGCTGATCGCCTCGCTGCATCAGGCGGCTTCGCAGCTGACGCTGCCCGAACGGCAACGGCAACGTCGGCTACTACGACGAGAACCCCAATCACGAGCGCGTACTGGGAAACGACCCAGGGCGTCTCCTGGATCCTGCCGGTCGATGCCCGGCACGGCGTGTCGTTCCTGGCGAACGAGCGCTGGGGCGCGCTGAACTTCTACGAGAACCCGACGCATCATCGGCAACTTCGGCACGACGATCGGGGTGCCGTACCGCTGGAACTCCGCCCTGACGCTTCAGCTGAGCAAACGCTTCAGCCCGGGCTTCACGCTCGCGATGCGCCACTCGGACTTCCACTCGGTGCCTCAAGGTACGCCGTTCGTGGCGCCCAACGCGATTCACGTCGGTTCGTGGGATCTCATCGGGACGTTCCACGTCGACACGAACACGTTCTTCCACTGATCTGACCTGGCCGGGTGATCCCATCGGCTCGGCGCCCGGGAGCTTCGGCTTCCGGGCGCTTTGCCGTTCTGGATCCCTCGGACACAACATGGGAGAAGTGCTCTGACCTCCGGGGCTCACCACGATCCCGCGATTTCGTGCACGCGGCCGCCGAGCGTTTCGGTGCCGCGCCGTTTCTGCGTCTGCGGCCGAGCGCCGCACGTTCGCGCGAAACTGCGGCACACGCCGTCGCGCGGGCGCGGCGTGGCTGCTCGACCGCGGCGTCACGCGCGGCGACCGCGTGCTCATCAGCGGCGGCAACGGCATCGGCACGATCGAAGCGTGGCTCGCCGCGGTGCACGCGGGTGCGCTCCCGGCCGCCGTGAACCCTGCGCTGACCGAGCCCGAGCTGCGCTACGTCATCGACGACCTCGAGCCGCGCGTCGCGCTGCTCGGCGACGCGCAGATCGCGGCGATGCACGCCGAAGCGCTCGACGCGGCGCCCGCGCCGTTGCCCGGCGGTGACCCGGCCGACGCTGCGGCGATCGTGTACACGTCCGGGACGACGAGCCGCCCCAAAGGCGCGCTCGTGCGCCATCTCGCCTACGTCGGCGCGGGCCAATCGATGCGCGTCGTGGCTCGGTTTGCGCGACGCCGAACGGCTGTGGTGCGTGCTGCCGTTCTTTCACATCAACGCGCAGGCGTACTCGCTGATGACCGCGCTCGCGAACGGCTACGAGCTGTGCGTGGCGCCGAAGTTCAGCGCGTCCGACGTTCTGGCGCGACGCCGCGGAGCTCGGTGTGACCGAGGTCAACCTCATCGGCGCGATGCTCGCGATCCTCGCGCGCCAGCCCGCCGAGATGTTCGTGCGCGGCGCGCTGCGGACGATCTACGCCGCGCCGGTGCTCGAGCCGCAGGAGAACCGCGCGCTCGAAGCGCGGTTCGGCGTGCGCATCGTCACCGGCTTCGGGATGTCGGAGTGCACGTTCGGCTGCATCGAGACGCCGACGTCGCGCACCAAGAGCGCGAGCGTCGGCGCGCCGCGCAGCCATCCGGACGGTCTGATCGCCAACGAGCTGCGCATCGTCACGCCCGCAGGCGAGCTGGCGCCGCGCGGAGCGGTCGGCGAGCTGCAGTTTCGCAACGCCGCCGTGACGCCGGGCTATTGGAAGGCGCCGGAGATCACGGAGCGCGCGCTGCAGGGCGGCTGGCTGCGCACCGGCGACGCGGGCTACGTCGACGCTGACGGCGACGTGGTGCTTGTCGGGCGCTACAAGGAGATGATCCGCCGGCGCGGCGAGAACGTCGCGCCGCGCGAGGTGGAGGACGCGCTCGCGCTCCATCCGGGCGTGCAGCAGGCAGCGGTCGTCGGCGTTCCGTCGTCGCTGTCGGAGGAAGACGTCGTCGCGTGCGTCGTTCGCGCGCCGGGCGCGACGGTCGGCGAAGCGGAGCTGCGCGCAGTTCTGCGCGACGCGCCTCGCGCCGTACAAGATCCCGGCGCGCGTGCTGTTTCTCGACGCGTTTCCGCTGACGCCCACGATGCGCGTCGCGAAGGAATCGCTCAAGGCCGAGATCGCGGCGCTGCTCGCCGACGCGCCGCGGTGAGGCGCGTGCGCGAGGATCTCGACGAGGTGACGCCGATCGCGGCCGTGCGCCACCCGCGCATGAAGGAAGGCATCGTCGACTCCGTGCGAGGCGCGATCCTCGAAGGCAAGCTCGCGCCGGGAACCGTGCTGCGCCAAGAGCATCTCGCGCGCCGGCTGCACGTCAGCCGGACGCCGCTGCGCGAGGCGCTCATCGCGCTCGAGCGCGAGGGCTTCGTCACGATCGCGCCGAGCGGCGCGGCGTCCGTGGTGTCGCTCGACGCGCGCGACGCGCTCGAGATCATGGACCTGCGCGAGATGGTCGACGGTCTCGCCGCGCGCCTGCTCGCGCGGCGCGGGATGAGCGCGGAGCTCGACCGCGAGCTCACCGCGCTCGCCAAGACGATGCGCTCGAGCGCCGCGCGCGACCAGCACCGCTACCTCGTCGCCAACGCGGACTTTCACGTGAAGATCGTCGAGGCGACCGGCCACGCGCGGCTGCAGCAGTTCATCCCGCTCGTGCGCATGTCGGCGCAAGTGGTCTACATCCGGCTGCAAAACCAAGGCCGCCGCCTGAGGCACTCCGCCGACGAGCACACGCGCGTGCTCGACGCCGTTCGCGCCGGCGATCCGACACCGCCGAGCGGCTCGCGCGCGAGCACGTGCGCAACGCGGCCGCGCACTGGCTTGTTTCACCGCCCCCCGCCCACTCCACCCGAAACGAGGGAAGCCCATGAAGCGAACGACCTTCCTCAGTGCCTCCGCAGCCGCCGCCGGCACCGCGCTCGCCGCACCGAGCTACACCCTTGCCGCCGGGACGGCCGCGACGGTGAAGATCGGCTTTCTCGAATCGTTCAGCGGGGTGTTCTCGGATCTCGGCGGCGTGCACAAGCTCGGCGCGCAGCTCGCGCTCGCCGACGCGAACAAATCCGGCCGCGTGAAGTTCGAGTTCGTGTTCGGCGACGACGCGTCCAACCCGGCGACGGGGACGACGGAAGCGCGGCGGCTCATCACGCAAGAGAACGTGGACGTGCTGTACGGCGGCACGTCATCGGCGGTCGGCGGCGCGCTCGAACCGCTCACGCTCGACGCCGGCATCTTCAACCTGTCGCTCGGGCCGCAAGACTCGTCGCTGACCGGCGCCAAGGCGGCGAAGCTGACGTACCGGTTCGGGCCCAACGTGCGCATGCTGCTGGGGCCGGTGCTGCGCCGCGCGCTCGCGCTGGGCAAGAAGTGGTACTTCATCCAGGCGGATTACGCGCTGGGCAAAGACGCGTACGCGCAGATGTCGGCCGCGCTCAAGCGCGCCGGCGGCACGGAGGTCGGCCACGACGTCGTCAAGCTCGGCACGAGCGACTTCTCGTCGGAGCTCACCAAGCTGCGCAACAGCGACGCCGACGTGCTCGTGCTCTGCAACAGCGGGCTCGACGCCGCGAACACGGCGAAGCAATGGGTCGACTTCGGGCTCAACAAGAAGATGCACCTGACCGGCATCTCGCTCGAGGACATCTACTACAAGGCGCTGCCGCTCGACGCGGTGGTCGGCGCGACGTTTCCCGTGCTGTGGGCGCCCAGCCGTTTCGCCCGCGGCGGCGAAGCTCGCGAAGCGCTGCGCGCCGGCATCCCGGGCCCGATCGGCGGCCGGCATTACCTGGGCTACATGTCGGCGTGGTCGCTGATGGAGCGCATCAAGACGGCCGGCACGACGAAGGCCGACAAGCTCTACGCGGCGTTCGAGAACTACAGCTTCGACGCGGCGAAGAACTCGCGCTCGACGTACCGCGGCTGCGACCACCAGTGCGTCCAAGACGTGTACGCGGGCTCCACGGTATCGTCCGCAAAGTTCGGCAAGTCGCAGTTCATGTACGACGTCGTCGGCGAAGTGCCGGCATCCGAGTCGGACGGCACGTGCGACTCGCCGTGGGCGAAAGCGGCCACCGCGAACATGGCGCCGCAGAAGATCGCCGACCGCGCGGGGTACACGCCCAAGACCTGGTAGCGGTAAAGCCGCTACGCCGTCGTCGTCTTGCCGAAGTGCGCGGGTGATTCCGTGCGCAGGCGGGCGATCAAGTCGTCGTAGGTGAGCGCGCGGGCGAAGAGATGGCCCTGGGCCGACGGGCAGCCCAGCATCTCCAGCAGCGCGCGCTCTTCCGCGGTCTCGACGCCTTCGGCGACGACGTGCAGCCCGAGGTCTTTGCCGAGGTGGATCAGCGCGCCGACGATGACGCGGCTGTCGACGCGGTCCTGCAGCTCGCGCACGAACGAGCGGTCGATCTTGATGCACGAGATCGGCAGCCGCTGCAAGTACGCCATCGACGAGTAGCCCGTGCCGAAGTCGTCGAGCGCGACGGTCGCGCCGGTCGCGGTGAGGCGGCGGAGCACGTCGAGCGTCAGCGGGCGGTCCGACATGATCGCGCTTTCCGTGATCTCGAACGTGACGTCGCCCGGGTCGATGCGGTGCTGTTTGCGCAAGCGTACCGAAGCGCTCCGGCAGCGTGGGGTCGGCGACGTCCCAGGCGGACAGGTTCACCGTGAGCTGCGATTTCAGCCCGTCGTCGCGCCAGCGCGCGAGGTCGCGCAGCGCGTTGTCCATCACCCACGACGTGACGCGCCCGATCAGGCCGACGCGTTCCGCGACCGGCACGAACGAGTCCGGGCCCACCATGCCGCGCTCGGGATGCATCCAGCGCACGAGCGCTTCGGCGGCGTACGTGCGGCCGTCGCTCAGCGCGACGATCGGCTGGTAGCGCAGCGTCAGCGCGTCGCGCGTGACCGCGTCGCGCAGCTCGGTGACCACCGCGAGCGCGTCGGGATCGCGGTCCATCGCCGAGTCGAACACCGCGAACGAGGCGTGCTCGTCGCGCGCGCGCTGCATCGCGATGATCGCGTGGCGGGTGAGCTCCGCCGCTTCGGTCAGCACGCCCGAGAGCAGCGCGATGCCCAGCGTCACGCGCAGTCCCGACGACGTGGCCGTCGACGTGGAACGGCGCGTCGGCGACGGTCGCGATGCGCCGGATGAACGCCAGCGCGGCGTTCTCGCTCACGCCGGGGAGGATCCAGCCGAAACGGTCGCCGTCGACGCGCGCGAGCGTCGCGCCGGCGATCTCCGTGCGCGCGACCAGGCGCGTCGCCGAGCTCGCGCAGCGCGGTGTCGGCGCCGCGCGGGCCGAGCGTCGCGTTGACGTCGGCGAAGTCCTCGACGTCGAGCACCACCACCGCGAGCGGATCGCGCGTGCGCCGCGACGCGAGGATCGCCTGTTCGAGGCGGTCCAGGAACAGCTCGCGGTTCGGCAGCTCGGTGAGCGCGTCGTGCGTCGCGCGGTAGGCGAGCTTCGTCTTCGAGGCCGCGCCGTTCGGAGAGATCGATCGCGACGCCGCTCGCGCCGGTGATCTCGCCGTTCGCGTCGCGCACCGGTACGAACCGCACTTCGACCGCGACTTGGTCGCTCGCGATCGCCTCGACGACTTCCTCGCCGCCGAGCGCGCGGATCGCCGTGTCGCGCAGCGCCCCGATCGCGCCCTCGCGCTGCGGCAGCAAGTCGCCGACGCCCGTGCCGTCCAGTCCGAGCCGCACGAGATCGATGCCCTCGCGGAACGTCACGCGGCAGTGGCGGTCGACGACGAGGAACGCGACGGGCGCGCTCTTGAGCACCGAGCGCAGCAGCGCTTCGTGCCGGCGAACGGCGTCGTCGGCGTGCGCGCGGTCGAGCGCCGCCGCCGCGAACTTCGCGAGCGTCACCGCGATCGATTGCTGCGCGGGCGTCACGTCGACGTCGACGCGCCACGCCAGCAGCAGCATCCCGAAATAGCGCTTCGGCGTCGCGATGGGCACCGACAGCAGCTCACCGCCGCCTTCGATCGGGCCCAGCGACACCTGCTCGTCCTGCGGCTCCGCTTTCTCGGGCGAGCGAACGTTGATGCCGCCGTGGTCCGCGCCGAGCAGCCGCGTCGCGAAGTGCACGATCAAGCGCATGAGGTCGTCGGCGCTCTCGCACGTCGACGCCGCGCGCATCAGCTCGGCGTAGGCGTGCGTGATGCTGCGCTCGCGCTGCGCGCGAGCGAGCAGGCCCATCGTTGCCAGCGTCGGCGCGATCTGCGCGCCGAGCACGCGGATCGTCTCGATCTCTTCGGCGGTGAACGTGCGCTCGGTGTAGGAGCGGGCGACCAGCACGCCGCGCGGCAGCTGCTCGACGCGGATCGGCACCGCGACGCCGGCCTTGATGTGGAGCTCGCGCATCCACGACGGGCCGTCCTCGGCGTTGCCGCCCTCGGTCGTCATCGCGGCGTTGCGGGCGAACGCGCGTGCCGACGATCCCCTGGTGCGGGTTGATCACCGGGACCGGGACCTCGACGTGCGGGTCGTTGTCGGCCAGCGCGGTCAGCGCTTCTTCGTGCGCGTCCCACCAGTACAGCGCGACGCCTTCGACGTTCAGCAGCCGCTTGAGGTGATCGACGACCAGGCCCGCGAGCTTCTCCGGATCGAGCAGCGCGCTCGCCGCGGCGAGCACCATCTCGACCGCAGCCGGCGGTAGGTTGTCGACGTCCTGGTCGTCCATCCGGACCCTCTCACCCGCGCATGCGGACCGCTCGTCCGCCCGGCTCGTGTACCCGCGGATGTGATCGCGTTAACTAGGCGGAGAGGCGCTCCCGGCCGTGCGGGGCGGTCAGGTCCTGGAGCGGCCCGACGGGCACGATCCGGGTCGGGTTGATCTCGTCGTGCGTCATGTAATAATGCCGCTTGATGTGGTCGAAGCTCACCGTCGGTTCGACCCCGTGGACTTGATAGAGATCGCGCAGGTAGCCCGACAGGTTCGCGTAGTCCGCGATGCGCCGCAGGTTGCATTTGAAATGGCCGACGTACACCGGATCGAAGCGCAGCAGCGTCACGAACAGGCGCCAGTCGGTTTCGAGCGGCGCGGGGCCGAACAGATAGCGCGTCTTGCGCGAGCCGCGCGTCGAGCTCGTCGAGCGTGTCGAACACGCGGTACGCCGCGGCGGCGTACGCTTCTTGCGACGACGCGAACCCGGCTTGGTACACGCCGTCGTTGACCGTCTCGTAGATCAGCGCGTTGAGCTCGTCGATCTCCGCGCGGCGGTGCTCCGGGTAGAGATCCAGCTCGGGGTTTTTCGCGAACGCATCGAACTCGGTTTCGAACATGCGCATGATGTCGTCGTCGGAGTTGCTGACGATGCGTTTGCCGACCGTGTCCCACAGCACCGGCACGGTCACGCGGCCGTGATAGTGCGGATCGGTCGCGCGATACGCTTCGGCGAGATACTGAAAGCCGTTCACGGGATCGCGCGTCGTGCCGTCGCCGTCGCGAAACGCCCAGCCCAGCTCGTCGCGCATCGGGATCGACGACCGTCATGCCGATCGCGTGCTCGAGCCCTTTGAGCGCGCGCACGATGATCGTGCGGTGCGCCCACGGACACGCCAGCGAGACGTAGAGATGATAGCGCCCCGCCTCGGCCGGATACCCGGAGCTGCCGTTCGCGGTGACCCATTCGCGAAACGCGTCGCCTTGGCGAACGAAGCGCCCGTCGACCGATTCGTCGGGGAACTGCGGCTTGACCGTCATCGCGGCGCGCGCTAGTTCTTGTAGCTCGGGTCCTTCGCGTCGAGCATCCGCAGCTGCGGCGCCCACGCGAGCTTCGCGACCTGCGGAACGCCGCGCGCCTGGCGCGTGACGAGCTCCTGCACGTCCTGCGACGGGTAGTGCAGCTGCGCGGCGCCGCCGGCGAGCGCGGCGATCTGCGTCGCGCACGCGCGCTCGAGGAAGTACATCGCGAGGAACGCTTCGGGGACCGTTTCGCCGACGGTCAGCGTGCCGTGGTTGCGCAGCAGCATCGCTTTCTTCGCGCCGAGATCGGCGACCAGCCGCGGGCGCTCGTCGAGATCGAACGCGACGCCTTCGTACTCGTGGTACGCCACCTCGTCGCGGATCAGCATCGCCGTCTGGTTGAGCGGCAGCAGGCCGTCTTTCTGGCACGACACCGCGACGCCGTCGCGCGTGTGCAGGTGCAGCACGCACTTCGCGTCCTCGCGCGCGGCATGCACCGCGCTGTGGATCGTGAAGCCCGCCGGGTTGACGAAGTACGGCGTCGGTTCGACGACGTTGCCGTCGAGGTCCACCTTGACCAGATTCGACGCGCTGATCTCCGTGAACAGCAGCCCGTACGGGTTGATCAGGAAGTGGTGTTCGGGCCCCGGGACGCGCGCCGAGATGTGGGTGAAGATGAGATCGTCCCAGCCGTAGTGCGCGACGAGCCGGTAGGCGGCGGCGAGGTCGACGCGGGTCTCCCACTCTTCGTTCGAGACGCGGGCGCGAACCGAGGTCAGGTCGACGAGGGCGGCGGTGGCGGTCATGCGGTGCTCCTGATCGGGCGAACCGGTACCATTCGAAGACGGCCGGCAGGAGTCCCATCGACGGACGGACCTCTGCCGGCCGTTCGCGACCGCTGATTCAGGGGGGAGTCGCGGTCAGCGCTGGTAGCGGTTGTATCCGCCGTTGCCGGTGACGTCGATCTCGTTGGCGTTGAACGTGCCGTCCTGGTTCCAGTTGCCGATCACGCGCACGCGCTCGCCGGAGGCGAGGTTGTTGCCGGTCGGGTTGATGACGGTACCGTTGTGCAGCACGACGTGCGTCCCGTTGCTCAGGTACAGGTTGTAGGGCGAGAACGAACTGACGGTGCCGCTGAGCTGGCCGCCGCGGTTGCCGTAGCCGCCGTTGTTATAGCCGCCGTTGTTGTAGCCGCCGTTGTTGTAACCGCCGTTGTTGTAGCCGGCCGTTGTTCCACCGGCCGTTGTTGCGGTCGTCGTTGTCGCGGCGGCGGCGGTCGTCGCGGTCGTCACGGTCGCGGCGGCGGCCGTTGTTCCACTGACCGTTGTTGTTGCCGTTGTTCCATTGGCCGTTGTTGCCGTTGTTGACGCACTGGCCTTGGCCGTTGCGCCATTGCCCGCTCGGGCAGCCGTTGTTGTTGGTGTTCTGATCGGGCGCCGCCATCGCGAGCGACGGGAGCGCGATCAGCGCGGTCGCCGCAAGCGTGCGGATGATCGAATGAGGCCTCATGAATGCTCCTGGTTGGACACGAATGGTGCGCAGCACCGTACGGGAGAACGCACGAAACGGCATGAGAATGCTGTGAGAAGGCTGGGACGCGTTCGACCGACAGCTAGGGGGCGCTACGGCCGTCGGGGAGCTCAGTGAACGAGCGGTACCTCCGCGAGCTCGGCCATGATGCGCGCGAAGTCGCCGAACGTGAGCGCTTGATCCGCATCGCATTTGGCTTCGCTCGGGTTTGGATGCACTTCAAGCAGCAAACCGTGCGCGCCCACGGCTTTCGCCGCGCGGCACAGCGGCGCGATCCAGCGCCGCACGCCGACGCCGTGCGACGGGTCGACGAACACCGGCAAGTGCGTGCGCTCGCGAATCACGGGGATCGCGGAGAGATCGAGCGTGTTGCGCGTCGCCGTCTCGAACGTGCGGATCCCGCGCTCGCACAGGATCACGTTGGGGTTGCCTTCGGAGAGGATGTACTCCGCGGACGACAGCAGCTCGTCGATCGACGCCGCCATGCCGCGCTTGAGCAAGATCGGGCGATCGGTCTTGCCGACCGCGCGCAGCAGATCGAAGTTCTGCATGTTGCGCGCGCCGATCTGCAGCAGGTCGACCGACTGCGGCCATGCGCTCGACCTGATCGATGCTCATGACCTCGCTCACCGTCGGTAAACCGGACGCGCGCGAGGCTTCGGCGAGCAGCGCGACGCCTTCCCAGCCCAGGCCTTGGAACGCATACGGCGACGTGCGCGGCTTGAACGCGCCGCCGCGCAGCATCACGCCGCCCGCCGCCCGGACGGCCTCCGCCGTCGCGACGATCTGCTCGCGCGACTCGACGCTGCACGGCCCGCCGACGACGACGAAGTGCCCGTCGCCGATCACGACGTCGCGCACCAGCACGCGCGAGCGCGCGCTCTCGTCCTGGCGCGTCACCTTGAGCTCGCGCTTGGTGGGCTGCGGCGTCACGGGCGGCGCGTGGTCGACCACGACCGCGGGCGCGCGCTCGCGCCGCGGCGGTGCGTCGGACGCGTCGTAGCTGCCGATGACGTGCAGCGCGACGGTGACGTCGCGCAGCGCGCGCAGCGCTTCGGCGAACCGCTCGTCGCGCACGTCGCCGTCGACGTCGGCGTAGAACGAGGACTGGCCGCTGGTGCCGAGCCGCGCTTTGGAGTCGAGCTTCGACACGTTCAGCCCTTGCGCGCCCAGAATCGACAGACAGCGCCCGAGCGCCCCGGGGATGTTCGCGACCGCGAACACCAGCGACGTCTTGCGCACCGCGAAGTCGTCGGCCGGCTCGAAGTCGGCGGCGGGGCCGTGCGCCTTCGGCGCGCGGAACAGCACGAACCGGGTGAAGTTGTCGGGGTGGTCGGCGATGGTGTCGGCGAGCTCGACGAGGCCGTAGCGCCGCGCGGCGTCGGCGGACGCGATGGCGCCGCGCGTGAGATCGCGCGCCGCGGCGACGTCGCGCGCGGCGATCCCGGTATCGGGGACGGGCACGCGCCGCACCTCGGCCAGCGTCCCGAGAAAGCGCCCGCACTCCGCGAGCACGACGGGGTGCGAGTCGATCTCGCGCAGGCCTTCCAGCGTCGCGCCGGGCAGCGCGAGCAGCCGGTGCTCCATGCGCCACGTGATCTCCGCGAGGAGGTCGAGCTCGTACTCCGCGAGCACGTCGTAGCCTTCGCGGATGGTCCCGGCGATGGCGTTGTCGACCGGCAGCAGCCCGAGGTCGGCCCGGCCCGAGAGCACGGCGTGCGCGACCGCGCGGTACGACGAGCAGCCCACCGGCGCGAACGCCACCCCGCGCCGCGCGGCGTACGCCTCGAGGACCGCGTGCGAGTACGAGCCTTCGATCCCCTCGAAGGCGGCGGTGAGCGTGAGGGTCGGGGGCTGGGGCTCGCCGGACGCGGGCTGGGCGCTGATCATCGTGCTCTCCAGGAAAGAACAAGAGCCTCTCGCTCGGCGAGGGGCTCTTGCGGTTCGGTCCAGACGGACTCGTTACGGCAAAGGCCTACCGCGCCGGAGCGCATCGCTCGAGGCGTAAAAATACCGGTAGGACCAGCGCGAAGCGGCCATCGTCCGACGGTCTTACCACGACCGGCGCCCCGGAGTCAACCGTGTCCGCCCCAGCCAAGATGCCGCGTCCGCCGATCCTAGCCCGGAAGATCGTTGAGGTAAATGATGCCGAGGTCTTGCTCGACGCAGCAGGCGAGATCTTCGACGTGGCTTTCGTCGCCGGTGACGATCGTTGCGCGCATCGGGCTCCGCGGCCGCCGTCGCGACGACGATGGCGTCGATCGTCTCCTTCATGGCGGCGGCGTCGCATGACGCGCCCCGCTTCTTTGGCGATCTTCGTCGTCGTGTCGATGATCACGCGATCTGCGCCGCCGAGTGCTTTGAGCGCGCGATCGTATCGCGCATTGTTGCGCGAGTCCCCGTAACCTTCAGCGAGGACGACGGCCGGCACGCAGATGAAGCCGCCGTCACGCACGATGTTCGCAAGCAGCCGCCGCAGCCGTGGGTGATCAGACGCCAGCGCTCCGAGCGCGCCGCTGTCCAGTACGAAGAGTTCGCTCAAGAAGCCGCGGCGTGCTTGTCGAGACGCGGGTCCATGTCGATCACCCGCACCGTTTGCCCGTCGATCACGACCCTCGGGTGGCGGCCGAGGATCGAGCTCGAGAAGGACGTTTTCCGTCAAGGCGCACCGTTGCAAGCCGAGCAGGTCGACGCCGTCTCCCACGCGAGATCGCTGCTGCGATTTCGGCCCGAACGGCCGGCGCTCGCGCGAACGCGTCGACGATGCGGCGGCGCAGCCTCGCGACACGCGCGCGGTCGAACCGCCGGCGATACGCCTCGTCGGCCGCTTCCCCGACGTCGGCCGGAACTGGACCGACGCGCGCTTCCGCTTCACCGAGGTATTCTTGGATCGCTTCAGCCTGCAGGCGCCGCTCGAGCGCGTCGTTCAGGAACGACGAAAGCTCGCGCTTTCCGACCCGCCGCCGGACTTCGGCCAGCAGGTCGTGGTCCAGGCTGAGCGAGACCTTCTCTTTCGGAGCCATGAGCTTATCCTACCATGAGTAGGAAATGCAGGCAGAACGTGTAAGCGGGCTTGCAGCGCCGCGGAAACCGCGGTGGTAGGCTGGACGTTGTGATGAACGTGCACCGGTTTTGGAAGATCGTCCCCCTCGCGCTCGCCGTCCTCGCGGGCGCCGTCGGCCCCGCCCAGGCGGCGCCCCGCCAAGAGAAGGCCGTCCTCGCCGGCGGCTGCTTCTGGGGCGTCGAGGCCGTGTTCGAGCAGCTCCGCGGCGTGACGAACGTCGTGTCCGGGTTCTCCGGCGGCAACAAGACGACCGCGCACTACGAGGTCGTCAGCACCGGCATGACCGGCCACGCGGAGTCGGTCGAGATCACCTACGACCCCGAGCCAGATCTCGTACCGGCAGCTGCTCGACGTGTACTTCACCGTCGCGCACGACCCGACCGAGCTCGACTACCAAGGGCCCGACCACGGCTCGCAGTACCGCTCGTCGATCTTCTACATCGGCGACGAGCAGAAGCGCGTCGCGGAGGCCGCGATCCGCGAGCTGACCGCCAAGCACGTCTACAGCGCGCCGATCGTCACCAAGGTCGTGCCGTTCGTGGCGTTCTATCCGGCCGAGGCCTACCACCAGCACTACCTCGTGCACCATCCGGACGAGCCGTACATCGTCTACAACGACATGCCCAAGCTCAAGGCGCTCCACGACCGCTTCCCGGCGCCTGCTGAAGGCGCATACCTAGCCGACCTGACGGACCGTCCTGCTTCTGCCAAGCTGCTGCCGCGCAACCGCGCAGGCGAACGACTCCTATGCTATAACCGTTCTACTAACAAAATAGGAGGTCGGCATGGAGTGGGGCTATCGGAGGGTACGGCAGCTGCTTCGCAAGCTGCGGATGCCGGGCGCGATTCAGGACGACGAGCTGGCCGTCACGCTGTGCCGGCTGACCGGCGCGGGGTCCGTTCGCGACGCGGTCCTGCTGCTGGCTGAGCGCGCGCTGCGGTCTACCCGCCGGTGTACTGGACGATCGTGCGGCGCGTCGACGTCGAGGGCGAGAGCTCGGCCGCCGTCGCCGACGAGATCCACCTCTCGGAGCGGTCGTTCTACCGCTACCGCGCCGCCGCGATCGCCGCCGTCGCGGCCGAGATCGATGCGGTGACGCGCGCGGCGCCGCCCAAGCGCGCGTCCGAGGATCTCGACGTGCTCACGCTCGTCGCGCGCGGGCGCTATCTCTGGAAGCACCGCACGTCGGCGGCGCTGCAGCGCGCGGCGCGCTACTTCGAGCGCGCGCTCGAGATCGATCCGACGTTCGCCCGCGCGTACGCCGGGATGGCCGACGTGCACCTGCTGATGGGCGAGTACCTGATCCGCGATCCGCTCGAAGCGTTCCACGACGCGCGCGTCGCGGTGGAGTCGGCGCTCGCGCTCGACCCGTCGCTGCCGGAGCTGCACGCGACGCTCGCCGATCTGCAGCTGTTCGGGCGCCGCGACCTGCGCCGCGCGAAAGAGTCGTTCGACCTCGCGCTCTCGATCGATCCGACGTACAGCACCGCGCACCACTGGGCGGCGTGGCACGCGATGATCAACGACGATCTAGCGGGCGCGCTCGACCACTTGCGCACGGCGCTCGCCAACACGCCGGACGGCCTCGAGCTGCAGACGACGCTCGCGATCGTGTACTGCCTGCAGGGCGCGCACGAGCAAGGCGTGCGCGATCTCGGCGAAGTGCTCGAGCTCGATCCGGAGTTCTCGTTCGCGCGCTACGAGCTGGCGCGCATCCTGTCGGGGCTCGAGCGCTACGACGAAGCGCTGGGCACCTCGACGTGCTGTCGGCCGTCGAAGCCGCGCGACTCGTACGCCGCGCTGACCGCGTTCGCGGCGGGCCGCAGCGGCGACCCGCGACCGGCGCGGCGGTTCCTCGACCGCAGCACGCCGCACGGCCGGCGGCCGGCGCACTACCTGCGCGCGTACGCGCAGCTGGGGCTCGGCGAGCGGGCCGACGCGATCACCGAGCTGCGCGCGGCCGTCGGCAACGAACGAGCCGTGGACCGTGCTGCTGCCGCTCGACCGCATCTTCTCGGACCTGCGCAGCGACCAAGGCGTTCCGCGCGCTGTGTCCGCTCGGCGTCGCCCGCTGAGGGGGATCGGCCGTGTCGTGTGGATCGTGTGGAGAACTTCGTGGAGCGCCGGCGTTTGGGCCGATTCCACGTAGGGTAGCGCTTGCGCAATGAGCGCCTCCATCGATCCCCCGCCTGCCCCGGCCCATCAGTGCATCAACGCCGCCTGCGGGTGCAACGACCTGGTCAGCGCCGGGCCGTGCAGCGAGTGGTGCTCGGCGAACACGGTCGAGCTCGCCGACGTCGAGCGCGGCAAAGCCTCGCTGAGCGCGGACTGCAACTGCGGCCACGACATCTGCGCGGCGAACCGCGGCTCGCGCGGCACGCCCGAACGCGGGATGAGCTAGCTAGCCGCCGCTGACGATGAGGCGCGCGCAGATCTCGCGCGCCTCCTGGACCGACGCGACGTCGGTGCGCACGAACAGCTTGCGCCAGTGCGCTTTTCCCGAGAGCTTCGCGATCAGGTCGGATGCGACGCGCGCGTCGGCGTCGCGGCCCATCAGGCGCACGCGCACCGTCGGCGTCGCGCCCGCCGTGCCGAGCGGCAGGCGGTGGAGCAGCTGCTCCTGCGAGTCGCTCCACACCGCGTCGCCCCAGCGCGCGCGCAGCGCGTGCTCGCAGCGCTCGAACGTGCGCAGGTCTTGCTCGGCGTTGAACTCCGCCGCCAGACCGTACACCGTGTGGCGCTCGCGCAGCGCGCGCACGCCTTCGCCGTCCATCGGGCGGATCGCGTCGATCACGCGAAAATCGTCCCAGCCCAGAAACTCGTGCACGTCGTCGAGCGCGCGCGGATCGGGCCACAGCACTTCGAGCACGTCGCGCAGCACGCGCTCGAACGCGCGCGTGGTGTGGTGGAAGTACACCGTCGCGAACATCATGTAGCGCGCGAGCACGAACGACTCGAGCGCGACGACGCCGCGGCCGTCGACGCCGAGCTGCGGGCGGCCGTCGACGTCGAGCACGCGCAGCGACTCGATGAGCTGCTCGGCGTCGTACGTGCCGCCCGCGACGCCGGTGAAGTACGAGTCGCGCAAGAGGTAGTCCATGCGGTCGGCGTCGAGGTTCGGCCCGCTCACCAACTCGCGCAGCACCGGATCGGCGTCCGGCGCGCCCGTGATCAAGCCGAGCACGGCGTCGGGATCGACGTCGATCGCGGCGAGCGCGTCCCGCAGATCCGGCAGCGCGAGGATCGCCGCGGTGCGCAGCTCGTGGCGCACGCCGAGCACCGATTCGCACGCGTGCGAGAACGGACCGTGCCCCACGTCGTGCAGCAGCAGGCTCGCGCGCAGCAGCGTGCGCTTGGTGCGGAAGTCGCGCTCGGAGTCGAACGCTTCGGGCGAGTGCACGCGCAGCGCGTCGAAGGCGCGCGTGCCGATCGCCATCGCGCCCAGCGCGTGCGAGAAGCGCGAGTGCTCCGCCGACGGGAACGCCAGGTACGCGAGCCCGAGCTGGCGCAGGCGCCGCAGCCGCTGCACCGCCGGCGCGCCGAGCAATGCGACCTCGCCCGCGTCGAGCTCGATGAAGCGGTGGATCGGATCGTAGATGCGCTTGCGCCGTGACGCATGGTTGTCGCGCGGCGCGTCGTACTCACGCGCCATGTCGTTCGCTCGTGTGGCCCTCGCGTTGGTGTCGTCGGCGGTGCTGCTCGGTGCGTCTGCACCGCAGCGCCTCGTCTACCCTCCGGCGCCGCCGCGGCCCGTGACGGACAGCTACTTCGGCCGCCAGGTGGTCGACCCGTACCGCTGGCTGGAAGACGCGAGCTCGCCGGAGACGCGCGCGTGGGCCGCCGCCGAGTCGAATCT
>CAVRRP010000005.1:0-119588 GCA_963723635.1 Vulcanimicrobiota bacterium | reverse complement strand
GGCTGCGCGCGGGCTAGTCACCGAGGTCGAGCACCCGGCGTTCGGCACCGCGCGCTGGATAGCGAGCCCGGTCCGGGTGGGCGAAGCGGGCGCGGAACACCGGCGGGCACCGGGACTCGGCGAGCATACGGAAACCGTGCTGCGCGAGTTGCTGGCATACCGCCCGCAAGAGAACATCGCGCCGACTGCGCGCGGGCGGAGCCTTCGGCGGGCCGGACGTGACAAGCGCAATCTGACGTTCACATTCTGGGCAAAAGGCCGCAGCGCTGTTATCACGATCGCGTGGCGTTGCGGTTCTTTCCGGCGCCGGGATGGTCCTTATCTGTGATTTCAGCGGCTATGTTCCGCCCGAGATCGTGAAAAGCGCCGGGTTGTCGTGGTTTCACCGATGCGGCTCTTCACGTGTGTGGCTGACGTGACGGTGGTCGTCGTTCCTCTGAGCGAGATCGAACCGCGACCGCTGAGCCGTGGCATCATGCCATCCCGGCCGGGCGGTATCCCGGCGTCGGTACATGCTGGGCGAAAGGCGATTTGATCGGCCACGTCTGGCTGGCGCGGCTCAACCGGATTCTACTACGACGGCAACCGCATCGTTCCCGTCGTACGCGATGGATCTGCGGCGATTCGAGCGGCTGGCGGCCGCGATCGGTATAGGGTTGACGTGATACACCTTCATCGCGTATTATCTGCGTAATCTCGCACGATATCACTACGCAGCAGGAGGGGCGGGGGATGCTGGGCTCGGAATACAGCGTCCCGGGCCCCAAAGCGCAACCGCAGCGATAACCGGAGCCCGGAGACGTCCGGTTTTCTATTGAATGCGCGATACTTCGTATGATCGCCGACAGCCTCGCACATGTCGCTGCAGCGGCGCGAGGTATGCAGGGCCTGGAGCGATCCGGGCCTGAAGTTTATGCGGACGCCGCGCGGCGCAGGACGCGTTCGGCGGCGATTACGATCGGCGGGTCGATCATCGTGCCGTCCAGCACCGCGGGGTTCGAGCGTGCCGCCGCGTCGACGATGCGGCGCGCGTATGCGACGTCCGCTTCGGACGGGGCGAACGCTGCGCGAACCGGGGCGATCTGCGCGGGGTGGATCAGCAGCTTGCCGTCGTAGCCCAAGCGGCGCGCGTGCTCGGCGTCGCGCGCGGGGATCGCGGCGTCGCCGTACTCGCGCGACGGGCCGTCGATCGCCCAGCGCTCCGCGGCGCGCGCGGCGACCAGCATGCGCGCGCGGTGCGGCAGCATCACGTCGGTATCGGTCACGCCGCCGAGCTCGGCGGCGAGGTCGTACGGGCCGAACGCGAGCGCGAGCACGTGCGGTGCGCGCGCGATCGTCTCGCAGTGTGCGACGCCGCGCGCCGACTCGATGATGACGATCTGCGGCAGGTCACCCAGCTCGTCGGAGACGCGCGCGCAGTCGGCGACGTCGTGCACTTTCGGGATCACGACCGCGCCGACGCGGCGCGCGCCGGCGAGCATCGCGAGGTCGGCGCGGCCGTCCGGCGTGTCGCCGGGGTTCACGCGCACCGTGACGCGCTCCAGACTCGTCGTGCGCGTCGAGGAACGCGCGCACCTGATCGCGCGCGTACGACTTGCGGTCCGGCGCGACGGCGTCTTCGAGATCGAGGATCGCGCCCGTCGCACCGGACGCGAGCGCTTTGCCGAAGCGGTCGGGGCGGTCGGCGGGGACGAACAACAGGAGCGACGGGTCGAGCGGCATGGCGCCCAGTTCGCGTTCGAGCGCAGCGCTCCGGTGCGGGATTCGCAGCAAGCCAAGCGAACGGCGTCCGCATGTGGGCGAGACATATTGACGTCGAAGAACTTCCGGAGCTGGACGTTCGGTCCAATGTGGCCGTAGCCGAACCGCCTGTCGCCGTAGCCGAACCGCCGGTCGCCGTCGCCGAACCGGCCGTCGCGCCGCTGGCGCCGAGCGCGCCGCCGGCGGCAGCGCCGGCCGCACTTCCGCCGCTGAGCGGACACGTCGTCTGGCCGGCGCCCAACACCGACGAATACGAACAGGCGCGGCAGAACTACAACGCGCGGCTCGACTTTCATCCCGCTGCGATCGTGTACGTCTACGGTGAAGCCGATGTCGTCAATGCGGTGAAGTACGGGATCGCGGCCGGGCTACAGGTGTGCATGCGCAGCGGCAGGCACGACTACGAGGGCTTCTCGCTCAACGACCGCGGGCTCGTGATCGATACGAGCCGGCTCGATTGCGTCACGGTGTCCCGCGATCGCAAGACCGCGGTCGTTGGACCGGGCACGCCGCTGCGCACGCTGTACCACGTGCTCGGCGATCACGGCATGACACTGCCGGGCGGAACCTGCGGCACCGTCGCCGTCGGCGGGCTTGTGACGGGCGGCGGATTCGGGCTGCTCAGCCGAAAGTACGGCATGTTCTGCGACAAGCTGCTCCGCGTGCGAATGGTGGACGGCACCGGCACGGTGCGCGAGGCCGGCCGGCATCACGATCCGGACCGCCTGTTCTGGGCCACGTGCGGCGGCGGCGGCGGCAACTTCGGCGTGGTGACGGAGTTCGAGTTCGAGCTCGTTCCCGTCACGGAGCTGGTCACGACGTTCGGCTACCAGTGGGCGGCGAACGACGACACGGCGCGCGAATTCGTCGCGCGCTTCACCCGCTGGCAGCCGTCGCGCGAGATGTTCGCCACCGCGCTGTTCCGCGCGGGCGGCGGCGTCATCTCGTTCGCCGGCCAGCGCTTCGGCGACGAAGAGCAGACGCGCCGCGAGCTCGCGACGATCCTCGACGTGCCGCGGCCGATGCCGCCGCCCAAACAGCCGCCGAAATTCAAGACGATGACCGTGCTCGCCGCGGCCGAAGCGGGCGGCGGCGACGATGCGCAGCAGGAGAGTTTCAAGATGGCGTCCAGCCTCGGCCGCGGTGAGCTGAGCGCGGCGGGAATCGACGCGCTCCTCGCGCGGATGCGCGCTACGGTGCCGATCGGGGCGGCATGGTACGCGCAGTTCGACACGTTCGGCGGCGCGATCAACGACCGGGCGCGCGACGCGACCGCATTCGTCCACCGCGACATGACCTACACGGTGCAGTATCAGACGTACTGGACCGATCCGCGGCAAGCGGATACCTCGGAAACCTGGCTGCGCGACACGTTCGACGCGCTCGACCCGCACATCGGCACGAACGCCAGCTACCGTAACTACTGCGACCTGAACCTGACCGACTGGGAAGCGCGGTACTACGCCGAAAACGCCGCGGAACTGCGGCGCGTCAAGCAGCGGTTCGATCCGAACGACGTCTTCCGCTACCCGCAGAGCATTCCGGTCGGGTAGCCGAGCGCGGGCGCGCCTGTCAGGCTCCGAAATCGTCGGTCGTCGCCGGATCCGCGAGCGCCGCGCGCAGCTCCGGCGGCAGCGGCGTGGCGGCGATGCGACCGTCTTCGCCGGCGGGCGCGATCAGCACGCGAATCTCGAAGCCGCGCGCCGCTTCCGTGTCGGCGCGCAGCACCACGTGCTCCACGCGCAGCGAGCTCGTGCCCAGCTCGGTGATCGTCGAACGGATCGCGATCGCGTCGTCGAAGTACAGCGGTGCGGCGAACCGCGCACCAGCCTCCACGATGGGCACGGGCCAGCGCGGGCGGCCGTGGGCGTCGGTCAGTTGCGGATGCGCGGCGCGCAGCAGTCCCGTGGTACCGACGTCGAACCAGGCGAAGAACGTCGCGTAGAACACGATGCCGGCCGCGTCGGTCTCACCGAAGCGCACGCGCGTGCGCGTGACGTGCGTGCGGCCTTGCAGCGGCCGGCGTGAATCAGGCAAGCCGGACGTATTCGTAGTCGACCGGGCGGTCCTTGATGCCTTTCTCGGGCGGCGCAATCCAGGCGGCCATCTTGCCGGGCTCGACGACGCGCTGCATGAGGCTGGTGATGAACGCGCGGTCGTCATCGCTGGGCAGCCAGGACGCGATGCGCGCGTCGTACTCCGCCTGCCCGATCGGCATGCCGGCGGGATCGGTCGGCACGTTCGCCCAGTTGCCGATGGTGCGCCGGAAGCGCGTGCTCGGCAGCGTGAACCGGAACGCGTGACCGGCGGCTTCGATCAGCTTGTTCCAGCGCGTCAGGCCGCGCATGCAGTCCTCGGTGTAGGAGTTGCGCACGACCTCGTTCATCGCGTTGCGCAGCGGCACGCTCTCCGCGCGCACGCCGCCGGCGCCGTCCGGCACGGCGAGCTCGAAGTCCACGTCGCGCAGCACGTGGTCGGGATATTTCTTCTCGTCGGGGCGGCCTTTGATGCCTTGCGCGAAGTACGCCGCGGCGTTCGACGACGCTTCGGACCCGAAGAGATCGAGCGACGAGCTGAACCAGAAGTTCAAATAGCGCTGGATCGTGGGGAAGTCGATCGCGCCCGCGCGCCGAATCGCGCCCGGCTCGTCGGTACCCAGCTCGCGAATCACCTCGAGCGTGCGCTTGACGACGCGCGAGATGCCCGTGTCGCCGACGAACATGTGGTGCGCTTCTTCGGTGAGCATGAAGCGGCACGTGCGCGCGAGCGGGTCGAAGCTGGACTCCGCGAACGACTTGAGCTGGAACTTCCCGTCGCGGTCGGTGAAGAACGTGAACATGAAGAACGACAGCCAGTCGGAGATCGGTTCGTTGAACGTCTGCAGGATGCGCGGGTTGTCGGCGTCGCCGGAGTGGCGCGCGAGCAGCTCTTCGGCTTCCTCACGGCCGTCGCGCCCGAAATATGCGTGCAGCAGGTAGACCATCGCCCACAGGTGACGGCCTTCCTCGACGTTGACTTGAAACAGATTGCGCAGGTCGTACAGCGACGGCGCGGTGTGCCCCAACAAACGCTGCTGCTCCACCGAGGCCGGCTCGGTGTCGCCTTGCGTGACGATCAAACGGCGCAGCGTGCTGCGGTACTCGCCGGGCACTTGCTGCCATACCGGTTTGCCGAAGTCGTCGCCGAAGCCGACGCGCCGGTCCGTCTCCGGCTCCGCGAGGAAGATCCCCCAGCGGTACTCCGGCATGCGCACGTAGTCGTAGTTCGCCCAGCCCTTCGCGTCGACCGAGATCGCCGTGCGCAGGTACACGTCGGCCGCGTTGAAATCCGTCGGCCCCATCTCTTTCCACCACGATAGAAACGCGGGCTGCCAGTGCTCGAGCGCGCGCTGCAGCGTGCGGTTCGACGACAGCTCCACGTTGTTGGGGATGCGTTCCGCGTAGTCGATCGCCATGTGAGTTAAACCCGTTCCTGGTCGAAGCGCGGTTTGGTGCCGCTGCCGAAAAGTTTGAGCGCACCGGTCTCGCCGGTGGAGTTGGGGCGGTAGAACACCCAGTTCTGCCAGGCCGACAAGCGGCCGAAGATCTTCGTGTCCGCGGTCTCCGCGCCGGGGAACCGCAGGTTCGCTTCCATCGCCGTCAGGGCGTCGGGCGACAGCGACGCGCGCTCTTCGAGCGCGAGCCGAATCTCGTCGTCCCAGTCGAGCTCGTCCGGTGCGACGGTCACGAGCCCCGCGCCGAGCGCGTCTGCCGCGTGATACCGCCGGCCGATCGCAGCCTGCAGGCGTTCGCACGCGCCGGCGTCGCCGTCGAAGCGCGTCTCGAGCCGCGTGCGGCCGTTCACCATCGGATACGCGCCGAAATTCGTCTCGCCCAGCACCAGCGCGGGCGCTTGGTCCTCATCGTCGGCGAGCAGCATGTACGTGCGGTCTGCCGCCAGCGCGAGCTCGAGCAGGGTTCCCGCGAAGCACGAACCCGGCTCGACGATCGCATACATGCTGCGTGAGCTGACGTCCAGCCGCGCGAGCGTGCGCCGCAGCAGACCCAGCGTCTCGCGCACCAGCCAGTGCTCCCGCTGCGCGAGCAGCGTGCGGTCCACGGCGAGCACGGCGTCGGCGTCGCCTTCCGTACGCAGCAGCAGCAGCCCCAGCTCGGGCTCGTTCGTGCGCAGCATGAGGATCGCGTCGTCGAGCTCGCGCGCGAGCGCGAGCGGCCACCACGCGTCGCCCAGCGCAAAGATCGCGCCCGCCGTTTCGGGCTGCGGTTCGCGCGGGGCGCGGACGGTCACCGTGGCGTTGTGCGCCGCACGGTCGAACCTCACGTCGACGTTCGTGTAGTGATAGCCGTGCTCGTCGATCGTGCGCTGCAGCGGCCGCAGCGCGATGGCCTGCGCGTGCGCATCGCGCGGCGAGGTCGCGGCCTGCGCCGCCGCGTGGTCGCGCACCAGCGTGTCGAACTCCGACGGCGGTGCGATCGCATCGACGAGCTTCCACGCCTTCGCGCGCTCGGCGCGCACGCCGTCGGCGTTGGTGCAGAACAGGTCGGCGACGTCGCGGCGCACCTTGCGCTTGTCGATCACGCGCGTCAGCCCGCCGGTTCCCGGCAGCACGCCCAGCAGCGGCACTTCGGGCAAGCTCACCGCGGTCGAGCGGTCGTCGATCATCAGGATCTCGTCGCACGCGAGCGCGATCTCGTAGCCGCCGCCCGCGCACGCGCCGTTCACCGCCGCGACGAAGCGCAGCCCGTCGTGGCGGCTGGAGTCTTCCATCCCGTTGCGCGTCTCATTGGTGAACTTGCAGAAGTTCACTTTCCATTGATGCGACGACGTGCCGAGCATGTAGATGTTGGCGCCCGCGCAGAACGACCGCTCCTTCGCGCTCGTGACCACCACGCAGCCGACCGCGGGGTGCTCGAACCGAATGCGGTTCAGCGCGTCGTGCAGCTCGATGTCCACGCCGAGGTCGTACGAGTTGAGCTTGAGCTTGTAACCGGGCCGAATGCCGGCGTCCTCATCGACGTCGAGCGCGAGGGTCGCGACCCGCCCGTCCACCGCGAGCTTCCAGTGCCGATAGCGTTCGGGCGAGGTGTCGAAGGTGACTAGGCCGGACTCGGCCGGCGCCTCGGCAGTCTGCATCGTTAGTGAACTATACTGCATGTTGGACGCCCATGGCAAGCATTATCGTGCTAGGCACCGGGTAAGGGGGCGCGGTTCAGGAAGCGTCTCGCTTGCTAATGAAGCATGCCGATCAGAAGGGCGATCGCGCTGAAAACGAGCCACAGGAGTACGTCGGGAAATAGAGCGACCAACCAGAGAATCGTCGTGCCGATTGGGTGGCGTTCTTCGTACGCCGAGGGACGGGGCTGGTCGACTCGGTGCATGTGCGAGCATATCGATGGATGCCGCAGGAGTGACGACAGGCGGCTCAGGCGTCTCCGTTTTCGGCAACGCGTTCCAGCAATGTGGTAAGGGCCTTGCCCACGGGTTTGCCGCTCGTGTCGACCTCGGCGTCCGCGCGGCGGTAGAGCGGCTCGCGGCCCGCGAGGATGCGCTGAAGGTCGTGCATCGACTCACGGTTGCCGGCCATCGGGCGCATGTCGCCCTGGGCGACAACCCGCTCCATGTGCTCGGCCGGGGCCGCCTTCAGCCAGACGGTCCAGCAGGCGGCGAGGAGCCGTTCGAAGGTGGACGGCTCGGACACGATGCTGCCGCCGGTCGCGAGCACGAAGCGCGGGTGCTCCTCGATGACGCGGTCGAGGCAACGGCGCTCCATGCGGCGGAAACCGGCCTGGCCGTAGAAGTCGAAGATCGTGGCCAGCGAGACGCCGCTCTCGCGCTCGATCTCGCGGTCCAGTTCCACGAACGGGACGTCGAGCCGCTCGGCCAGCAGCTTCCCGAGCGTCGTCTTGCCGGCGCCGCGCAGGCCGATCAGCGCGATCCGGCGGCTGCGGCCCGCGGCGTCCGCGTCGCCGAACGTCTTCAGAAGGAGCGCGCGCGCCTCGGCCAGCCGGGCGGGTCCGAGCCGGCGGAGCAGCTCGACGGTCTGGGTCAGCTCCGCCGGCGGCTCGGGCGCGTCAGCGACGAGCGACTCCAGCGGGACGTCGAGGGCGCGGGCGATCCGGCGCAGGATCCCCAGCGACGCGTTGCCCTGGCCGGTCTCGAGCTGGGCGAGGTAGCGCTCCGACACACCGGAGTCCTTGGCGAGGATCTTGCGCGTCATGCCGCGGCGGGCGCGCAGCTCGCGCACCCGGTCGCCGAGGCTGGTGAGGAACGCGCCGTCGTCGTCGCCGGCCGAATGCACTATCACGCTTGCGAAACCACTTGGATGCACTATAATGCTTCGAACGGCTCCGAGTCCAGGGGCCGGACCTTCGACCGACCGGAGCTTGCCGTGATCGACGCGTCGCCCGCACCCCCGTCGCCCGCGAATCCCACGCCCGACTCGTCCGCATTCTACAATGCCGCGGTCGACCTCGTCGGGCGCAACGTGCCGGCGCTGGCCGGCAAGACCGCGTTCGTCGACGACTTCGGCGCGTACACGTACCGCGAGCTGGCTGAGCGCGTCGACCGCGCCGCGGGCGCGCTGCGCAAGCTCGGTCTCGACGTGGAGCAGCGCGTTGTGCTGGGCCTGCTCGACACCATCGATTTTCCCGCGGCGTTCCTGGGCGCGATCAAAGCCGGCGTCGTGCCGATCCCGGTGAACACGCTGTTCCAGCCGCTCGACTACGCGTTCATCCTGGCCGACAGCCGCGCAAAAGTCGCGGTCGTCTCGGTGGAGCTGCTGCCGTCGTACGAAGAAGCGGCGCGGCTCGCGAGCTGGACCGGCACGTTCGTCGTGTCGGATCCGCGCGGCACGTACGCGGGCGCGCATCCGACGCTCGCCGCGCTGACGGGGCGTGCGACGCCGCTCGCCGACGCCGCGCCGACGCGGCCCGACGACGCGTGCTTCTGGCTGTACTCGTCGGGCTCGACCGGAAAGCCGAAAGGCACCGTGCACGTGCAGACGAGCTTGATTCGCACGGCCGAGCTGTTCGCGCAGAACGTGCTCGGCATGCGCGAGGACGACGTCGTGTATTCCGCGGCGAAGCTGTTCTTCGCGTACGGCTTGGGCAACGCGCTGACGTTCCCGATGTCGGTCGGTGCGACGGCGGTGCTGCACGCGGCGCGCGCGACGCCCGACGCCGTCGGCACGATCTTGCGCACGCACCGTGCGACGATCTTCTGCGGCGTGCCGACGCTGTTCGGCGCCCTGCTCGTGCATCCGGAATTTCCCGCGCGCGACGAGCTCGCGCTGCGGCTGTGCACGTCGGCGGGCGAGCCGCTGCCCGAGGAGATCGGCAAGAACTGGACGGCGCGCTTGGGCGTCGAGATCATCGACGGTATCGGCTCTACGGAGATGCTGCACATCTTCGTTTCCAACCGGCCGGGTGCGGTGCGCTACGGCACGACGGGGCTGCCGGTTCCGGGCTACCGCGCGCGCATCGTCGGCGAGGACGGCCGCGACGTCGCACCGGGCGAGCTCGGCGAGCTCGAGGTCAGCGGCCCCACCTCGGCCGCATATTATTGGAACAACCGCGAGAAGTCGCGCGCGACGTTCGCCGGTGAGTGGACGCGCACGGGCGACAAGTACCGTCAGGACGATGACGGCTTTTTCATCTACTGCGGTCGCGTCGACGATATGCTCAAGGTCGGCGGCATTTGGGTGTCGCCGAGCGAGGTGGAGTCGGCGCTCGTCGCGCACGAGCACGTGCTCGAAGCGGCCGTCATCGGCGTCGAGGACGACAGCGATCTCGTCAAGCCAAAAGCGTTTGTCGTGCTCAAGCCCGGCGTCAAGCCGCTGCCGGAGCTCGCCGATGCGCTCAAGGCGCACGTGAAGAGCCGGCTCGCGCCGTACAAGTACCCGCGCTGGATCGAGTTCGTCGACGAGCTGCCGAAGACGGCGACCGGCAAGATCCGGCGGCACGTCCTGCGGGCGCAGGAGCGCCGTTGACGCGCGAGCCGCTTGGTCGCGAGCCGCTTGGGCGCGAGCCGCTCGTGCGCGATGTCGTCGTCGACGGCAAGCGGCTGGAAACGGTCCGTTACGACGGCGATCCCGCGCGGCCCGCGGTCGTCATGCTGCACGAAGGGCTCGGCTCGATCTCGCTGTGGCGCGATCTGCCGCAGCGGCTGCGCGAGCGCACGCGCTGCACCGTCGTCGCATACTCGCGTTACGGCTACGGCCGTTCGGACGTGCTGCGGGAGATGCGCGAGCCGAACTACATGCACCGCGAGGGCGACATTGTGCTGCCGGAGCTGCTGGCGCAGCTCGGGATCGAACGGCCGATCCTGTTCGGCCATAGCGACGGCGCGTCGATCGCGCTGATTCAAGCGGGCGCGCATCCCGGCACGGTGCGCGCGCTGGTGCTGGAAGCCCCGCACGTGTTCGTCGAGGAGATCAGCGTGCGCAGCATTGCGGAAGCGAAGAGCGCGTACGCGACAAGCGACCTGCCGGCGAAGCTCGCCCGACATCATGCCGACCCGGATGCGACGTTCGCCGGCTGGAACGACGCCTGGCTCGACCCCCGCTTTCGCGACTGGAACATCGAAGCGTACGCCGAGCGCGTGCGCGTGCCGGTGCTGTTGATCCAAGGCGAAGCCGACGAGTACGGCACGACCGCGCAGCTCCACGCGATCGCGGCTCGCATACCCGGGACGCAGACGCTTATGGTCCCCGGCGCCGGGCATTCACCGCATCGCGACGCACCGCAGCTCGTGATCGAGCGCATCGCAACGTTCGTCGGCTCTCTCGACGTGTAACGTTTCCCAAAGAATGAACGACATGCAGCAGCACGTGACCGTCGACGAGCTTAACGCGTCGTTTCGCGGCGACATCTACGGCGAGCGGCCGGCGATGAATGCGGAGAGCTTTCGGGCGCACGTCGAGCGCAATGACGTCGACCTCGCGCGCTCGCGGCGCTGGACCGTGGACGGCGCACTGGCCGGCGTCGTGCTGCTCGCGTTTCGCCGCGAGCGCGCGTGGATCGGCGGGTTCGGTGTGGTGCCGGAGTTGCGCGGGCGCGGTCTCGCGCGGCGTTATCTCGACGAGACGCTCGATATCGCGCGCGCGTCCGGCGCGACGTCCGTCGAGCTGGAAGTGCTCACGCACAACCTGCCCGCGATCAGGCTCTACGAGCGCGCCGGTTTCACGAGGATCGACGAGCTGGTCGTCTGGACGCGCGAGCCGCTGCGCCCGATGGATGAAACGGATACCGAACCGGTCCTGCACGCCTTCGATGCTGAGGCGATCGCGGTGCTGGCGCGCACCCCCGCCTCGTGCTGGCAGCGCGAGCCGGAGAGCATCGCGGCGGGGTCACCGTTCGAAGCGCTCTTCGTCGGGTCGCGCGAATCGCCCGACGCGTACGCATTCGTGCGGCGGCGCGAGCGTGCGAGCCTGCTCGACGCGCGCGCATACGACGCCCTGTCCGCATCCGCGCTCCTGGCCGCGCTCGATGCCGAGCTCGCATCGGACACGGTGGCGCTCGTGAACGAGCCCGCGGGCGGCGCGCTGCACGACGCATTCGCCGGTCACGCGGGCTGGAGCGAGTTCGCCCGCCAGTACCGCATGCGCCTCGCATTGACCTGACTCGCCGCGAGCCAGCGGGCTGCCGGTCGGGTTTGTAGAACTACGCACGTCCCCCGCAATCCGTAGGCTAGTGCAAACCCAGATGAGCAGCAGCAACCCGTTCGATCCGCTCGGCGTCGGCGCCATGTCGATGGAGGTCTGGCGCGCGATGATGGCCACGCCGGGCAAGCTGCTCGAAGCGCAGATCGAGCTCGCCAACTCGCTTACCGGCGTCGCGGTGCGCGATGCGAACGCCGCCGCCACCGGTGAACCGCCCGCCGGGGAGCCCGTGATCGCGCCGGAGCCGGGGGACCGCCGGTTCGCCAACGCCGCGTGGACCGCGAACCCATACTTCGACGCGCTCAAGCAAGGGTATCTGCTCGCCAGCAAGGCGGTGCTCGACTCGATCGACCGGGCAGAAGGTCTCGACGACACGACGCGGCGGCGCGTGCGCTTTTTTGCCAAGCAGTTCTGCGACGCGATGAGCCCGACGAACGTGCCGTGGTTCAATCCCGAAGTGCTCGAGGAGACCATCCGCACGGGCGGCGCGAACTTCGTGCGCGGCTTGGAAAACATCGCTGCGGATCAGCGCGCCAACGCCGGTCGCCCGGCGCTGGTGGACGAGTCGGCGTTCTCCGTCGGCAAGAACGTCGCGACGACCGCCGGCAAGGTGGTATTCCGCAACGAGCTCATCGAGCTGATCCAGTACGCGCCGACGCAGGCGCAGATCTACGCCCGGCCGCTGGTGATCGTGCCGCCCTGGATCAACAAGTTCTACATCCTCGATCTGCAAGCGGCGAACAGTTTCGTGAAGTACGCGACCGACGAAGGCCGCAACACGTTCGTCGTGTCGTGGCGCAATCCGGACACGTCGCTCGCGCACCTGACGTGGGCCGACTACATGCGGCTGGGCCCGCTCACGGCGATGCGCGTCGCCCCGGAGATCGCGGGCAGCGAGCAAGTGGACGCGATCGGCTACTGCATCGGCGGCACGCTGCTCGCCACCGCGCTTGCGTACCTCGCGCGAAAGGGCGACGAGCTGGTGAACACGGCGACGTTCTTCGCCGCGCTGGTGGACTTCGCCGACCCCGGCGAGCTCATGTCGTTCTTGTCGAACGAAGCGCTGGCGTACATCGAGGAGCGCATGAGCGAGCAGGGCGTGCTCAGCGGGCGCGAGATGGCCGACACGTTCAACATGCTGCGCGCGAACGACTTGATCTGGAGCGTCGCGGTGAACCGCTACCTGCTCGGCAAGGACGCGCCCGCGTTCGACCTGTTGTACTGGAACAGCGACGCAACGCGCATTCCGCGCGCGACGCACTCGTACTACTTGCGCGAGATGTACGTGGCGAACAACCTCTCCAAGCCCGACGCGCTCCAGGTGGACGGCGTGCCGATCGACCTGCGCCGCGTGAACCTCGACACGTACTGCGTCGCCACGCAAGAGGACCACATCGCGCCGTGGCGCTCGGTCTACGCGATGACCCGGCTCTTCGCGGGCGAGACCGTGTTCCGGCTCGGTGCGTCCGGGCACATCGCGGGCATCATCAGCCCGCCCGGCAAGAAGAAGGCCGTGTGGTGGGGTCCGGCGCCGGGCACGCCCAACCCGCCCGAGCCCGACGCCTGGTTTGCGGCCGCGCCGAAGCACGAAGGCTCGTGGTGGCCCGACTGGACCGCGTGGCTCGCGGCGCGCTCGCCGGACAAAGTCGAAGCGCCCGCCGCGCCCGGCAGCGCGAAGTACGCGCCGCTCGCCGACGCGCCCGGGACGTACGTCCTGGAGCGCTGACGGCGGTCGTTCCGGCGGGAAACTTCGATGCATCTCACACCGTTCTGAGCTTACTGCCGTATCCTCGCCCCGGAGGCGCTTCATGCATTCATCCCGCTCCCGGACGCCTGTCGCCCTGCTCGCAATCGCAGGCATGCTCTTCTCGGTCGCGGTGCCCGCCGCGGCCCGCGCCGACGGCGGCACCGCTGACGCTGCGAGCGCCGGTGTGGGCGTCGCGCGCATCAGCGTGATCCAGGGCGCCGTGGCGGTGCAGCGCGGCGACTCGGCGACGCCGGTCGCCGCCGCGATCAACGCGCCGGTCCTAGGCGCCGACTACGTGACGACCGGCGACGGCGCGCGCTCGGAGATCCAGTTCGACGGCTCGTCGTCGGTGCGGCTAGGCGCAGGCGTGCAGATGCGGTTCACCCACCTGGACACCGCTGCGCGCGAGCTGCAGCTCGCGGCCGGCACGATCGACCTGCGGCTGCTGCGCGGCACCGACGGCCGCTCGCAGATCGACACGCCTTCCATTTCGGTTCGGCCGCGGGCGGCCGGCAGCTACCGCGTCAGCGTCGACTCCGCGGGCGCCACGCAGGTGACGGTTCGCGCGGGAAGCGCGGACATCGTCACCGCGCAAGGCACGCAATCGCTCGGCACGGGCACGACGCTGCTGGCGCAAGGCGCCGCGTCGAACCCGTGGATCCAGCGCATCGACGCGATCGCGTACGACGATTTCGACCGCTTCAACCGCGAGCGGGACGACCGCGAGAACCGCGGGCTCGCCGATGACTACGCCGCGCCGGGCGTGGCGGGGATCGATGACCTCGACGCATACGGCCGCTGGGTCACCGACGGCGGCTACGGCAACGTGTGGGTCCCGTACAACGCCGCATCGAGCTGGGCGCCGTACCGCGACGGCCGCTGGGTGTGGGAAGAGGGCTTCGGCTGGACCTGGCTCGGCTACGAGCCGTGGGGCTGGGCCCCGTATCACTACGGCCGCTGGTACCACAGCCCGCGCTACGGCTGGTGCTGGTATCCGGAGCGCGCCTTCGTGACGTGGCGGCCGGCGGTGGTGGCGTTCGTGGGCTTCGGCAGCTTCGGCTTCGGTTTCGGCGACATCGGCTGGGTGCCGCTCGCGCCGTACGAGACGTACTATCCCTGGTGGGGCAACGGCTACGGCAACAACGTGACGTACGTAACGAACAACTACTACTACATCGACAAAGGACACCACGGGCACCACGACAACGACGCCGTCGTCAACAAGTCGAACGCGCTCATCAACGCGCGGTACAACGGCGTGACGTACGTGTCGCACCAGAACTTCGTCGCCGGGAACTTCGACCACCCGCGCGCGGTCGACCCGTCGAAGGTGCGCACGGTCCATCCGATCCGCGGCCTGGTTCCCGCCGTGCCGACCGACGCCAACCTGCGCTTCAGCAATCATCCGGTCGCGGCGCACCTGGCCGTCGCCCCGGCGCTGCTCGGCGGCACCTTCGCCGGCAACGACATCGCGGTTCGCCGCACGCCGTTCGTGCAGCAGCGCGACGCGCTCGCGAACGTCGTGCACGTGCGCGCTCCGCTGCCGAAGCAATCCGCCGCCGTGCAGCAATCTTCGGTGCAGCAGCCTGCGGTGCAGCAAGCCGCGCAGCCGCGCATCGCACCGCGCATCCCGGTGACGGACGGCACGACCACCACGCAGGTTCCGGTGAACGCGACCGATCCGTGGGCGCGCTTCGGCGCAAGCCGCGGAACGCCGGTGACGCACTCCGCCGCGTCAGCCGGTGCAGCCGCCGTGGGCAAACCGCAGGAACCGGACGCCTGGCGGCACTTCGACGCGACGCGTCCCGCAACGATGCGCGAGGCGCCTACGGCGCGCAACGTGAACGTCACGCGCGACGTGCCGCCGCGCGCGAACGGCGCGCCGCCGCAAACTCGCGAGTACAACGCGGCGCACCCCGTGCAGCAATCCGCGCCGCAGTCCCCGGCGGTCCAGCAGCATGCCGCCCCGGCGCCGCCGCCCCCGGCCGTGCAGCAGCGTTCGGCGCCGCCGCCTGCGGCGCGCACCGAACATCCGCCCGCGGCAGCGAAGACGACGAACGGCCGTCCCGGCTGACGCTACGGCTGGGTGCGCTTGAGCGCGTCCAGCGTGAACTCCGGCGACTGACACAGCGAGATGATCGTCCGCTCCTGCGCGACGATCTTCTCGCATGCGGCAGGAATGTCGCGCGCGATCTCCGCGGGGATGACCTGCACGCCGTGGCGGTCGGCGTGGATGAGATCGCCGGTCTCGATCTCGAGCCCGCCGATCGTCACCGGCGTTCCGAAGTCCACCATGTGCACGTATCCGTGCGACACCATCACCGAGCCGGCGAAATAGTGGAAGCCCAGCGGCTCGACCTCGTTCAGATCGCGCACGCCGCCGTTGGTGACGGCGCCCACGCAGCCCAGCGCGCGGTGGATGTTGGCTTGCACCTCGCCCCAGAACGCGCCGACGGGCGGTTCGTCGAGGTCCTGGATCACGGCGACGCGCGGCGCCGGCGCCGCGATAACGGCGTCCCACCAGCCGTGGCGCGAGTAGCTCCCGGCGGCCGGGTTGTTCGCCCGCGAGCGCGCCGTCACGGCGTACCCGACCATCACGCCGAGCTGCGGGAAGACGGAGCGAATCGCGGGCGACGCGTAGCCCGCGGTGCGCGGCCGCACGTCGAACGTCTCGATCGCGTTCGCGACGGTGGGCGCGTCGTAGCGGCGCAGTCGTTCGAGCTCGTCGATCGTGAGCGGTGGCGTCGGCATGCCGTGAGTTTACGCCGGGCCGTGAGGCGTCCCTGGAATCCGGCGACCGCCAGGTATCACGCGAGTTTCGGCGGATCAAGCGAGGATGAGGACGCGCGATCTCTACGCCACCCTGCGGGAGCTCGTTCCGTCGCTCGTCGATCATCCCGGCGACGTCGTGATGGAATGGAGCGAGCGCGCCGACCCGGTGTGGCGCCGCGGCACGCGCTGGGCGCGGGTCGAAGCGGTCACGTCGATGCAGCTGCTCGTCAGCGGCGGCCACGGCGACGAGACCGACGTGCGCCAAACGCACGTCATGTCCGAGCCGCTGCAGCAGATCGCGGGCGAAGTGGCCGCGCTCCTCAACCGCGCTACGGAGTAGCGAGCTCGCCGGCCACGCGGTCGGCGTGATACACAGCGCGCAGGGCTTCGAGCAGACCTCGCGAGTCGACCGCGACGGCGCGGTTCCGCTGGATGTCGTAGCCGTACGCGCCGCCGAGCGACTCGATGTTGCCGTCGAAGATGAGCCCGACGACGCGGCCCTGCGCGTCGATCACGGGGCTGCCGGAGTTGCCGCCGATGATGTCGGCGGTCAGCACGAAGTCGAGCGGCGTGCTCGCGTTCACCGTGCCGCGCGCGTCGAGCCAGCTCTTGGGCAGCGCGTACGGCTCGCTGCCGGTCGCGTGGCGGTACGCGCCCGAGATCGTCGTGTACGGTGCGACGGACAGTCCGTTCTCCCGGTATCCGCGCACCGAGCCGTAGGTGACGCGCAGCGTGAACGTCGCGTCGGGATACGTCGCGAGCCCGTGCAAAGCGAAATCGGCCTGCGCAACCTTCTCGTCGTTGAGCCGCAGCGGCGCTTCGACGTCGTCCTCGTACTGCTTGCGGATCGCGCGCGAGAGATCGTCGACGCTGCGCACCAGCACGATCGCCGGATCGGTCGATGCCGCAATCGCCGCCGGACCGCCGTCGTAGAGCGCCTTGCGCACTGCTGGATCGGCGAGCTTCGAGCCGGAGACGATACGCTCGGCGACCGTTTGCGGCGCATCGGTGCCGAGCAGAGCGCGCACGTACGGATCGTCGGCGCCGAGCCACTCGCGCATCTTCGTCAGATTGTGGGTGAGCGTTACGCGCTCGAGGTCGGAGTAGACCGGCACTGCCGCGGCGATTCGCGTTTGCAGCTGGGGCAGCGCGGCGTCCTGGTACTCGCGCAGCCGCTGCGCGTTCGGCTTCGCGCGTTCCGCGGCGGCGCGCACGAGCGTGCGCGCCATGCCGAGATACGCGCCCGGCGCTCCCTGCGTTTCGCGCCAGCTGTACGGCAGGCTCAGCTCGCGCGCGCGGCGCTCCGCTTGCGTGATCGCGTCCCATGCGCCGCCGTACTTTGCGCGCAGCGCCGGATTACGCGCGATCGCCGCGCGCTCGGCGCGTTCCGCCGCGACTTTGCGCGCCATGAACGCGGGATCGAGCAGCTGCTCTTCGCGCCCCCAGTTCCCCTTGAGCCCGTTCTCGATGCCGAACAAAGCGTTGCGCGCGATGCGCGCGTGCTCCGGGCTCTCCGACGAGAACTGCGTGAGGAGCCCGCGCAGCTCCGACTGCGCGCGCAGTGTGCGCGGCAGCGTGCTGTCGCGCAGGTTCTCCAGCTCGCTCACGGTGAGCAGCCGCGACGTCGAGCCGGGGTTGCCCGGCACGAACACGAGGTCGCCTTCTTTCGTGCCCGCCGCGTTCCAGCGGAAATAATCGGGCGCCGTCGCGGGCTTGCCGTTCTCGTACGCGCGCAGGAACGCGCAGTCGACGTCGTAGCGCGGGAAGGTGAAGTTGTCGGGATCGCCGCCGAAGAACGCGATCGACTCCTCCGGCGCGAACACGAGCCGCACGTCGGTGTACTTCTTGTAGCGGTAGAGGTCGTAGAGCCCGCCGTGGTACAGCGGCACGACCTGGCACTGGATCAGCGGGTCGCCGTTCGCGCAGGCGCTCTCGATGCTCGCGAAGACGGCGCGCTGCTTGGCGTTGTAGCTTGCGCCGACAGTGCCGGCCGTCGCCGCGGTGACCTGCTTGGTGACGTGCGTGATGCCCAAGAGCGACACGATCTGAAAGCCCGGACACGTGCGCTCGTCCTGCGGCGTCTTCGCGTAGAAGCCGGCCGCGATCAAGTCGTGCTGCGGATCGGACAGGGCTTGCACGCAGCCGCGCGCGCAGTGGTGGTTCGTCATGATGAGCCCGTCGCGGCTCACGAACGAGCCGCTGCACCCGGGCAGGCGCACCGAGCTCGCGCGAACGTGATCGAGGAACGCCGGGGTCGCCGTAAAGCCGTACGTCTTGGCGACCTGCGCGACGGGAAAGTGGTCGATCGTCCACATTCCCTCGTCGGCGGAAGCCGCGAGCGGCGCGAGCATCACGAGGGTAATCAAAGCAGCGACGATCCGGCTCATGCGCGGCCCTTTTGGTGCCCGCGTGCGCGCTTCCCGCGTTCTAGACGAGCGCCGTGCCGATCATCCCGTTGCGCGTCACGAGCGCGGCAAGCTGCGCCTCGCTCGCGCCGTCCGTCCCGGCGGGCCGCATCGGCAGCACGAGATAACGCACCTCGGCGGTGCTGTCCCAGACCGTGATCGCGACGCCGGCGGGAAGGTGCGTGCCGAACTCGGCGAGCACGCCGCGCGGATCGTGCACGGCTCGAGAGCGGTACGCTTCGCTCTTGTACCAGCTCGGCGACGGCCCGAGCAGCGCGAGCGGATAGCACGAGCACAGCGTGCACACGATGAGGTTATGGTGCAGCGGCTCGTTGGCGACGACGCGCAGCTTCACGGGCGCCCAGTGCGCGAGGTCGATGCCGAGCTCCGCGACCGCCGCGTTGCCGTCGGCGAGCAGCCGCGCGCGGAACGCGTCGTCGACCCACGCGCGCGCGACGATGCGCGCCCCGTTCGCGGGCTGCGCGTGCATGAGGAACGACTCGACGGCGGCGTCGAGGTCGCGCTCGGTCAGCACGTGCGCGGCTTCGAGCGCCGTGACGAGCGATTTCACGCGGTTCGCGGAATCCGCGGACGTTTCGTGCACGTGGCTCATGCTTGCGGCTCCAAATAGGCTTCGAACAGGTCGGCGCAGATGCTGCCCTGCGGGTCGCCGTCGTCGCCCCACACATCGGCCGCCGCGAAGCGCACGGTGTACGCGGTCTCGGCCGCCGACGCGACGCCCGTCGCGCGCGCGTCGGGAAACGGCAGCGTGCCCAAAACATGTTCGATGCGACCCGGCCGGCCGCGCAGATAGGCCGGCAGGCGGGTGTGCCCCGGCGGGTTCATCACACGCGCGCGCACGTGGTCACCGACCGCGAACACCGAGCACGCCTTTCTCGCGAATCAACGCTTCGACGGCGAACAGCCAGCGCTCGTAGTACGACGCCGCGAGATAGTGCGCCGGCGGCATCTGCTCGATCGCGGCGCGGAACTCGTCGAGCGTGTACCAGCCCGCCTTCAGCAGGAAGCGGTTGATCGCGAACACGCGCGCCTCCCACTCGTGGTGGAACGGCGGCTCGTCGCGCTCGATCGCGAGCGGCCCGAAGCCGTGCAGTCCGCCGATGTCGTGGATACGGCCCATGCGCAGACGTTCGCTCGGCGAAATCTGGTTCCGCCTGGATCACAGTTTTGCCGCACCTCGGTCGGGCAGCTATGCCGCGCAGGTGAAGCCGCCGGTACCACGAACGGCGGGGTCTGCGCTCGCAAGCGTCCTTCGAGCGTCAATTTCATCGGGTGCGGTTTTTGGCTATTGTCATGGCCCTGATGCACTCGTTTATGAGGACGCGTCAGGGGTTACATGCGAAGTTCGTTACGTTTTCTGGCGTCAGCGTTAGGGCTGACGGTATCGCTTGCTGCGTGTGGCGGCGGGCACACCTCTTCCGTTCCGGCCGTTCCCGGCAGCGGAAGTTCGACCGAATCAGGCGCTCGCGCGCCGGAGTCGATCTCTCCGCTGCTCGCGGTTCCCAAGCCGTTGGGGCCGCTGGCCTATACCGATGCCGGCCGGCGCTCTTCGAGCGCGCCGGTCAACATCTCCATCACGCTGCGCTACAACAATCAAGCGCAGCTCGACCAGTTCGTCGCGGACGTCAGCGATCCGCACTCGCCTTCGTACCGGCATTTCATCACGCCGGCGCAGTTCAACAGCCTCTATGCGCCGACGGCGCAGCAAGAGCAAAGCGTGATCGATGCGCTGCAGCATGCAGGCTTCACCGTCACGCAGCGCTTTCCCAACCGCACGATCGTCGACGCGTCCGCGCCGAGCTCGGCGGTCGAGCGCTTCTTCGCCACCGAAATGCACACCGTGCATCAAGGGAAGTACGGCGACCGCTTCGCGAACCTCACGCCGGCGACCGTGCCGTCCGCCATCGCGTCGTACGTGCGCACGGCATCGCTGAGCAACGTCGTCGTGGTTCGCACGAAAGTCGATCAAGCGGCGAGATCGTTGGCCGACAACGGCCGCGTGGTCACGCCTGCGCAGCACACCGTTCGCCCCGGAATCAAACAAGCGGTGCACACGGATGCGACGAACGTTCTCTCGGATCCCGGTTTCGAGTCGGGCGGCTTCGCGTACTGGCCGCAGTGCGGTAACGCGAACGCTGCGATCACGACGGCGAAGCCGCACAGCGGCTCGTACTCCGAGCGCTCCGGAACCACGACGACCGAGCCGAACGGCGACGCCGGCGTGTGCCAGGCGGTCACCATCCCGGCCAGCGGTCAGCTGACGTTCTGGGTGTGGGAGAGCACCAACGAGACCAGCACGTCCTTCTCGTATCAGGAAGCCGATCTGCTCGACTCGACCGGCGCCGTGATCGACAACCTCTACACCACCGTCAGCAACGCTCAGGCGTGGGTGCAGAAGAGCTACAACCTCGCGGCGTACGCCGGCCAATCGGTGTACCTGTACTTCGGCGTGCACGGCGACGGCACGGCCGGCTACCACAACCTCCAATACGTCGATGACGTCTCGCTGACGAGCGGCAGCGCGACGCCGACGCCGACGCCGGTTCCGACGGCAACGCCCAAGCCGACGCCGACGCCGACCGGCGCGCCGACGCCGACGCCGGTGCCCACGCCGACCCCCGTCCCGACGGCCACGCCGAGCGGCGGCTGCAATGGCGCGGCGCCCGACAACGGCCCGCTGACCAACTCGAGCGGAACGCTCGCCACGGGCATCGCGAAGCCGTTCGACTTCCCGGTGCAGCACGGTTGCAACGGCGCCGGCTACACGGCCGCCGTCGTGATCGACGACCCGGTGAGCACGAGCTACGTCCACAGCTATCTGACGGCGGCGGGCGTCACGCAAACCGGCACGATCACCAACACCGCCGTCGACGGCGGCGGCAGCGGTGACGACGCCGAGACCGACCTCGACGTGCAGACGATTTCCGGGCTCGCCCCGGGCGCGAACATCATCGTCTACCACATCGGTTCGCTCACGGACCAAGCCATCGAAGACGCCTACAACAAGGCGATCAGCGACGGCAAGGCCAGCGTCGTGAACTCGTCGTTCGGCGGCTGTGAATCGAGCGACGTGTCGTTCGAAAGCTCGACGAACTCGATCGCGCAGCAAGGCGCGGCCGTGGGCGTCACGTTCGCAGCATCGTCCGGCGATACCGGCAGCAACGAGTGCAGCGGCGCCAAGGGCGTCAGCGCTCCGGCCGGCGACCCGTACTTCACGTCGGTCGGCGGCGTGAACTTCACCTACAACTCCTCCGGCGTGCTGACATCTGTCACCATGGGCGTCGCCAGCGGCGACTCCGGCGGCGGCGGCGTCTCGACCGTGGTTCCGCTCCCGAGCTTCCAGAGCGGCGTCACCGGCATGATCACCAGCGGGCGCAACCAGCCCGACATTTCGCTGCCGTTCGACCCGGTCGCGGTCTACACGGGCGGAGCCTTCGGCCAGTACCTCGGTACGTCGTGGTCTTCGCCGCAAGTCGTCGCGCTGTTCGTCGAAACGAACCAGCTGCACGGCACGAAGCTCGGCTGGCTCAACCCGACAATCTACAACCTGTTCAAATCGACCGGTTACAGCAGCTACTACACGCCCTGCACGTCCGGTTCAAACGGCGCGTACTCGTGCAGCGCGACGCAGTACAATCAGGCTGCCGGCATCGGCGCACCCAAGGGCTGGGCTCTGGCCAACGCCCTCTAGCGGATGATGCCGTCGCGGTAACGCCGCGAGGCCAACGACCCGACGCGGGGCGGTGCTACGGCGCCGCCCCGTTTCGCTTTTCAGCAGATTGCGCGCGGTGACCGCTTCGCGACACCTTCCCCTTCGTCGCCCCTGTCATCGAGCAAATTGGTACTGGACAGGAGCGCTTGCGCGTCGATATCATGGGCCTATGGAGCAGCTCGCGCGAACGCGGCGCCTTCACGCTTCGTGTCCGTCGTCGAGCGAGGCGTAGGATCAAGGCTCGTCGGTGCTCGCGCCGCCGCCTGCCGTTGCTTGGCATCATCGTTGCGCACGCGTCGGACTCGAGGTGGCCTTTTTCCACCGGGACGGTGCCGGCTTGCGCGTTGACGGTACAACAACGGCCGTGGAGGATGGGGCGGCCTGGTGCATCGCCTATACGATGTGGATGGACCCGGATTGGACGACGCGTGCAGCCCGAGTCCGGTTGTTATCCGCTTCCGGGGCGCGGCGCGTGTCGATCGTGTCGCAAAGCCCCGGTCGTTGGCTCATCGACGGCAAGATGGATAGGCTGTTCGACGGCTGCCTCGACATCGATCTCGAAGCGTCTGCGTTGACCAACGCGCTACCGGTGCGTCGTATGGCGCTCGGAGTCGGTGAAGCATCCGACGCGCCGGCCCTCTATGTCCGGGCGACCGACCTTCGCCCCGAGCGTCTGGAGCAGCGCTACGAGCGCGTTCCGCATGAAGGGGCCGGCGAGTCCTATGACTATTCCGCCCCTCGCTTCGACTTCGCATGCCGACTCGTCTATGACGAATACGGTCTGGTGTTGTCCTACCCGGGAATTGCTTCTCGCATCCCGGTGGCGCGTTAGATGGAGACATGAATGACGAAAGTAAAACTTGCCGGGTTCAGCGTCTGCTTGTGGACGAAATTCACCTCGCTTTTGCTCCGATTGCGCTCGGCCAAGGGGAATCGCTCTTTAGCGGCTTGGATCTTCGTGCTCTGGGATATCGGACAGTCGAGCATGCTCCGACGGACCGAGCCACGCACGTGTCCTTGCGAAGTAGCGTTGGCATGATGCTGCCCGCCGACCGGTGCACCGAAGATAGGTCGCCATCACCGCCGGGATGACGGGCAAAACGGCTGCCGCAGTCACGGTCGTAACGAACGCACGCGAACGTGATGAGCTGCTGGCGCTGCTTGCAGCGTATGAAGCGATTCTCCCCGAACCGCTGCGCCACGGGGAGCTGCCGTCAGCGGGGCAACTCGAGGCGCTCCTTCACGAGAACACGACGGCGATGCTCGCGCGTCTGGACGGTGAAGCGGTGGGTTGCGTGATGCTGCGGGACCTCGACGGCGAATCGGCTGTGATGCAACGGCTGTTCGTCGACGCGCGCGCCCGAAACCGCGGCATTGCGCGGGCGCTCGTACGAGCGCTGGTCGAGTACGCTCGTACGGCGGGCTATCGGCGTCTGGTGCTCGATACGGATAAAAGCAGGTTGCCGGCAGCATACCAGCTCTACGTGTCGCTGGGCTTCACGCCGTGCGCCCCATACGCGCCTGTCGCATACGAACCGGCGGCCTTCTTGGAACTGTCTCTCGAGTACACGTCGCGACGGGGTGATCCTTCCTCGACTGCGTAAGACTGGTCGCGGGGAGATCGCTTTTAGCATGCGAGCATGGTCGTAAGACCGATCGCGGCGTCGGCGCCGACGGTGATCGCGCCGCACCGATCGGTTCGTAGAACGGCCGCACCGGCATCGCGCAGCGTTTGCACCGTGACGGGAGCCGGATGCCCGAAGAGATTGTGGCGGCCGGCGCTGATCAGCGCGTAACGTGGTCGCACCGCAGCAATGAACGCCGGGCTGGACGCATACGCGGATCCGTGATGGCCTACTTTGAGAACGTCGGCGCGGAGCGATGCTCCGGCTTGCAGGAGCCGGTTTTCGGCCTGCAGCCCGGCGTCGCCGGTAAAGAGCATGCGAAAGCCGCGAAACTCGAGCGTCGCGACGACCGAGTTCTCGTTGACGTCGTTTTTGCCGTCGGCGAAGAGCACCCCGCACGGCGACAGAATCGTGAGCGCGACGCCGTCGTCGCTGTTCCAGCGGTCGCCGCAGCGCACCACCCGGACCGGTACGCGCCGTTGCGCAGCTTCGTGCAGCCCGTCGTTGAACGCGCGCCCGCCGTAGTACTGCCCGCTGTCGGCGACCGCTACGACGTCGAGCGCGCGCACGATCGGCGCGAATCCGCCGACGTGGTCGCCGTGCGGGTGCGTGTTCACCAGCAGGTCGACGTGCCGAATGCCCTGGCGCTTCAGATACGCGAGCACGACGCGTTCGCCGACGAGCTCCGCCGGCGACCGGCCGTCGGCGCCGGCTCCGCGCTCCAGGCGCCCGCCGCTGTCGACGAGGATCGTGCGGCCGCGCGGCGTGCGCACGACGATCGCGTCGCCCTGGCCGACGTCGAGCATCGTGATCGTCAGCCGCCCGTCGGGCAGCCGCAGCGTCGTCCCCAACACGCCGGCGCTGCCGACCGCGATGAGCGCGAGCGCCAGTCGCGCGCTGCGGCGCAGTACGAGCGCGGCGATCACCGCGAGCGCATCATAGGCAACGATCGCGAGCGCGGGCGGCGGCGCGACCCACAGCCGCGCCCACGGCAGCGCGGCGACGGCGCCAACCACGCCCAGGATCGCGTCGACGATCCGCGCCGTGAGCGTCGCGGCCGCGCCGCCGAGCACCGGAACGTGCGCGAACGCAAGCGCCGCAATCCCGGCGATCATGGCGGCGCACGTCGCCGGCACGACGAACGCGTTGGCGAGGATCGCATACGGCGCGAGAACGCCGAAGGTCGCCGCGCTCAGCGGCCACACGCCGATCTGCGTGGCAGTCGTCAGCGCGAGCGCCTCGCGCATTTTCTCCGGTAGCGCCAGCGGTTCGAGCATCTGGTCGAACCGCCGCGCGAACAGCACAATCGCGCTCACGCACGAGAACGACAACGCGAAGGACACCGTCGTCACCGCCGCGGGCCACACTGCCGCGACGACGAGCGCGGCGAGCGCGAGCGCGTTCCACGAAACGAGCCGCGCGCCGTACGCCTGCGCCAGCAAGCCGACGGTCACCATCACGGCCGCGCGCTGCGACGGCAGGTGCGCGCCGCTGAGCCACGCGTAGGCGACGACCAGCGGAATCGCCGTCAGCGACGCGGCGGCGCGCGGCACCCGCACGAGCCGCAGCGCGCGCAGCACCAGCCATGCGATGAGCCCGAGGTGCAAGCCCGCGGTGACGAGCACGTGCACGGTGCCGGTCGCCTGAAAGTCGTCGCGGACGTCGTGCGGCAGCGTCCCGCGCTCGCCCCACAGCGTGCCGGCGACGACCGTCGCTTCCGGCTCGCGCAGCACGTCGCGCAGCCGCACCGACAACGCCGCGCGCGCCCGCGCCGCCCACGTGCGCACGTCGCGCGGATCGGGCGGCGCGCGCGCGAGGACGCGATTTCCCGCGAGCTCGCCCGCTAGCCCTTCACCGAGCGCGATCGCGCGCCGCGACGGCTCGCCGGGATTGCGCGGCTCGTCGAACGGCACCAGCCGTCCGCGCAGGACGGCATGCTCGCCCGGCACGATCGCATCGTCGCGCACGTGCGCGCGCACGACGATTCCGGAGTCGAGCGCGAAGGCGAACGTCGCACCGTTCTCGTCCGCGCGCACGTCGCCGACGACCGTGCCGGCATAACGCGCCATGCGCGTTTCCTCGGTGAGCATCGGCGGATGCCCGTGCCACCGCGCGAGCATCACACCGGCGAGCGCGAACGCCGCGGGGATGCGCGCGCGGCGGTACGCCAGCGCACCGAGCGCCACCGCGAACGCGGGCGCGGCGAGGCCGCGCGCGTCGGCGGCGATCGCGATGACGAAGCAGGCAGCGGGAAGCAGCAGCGGAGCGCGAGCCACACCGTTCCATCACGCGCTCGTCTGCGGCGGCTAGGGGAGAGCCGCCGGGGAGGCCGAACCCTGGGTGCTCGCATGCGTATCGTCGTCACCGGCGGAGCCGGATTCATTGGATCGCACATCGTCGACGCGTTCGTCGCCGAGAAGCACGAGGTCGTCGTCGTCGACAGCCTGTGGTCGCACGGCGGCGGACGCCGCGAGAACATCCCCGAGGGCGTGACCCTGGTTCACATGGACATTCGCGACGACGGCATTCAGGGGATTTTCAAGGAGTTCAAGCCCGAAGTCGTGTGCCATCACGCGGCGCAGCACTCGGTCGCGATCGGTTCGCGCGATCCGAAATACGACGCCAACGTCAACGTGATCGGGATGCTCAACGTGCTCGAGGCGGCGGTGAAGGCGGGCACGCGCAAAGTGGTCTTCGCATCCAGCGCCGCGACGTACGGCGACGTGGATGCAATGCCGGTGGACGAGAGCTCGCCGCAGCGCCCGGTGTCGCCCTACGGCATCACCAAGATGGTGACCGAACACTACCTGCGGTTCTTCCACAACGATCACGGCCTCGATTACACCGCGCTGCGCTACGGCAACGTCTACGGCCCGCGCCAGGACCCCAACGGTGAAGCGGGCGTCATCGCGATCTTCCTCGGAAAGTTTTTACAGCGGCAGGGCGTGCGCATCGACTGGGACGGCGAGCAGACGCGCGACTACGTGTACGTCGGCGACGTCGTACGCGCCAACGTCACCGCGCTCACGCAAGGCTCGGCCGGAACGTACGTGATCGGCACGGGCAAGAAGACGTCGGTGAACGAGATCTACCGCGCCATGGTCGAGGTGACGGGTTTCGAAGCGCCGGTGACGCACGCCGAGCGCCGCCCCGGCGACGCGCGCGAAGTCTACTTCAACCCGGCCAAAGCGAAGCGCGAACTCGGCTGGGAAGCGCGCGTCCCGTTGGTCGAAGGCATGCGCAAGACGTACGAATACTTCCGCGACAGAGAGAAGCTCACGACGCCGATCTAAACGGGCCCTCGCCGGGGCGACTACGGAACCAGATGCACGTCCGTGGCCGCTTGCGGCGGCGTCTTGATCGCGACGATCTTCAGGTTTGGGTCGGTCGTGCCGGCGTGCGGCGTTCCGGCGGGGATGATCAGCATGGTGCCGGGCTTGAGCGAGACCTGCTTGTCGCCGAGCCATTCGGTACCCGAGCCGGAAATCACGATCTGGATCTCGTTTGCATCGGCATGATAGTGTTTGGCGACCGTGCCGATCTGGACTTGCGCGGTCGCACCGTCCGCGACGGCGAGCATCTTGCTGCGCAGGTTCGGCGATGCTGCAGTCGGTGTCGGGAGGTCCGACGGCGCCAGCCCGGCGACGTCGATCACGGCGGCTTGGAGCGGCGGCGCGGCGGCGCGCACGGATTGGGGCGCATGCGCGACGGCCAGCCCCGCGCCGAACGCGAGGGCCGCGACGACCGCGGTGCGGATGGTGGTATGCGTCATGGCGGCAAGTGCGACGCGAACCCGCTCGCTTCCCCGTTCAGGTCAGAGAGGTCACGGTGCGCGGCGCGGTTGCGGCGACGGCGAAAGCGACCGCGAAGCTCACGAAATAGCTGACGTCGCCCAATTGGGGATGCGCCGCAGCGACCGGTCCGGTGAACCACGACTGCTGCCAGAATGGCAGCGAGGCCGCGATCCCGGCGAGCCACGCGACGAGCGCGCGCGGGTTCGTCGCGCGGGTCGTGACGGTGCCGCGCGTCGCGAGCAGCACCGCCGCCCAGGGCGCGGCCCACGTTGACAACAGCGACAGAAAGTTCGTGTAGAGATGCGCCGTGCTCGCGGGATCGCTCCCCGCGAGCGCGAGCGCGCCGCCGAGTATGCCGACGGCGAGCGCGGACTGCCACCGCACGAGCGTCCAGCGCACGACCGCCGCGACGAGCGCGCCGACGGCGAGTGCCGCGGCCGCGACGATCCACGGCGCGTAGCGCGCGGTCGGATCGTTCGCGCGCGCCGCGACCAGCAGCACCGTCGCAAGCAGTGCAAACGCGGCTCCGGTCGCGAGCGCGAACGCCGGCCGCCGGCGCGCGTCCCACGCGACCAGCGCCGACAGCGCGCCGGAGTACAAGTTCAAGCAGTTCGCGCTGAGCGTGCCGAGCAGCACGGTCAGCAACCCGATCGTCGCGAGCGGTCCGCCGCCGAAAAGCAGCCGGATCGTGTCGGCGGGCGTCGCGGCGGCGATGCCGGGTGCGCGCACCGCGGTGACCGCCGCCGCACCGAGCAGCTCCAGCAGCGTCGACGGGATGAACCCGCCCAGCGCGGCCCACCAGCTCACCGCGCGCGGCGCGCTGGAGCCCGGCAGATAGCGCGCGTAATCCGACGCGGCGGGTCCCCAGCCGATCGCGTACGAGAACGCCAGCGCCGCGGAGAAGATCACGCCCGCGGTCTCGCCGCCTGCCGCGGCGGGCGCGTGCGGATCGAACGGCGCGCCGAGGTGCGCGTGCGCGAGCGTTCCCGCGGCGATCGCAACGAACCCGAGCGCTAGCAGCACGCCCGCGTAGCGCTCGAACGCGTGGATCGCGTTGTGGCCGTACACAGCGAGCACGATCTGCGCGAACAGCACGACCGCGAGCGCAATCGGATACGCCGTGTGCGCGAGCGCGGCGAGCGCCTGCGCGCCGAACACGCTGTCGATTGCGAACCATCCGACGCCCGCGAGAAACGCCAGCACGGCCGGTCCCACGTTTCCGTCGCGCCCGAACGCGCGCCGCGACACGACCATCTGCGGCAAACCGAACCGGGGCCCGCCGCGCGACAGCAGTCCGACGACCGCGTACGCGAGCGCGTTTCCGGCGACGATCCCGAGCGCCGCGCCCGCGAACGACGTGCCGAACAGCGCCGTGGTGAGAATGCCGACGGCGAACGTCGCCGTCTCGGCGTTCGCCGCGAACCACAACCGAAACAGATCGCTCGGTTTTCCGTGCCGCTCGCGTTCGCCGATCGCGTCGAGCCCGTGCGGCTCGACGGCGGCGACGCTAGCGCCGTACGGCTGCAGCCGCGCTCCCTGTGACGTCCGCACTCTGGGCGACGGCGACGTTCGCCGCGCGCAGCTCGTCGAGCGCGCGCTGTTCGTCGCCGGGGTTCACGTTCACCGCTGCCGATGCGTCTTCGAGCACGACGACGTCGAAGCCGGCGGCTTTCGCGTCGAGCGCCGTCGCCTTCACGCAGTAGTCGGTCGCGAGCCCGCACACGAACACGCGCTGCACGCCGTGCTCGCGCAGGTCGCGGTCGAGCGTCGTCGCGGCGAAGCCGCTGTAGCCGTCCGTCTCGCGGTCGGTGCCCTTGTCGATCACAGCATCGACGTGGTCGAGCTGCAACCGCGCGTCGAACGCCGCGCCGTGCGTGCCCGCGACACAGTGCACCGGCCATGGTCCGCCGTATTGCTCGTACGACGAGTGGTTCTCGGGATGCCAGTCGCGCGTGGCGTACACGCGCGCGAAGCGCGGCGCGAGCTCGTCGATCGGGTCGAAAATGCGTTCGCCCTCAGCGACGCCGAGCGCGCCGCCGGGCAGAAAGTCGTGCTGAACGTCGACGACGACGAGCGCGTCGTCGGGCCGGATTTCGTACGATGCACGGTCACTCATGATGCCTCCGCCATTATGCGGCCACGATGTTGAGCAGCTTGTCCGCGATGAAGATGCGCTTGCACACTTGCTTGCCGTCGATCTGCGCGGTGACGGTCGGCTCGCGCATCGCCAGTGCGAACGCATCGTCTTCGGCAATGCCCGGCTCGGCTTGGATCCTCGCGCGGACTTTGCCGTTCACTTGCACCACCAGCGTGATCTCCGCGACGGCCAGCGCCGCCGGATCGGGTTCGATCCAGCGCTCCAGGTGCACGCTCCGCTCGTAACCGAGCCGCGACCATAGCTCGTCCGCCAGGTGCGGCGCGAACGGTGCCAGCACGATGGGCAGCGCGTGCACGGTGTACAGCACCGCGGGATCGTCGGACGCGCCGGGCTCGCGCAGTGCCGCGGTGAGCAGGTTGATCAGCTCGTCGAGCTTCGCGGTGGTGACGTTGTAGTGGAAGCGGTGCGTCTCCGTCTCGTTCTTGCCGGACTCCAGCGCCACGTGCAGCGCGCGGACGAGCGCGCGCTGCGCGTCGCCGCCCATCGCGGGCAGACCGTCCAGCGGTGCCCTGCGCGCGACGGCCGCCAGCGGCTCCGCCGCGCGCCAGATCCGCTGCACGAAGCGCACGCGGCCGACGATTCCCTCGTCGGTCCAGTCCAGCGTGTCCTCCGGCGGGGCTGCCTTCAGCAAGAACAGCCGCATCGCGTCGACGCCGTACCTGTCGACGGTCTCGTCGATCCCGACCACGTTGCCGCGCGACTTCGACATCTTCTCGCCGTTGTAGAGCAGCGTGCCCTGGTTGAAGAGCCGCGTGAACGGCTCGTCGTCGCCGCGCACGTAGCCCGCGTCGATCATGAACATGTAGAAAAAGCGCGCATACAGCAGGTGCAGCACCGCGTGCTCCGCACCGCCGATGTACTGGTCGACCGGGAGCCACGCCGACGCGACGTCCGCGTCGAACGGCTTCGAATCGTTGTGCGGATCGAGATAGCGCGCGTAGTACCACGACGAGTCGACGAACGTGTCCATCGTGTCGGGGTCGCGCTGCGCGGCTCCGCCGCATTTTGGGCACGACACGTTCATGAACTCGGGATCGTTCGCGAGCGGCGAGCCCTGGCCGGTGAATTTCACGTCCTTCGGCAACAGCACCGGAAGCTGATCGTCGGGCACCGCGACGATGCCGTCCGCCGGGCAGACGATCATCGGAATCGGCGTGCCCCAGTAGCGCTGGCGCGACACGAGCCAGTCGCGGATGCGGTAGTTCGTCGTGGTCTTCCCGCGGCCCATCGCTTCGAGGCGCGCCGCGATCGCGCGGCGCGCCGTCGCCGACTTCATGCCGATATAGTCGCCCGACGCGATCAGCTTGCCGTCTTCCACGTAGGCTTCGGTCAGCGGCGCGCGCAGCGAGCCGTCGGGCGTCGTGATCACCTGCGCGATCGGCAATGCGTGCTTTTTCGCGAACTCGAAGTCGCGTTCGTCGTGCGCGGGCACGCCCATCACCGCGCCGGTGCCGTATTCCGCCAGCACGTAGTTCGTCACCCAGATCGGAATGCGCTCGCGCGAGAGCGGGTTGATCGCGTACGCGCCCGTCGGCACGCCCGTTTTCTCCATGAGCTGCGTGCGCTCGAGCTCGCTCTTGCTCGTGAGCGTCGCGGCGAACTCCTCGACGCGCCGGCGCGACTTGGAGAACTTCTCGAGGATCTTTGCGACCACCGGATGCTCCGGCGCGATCGCGACGAACGTCGCGCCGTACACCGTATCGATGCGGGTCGTGAACACCTCGATCTGCGCTTCGACGTTCTCCACGTCGAACGCGAACGTGACGCCTTCGCTTTTGCCGATCCAGTTGCGCTGCATCGTGCGGATGCGCTCGGGCCAGCCGTCCAGCCGGTCGAGCCCCGCGAGCAGCCGTTCGACGTAGTCGGTGATCTTGTAGAACCACTGCGCGAGGTTGCGCCGCTCGACCGCTGCGCCGCAGCGCCAGCACTTGCCGTCCTCGACCTGCTCGTTGGCGAGCACGGTCTGATCGACGGGGCACCAGTTCACCGGCGCTTCCCGCTTGTACGCGAGCCCCTGCTCGAACAGGCGGATGAAGAACCACTGGTTCCAGCGGTAATATTCCGGATCGCACGACGCGATCTCGCGCGTCCAGTCGTAGCCCGTGCCCATCAGCCGCAGCTGGCGGCGCATGTTCTCGATGTTCTCGCGCGTCCACGTCTCCGGATCGATCCCGCGCTGGATCGCCGCGTTTTCCGCCGGCAGACCGAACGCGTCCCAGCCCATCGGGTGCACGACGTTGCGGCCGCGCATGCGGTGGATGCGCGCGATCGCATCGCCCAGCGTGTAGTTCTTCGCGTGCCCGACGTGCAGATCGCCCGACGGGTACGGCAGCATCTCGAGCACGTAGTACTTCTCGCGCGGGTCGTCGTCGCGCGCGACGTAGATGCGGTCGCGCTCCCAGCGCTCCTGCAGCGGGCGCTCGACGGCGCGGAAGTCGTACGTTCTCTCCTCGGACATGGAACCCGGAATCTACGGCGCCGTTCCGCCGAGGCCTTGGCGAAGCGACCGCCGCGCGTGATGGACAGGCGTGAAGCATCTCATCGCAAGCGCGAAGCCGATGATCCCGATCCTCGCGGCGGCTGCCGTCGGCGCCGCCGTCCTCCTCCGCCCCGTGGCCCCGCCCAACCCTGTCGCGAGCGCGTGGTCCGGCGCCGCGCCCGGCGGCGAAGCCGGCCGGCGCCGCGGCACGCCCGTGCCCCAGGCGATGGTCTACGTCGCCGGTGAGGTGGCACAGCCCGGCGTCTACCCCGTCCGCCCGGACGCGCGCGCGAAGGACGCCCTCGCACTGGCGGGCGGGACGCGCCGCGACGCCGACCTCGTCGCGGTCAACCTGGCCGCGCACGTCCGCGACGGCGACGAGATCGTCGTCCCCGTGCGCGGGGAGCCGCTGCCGGCGGCCTCGCGAACGCGCGGCGCTGCCCGGCACGGTGGCGCGGGCGGCCGCCGGACGCGCGGACCGCACCGCGCGAAGCGGCACCCGCGCGCCCGGCGCGACGAACCTCCGCCCGCGGGCGAAGTGGACCTAAACGCCGCCGACGCCGACACGCTCGCGACGATTCCCGGGATCGGCCAGGGCTTGGCGGAGCGCATCGTCGCATTCCGCCAGGCGAACGGCCCGTTCGCGACCGTCGACGAGCTCCTCGACGTCTCCGGCATCACCGACCGCCGCCTCGACGCGCTGCTGCCGTACGTCGTCGCGCGCTGACACGTCGTGATTCACCCGGTAGCTCGCTTCTCGTCGCAAGCCCCGGAATCTGAACGCGCCCTAGCCGCGGAAGCGCCGAACGACGCTGCGCGCGACGTCGGCGATGGCGGCGTCGCGCTCGGCGTCCGTGCCGCGCACGTCCGCGAAATACACGGCCAGCACGATCGCGGCGCCGCCGGGCGGCCACAAAATCGCGACGTCGTTGCCGGCGGAGTTCGTCGTGCCCGTCTTGTCGCCGACGGCCCACCCGGCGGGGACGCCTGCGCGAATACGCGCGGCGCCGGTCTTTGCGCCGCGCAGCCAGCCGTAGAGCCGTGCTTTCGATGCGGGAGAAAGCACCGGCGTGCGCACGAGGCGCACCAGCACGTTCGCCATCGCGTCGGGTGTGGTCGTGTCGCGCAGGTCGCCGGGCGTCGTGTCGTTGAGCGCCGGCTCGTTGCGGTCCAGCCGCGTGATGCCGTCGCCGAGGCTGCGCACGAACGCCGTCACGCCGGCCGGGCCGCCGACGGTGCGCAGCAGCAAATTCGCGGCGCCGTTGTCGCTGTATTCGATCGCCGCGGCGCAGAGCTGCGCTACCGTGAGCGTCCCGCCGTGCGGCTGTCGCGCGACGACCGGACTGTTCGGCAACACGTCGTGCGCGGTGAAGCGGATCGGCCGGTCGAGCCGTTCGGCGCGCGCGTCGACGCGCTTCAGCACCGCCATCGCGAGCGGCAGCTTGAACGTGCTGGCCAGCGGAAAACGCTCGTGCGCACGCTGCTCGATGCGCCGCATGTCGCGCAGGTCGATCGCGACCACGCCCAATCGCCCGCGCCCGCGACGTTCCTGAACGGCGAACGGCGGTGCCGCGCGCAGATGCGGTGTGACTGCGCTTGCAGCGAGCGAGAGAAGAAACGCCGGGCGATCCATAGCGTGCGGCTTCGCCGGACCGCCGGTCGCCTTCCCGGTCAGCGACTCTTCGGGCGTTCCGTGGGTACGATGGGAGCATGATTCGTACGGTGATGCTCGGTCTGGCGCTGGTCGCAACCACGGTCGGCGCGGGAAAAGCACCACCGAAAACGATGAATGCACCGGCGGTCGCGAAGAGCGCGGATGCGCCGGCTGACGAGTACTTCGGGCCCTTCAAGTACAGCGCGATCTCCGTGCGCACGAAGATCAACGCGCTGGGCCGCTCGTATCACGAGCGCTGGTCCGACGACGCGTCGATCGTGCACGACGCGCTGCTGGTGGAGTCGTCGTACCGCGCGTGGGCGGAGAAATATCCCAAGGACCGCTGGCTGGCGCCGACGGCGTTTCACCTCGCGCAGCTCTTTCAAGACGTCCAGACCCAGGACGCGCGCAGTCATGCGCGTTCGATGTACGAGCTCGTCGTGAAGAACTTTCCCACGTCGAAGGAGGCGCATCTTGCGCGCCTGCGGCTGAGCCAAGGCTTCCCGGCGCTCCACGACGAGTCGCCGGTGTCGCCGACGCCGGCCCCGTACGGCCCGGCCTCGCCGGTCCCTGGCGCGTCGGCAGTCCCCGGCGCATCGACAGTCCCCGGCACGGCGCCAGTCCCCGGTGCGTCGCCGGGATCATCGCCCGCTCCCGCCGCCTCACCGACCGCCGCTCCGGCGCCGAGCCCGGCGGCGTCCGCGAAGCCAAGCCCAAGGCCCTAAAAGCAACGAGCGCCCGGGTTTGCCCCAGGCGCTCGTCTCGTTTCGTTGGTCCGGCTGAGTCCGGCGAAGGCTACCAGCCGCCGCCGGAGTCGCCGCCGCCGCCACCGGAGTCGCCGCCGCCCCAGCCGCCGCCGCCGGAGTCGCCGCCGCCGGAGTCACCCCACGACCCGCCGCCCATGCTGGACGTGTCGACCTGGCCCGCGTCGCTCTGCCAGCCGCTGGCATCGGCCTGCTGCCCGGCGTCCACGCCGCCGGTGCCGGCATACGACCCGCCGTCGCCGCCGCCGAAACCGCCGCCGCGGTTGCCGAAGAGCTCGTTGCCCAGGAACGCGCCGCCGAGACCGCCCAGCATGCCGCTCCAGAAGCCGCCGCCGCCACCGCCGAAGCCGCCGCCGTAGCCGGGTCCGCCGCCGTAGCCCGGCCCGCCGTAACCCGGGCCGTAGCCGCCGCCCATCATGCGCGGGCCGGCGATGGCGCGGAAGATGCCGCGGATGATGAAGAAGATCACCGCGAGGATGATGAGCCACCAAATCCAGCCCATGCTGAAACCTCCTGAGCTCGAGCGCTGCGAGCGGACGTACGAGCCTTGCCCGACGGGCTGGCGCCCGCGGTTGAGCGACGACTCGTGTCCGCGATAGGTGTTGATGACGAGGCTGACGCCGGTCTCGACGCCTTGGTCGAAGTTGCCCTGCGCGAAAGACGGCCGCATCGCCTGATAGATCGTGTTGAACGATCCGCTCGGAAAGAACTGGCGCGACGCGCGATCGCCGACGACTTTGATCTGCTTCTCGGTTTTCGCGATGAATATCTCGACGCCGTTGACTTGGTTCTGCGCGAAGCTGCGTTCGACCGCGGCGTCGGCGGTCGTGCCGCCGAGCGAATCGGTGGTGACGACCAAGACTTCTTTGCCGGTCTGCGCGTTGAAATCGCCGACCTGCTGGTTGATCTGCGCGATCGCCGCCGCTGAAAGCAGATGCGCGTCGTCGGCGACGTAGCTGCCGCGCGCCGCGAAGGCGGGTGCGAACGTCGTCGCGACGGCGACGGTGAGGGCTGCGATGGCAGCAAGCGCTGCCTGTGGTTTCATCGGTGGCTGGTCCTCCGGGGTCCGAGTACCTGGGGCTGGCCGGGAAGTTGCGACGGACTCACCGGGGCGAGAAGCTGATGAGCGCGACGCCGACGGAGGTGATGACGAAGATCGCGAGGACGACCCACACGAACGCGCGTGTCAGCGTCTTACCCATGCGGTTGGGCCGCCGGTACGGCTGGCGCTTCATGCCTCCGCCCGGGCCTCGGCGACCCGTCCCCAGAGCCGCTCGAGGTTGTAGAACTGGCGCTGCTCGGGCGTGAAGACGTGCGCGACGACATGGCCGAGATCGATCAGGATCCAGCCGCCGTCCGCGTGGCCCTCCGTCCGCGGTCGCAGCCCTGCCTCCTTGGCTTTTTCGACGATCGCGTCGGCGATCGAGCGCGTCTGAATCGTCGAGCGGCCGGTGACGATGACGAACGAGTCGGCGACGATCGTGCGGCCGGTGAGGTCGAGGACGGCGATGTCCTCGCCTTTCTTGTCTTCGGCGGCGTCGCGCACCAGCGCGGCGAGATCGAGCTCAGGCAGGGCGTTTCTCCTCGGGATGGGCGCCGGCGTACGGTTGGGCGGCGGCGAGGGTTTGCGGCGCGACGGCGAGGCCGCGCTCGCGGAGGTAGGCGATGGACGACGCCAGGACGGCGAGCATCGCGGCATCGAGATCTTCGAACGCGAGCGCGGCGAGCGCAGCGCGATCGGTGAAGTCACGGCCGGGCTCGAGCCCGTCGGCGAGGTAGACGACCTTGTCCAACGGGCTCATGACCGCATCGGCCAGCGTGTGTTTGCGAATCGCGGAAAGCACGTCCGGATCGTCCACGCCGAAGCGCTCGCGCGCCAGCTCCGCGCCCAGCCGCGCGTGCAGCACCACGGGATGCGCCCGCTCGAACGCGTCGATGGGCATGCCGCGCTCGGCGCACTCACGCAGCAGCCGCCCTGCGGGATACAATCGGGCCAGATCGTGCAGCAGCCCGGCAATGCGCGCGCGCAGCGGGTCGACGCCGTGCGCGCGCGCGAGCGCTTCGGCCATGCGCGCGACGCGCAGCACGTGCGCGTAGCGATGGCGCTGGTCGAGCGCCTCGCGCACCGCGCGCGCCGCACGCACGAAATCAACGCCCGTGCGCGGACACGTCGCGTGCTGCGCGTTCAGTGCCGCACCTCGCGCCACACGCTCGCGCCGATCGGCCGCCCCGCGAGCTTCGCCGGCGCGTACGCGTCGTGCGCGATGCGCGCGGCGAGCTGATCGTCGAACGCCTTGTCGTCGCTGGGGATCATGACGGCGACGTTACGCACGATGCCGCCGCGGTCGAGGTCGAGCCGCACCACCGTCGCGCGCGCGCCTATGCCGTCGGGGACGTCGGTGTGCTTGAGCACCGGCGCGGTGAACGGAAAGCGAACCTGGTTCGGCGTCGGATCGGAAAGATAACCCAGCCGCAGCAGCGTCGCGCGGTCGCCGGCGACGACGTGCGTCAGCGCGGACGTCTTCGCGTCGAACACGAGCACGACGTCCGAGTCGCCGCTGCGCCGAAACACGCGAAAGTTCGCGCCTTCGTTCTCGGCGTCCGCCGCCAGCTCGTCGCGCGCGCCCAGCGACGTGGTCTTGCCGAACGTGACGGTGTGCGGCTTGCCCTGCACGTCGATCGCGTACGCCGTGCCGGCCGGAAACGCGAGGTCGACGGCGTGGATCGTCGCATCGTCGTCGACGATCGCGACGACGCTGCCCGCCGTGTCGCCGAACGCGACGTGCTGGCCGTCGTCGCGCGTCGCGACCGACGCCGGCACGCCGTACGCGCGCACGAGTGCCGCGACGGGACGGTGCAGCAGCTCAGCCACCGGCGGCGGAATCATTGTCATCCGTCACCCTGAGCTTGTCGAAGGGCTGTCGAAGGACGGCGTGCGATCTCGGTTTGCAGCGCGGCGCGCAGAACGCGCAGGCGCGCGCCGTACAGCTCGCCCTTGAGGTTGCCCGCCCACATCACGAGCGCGTTCTCGCCGTTGTCGCTGTAGTAGCCGCGGCGCGTGGAGACCGTGGTGAAGCCGTACTTGCGATAGAGTTTCTGCGCGACGTCGTTCGACTCGCGAACCTCCAGCGTGATCCACGACGCGCCTTGCGCGATGGCTTCGTCCAGCAGCTTGATGAGCATCTCCTCGCCGAGCTTGAGCCCGCGGCGATCGGGGTGCACGGCGATGGTGGTGATGTGCGAGTCCTCGAGGATCACCCAGATTCCGCCGTACGCGACGATCTGCCCGCCCAAGCGCCCGATGAAGTAGTGTGCGAGCTTGTTGTCGCGAATCTCGTTCGAGAACGCATTCGCCGGCCACGACGTTGAGAACGACAATCCTTCGATGCGCAGCACGGCGGCGAGATCGTTTTGCGTCATCGGCTCGATCATCAGCGCCTTGGGCGCGCCGGCGTCGGCCGGGAACAGCTCGGCCTTCACGCCGGCCGCGGCTGCGTGACCGCGGGCGCTTCGCCGTAGTCGGGCGCGAGCGCGTGCGGGGTCGGGCTCGGTTCCCGGTCACGGGCGAGCTGGACGATGGCGACGGCGGGGACGTCGGCCCGGGGCCCGAGCGCTCGCACGGTCCACCCGCGTTCGGCGATCTCCGAGAGCACGTCCTCCGTATTCCCGGTCGCATGCACGACGCCCGGCGAACCGCCCACGAGCCCCTTGGGCAGCAGCCGCGCGAGCACGTCGCCCGGCGCGCCGCATGCCGTGGCGGCGCCGCGGGCGTCGCGCAGGCGCGCGCAGATCACGCCGCGCCGGCCCTGGACGACGGCCAGCACGGGAAGCGGTGCGCCTTCGGGCTCGAGCGCGTCGTACGACGAGATGCCGACCAGCGGCACGCCGCTGCCGTACGCCAGCGACTTCGCGTAGGCGACCGCGATGCGGACCCCGGTGAACGAGCCCGGGCCCAGGCCGACCGCGATCAGGTCGAGGTCGCGCAGCCGCAGCCCGGCGTCGGCGAGCAGGTCTTCGATGCGCCCGAGGCCCCGCTCCAGCGCGTCTTGGCGCCCGCCGGCCGCGACGTACAGGCGCGCGCCGTCGTCGAGCGCCGCGGAGAAACCGTCCAGCGCCGCGTCCAATGCCAAGATCTTCATCGCGGACGCGTGATGCGGACCGTGCGCGGGCCGTCGCCGGCACCGTCGATGGCGACCTCGATCAGGTCGGGCGGGAGCCAGCCCTCGGCCCGCTCTGGCCATTCGACGAGCGCGATGCGGTCCGGAGCGAAGGCGTCGTCGAGCGCGAGGTCGGGGAGCTCGCCCGCGGGGTCTTCGATCCGGTAGAGGTCGACGTGCTCGATGGGGGGTGTCCCGTCGTAGCGCTGGCGGAAGACGAACGTCGGGCTGCTCACCGCGTCGTTGGAGCCGTGCAGCGCGCGCACGACCGCCCGCACGAAGGTCGTCTTGCCCGCGCCCAGCGGGCCGCGCAGCGCCACGACGTCGCCGGGGCGCAGCGAAGCGGCGAACGCGCTCGCATAGGCGTCGAAAGCGGCCGGGCTGTCGAGGACGTCATCCGTAGTTCCCAGAATGGTGCTTGGTGCTTCTGCGCATGAGTGACGTCCTCGTCGGGATCATCGCCGGGGCCGTGTGTTCCGTGATCGCCGCCCTCTTCGAGGCCTCGATCCTGACCCTGCGGTTCTTCTCGCTGGGCCGCGTCGGCGGCGGGGTCGGGAGCAAGCTGCTGCTGATCGCAATCGTGGGAGCGATCGTCGGCGGGATCGTCGGCTTCCTGGTCGGGGCGCTGTTCAAGCAGCGCGATCCCGGCCATCGCGGCGCCCCACCCGCCCGGTGACGGCGAGCCCGTCCACCGCGGCTCACCTCGCGGACCTCGACGCGCGCTACGACGCGCACCTCGCCGCGCTGCGCCGCCACGCCGCGCAGCTCCAGACGTCCGTCGCGCGCGATTTGGCCGAGCTCGCGGATCAGGCGCAGCCCGACGAGCTTGCCGCGGATGCTGCGCGAAACGCAGAACCATCATCATAGACCGTAGAAAGAGCCAGTGAACCCGAACGACTCTCGGATGTCCGCGATCGCCGTCGAAGACGAGATGCGGGAGAGCTACCTCTCCTATGCCATGTCCGTCATCGCGTCGCGGGCGCTTCCCGACGTGCGCGACGGCCTCAAGCCCGTCCAGCGCCGAATCTTGTACGCGATGCGCGAGATGGGCCTCGATCCGTCCAAGCAGCACCGCAAGTGCGCCGGCGTCATCGGCGAGGTGCTCAAGAGCTATCACCCGCACGGCGACTCGTCGGTGTACGACGCGCTGGTGCGCATGGCGCAGGATTTCACGCTCCGCTACCCGCTCGTCGACGGCCACGGCAACTTCGGCTCGCCCGCGCCCGATCCGCCGGCCGCGTACCGGTACACCGAAGCGCGCCTGGCGCGCGCCGCGCTCGACATGCTGGTGGACATCGACAAAGAGACCGTCGAGTTCGTCCCCAACTTCGACAATCAAACCGAAGAGCCGGTGGTGCTGCCCGCGCGGCTTCCGCAGCTGCTCGTCAACGGCAGCTCGGGGATCGCGGTCGGCATGGCGACCAACATCCCGCCGCACAACATCGGCGAGATCTGCGACGCGATCGCGTATTTGATCGAGAACGAGACCAGCGGCGCGAACCTGAGCGTCGAAGACGTCGACAACGCGCTGTGCGACATCGTGCAGGGCCCCGATTTCCCCACCGGCGGCATCCTGATGGGCCGCGAAGCGATCCGCCAGGCCTACAAGACGGGCCGCGGCTCGGTGCAGCTGCGCGGCCGGGCCGAGATCATCGAGGAAAAAGGCCGCTTCAAGATCGTCATCAGCGAGATCCCGTACCAGGTGTCGACCACACGCGTCGTCGAGGCGATCGTCGAGGCCTATCAGGAAAAGCGCATCGTCGGCATCGTGCGCCTGGACGACGAGTCGAACCGCAAGGGCATGCGCATCGTCGTCGAGCTCGCGCGCAACGCGACGCCGCAAGTCGTGCTGAACCAGCTCTACAAGCAGACGCCGCTGCAGTCCAGCTTCGCGTTCAACATGCTCGCGCTCGTCCCGGTCCGCCGCGGCGACAAGATGGAGCATACCACCGGCGCGACGCAGCCGCTCGAGCCGCAGGTGCTCAGCCTGCGCGACATTCTGTCGCACTTCATCGACCACCGCAAGGAAGTCGTCGAGCGCCGCACGCGCTACGAGCTGCGCAAGGCCGAAGAGCGCGCGCACCTGCTGCTCGGCTTTTTGATCGCGCTCGACAACATCGACCGCGTGATCACGATCATCCGCGAGAGCGACACCGTCGAGGTCGCGCGCGAAAAGCTCATCTCCGAGCCGTTTGTGCTGTCCGACGCGTTCCGCCGCATGGCCGGCGATGCGATCGGCGATGATTTCCGGCTCGACGCGCGCCAAGCGGCTGCGATCGTCGACATGCGCCTGCGCACACTGGTCGGCCTGGAGCGCCAGAAGATCCAGGACGAGTACGGCGAGCTGCGCGCGACGATCGCCGACCTCACCGATTTGCTGAAGCGCCCGGCGCGCATCCTGGGCGTCGTGCGCGAAGAGACGGTCGACCTCAAGAAGCGGCTGGGCGACGCGCGCCGCACGCCGGTGGAAGCGCTCGAAGGCGAGCTGTCGATCGAGGACATCATCGCGGACACCGAGGTCGTCGTGACGGCGACCGTCGGCGGCTACATCAAGCGCGTGTCGGTCGACACGTTCCGCGCGCAGAACCGCGGCGGGCGCGGCGTCATCGGCATCTCGAACCTCAAGAAAGAAGACGTCGTCCGCAACTTCTTCGTCGCGACGACGCACCAGTACGTCCTGTTCTTCACCAACAAGGGCCGCGCGTTCCGGCTGCGCGCGTACGAGATCCCGGACTCGACGCGCCAGGCGCGTGGCACCGCGCTCGTCAACCTGCTCACGCTCCCGCCGGGCGAGATCGTCACGGCGCTGTTCCCCGTGCGCGCGTTCGACACCGAAGAATACTTGGTGATGGTGACGCGCCGCGGCGTCATCAAGAAGACGAAGCTCGACGAGTTCGAAAACGTGCGCCGCAACGGTTTGATCGCGATCGGCCTCGACGACGACGACGAATTGCTCGCCGTCGATCTGAGCAGCGGCGACCGCGACGTGCTGCTCGCGACGCACGACGGCATGGCCGTGCACTTCAGCGAGAAGGACGTTCGCCCGATGGGCCGCCCGGCGCGCGGCGTCAAAGCGATCACCCTCGCGAAGGGCGACGAGGTCGTCGCGATGGACATCGTCGAGGACGACCGCACCGAGGTTCTTATCGTCACGTCGCAGGCGTACGGAAAGCGCACGCCGATCGACGACTACCGCCACACCTCGCGCGGCGGCAAGGGCGTCAAGGCGTTCGCCAAGGAGAAAGAGATCGGCCACGTGGTCGACCAGATTCTGGTCGATCCGGAGGACGAGCTGCTGCTGATCACGTCCGGCAATCAGGTGATCCGCATTCCGGTGAAACAGATCCGCCGCGCGGGCCGCTCGACCAAAGGCGTGCGCTTGCAGCGCCTCGCCGAAGGCGACGAGGTCATCGCGATCGCGAACCTGGGCCAGCAGTCCAAACGCGTCGCCGACATCACGGGCGAGGAACCGCCCAAGGCATGATCGTGCCACCCTGCTGGCACTAAGGATGTTAGAATACACAAGAGCTGAGGACACGATTGGAGGCAGGCGATGCTCTTGAACCGGCAAGAAATCGAAGCCCGGTGTAAGGCTGAGCAGATCCTGAACCCGTTTGATCCGGCGTCGCTCCGCAACGCTTCTTATCAAATTCATGCCGATCGTGCATTTTCACCGGAATCCGGCATCGAGCTACCGCTCGGCGGAGCTCACCCGCGGTTTTGGACGATTGCCCCTGCCCAAGCCCTTGTCATCAAGACGCTTGAGCACGTAAGGATGCCGCCTGACTTGATGGGCATGTATACGCAACTCAACCGATGGGCGACCAAGGGTTTGAGCTTGATGAACGCGAGTCTGATAGAGCCGCGCTACGATGGACCGCTGAGCTGCCAATTGGTGAACTTCTCGCGTCTTCCAATTTCCATCGCGCGCGGTGCCGTCATCAGCAAAATGACTTTTCATACGCTCCACCGTTTGCCGGTTTCGCAAACGACGGCCGAGATCGTGCAGGATGCCGACTATGATGCGGGTCTTTCTATTTCGGCCGCTGCTCAACCAGCATCGTTCCTGGACATCGCCAACATGGAGCAGCGAACGCGCAACCAGGTTAGGTCGATGGTGTGGGAAGCGCTCGGCATCCCGGCGGCTGTTCTGGGTGGCCTTATCCTCATTGCGGCCGTGGAGCCCTGGGCGATGAACTTTGTTACGACGCACAACGGGATGTCAATCGACTCAAGCACGAAGGAGGTCGCCGCGTTGCGGGAGGATCTCAAGAATATGCAGGATGTCACAAAATTGCAGGCAGACGAAGCAAACCTGCGCGTGTCGGTAGACCGACTGACACGGATGGTAAACCAGTCGCCAAAGACCAAGAAGCTGTGACGAACGCGACCGCCGATGCATATGATGCCGTCGGTGCGGCATATCGCGACTGGTGGTGGAGCGGCCTCTGGGATACCTACGAGAAAGACCTCGTCTACCAAGAACTGCCGATGACCGGCCGGATACTTGATGCGGGCTGCGGATATGGGCGCTACGCCGATCTGGTGACCGAACACGGTTTGGAGTACGTCGGGATTGACGTTAGCAACGTTCAACTGGCTGTTGCGCGCGCGACTCATCCTGCGTTGGGATCACAGCTTTTCGTCGGTGATCTCGTTGCTATGCCGTTTCCGGACGAAACCTTTGACCTGGTGGTTTGCACGAGAGTGCTGAACCACGGTGTCGCATTAGACGCTATGGCACAGGAGTTTGCGCGCGTGCTCCGCCCCGATGGACGCGTCGTCATCACGGATATTGCGGAGCTCCACCAGTATGCTCGTGCGACGATCCCGACCGACGCCGGTCGCGTTACCCTGCCATTGAAACGTTATCGACGCAAAGCGCTGGTAGCGTCTCTTCAGGGCTCGTCGTTCTGCATCGATGAAACTCACTCGATCAATGAAGGAGACGACGGAAGAGCATTGTTGGACATCACGACCGCGCGAAAAATAGCCTGATCGTTGGCCGTTCGGGGATAGCTACTTGACGGGCGTCGTCTCCACGTAGTCGCCGACGTGCGGGGTGCCGCTGCCGACGACCGTGGTGGCGACGTAGCGGCGGGTGATCTCCACGACCACGAGCTGGATCGGCGCGTGCGGGTGCGCGTTGCGGTCCGCGTAGTCGCGCAGCGTCTGGTTCAGGGCCAAGCCGTCGCCGTTGTCCAGGAACACGACGCCGTCGATGATGCTCGCGATGCGCGTCGTGTGCGGGAGCGGTGCGAACACCAGCGCGTCGTGCGCGAGCGACATGCGTACCGCGCGCTGCCACATCGCCGCGGCGACCGCAGCGTCGCCCTCGCCGCGCACGGCTTCGGCGAGCGGCTCGCTCTCGATGCGCACGGTCTTCAGGGGCGCGACGACGCCGGTCACGCAGTTGCGCACCGTGAAGCGCGCGACTCCGTACGCGCGATCGGTGTCCTGCGCGAACCCGGGCAGCCGCATCGCGCGGTCGAACGTCGCGAAGACCGCGTACGACGCGTGGGCGCTGCGGCAGCGCGCGTCGTCGGGCAGCGCTGTCCCGTCCTCGGCGAGCACCGTCTGCGCGCGGACGTAGTCCGTGACGAGCTTGCGCCACAGTGCGCTCGGCATCGTGCTTTGCGCGCTCTCGCCGACGTCGGCGACGACGAGAACCGTCGCGGGCGCCGGCGGGCTGCTCGCCGACGGCGCGGGCGCGGCAACGCCGAGGAGCACCCCGGCAAGTACCGAGAGAACGGCAAGCGCGAGCGGTCGCACGGCGCGACCTTCGACGGGACCGGGTCCGAAACCGTCGCTCTCGCGGCCGGGTCCGAATGCTCGGAGGTATGAACCCAAAGCCATGAGCGCACTCCCCGACGTCACGCAGAGCACCTTCCCGACCCAGGTCCTTGCGTCCGACAAGCCTGTCCTGGTCGATTTCTGGGCCCCCTGGTGCGGCCCGTGCCGCATGCTCTCGCCGGTCGTCGAGAAGGTCGCCGGCCAGCTCGGCGACCGGGTCGGGTTCGTCAAGCTGAACACCGACGAGAACCCGTCGATCGCCGGCCAGTACCAGGTCTCCGGCATCCCGTGCCTGATCCTGTTCAAGGGCGGCCAAGCCGTCGACCGGATCGTCGGCTTCGTGCCGGAGCAGCAGATCAGGTCGATGCTCGACAAGCACCTCGCGGCGGCGTGATCGCTGCCTGAGCGCAGCCCGGCCGCCGAGCGCCGCGGCCTCCCGGCCGTCCACCGGATCCTCGACGAACCGCGCATTGCGCGGTTCGTCGTGCTTCTCGGGGCGGCGACGGTGAAGCGCCACGTCGGCGCGGTGCTCGACGCGGCCCGCGCCGCGGTGGCGACGCCGGGCGCGGATGCGGTGATCGACAGCGTGCTCGCGCGGCTGGCGGCCGAGGCTCGGCACGGGCTCGTCGGCGTGCTGAACGGCACCGGCATCTTGCTGCACACGAACCTCGGGCGCGCACCGCTGGCGCGCGAAGCGCTCGACGCGATCGCCGAAACGAGCGGCGGCGCGTCGAACCTCGAGTACGATCTCGACGCGGGCTCACGCGGCTCGCGGTACGACCGGCTCGGCGCGCTGCTGCGCGCGGCGACCGGCGCCGAAGACGCGCTGGTGGTGAACAACTGCGCGGCAGCGGTGCTGCTGGTGCTCGACACGTTCGCGCGCGCGCCCGACGGCTCGCCGCGCGAGGTGATCGTCGCGCGCAACCAGCTCGTCGAGATCGGCGGCGGCTTTCGGCTGCCCGACGTGCTCGCGCGCAGCGGCGCGGCGCTGGTCGAAGTGGGCGCGACCAACAAAGTCCGCATCGACGACTACGCGCGCGCGCTCACGCCGCGCACCGCTCTGCTGATGCGCGCGCACGCGTCGAACTACCGGATCGAAGGTTTCACCGCGGACGTCTCGGGCGCCGAGCTGGTCGCCCTCGGCGCGCGCGCCGGCGTTCCCGTCGTGGAAGATCTTGGGAGCGGTGCGCTGGCCGACCTGCGCGCGTACGGTTTACCGCATGAGCGCACGGTGCAAGAAGCCGTTGCCGACGGCATCGACCTGATCGCGTTCTCCGGTGACAAGCTACTGGGCGGACCGCAGGCGGGGATCATCGTGGGCCGCACGGCCGCGATCAAACGGCTGCGGGCGAACCCGCTGCTGCGCGCTTTGCGCGTCGGCGGCACGACGCTCGCGGCGCTCGGCGCGACATTGCGCTTGCACGTCGATAACGCGTCGCGCGTGCGGATTCCGTTCTATCGCATGCTCGCGACGCCGATGGAGGAGCTGCGGGCGCGCGCGGACATGCTGCGCGAGCGGCTGAACGGCCTGGACCTGCGTACCGAGCGCGTGGAAGGCTATGCGGGCGGTGGAACGCTTCCGCTCGCTGCACTCGAATCGATCGCGCTCGCCTGGCGTCCGCCGGGCGACGATGCCAACGCGGTCTCCGCGCGGCTCCGTCAGGGGACGCCTGCGCTAGCCGCGCGGGTCGACGGCGATCGCGTCCTTATCGATCTGCGCACGATCCCGCCCGAGCGCGACGGCGACGTGACGGCCGCGCTGGTCTCGGCGTTCTGACACGGTGATCGGCAGCGCGGAGATCGACGGTGCACGGGTCGCGGTCGTCTACGTCCACGGGATTGGGACGCATCCGCGCAGCACCATCAAAGAGAATCTCGCGGTTGATTTACGCCGTGCGCTGGCACGCGACACGGAGCGTGACGAGCCGTCCAGCCGATGGAAGCGCGAAGCCGTCGCCGGCTGTCTGAGCCCGAGCGGCGTCATCACCGCGCAGCGGCTCACCTGCGTTTCTGACGACGACCGCCTGCGAGCCGGCGTGCCACAGTTCGACGTCTACGAAGTGCCGTGGAGCGCAACGGTACGGCATGGCAGGTTCCGCTGGAGCGCGATTCGCTGGACGGCGAACAACGTCCGCAACCTCTGGAACGTCATCACCTTTCGGCCTCTGGTGAAGGGCCTTTCCGATACCATCGCCGTGGCGCTGCTGGTCCTGGCGGTCTTCGGCATCTTCGCTGCGGCGGTGTTCGCTGCGTTTGTCGCATTCGTGGTCGCGGTGTGGTTCGCAGCGGCGCCCGTCGCGCAGCGAATCGGTTTCATCGGCTCCTTGATACCTGCCCTCGCGCTGCTCGCGTTCGTCTGGCTGATCATGTTCTTCGTCGATCAGCGGCTCGGTGTGCGGCCTTCACCTGATGTGGTCGAGGCGCGCACGGGCGCGCAAAATCCGCGCAGATACCTCTGGCGCCGGGCGTACGACCGGATGCCCGAGTTCAACGTGTTCGGTGCTTTGCTGTGGCGCGCGCTCCGCGCCGTGTTCTGGTTCATCATCATCGCCCAGACGGTGCTCGCGCTCGAACAGAGCCGCTACGTGCCGCGAGGAGCCGTCGGACCCGTCGTCGCCGCACTCCTTGCCGTGGGGTTTATCGTCGTGGTGGTGCGCTGCTTTTCCGTGCTGGAGGATCTTTTCGGCGACATCGCCGTCTTCGCCGCCGAGGACCCGCTCGACTTTACGCACGTGCAACGCCGCCAGGACATCATCGAACACATTCGCTCCGTCGTCGAGGCCGTTGGAGCGGCTCGTCCCGACGGCAGCTCCTACGACCGGCTCGTGCTCATCGCGCACAGCTTGGGCAGCGCGCTTCTCGCGGATTACCTGGCGGACGATGCGGATCGCGCCGCGCTCGGCGATGAGGCCGCTACCGCGCGGCTCTCCCGCGTGAATCGCGTCGTGGTGTACGGTAGCCCGATCGTGTCGTTCCGGCGATTTTTCGCGTCGCGTGCCAGCGATGAGCGGCGCCGCAAGGAAAAGCGGTTCGCCCAGCTCGTCGGCTCCGGTGTGGTCACGCCGAGCGACACGCTTACGCTCGACGTGCTCAACGTATGGTGCTGCGGAGATCCCGTCTCCAATCCGTTTCCCCCGGAGCTCAGCGGATGCGAGAACCGTGATATCGGCGGCGTCTGGGGTTGGGCGCACATGCGCTACACGAACTCGCGCCAATTTTGGGCCTACGTTTTGCCCGCACTGGTCGATGACGCTGCGCATGCTGGTGCTTGCGCGCAAAGGAGCTAGCACGAACCGCAGCGGAGTCGGAGGCATGCACGTCGTCGGCACCGCCGGGCACGTCGACCACGGCAAATCGTCGCTGGTGCGCGCGCTGACCGGCACCGATCCCGATCGCTGGATCGAAGAGCGCTTGCGCGGCATGACGCTCGATCTCGGCTTCGCGCATCTGCGCTTCGACGACGGCGTCGAGGCGGGGATCGTCGACGTGCCCGGGCACGAGCGCTTTCTGCACAACATGCTTGCGGGCGCGGCCGGGATGGACGTGCTGCTGCTGGTCGTCGCGGCGAACGAAGGGGTGCGACCGCAGACCGTCGAGCATCTCGCGATCCTCGACTTTCTCAACGTACGGCGCGCGATCGTCGTGCTGACCAAACGCGATCTCGTCGACGACGAGACGCTCGCGGGGGCCGAGCGCGCGGTGCGCGCGGCGACGCGCGGCACGATCGCGCAGGACGCGCCGGTCGTCGCGGTGTCGACGGTCAGCGGCGAAGGGCTCGACGCGCTGCGCGAAGCGATTCATGCGGCGCTCGTGGCGCTGCCGCCGCGGCCTGCTGATGCTCCGGCTTTTTTGCCGGTGGACCGCGTGTTCGCGCTGCCGGGGCACGGCACGATCGTCACCGGCACGCTGATGCAAGGGACGTTGCGCGCCGGTGATACGATGCGGCTCGATCCGCCCGGGCGTGACGTGCGCGTGCGTTCGCTGCAAGTCTTTGGCGCGGCCCGCGGCAGCGTTGGCGGCGGCACGCGCGTCGCGGTGAACGTGCCCTCCGTCGATGCCGGCGAGCTGCATCGCGGTGCAGTGCTCGCCGAAGCGACGTTCGCGCCGCGGTCGTCGCTGCGTGTTCGCTTTCGCGCGCTCCAGGCTGCGACTAGCTCAGCGCAGCCGGCGGGTGGGCTCTTGCGACGCCGCACCCCGGTGCGCGCGTATCTCGGCGCGGCGGAGATTCTCGGCACGCTGGTGTTCGATCCCGCTCCGCCGGCCGATACGGCGACGGTCGATGCTACGTTGCACCTGCGGCGCGCGACGACGACGTATCCCGGCGAAGCGTTCGTCGTGCGCGCGCTGTCGCCCAAGACATTGCTGGGCGGCGGCACGGTCGACGCGGGCGCCGCCGAGGCTCCCGAGCGCGCCGAAGGCGCCGACGGGAGCGTCGCTCCCGACGTCGATGCGATAGCGCGCGCGCTCGGCGAGAGCGGGCTGACGCCGCGGACGGCCGCGGAGCTCGGCGCGCGCGCGAACGTGCGCGAGGAGCGCGCGTCGGATATCCTTGCCGAGCTTGCCGCGCGCGGCGCCGCGCGCCTGCTTCACAAACCGCTCGCGTACGTCGACGGCACCGCTGCGGACGCGTTCTCGCAGCGCATCCGCGAGGTGCTCGCGCGGCGCGAAGCTGAGGCGCCGTGGATGCTCGGGACGACGTCGCTCGCGCTCGCGCGCGAGCTCGCGGTCGATGAAGCCTTCCTCGTGCGGATGCTCGCGAGCGATGCGGACGACGGCCGCATCACCGCGCGCGCCGGCTATTATGCGACGCTCGACCACCGCCCGCAGCTCACCGACGAGCAGCGCGCGTTCTTCGAGCGTGCCGTGCCGCTCGACCCGGCGCAGCCGCTCGTTCCCGTTCCGCTCGAAGGCGTCGTCGCCGAACTGCGCGCTGCCCGCATCACGGGACTTCCGCAAGCGTTCGACACGCTCGTCGCCACCGGCGCGCTGGTGAAGGTCGGTACCGACGTCTACCGCGGCACGCAGGTCGCCGAGATCCGCAAGCGGCTCGAAGCGTCCGTGCGGCGCGACGGGCCGATCACGATGGCGCGCTTCCGCGACGCCGTCGGCACGACGCGCAAATACGCCGTGCCGCTGATGGAGTGGTTCGACGCGACGGGCGTCACCGTGCGCGACGGCGACGTCCGCGCCCTGCGCGCCGCCGCTACACGCTGACCGGAGCGAACATCGCGTCCTGCTCGCGGCGCAGTTTCCACAGGAACGACGTGTCGTCGAACGCGACGTCGTCGGTGCCGATCGGGTGGTCGGCCGGCACGTCGTGCAGCAGCTTCAAGCCGTGCGCGAGGCCCATCGGGACCAGTTTCCGCTCGCGCGCGAGCTCAGCGGGCACGCACGTTCCGTAGGCGGCGTAGCCGCCCTCCCCGTCGATGACGTCGCCCGCGCGCAGCGCCGTGCGCGTCGCGCACACGACTTCCGCGCGATGGCCCGCATACGGCGCGCCCGTGGGTTCGCGGCGCAGCGCCGCGGACGCCACCGACACGCCGATCTCCAAGCCGATGAGGTGATACGGGCGCCACAGCGCCGCGTACCGTCCGCTGCGATCGGTCGCGATGCCGTACTCGCCGAAGCAGCGCTTCGCGTAGTCGCTGTCGGATGTGAACGTGACGTATACGCCCCAGCGAATGTGGTCTTCGACGAACTTCTCGTCGGGCGTGATGCACGAGACGACGTCGAGAATCCCCGCGCGCGGCAGGATCCCGCCATCGGCTTTCGGTCGCAGCAGCGTCGGAAGATCGTACACCGACGCGGGCGCGAAGGATAGCCCGTCTTCCGAGACGTCGAGCCCCGTCGCGTTCGACACGGCGACCATCTCGATCGCCGACTTCGTGCCGTCCAGGAACGAGTTGAACATCTTGGGGTTGAAGCCGCCGGTCGCGATCTGCTCCGCGGTGAAACCGTAGTTCGCGAACGCGGTGTCGGGCGTCGAGCGCCGGTAGCGCGGCGCGAACTTCGTGCCCTTGCCCGCCGCCACGACCTCGAAGCCGCACGTGCGCGCCCAGTCGACGAGCTCGCAGATGATCGCCGGCTGGTCGCCGTACGCCATCGAGTAGACGACGCCCGCGCGCTCCGCCATGCGGTGCAAGTACGGGCCGATCACGACGTCCGCTTCGACGGTCACCATCACGACGTGCAGCCCGCGCTCGATCGCGCGGTACGCGTGCAGCGCACCCGCTTCTTCGTGTCCGGTCGCTTCGATCAAGACGTCCAGCTCGCACTCCGTCGCGAGCACGCCGCTGTCGACGAGCGCGACGCGCCCGCCGCGCGCGAGGTCGTTCGCCGCACCGGCGCTCGACGCGACGCCGAACGCATCACCGTCCCAGCCTGCCTCGGTTGCGGCGCGCCGCGCGCGTGAAGCATCGAGGTCGGCGAGCACGCACAGCCGCACGCCGGCCATCAACCGCAGCTGCGCGAGGATCATCGTGCCGAACTTTCCGGCGCCGATCAAGCCGACGCGGATGGGGCGTCCCTCGGCCTCGCGCTGCGCGAGACCGCGCGCGAGGTTCATACTGCGACGGCGTCCGTGCGCGCGAGGTCCAGCAGGCAGTCGTCGGCGAGCGTTTGGATCGGCGTGAAGTCACGGTGCGCGATGTAGTCGGGGCGCGAGAAGCGCCGGATCGCGTTGTTCGTGCGGTTCAGCGACAGGTACACGATGCTGCGGTCCCACGGCGACATGTTCGACGTGGACGCGTGCACGATGTTGCAGTGGAACATCAGCATCGAGCCGGCCTCACCGAGCGGCGCGACGAGCCCGCCGTGATCGGCCATCGCGCGCACCGTTGCATGGTCTAGCGTCCACAGCGGATACGACGTCGTCGTGGTATCGTGCGCGGCGCCGAGATAGCCCGCCTTGTGCGAGCCGGGGATGATCATCAGCGGCCCGTTGCATGCCGTGACGTCGTCGAGGAACACCGAAATGTTCATCGCGCGCGGCTCCGCCATGTCGTCGTCGTTGATCCAGGTGCCGTAGTCCTGGTGCCACTGCCACTGCTCGCCTTCGAACGCGGCCTTCGCGTTGATCTTGAACTGATGCATGTAGACGTCACCGCCGAGGATCTGCTGCACGGGCTCGACGAGGCGCGGGTGCGCGGCGAGCCGGCGGTACGCTTCGTCGTACGTCTGGCAGGCGAACGCCGTGCGCGGCACGCCGCTGCGCTTCTCGCGCACGATCTCTTGCCGCTCCATCTTGAAGATCTCGTCGCGGTGCTCGCGCAGCACGCGCACTTCGTCCGGCGTGAACCGGTTGGGCAGGAAGAGATATCCGTCCACGTCGAGGGCGCGGAGCTGTTCGGCGGTCAACTGCATCGGCGGCGTTCTCCGGAATTGAGTGCGTAGTACCCGGTTCGTGGTGTTCACCAGGGCGCCCGCGCGCCCTCGGGCGCTGCCTTCCGCCCGTCTGCCGGTCATTCGGGCGTGCCGTGGCTCGCCGGCACGGAGATCGGCCCAAGCCAGTCCCGAAACTTTGGATTAGCACTCGCGGTTGTAGAGTGCGAATGAACGTCGAACGTATGACCCAGCGCGTTCAAGAGGCGCTCAACGCCGCATACACGCGCGCCGTTTCCGAGCACCACACGCAAACCACCCCGGAGCACCTGCTCGCCGCGATTCTCGACCAGACCGACGGCGTCGCGGGCCCCATCCTGCAGAAGGCGGGCCTCGACCCCCAGACCGTCGACCAGCGCGTCACGCAGGCGGTCTCGGCATTGCCGCGCCTGCAGGGCGCCAACGCCGACCAGAGCCACGTTACCGTCGCGCCCGCGCTCACGCGGCTGCTCGGCAAAGCCGACGACGAAGCGAAGTCGCTCAACGACGACTACGTCTCGGTGGAGCACTTGCTGCTCGCGATGACCGCCGACGCCGGCGCCGTCGGCAAGCTCTTCCGCAGCCTCGGGCTTTCGCGCGAGAAACTGCTCGCGGCGCTGCGCGAGGTGCGCGGCAACCAGCGCGTCACCACGCAGAATCCCGAAGGCACGTACCAGTCGCTCGAGCGCTACGGCCGCGACTTGACGAAGGCCGCGGAGAAGGGTGAGCTCGATCCGGTGATCGGCCGCGACGAAGAGATTCGCCGCGTCGTGCAAGTGCTGTCCCGCCGCACGAAAAACAACCCCGTGCTCATCGGCGAGCCCGGCGTCGGCAAGACGGCGATCGTCGAAGGCCTCGCGCAGCGCATCGTGCGCGGCGACGTCCCCGAAGGCTTGAAAGACAAGCGCCTCATCTCGCTCGACATGGGCTCGCTCATCGCGGGCGCCAAGTACCGCGGCGAGTTCGAAGAGCGCCTCAAGGCCGTTTTGAAAGAAGTCACCAGCGCCGCGGGCCGCGTGCTGCTGTTCGTCGACGAGCTGCACACCGTCGTCGGCGCCGGCAAGACCGAAGGCTCCATGGACGCGGGCAACTTGCTCAAGCCGCTGCTCGCGCGCGGCGAGCTGCACATGATCGGTGCGACGACGCTCGACGAGTACCGCAAGTACATCGAGAAGGACGCTGCGCTCGAACGCCGCTTCCAGCCGGTGTTCGTGGACCAGCCGTCGGTCGAGGACACGATCTCGATTTTGCGCGGGCTGCGGGAGCGCTACGAAGTGCACCATGGCGTGCGCATCAAAGACGCCGCGCTTGTTGCGGCCGCCGTGCTGTCGAACCGCTACATTGCGGACCGCTTCCTCCCCGACAAAGCGATCGACCTCGTCGACGAGGCCGCGGCGAAGCTGCGCACCGAGATCGACTCGATGCCGACCGAGCTCGATGAAGCGTCGCGCCGCATGATGCAGCTCGAGATCGAACGCGAAGCGCTGCGCAAGGAAAACGACACGGCGTCAAAAGCGCGCCTTGAGAAACTCGAGCAAGAGCTCGCGGAGCTCCACGAGCAGACCGACGCGCTGCGCGCGCGCTGGCAGTCAGAGAAGGACGCCGTCGGCCAAGCGCGCGCGCTGCGCGAGCAGATCGAGGCGACGAAGCTGGAGATCGACCGCGCGTCGCAGGCGTCCGACTGGGCGAAGGCATCGGAGCTCAAATACGGCCGCCTCGCCGAGCTTGAACGCAAGCTGCATGAGAAAGAAGCCGCGCTAAGCGACGGCAAGTCGCGCCTGCTGAAGGAAGAAGTCGACGAAGAAGACATCGCCGGCATCGTCAGCCGCTGGACCGGCATCCCGGTCAGCAAGCTGCTCGAAGGCGAGATCCAGAAACTTCTGCACCTCGAGGACGAGCTGCACCGCCGCGTGATCGGCCAGGACGAAGCGGTCACCGCGGTGTCCGAGGCGATCGTGCGCGCGCGCTCGGGTCTGGGCGATCCGAACCGCCCGCTGGGCTCGTTCCTGTTCCTCGGCCCGACCGGTGTCGGCAAGACGGAGCTCGCGCGCGCCCTGGCATCGTTCCTGTTCGACGACGAGCGCGCGATGATTCGCATCGACATGTCGGAGTACCAGGAGAAGCACACCGTCGCGCGGCTGCTCGGCGCACCGCCGGGATACGTCGGCTACGACGAAGGCGGCCAGCTCACCGAAGCGGTGCGCCGCCGCCCGTTCTCCGTGCTGCTCTTCGACGAGATCGAAAAGGCGCACCCCGATGTGTTCAACGTGTTCCTGCAGATCCTCGACGAGGGCCGGCTCACCGACGGTCAGGGCCGCACGGTGGACTTCAAGAACACGATCGTGATCATGACGTCGAACATCGGCTCGCACCGCATCCTCGATGCGTCGGCCGACATGGGCGGCGCTGACTACGCGGTCATGCGCGCGACGGTGCTCGACGAGCTGCGCCAGCACTTCCGCCCGGAGTTCCTGAACCGCGTCGACGAGATCGTCGTCTTTCACAAGCTCTCCGAAGACGAGCTGAAGTCGATCGTCGAGATCCAGCTCGACCGCGTGCGCGGCCGCTTGCGCGACCGCCGCATCAGCCTGGAGATCACCGACGAGGCGAAGACGCATCTCGTGCGCACGGGTTACGAGCCCGCGTACGGCGCGCGCCCGCTCAAGCGCGCGATCCAGCGCGAAGTCGAGACCCCGCTCGGCCGCAAGATCCTGGCGGGCGAGGTCCGCGACGGCGACGTGGTCCGCGTGGGCTTCGACCGCGACAAGGGCGAGCTGACGTTCAAGGTGGTGGAGGCGCTCCCGGACCTGCCCGCGTTCCGGTAAGGTTTTCGGGTCAAACCGTGCCGCTACATCGAACATGAGGTAGCGGCTCTTTTGGGCGCCGGTCGCGGGCACCGGAAGCGGTAGGCGGGGACGGGCGCGACATCGGCGCCGCTTCGTGCGTTAGGCGGGTGAGGTGCGTTCCGACAAAGGTCGGAACGCTGCCTCACTTGAACGAGCCATCATTCCGCTTTCATTCAAATTGGAGTTTTTTCCATGAACAAGATCGTCTCCGGATTCTTCGCACTCTGTCTGGCCGTCGCGATGGGCGCCGGCGCTCAGGCCGCCCCCGACAGCAACACCATGCACCACGGCATGGGCATGGGCATGGGGCACCACAAGCACCATTGCGCGGCGGGCCAGCATTGGGTCAAGGGCTACACCAACCGCAACGGCAAGCACGTCAAAGGCTACTGCCGCTAAAGGACGAGGAGCCCCGCGCGAGCGGGGCTCCTTTCGCATCATGACACCGCAAGACGAACGCAAACGCGAAGTCGGCTTTGCCGCCGTGGACCGCTACGTGCGCGCAGGGATGTGCGTCGGCCTGGGCACCGGGTCGACGGCGCAGTGGGCCGTCGCGCGGGTCGGCGAGCGCGTCGCGGCGGGCGAAAAGATCGTCGCCGTGCCGACGTCGGTCGCGACCGAACGGCAGTGCCGCGAGCTCGGCATCCCGCTCGTCGCGCTCGGTGAGCGCGAGATCGACGTGGCGATCGACGGCGCCGACGAGGTCGCCGCGGACTGGTCGCTCACCAAGGGCGCCGGCGGCGCGATGTTCCGCGAGAAAGCCGTCGCGCTCGCGGCCGAGACGTTCGTGGTGGTCGTCACGCCCGAGAAGCTCGTCGCGCGGCTCGGTGCGTCTCCGACGCCGGTCGAGGTCGTTCCGTTCGCGCTGGCTACCGTGATGAGCGGGATCCGCGACGCGCTGCCGCACGTGCGCGTCAAGCAGCGCAAGACCGATCTCGCGCCGTTCGTCACCGACAACGGCAACGCGATCCTCGACTGCAGCCTCGGGCCGATCGCCGACCCCGAAATCTCCGACATCGTGCTGCGCGCGATTCACGGCGTCGTCGCGACGGGTCTCTTTCCCGCGTCGCTCACCGACGCCGTCCTGGTTGCCGACGAGAACGGCGTGCGCGAGCTCGCGCGCCCGAACAACGTATTCCCGCTTCAGCGCGGCTAGATCGAGTAGTCGTACGTGTTCCAGAACGTCGTCACCGCGTGCGCGGGCTTGTAGCCCTTCACGTCATCGCTCACGACGTCGAAGCGGCGGTTGAACCACATCGTGATGAACGGCACCTCGTCGACGAGGATCTGCTGGACGCGTCCGTACGCTTTCTTGCGCGCCGCCTGATCGTACGACGTCAGCGCGATCGCTTCTTGCGCGTCGACGTCATGGTTGCGGAAGCGGTAGTTGTTGTTGCCGGCAGGCGGAATCTGGGTGCTCAGCACCACCGACGAGTCGTCCGGGTCGATCCCGTTGACCCACGACGAGAACTCGACGTCGAACTTGCCGGTCTGCAGGATGCCGCCGCCGCCGTAGGTCGCGATCATCAGCGACGACGCGTACTGCTTGATCACCAATTCCACGCCGACGGCGCGCCACGCGCTCTGCAGCTGGACCGCCATCCGGTTGCCCACCGAGCTGCCGGTAATCGTTGCGACCTCTAACCGCAGCCGCTGGCCGTCCTTCACGCGCACGCCGTCGGCACCGGCGTGCCAGCCCGCTGCGTCGAGCGCCGCTTTCGCGCCGTCCACGTCGAACGGGATCGGCTTGAGCGTCGCGTCGTACGCCCACGAGAACTTGGGCTGATCGCCTTCGTTGAGGATGTTGACGCCGTACGAGATGCGGTCGATCAACTGCTTGCGGTCGGTCGCCATCGCCAGCGCGCGCCGCACCGCGGGATCGGAGACGCCCGGATGCGCGGTGTTGAAGCCGATCATCGAGTACTGCGTGAACGGCGTGAGGATCGGGTGCGTGTCGGGCACCTTCGAGGCTTGGCTGTACAAGGTCGCCCCAGCGTTGTACCACAGGTCGATCGCGTGCGACTGGATCGTCGTGAGCACGGTGTTCTCGTCGGGAATCGCGGTGTAGTCGACTTCGGCGAGCTTGGGCGCGCCGCGCCAGTAGTGCGGGTTTGCGACCATGCGCAGCGTCTGCCCCCGATGCCATTCCTTCACGATGAACGGTCCGGTCCCGACCGGCGCGCTGTTGTACGGCACGCGGTTGAGGTCGGGATACTTTGCCAGCAGATGCTTCGGATACACCGGATACGGCTGCGCCGACATCGTCAGGAACGAGTCCACGAACGGGGAGTACTTCTCTTTGAGGTGCACGACCGCGGTATACTTGTCCGGCGTGTCGATGCGCGTGATGACGTCGTAACCTTGGCGGCTCACCACGTTGCTGTTCGGGTTCATCACCGCGTGCCAGGTGAACACGACGTCGCCGGCGTCGAACGGTGCACCGTCCTGCCACGTCACACCCTTGCGCAAATGGTACGTGATCGTGAGCCCGTCGGGGGAGATGCCGCCGTTCGCGAGCGTCGGAACGTCCGTTGCAAGCTCGGGCACCAGTTGGTTCTTGTCGTCGTAGTTGAAGAGGTAGCCGGCCCAGAACATCGACAGGTCGACGTCCACCTGGTACTCGCCGACCAGCGGGCTGAGGCTGTCGGGATCGTTCAAGCTGGCGATGCGCAAGATGCCCGGCTTCGTCCACGCATGGCGCCCGGCGGTCGTGCCGCCCTCGCCCGGTGCGTTGGACTGCACGGTGGCGACGCGCGTGCACGCGGAGAGGGCGATCGCGAGCGCGACCGCGAGGAAGCCGATCTGTCTCACCCGCCGCCGCTTCTCGCTCGCCTGCGGCCTCACCCTGGCGCTAGTTTGCGAAGACCTTCTCGCGCTTGCGTGACTTGATGCGGTCGCCCTCGTCGAGCAGCCGCTTGCGCAGCCGGATCGACTTCGGCGTCACTTCCACGAGCTCGTCGTCCTCGATGAACTCGATCGCGCGTTCCAGCGACATCTCCTCGGCCGGCGGCATCTTGAAGTTCTCGTCGGTACCGGCGGCGCGCATGTTGGTGAGCTTCTTCGCGCGCACGGCATTGAGCGCGACGTCCTTGTCGTCGTTGGCGCGCCCCACGATCATGCCTTCGTACACCTCGGTGCCCGGATCGACGAAGAAGCGACCGCGCTGTTCGAGGCCCATCAGCGCGTACGCGGTGACGGTGCCGCTGTCGCTGGTGACGAGCGCGCCGTTGGAACGGCCCGGGATGTCGCCGGCGACGGGCTGGTGCGTGTAGTAGACGTGCGACATCACCGCGGTGCCGCGCGAGAGCGTCATCAGCTCGCCGCGCAAGCCGAAGATCGCGCGCGTCGGCATGGTGTACTCCAGCCGGCGCGTCTCGCCGACCGTGACCATGTTCGACATCTGCGCGCGGCGGCGCCCGACCGACTCGATCACGGCGCCGGAATATTCTTCCTGCACGTCGATGACGACGTACTCGACCGGTTCCATCTTCACGCCGTCGCGCTCGGTGATGATGACGCGCGGTTTGCTGACGGCCATTTCATAGCCTTCGCGGCGCATGGTCTCGATGAGGATCGACAGATGCAGCTCGCCGCGGCCGCGCACTTCGAACGTGTCTGCGGACGCGGTGTCCTCGACGCGCAGCGCGACGTTGGACTCGAGCTCGCGCATCAGCCGCTCGCGGATCTGGCGCGACGTCAGATATTTGCCTTCGCGGCCCGCGAACGGCGACGCGTTGACCATGAAGTACATCGAGACCGTCGGCTCATCGACCGCCGTCGCGGCGATGCCTTCGGGGAACGCCGCGTCGGCAATCGTGTCGCCGATGTTGAGGCCTTCGATGCCCGACACGCAGATGATGTCGCCGGCCGACGCTTCCTCGACCTCGATGCGCTCGAGCCCGTGGAACGCGAGCATCTTCGTGAGCCGCAAACCCGTCGTGACCGTGCCGTCGCGCTGGACCTTGACGATCGGCGCGTTCACCCTCGACGAACCGCGGAAGATGCGCCCGATCCCGATGCGCCCGACGTAGCGGTTATGGTCGATCGCCGACACGAGCATCTGGAAGCCGCCGTCCTCGGCGGGCGCCTCGGGCACGCGCTTGACGATGGTGTCGAAGAGCGGCTCCAGGTCGGAGCTCTCGTCGGCCAGCTCGTACTTCGCGATGCCGGCCTTGCCGTTCGCGTAGACGACCGCGAAGTCGGCCTGCTCATCCGACGCACCCAGCTCGATGAAGAGGTCGAACACTTCATCGACGACTTCCACCGGCCGCGCGTCGCGGCGGTCGATCTTGTTGATGACGACGATCGCGCGCAGGTCCAGCTCCAGCGCCTTGCGCAGCACGAAGCGCGTTTGCGGCATCACGCCCTCGGCCGCGTCGACGAGCAGCACGACGCCCTGCACCATCTGCAGCACGCGCTCGACCTCACCGCCGAAGTCGGCGTGGCCCGGCGTGTCGACGATGTTGAACTTCACGCCGTTGTGGTCGATCGCGGTGTTCTTGGCGAGGATCGTGATGCCGCGCTCGCGCTCGAGCGGGTTGGAATCCATCGCACGCGCCTCGGTGTGCTGGCCTTCGCGATAGATGCCGCTCTGACGGAACATGGCATCGACCAGCGTCGTCTTCCCGTGGTCGACGTGGGCGATGATGGCAACGTTGCGGATATCGGGCCGCGTCCGGACTTGGGCCATAAGGTCTGATTGTAGCATGCCGGCCGACGAGGATGCACCTGTTTACGTCGCTGCGATGCTAGCGTTCGCAAGCCGGCATTGTATACGATAGGGCCCATGAGAGGGCTCCCGCTCGCCATGGTCGGCATTGTGCTGTCCGCCTCGCCGGCCTGGGCGGCCGGAGCGGGCGCCACGGTCCGGCAGGTTTATCCATACTCCAAGCAAGCGGTCGCGTTCACGAACGGCGGCGTCCGCCTCGCCGCGCAGCGTCTTGATCCCGACGACGCCCGGCCGCCACCGTGCCGCGGTCCTGATGCAAGGCTCCGGGCCGGCGGGGCGGTCGGCGATGCTGCCGCTCGCCGACGCGCTCGCGCGGCATGGGATCGAGGCCCTGGTCTTCGACAAGCGTGGGGTCGGCGTGTCGTCCGGCGACTGGCGCACCGCCACGCCGCTCGACCTCGCGGGCGACGCGCGCGCGGCGGTGCGCCTCGTGGCCGCGCGGAGCGATGTCGACCCCGCTGCGGTCGGCGTCTACGGACACAGTCAGGGTGGCGAGCTCGCGCCCGAGGTGGCAAGCGATCCCCGCGTGCGGTGGATCGTCGCCGCGGATGGGCCGGTCGGACCGCGATACCGGCAAGACCTCATGCGCGAGCGAGACATCCTCGCGAAGAGGTACTCCGGCCGAGAGCTCGGCGACGCCCTACGCGTCTATGGCGAATTCGTCGATGTCGCGCGCAACGGCTTGCCGCACGACGCCCTGCGCGCCGAGATCGCACGCGCGCACGGCGCGTCGTGGTTGGCGATGCTCGCGATCCCCGGCGACCGCGATCCGGGGTGGGCCCGGTATCGCCGCGTCGCCAACTACGACAACCGCGCGGCGTGGTCGCGCGTCCGCGTCCCCGTACTGCTGCTGTTCGGCGAGAAGGATGCGCTCGTACCGCCGCGTGCGACGATTGCGACGGTCGATGCGATCCTCCGCGCTCACGGCGCCCGCCCCGCCGTCGTCGTGTTCCCGCACGCGGACCATAACTTGCAGGTTTCGTTGCGCGCCGGCCGCAGCCCGCATCTCGCGCCCGGCTATCCGGACGTCGTCGTGCGCTGGATCGACGCGCTGCCACGAACCGCACGACGCCGTAGGGCGCTACGGTCGTGAGCTGCGTCGGCGACGGTTCCTGTTAACGGCCGTAACGGCGTTCGCGGGTCGCGAAGGCGTCGATTGCCCGGTCGAGCGTTGCCGTGTCGAAGTCGGGCCACGGGTCGTTCGTCGACCACAGCTCGGCGTAGGCCGACTGGTACAGCAAGAAGTTCGACAGCCGCAGCTCGCCGCCGGTGCGCACCACTTTTGAAGCTTAAACGAGGCGAATTGGCAACGCCGTCTCTTTAAGGGCACGGACAACGCTTGCTCGGTGAGTCGGATCGCGAAGCTCGAAGTCCCACGCCGGCACGGGCTGTAATGCGGTATCAGCGCGCTCGTACAGCGCGATCGACGCTTCGCCATTGTGGGCGTTAGGGTAGATCAAACCTTCGAGCCGGCCATATATGTCCGGATGCTCATAGAAACAGCGCGACCACTCCTGAGCTAGCTTATGACTTTGCGCACAAACTCCGAGAATCGTACCCGCGCGCAAGGCCCCGTTTCCTCGGAGGTCGAGCAGTCGCAACGGTCGCTCCGTTCGAACGCCGCAGTATCGAAGCGCATGGGATTCGCCGCCACCACGGCTCCCAAACACCTCGACGAGCGCGCCGGTAAGCTCGAGCGCCGCGTAAATGATCCCGCGATCCTGGGGTGTTAAGCGACGACTTGCCCCCAAGTCGACATGATGATCGAATCGCTTGAACGGTCCGACATATCGGAATCTTGTAGCAGAAGCACCATAGTTCGTCGGGTCGTAGAGCCGGTGTAGGACGTACGTCGCCGGTAGCGTTAGGATCGCAGGATCAACTGCTCGGTCTGGAGGCGGAGGTGCTACGATTGCCATTAGGTCACACCGACGCTTGCCGCTTCGCTGACAACGGCCTCGATCTCGCCAGCTTTCAAAACTTCAAGCGGCGAGCGGTCACCCAGGCTAGCCTGCTCGCGAATCAACCACGCCGCCATCGAAATGGGTTCGACCGTCAGGGCTCTTATGACTTGGGCTAGGCCACGTACGACGCCTGTCTCAGCAGTCGCATCGAATTGCCAGCGTGGAAATCGGTAGTCGCCGACATGTTTAATCGCCAGGACTTCCTTGCGTTCGATTCGTTTTCGTACACCCTGCGGCGTAATTGCAAGAAGCATGCTCACTTCTGGGGTGCTGAGCGAATCGCGTAGTAAACTCATGCGCCATTCGAAGTGGCGCTCCAAAGCCTCGCGTTCGGCGTCCATGACCTTCTCTTGCGAACTGCTATGATCGCCGAGAACTGGAACCTTTTCTTTCTGAACATCCTCACTGGCCCGAGCCCGAAGCATGTCTACCAACTCCGTTGCAATCAGTGCGGGCCCGTGGAGCAGAGCGGTAAAGCACAGGAACCTTGCTTGCCAGCTCCGCGTCTTTGCCGGGGCCCTGCAGAAATCTCTGAACCCCGTGACATTGGCGAAGACTCCGTTATTGAGCTGCGAATCGAAGTTGCAAGAATAGTACGCGTCGGCGAGCCGTGCCATCCGGTCGCAGCTGGTGAAACTCATGATCGACGACGGGAATGTATAGTCGAGTTTGGGCGCCCTCACAACGACCTCTCGATGATTGTGATGAGCGCTCTCCACGGCGTGCTCTGCGCTGATATCCGACAAGAATAGCAAGTACGGGATTATCGCGCCGAAGTCGCGATTGCGTGCAGGGCGCGCTGCATCAAGAAATTCGAGTGACTTCCACCATATTGCGTCCGGACTCCAGCTCATCGTTCGGATAAGGTCGCAGCGGTTCTCGACATCGCCCGGTGTCCAAACGGCGGACCCATCGGCAACAGGGAGCGGAGCTTCGCCTTCACGATCGCTGGCGTCGCCGTAACGAACGGCCGTTAGGGCTGGTGCGTTGCCCCCAGTCATTAGCCTCTCAGCAACCATCTGGTTGATAAGGGCCTCAATAGCAAGTAAATCTTCGTCCGCAAGATTCGTTGACGCCCGGCGCATCGCGGCCTGGAAGAGCTCTATGGACTTGCGTGACGCACGACTGCGCGTCTCTATAGGCATGTCCCCATGGTATCGCAACCAGGGAAACTAAAGCAACTGAGATGTGGCGCGCGATGCGCCTGACGCCTAGCGAGCCGCTAGTAAGGGGGTGAGTGGTTCGGAAAGCTTGCGACCAGAGGCACCGCGCGCTCGTACGACCGGCGTAGCGACTGCGGTATGCGACTTTCCTCGGCTTAGCGCCCGCCCGCCCGCCAGCCATGCCGTGGTCCGGAGCGCTTCGGATGGCCCTCTACCGGCCGTAGCGGCGCTCTCGGGTCGCGAAGGCGTCGATTGCCCGGTCGAGCGTTGCCGCGTCGAAGTCGGGCCACGGGTCGTTCGTCGACCACAGCTCCGCGTACGCCGACTGGTACAGCAAGAAGTTCGACAACCGCAGCTCGCCGCCGGTGCGCACGACGAGGTCGGGATCCGGGAAGCCCGCCGTCCACAGCTTCGCGGCGATCGCGTCTTCGTCGATCTGTTCGGGTGCGAGCGTTCCCGCGGCGACGTCGCGCGCGAGCGAGCGGCACGCGTCGCGCAGCTCCGTGCGCGCGCCGTAGTCGACCGCGATCGCGAGCAGCAGCGCGCTGCCGTGCGCGGTGCGCTCTTCGAGGATGCGGAACGCGTCGGCGACGCCTTGCGGCAGCCGATCGCGGCGCCCGATCATTCTCACGCGCACGCCGCGAGCAGCCAGCGACGCCGCCTTCTCGCGCGCGAACGACTCGGCGAGGCCGAACAAACCGAACACTTCGCGGTGCTCGCGCGTCCAGTTCTCTTCGCTGAACGCGTACACCGTGAGCATCGCGATGCCGGCGCGCAGCGCCGCGTCGACGGTGCGCTCCAGCGCGTGCATGCCGCGGCGGTGGCCTTCGAGCGCGGGGAGCGCATGCGCGCGCGCCCAGCGGCGGTTGCCGTCCATGATGATCGCGACGTGGCGCGGAATGCCCGTCGCGACGGGTGCGCGTTCGATCACGACTGCGCCGCCATGCGGGACGCGGGCGCTTCAGCGCGTTGCTGCACGCCGCGCACGACGGCCTCAAGCTCGTCGACGTAGGCGAGAAACCGCGTGCGCCCGTCGTCGGAGATGCGCACGATCGTCGTCGGGCGGCCGTGTCCGCGCACGCGCTCGCTCGTGACGATGCCGACTTCGGCCAGCGCGTGCAGGTGGCGGTTCAAGTTGCCGTCGGTGAGGCCGCACGCGTCCTGCAAGTCGGTGAAGCGCATCCCGTCGGGGTTCGCGACCAGACACGCGCACACCGCGAGCCGGCCGCGCTCGTGAAAGATCCGTTCGAGCCCGGTGAAGGCGAACGGCGCGTCGCCGTTCACGCGCGCACCGGCACGGTCCGCATCGCCTCGTCGCGCAGCATCAGCACGCCGATCACCGTCTGGCCCACACCGAACGTCAGCGGCATCACCCACCACGCGAGCGCGTTCGTTCCCGACGCGAATAGCAGCGTCGACCCGATGGCGGCCAGCCCGAACGCGACCGCGGCGACGCGCCGCGGCAGCATCGAGCGCGCCGCGAGCAAGCCCAGGGCGTAGCACAGCGCCCACGTACCGGGCAGCAGCCCGATCTCGCCGCGCCCGAGCAGCGCCGCGGTGAACGCGCCGCCGCCGATGACGGACGGGACGATGGCTACCGCCGCAGTCTGCAGCTCGGCCCGCGTCCGGAACGACCAGTTCTTGACCAGCCAGACCGCCACGGCGCCGTAGTTCAGCGCCAGCGCAAACGCCAGGCAGGCGATCCAGATCGCGACGTAGCGAGCGGCGTCGTCCGCAGTCCGCGGGGCGGGAACGACGGCGAGCTGGACGATGCCGGTACCCAGCGCACCCAGCCCGCTGGCGAGCGCGGCCGAGCCGGACAGGCCGCGAAAGCGCTGGACGGAGGCGAGGCGGGAGCGGACTTCGTCGAGATCGGCGATGGCGCGGGTGACGTCCACGGGGCGGCTCCGATGCACAGAGGGTTCCTGACGCTATACTCTGTACCGCAAAGATAGCCCTTCAAACGTTGCGGCGGCTCGTCGCGGTCGCCGGGCAATCTTCCTCGGCGGACGACGCACCGCGGAATCGAACCCACGTTCCCCGTGCCGGGACCGCGTCTCCACAACTGGAGGTTACCGCTGCGCGCGTGGCAGCGTGCGGCCTTCGAGGGATGGGATGCGGATCGGCCGAGCGATGCGCTGATCGTCGCGACGCCCGGCGCCGGCAAGACCCGCTTCGCGACGCGCGTCTCGCATGCGCTGCTCAAGGACGGCGCGGCCGGCCGGATGGTGGTCGTCGTGCCGCGCGAGCACCTCAAGGCGCAGGTGGCGCGCGCGATGATGGGCGCGGGGATCGTGCTCGACCACAAGTTCTCGAACGCGCACCAGCGGCTCGCGCGCGACGTGCACGGCGCCGTGGTGACGTATCAGCAAGTGTGCGCGGCCCCGCGGCTGTACCGCCAGCTCGCGCGCGACGCGAGCGCCGAGAGCGCGGGTTTGGGCGTGGTGCTCGACGAGATCCACCATGCCGGTGACGACGCGACGTGGGGCAAGGCGCTGCGCGACGCGTTCGAGCCGGCCGCGCACCGCGTGTCGCTGTCGGGCACGCCGTTCCGCAGCGACGGCACCGCAATCCCGTTCGTGCGCTACGACCGTGGGCTGTCGCAGGCGAACTTTGCGTACGACTATGCGACCGCGCTGCGCGACGGGGTGTGCCGCGCGCTCGTGTTCGCGCTGCACGGCGGTGAGGCCGAATGGATCGCGCGCGACGGGATGCAGATGTCGGCGACGTTCGAGACCGGACTGCGCGAGAAGCGCCACCACTCCGAGCGGCTGCGCACGATGCTGACGCACGACGAGTGGATCGGCGACGTGCTCGCGCTCGCGCATGCGCGCCTGCTGGCGGTGCGCGCCGAAGGCCACCGCGACGCGGGCGGGCTCGTCGCCGCCATGAACCAGGACCACGCGCGCGCGATCGCCGCCCTGATGCAGCGCAAGCTCGGCGTGACGCCCGCGCTCGTCGTGTCCGACCTCGCCGACGCGTCCGACCGCATCGCGGCGTTCGCGCGGTCGGCCGATCCGTGGATCGTCGCGGTGCACATGGTGAGCGAAGGCGTGGACATCCCGCGGCTGCGGGTCGGCGTGTTCGCGTCCAACGTCGTGACCGAGCTGTATTTCCGGCAGTTCTGCGGGCGCTTCGTGCGCACGATCGACGGCGCGAACGACTCCACCGCATACGTGTTCGTCCCCGACGATCAGCGGCTGCGCATGCTCGCTCGGGGAATCACGGTGGACGTTCGCCACGGCTTGCGCGCGCGCGACGAGCGCGACGCGGACGCGGCGGCGCTCCAAGCGGCGCAGCGCGCGGAGCGCGCGTCGGACGCCGGCCTGTACGAGGCAATCGCCGCGCGAACCACGGCGGAACACGTGGTGGACTTCGGCCCGTTGTTCAACCCGGCGGCGTTCGTGGCGGGCGCGTTCGACGACACCCCGGAACATGCGACGGAAAAAGACGGTCCGGAACTCTTGCTCGTGACCAGCGCGGAGCGCAAGGAGTCGCTGCGGCGGTCGCTGCAGGCGGTGGTGTCGCGCGTCAGCAACCGCTTCGACGTCGAGCACCGCAAGATTCACGCGACGCTCAACCAGCGCGTCGGCGGCAGCGTCGTGACCGCGACGGAGCAGGAGCTCGAGGCACGCCGTCGCGTCGCGGACGCGTGGCTCGCGCGCGACCGCTACGACGGATTGCGCTAGGTCGCCTTGCGTTGCGGCGGCGTCCTGCGACGTATGGCGTTTGACGTTCGTTGCAGAGATCGTGCTCGCCAATCCTTTCGCCCCACTCATGCTCGGTTTGCTGAGCGCCGCGGTCGCGGCGGCGAGCGTGCCGGCGAAACCGGCGTCGCCGGCTACGGCGAAATCGCCGCCGCCGCTGTCGAAGTACGAGCGCGAGCATCGCGGTCTCATGGAGATCTCGGCGCCGGCGGATGAATACTTCGGCCGGCTGAAGATGAGCTTTCTCGGTATCAACAACACGCTGCACGACGTCGGGATCACCGCCGGCGATCACACGACGGATCCCTCGGTCGTCGCGAAGCTGGCGCTTGCGGAAGACGCTCTCAAGGATTGGGAGAAGCGCTATCCGCGCGATCCGCAGCTGGGACGCTCCTACTATTTGGCCATCGCCGTCGAAAAAAAGATCTGGGTGCAGGCGAATCAGCAACAGGCGTGGACCTATATGAACCGCGTCGCGACCGTCTTTCCGAACACGTACTTCGGTAAATTGATCAAGCGCGAGATCGAGATCGGGTTCACCGAGCATTATTATGCGAACGCCGCGCCGTGCCCGACGCCGTCGCCTACTCCCACACCGCAGCCCACCGAGGTTCCCGTGCCCGTCGCGGCCGTGACCGTTGCGCCGCGCACGAAGGGCCGTCGACCGGTCGCGACTCCGTCGCCCGCACCGACGCCGACGCCGATCCCCACGGTGAGCCCGACGCCGGAACCGACGCCGAGTCCGTCGCCGGAACCGACGCAGGTCGCGAAGGGATTGAAGGCTCAAGTCCTCACGCCGCCGTGCGTCGCGCCGGCCAGCCCGAGTCCGCTCCCGACCGCGACGCCGGCCGACACACCGCTCCCCGCGACGGTGTCACCGCAGCCGCCGGCCGATTCGCCGAGTCCGCCGAGCACGTCGCCGCGACCGTCGAGCTCTCCGCGCGCAACCGCCGTACCCACGCCTCCGCGATGACGTAGCGATGTGTTTGGCGGCGTGCGTCGAAGCCGACCGCTGTGAACCACGACGATACACAGACGCAGGCCGATCCGCTGGAGCATCCCGACGTCGAAAAGCACCTTTCCGAGGCACTGCGGGCGGTCCTCAAGCGCGTCGATGACGGCGACGAGTCCGCGCGCGGCGAAGCGCTGGCGCCTGTCGCGGCGCTGGTCGACGCGTTTGCCGCCGTCGGCCTGCTGGAGTTCGCCTACCTCGCGCCCGGCCACGACGAAGAAGAGGACGGCCCGATCGCGTGGTTCGAGGCGAGCGAGGCGATCGTCGACAAGGAGCGCGACTCCGTCGTGGTTGCGGGCAGCGAGGTCCTGGAGGTCTTCGACGGCCCGATCACGCTCGAAGACCCGCCGGAGCACGAGGGCGAGGAATAACGCCTACGGCGCGAGGTCCCACGCCCCGACGTTCCACCACGCCGTCGACAGCCCGTTCGTCTGGCGCTGCAGCCGGTCGGTGAACACGTCGAGATTCGGCCGCTGGTAGAGCAGCATGATCGGCAAATCCGCGTACAACAGCGCTTCGAGCCGTGAGTAGAGCGCCTTGCGCTGCGCGGGGTCGTATGTCTGCTGCGCGCGTTTGAGCAGCGCGTCGAGCCGCGGGTCGCAGATGCGCGACTTGTTGTAGCCGTGCGGCGGCACGTTCGCGCACGCGAACTGATCGGTGGTGTCGGGATCGTCGCCGTTGACGAAAGAGTACAGCGCCATCTGGAACTTGCCGCCGTACACGGGCCCCCCTTGCGACACCGGCGCGACGAGCTGAGCGACGTTGAACGCCTTGAGCGTCACGCCGACGCCTACAGCTTTTTCGTACTGCGTGACCGCATTGCCGACGACCGCGTCGCTCGGCGTCGCGGCCTGCATGATGAACAGCACGTCGAGCGGTTTGCCGTTCTTGCGCCGCACGCCGTCGATCCCCAGCGTCCAGCCTGCGGCGTCGAGCAGCTTGCCGGCCCCCGCCGGGTCGTACGGAATGTCGGGGTACGCCTTGGGATCGTACGCCCAGATGAACAAGCCGCGGCCCGCGGCGTGCGCGGTCACCGCGCCGCGATAGGTTTTCTGCATCATCGACGGGATGTCGATCGCCATCGCGAGCGCGTGGCGCACGCGCGGATCGCTCGTCAGCGGATCGCGCGTGTTGAAAATGATCGAGCCGACCGCGTTCATCGGCGTGAGCTCGACGTGAACGCCCGCGATCTTCTGCAGCAGCGGGTAGTCCGCGAGCGACTGGTCCGTGAACTCGCCGCCGACTTCTTTCGTGCGCAGGAGGTTCATCGCGGTGTTCGGGTCGGGCACGAAGCGGATGTCGATGTGCTCGATCTTCGGCTTGCCGGCGTAGTAGTAGGGGTTCGCGCGCATCTGCACGCGGTCGCCGCGCGCCCACTTCGTCACCACGTACGGGCCCGAGCCCACCGGCATCGCGTTGAACGGAATGTTGTTGAAGTTGGGCAGGCTCGCCAGCAGATGCTTGGGCAGGATGGGGAAGCCTTGCGGCGCGAGCACGACCGTCAGCAGCGGCGCGAACGGGCGTGTGAGGTGCAGCACGAGCGTCTTGTCGTCGGGGGCTTCGGCTTTGCGCACCACGTCGTAGGCGAAGCGCGACTGCGGGTTGTTGCGCGGGTCGTTGATCGCGTCAACCGACCACGCGGCGTCTTTCGCGGTGAGCGGCACGCCGTCCGCGAACTTCAGCCCGGGTTTGAGATGATACGTGATCGTCAGCCCGTCCTTGCTGATGCCGCCGTTCTGCGGCGACGGGACGGCGGTCGCGGCGTCGCCGACGAGCTGCCCATGGTCGTCGTACTTGACCATGTACTGGAACAGCAGCTCGCCCCACTGCGTGGACGACGTGCCGTTCTCGAGCGCAGGGTTGAGCGAGGCGGGCTCGCGCTGCTGCGCGATCACCAGCGTCCCGGCGGAGCCTCCGGTGCCGGCGGCAGTCTGCTGCGCCGCGGGCGCGCAGCCGCATAGCAAGATGAGCGCGCACGTATGCGCGAGGGTGCGTGCGTTCACGCGCCCTCTTGCGTCGTCGGCCGGCGCTTTACCTATGCGAGCGGCGGCTCCGTGCGGCGTACGCGTCGGCGAGGCGCTTGAGGTATGCGGCATCGTCCTCGAAGATGCGCTGCGGCGTCACGCGGTGCAGCTGCATGGCCAGCCCCAATCGCCGCGCGGCGCGCCATTCGCCGCGGTCGACGCGTTCGCGGAAGAGCTCCAGCGCTTCGGGGTCGCGCGCGAGGGGGTTCATCGCCGCTCCTGCCATGCTCGTATCGTACCCGTACGAGAGCCCGCCGGAGCACCCGGTTTTCGGGTGTGTCTGGGCCTCTTAACGCTTCCTCGCTCTCGAATTGCGACGGGAACGTGCCGATGATCGTTAGGCGGGTGGATTTCGAAAGGACGCTGATGGGTTCATTGGTCGCGTGCCCGTGCGGGCACGGAGTGGAAGAGCACAATCGCGGCGGCTGCCCCGGCACCGGACGCGAGAGCTGCACCTGCAAGCGGACCCCGCAAGCCGCGCTCGACGCCGCCGTCGCGGCCGTGCGCAGCACGTTCAACGAAGACCGCGAAGCGCGAGTCCGCCGGCCGTAGCGCCGCCGGCGCTACCGCGCCGTCACGTCCGCGCACCAAGGCGCCGCTGCAAGCGCAGCACGAGCGGCGCGCGCGCGCCCAGGTGCTCGGCGCGCTCGGCGAGCTTCGCCGCGCCGGCTTCGTCGCCGCGTTCGAGTTCGGCGAGCCCCATGCCGGCGACGGCGTCGGCGCTGCCCGGATCGATCTCCGCCGCCCGCGCGAACAGCGCGCGCGCCGCGTCGCCGCGATGCCGCTGCAGCGCGAGGGTGCCGGAGTCGATGAGGTACTTGGTGTTGAACGGCGCGAGCGCGCGAGCGCGCGCGTAATCGCCTTCGGCCTGCTGCATGTCGCTCATGCGCAGCGCGAGCCGGCCCAGGCGCCACCAGCTGTCGGCTAACGCGTTGGGTCGCGTCTTGGACGCGGCAAGCCGCCGCCGCACGCGCTCCTCGAGCGCGTACGCCTCCGGCGCGCGGCCCGTCTGCATGAGCTGCAGGACGTCGGCTTGCAGCGCGGCGGCGTCGCCCGCTTCGAGAAAACGGCGGACCGCTTCGTCGTGGCGGCCGCGCGCGAGCGCGATGCGCGCCTCGTCTTCGTTGCGCAGCGTGCCCGCGGGCATGCGCGCCGCGTGCGCGCTCGCGGCCGCGAGGTCGCCGCGCTGGAGCGCGTCGGCGGTCAGCATCGCCTCGACGAACGGCAGCGGCGCGACGCGTTCGACCGCTTCGTACACGCGCGTGCCGAAACCCGGTGGAAGAAGCGCGGGCACCGAGACCGGTGCGGCGGCGCGCGCGAACACTGCGTCCGAGCCGAGTTGCACGAACGCGGCGACGACGACGGCGACGCATACCGCCATGGCGATCGCGGCACGCGCGGCGACGGAAACTCGACCGCGTCCCCGTTCGCGGCGTACCGGCGCAGACGGCGCGGCGACGCGCTGAGACGGCGCGGCCGCGGGTTCGACGGGTTCGAGCTCGATCGCCGTCAGCGCGAGCGCCATGAACGGCAGCCACAGCGCGAACAGCACGACACTGACGGTGTCGATGAGACCTTGCACCCACGTGCCCACCAGCCCGGCGGCGATCGCGAGCGCAAGCGTGGACGGTTCGGGCGCACGGCGCAGCCGCTCGGCGAACACCGTGACGAAGCGCCACCATCCGAACACGACCGCGACGACGCCGGCGAGCCCGGCTTCGGCGGCGACGGTCAGCAAGAAGCTATGCGCGTGGAACGCCGTCGGCTCCCCGTCGGGCAGGCGAACCAAACCGTAGACGTGCGAGAACTCGAACGGCCCGACGCCGGTGAGCGGAAAACGCGCGATCGTGGCGAGCGCCGCTTGCCAGATGGAGAGGCGCGTGAAGTTCTCCGACGGATCGTGGTGCGAGTTGAAGACGAGGCCGAGCGCGACGACGGCCACGCCCGCGACGGCGATCGCGTAGCGCATGCCGCGCCGCCCTTGCCGCATGAAGACGAAGAACGCGATCGCAGCGGCCATCCCCACCCACCCGGCTCGCGAGAACGTGAGCACGAACGCGATGATCCCGACCAGCGCACCGATGCGCGCCAGGCCGCGCAAGCGCGGCGGCCCGCCGATCGCCAGCGCGAACGCAACCGGAATGTACACGATCAGATATCCCGCGAGCTCGCCCGGAACGATGAACGAACCGATGGCGCGCCCGTGACCGACGGTATACAACGCCGCCGGCGTCTTCGCGATCACCATCACGACCGCGGTTGCCGCGGCAACCGCGCCCGAAGCGAGAAAACAACCGAAGATCGCGTCCGCGACGTGCGGCGCGTGAAAGAATCGCAAGAGCATCACGTGCCACGCCAAGCCCGCCGCGAGGATCGCGATGAAAAGCGCGCCCGCGCGCGCATCGAATCCCAGCAGCGCCGCAACCGTGGCGGCAAGCGGAAACATCGCGAGCGGTACCACGGTCAGCTCGCGTGCCCCGCGCGTCATCGCAAGCACCAGCGCGAAGTAGACGGCGATCGCGCCTGCGAGCGAGAGCAAAGCCAGCGCAAGCGGTTTCGGCAGGACTGAAACACCGGGAACGCCTACGCCGGTGAGAGTCACGAACGCGGGGAAGAGCGGGATCAGGAAGAACGCGATCCCGAGCAAAGCCGGGACGAAACGTTGCATGCGCTCCACGTCCGAGCGCTTTCCGAGCGATGTCGGCGTGCCCTCCACGCGGCGCTCCAGGACCTTCAAGCCTCTCCGGCATACGATGCCCCAGACGCTAACGGAGGGCTCGGAGTGCGCGATACATTACTCCGCAATCAGCTCGGAATCGAGCTACCGGATTTCGTTCGGCCATATTATGCCCAGCTGCGCAGTGACTGCGAGGCTGCCGGCCTTCGCCTCGAGATTCCGCCGGAAAGCGCGGCAACATGGCACGATCTCTATCGGATGGAGGTCGCGTTGCTGAAGGTGTGCGATGAGAACGAACTGCGACGCTATGCCTGGGTCGTACGCACGCGCTTCCGTGATGTCGCCGGTGATGCAGCGTACCAGACGTACCTCAATTCTTCGCCGCCGGATCAATCGAATGCGCCGCGTGACGTTGTTCTCGCGGACCTCGTTACGCTCGTACGGCGAACGTATTATCTTACTGTCCTGACACCAGCAAGCGAGAATATCCGCCAGCGTTTACTCCTCGGGGCGGTGGCCCTGTCAGCCGTCGTCATCGCAATCGTCGTGCTGCTTGCGAGCTTTCACCGCCAAAACCAAGACATCTTGTTGATAGTTCTGCTCGCGGGCGGCGCCGGTGGGACGATGAGCCTCATCCAGCGGGTTCAATCGCTTCCCGGGCTTGACCCAATCCTGTTCCGACTGAGCGGCCGAGCGGTAATACTGCAGAGCTTGATCATCCCGCCACTGTCCGGAATGATCTTCGCGGTAGTGCTGTACATGATGTTCATCGGCAAGATCATCTCGGCTGACTTCGTCCCGAGATTCACAGACGCGCCCCCGAATGGACATAAGGGCGTCGAGTTCAGCAAGTTCTTCGATTTTACGAATGCGAAGGATTCGCAATCGTTCGCCTTAACAATCGTGTGGGCGTTCATTGCCGGGTTCGCGGAGCGATTCGTGCCCGACGCGATCGGCCGCCTCACGGCGGCGCAGCGGTCGAAGACGGAGACGGTGCCGTAGGGCGCGGAGGCGAATGCGACTCGACGCACAAAGCGTTCACGGGCGTTCGTCGCCGTGGGAGCGTACGGGTCTGGTGGCCCGCCCGGTCTTCAAAACCGTGGAGGTCGTCGCAAGGCGACTGGTCGGTTCGATTCCGACACGTTCCCGCCACAGCCGCGGTATCTCGGCCGCAGCGCTAGTGTGCTGCGCGCAGGAGCAGGCTCGTCGCGAGCATGTTGATCGCGACGTGCGCCGCGATCGGCGCGGTGAGGGAGCGCAGCCGCACGAACATCACGCCGAGCACGATGCCGACGACGAAGGCGCTGGCAACCGCCGCCGTACCGCTTCCGCCGTGCACGAGCGCGAACGCTGCTGAGCTCACGAAGACCGCGACGGTGGCGTTCGTGCGCTGGAGCAGACCTTGCAGTAAGAGCCCGCGGAAGACGAGCTCCTGGACGAACGGTGAGTAGATCGCGACGACGGCGAAGATCACCAGCCGCCAGGGGAGCGTTCCGCCGGCGATCGCTGCGCCGATGACGTCGCTGCGGTGTCCGTGATCGATGCCGTAGGCTAGCCACGCCGAGACGATCGCCGCGATGATTCCGCCGCCGACGCCGATCGCAACGTGCCCAAAGCGAACGCCGCGCAGCCCGAGGTCGGACCACGACGCGTTCAAGTACCGCTTTGCGAGCAATGCCACGGTGACGAGTGCGACGGTCTCTCGCGCAGCGAAAATCGTCCCGAGCTGCGCCGCGCCGTAATGCCGGTTTTCGACGTGGAACGCGGCGATACCCATGTAATTCACGGCTAGCGCTGCAAAGAGCGTCCCGAGCACCACGGCAACGAACGCCGGCTCGCCCCAGATTCGTCGATCCGTTCGCACGAAGGCTATTCTAGCAAAAAGCCCGGCGCACGTCCCGCCGGGCTTCTTCGCTCATGTTGCTGCGTGCGCCGCTACGCGCGTTCGCGCTGTGCTCGCTGCGGCTGCAGTTGCAGGCGCTGCATCATCTGCGGCGTCGGGAGCTTGATGTCGCGGGCAAGCTTCAGCCACGCAAGGACTTTGATCGTCCACCACGTCGCGTCGATCTCGAACCAGCGCAGGCCGTGGCGCGCGCTGAACGGGAACGCGTGGTGGTTGTTGTGCCAGCCTTCGCCCCACGCGAGGAACGCGACCCACCAGTTGTTGGTCGATTTGTCGCCGGTGCGGAACGTCTGGTAGCCGCTGTAGTGCGCAGCGCTGTTGACCAGCCACGTGATGTGATACGTGAGCACGATGCGCACGAAGATGCCCCACACCAGCCACGACACGCCGCCGACCGCGAGCAGCACGACGCCCAGCGCGACGGTCCACCACAGGTACGAGTTCTCGAGGAACTGGTAGAACTTGTCGTTCGCGAGGTCGGGTGCGAGACGCACCTGCTCGGCGGGCGACAGCATCGCCTCGTTGGGCTTGTAGAGCCATTCGAAGTGGCTCCACAGCAAGCCGCGGTGGATGTCGTGAGGATCGCCTTCTTTATCCGTGTGGGCGTGGTGCGCGCGGTGCGTCGAGATCCAGTCGATCGGACCGCCTTGCAGCGCCAACGTGCCGAGGATGGCCGTTGCGTACTCGAGCGCCTTGGGCAGCCGCAGGCTGCGGTGCGTCAGCAGGCGGTGGTAACCGAGGCAGATGCCCCAGGCGCCCGTGACGTAGGTGAGCACGGCGAGCACGACCAGCGCGCTCCAGTGGAACGTGCCGGGTATGAAGGCGCACAGCGCGCCGAGGTGCACGACGGCGAGGCCTGCGAAAGTGGCCCAGCGAGGAAGCCGCGGCTTGGCGGAGACGGTTTGCATGACTTGGGGAGGTGCGCCCTTCTGCACCGTTGTCCTTGCGACCCGACCGTACCGTCGGTTAAGGATTGAGCCGGGCGTCGAGCTCGATCTCGACGGAGTTCAGCGCGCGGCTGATGGGGCAATTTTGTTTCGCACCCTTGGCGAGCCGCTGGAACTCCTCTGCGTCGACGCCGGGCGCCGTCACCGTGGTTGCGAGGTCGATCCGCGAGATCGCGAAACCTTGGCCGTCGCGCTGAAGGTGCACGCTGGCCTTCGTGTCGATCGCGGCCGGCGGGTGACCGTCGCGCGTGAGCGCCAGGCTCAGCGCCATGGTGAAGCACGCGGCGTGCGACGCGGCGAGGAGCTCTTCCGGATTCGTTCCGGGCTCGTTGCTGAAGCGCGTGCCGAAGGAATAGCCCGCGGTCACCTGGCCGCTCTCGGCCGTGATCGTCCCCTTGCCGCGCGAGATGTCGCCTTCCCAGTGGACCGTAGCGGCGCGCGTGATGTCGTCTGGTGGCTGCATGCTGCCTCGTGATCCGCGCGTCGTCCGATCGGTTGCGCCGCTGCAACCCGGTACCGCGCGCGGCGGCTCATGGCGGCGATGAGACAAGCGCAGCGGCGGCACGTGACGCGGTGATCGACGTCCACACGCACTTGCACCCGCCGCGGCTGTTCGCGGCGATCCGGCGCTGGTTCGCGACGCGCACGCCGTGGGTGCTGGAGCATCCGACGGAACCGCGCGACGTCGCGCGCATCTTGCACGAGAACGGCGTCGAGCGGTTCGCGTTCTTCTCCTATGCGCACAAGCCCGGCATCGCGCGCGACCTCAACGCGTGGCTCGCCGACACCGCGCGCGAGCTCGGCGACGGCGCCGTGCCGCTCGGCACGGTTCACGTCGCGGATCCCGATCCGGCGGACGACATGCGCACGGCGCTGCGCGCTGGCTGCGCGGGCGTGAAGGTGCACGAAGACGTGCAAGGGTTCGAGCTCGACGACCCGCGGCTCGCGGGTGCGCTCGACGCGGTCGCCGAGCACGAAGGCTTCGTGCTAGTGCACGCCGGTCACATTCCGTGGTCGAACGAGACGCACGACGCACCCGCGCGCGTCGCGCGGGTGCTCGAAAAGCATCCGGCGTTGCGCATCGTCGTCGCGCACTTCGGCGTGCCCGATCAGCAGCGCTACATCGAGCTCGCGCAGCACGAGCCGCGGCTGTTCCTCGACACGACGATGGCGTTCGCGCCGGAGTCGCCGATGCATCCGGACGCCACGCGCGCCGACGTCGAGCGCGTCGCGAACCAGCTCGTCTACGGCACGGACTTCCCGAACATCCCGTACGCATACGACGGCGAGTTACGCGGCCTGCGCGCGCTCGGCCTCGACGAGGTAACGCTGCGCGCGATCACGACGGAGAACGCCCGCCGGCTGACGCCGGCGTTCGCATAGCGCGTCAACGGCAAGCCCTGATCGTCCAGGGGTGTGCCGACGAGCAGCTTCAAGAACTGGCCGTACGAGGCGACGCCGCCGGCGACGCCGCTGCTGCGCAGGTAGCGGTCGTAGAAGCTCCATTGCAGGGCGAAAATCTGGGGCTTGTAGCGGCGCAAGAAACGCTCCCGGCTGGCGCGAAAGTCGGCGATCACGCGCGGGTCGAGCCGCAGCCGGCGGCGCTGTGATTCGGGGAGCTCGCCGTACGTCCAGAACGCGCCGGAATAGCGGATCAGCGCGTCGTTCGAGCGCAGGCACGCGAGCGTGCCGATGTAGTTCGCGTCACCCTCGTTGGTGAAGCCGCCGACGTGCGCCCACTCGTGCGCGAGCGCGCGCGGGACTTCGAACGGCAGAAACGACGCGTTGAGCAGCGTCTCGAACCCAAACGGCGAGTATTGCCCGCCGATGCCGGCGGCATCGTAGTACGGCTGCAGCACCGTCGTCTTGGGGACTGCGATCGCGACGTCCCAGTCGTCGCCCAGCCGCCGCAACAGCGGTTCGAACGCCGCGCGCAGCTTCGCGCGGTCCAGCGTTTCGGCGTGCGCGGCGGCGACGTTTGCGTTCAGCGTGTCGACGATGCGCTCGCTGAAGCGCGCGACCGCCGCGTCGGTCACTCGCGCCGAGCTGTACTGCACGCGCGCGACGACCGTCGTGCGCCGGTAGTTGATGCCCCACGCGAGCTCGAACAGGACGATGCCGAGCGCGACGAAGCCCGCGGTGTGCGCGATCAGCGTCAGCACCGTGCGCCGCTTGCGCCCGCGCGGCGCGTGCCGGATCGCGCGCACCCACCACACGACGAGCGCGACGAGCACCACGGCGCCTTGCAGATCGCTCACCGCGAACGGAATGCGATCGCTCAGGGGCACGAACGCGCGGTTCATCGCCGCGAACGCGCCGTTCGCATAACCGTGCTCCACCCACGCGAGCGGCAGCGGCGCCGCCGCAGCGATCCCCGCAAGCACGATCGCCACCGCATCGAGCACGAACGCCAATCGCGCACCGCCGCGCCGCGCGCCGCCCCGCCGGTAGTCGTGTCTCACGGAAACAAGTACGTTGCGAACGTGCCGGCGCGTGCGAAGCCGAGCCGTTCGTAGAGTGCGATCGCCGGAGCGTTGAAGTCGTTGACGTAGAGCGAGAGCGTCGTCTCCGTGGCGAGCAGTTGGCGCGCGATCGCGCCCAGCGCGAGCGCGGCGTATCCCTTGCCGCGTTGGTCGGGCGGCGTCCACACGCCTTGCAGCTGCGCGGTCGCGGCGCTGCGCGGGCCGACGTTGAGCTGGAAGCGCAGCACGCCGTCGACGATCCAGACCCACCAGATGCCGTTGGCGATCGCGCGCCGCACGGCGGAGGCGAACCCCGCGCGGTTCGTGCGCGGGTCGTAGCCGAGCTCGCCCAGGATCATGCGCGCGCTGTTCTCGGCGACGAGCTCGGCGTCGGCCGGGAGCGCACGGCGAACGCCGGGGTCGGGGCCGGCGGCGCGCAGCGCGCCGGGGGTGACGGCGTAGACCGGCTGCGCCTCCCGCACGATGATCGGCTGCGCGTGCCAGCGCTCCACGCGCGCCCACAGCCCGTCGACCGCTTCTTTGGGGCCGACGAAGCTGCGCAGGCCGCGGTGCTTGCGCGTCTCGATCGCGAACGCGTCGAGCGCGCGGTCGTCGTCTGCGGCGACCACGAGCTGCGCGCCGTAGTACACGAGGCCGTTCACGCGCCCACGCGCGGCGCGGCTCAGGACGAGCTCATCGGACGCGCCGGGGCCGTGGCCGCCCTCGAGCACCCATTGGAGGAAGACGTTGTCGTATGGGCGGCGCGCGGCGTAGCTGATGGCGTCGCGGCGGGTCGCGCGGGTGACGGGCTCGAGCAGAGGTCTTTCGTTCGGTGGGGCGTCAGGTCAGCGGGCGGACGAAGGTGGGCGTCGACGTGGGCGCTTTGCTTCCGCCCTCCGGTTCGACGCTGACCGCGGCGACCCCGACTCGCGTCCCGTCGACCGGCACGGGCACGACGGTCACGCCGCCCGGATTGGGCACGAAGGTCGGCCCCGGCACCATCACGGTCGACCCCTTGGGCGCGGTCCACGCCTGGTAGACCTTGCCCTTGGGCGGCGGCGGCAGCTTCGACAGCGCGAAGTACAGCCGGTCGCGGCGCAGCACCACGGAGCCGTCGGCGACCTGATAGCGCTTGGCGTCGGGGGCGAGCAGGTCCGCGAGCGTCTGGCGGTCGCGCTGCGCGGCGCGCTCGTTCTGGGCGAGCTGCGTCTGCAGGGTCGTCGCCTTGCGCTGCGTGGTGGCGAGCTCGCCGCGCAGGTTGACGTCCTGCACGACGGTCACCAGCGAGAACACGATCGCGGCCGCGGCGGCGAGCCCGGTGCCCCACAGCCACGCCGGGTACGCGGCCGCGATGCGGCGCGGCACGACGGTGCCGGCGGCGGCGTCGGAGCGCACGCGCGACAGCAGCCGTTCCTTCATGCGCGCCGAGCGCGCCGAATCCACGGGTTCCTGCGCGGTGTGCGCGATCGCGTCGGCGGCGGTGCGCAGGTCTTCGTACTCCCGGCGCGCCTCGGGGTCGTTGGCGATGAAGGACACGACGAACGCCGCTTCGTCGCGCGGCAGCACGCCCAGCGCGTAGAGCGCGACCGACTCGAGCATCGCTTCGCGGTTGCGGTCGTCCATCAGGACACCCGCTCCCCGAGCGATTCGCGCATGCGCCGCAAACCGCTACGAATTCGCGTCTTCACCGTGCCCAGCGGCGTGTCGGTGCGGCGGGCGAGCTCCTGGTGGGTGACGCCGCCGAAGAAGCCCTGCTCGATGAGCCCGCGCTGCTCGGCCGGCAGCTTGGCAAGCGCGTCGCGCACACGCTGCGCGTCGAGCCGCGCGAAGACGTCGTCGTCGAGCGCGCCTTCCAGCGGCAGGTCGGCCGGGATCTCGGTCTCGGGACGCACGGATTTCGCGCGCAGCACGTCGAGCGCGCGGTTGCGGGTGACCCGCGAGACCCACGCGACGAACGAGCCGCCGCGAAACGCATCGGGCGCGGTCCAAATCTTCAGAAACACCGTCTGCGTCAAATCTTCGGCCATGGTTGGATCGCCCAGCATCCGAAGGCCGATCCCGAAGACGAGCCGGTGGTAGCCGTCGTAGAGCGATTCGAACGCGGACACGTCGCGCGCGCTGACTCGTTCCATCAGGCGGACCCCGGGATCCATCGGGCGGGCCTTCGCGTACTCGGTGCAGTCACCTCGCCGGGGTAACGCCGTCGCACGCCGGACGGATGGCGCCCGCGGTCGAAGCGGATGAACGTCACATGAGAGACAGCGAGCCCGCGATCGACCTGGACGACCTCCGCGAACGGCTCGCGACCGCGCGCTCCGTGTGCGTGCTCACCGGCTCCGGAATCTCCGCGGAGAGCGGGTTGCCGACGTTTCGCGGCGTCGGCGGCTTGTGGCGGACGCATCGCGTCGAGGAGCTTGCCTCGCCGCAAGGCTTCGCGCGCGATCCGCGGCTGGTGTGGACGTGGTACAACGAGCGCCGCAACGCGCACAAGGGCGTCGAGCCGTCGCCCGCGCACGTCGCGCTCGCGGAGATCGAACGGCGCGTGCCAGACTTCACGCTCGTCACGCAGAACGTCGACTCGCTGCACCTGCGCGCGGGCTCGCGCAACGTGCTGGAACTGCACGGCAAGCTGCGCGAGGCGAAATGCACCCGCTGCGATGCACGCCGGCCGTTCGACGATGCGTTCGATCTCGATGAAATTTTACACGACTGCGGCGGCATGTGGCGGCCCGACATCGTGTGGTTCGGCGAGTCGCTGCCGCGCGACGTGCTCGAAGCGGCGTTCGACGCGGCGCGGCGCGCAGAGCTGATGCTGGTGGTCGGTACGTCGGGGATCGTGCAGCCCGCCGCGTCGCTGGCGACAAAGCGCATGACGCGCGCGTACGTCGTCGAGATCAATCCCGAAGAGACCGCGCTGACGCCGCACGCCGACCGGTCGATCCGCGCGCGCGCTTCCGACGTGCTGCCGCAGCTCGCGCGATGAACGAGGTCGCGCACGGCGTCGGCGGGTTCGTCGCGCTGCTCGGCGCGGCAGTGCTCATCGCGATCCTCGCCGAGCGCCTGCGCGTGCCCGCGGCGGTGGCGCTCGTCGCGATCGGCGCGGCGTTTCAAGTCCCGCCGCCGTTCGCGTTCGGCGACGCGCTGCTGTTCGTGTTCTTGCCGCCGCTGATCTTCGAAGCCGCGTGGAATCTCGACCTCGCGTCGCTGCGGCGCATGGCGTGGCGAATCGTGCTGCTCGCCGTGCCGGGAACGCTTGCGACGGCGGCGATCGTCGCCGGCTGCGTCGTGCTGGCCGGCGCGCTGCCGCCCGCGCCGGCGCTCTTGCTGGGCGCGATCGTCGCGGCGACCGATCCGGTAGCGGTCGTCGCGGCGTTCCGGCGCGTGCGCGTCCCCGCCGACTTGCGCACGCTGGTGGAGGGCGAGTCGCTCAGCAACGACGGCGTGGCGCTGATTCTGTTCGCGTTCGCCGCCGCGCTCGCGGGCGGGCAGGCCACCTCGATCGGCGGCGACGCGCTGACCGGCGTGCTGGAGGTCGTCGGCGGAATCGCGATCGGCGCCGTGGCGGGACTGCTGTGCGCGGGTGTGCTGCGCGCGACCAACGCGACGGAGTACGAGGTCACCGTGACGATCGTGCTCGCCTACGGCGCGTACCTCTTGGCGACGGCGCTGCACTGTTCGGGCATCTTTGCGACCGCGGCGGGCGCTATCGCGCTGCGCGCCGTGGTGCGCCGCATACCGGACGCGTTGAACAACAGCGACGAGGTGGACCGCGTCTGGGCTGCGGCAGCGTTCATGGCCAACGCCGTCGTCTTCCTCGCGACGGGGCTCCTCATACTGCCGAGCCGCATCGTGCACGAGCCCGCGCTCGTCGTCACGGCGGTCGCCGGCGTTGCGCTCGCGCGCGTCGCGCTGGCGCTGGCGGCGACGCGCGTGCGGGCGGATCGCATCACCATCTTCCTCGCCGGCATGCGCGGTGCGCTGCCGCTCGCGCTCGCGCTGTCGCTCCCGGATACGCTGCCTTATCGCGCGCCCATCATCGACGCGACGTTCGCCGTCGTGCTCGTCACGATCATCGCCCAAGGCGCGCCGCTCGAGGTCGTGCTGGCGCGTCTGTACGGCGGAGCCGCGAAGGCCGGCGCGGAGCCGTAGCCGAGCCGCGAGGCAGCTCGTCGCGCGAGGAGCCGGCGGCGCTGCAGCCGCCGCCGGCCCCGCTGTTCGCTTAGAGGCAGCAGCCGTCCGAGCAGCCGCGTTGCACGCTCGTCACCGTCTGGCCCCAGCAGGTGTTGCGGTTGGAACACGGCGCAGGCACGCGTTCGGTACTGCCGGGCGGTTCCTCGCGGAGATCGAGGTCGTCGAATCGATATTCCATCGGCATGATTGATCACTCCCGTAGTGTGCGCACGGCTAGTGCCGCGCACGCTCTCGTCGTTCTCCGCGCGAATTGCGACTCATAGCAGCCAAGCCTCCTCGCGCTGCCGTATCGTGCAGCGGCGGAACGGCGTTCGCTGCCGCGAAGACCGCGTCGTGGATCGCGAATACATCGAGCTGCCCGGCAAGATGCTGCGCCCGGGCATCACGCGCTGGCCGTTCAGCGACGCGGTGCGCGTGGGCGACACGCTCTATCTCGCCGGCCGTCTCGGAATCGATCCCGCGACCGGGAAGCCGCCGCCCGACGTCGCCGACGAAGCGCGCGTGCTGATGGACGAGGTCCAGCGTGTTCTCGCCGCCGCGCGCATGACGACGGCCGACCTCGTGATGGTCACGATCTTCGCGCCCGACGTCGGCGACTTTGCCGCATTCAACGCCGTCTATCTGCAGTATTTCGGCGAACGGCTCCCCGCGCGCGCGTTCATAGGCTCTGGCCCGTTGCTGTTCGGCGCACGCTTCGAGCTGACGGCGATCGCCGTCGCGCCGAGCATCACACCTCAGAACGTGCACGCCGCGGAGTTTGAGGAGCCGATTGGCGCTGAGCGCTGGTGACGGCGCCCGCGCGTACAGCGAGAAGACGTTCGCGTCGCGCGGTCAGTAGTCGAGCGGCGGGCCCCCGTCTTCGTACGTCGCGCGGCGTGGGGGCGGGTCGGGCAGGATCGGGCGCACGTCGTCTTCTTGGGGAAACATCCAGCCGCGCTCGAGCTGCGGCAGGCCGAGGTCAGGCGCCTGCGTCGCCGTTGAGGCGCGCGGGCGCGGGCGCGCGACGGGCAGCTCAATATCGGTCGCGCCGGGCTTCGCTGTGGCGACCTTCGCCGCGGACTTCGGCGGTGCTGCGGCGGACGTTGCCGGTGCCGGCGCGGCGGGCGGCATCACCGGTGGCGGCGCTTCGATCGTCGTCTCCATCAGCGCGTCGACCGGCACGGTGAAGCTCTCGACGCTGCGGTGGCGCCCGCGCACGACGAACGCGTCGAGCACGCGCCGAACGCCGGCCAGCGGGACGCCGTTGACCGGGACGAGATGATAGTCGTCGACGTGCGACGCGCACGTCGAGCGCGATGCGACGATGTAGGCGTTGAGCACGAACGCCGCTTCCTGCAAACGGTGCGCCATCGTCGCTTCGCTGCCGACGACGGTGAACTCGCGGCGCTCGCGAAATCCCGCGTCGCCCGCGATGACGTCGCCGGTGTTGATGCCGATGCCGATCGTGAACGGCTTGCGGTGCTGCTTTGCCCAGCGCTCGCGCATCCCGACGACGTGGCGCACCACGTCGAGCGCGGCTTGCAGCGCATCTTCTTCCTGCGTCGGGTTGTCGAGCGGGACGCCGAACACGGCGACGATGCCGTCGCCCAGAAACGACTCGATGATGCCGCGGTGCCGCTGGACCGCCGTCCCCGCGAGGCCGTAGAACTCGTTGAGGTAGCGCAGCGTCTCTTCGGGCGCCAGCGGTTCGATGAAGTGCGCGAAGTTGCGAATGCGGCAGACCAGGATCGTGGCGCGCACGGCCCGGCCGGTGAAGAGCCGCTCGTCCTTGCGCGCGAGCAGCACGTCGACCACCGACGGCGCGACGTAGCGCGAGAACGTCGCCCGCACGCGGGCAAGCTCGCGCCGCGTGACGCGCCAGCGGCGCCACGCGACCACGCACCCGGCGATACCGCCGAGCGCAATGAGCCCCACGAGGACGGACATGTACCCCGGTGATCGGCCGAAACGCGCCGGAACAGCAGGGGCGACCAGCCTCGCAATCCTGGCCCGCTGGGGCGAGGCGAGGTCCCCGGCCCGGGATCACGGGCTGGGACGGCGACCGCGAAATGAGAGTCCGGTGAAGCGAACCTGAGAGTTTGCTGAATCCGGCTGTACGCCAGGCGAGCGTGCGCGTTACGCTGACGTCGCGCGGCGCGACCGCGTCGCGAACATCATCGCACTCATCGCATTCATATCGAGGTAACCATGAACGTTCGTCTCATCGTCCTCAGCGCGGCCGTCGCCGGTACCGCGCTCACCACCGTTGCGTCGGCCCAGCTGCAACCGGCCCCGTACGCCGTGACCGGCCAGCACCTGCGCGGCAACCGCGGCAGCGATCAGAACCTCCGCCGCGAGTACCGCAAGCTCGAACAAGTCATCGACGGCCTGCAGCGCGATCAGCGCGACTACGGCGGGCACCGCGTCCAGGCGATCCAGAATCTCCAGCAGGCGCGCCAGCAGCTCGACGAAGCGCTGGAATACGACCGCACGCACGGCCCGGGCCGCTGACGTCCCGGTAGGCACCCGGCCGGCGACGAGCCGGCCGGGGCCTCAGCTTGAAGCGCTGCGTATGCGCGTCATATTTTGGATGCCGGCGCGCGCAGCGTGCGCGCGATGACCGCGCCGCACACGAGCGCGAGCACGCACCAGGCGAGACCTTGCGCGACGTCGCCGAGCACGAGCCGGCCTATGCCGAACAAGGTGCCGTAGACGAGGCCGAGCCCCGCGATCCAGTCGAGCAGCGCGATGCCGAGCTTGTCCTCTGATTTTTCGCCGCCGGCGCGCTTCGCGATCGCCGTCCAGCCCGCGCCGCTCGGCCGCACGCGCTCGTAGAAGCGCGTCAGCGTCGCGTCGCTCTCGGGCTTGGTGACGAAGGTGACCGCGAGCCAGACGATCGTCGTCGCGACGACGGTGATCAGCAGGCGCTTCGCCGTCGCGTTCGGATCGTCGCCCGCGATGAACGGCAGCTTGTAGCACAGCGTGCCGACGATCGCCGACGCCGCGAGCGCCGAGATCTCGCTCCACGCGTTGATCCGCCACCAGTACCAGCGCAGGATCATCACCAAGCCGACGCCGGCGGTCAGCGTCAGCATGTACTTCCACGCTTCGCCGACGGACGTCATGAACAGCGTGACCACCGCCGCGAGCACCATCGCGACGACGGTCGCCCAGCGTGACGCGACGACGTAGTGGTGTTCGGTCGCATCCGTCTTGATGAAACGCCGGTAGAGGTCGTTGGTGAGATACGACGCGCCCAAGTTGAGCTGCGTGCCGATGGTCGACATGTACGCCGCAAGGAAGCCCGCCATCATCAGCCCGCGCAGCGCGACGGGCAGATGGTCGACGAGCGTCTGCACGTAGCCCAGCTCCGGATCGACCGTGCCGCCGGCGCCGATCACGCCGTGCGGGTAGAGCACCAGCGCTGCGAGCGCGACGAGGATCCACGGCCACGGCCGCAGCGCGTAGTGCGCGACGTTGAAGAAGAGCGTCGCGATCACCGCGTCCTTCTCGGTGCGCGACGCGAAGATGCGCTGGGCGATGTACGAGCCGCCGCCGGGCTCCGCGCCGGGATACGACGACGCCCACCAGCTCACGCCGATGAAGACGAGAAACGTCGTGAGCGGCATCCAGCTGTTGTCGCCGCCTTGCGGCGTGAACGCGAGGATCGAGCCGTTGCCGCGGTGCGCGTCGATGGCGGCGAGTCCGGTCTTGAGCGCGCCGATCCCGCCGACCGCGGCGACGGCGACGATTGCGAGCACCACCGCCATCGTCATCTTCACGATGAACTGCAAAAAGTCGGTGACGAGCACCGACCAGAAGCCGCCGATCGTGACGTACAGCGCGGTGAGCGCGAGGCACACGTAGAGCGCGGGCAGCGTCGGCACATGCAGCGTGAGCGTAAGGATCTTCACCATCGCGAGGTTGACCCAGCCCATGATGATCGTGTTGACCAGCACGCCCTGGTACACCGCGCGCACGCCGCGCAGCGCGGACGCCGGCTTGCCGCCGTAGCGGAGCTCGATGAACTCGACGTCGGTGAGCACGCCCGACCGCCGCCACAGCGCGGCGAAGAAGAACACCGTCAGAATGCCGCTGGCGGCCATGTTCCACCACAGCCAGTTTCCGGCGATCCCGTTCTGCGCGACGAATCCGGTCACGGCGAGCGGCGTGTCGACCGCGAACGTCGTCGCGACCATCGATACGCCGGTCAGCCACCACGGCGCGCTGCGGCCGGAGAGGAAGTACTCGCCGACGCTCTTGCCGCTGCCGCGCGCAAAGTACAATCCGATGCCGAGGTTGATCGCGAAGAACGCGACGATGACGGCGATGTCGAGGGGGCTGAGCGCCATGACCGCCGGTTCGGCCGGACGGTATCGCTCCCTGCGCGCGCGCTCGGCTCAGCGCGCCGGCGCGCCGTCGGCAGGCAGCACGGTCGGGCCCGTTGAGTGCGCCTGGCGCCTCGTGCTGCTTTTGGCCGTGATCGGTGAGCTCGTCGTACGCGCGCTCCTCGCGTTCGAAGCGCTCGAATCCGGCGCGGCCGCGCGCCTTTGCCGCTGCTTCGAACGTCGCGAGGTCCGGCGCGACGAGCGGCTCGTCCGCGTTGAGCGCGTCGCGAACGGCCTCCGCGATGCGCACGTGTCCGATCTCGTGATGCTCGATCGCGTGGCGAAGCGCCGCCGCGCGCTCGCGGTCGGCGTCCGTCATGTCCGGCCATACGATCGTTCCCGGTAGCCGAATGGTCACGTCGCCGAGCGCGAAGACGATGGTCCCGGTGCGGCGATGCGGTGCGAGCCAACGCGTGCCGGTGATCCGGTAGGTGTAACGAACCGACATGGTGCCGGGCTCCGCCTCCAGCCCGACGGCCTCGCGGCAGGACTTCGCGGCGATGTCGTACGGGGCGAACCGCACGTGCAGCCGCTGCACGACGTCTTCGTCGCTGCCCGCGACGAGCGCCGTCGCAAGGAGCGTAGCCACCAGCGCGTTGGCGTTCGTCATGACGGCGACGGTGACGGTGACGCGCGCGGGGTGGGGGCGGGCCTGGGCGTCGCCGGGAAGCCGAGCGCGCTGCGTGCGGCTTGCGCGGAGAACTGCGCGTCCTCGACGCGCGCCGCTTCGACGGGGTCCGCGCCGTGCGGGTCGTATTGCGTGCGCGCGGCGACGACCGATGCGATGGCGGACTCGAGCGGGACGGTGCTGCCGCCCTTGTCGTCCGGGTAGTGCGCGTTCGATGCGAAGACGATCGCGAGGTCGGTCGCGGGATCGATCCACACGCTGGTGCCGGACGAGCCGGTGTGGCCGAAGCCGCCGCGCGGCAGCGTCTCGCCGCGGTTGCGCGAGAAGCCGCTGTCGACGTCCCAGCCCAGCGCGCGCAGCTCGCCGCCGCCCACGTACCGCGGCGCCGTCATCGCGCGCACCGTCTGCGGCGCGAGCGCAAACCCCGGTGCGGGCAGGTCGCGCGCCGCGCGCAGGTATGCGACGGCGAGCTTTGCCACGTCGTCCGCGGTCGCGAGCAGCCCGGCATGGCCGTTCACGCCGGGCACCGTGCCGAACTGCTTGCGCAAGAGCGCTTCCGTCTCGCCGCGCAGCTGCGGCGCGAGGCGCGCGCGGTGCGCCGCGTCGATCGTCACGTCGAACGTGGCGTCGCGCATGCCCAGCGGCGCGAACAGCGCGTCGTGCGCGAACCGCTCGTACGGCTCGCCGCTCGCGCGCGCGATCACTTCGGTCAGCACGATGAACGCAAGATTGCTGTACTCGTTGCCGGTGCCCGGCGCAAAACGCAGCGGCGCCTCGTACGCATGGCGCAGGATCGTCGCGCGATCCGCTCCGTAGTCCGACTCCTTGAACGACGGCGGCATCCCCGCGGTGTGGGTGAGCAGCTGCGCGAGGGTGACGTCGTGCTTGCCGTTCGCGGCGAACTCCGGGATCCAGCGCGCGACGCGGTCCGACGTGCGCAGCGCGCCGCGCTGCACCAGCGCCATCACCGCGGTCGCGGTGACGGCGGCTTTCGTCACCGACGCGAACTCATAGATCGTCGACGCGTCGTTGGCGACCGTGCGCGGCTCGTACGTGCGCGCGCCGTACGCCTTGCGGTACAGCACGCGTCGCGACGACGCGATCACCATCACGGCGCCCGGGAAGTCGCCGGCCCGAATGCCGTCCTCGACGAGCCGGTCGATCGTCGCGGTCGCGTCGGCCGGGAGAGACGTCGCGAACGCGAGCCGCGGTCCGTCCTCGTGCGCCGCCGCGACCGGAACAGCCGATGCGAAAACGGCGGCGGAGCAAACGGCGGCGAGGAGACGGCGCACGTCCTGGTGTAGCGCGGCACGTGCGCACGTTCCTCGTCGCGGTCTTCGTCCTCACCGCGACCGCCGTCGCAGCGGCGGCTCCGGCAGCGCCGGCGCTGGTTCCGCAACCCGCGAGCGTGGCCACGGCGTGTCCGCGCCCCGTCGCACTCGACCGGCCCTTGCGCTTTCCGGCGGCGACCGATCGGGGCGGGTTCGAGCTCGTGCGCGAGCATTGGAAAGCGCTCGGCATTCCCGAGCCGCAGCTCGTCCGGAGCGGTGCGGCCGACGTGTCGCTGGAGAACTGGCACGCGATCTCGCGTTCGCCCGCCCGCGAGCAATACGCGCTGAGCGTCGACACGGCGGTCCACGTCGTGCCGCCGGCCGGCGAGGCGACGTTCGACGCGCTCGCGACGCTGGCGCAGCTGCCGGTGCGGGACGGCAATCGCTGGGTGCTGCCGTGCGTCGCGATCGGCGATCTGCCGGCAATGCGCTGGCGCATCGTGTCGGACGACGTGTCGCGCGGGCCGTTTCCGACGATGTCGTATGCGAAGGAACGCATTCGCACGCTCGCGTCGCTGAAGATCAACGGCTGGTCGCCGTACATGGAGAACGTTGCCGTCGACCCGCGCTATCCGTTCGTCGCGTGGCCCAACGGTTTCACCGCCGCGCAGTTGCGCGAGCTGACGGCGTACGCGCGCCGTTTCTACGTCACGCTGATTCCGGAGCAGCAGACGTTCGCGCACATGCACGAGACGCTCAAGTGGGAAGAGCTCGCTCCGCTCGCGGAGCTGCCGCACGGATACCTCGTGAGCGAAAGCGATCCGCGCACGTACGCTTATCTCGGCCCGCTCATCCGCGAAGTGCTCGACGCCACGAAGCCCGCGCCGTTCCTGCACCTGGGTTCTGACGAACCCATCGATCTCGGCCGCGGCCGCACGCCGCGCACGGCGCAAGTCTACGCCGATCACGTGAAGCGCGCGGCAGCGTTTCTCGCCGGCAGCGGCGCGCGCCCGATGATCTGGGACGACGCGATCCAGCAGGACAAGTCGATCCTCGGGCTGATCCCGCGCGACACCGTGATCGTGACGTGGCACTACGGCGCGGAGCCGTCGTTCAAGCCGTACATGAACGCGATCGCGTCGGCGGGTTTCGAGCAATTCGCGGCGCCGGGCGCGTCGAACTGGACCGAGATCTATCCCGACCTCACCACCGCGTACGCGAACGTCGGCCGCATGATCGCCGACGGCAAGGACGTCGGTACGAGCAGCGTGCTGGGCATGTTCATGACCGTCTGGCACGACGACGGCGAGACGCTGTACGAAGCGACGTGGCCGTCGCTGGCATACGCGGCCGCGAGCGCATGGCAGTCCGGCCCCGTCGACGATGCGACGTGGCATGCGACGTTCGCGCGCGCGTTCTTCGGCACCGGCGATCCGCGCTACGCGCGCGACCTCGACGCGCTGCAGCAGATTCGCGATCTGCTGCGCACCAAGCCGTCCGATCCCATCGACTACCTCTTCTGGAGCGATCCGTTTGCCGCACAGCTGCAGGCGCGCGCGCAGACGCTGGACCTGGCGGGAATTCGTAACCGCGCGGAGCGCGTGATGACGGATCTCTGGGATGTGCAGCCGCCGCTGCACCACGACGCCGTCGCCGTGATGAAGCTCGCTGCGATGCGCTACGACCAGCTCGCGCGGCGCATGCAGATCGGGCGCGAGGCGCACGACTACTACGACGACGCGCGCGCGCACGCCGCGGACAAGAGCCAGACGCAAGTCTACCGCAGTCTCGGCGTGGCGAAGTATCTGTGCTGGGAGATGCGCGACGCGCTGACCAACCTCGAACCGCTCTACGAGCGCGCGTGGCGCTACGAGAACACCGAGCCGGGTCTGGCGCACGTGCTCGTGCGGTATCACCTCGCGGAGAACGACGCGCAGCGCTGCGCCGACCGCATCGACGGCGTGATGCGCGAGGACTTCTTGCGCCACGGCACGGTCCCGCCGTGGGATCAGGTGATGCCTTCGGCGCGAGCCACGGTGGCGCCATCGGCTCGCTGAGCGGCATCGCGATCGTCGTCGTCTTCCTCGCGCTCGCGGGGCTGATGATCGCGCGCAAGCTGCCGGCGCTGCTGGCTGTGCCGCTCATGGCGTTAGCGACGGCCGCGCTGGCCGGCGTGCCGCTCCAGCACAGCCCGCTGCCGTCCGACGATCCGAAGGTCGCGCACGACTTGGCCTCGGTCGTCACGCTGGGAGCGGTGAAGCTTGCCGCGGTGTACGCGACGCTGTTCTTCGGCGCGCTGCTCAGCCGCGTCGTGCTCTCGACGGGGATCGCCGAAACGCTCGTGACGTACGCGGCGGAGTTCGGCGGCGACAAGCCGCTGGTGCTCTCGCTGCTGCTGTGCGCCGTCGTCGCGATCTTGTTCACGACGGTGACGGGGCTGGGCGCGATCATCATGATCGGCACCATCGTGCTGCCGGTGCTGATGACGGTCGGCGTGCCGCGCGCCACGTCGGCGACGCTGTTCCTGCTCGCGTTCGGGCTGGGGTACATCCTCAACATCGCGCAGTGGAAGTTCTACAGCACGATCTTCGGCGTCGACCGCACGACGTTCCAGAGCTATGCCTTCGTGATCTTCGCCGTGCAGGCCGTCGTACTGGTCGTGTACGCGGTGGTGCGCGCTCGCGCGACGCGCGATTATGCGACCAAGGTCACCCCGGCTTCGGCGGAAGACGCGCCGCGCAAGCGCGTCGGGCCGCTCGCGCTGATCACGCCGGTGCTGCCGCTGGTGCTGCTGCGCGGGTTCGGCGTCGACGCGATCGTGGGGTTCGCGCTCGCCGCACTCTACGGCGTGCTCGTCACGCGGCCGCGCGACGCGGTGAAGACCCTGATCGCCGCGTGGATTCGCGGCATCGAGGACGTCGCGCCCGCGACGATCCTCATGATCGGCATCGGGATGCTGCTCGTCGCGGCGAACACGCCGCAAGTGCAGGCCGCGGTCACGCCGCTCGTCGCCGCGGTCGCGCCGCGCTCGCCGCTCGCGTACGTCGTGCTCTTCGGGCTGCTGTCGCCGCTCGCGCTGTACCGCGGGCCGCTCAACCCGTACGGCGTCGGAATCGGCGTGTACACCGTGCTCGCAACGCTGCACGTGCTGCCGGCGGTCGCGCTGGTCGCCGCGGTGATGGCTGTCGTGCAAGTGCAGAACGTGTGCGATCCGACCAACACGCAGAACGTGTGGGTCGCGAACTTCACCGGCACCGGCGTCGAGCGGATCACGCGGCTGCTGCTGCCGTGGCAAGTGGGCGTCGCAACGCTCGCCGCGCTCGTCGTCGTGCTGTTCGGCGGCGCGCTGTTCGGCACTCCGCCGTTCCCGCCGCGCGCCGCCGCAGCGGCGACGCTGAGCGAAGGGTTGTTCGCGCCGCCGTCGGCGGCGCGCGCACTCGCGGTGCTCGACGACGGCACGCCCGAAGGTGCGATCGCCGCGCACGAGGTGGCCGTCAACGTCGCGCGCGGCTGGCCGGGCTATCGCGTCGTCACCGCGCAGGGTGACCCGGCGGCGTCCGACTGCCGCACCAAACCGTACGCGGCCGCCATCCGGATGACGGTTACGCCGCTCGGCCGCGACGGACGCGATGTCGGGCTCGAGCTGTTCGATTGCGCCGGCTGGAGCGTGAATGAGTGGCACACGCAAGGCGAGGTCCGTGCTGCCGCGCTCGATACGCTGTTGCGCGTGCGTGTGTGGTCGCGCGAGCATCCTGCGCTCTCGGCCGAAGTGTTCGAGCGCGGCCTGGCCTTCGATCCCGCCGATCCGCGCCCGACGTACTTCTACGTGCTGTTCAAACCGGAAGACGGCTACATGCGCGCGCTGGTGCGCCCAGGCGGTCCCGCCTACGCTGCCGGGCTGCGAACGGGCGACGTGATCGACAAGCTCGACGGCCGCTTCTGGTGGGAATACGGCACGTACCAAACGCAGCTGCGCGCTTACGACGGCAAGCCGCACGACTTCGACGTCGAGCGCGGCGCCGTTGGTGGCCGGCCGGCCCACGTCCAGCTCGGGGGCGCGTTCACGGGTTAACAGCGTCGCGCCTGATACCGTGCTCGAGCCTCCCGAATGGTATGGTCTGCCTCAGTCTTTTGTCCTGGTTCGGCAAATTTGTGTCATGCACGCTTGACTTACTCCTACCGATGTGTTCCTATCGTCCATACATATCACTTCGATTTCCGGCACCTTCGAATTCCGGGTTTAAAGAGGGTCCATGAAAACACGGGTGCTTGCCGCAATGCTGAGCGTTGGCGGCTTTCTTATTTCCGGGTGCTCACCCGCCGATCGAGGAGCACGCGTGGCAACGCCGGGCGCCGTGACTCCGTTGGGTGTGATCCGTTCGCAAAGCGATCTACAGCGATACCTTTCAGCGACCGCAAACTCGGATTCTCCGCTCAACGCGCTTTCTCGTGGTGCGCGCGAGAGATTTTTGTCGAGTATCACGTTCAACGAAAAGGGAATCACGGGATTCCATTACGCTGATTTGCAAACTGAGTTGACCGCCAGCCAAATGCGCGACGTGCTGCACCTCTTCGGCGTCGAGAAAGACGTCGCCATCATTCCGAACGTTCGGGTAGAGACCGCCGCCGACCGGCGGGCGATCCGTTCGTTGGTCGATCCGGTCGGCTCCGTCGGCGACGGCACGGACTATAAGGGGTATTGGTGCGCTTCACGAGGCACGTGCAATCCGTGGCCGGACACGATCTGTACGAGCAACTGCTAGTCTAGGCGTTCGGTACTGCGGCCGTCTCGTGTGGAAGCGGCCTCGGTAGCTCCGCATTTCGGGCGCGGCTCTACGCCGAGTCACTTGAGCTTCCGATAAGGAAGAGGATTTCATGAATATACGGGTGCTAGCCCTAACGCTCGGTGTTGGCGGTCTTCTCAATTCGGGGTGTTCGCCGACCGATCGAGTTACCGGCGTTGCAGCAGCCGCGCGCGTCGTCGCGCCGATGGGCACGATCCGTTCGCAGAGCGATCTCAAACGGTACCTTGCGGAAACCGCGAGTTACAGTTCGCCGCTGAACGCGCTTTCCAGCGGTGCGCGCGTGAGATTCTTGTCGAGTGTCACGTTCAACGAAAAGGGAATAACCGGATTCCATTATGCCGATTTGCAGAGCGAGTTGACGGCCAGCCAGATGTTCGACGTACTCCATCTGTTCGGTGCCGAAAAAGATGTTGCGCTCGTGCCGAACGTTCGGGTAGAGACGGCTGCCGACCGGCGGGCGATCAGTTCATTGGTCGACCCAGTCGACCCCGTGGGCGACGGGACGGACTACAAAGGCTATTATTGCGCCTCGCGAGCGACGTGCGGCCCATCGAAAGACTCCATCTGCACGAGTAACTGCTAGTCTGATGAGCAGATGAGCGCAGTGAACGGCCACTGTCGGCGCCTCGCGGGAAGCGCGTACCTCCTCGTTTTCTCGCTGACGCTGGTTGCATGTTCCGCGAATGCGGAGAAGCGGCCGTCGCGTGTGGAAGCGGCTTTCGACAGCTTCGACCGATTTCAGGGAACCGTGCTTCGAAGTGACCCGACGACCCGAACGGGTGCGGCGAGGATTCACGGTCGTTATGATGCGCTGTTTGCAACCGATCAATCGAGCGCGGCACTCGCGAAGCTGGAGCGACCTGATGTCGTACTGCTCTTTCGGGCGGCCGATCTGGACTTTTTCTATACTGTTTCGCGGGCGTCTCTGCGCGATATGCAGCTCGATCTGAACGAGTTGCGCCGGCGCGGCATCGCGCGCAAAGAAGACGATGAGAAAGTGTACGCAGCCTTGGCCGAAAGCCGCCTTTTCAGCCAAGCGCGAGCTTTTGCGAAGCTGCATCCGCTTGCTTCCGACGAAAGAGTGCCGGACGTCGTGGACAACGTCGTTCGCCGGGGACCGACCACCTTGCTCGTGGAGGACGGCGGGAAGAAGCTCGAACGAAAGTCGGTCGACGTCAAAAACGGACGACGTATCGTCGTCGTTTCATCACCGCTTTGCCACTTCTCGCAACGTGCGATTCGCAGTATCGAGAGCGACGCCGTTTTAGGACCGCTTTTTCGAGACCACGCGCTCTGGATCGTCCCCCCCGACGAAAGCACGTCGATCTCGTCGGTGTCAACGTGGAATCACGTCCATCCGAACGAACGAATGCAGTTCGCCTATCAGCGCGAGGAATGGCCGATGGTCGAGCGATGGGAAACTCCGGTGTTCTACTTCCTCAAGGACGGTCGCGTCGTTAGTAAAGTGGTCGGTTGGCCGCTCGCAGGCCGGAAAGCTGAGATCAACCGGTCATTGCGCCTCGCGCACTTCATGTAAGTCTTCATACCGACCGCCGCGGCTTTGCGGCGTCATGGGAGAGCGCGACGTCGGCCGCGATGCACGCGACATCGCGCTACGTGGAAGATAGCGCCGTACGCGGCGCGAAGTCGGGCAGATGCTCAGCGCGTGGAACAGCTTTTACGTCATGATGGGCTCTTCGGCGGCCGCGCTCACCGGCTTGGTGTTCATCGTGATCACCATCATCCGGGACCAGCAGGCCGCGCGATCCGAAGCGGGCCTTTCGACGTTCACCACGCCGACGGTGTTCCATTTTTCGTGCGTGCTCTTCACGTCGGCGCTCATGTCGGCGCCGTTTGGGTCGCTCGTGCCGGTCGCGATCGTGCTGGGGCTCGTCGGCGCCGGCGGGTCGTGCTACGTCGTGCTCATCGCAGTCGCGACATCCAAGTTAGAGACGTATCGGCCCGATGCCGAGGACTGGACGTGGAACGTCGTCCTCCCGTCCGTCGCGTACGTGACCCTCGTCATCGGTGCTATCGCGATGCACGGATCGGCGGCGCGAGCGCTGTTCGCGCCGGCGGCGGCAGTGACGCTCTTGATCTTCGTCGGGATCCACAACGCATGGGACGTCGTGACGTTCCTCGCGACCGGGAAAGCCGACGCGTTACCCGATGCGCCGCCGAAGGAAGTCCCGGCCGAGCGAGCGATCGACGCGGACGGCGCGAGCTCCGCGTGAACCGACGCTGCGAGATCGCTATCGCGGCTTGGCCGCGCCGTGGTATACGGCCACATCGCCCGCGAGCAATGCCAGGTCGATAAAGAACCATTCCAAGCCGGGCGCCCATCCGGTGCTTTGGCCGAGCAGGCGCAGCACCGACGTCACGATCGTGTAGCCGATAAGCATCACCATCATGCGCGCCCACGGCTCATCGGTGCGCGAGCGCACGGCGATCGGCAGCGTGAGCGACGCCATCAAGGGCAGCTGCAGCGCGGCTAGCACGTATCCGGCATATTCGGTACGAACGGCCGGCCGAAAAAACGCGCACGCGATCACCGCTTCGGCGATCGCGAGCACGAGCGCGCACACGACGACGACCGCACCAACGCGGCGCGGCGCGATCCCCGCTTGAAGCAGCGCTGCGTACTCGCCGTTGCGAGCCATGATGCCGTATGCCACCGCGAGCCCGACGGCGAGCGAGAAGGCCCCGGCCGTGAAGCCCAGCATCGGTCCGCCGAGGAACCACCCCGCTGCGCCGAGGCCGATCGCCGCGTAGAATGCCGGCCACGTCGCGCCTAGCACGAGCCGGTCGAGGATCCGCAAGGACGTAGCCACGCAACCCTACCTTAGCGACCGCGTCCTGGCCCGACGCTGTGCATAGGGGCGAGGCGACAGGCTTGACAATACCCTAATGTACGAGCTAGATAGTACAATGGGTATTTGGAATCGGCTGCCCCGACTGCTTATCGCGCTCGTGCTCGGCCTGACGATCGCCGCCTCTTCGACCGTGGCCGCTGGGGCCGCAACCCGTACGACCTCGTTTCCGGCGGTCCTGGCGGAGAAAGCCCCCAGCGACGACGGCGACCTCACCGACCCCGCTTGGAAGACGGGCGTCACGGTGACCGATTTCACCGACGTCACGACGCGGCGTCCGGCGCCGCTCGCCACGGTCGCGTACGTCCTGTACGATGCGCGCCATCTCTACGTCGGCGTGCGCAACGAACAGCCCGGCGTCCCGATCACCGCTACCCAAAGCACCAACGACGTCGGCGCCGGTCTCGACGACAGCGACAGCGTCTCCATCGACACCAGCGGGAGCGGCTCGCGCACCTACACGTTCACCGCGACGCCGCGCGGCGTGCGCTACGAAAGCGCGAGCGAGTCCAACCGCTACACGCCGCGCTGGGAGACGCGCACGCACGTCGACGGCACGACGTGGACCGCCGAGCTCATGATCCCGTTCGATGCGCTGCGCGCGGAGAGCCGCGCGAAGCAGACCTGGCGCATCAACGTCATGCGCCACGTCGCCGCAGCGCAGGAAGACTACAGCTGGGCGTACGACCCCGCCGCGCAAAGCGTGTACGATGCGACGACCTGGCCGTCGCTCACGGGCATCGTCACCGATCCGCGCGCGCTGCGGCCGAAGCCGCATGCCGACGTGTTCGCGCTCGCGTCGGGCGGCGCGGACCGCCGTTCGTTCCAAACCGCGGCCGGATCGTTCGCCGATCAGACGCCGCGCGTCGCGGGTATCGACGCCGTCGTGCCGTTCACCAACACGCTGGCGTTCGTCGGCACGCTGGCGCCGGATTTCTCGAACGTCGAGAGCGATCAGACGGTGATCGCGCCGCAAGAGTTCCGCCTCGCGTACAGCGAGTACCGGCCGTTCTTCGCGCAAGGCGCGCACTACCTCGACCCGTTTCCGGCCATCAACATCAACGGCATCCAGGAGACCGCGTTCTACACGCCCGGCATCGGCACGTTCGACCGCGGCTACAAGATCGAAGGCGTCGCGGGGAACTCGTCGCTGGGCGGGCTGGACGTGCACGGCGCCGGCTTCGATGATCAGGCCTTCGGCTACGAGCTGAGCAACAGCGCGAAAACGCTGTCGGTCCTCGGGCAGGGCGTGATGGCGCACCACGACGCCGGCAACGACACGACGCTGGGCGCCGCGATCTCCCAGCACGACCCGCGCACCGGTGAGGGCGTCTGGGCCGAGTTCAACGCCGAGCGCGGGACGTTCGTCGACAATCCGGCGCAAGCGCGACGCGCGCTCGTCGCGGCATCGATCATCACCCAGCGCGTTACGCTGATCGCCGGGTGGAAAGCGATCGGACCCGAGTACAACCCGATCGACGGCTACGTGCCGCTCAACGACATTCGCGGGCCGCTGCTGCTGGCGTCGCTCAACGAAACGGGGCGCGGCGCGCTGAAGAGCTGGAGCGTCCTCGGCTATGCCGACCGCTATCTCGACGGCACCGGCGCGGTGCACGAGTCGCAGATCATCGGCAGCGCGTCGGGGACGTTCAAGAATTTGCTCTCCGTCCAGCTCGCGACGCAGAACGGCTTCCTGCGCGTGTACGACGCGCCGTACCCCGACTATGCGAACCCGCATGACTTGCGCTTCGAGCAGAACTCGATTTCGCTGGGCTTCCGCGACGGCACGCCGTCGCCCATCGACGCGAGCTACAGCGCGGGGCCGTTCGCGATCCAGTGTGTCGGGTTCGTGTCGGTGCCCGCCTTCTGCGCGAATGCGACGGCGCCGTTCGCGCCCGCGTTCCTGCAGCAGTTCACGCTCTCCGGCTCGCGCAGCATCGCGCCGTCGTACGCGCTGAGCGCCGAGCTCGACAGCACGCGAGAGCGCCCGTTCGCGGGCGTCGCGGACGGCCAGCAGCTGCGCCGGTTCTCGGTCACGCGGTCGTTCGGGCGCGACACGAGCCTGGCGCTGGGCTTGCGGACGATTACCGGCACCGGTGGCTACGGCGTCCCCGGGACCAACGTTGCCGCCTCCTTCCACGAGCGATTTCGCAATCAGAGCGAGCTCTACGTGGAATACGGCACCCCGGCGGCGTACCGGACCCTCCAGCGTATGCTCGTGAAGTACGTCTTCCACGTCGGCGGCGGGACCGGCACGTAGCCGGCACCTAGACGAATTGCCGGTTCTCTTCGCCATCGATCCGCGCAGCGGCGTTCCCATCTATCTGCAATTGACGGATCAGATCAAACGCGCCGTCGCGGTCGGTGCGCTCACCGCCGGCGAACGGTTACCGACGGTGAAGGCGCTCGCCGTGCAGCTCACGCTCAACCCGAACACGGTCGCGAAAGTCTACCGGGACCTCGAACGGGCCGGGATCATCGACACGTCGCCGGGGCGCGGCTCGTTCGTCACCGGCAACGGCACGCTGGACAAAACGCGGGTGATCGCGTCGGAAGTCGCGGAGCGCGCCGTGCGCGAGGCGGTGCGCGAAGTGCGCGCGCTCGGGGTCCCGCGCGACGAGCTGCGGCAGATCGTCGACGCGGAGATCGAGCGCTGGTTCCGGGAGGACGACACGTGATCGCGATCAGCGGGCTGACCAAACGCTACGACGGTGTGCGCGTGCTCGACGGCGTGTCGCTCGACGTGCCCGCGGGTTCCATCTGCGGACTGCTCGGCCGCAACGGCGCGGGCAAGTCGACGACGTTCCGCTGCGCGCTCGGCCTCGCGCGCGCGGACGCCGGCGAAACGCGGTTCGACGGCGAGCCGCTGCGCACCGCGACGTTCGAGCGGCTCGGCTACGTGCCGGACCGCCCGGCGCTGTACCCGTGGCTCACCGTCGAGCAGCATCTCAAGCTCGCCGCGCGCACGTACCGCACCTTCGACGCGGCGCGCGCGCACGAGCTGACCGTGACGTACCGGCTCGATCCGGCGCGGCGCGCGAAGCAGCTGTCGCGCGGCCAGGAAACCGCGCTATGCCTGGTGATGACGTTCGCGATCCGGCCGGCGATGCTGCTGCTGGACGAGCCGACGAGCGGACTGGATCCGCTGCTGCAGCGCGCGACGCTCGAGCTGGTGATCGACGCGGCGAGCGGCGGTGCGGCGGTGCTGTTCTCATCGCACGAGATCGGTCAGCTCGAGCGCGCCGCCGACCGCGTCGTCGTGCTGAGCGAGGGCCGCGTCACGCTCGCGGCGGAGACCGAGACGCTGCGCGCGCAGGCGAAGATCGTCGAAGCGACCTTTGACGACGGCCGGTTCGCGCACGATACGCCGGGCGTCGCGGGCGTGCGCCGCTGGGAGCATGCGGGCGCGGCGCTGCGCGCCTACACCGAGCGTGATCCCAGCGCGGTCGCCGCCGCGCTGTCGCAGGCGGGCGCGCGCAGCGTGCGCATCGTCGACCGCAACTTGGACGATTTGTTCATCGATGCAATCGCCGGCGAGCGGAACGTGCGCTGATGGAATACGTCGAGCTGATGCGCGTGCGGCGCGGTCTCATCGTGTTCTCCGTCGCGTGCCTGTGCTTTTTTCTGGTGGTGACGCTGGTGCTGCACGGGCATGGCGGGTTTCACATCAACATCGGCCTCGACAAGAGCGGAACGTCGTTGGGCGACTTCATCGTCGCCGCCGCCGTCGGCACGCTGTTTCTGGCGACGTTTTTTGCCGGCCATCTCGCTGCCGAGACGCCCACCCTCTCGTTGCTGTGGACCAAGCCCGTATCGCGCGCTGTGCTCGCGTGGCGCTACGTCGCGATCGACGCGATCGCGCTCGTCGCAGGCACCGTGATCGGTACCGTGACGTTGGTCGCGCTGGTCGCCGGCTTGGGTGAAGCCAACCGCCTCCGGCTCGATGCGGCGGTGCTGCCGGCGTTCGCGTTGAGCGTCGGCGCGCCGCTGGCGTGGTACGGCCTGTGCCTGCTCGCGACCGCACGCTTCGACCGTGACGCCGCGAACGCGGTGATCGCACTGAGCTGGCCGGTGTTCGTCCTCGTGTTCATGCTGCCGATCATCGCGCTGCCGCCGGCGGCGCATGCGTTCGCGGTCGTCTTGAACCACCTCGACCCGATTTCGTACTTATCCGGCTCGGACCATCGCGACCTGGGGCTCATCGCCGCACCCACCGGCGCGCGCGCCGCGGCGGTGTGGGCGATCGCCGTGGTGTCGATCGCGATCGCGACGCGGCTCTGGACGACGCGCGAGGGCTAACGCACGAGGAAGCGCCGCCGAAATTCTTTCGGCTGGGTGTTGACTTATACCATCCCGGGTGGTACAAAGGTCGGGCGTACTAAGACAACTAGTACGACTCACACAGCCCGCCCGAGAGGCAGACCATGTACAACCCGACCGCCCGACCGATCCGCCGCCCCGAGCCAACGCTCGCCCCGGTCCCCACGCTGGTCCGCACGGCGCCGAGTTCCAGCCTCTTCCGCGGCTGGGGCGTCACGCTCTAAGCCCTTGCCGCCCGCCTTTTTCTCGGTCGATCCGCATGGTGGCGCACCCCTCTACCTGCAGCTCACCGAACAGATCAAGCGCGCCATCGCGGTTGGAGCGCTCGCTCCCGGCGAGCGCCTTCCGACCGTGAAAGGGCTCGCGCTGGACCTCAAGCTCAACGCCAACACCGTGGCCCGCGTCTACCGCGAGCTCGAGCGCGAAGGTGTCATCGCGACCGCCCCCGGTCGCGGCTCCTTCGTCAGCCAGAACGGCGCGCTCGGCGATGCGCGCCGCGTCGCGACCGACGTCGCAACCCGCGGCATCGACGAAGCCGTCCGCCAGGCGCGCGCGCTCGGCATCACCCACACCGAAGTTCGTTCGATCGCCGACGCGTCGATCGCACGCCTGTATCCGGAGGAAACGAAGTGATCGCGATCAGCGGCCTCACCAAGCGTTACGGCGACGTGCTCGCCGTCGACGACGCGTCGCTCGAGGTCCCCCAAGGAGCCGTCTGCGGACTGCTCGGCCGCAACGGCGCCGGCAAGACGACGACATTCAAATGCCTCGTGGGCTTCGCGCGCCCCGACGCCGGCGAGGTACGCTTCGACGGTGCGCCGCTGGGGCCGCATACGTTCGCGGCGCTGGGCTACGTGCCGGAGCGCCCCGCGCTCTACGGCTGGCTCACCGTCGCCGACCACATCGAGTACGCGCGCCGCACGCAGCCCGCATTCGACGCGGCGCGCGCCAAAGAGCTCGTCACGACGTTTCGCCTCAACGAGCGCAAGAAAGCGCGCAAGCTCTCGAAGGGCCAACAGACGGCGCTCGCGCTGATCCTCGCGCTCGTGCACCGGCCCAAGGTGCTGATCCTCGACGAGCCCGCAAGCGGTCTCGATCCGGTGATGCAGCGCGTCGTGCTCGACATTCTGGTCGATGCGGCGACGTCCGGCGCGACGATCCTCATCTCGTCGCACCAGATCGGCCAGATCGACCGCGCGGCAGACCGCGTCGCCATCATGCGCGACGGGAAGATCGTCGTCGCCGGCGTGATCGACGACTTGCGCGAAGCGTCGCGCGTCGTCGAAGCGACGTTCGCCGGCGACGTACCGGAGCTGTCCGGGCTCGATCCCGCGATGCGCATCGAGCGCGTCGGAACCAGCGTGCGTGCGCATGCGAACGGCCGCGCCGATGCGGTTGCCGCGCGCTTCGGTGCGCTCGGCGCCGTGGGCGTGCGCGTGATGGACCGCTCGCTCGAAGACATCTTCCTCGACGCCGTCGACGACGGAGAAAACCGCTGATGGAATACATCGAGATCCTGCGCGCGCGGCGCATCCTGACCTGGTACACCGGCTTCTTGATCGCCGGACTCATCATCGAAGCGCTCGCGTTTTACCTCGGTCACGGCAACAACGAAGGCGACGGCACCGTGGCGTTCAGCTCGCTGGCGGGCGCCGCCGCGCTCGGCGCGATCCTCATTGCGACCTTCGTCGTGCCGGGGCTCAGCGCGGAAGCCGCGCACACGACGCCGCTGATCTTCACGCGCCCGGCGCCGCGCGACGCGATCGCCTGGCGGTTCGTTGCCGTCGACGCCGCTGCGATCTTGATCGGCTACCTGCTCCTGCTCGTCGCGATGATCGTCGGCATCGCCGAGGTCGGCGGCCTTGGGGCCGTGACCTTCGATCCCGCGCTGATTCTGCGCAACGTGCTGCTCGGTTACGGCGCCGCGCTCATGTGGTACTCCGTCGTCTCCGTCATCGCGGCGCGTTTGCCCGGCCGCGGTCCGCTGCTGGCCGGACTGAGCTGGGCCGTGTTCCTGATCCTGAGCGCGCTCGTGCACTTTCACAACTTTCCGGTTTGGCTGCACGACGTGATCTACGCGCTCAACTACCTCAACCCGACGGCGTGGCTGGGCGGCATGACACCGCAAGGCGTCTCGGCGATCCTTCCGTACAGCGTGTGGACGCGCACCATCTGCGAATGGCTCATCGCCGGCGCGCTGGTGATCGCCAGCGTTCGGCTCTGGTCGACGCGGGAGGCCTGACATGACGATCATGGCGACGCACTTCGCGCTGGTGCTCGGCGCCTGGCGCCTGCGCATCGACCTCGACGAACCGCGCCTCGACGCGTGTGATGCCGGCACGGCCGCGGACGACCGCGTGCAGCCCGACCGTGTCGTTCGCACCGCCGTGTGGAACTAGCGCCGCGCTGACGGCAGGTCGCCGATTCGCCGGGCGAGCGGGCGCGTTTGGCGCCGCCGGGCTACGGGCGACGATGGGGCTGTGAAGAACCGCATTCTCTCCATCGTCGCCCTCACCGTGTTCGGCGCGGCGCCGGCCCTCGCGCAGAGCGGCAGCGCCGGATCGCTTCCGGCGCAGCCGCAAACGCGCATGGCCGACAAGGCCGCCGTCTCGTTCGTCGCCTCGGACTCGGTCGGCGACGTGCAGACCGCCAACCTCGCGCTGCAGAAGTCGCAAACGCCGTCCGTCCGCTCGTTTGCGCAGACGATGGTTGCCGACCACACCAAATCCGGGCTGCAAGCGATGGACCTGGCGAAGCGGATCGGCGCGACGGATGCGAAGCTGCAGCCGAGCGACGAAGCGCTCATCGCGGAGCAGCACCTCGCGCGGTACAAGGGCTACGAGTTCGACGAAGAGTGGCTCAAGCACGAGATCACCGCACACCAGAGCGACATCGAGACCGTGCGCGACGCGATGGAGGTCGCGAGCAGCGCTGCCGTGCTGCAGTTCGAGCAAACCGTGCTGCAAACGGACGAGAAGCATCTGGGCCTCGCGAACGCCGCGTTCGACGAGGTCGAGCGCACCCAGGGCCGCAGCAGCAAGTAACGGAGCATCCGGGACGGCCGTCGGCGAAGGGAAGCGGCATGGTCGCTCCTCATGCCGACGCCCTCATCGATCACGTGCGCGCCAACCGCGAGCGCTACCTCGCGGAGCTCAAAGCCTGGATCGCGGTCCCGTCGATCTCGGCGCAGCCGGATCACGCCGGCGACGTGCGCGCGTCCGCGGAGCACGCCGTCGCGCGCATGCAGGCCGCCGGGCTCACCGCCGAGGTGCTGGAAACCGCCGGCAACCCGGTCGCCTACGGCGAGTGGCTCGGCGCGCCGGGCGCGCCGACGGTGCTGATCTACGGCCATCACGACGTGCAGCCGGCCGACCCGCTCGAGCTGTGGACGTCGCCGCCGTTTGACGCGGCCGAACGCGACGGCAAGCTCTACGGCCGCGGCGCCGTCGACGACAAGGGCCAGTGCCTGATGCACATCGCGGCGCTCGAGGCGCACCTGCGCGTCAACGGCAAGCTGCCCATCAACGTCAAGGTGGTGATCGAAGGCGAAGAAGAAGTCGGCTCGGTGAACTTCGAGCCGTTCCTCGCGCGCGAGAAAGAACGGCTGGCGTGCGACGTCGTGGTCGTGTCCGACACCGCGGTATTCGCGGAAGACGTTCCCTCGCTGACGACGTCGCTGCGCGGGCTCGTGGGCTGGGAGATCACCGTGCACGGCCCGACGAGCGACCTGCACTCCGGTTATTTCGGCGGCATCGTGAAGAACCCGTTGGAAGCGCTCGCGCAGATTCTCGCGGCGCTCAAGGACGCCCACGGGCGCATCGTCGTGCCGGGGTTCTACGACGGCGTGCGCGAGCTGGCGCCGACGGAGCGCGCGGAGATCGCGGCGCTGCCGTTCGATCCGGCGAAGGAAGCGCACGCGCTCGGCGTGCCGGAACTTACGGGCGAGACCTCGCGGCTGCCGCTCGAACGCATGTGGTTTCGCCCGACGCTCGAGATCAACGGCATGTACGGCGGCTACCAAGGCGCGGGCTCGAAGACGATCATCCCGTCGTTCGCGACGGCGAAGCTGACGGCGCGGCTCGTGCCGCACCAGGACCCCGAAGCGGTCAAGCACGCGGTCACGACGTTCGTGCAGCGCACCGCGCCCAAAGGCGTGCGCGTCGACATCACGTCGCACGGCGACGTGCGCGCGGTCGAAACGTCGCGCGACCATCCGGCGGTCGCGGCCGCCGCGCGCGCGATGGAGCTCGGCTTCGGCAAAGCGCCGGTGTTCATCGGCACCGGCGGCACGATCGGCCCGGTGTCGTCGTTCGACCGCATCCTGCACCTGCCGCAAGTGCTGATCGGCGTGGGCTTGCCGGACGACGCGATCCACGCGCCCAACGAGAAGTTCGACTTGTCGCAGCTCTACGGCGGCATCGAGACGATGACGTACCTCTACGACGAGCTCGCGACCGCGCTGAAGCGATGAGCTTCACCGAGCGGTTCGCGGACCGCGCGGCCGATTACGTCACGGGGCGGCCGTCGTATCCCGCGGCCGCGGTCGACGCGCTGTTCGACGGGCTCGGCGATCCGAACGACGTGTTCGCCGCCGACGTCGGCGCGGGCACGGGCATCTCGTCGCGGCTGCTCGCGGACCGCGGCGCGCAGGTGCTCGCGGTGGAACCGAACGCGGCGATGCGCGAAGCCGCGGAGCCGCACCCGCGCGTCGAGTGGATCGCGGGCACCGCGGAATGGACGGGCCTGGGCGAGGCGAGCATCGATCTGGTCACCGCGTTCCAGGCGTTCCACTGGTTCGACCAGGCCAAGGCGCTGCGCGAGATGGTGCGCATTCTGCGCCCCGCCGGCCGCGCCGCGGTGATCTACAACGAGCGCGACGAGAACGACCCGTTCACCGCCGCGTACGGCGACCGCGTGCGCGCGTACCAAACGGACGAGACGGAACGCCGCCGCGCCGACGGCCTCGAAGCGTTCGCTGCGTTCGAAGGCTGGCACACGAAGCGGCGCGTCGAGGTGCCTAACGAGCACCCGCTGGACCTCGCCGGCGTGCTGGCGCGCGCGCGAAGCACGTCGTACCTGCCGAAAACCGGGCCGCAAGCAGACGCGCTGCACGACGCGCTCCGCGCGCTGGTCGCGCAGCACGCGCGCGACGGCCGCGTCGTGATGGTGATGCGCACGATCGTCGCCACCGGCGACGTCGGCGCGGGCGGCGGTTAGGTATGGACACAACCCGGCAACGCGGCGAGCATCGTGGCGAGGTAGCCTATGCGTGACATGGTAGTCCAATACGAGCGAAGGCCGATCACGGTCGACGACTTCGACAGAATGATCAACGCTGGTATCTTCGGACCAGACGAGCGCATCGAGCTGGTCGAGGGTGTCTTGATCAGCCACTCGCCACCGCACAATCCCCCGCATGCGGGAACGACGGGACGCCTCACCCGGCTGTTCGGCGAACGCTTTGGCCGTCGCGTCGTTTTGTGGATACAGCTTCCGATCGTCGTGGCAAACAGGACGGAACTCGAACCCGACGTGTCGCTGCTTATCGATCGGGGTCATTTCTATGAGCAGACGCTGCCGCGCGTACGCGACGTGTATGCCGTCCTCGAAGTCGCGGACTCCTCACTCTGGTACGATCGAGGAAAGAAGCTCGAACTCTACGCTGAGTCCGGAATTTCCGAGTATTGGATCGTCGATGTCGCGAAGCAGGGGATCCAGATATTCACCCAACCGCTCGGACGGAGATACGGGTCGTATCGTCTAGCGCTCCGCGGGACGAGCGTCGCGTTCACCGCGTTTCCGGACGTCGTCTTCGCCGTCGACGAGCTGCTCGGCTGACGACCGCGGCGCGGCTTCGGATCGGGATCGACGTCGGCGGGACGTTTACCGACGTCGTCGCCGTCGATGCCGGGACGCGCGCGATGGTCGCTTCGGTGAAAGTGCCGACGACGCACGACCATCCCGACGGCGTTGCGGCCGGGATCGTTGCCGGGCTGGAACGGCTGCTCGGTGAGCACGCTATCGATCCCGCGTCGATTGCGTTCATCGCGCACTCCACCACGCAGGCGACGAATGCGCTGCTCGAAGGCGATGTCGCGAAGGTCGGGGTGGTTTCGCTCGGCGGCCCCGTCGCGCGGCTGTTCGCGCGCTTCGCGCCGTTCGCATTGGCCGAAGGGATTCGTTTCGCGCCGGCGTGGTTCGACGGGCGCGACGCGCGCGTGCTCGACGCCCTGCGTGAGGCCGGGGTCGAGGCCGTCGCCGTCAGCGAGCCGTTCGCGGTCGACCGGCCGCAGCGGGAGCACGCGCTGGTTGCCGCGGCGCGCGAGCGCGGGCTTGCGGCGACCAGCGGCGCCGAGGTCTCGACGCAGTACGGCCTGCGCGCGCGCACGCGCACGGCGGCGCTCAACGCGGCGATCCTTCCGCGCATGCTTCGGACGTCGCGCGTCACCGCCCGCGCGGTCTCTGACGCGCGCATCCCCGCACCGCTGATGATCATGCGCAGCGACGGGGGCGTGATGGACGTTGCCGAGGTCGAGCGGCGGCCGATCCTCACGATGCTGTCCGGACCCGCGGCGGGGATCGCCGGTGCGCTGTTTCACGAGAACGTCACCGACGGCATCTTCATCGAGGTCGGCGGGACCAGCGCCGACTGCTCGGTGATCCGGCGCGGTCAGCCGCAGATGCGCCCCGCGCGCATCGGCGGGCACCGCACGCTGCTGCGCACGCTCGACGTGCGCACGATCGCGGTGGCCGGCGGATCGCTCGCGCGCGTCGCCGGTGGCCGCGTCACGGACGTCGGCCCGCGTTCCGCGCACATCGCCGGCTTTCGTTATGCCGCGTTCACCGATCCCGCACGGCTCGCGGATGCGCGTGCTGATCTGAGCAGCGGTTTCGTCGCGCTCGTCGCGCCTGACGGCACGCGCATCGCGATCACGCTGACGTGTGCCGCGAACGTGCTCGGCGTCGTGCCGGCCGACGCGTTCGCGCACGGCGATGCCGCTGCGGCGCGCATCGCGTGCGAACGCGTCGGCGCGGCGCTCGGCATCACTGCGGACGAGCTCGCGCACGCGATCCTCGACCGCGCCACGGCGCGGCTGCGCGCGACGCTGGACGAGCTGATCGCAGACTACGCGCTCGACCGCGCGAACGTCGTGCTCGTCGGCGGCGGCGGCGGTGCCGCGGCGATCGTGCCGTACGCCGCGCAGCAGCTCGGCTTCGCGCACCGCATCGCGCGCGACGCGCAGGTGATCTCGCCGCTCGGCGTCGCGCTGGCGCTCGTGCGCGACGTCGTGGAGCGCACGATGCTCGATCCCACCCCGGACGATCTCGCGCGCATCCGGCGCGAGGCGATCGACGCCGCCATCGCGTCGGGCGCCGCACCTGACCGCGTCGAAGTCGTCATCGAGGTCGACACCGCGCGCAACCGCGTGCGCGCGACCGCCTCGGGTGCGACCGCGCTCGTCGAAGGCGCGCAGCACGTGGTGGTCGCGGACGAACCGGCGCAGCTCGCCGCCGCCGCGACCCACCTGCGCGTTCGCGCGGAAGACGTGCGCGTCGTCGCGCGCACGGGCGCGCTGGCGGTGATCGCGTCGGCGAAGGAGAGCGCGGTGGTCGACGCGCGCGGCGTCGTGCGGCTCGTGCTGCCCGGCGCGTTCGCGTACACGACGCGTGTCGCGGACGTCGAGCGCTCCCTCGCGCGCGCGGTCGACGAGCACACCGCCTTCGGCGACGTCGGGCGCGCGCTGCCCGACGTGTTCCTCTTGCGCGCCGGGCGCATCGGCGAGTTCGCGGGCATGGCGGAGGCCGTGCAGATCGCCGGCCTGGTGCGCGACGAGCTCGCGGGCGTCGACGACACCGAGGAGATCGTGCTCGTGATCGTCCCGAAGCGCGCGTAGCGGACCGTCACCGAGTCGCGCATGGCTTTTGCACGCGACGGGGAACCGGCTGAACCCATGGACGACCAGCCGATCACCGACCTTCGCGGCTACGTGCTGTCGAACGACCCGTTCATCACACCGGCCGTCAAGATCGCGCAGTGGTTTGCGACGCTTGGCGCGTTTCTCGACGCGTACGACGCGAGTGCGCGCTACGCGCTGGTGATCGACGCGGACGTCGCGCACTACGTCGCGCACGACATCCGGCTGGGCACGGAGACCAACGACCCCGCTCGCCCGCAGAGCGAGGCCCCGCCGGCAACGACGTTCGACGCGCGCCTCGACTTCCTGACCGACGACGGTGCTGAGGAAGGCGTCGACGTCGTCAGCGTGCGCGCGATCGGCCTCGTCGACGACGAAGGCGGCGTGGACGGCGCGTAGCCTCGCAGGGCACGAAGCGGACGGAGCACCGGGACGCCGTCGCGAAGGCGGAGCGCATGCGCGAGTACGACGTCCTCGTCGTCGGCGGGGGAAACGCAGGCTGCGCCGCCGCGCTCGCCGCCGCGCGCAACGGTGCGCGGGTGCTGCTCGTCGAGCGCTACGGTTTCCTCGGCGGCACGGCGACCGCATCGATGGTCGGGCCGTGGATGACGTTCCACTCCGGCGACGACCGGATCGTCGGCGGCATCGCGCAGGAGATGGTGGAGCGGCTGGTGCTGCGCGGCGGCTCGCCCGGACACATCCACGACGCCTCCGACTACGTCCCGACGATCACGCCGTTCGATCCCGAGATCCACAAGGCGCTGCTGTTCGAGATGATGCGCGAAAGCGGCGTCGAGCTGCTGCTGCACGCCTGGTTTCTCGACGCGCTCGTCGAGCACGGGTGCGTCGCGGGCGCGCGCGTCGCGACCGTCGGCGGAATCCTCGAGCTCCGCGCGCGGCGCACGATCGACGCGACCGCCGACGCCTACGTCGCGGCGAGCGCCGGCGTACCCACGCAGCAGGGCGACGCGCGCGGGCGCGTGCAGCCCGCGTCGCTGATGTTCCGGCTCTCGCACGTGGACCTCGCCGCGCTATCGGTGTACGTGCGCCAGCGGCCCGAGCAGATGCGCAGCTCGCTCAAGATGCACGAGCGCACGCCCGACGCGCTCAGCGCCGTCGCCGGATTGTACGAGCTGTGGGACGCGGCGCGCGCGAGCGGCGCGGTCAGCGTGCCGCGCGAGCTCGTATCCTTCTTCGCGACGCCGTACGCCGACGAGGTGACGGTGAACATGACGCGCGTCGTCGGCGTCGACCCGCTCGATCCGTACGATCTCACCCGAGCCGAGGTCGAAGCGCGCGCGCAGGTCATGCAGCTGCTTGATTTCTTCCGCAAGGACGTGCCGGGCTTTGCGAACGCGCGCATCGCGGCGACGGCGACGCAGATCGGCGTGCGCGAGTCGCGCCGCATCGTGGGCGAGTACACGCTGACCGCCGACGACGTGCTGCAGGCGCGCACGTTCGACGACGCCGTTGCGCGCAGCGCGTATCCCATCGACATCCATAACCCGTCGGGCAGCGGGACGACGACGCACCGTCTCCCCGCCGGCGCGTCGTACGAGATTCCGTACCGCTGCCTCGTGCCGCGCGGGATCGACGACCTGCTCGTCGCCGGCCGCTGCATCTCGACGACCCACGAAGCGCTCGCGTCCACGCGCTTGACGCCGACGGTGATGACGCTCGGACAAGCGGCGGGGACGGCCGCGGCGCTCTCGCTGCAGCAGGGCGTCAGCCCGCGCGCGCTCGACGCGGCGCTGCTGCGCGAACGGCTCGTGCGCGACGGCGTGGACCTGCGCCGCCCGGCGCGCGCGAGCGGTTCAACGAATGCCTGACGTCCGCGGCATCGCCGCGTCCTATGGCGTGCGCGTCGAACTGGCCGACCTCGGCGACTGGTCGCCGGCGACGCTCGTCGCCGAGTACGATCCGGACGGCCCGGTGATTCGCGTCAACGAGCGAACGTTGTGGCGCATCCTTCGACAAGCTCAGGATGACCATGCGATCGACCATGCGATCGCGCACGAGCTATACCATCACCGCGAAGCGATCGGCGAGGTTCACCGTATCGCCGATCGCGCGCAACGCGAATGCGCGGCCGACGCGTTCGCCGACGATGTGATGCGAACGCGGTGATGCGGTACCTCGTGGGGATCGACGGCGGGCAGTCTTCGACGACGGCGGTCGTCGTGGACGAGAAGGGGATCGTGCGCGGGCGCGGCGGTGCCGGGCCCGCCGATCACGTCGACGAACCGCCCGGGTCGCGCAAGTTCGCCGATGCTTGCGCCACGGCGGTGGCGCGCGCGCTCGAGGCGGCCGGGCTGCCGCGCGATACGCGCTTTGCGGCCGTGCATGCCGGGCTTTCCGGCTACGACGAGCGCTTCGACGGCGAGCTGCCGGCGTTCGCCGCGGAGTCCGTGCGCGTGGAGCACGACGCGCCCGTGGCGCTGGCGGGCGCGGTGCAGACGTTGCCGGCGGTCGTCGTCATCGCGGGAACCGGCTCGGTCGCGTACGGCAAGGATGCGGAGGGACGTTCGGTGCGCACGGGCGGCTGGGGCTACCTGTTCGGCGACGCGGGCAGCGCGTTCGCCGTCGCGCGCGACGCGCTCGCGCACGCGATGGCCGAGCACGACCGCGGCGCGCGCAGCCCGCTCGGCGACGCGGCGCTGGCGTACTTCGATCGCAAGCATCTGCGCGCGTTCGCGACCGCGGCGCTGCTCGGGCGCATCCCGCGCGGCCAGGTCGCGTCGTTCGCGCGCGTCGTGCACGACGCGGCCCGGCTGGGCGACCGTGCGGCTGCGGCGATCGTCGACGGCGCGGCGGGCGCGCTCGCTGAGCTCGCGGCGGTGACGCTCGCGCGCTTGGAGCTCACCGCCCAAGCGGTTCCGGTCGCGTTCGCGGGCGGCGCGTTCGCGAACGACGCGTTCTTCGCGCGAACGCGCGAGCGGCTGGCGGCGGTCGCGCCGCAGGCGCAAGCGGTGACCCCGCGGTACGAGCCGGCGATCGGCGCGGCGCTGCTCGCGTTCGCCGACGCGCGTTTGCCGGTCCCCGAGCGCATCGCCGAAGCGTGAGCTCCGTGCAAAATTTCAGCGCGTGAGCTTGATGCACGATCGCGGCGCAGACGACGTTCTGGGCGCGTTGCGCGGCCGGCTCATCGTGTCCGTGCAAGCCGAAGCAGACTCCCCGCTCAACGCGCCCGACGTGATCGCGCTGCTCAGCCGCGTCGCCGTGGCGAACGGCGCCGCCGGCGTGCGCGTCGAGGGTCTTGCGCGCATCGGCGCGGTGCGCCGCGCGGTTGCGGTGCCGACGGTAGGAATCGTCAAGCGCGCGTACGCCGGGTTCGAACCGTACATCACGGCGAGCGAGCGTGAGATTGCCGAAGTCGTCGCGGGCGGCGCCGATATCGTCGCGTTCGACGCGACCGAGCGCGCGCGGCCGGACGGTCGCGATACGGCGGCGGTCGTCGCGGCGATCCGCGCGCGGGGCGCGCTCGCAATGGCCGACTGCGCGACCGCCGACGACGTGCGCCGCGCCGCGGCCGCCGGTGCGCAAATCGTCGCGACGACGCTGTGCGGCTACACCGCACCGACCCACGGCACGCCCCTGCCCGCGCTCCATCTGGTGCGCGCGTGCGCGGCGAGCGGTGCGTTCGCGATCTGCGAGGGCGGTATCGCATCGCCGGACGACGTGCGCGCCGCGTTCGCGGCGGGCGCGGACGCGGTCGTCGTCGGCACCGCGCTGACCAACGTCGACGTCCTCGTCCGCCGCTTCGCCGCAGCGGCCGCTCGGCGCGCCGGCTGAAACGTACGCAACCGCACGAGGCGTTCGACCCGGCGGCCCGAATCGTGCGGGCGATGCGTGCGCGGCTGTTCTTCGTCACGTGGATCGTCGCGCTGCTCGCGTTCGCGGCGCCGCCTCCGGCGCGCGCGCAGACGGCGCCGTCGGAGATCGAAGTCCGCGTCACCGACGCCGCGCGCAAGCCGCTGGCCGACGCGCGCGTGTTCATCAGCGGCGCGCTCACCACGTCCGCGCTCACGCCGAACGACGGCAGGCTGCGCTTCACCGACGTAGAGCCGGGCCTGTACCGGCTGCGCATCGTGCTCGCTGGCTACACCGGCGTCGACGTGGACGACGTCGAGGCGCTCGCCGGCCGCCGCAAGATCGTCGACGTCACGCTCGAGCGCGTTCCGCCGAAAGGCGCCGCGCCCGCTGCGACGCCGGCACCCGACCCAACCGCGCTCAAAGAGATCGGCCGCGTGCAGGCGCGGCCGGCGGTGTCGCAGTCCAGCGTCGACGTCGACGAAGGCAATCCGGTGCGCCGCATCTCGGAGAACCTCGCCGACGCGCTCGACAAGATCGCGGGCATATCCGTCAGCCAGGACCAGCAGTTCGGCACACTGTCGATCTCGCTGCGGAACGCCGACGCGTCGCGCACGCTCGCGAGCGCGGGCGGCGTCCCGCTCGTCGGCGGCGGCGCCGGCACGCTGCAAGCGGTCGCCGCCGACCTGTCCACGGGCGTGAGCACGGACAGCGGCACGAACATGGGCACCGTCGGCGGCGCGGTGAACTTCCGCACGCTCGAACCCACGAAAACCTGGCAGGCGCAAACGTCCGCCTCGTACGGCGGCTACGAGCGCAGCAGCCTGCAGTTCTCGCTGAGCGGCAGCTACCATAAGCTCGGCCTCGCGGTGCAGCACGCGGTGCGCGGCGGCGACAGCGTGCTGACCGGGCTGCGCTTCGAGGACACCAGCGGCGAGACGTACGTGCACGACGGCGCCTTCGACCGCGCGAGCGACTTCCTCAAGCTGCGCTACCCGATCGGCCGGCTCACGCTGACCGGCAGCTACCTCGCGGGAACGAATCGCTCGTCGCCGCTGTGCGACCAATTCGTCACCGCGCTGCCGTGCGGGTATGGGCCCGGCGGCACGACGCGTTCGAGCGCGCATCAGGAGAGCGTCGGCGCGCAAGGCCAGATCGGCAACCTGATCGTGGGGCTGAACGGCTTCGCGAGCACGTATGGCAGCCTCGACGACGAGCTCGGGCGCATCGTCGCGGGCGTTCCGTCGCCGTACCGCTCCGACACCGGCGGCTCATCGACCGGTTTTTACACCTCGACGACGGTCGCGCTCCACCGCCACACGCTGCAACTGTACGTCAACTCGTTCAATTCGCGCGGTCAGAGCATCGTGACCGGCCCCTTCGGCGGCATCGCGCCGAGCGCCAGCAAGTACGCCGGCACGGTTTTCGCCGACACGCTGAAGTTCTCGGACCGCTGGAGCGCGACGCTGGGATACGGTTCGAACATCAGCCTCGCGCAGTCGCGCACGGCGGCGGACATCTACGTGGCGCTGACGCCGTCGCGCGCGGAAACGATCACGTTCGGGCTGGGCAACTACGGCAACGGCTCGAACAACGTGTTCACCGGCTTCTTCGGCGATCCGGCAGCCGCGCTGTACAACTGTCCCGCGAGCGAAGTGCGCGTCGTCGGCCCGGCCGATCCGCCGTCCGCAGGTTCGCAAACGTCGGCGTCCTTTTCATACAGCCGCCGCGGCCGGCGCGGCACGCTGAGGATCAACGCGTCCGACGCGACCGACCGCAACGGCGCGTTCAACGCGCAGTTTCCCCTGCTCGCGCTCGGCGCCGGCGCGATCCCGCCGGGATATCTCGACCAGCTCGCGGCGTTCTGGCACGGCAGCACGATCTGCGGCGCGCAGCCGTTCGACCCCAGCCGCGTCTACGTCGCCGAGCAGATCTCCGGCGCGACGGTGCGCTACCGCAGTATCGATGCGTCGGGACAGCTGGTGCTCGGCCGGTCGGTGATCGCGCTGCCGCGCTACGCGATCAACGGCGCGACGCTCGTCTCCGCCGACCCGCGCCTTCTGTACGGCGGGAGCACGTTCGCCGTCGGCGCCCAGCTGCCGTACCGGCCGCTCCATAGTGCCAGCCTGCTCATCGACGCCCAGCAGCCTCGGGCCGCCCTGGAGTGGGTCGTCAACGGGACCTGGACGTCGGGGAACAACGTCAACTCGCTCGGGCCGTACATCCAAGTCGCGGCCGGAGTCACCTGGAACGCGCAGCGCGGCCGGTTATCCCTGTTCGCAAACAACCTCTTCAACACGGACACCGGCCTGTTCGCGACGCGCGAGTTCGTGCAGCCGTTCGCGCTGCAAGGCGGCGGAACGTACTTCCCCGTTCCGCTCCTGCTGCCGCCGCGGACGTACACCCTGCTCTACAGCGTGCGAGCCGGCCGCACGAAGTAACCGAGCGAGCGCGCGCATCCGATAGAAGTCCTCGCTGTTGGTTCACAAGGTCTTCATAGTAGGAAGTTGGAGCCGGTGGCGAAAGCCGCGGATCGACACCGCCGTGCGGGCGAGTGTCCGCGCGGCCCTTGAGAGAGGATCAGTTGGCACAGCGAGTCGTCAGACCGAAGACGAACCTCGGCCCGGGGTTCTGGCCCGTGACCGCCTTGATCGCGGTGGTCTCCGCCGTGATGGTGTACCTCGTGTACACGAGCGCGCTGCCGATCGGCCTCGTTCAGGCGGGCGACCCGGCCCCGACGATGGACGAGCTTTTCCGGTTCCTGGGCGCGGTCGGCGCCGTCATCTTCAACATCGTCACGATCTACACGATCTACTTCGGGATCGTGTTCGCCCGCCCCAAGAACGCGCCGCCCAACACGATCGGCGTGCAGATCCACGACGCGCCGGTGCTCGAGTTCTGGTGGACCGCGATCCCGACGATCCTGGTCGTGATCCTGTCGATCTACTCGGTGAAGATTTGGTCCGACCTGCAGAACACGCAGGGCGACGTGCTGACCGTCGAGGCGATCGGGTACCAGTTCGGGTTCCAGTTCCGCTACCCCAAGCTGGCGAACCCGGTCACCAACGAGCTGCACTTGCCGCTGAACACGCCGACGACGATCCACATCACGTCGCGCGACGTGATCCACGGCTTCTGGGTCCCCGAGCTGCGCATGAAGGCTGACATGGTGCCCGGCCTGATCACGACCATCCGCGTGACGCCCACGCGCGCGGGCACGTACCGCATCGTCTGCACCGAGTTCTGCGGCGTGCTGCACAGCAAGATGTACGCCAAAGCGGTGCTCGAGAGCCAGCAAGACTTCGCGAAATGGTTCGCGCAGCAGGGCGGCGGAGGCGCATCGGGATCCGGCGGCGGCGGTTCGGCCGCCGGTGCGGCGATCGCGCTGACCGCGGGCAAAGCCGATGCCGGCCAGGCGCTGTTCGGACAGAAGTGCAGCGCGTGCCATTCGACCGGACCGTTCGAGCAGAAGCAGGTCGGTCCGGGGCTCGGCAAGATCTTCAGCGATTCCGCGCATCCCAAGCTCGTCAACGGCAGCGACGCGACCCCGCAGAACGTCGCGGCGATCATTCACAACGGCTACCAGGGCGACATGGGCGTGATGCCCAGCGCGCAGGTGAACCAGCTCTCGAACAGCGACATCGCGAACCTGGTCGCCTACCTCGTGAGCCTCTCGAAGAAGTAACGGAGCATATCGTACATGGCGACCATCGCGCCCGGCGTGCCGACCGGACCGTACCACGCGGTTCTCGACCACATCCACCCCGAGCCGACGAGCTTCATCCGGAAGTACATCTTCTCGATCGATGCCAAGGTGATCGGGATCCAGTACATGATCACCGGCGCGATCTTCTTCGCGATCTCGGGCTTCATGGCCGAGCTCATCCGCACGCAGCTGCTCTCGCCCAACGGCTTGATCGTCAGCCCGGCGACGTACAACTCGATCTACTCGATGCACGGCTCGTCGATGGTGTGGTTCGTGGTGATCCCGCTGCTCACGGGCGCGTTCGGCAACTTCGTCATGCCGATGCAGATCGGCGCGCGCGACGTCGCGTTCCCGTGGCTGAACCTCGTCGCGTTCTGGATCTTCCCGGTGGCCGGCGTGATCTTGTTCAGCTCGTTCCTGGTCGGAGCGCCTGACGCCGGCTGGACCGAGTATCCGCCCATTTCGCTGCTCGGCCCGCCGGGCACCAACCTCTGGTGCGTCGCCGTCTTCCTCATCGGCATCAGCTCGACGATGACCGGCATCAATTTCCTGGTCACCATCTTCAAGATGCGCGCGCCGGGCATGACGTTCACCCGCATGCCGCTGTTCGTGTGGGCCCAGTTCGCGACCGCGCCGCTCTCGTTCATCGCCACGACGGCGCTGGGCGCCGCGCTGGCCGCGCTGTTCATCGAGCGCGTCTTCGGCGTCCCGTTCTACGATCCCAAGCGCGGCGGTTCGCCCGTGCTGTGGCAGCACATGTTCTGGTTCTACTCGCACCCGGCCGTCTACATCATGATCATCCCCGGCTTCGGGATCATCTCCGAAGTGCTGCCGACCTTCGCGCGCAAGCCGATCTTCGGCTACAAGATGATCGCGTTCAGCTCGGTCGCGATCGCGCTCTTGAGCTTCTCGGTGTGGGCGCACCACATGTTCACCTCCGGCATGGCGCCGTGGCTGCAGCTCCCGTTCATGATCATCACGATGGTCATCGCGATCCCGACCGGCATCAAGATCTTCTCGTGGATGGCGACGCTCTGGGGCGGGGCGATCAACTGGAAGACGCCGGCCTTGTACGCCACCGGCTTCTTGATCACGTTCACGTACGGCGGCATCACGGGCTTCTTCCTCGCCGCGGTGCCGCTCGATTATCACGAGCACGGCACGTACTTCGTGGTCGCCCACTTCCACTACGTGCTCTACGGCGGCTCGATCATGTCGCTGTTCGCCGGCCTCTACTACTGGTGGCCCAAGATGACCGGGCGCATGTACAACGAGAAGCTCGGCATGCTGCAGTTCTGGCTGACGTTCATCGGCTTCAATGCGACGTTCACGCCGATGCACTGGCTGGGGCTCATGGGCATGCCGCGCCGCGTGGCGACGTACGACCCGCAGTTCCAGTTCTGGAACCAGTTCGCGTCCATCGCGTCGTACGTCATGGCCGCCGGCGCGCTGCTGTTCATCTACATCCTCATCGACAGCTTGCGCAACGGCAAGAAAGCCGGTCCCAACCCGTGGGGCGCGCGCACGCTCGAGTGGATGGTGTCGTCGCCCGCGCCGTACTACAACTTCAAGAAGATCCCGGCGGTGCTGGCGGCGCCGTACGACTTCGGCAACCCGCTCCCGTACCTCGGCCTCGACGCCGCGCCCGGCGCGACCGAAGCGACGCCGACGCACTCCTCGCACCCGGTCCCCACGCATTAGGAGACGGCGAACTTCATGGCAGTAAGCGTCGCTCCCGGCCACGCGGTCGGACACGGCGATGACCACGGGCACGACGGTCACGACGACATCATCTACAATGAGACGCGCGACATGCGCCTCATGGGGTTCGTCCTCTTCCTCGGCGCCGACGTCGTGCTGTTCTCGTCGTATATCTTTGCGTACATCTACCTGCGCAACTCGATCCCGTCGTGGCCGCCGCCGGGCCCCAACGGCAACCCGCTGCCGCGGCTGGACACCGCGTTCGCGGCGTTCAACTCGGTGGTGCTGTTCGGATCCGGCGTCACGATGCACTGGGCGCTGGAGCACTGGAAGCACGCCAACCGCGGCCGCTTCAACCTGTTCATGTTCCTTACGATCCTGCTCGGCGTCGGCTTTCTCGGGGGCCAGGCCTACGAGTACGCGCACGCGCAGATCGGCGGCTGGAGCGGCAACACGTTCGGCGCCTCGTTCTTCACGCTGACCGGAATGCACGGGCTGCACGTCGCGGTCGGCGTGGGCTTCCTCATCGCGCTGTGGATCCAGACCACGCGCGGCGTCTACACCCAGCAGCGCTTCTTCGGCCTCACCGCCGGAACGCTCTACTGGCACTTCGTCGACGTGATCTGGGTCGTGCTCTTCTTCCTGTTCTACTTGTGGTGAGGCGCGATGGAAAGTCTTGGTAACATCGAAAAGATCGTCGCCTTCGTCGGGGCGCTCGTCGTGTTCTCGTTTGCCGTGATCGGGTTGCGCGGCGAGTGGCACAAGACGGGGCTCGACGATCACGTCACCAAGGTGCTGCTCGGGCTGATGGCCTTCGGCTGCATCCTCGTCGTTCTCGCGTGTTTCGGCGTGCTGCCGCACACCGCACCCGGAGGAGCTGCCTGATGTACGACATCGAAGACGAACGCGGCGTCCCCATCTCCAGCGGCGTCCCGCCCATCGTGACCTACGCCGGAATCGCGGGCGTGGTCCTGATCTTCATCATCGCCGCGCTGGTGCTGTCGGTCTCCGGCTACGGCCACATGTGGCCGTCCGCGAACACGCTGAACCTCAAACTCTAGGGTTCGTCACTCGGCGGAGCTCGTGACGAACCCCTCGCTCGGGCTTCGCCCGAGCTCCGAAGACGGAAGTTTAAGCGATTTCTTCCTTGCGGCCGTGCATGCCGACGCCGAACGCCGGCATGCGGGCCGGGAGGACGCCGGTGGGTCGGCCGTCGATGTGGTGAACGCCGCCGTACTCGCTGAACTCGCACAGTGCCGGGCGCATCTGGTCGGGAAGCTCGACCTCGCCGAGCGTCGGCCACTCGCACGCGATCGTCTTGTCCTCGGTCAGGACCGCGACGTAGCCGTTCGTGTCGTCCGCGGAGCGCGCGTCGCGGCGGCGATAGCGAATGTAACCGTCCACCAGGTAGATCGGTCGAAGCGTATGGGCCAGCGCGCGCGCCGGCGCAAGCAGCACCCACAGCGCCCACACCGCGCACGCGACCACGCCGAACGCGAACACGGGCGCGATGACCACGATGTCGGGGGCGACCTTGCCCCGTGAGATCTGAGGAGCGAAGAACACGCCTACCGTGATTGCCGCGAAGACCATGCCGCACAGCAGCGGTTCGACCGCGATGCTGAGCCGTCCGAGGAATCCCGTCAGCACGATGCGGCGCTCCGCGCGCGTCCACGGCCGGCGGATGAGCGTCTGGCACGCTCCTCGGCGCTGAGCCGGCTGGGCCGCATGCCGTGGATGATCTTCGTGGTATCGATCATGCTGCTGGTGATGGTCCCTGGGTTCGCGAGTGCGGCGACGCGCCTGCACGGCGTCGTGCTCGCCGTGACGCCGAAGACCGGGCAGGCGATCGTGCGTCACGACGCGTTCGGCGCGATGCCCGCGATGACGATGCCGTTTCGGATCGTTCCCCGCCAGCGGGCCGCGCAACTGCAAGCCGGCGCCACGATCGACGCCGACGTCGACACCAAGACCGAGCCTTGGACGCTGTCCAACGTCAGCAGCACCAGCGCGCAGTCGCTGACCACCGACACGTCGCCGCTGCGCCGGGTCACGCCGCTGCACCTCGGAGACGTCGTACCCGACACGCCGTTCGTCGACCAGACGGGCAAACCGTTCCGGTTCTCGCAGCTGCGCGGTCAGGACGTCGTGCTGTCGTTCATCTACACGCGCTGCGCCGACGCGCGCATGTGCCCGCTGATCAGCGCGAAGTTCGCGCGGCTCCAGGAGCTCGCCGGCAAACGCAACATGCACCTCGTGGAAGTGACGCTCGATCCCGCGTTCGACCGTCCGCCCGTGCTCGCGCGCTACGCGCAAGCGTTTCGCGCCGATCCCAAGCGCTGGAGCCTCGTCGTCGGCGACGCGGAACCGACGCTGAACTTCGCGGCGCAGTTCGGCATCACGGCGTTCCCCGATCCTTCGGTCGGGATCATCCACGCGGAGAACACCGTCTCCATCGACCGCCGGGGCCGGATCGCCGCGATGAACACGGGCAACGACTGGCTGCCCGACGGCCTGCTCGCCGACATCGACGCGCGCAACGGCGCGGCGAGCAATCCGCTCGCGCGGCTCAACCTCTGGCTCTCGAACGGGTTCGTCGCGCTGTGCGGCAACAGCGTCGCGGGCTTCAGCGGCCTCGCCGATCTCGCGGTCGTGATCGTGATCTTTTCGGCGCTCGCGTATCTGGTGTACCGCGTCGCGCGCAAGATCT
>CAVRRP010000004.1:0-199739 GCA_963723635.1 Vulcanimicrobiota bacterium | reverse complement strand
TACGAGACGAACCTGGCCCGCTTCAAGGACGGTATCGTGAGATCGTCCTCGATCGCCGCCTGGGCGATCGTCGTCCCGTTCGGCCTCACGTACTCTATTTTGGCGCTGCACCTGCCGTTGGGTATCGAAAGCGCGTCGTCCACGGCCGGTAACCTGGCGATATGCGGGGCGATGGCGGTGACGGCGTTCCCCGTGATGTCGCGCATCCTGGCGGAGCTCAAGCTCCTGGGCAGCCGCGTGGGAATCATCGCGCTTTCCGCCGCCGCGATCGAAGACTTGTTCTCCTGGACGCTGCTCGCGGTGCTGACCGCCGTCGTCGGCCAATCCACGGCGCTCCACAACATGTGGCTGCGCGCGGCGTTGTCGGCGCTTTGCGTTCTCGGCATCGTCGCCGGGCGGTCGTACTTGAAGCGCCGGCCGTCGGAATTTGCGGCTGGCGCCGTGACGACCGGTATGCTGGCCTCGAGCCTGGTGCTGGCGTTTCTGCTCGGCATCGACCTGATCTTACTGGCCTTTGCGACCGGTTTGCTCATTCCGCGCACGCGGTGGCTGTCTGCCGGCGTGCGTCGCGTCCAGGGCTGGGCCGCCGGCCTCATGCCGTTGTTCTTCCTTCTGTCGGGGATGAATGCAGCGAACCGCGGGCTGCTGGCGGACCTGCCGGCGATCGCGCTCTGGACGGTGCTGGCCTCGGTGGCAACCGGCGGAGCGAGCTACGTTGCGGCGCGGGCCAACCACTTCGACAAACAGGGCGCGTTCATGGTCGCCTCACTCATGAACTGCCGGGGTGTGGTAAGCCTGATCTTCTTGTCCGTCGGCCTTCGGTACGGCCTGATCACGCCTCATACGTACGGCGTGCTGTTGGTCGTCGCGCTCATCACCACGCTCATGAGCACACCCCTCATCGTGGTCAGCGCGCGCCTCAGCGGCCGAAGCCTCATCGCCGCCGCAGAACAAGTGGTGAGCCATTCGCTCGCGGAAGCGTGAGGATTTGATGAAAGTCCCGAACGTGACGTGGGCCACGGCGTTCGCATGGTAGCGCATCTCAATTTTACTTCAGCTCGCAAAGGAATCGCAGGGACGTGTCGATATCTCGTTTAACCGTTCGCTCCGTGAAGAAACTTATGTTCTTGACGGCGCTTGGCTTTCTGGTGATGCCCGCCGTTGGTGTCAATGCCCAACAGCCCAGTGCCGCCGACATGCAGCGCATGCAGGAGCTGCCGGGCCAAATTCAAGCGCTGCACAAGCGCGCCCACGTGGAGATGATGGCTGCGATCACGCCGGCGCACCGCGCGCTGGTCGCCAAGCTCAAGTCGTCGCACATGGATGCCGACGCGGCCGCGAAGAAGATCGATGTTGCCATCTCGCCGCGCGAGCGCAAAGCGGTGCTGGCGATCGACGCCAAGCGGCGCGCCGACGAGCACGCTCTGGTGTTGAAGGGCGGAGCGAATCTCATGCTGCAAGAGGGCCCGCCCGACGCCGGCGTGCTGTTGCTCGACGAGCAGCATCTCACGCTGATGACGCCGCAGTAGCGCGTCAGCGTTTTTTTCAAGAAGTCCGGTAGGGGTGTAGGTATGCCACGATGATGATGATCAAGCGGGGCACTGACGACGAGCGGTTCAGCGGCCAGAAACCGAAGCTGACGCGCGCGATCAACTGGCGCCGCATCGCGCGGCTCTTCTTGCCGTACTGGCCGCAGGAGCTCGCCGTCCTGGCCTGCATCGCGCTGACCGCGACCCTGGGGCTCGCACCGGCCATCCTGACCCGGCACATCATCGACGTGTCGCTCGCTCACCGCAGCTTGAACGGCTTGATGACCGACGTCGCGCTGATGATCGGCGCGACCATTTTGGCCGCGATGTTCGGCGTCGTGCAGGGGTATTTCAACTCCGTCGTCGGTCAGGGCATCATGCGCGACATGCGCATCGGTCTGGTGTCGCACTTGTTCGGCATGCCGATCTCGTTCTTCACCAGCACGAAGACCGGCAAAATCATGAACCGGGTGACGAGCGACGTCGACAACGTCGAAAGTGTCGTAACCGGAACCATCTCGTCGATCGTGACGAACCTCGCCGTCATCCTGGCGGCCGTCGTTGCGATGTTCTTGCTGAACTGGCAGCTGACGCTCATCGCGATCGCCGTGGTGCCGTTCATGGTTCTGCCGCTGATCCCGGTCGGCAAGCGCATGTACGGCGTGAAGAAGTCGACCCGCGAGAAGCGCGACGAGATGCAGGGCATCACGCAAGAGACGCTGTCGATCTCGGGCATCACGCTGGTGAAGTCGTTCGTGCGCGAGGCGTTCGAGACCAGGCGCTACACGAGCCTCGCGAGCGATCTGATGAAGTTCGAGATCTCGCTCGCGATGGTCGGCCGGTGGTTCATGGCGCTGATCAACGCGATGGTGACCATCGGACCCGCGATCGTCTGGCTGGGCGGCGGGTATCTCTTGATCCGGTACGGCCTCTCCGTCGGTACGATCGTCGCCTTCGTCGCGCTGCTCGCGCGCCTGTACGCCCCGGCCTCGCAGCTCGTCGGCGTTCAGGTGCAGATCGTCAGCGCGTTCGCCGTGTTCGAGCGCATCTTCGAATACCTCGACTTCGTGCGCGAGCCGTCGGGCACGCGCGAGCTCGGCGCGATCGCCGGTACGATCCGTTTCGAGGACGTCAGCTTCTCGTACACCCCCGAACGGCCGACCTTGCACGGCATCGACCTTACGATCCAGCCGGGAGAAGTGGCGGCCTTCGTCGGCCCGTCGGGCGCGGGCAAGACCACGATCTGCCAACTGGTGTCGCGCTTCTACGATCCGCAGTCGGGCCGCGTGCTGGTCGACGACATCGACGTGCGCGACCTGGCCGTCACGTCGCTGCGCGAGCACATCGGCCTCGTCACACAAGAGACGTATCTTTTCCACGACACGATCGAGGCGAATCTGCGCTACGGCCGCGAAGACGCCTCGCACGCCGAGGTCGAAGCCGCGGCGCGCGCCGCCAACCTCATGGGCTTCATCGACTCGCTGCCGAACGGTTTCGCGACCGTCGTGGGCGAGCGCGGCCACAAGCTCTCCGGCGGCGAGCGCCAGCGTCTCGCGATCGCGCGCGTCCTGCTGAAAGACCCGCGCATCCTGATCCTCGACGAGGCGACGAGCTCGCTGGACTCCGAGAACGAGGCGCTGATCCAGGCAGCGTTCGAAAAAGCGATGCACGGGCGCACGAGCCTGGTGATCGCCCATCGTCTCTCGACGATCGTCGCGGCCGACGTCATCTTCGTCGTCGAAGACGGCAAGATCGTCGAGCGCGGCCGGCACGACGATCTGCTCGCGCGCGGCGGCGCCTACGCCCGCCTCTATCGCACGCAGTTCGAGCGCGGCGTCGAGCCGAAGCCCGAGAAACCGCGCGAGATGGTCATGATGGCGCCGGGCGGCGGCCCGGGCGGTCCGGGCATGAAGATGAAGATGCGCCCGCCGTCACTCGACGACGCATAACGGCCGCCCGCGCAGCACGACACACGAGAAGCCGCCCGATTCGCCGGGCGGCTTTTTCGTTAGCGGTGGAGCTTCGACAGCGCGACGAAGATGAGATGCGTCTGGTACAGCGCCACGTACGTCATCGCGACGAGCGCGACGCCGAAGATGGCGAACCGACCGCGGAAATCGTCCATGATGGAATTTTCGGCACGCGCGGCCGCCTGCGCCAGCGTTTTCGGGTCGCAGACGCCAACAGTGGGCTATCTCACGCGGCTACTCGTCCGTTGCGCCGCCCAGGTAGATTGCGCGCACGCGTTCGTCCGATGCGAGATCGCTCGCGGTGCCTTCGAGCGCGACCGCGCCGCCTTCGAGGACGTACGCGCGGTCGGCGTGGCGCAGCGTGAGGTAGGCGTTCTGCTCGACGAGCAGCAGCGCCGTGCCGTCGCGGCGCAGCGCGTCGAGGATGCCGAAGATCTGCTCGACGACCTGCGGCGCGAGGCCGGTCGACGGCTCGTCGAGCATCAGCAGCGCCGGCTTTGCCATCAGCGCGCGGCCGATCGCGAGCATCTGCTGTTCGCCGCCCGACAGCGCGAACGCCGTCTGCGCGCGGCGATCGAACAGCGCCGGGAAGCGCGCGTAAACCGATGCGAGGTCGGCGCGCATCGAGCGGCGGTCCGTGGTGAAGGCCCCCAAGAGCAGGTTGTCCTCGACGCTCAGCGAGGTGAAGAGCTGGCGCCCTTCCGGCACGTGCAGCGCACCCAGCGCGACGATGCGTTCGGTGCGCGCGCGCGTGACGTCCACGCCGTCGAACGTGACCGTTCCCGAACGCGTCGCGACCTCCGTGCGCGAGATCGCGCGCAGCAGCGTCGACTTGCCCGCGCCGTTGGGTCCGAGCACCGCGACGAGCTCGCCGCGCTCGACGTTCAGCGAGATGCCGCGCAAGACGTCGAGCTCGCCGTAGCCTGCGCGCAGATCGCGCACCTCGAGCAGCATCAGCCCGCCGTGCCGAGGTAGGCGGCAATCACCGCCGGATCGTTGCGCACGGTGGCGGGATCGCCGTCGGCGATCAACCGTCCGAAGCGCAGCACCATGACACGCTCGGAGACCGCCATGACGAGCTTCATGTCGTGCTCGACGAGCAGCAGCGTTGTGCCGGCGTCGCGCAGGCGCAGCAGATCGCGCTGCAGCGCCGCGCGCTCGCTGTGGTTCAGCCCGGCCGCCGGTTCGTCGACGAGCAGCAGCCACGGGTCGGCGGCGACCGCGCGCGCGAGCTCGACGCGCCGCCGGTCGCCGAACGGCAAGTCGCGGGCCGGCACGTTCGCGAGGTGCGCGAGGTCGAGGCGCGCGAGCGTGGCGCGCGCGCGCGAACGCGCGTCGCCGCTCGCGCGGTACGCCGCCGCGGTCACGTTCTCGAGAACCGTCATGTCCGCGAAGAGGCGCGCATTCTGAAACGTCCGGCCGACGCCCAGTGCCGCGACGCGGTGCGGCAGCGCGGCGGTGACGTCGGTGCCCGCGATGCGGATCGTCCCCGCGCTCACGCGCCCGATGCCGCAGATCGCGTTGAAGAGCGTCGTTTTTCCCGCCCCGTTCGGCCCGATCAGCGCCGTCAGCGTGCCGGGCTCCAGCGTGAACGAGACGTCGTCGACCGCGATCAGGCCGCCGAAGCGTTTGGTCACGCCGCGTACGTCCAGCGGCGGCGCCGCTCCCGGCGGCGCGACGCGGCGATCGTCCGCGCTCGCCGCGCCGTCGCGGTGTGCACCTTGTGCTTCCTGCGCAGACGGCGCATCCGCCGCACGACGGTGCGAAAAGCGAAGCAGCCCGACGATTCCGCCCGGCGCCGCGATCACCACCGCGATGACGAGCAGGCCGTACGCGACCTCACGCCAGTTCTCGAACTGGTGACCCGCGATGTCGAGGAAGCCGATGAGCGTCGCGCCGACGATCGCGCCGGCGACGCTGCCCGCGCCGCCGAGCACCACCATCAAGAGCAAATCGATCGACAGCGCGACGCCGACGGCGTCGGGATTGAGCGTGCCGAGCACGGAGGCGTACACGCCGCCCGCGAGCCCGGCGAGCGCTGCGGCGTACGCGAACGCGAGGATCTTGTAGCGGCGCGTCGGCACGCCGGCGACTTCGGCGGCAAGTTCGTCCTCGCGCGTCGCGGCGAAGGCGTAGCCCGTTCTGCCGCGCAGCAGTGCGGACGAGACCAGCGCCGCGAGCGCGACGGCGCCCCACGCGAACCAATACGCGGCCTTGCCGGAGATTGTCCACGGCCCGAGCGCGGCGTACGGAATTTCCGAGATGCCGACGGCGCCGCCGAGCGGCCGCGCGACGCGCACCAGCCCGACGACGATCAGCCCGAACGCGAGCGTCGCCATCGCGAGATAATGCCCGCGGAACCGCAGCGCGATGACGCCGAGCAGCAGCCCGACGGCCGCGGCGATCGCGATCCCGGCGAGCGCGCACGGCCAGAACGGAAGGCCGAGCGTCGCGGTGCCGTACGCGACCGCGTACGCGCCGAGCGCGAAGAAGCCGGCTTGCCCGATCGAGATCTGGTTGACGTTCCCGAGCAAGAGTGAAAGACCGATCGCGGCGACGGCGTAGATCGCGGCGTACGTGCCCGCCTGCATGAACGTCGCGTTGCCGCGCGCCGCCACGCCGAAGAGCACGACGACGACCGCGAGCGCGGGGAGCAGCCGCGCGTCGAGGCGGAGCCGCGCGCTCAATCGCGCACCGCGGCGGCGCGGCCGAACAGGCCCTGCGGGCGCACGAGCAGCGCGACGAGCAGCAGCGAGTACACGATGGGATCGGCGAGCTCGTACGAAAGCCGGCCTTCCAGCAATTTCTGCACGACGCCCACGACGAGACCGCCCGCGACGCAGCCCAGCGGCGATTCGAGGCCGCCGACGATCGCCGCCACGAAGCCCTTGATCGCGATCGACGTTCCCGCGACGCCGCCGACGAGCGTCAGCGGACCGATGATCGTGCCGCCGTAGCACGCCAGCGCGATCCCCAGGCCGACGCTGATCGCGCGCGTCGTGCGCACGTCGATCCCGATCAGCCGCGCGCCGAGCGGGTTGTCCGCCGCCGCGCGGATCGCTTTCCCGTAGTACGTGCGCTCGGTGAACGCGTACAGCGCGGCCAGCGCAACGGCGAGCAGCGCCAGCACCCACAGCGACTGCGTTTGAATCGTCGTCCCCGCGAACGCCAGCGTATCGCTGACGTTACCGCGCAGTGAAGGAATCGGCTGCGGTACCGAACCCCAGTCGGGGACGAGCGCGTGGCCGTAGAGCAGGACGAACACCGCACCGATCGTCGCGATCGCGACGCCGGTCTCGCCCGCGCGCATCGCGGGCCGCAGCACGGCGACCTCGAACAGCACGCCGAGCCCAAAGCCTAGCACCGTCGCGCCGAGCAACGCGAACCAGCCGTTGAGGTGAAGCCGCTGCTCGAGCGTCAGGGCCAGCAAACCGCCTAGCACCGTGAACTCGCCTTGCGCGAAGTTCACGACGCGCGTCGCGCGCAAGATCACGTGGATGCCCAGCGCCACCAGGGCGTACTGCGCGCCGACCGTGAGCCCGGCGGCGATCAGCTGCAGCATGTTATCGCGGCGGTAGACGCAGCGCGCCGTCGAGCCGTATCGTCTCGCCGTTGACGTAGCCGTTGCGCACCAGCGACAAGACGAAATCCGCGTAGTCCGCGGCGGTGCCCAGACGCTTGGGGAACGGAATGGACGCCGCCAGCGCGTCTTGGACTTCGGCCGGAAGCTCGCCCAACAGCGGCGTCGAGAAGAGCCCGGGCGCGACCGTCAGCACGCGAATGCCAAACTGCGCGAACTCGCGCGCGAGCGGCAGCGTGAGCGCGACGATGCCGCCTTTGGACGCCGCGTATGCGGCCTGGCCGAGCTGACCGTCGAACGCCGCAACCGACGCCGTTTGCACCACGACGCCGCGTTCGCCGTCGTCGAGCGGCTCCAGTTTCGACATGCGGTGCGCTGCGAGCCGGGTCACGTTGAACGTGCCGATGAGATTCACGCGGACGACGCGCTCGAAGTCGGCGAGCGGCATCGGGCCGTCGCGGCCGATCACGCGCTTTGCCGTGCCGATTCCGGCGCAGTTGACGAGAATGCGCGCGTCGCCGTTCCGCTCGCGCGCGGCGTCGAGCGCCGCGCTGACCGCGGCTTCGTCGGCGACGTCGCAGACGTGCGCGCTGCCGCCGATCTCGGCGGCGACGGCGGCGGCGCGTTCGCCGTCGCGGTCGAAGATTGCAACGCGCGCGCCTGCGGCTGCGAGCGCTCGCGCCGTTCCCGCACCCAGGCCGGATGCGCCGCCGGTGACGACGGCAGCCGTTTCCGCCGGGTTCACGCGGGAGACCCGCTGCGCGCGCGGATCACCGTCGCATCGGGAACCGGCGCGTGCGCCGCATCCGCGGCGGCGGCGCGCCGCGCGAGCACCGCGCGCGCGTTCAGGGAGCCCTTGTCGGTGATCTCGCCGGCGTCGAGCGCGGGCGGTTCCGCGAGGAAGGCCAGGCGCGCGACGCGCGTCGCGCTGCCCGTTCCATCGGTTTCGAGATTCGCGAGCACGCCGCTGACGTGCGCGCGAAGCAGCGGGCTCGCGAGCACGGCGGCGGCGTCCGCGTGCTGCGGGACGTCGGTTGCGAGCGCACGCGCGCGCGCAAGATCGGGGAACGCGAGGACCGCGATCTCGTCGCGGTTCGGCCCGGACACCACGAGGTCGTTCAGCAGACCGTCGAACGCGCCCAGCACGCGGATGCGCAGCGGGCCGACGTTCACCCACGTCCCCGTCGCGAGCTTGAAATCTTCGGCGAGCCGCCCGTCGAAGAAGAATCCTTCGTCAGGCCGCATCTCGTCGACGAAGCGCACCGCGTCGCCGATGCAGTAAAAGCCTTCGTCGTCGAACGCTTCGCGCGTTTTGGCCTCGTCGCGAAAATAGCCGGGCGTGATATTGGGTCCGCGCAATCGCAATTCCAGCTTCCCTTCCATCGGTACGAGCTTGGCTTCGACGCCCGGGACCGGGACGCCGACGTAACCGGGCCCCGGCGCGAACCACGGCGCGGCGAGCGCCGCGGGCGCCGTCTCGGTCGACCCGAGGCTCGTCGTCATGACCACGCGCTCGCCGGCCGTCGCGACCGCAAGCTCTTCGAGGGCCGACCAGACGTGCGGCGACAATCCAGCGCCGGAGTAGAACAGCACGTTGAGGCGCGAGAAGAAGTGCCGCGCGAGAGCCGGGTCCGCGCGCAGCGCGTCGACGAGCAGCGCGTACCCGCGCGGAACGTCGAAGTAGATCGTGGGCGCGATCTCGCGCAGCGCGCGCACCGTTTCGACGAACCCCGCCGGCGTAGGTTTGCCGGCGTTGACGTACAGCGTCCCGCCGTTGGCGAGGACGATCCCGAAATTGTGGTTTCCGCCGAACGTGTGGTTCCACGGCAGCCAGTCGAGCAGCACCGGCGGCTCATCCTCGAGAAAGCCGAGAAACGACGCGATCATCCGCTGGTTCGCGCACAGCATGCGATGCGTGTTGATCACCCCTTTGGGCGAACCGGTCGAGCCCGACGTGAAAAGAATCTTCGCGATCGTGTCCGGGCCGACCGCGGCGTGCGCGCGCTCCAGCGCGGCGTCCGGTTCCCCCGCCGTGAGCGCTGCGAACCGCGTCGTGGGCCGCCGCGGATGATCGTTGCGCGAGGAGACGATCTCCGCATCCGCGGGAACCGCGGCGTCGACGGCGGCCGCGTACTGCACGGCATCCGAAACGTACACGAGGCCGGGCGTCACGACGCGCAGCACCTCGCGCAGCTTCGCGTGATCCTGCGAGACGAGCGAGTACGCGGTGGAGACCGGCGTGTACGGCACGCCCGCATACATCGCGCCCAGGCCGAGCAGCGCGTGATCGACCGCGTTGTCGGAGAGGATCGCGACGCCGCCCTCCGCGGAGAGGCCGCGCGCGACGAGCGATGCGCCGATTGACCGCGCCGCGCGCAGCGCGTCGCCGTACGTAACGGCGCGCCAGCCGTCGCCCGCGCGTTCCGCGACGAACGTGCGATCCGGCGCCTCCGCCGCCCAGCGCTCGAGATGATCGGTGAGCCGCGCGGGATAGGCACCCAGCGGCGCGCGGTTGCGCACGACGCGCGTTCCATCGGGGCGCGTCTCGACCGTCACCGCGCGTTCGCCCAAGCGCACGGCGCGCGTCTTCACGACGGCGCCTCGACTTTCGCGGCGCGCTTTTCCAGGAACGCCGCGACGCGCGCCTTGGCCTCCGGCGCGCTCTGCGCGATCGACGCCATCAGCGCCTCGTTGAGATATCCCGCCGCGCGCGTCCCCTCGCCGTTGCGCGGCAGCGCGTGCAGCACCGCGAAGTTCGACATCGGCGCGTTGGCGGCGATCCGGCGCGCGATCTCCATGGCTTTGGCGCGCGCTTCGCCGGCCGCAACCGTGTACTGGGTGATTCCGATCCGCTCACCGCCCGCCGCGTCGTACACGCGCCCGGTGAGCATCATGTCGACCACGCGCGCCGTGCCGATCAGGCGCGGGATGCGCACCGAGCCGCCGCCGCCCAGAAAGATGCCGCGCGTGCCCTCCGGCAGCGCGTAGAACGCGGTGGCGTCTGCGACGCGCACGTGCGCTGCGGCAGCCAGCTCCAGCCCGCCGCCGACGACGGCGCCGTGCAGCGCAACGACCACGGGGACCGTACCGTACTCGATCGCTTCGAAGGCGCGGTGCCATGCCATCGAATGCGCGATGCCTTCGATCGCATCGCGTTCGGCGATGTCGCTCAAGTCGAGCCCCGCGGAGAAATGGTCGCCGTCGCCGCACACGACGACCGCGCGGACGCCGTCGGGAACGCGCGCGAAGAACGCGCCGATTCCGGCGATCGTGGCGTCGTCGAGCGCGTTGCGCTTGTGCGGCCGCGCGAGGCTCAGCACGCCCACCTCGCCGTCGCGCTCGAAGCGGAGCGTGGCGGGCAGCGCGGGCGGGGCGTGGTGGTTCATCGAACCGGTATTGAACATAACGGTTTGGAACTCCCCCGGGGCGCAGGCGGCCGGGCGGCGAAATCCGGCGTGTGAACCAGAACGGGCGCACTGCCGGCGACGACGACATCCTTCCGGGCCAGGCCGGAAAACGCGGTCCGCTGACCTCGTACGTCGGCTACGCGCTCCGCCGCGCGCAGCTGCGGGTGTTCGGCGATTTCATCGACGAGCTGGCCGAGCTGGACTTGCGGCCCGCGCAGTTCTCGGTGCTCGCGCTGATCGACGCGAATCCCGGCATCGTGCAGGCGCGCGTCGGCGAGTCGCTCGAGATCAAGAAGGCGAACCTCGTGCCGCTTCTGAACCGCCTCGCCGCGCGCGGCGTGGTGCGCCGAGTCGCGCTGGACGGCCGCTCCAACGGGCTCTACCTCACCCCGGAGGGACGCCGCCTGATGCAGCGAGCGCGCCGCCGAAACGACGCCGCGAGCGCCCGGTCCATGAGCCGGCTCTCCGAAGCGGAGCAGAAACGCCTCCTGGACATGCTGTGGCGCATCGCGTCGCCCGAAGCCGCGGCGGTCACGCCAGCCCGAGGAGCCGCGCGGCGTTCGCCTTCAAAATCAGCGGCCGCACCTCGTCGCGGATAGGCAGCGCGGCGAAGTCGCGCAGCCAGCGGTCCGGCGTGATCAGCGGGTAATCGGAGCCGAACAGCACCTTCTCGCGCAGCAGCGTGTTCGCGTACTGCACGAGCGTGGGCGAGAAATATTTCGGCGACCAGCCCGACAGATCGATGAACACGTTGGGCTTGTGCAGGCAGATCGAGATCGCTTCGTCCTGCCACGGAAACGACGGGTGCGCGAGCACGATCGGCAGATCCGGAAAGTCGACCGCGACGTCGTCGATCGGCATCGGATTGCCGTATTTGAGGCGAATTCCGCCGCCGCCGCGCACGCCCGTGCCGATGCCGCTGTGCCCGGTGTGAAACACGACCGGCAGCCGCGCCGCCTGCACGCGCTCGTAGAACGGGTACACCGCGCGGTCGTCCGGCGAGAACCTCATCAGCGGCGGATGCAGTTTGAAGCCGCGCACCGCGCCCGTCGCGACGAGGCGGTCCACCTCGTCCAGCGCCGCGGCGCCCCGCGTCGGATCGACGCTCGCGAACGGGATCAGCACGTCGGGATGGCGCGCCGCCGCGGCCAGCACGTCGTCGTTGGGGACCATGCTCCGCCCGCTGAGCCGCTCGTCAACGGTGAACAGCACCGCGGCCATGCGGCGCTCGCGGTAGTACGCCGCCAGGCCGTCGAGGTCGGTCGGTGCCTTCTCGCTGCCGAAGTAGCGCGCCGCGGCGGCGCTGACGTCCCCGTGGTCGTCGTGCCGCTCGGCATGGACGTGGGCGTCGATCGCTGTGAGGGAGGCGAGGTCGAAGGCTGGACTCGTCACGCGGCGGGCGCTTCGCGGCAGGAGTATGACGGTCCCGTGCCGTTCTGTTCTATCTCATAACAATCTGTGCCGGACCGCTTGGCGTTTCGCCGCTCGGGTCCGTGAGGAGACGCCATGAAGTTGGTTCACGGAATCGCGCTGTTCGCCGCCGCGGGGCTCGTTGCGCCCGCCGCCGTCGCGGCGGCGCCGTCCGGCCCGCCCGTCAAGATTGCGGCGATCATCTCGACGTCCGGCCGCTACGCGACGCAAGGCGTCCCCGAGAAGCAAGGGATCTTACTCGCGCAGCAGCAGATCAACGCCGCCGGTGGCGTCGCGGGCCGTCCGCTCGAGGTCAGCATCGTCGACGACGAAGGCAAGCCGGATGTCTCGGCGCAACTCGCGACGCAAGCCGTCGGCGGCGGCGCCGTCGCATTGATCGGCGGCGTGTCCGTCGCCACCGGCGCCGCGGTGGCGCGCGTCGCGAACGAATCCAAAGTTCCGCTGATCATCCTCAACCCGGCGTCGGAGACGTGGAACACGAAGAACGGAATTTCCAAGTACGTGTTCGAGACGACGCCGGCCAACGGCGTCGAAGCGCCCGCGCTCGTTGCGTTCGCGACCGGCAAGCTGCACGCCAAGCGCGCGGCGGTGATCGCCGACGAGAACGCCTACGGGCAGGAAGGGCTGCAGATCCTCGGCGACCTGATCCCCAAAGCCGGGATGCAGCTCACGACGTCGCAGACGTATCCGAGCGCCGGCAGCGACTTCACCCCGCAAGTGCTCGCGGTGAAAAACAGCAATCCCGACGTCGTCTTCCTCTGGGGTGCCGCTACGGCGCCGCCGCTGATCGTGCGCGCGATCCGCCAGCTCGGCCTCAAGGCGAACGTCATCGGCACGACGGGCATCGTGACGCCCGCGTTCCTACGCGTCGCTGCGAAAGACGGCGAGGGCGTCTACTCCGACACCGACCTGAACTTCACGCACCCCAACCCCGTGCAGCGCCGCTTCATCGAGTCGTACCACGCGATGTGGAAGCAGACGCCGGCGAACTTTTCGGCCTTCGCGTTCGACGCAGTCGAATTGTTCGCGCACGCGATCGGCACGGCGAAGGGCAAGACCGACGGCGATTCCATTTCCACGGCGCTCGAATCGATGAAGCCGCTAGCGCTCGCAACCGGCACATACCACATGACGCCGAAGGACCACAACGGCCTCAGCCCCGCGGACGTGCACATGGCGGTGGACCGTAACCAAGTGTGGTTCAACCTGTAAGTCCTACTCGAACGGCAGTCCGACGTAGTTTTCGGCGAGGCTCTGCGCGGCTGCCCGCGAGCTCGTCACGTAGTCGAGCTCGGCGAGCTGGATGCGGCGGTCGAACGGGTTGCCCGTGTCCAAGCGGTGGAGCATCGAGGTCATGAAGTACGAGAACCGTTCGGCTTTCCAGACGCGCCGCAGGCACGTCTCGGAATAGCGGTCGAGCTCGTCGGTCGCGTTCGCTTCGTAATAGCGCGCGATGGCGCGCGCCAGGATGCGCACGTCGGCGACCGCGAGGTTCATGCCCTTGGCGCCGGTCGGCGGAACGATGTGCGCCGAATCGCCGGCGAGGAACAGGCGGCCGTACTGCATCGGTTCGACGACGTAGCTGCGCATCGCGGTGACGCCCTTGTCGAACACGCGGCCGCGCACGAGCTGCGGCTTGTCGTCGCCGTCGAGGCGCCGGTCCAGCTCGTCCCAGATGCGCTCGTCGGGCCAGGCCGCGAGGTCTTCGTCGGGACTGCACTGGAGATAGAGCCGCGTGACCGTGGGCGAACGCATGCTGAACAATGCGAAACCGCGGTCGTGGTTGACGTAGATCAGCTCGTGGGAAACCGGCGGCGACTCGGCGAGGATCCCGAGCCACGCGAACGGATACGTGCGCTCGTACTCGGTGAGCACGCCGGCCGGAATCGTCGGGCGGCAGATGCCGTGGAACCCGTCGCAGCCCGCGATGAAGTCGCAGCGCAGCTCGCGCGGCGCGCCGTCGCTCGCGCGGAATCGCACGATCGGCTGCGCGCTGTCCAACTCGCCGACGGAGACGTCCGCCGCCTCGAACAGGATCGCGCCGCCGGCAGCGGTGCGCGCGGCGATGAGATCGCGGACGACTTCGTGCTGGCCGTAGACGGTGATCGCTTTGCCGCCGGTCAGCGCCGGAAAATCGATGCGGTGGCTGCGCCCGTTGAACCGCAGGTCGATGCCCTCGTGCACGAGACCTTGGGCGCGCATGCGCTCGCCAAGGCCGGTCTCGTTGAAGAGATCGACCGTGCCTTGTTCGAGCACGCCGGCGCGGATGCGGCCTTCGCAATACGCGCGGCTGCGCGTCTCGACGACGACCGATTCGATGCCGTGCCGCGCAAGCAGATGCGACAGCAAAAGCCCCGCCGGGCCGGCGCCCACGATCCCGACTTGCGTCCGCAGCGATTCAGGAGACGACACAGCAGATGCTGACCCCGAGCCGAGAGCTCAGGGATTGATCAGCGTGGCGTTCCAAAAGCCGACCGCTTTCTGCTGGCCGGCATAGCCCCAGGCGGTTTTCATCGCCGAACCGGAGTCGTTGAAGGTCATGTTACCCCAGCCCGAGTGCGTCGTATCCTGACCGGCATCGCCCTGTCGTTCTTCCCACGTGTACGTGACGGAGAAGTCCGGCTTCACCTGTCCGGTGATTCGGCCCGCGACGCCGTTGCCGACGTAATAGCCGGTGATCGTGTTGTTCGTGCTCCAGATGAGCGTCACGATCATATGCTTTCCGGTAGCCGTGAGGATTCGGTAGGTTCCGCTGAGGTCGTCCGCCAACGCGGGAACGGTCAGTGCGGTGATCATGACGAGAACCGCGAACGTGGTCGAGAGACGGCGAAGTATGGCGCGCATCCTGCCGAGTATGCCGACCGTTCTTAGAGTTCCTGTGGGTCTTTCCGCCGTCATACGCGATCGAACCGCTGCCGTAAAAGATCGTCTGCATGCCCGATATTCACTACGAGCACCCCGCGCTTGCGGAAGTCTACGATCTCGGTAGCCCGTGGTCGATCGACCGCGACTTCTGTCGCTTGCGGGACCGCCGCGCTCGAGAGTTCTGGACCTTGGCTGCGGCACCGGACTTCTCTGCGACGCATATGCGGGGAAAGGGCATGACGTCACCGGCGTGGACCCGTCGCCTGCCATGCTCGAGATCGGACGCCGCAAACCGCACGGCAAGGAAATCGAGTGGGTTCGGTCATTCGCGCAGACGTATCGGTCGGACAAGCTTTTCGACCTCGTCATCATGACGGGACACGCATTTCAGGTCTTGCTCGAGGACGCCGATGTGCTGGCAACCTTCACGACGATGCGCAAGCACCTCCAATCCGGCGGTGTGGTTGCTTTCGAGTCGCGAAATCCTGCGATCGATTGGGCCACGCGGTGGAACTACGACATGGCCCTCGAGTTGCCGGGCGGCCGAGTCGTTCATGAATCGAGACGGTTCATCGCGATGCACAACGATCGAATGACCTTCCAGATACGCTATCAGTTTCCCGAGGAGACGTTCGTTTCCGAGAGCGAACTTCGCTTTTGGTCTCGAACGGACGTCGAGGACCGCTTGCTCGCGTCCGGGCTGCATGTCGAAAAGGTGTTGGGACACTGGGACGGCGCACCGTTCGATGAAACGTCCTCGCCTGAGATGATCTTCATCGCGAGGCGAAGCTGATTTGGAGCCGCGAGCAAACACTTCGGCCCCGGCCGGCGTCTTCTCGGATGTGAACGACGTCGTTGCACTCTCGGACTTGGCGAGATCAGCCTCGACCGGGGACGAAAAGGCCTACGAGGCGCTCGTGCAGGCCCTGTGGCCCAACGCATACCGGATCGCGTGGTCGATCCTGGGCGAGCGCGGCGCGGCGGAAGACGCGGCGCAGGCGGCCTGCGCCGCCATCTGCGCAAAGCTGCACGACCTGTCCGACGTGCGCGCGTTCCCGGGTTGGGCGTACCGGATCATCGTGTCGCGCGCACGGGATCACGCGCGCGCGCGAGCTCGCCTCCAGCGACGCGAGACGGTCGGCTACGAAGCCGCGACCGCCGTCTCGACGCGCGACGACCCCAGCGCTCGGCTCGACCTCGAAGCCGCGATCGGCAAGCTGCCCGAGCCGTTGCGGCTCGCGCTCGAGCTCCACTATTTCATCGGCTTGACGAGCAGCGAGGCCGGCCGCGCACTCGGCGTGCCCGCCGCGACCGTGCGCTTCCGGCTGATGATGGCCCGGCACCGCCTACGCCCACTTCTCTGCGATTCAACCGCGCCGTCGAGGGCGCCGGAGACTGCATCATGAACGAATCCCAAACCATCAAAGCGGCGCTCGAACGGCGATTTGCTCGCGCAGCGATTCCGGATACGCCGCGGGGACCGTGGAACGCGAAGACGGCGCCGGCCTACCGGCCGCACAGGCGATCGCGCGCCTTCGTCTACGCTAGCGCGGTGCTCGGGCTAGTCCTCGTCGCCGGCGCCGCGGTTCAGGCCTCCGGCACGCTGCGCGACAACTATGCGCGTCTGTTCATGAATTCCAGCTCGAAACCGCTGATGCCGCTCATCCATCGCGCCGATCGTCTCACCATCGCGCAAGCGCAGCAGCGCATCCCGTTTGCGATCGTCGTACCGACCGGATTGCCCGCGCACACGAGCCTGCAATACGCTCACGTCGTCAGCGAACACCCGATTCCGCGTGTTGCGCTGAACTACCAAGCCCAGATCGGCGGCCGGTACTACCGGATCAACATCAACGAAACGACGGCCGTCAGCGGCCCTCCCGTCGCTCACTTCGAAGCGTTTCTGAAAAAAAAGGACGGGCAGATCCATCACGAGGTTTGGACGGTACCGGTGCGCCGCTGGAAGCACGGAGCCGTCATCATGGAGCTCGTCCCGGGGGACGTACCGGCTGCCACGGTCGATCGGATCGTTCGCGAAAACACAATGTGAGCGCGGCTGAGGCCGTGAGGTGGACCTCACGGCCTGCCGCGCGGAACTAGTGCCGCCTGCCGTTGGTGATCGTGACGACGGTCTGGGTCGAGATGTTTCCCGGGACGACGGTGACCATGGATGTGGTCGCCGTCCACGGCCCTTGGCGCGATGCCGGAAGCGTCGCGCTCGCGACGATGCCGAACGGGTTCGGCGCTTCGCTGATCGTGACGTGTCCCGCGATCACCTCGATCGCCGGGGAGCACGCGCCGGCCGGAACGGTGAACGGGCCCAGGGCGCCCGGGTTGACGGTGAAGGTGAAGTTGCCTTTGACGTCCCCGGCCTTGCAGATCTCGAGATAACCTGTCCGCTCTTGCTTGCTGCGCTGGTTGGTGTACGTCACTTCGGTGATGCCGCTGCCGGCGGTCACCTTGGCGACCCCCATGCCCAGATCGTTGCCGAGAGACCGGTTCGCCGGCTCGACGGCGATGCTTGAAACCGAAATCCCCGGCGGCACGCCCTCTTGCACGGTGACGACCGATCCGACCGGTACGCTCGGGCCGAGCACGCAGTAGCCACCCGGTGCCGGTCCGGCCGGAACCAAACCGGCGAACGAGCCGGCGCCGAACTTGAACTGCGTGCCGACGGCGATCCCGGGGCCGGCGACCTTGCAGATCTTCACCTGGCCCATGTCAACCTTCGGTCCGTGGATGGCGCACGTCCAGTCGTCGTATCCGGCGACCGTCGTATAGGCGCCGCCGTCCTTCGGCGACGAGTTGCCGGTGTAGAAACCGCACCACGTCTGCGCGTCAGGATTCGCGAAGTTCGGATGCGCGCTCGTATTCCACGTCCCGTTGGCGTTCATCAGGTAGAAATCGGCGCTCGTCAATCCGGTCTGGGTGAACGGCGTCGTGCTCCAGGCGGGATTTTGCAGCGTCCCCGCGGGCGGGAAAGAGCGATAGTAGTACATCGTCTGGCCGAGCTTCTGCATGATCGCCAGGCCGAACGCCTCGCCGCCGCTGCCGGGACAGCTGATGCACTTGTACCGAATCGACCCGTCGATCGAGACGATGGGGCCCGCGAACATGCTGCCCGGAGCGACGTCGGTCTGGACGCCGATCGCGATGCCGCCGGGGGCGGCGACGACGTCCGTCACGCGGCGGTAGGGCGAGCTCGCGACCGTGCCGCCGGTCGCGATGGTGGAGGCCGTTACGGTGCTCGCCGAAGGAGACGCGAAGACGTTCATCTGCCAGTTGGCCGGCGTGAAGGTCGTGTCGGAGAGATTCAAATCCGCGCGCGCGATCTGCGGCGACAGCACGACGAAGGCAAGAGCCCCGACTGCCGTGACCAGCGTTCTCGTGCGGCGAGCGGCACCGAGCGCGTCGACGCGCCGGGCCCGGAGAGACGCGAACAAGTCGCGAAGAGTTTGGTTCATCATAATGGCCCGAGCGTACCGCGCGGGCTTTCATTCTGATTTCAGCGCCGATCGGTCTCGCCGAGCCATGGAAAACCCGGGTTAGCGCTTCACCAGCGACACTTCTACCCGGCGGTTCAGCGCGCGACCGCTTTCCGTGGCGTTGTCGGCGACCGGGCGTGTCAGACCGTACCCTTTCGCCGTCAAGACGTCGCCGGAGACGCCGTGTTGCGTCAGCCACGTGACGACCGAATGCGCGCGCGCGAGCGACAGCTTCAAGTTGTAGTCCGCGCCGCCTTGATTGTCCGTGTGGCCGGCGATTGTCCAGCGCGATCCCGAGCTGCTCTTCAGGAGTTGCAGGATCTGGTTCAGCGACGGCAGGCTGTCGGGACGCAGCTTCGCCGATGCGGTGTCGAAGTGAATGCCGTAGATTGCGACGGTTCCGTTTTCCTGGATCTGGCGCTTGAGATCGGCGACGGTTTCTTTGTGCCGCTTGAGCTGAAAGTTCGCGATGCCGTGTTTGCCAGCCGGAAGGTCGAGCAGCTGCACGGCGCCGTCGTAACCGATCGCTCCGGCGCTCACCGACACCAACCCGGCCGGCACGCCGCGCAACGAGCAGTTGCCGTTCGCGCCCGTCGTCGCGGTGACGCCGGCTGCGGACACGTTCGCTTTCGCGATTGGTTTCTGCGTTGCGGCGTCCGCGACGCTGCACGAGACGGTGACGGCGTAACGCCACGGCCCCGGATTGACGAGGATGCGCGCGAAATCGACTGCGTAGCCGTCGGCTTTACCGGAGGTCGGGTCGTCGATCAAGAGATCGACGGTGCCGGCCTTCAGGATCGGCCAGTACTCCCGCAGCAGCTCGACGGTGATCAGCTTGCCGATGGGCCCTGTCTGATCGAGCTGATTGATCGTGTCCTCGAAGTTCGGAAGGCGCGTGCCGTTGAGCGTCACCTCGAAGTGCGAGTGCAACGGCACCGGTTGAAAGTCGTCGACGAAGATCTGAAAGAAGACCCGATGGATCGTCCTCGGCAACGTGCCGACGTTCAAGGGAATCGCTTGCGGGAGGTTGTCGGGGCGGCGGCTGCAGCCTGAGTAGCCTTCCAGCGCAGCGACGGCTACGCCGTTCTTGATGGGAACGCCCGAGCCGAGCTCGCTGCGATCCGTGCCGGGCGCCGCACCGGGCCGCGAGCTGCATATCCACGGGTGCGACGGCGTCGACTCGCCGGAGAACGGCGTGAAATGCGGCGGCCATCCGAATCCGAGGTTGTCGATCGAGCCGGTCCGCACGACGAGCTCGGCTTCACGCCCGCGTTCCGTACGCTCGTACTGTTTCTCCCAGCCCGACGCCAACCCGGGAGGCGGCGTCGGAATCGTAGGCTCCGGCGACGGCGTGACCATGGGCGACGCGCTTTCCGACGGCGATGCGCTTTCACCAGGTGACGGGCTTTCCGAGGGAGACGCCGGGGACTCGGACGACGTTGCGGACGGGACCTCCGACGGTGTGGCCAATGCGCTCGCTGCCGGCGATGCCGCGACGGTCACCGTCGGCGATTCCGACGGTGCCGGTTCGCTCGACTGGTTCGACTTGGCGCAGCCGGCGAGCGCGAATACGAAGATCAGCGCGACCGAAGAAGCAACGACATGTAACGTTCGCATTGGCCCTCCCGCTCGATCGCGTTTCGGCGACAACTCGCCCGTACGGCGAGGCATTCGAGCGTCATCCGCCTCCGGACCTGTCGCGCGTCTGCCGTCGCGGAGCGATCGTCGCCGATGAGAAGCCGCCGCGGCTTTCGCCGAAGTTTCGCTCGGGATGACGCTGCGAAAGCACCGGGATCAAGCGCTGGAAGCGGTCCACGAATATCTTGCCGACGGCGGCACGCTAGAGCGTGCCGGCGCCGGACCGGAGCTGTCCGCCTCCCCGCCGAATCGGCCTGCACGATGGACGTACGAGCGCTGGACCACGTCAACATCCTCACGGGCGACATCGCGCGGACAACCGACTTTCTGACGTCGGTGCTGGGCCTCGAAGACGGACCGCGTCCCGCGTTCGGATCACCCGGGCATTGGCTCTACCGTAACGGCACGGCCGTCGTCCACGTCAGCGACGCAGGCAACAAGGAAGTGACGCACGCGCTCGACGCATCCCAAGGCGACGCGACGAAGCGGGGCACGAAAGGGATCGTCGATCACGTCGCCTTCCGCTGCAGCGGCTACCGCGAGGCGATGGCGCGCCTGCGTTCGCTCGGCATCGCGGTGCACGAAGCGACGATCCCCGGTATCGGCGACCGCCAAGTCTTCGTCGACGGCCCCGACGACGTTTCGTTCGAGCTGATCTTCTCGGCAGCCGACGTGGCGGGCGCGACGGGCTAGCTCGGCGCTGAAACCAACCTCCGGCTTACGGCGGCGGTCCTCCCTGTAAGGCGACCATGTTGTGCCAGCCGGCGATCGACCACTGCCCGGCGGTCTCTTCCGCAACGAACATGGCGTGCGACTCGACGACCATCGCTTCATCGCGAGTAACGCGATTCGTCGTATGGACGATGACCACGTCGTCACGCACCGGCGTGAGACGCTCGATCGTCAGCGCGACCTGCGTATCGCGAAAATAGGTGTCCAAGGCGTGCTGTTCCGAGTGCGCGATCGCGTCGCGGCCGACCGAACGTTCGAACGTCGGCGCCGTGAACACGGCGTTCGGTGCGAACAACCGGGCGATGCTGGCGCCGTCGCGCGATGCCCAGGCGGATTCGAATGCGCGCAGCAAGTTTTCTATGGTGGCGTCGACGGTCATGATCCATCCTTCAGCAAGAGAGCGGGGTTCCCAGCGCGCGAACGCCGGCGTTCGGCGCGCCGGAATGCGGGATACGCGATCGGCATGATCACGGCGTTGTACAGAAACGCCATGATTCGGCTGCGCGGACCCTGCGCAAGTCGGCCCTCGTCGGCGTCGAGCATCGCGAAACCGAACAGACGCCGCTCGAGCTCGGCACTGAACGCTCGCCGCTCCGCGACGCTGTGGCCGCTGTGCGCAAGCACGATCGCCGTCACGTCTTCGTCGTTGCCGCATTCTTCGACGAGCTCGGACAACGCGCGATCGTCGATGCCCAAAAACCGCAGCACCTGGCCGTCGATGTAATCGTTGTTTCCGTATAAATAGCCATTCATGAGGTCCGCGCCGGACGCGCGGCCGAGCGCAGCACGCCGGGCTTTGTCGATGAGGCGCGGCAGCCAGACGAGCCCGTCGGCCTCGTCGTGCGGGGAACGTGGGATCCAGGACATGCAAGCATCGTGCGACTTGCGCGTCAACGCAGCGTCAAAACCAAAGCATCGATGCCACCGGGCGGTGATGGGCTACCAGCCCACCAAGGCGAGTAAGGGAGACGCGCCGGGATGCGGAATCCAGGCGCATGCCTCGTCTGTGCGTACGGCTGTTCGGCGCGTTCGAGTTCAGCGTCGACGATGTCACCGTGGCGGGGCCGAGCACAGCCAAGGCGCGCGCGCTCGTTGCGTTTCTGCTCGGACATCACGGCCGCGCCGTCGCGCGCGAGCGTTTGGCGGAGCTCTTCTGGCCGGACAGCGACGGTGACCGGGGTCGCAGCAGCGTGGGGACCGCGCTGTGGTCGATCCGTCGCGCGTTGCGATCGGCCGGGCTTGAACCCGACGCGTATCTCGTCGCGGACCAGCTCACCGTTCGGTGGCATGGCGACGCCGAATGCGACGTGACATTATTCGAACGCGCGGTCAACGACGATCCGGCCCGTGCGATCGACCTGTATCGCGGACCGCTTCTCGACGGAATGTACGACGAGTGGACCGTCGGCGAGCGCGAGCGGCTCGAATCGCTCTACGAGACCGCGCTGGCGCGTTCGCTCGGCGCGAACGCCGTCGATCGCGACGGCGCCTCCACGGTCGTTCGAAACGCTCGGCTGATCGTCGAACGCAATCCGTACAACGAAGACGCGTGGACGGCGCTCATCGAGCACGACCTCCGATCCGGCTCGGTTTCCGGCGCGCGGGCGAAGTTCACGCGCGTTGCGGCTGCGTTCGCGGAGGCCGGCCTCACGCTCAGCGACGCCTTTCGCGCCCGCTATCACACGCTGCTCGAAAACACACCGCCGCCGTCAGCCGTCCCCTTCATCGGCCGACGCGCCGAATCGGAACGTATCCTCCGCGCGTTACGCGACCCGCGCGCCGCCGGCGGCGTGGCCGTCATGGGACAGGCCGGCATCGGCAAGACCGGCCTGCTGCATCACATAGCGGACGTGCTCGAACGCGCGGGAACGCGCACGGTGTGGATCGTTCCGCACCACCGGCATTTTTCGCTCGACGCATTGGAACAGCTGGCTGCCCGGATGTCGGGACGCTCGATCGACGATCTGCGCGCCGACGGCTCCGACACGCCGCCGCGCGTCATCGCGAAGGCGCTCGCGTCGGACGCGGCGGTGACGTACATGATCGACGATCTGCACTGGGCCGACGGGGACGCCCGCGAAATCCTCCTCGCGCTCGCACAGTTGCCGGGACGCGCGATCGTCGCGATGCGGCCGGAAGGGCGCGCGCTGCTCTATCACCACACGCAGTCCATGTTCGCCGACCTCGTCGAGCTCGCCGCGCTCGATCGGGACAGCATCGTCGAAGCGCTGCGCGCCACGACGCTGAGCGAAGCCGAGCGCGAACAGGTCGCGGCGGTTTCCGGCGGGTATCCGCTCGCGCTCGACGCGCTGCTGCGCTCGCCCGATGCGCGCAAGGCCTTCCGTGACGTACCGGACATCGCGCGGCTCCTCGTCGAACGCCGGCTCGACGAGCGCGGTGACACGCCCTCGCGCGCGGCCTCCGTCATCGCGCTGGAGCCGCTGCTGGATTCCGAACAAGCGGCTGCGGTCATGAACGCGCCCGTCGAGACGGTGCTCGACGCCTTCGACGACCTCTACGCGCTCGGCATTCTCATCGACGGCGACGACGGTCCCTCGTTCTGCCACGACGTTTTCGCCGAAGTCGCGGCGCGCCGCGTCCCGCCGCTGCGCCGGCGTGCGCTGCATGCGCGGATCGCGAAGTCGATCGACGCCGATGCGAACCCGGCGCGCTTTGCGCATCACGCCGCGCGAGCCGGCCGCGCGCTCGATGCCGCACGGGCCTTTTTGCGCGCCGCGGAAGCGCGCTTTACCCGCGGCGCGTTTCACGATGCGCGCGAGCTGCTGAGCTCCGGTTTGGCCGCGCTCGGCGACGTCGAAGGCGACGCCGCCGCGGAGGTACGGATCTCACTGCGCATCGAGCTCGCGCGCGCGCTTGCCGACGCGGGTCAGCAGCAGGACGCCGTCGACGTCGTCACGCTCGCGACGGCGGAGGCGCGCGCCGTCCGGCGTGACGAGCTCGTGCTGCGCGCGCTGCTCGTGCGCAATCGGCTCGGCGTCGAAATGGCGTCGGTTCGCGGCGCCGAGAGCAACGTCGCGGACCTGCGCGAAGCGGTCGAGCTCGCGGAACGGCTGCCGGCTGCGATCACCACCGTCCAGGCGCTCGGGCTGGCGGCACGCGGGCTCATGAACCGAAGCATCGACGCCGCGGACCAGTACGCAGCCTCCGCGCTGACCATCGCGCGGCAACTCGACGACCCGAACGCCCTGGGCGAAGCGTTGCAGGCGTCCGCGACGATCGCCATCCTGCGCTGGAACATCGAGCGGGCGATTCGCGAAACCGGCGAGTACGTGGAGATCGCGCAGCGGATGGGAACCGTCCGCGCGTCGCGCGCGAACGGTCTGCACGGCGTGACGCACCTGCTCGCCCACCGGTATCACGACGCCGAGGCGTTCGGTCGCAAGGCGCTCGAGCTTGCGGGAGCGGTGCTGCCGGACGATGACCTGCTGCGCGTGTCGCGCTCGCGTCTGGAGATGCTCGCGCTCGAGCTGCTCACGTATGTCGATCAGCAGCAGGGCCGCACGGCGCAGGCGGCCGCATGGGCGGAGCGCCGCTGCGCGCTCGGCGCGGAGTCGATCGGCGACCGTTGCGAGGCGGCTGCGATCCTGTGCGTCGTGTTGCTTTCGCAGCCGAGCCCTCCGGAACATGTCGTCGCGCGCGCCGCCGCGGTGCTCGCCCCGTTCGCCGACGGCGAAGCGGCGATCCAACGGTTGTACATGCTGCAGGTCGCACGCGCCATGCTGGCGGCCGTTCGCGGCGATGCAGATGCCGGCGCCCGCGTGGACGACGCATGGGCGGCCTGCCGCGACGTGCCCGTCGAGGAGTCGATCACGCTCGACTACTGGCTCGCGCCACTGGGCGACATCGCGCGCCTGACGGGCCGCCGGGACGTGGAGAGCGAGGCACGGCGATGGGTTGGCGAGATCGTCGGCCGCCGGCGGTCGGGTAGCGGGCCCTTGTGGGAGCCCGCCGTTCGCGTCGAGCTCCCCGCTTGAGCGAACGTTCCGCGTGAGCCGCCTTTGACGGGCTTTTGACGGCCATCGGGTTTGCTTGGTACGAGCGCTGCGTTCGCGCGGCGTCCACAATGCAACGCTCTGCTTGGAGTCATGACATCATGTTCGAATTCACGCGCGGTTTCGGTTACCGTGCCATCACCGCCGGAATCGCCGCGGCGGCCGTCGCCGGCCTCTCGACGGTCGCGGTTCGCGCCGACGGCGCGATCAAAGACGCGAGCATCGGGACGTATGTCCGCTGGGGTGCCGACAAGGTCAACATCCGCTTGGACAAGGTGGAGCGTGTCGATCACATCGACGCGCGGCCGATCGCGAGCGACCAAAACCTCAAGGACCCTACCAACGGCTACACGATCTTGTCGTTCTCCGTTCAGAACGCAGGCGCGCCGGTGAACGCGCGTGAGGCGTCCGTCACCGAGATCTTCGACGACGGCAGCCAGATCGACGGCCACACCTCGGGCCCGTTCATCGGAGCAGGCCGCGCCCAGTTCCCAGGCCATCTCGAGCACAACCAAACCGTCCACATCCGCTACGTGCAGATGAACACGCCGGCCGATCGCAAGATCACCAAGATCATTCTGAGGCCCGGTGACGGCGGCGCCACGCTGCGTTACACGGTCAAGGACAGCGACATCGCACGGTTACCGGAGATCCCGCTGCCGCCCGCACCCTGATGGAGGGGCGTGTTCGCAAAGGTTTAGCGCAGAATCTTAACGCGCCGGAGAGCGCGAGAACGCTCAAAGACTAGGCGGTCAGCGCGCCGGCGTACAGAGGACGGCGGAGGCAAAGCTAGGAAACAGCGGAGCGGCGCTTGTTTTCTCCGAGGGGTATTCGTGCGTTCAACGGTCCTGCGCGGTCTTTCGATCGCGTTCATATTCATTTTGTCCGCTTGTGGAGGCGGCGGGGGCGGCGGAGGATCGAGTCCGACGGGACCTGTTCCGATCCCGACCGCGTCTCCGACTCCGACACCGGCTCCGCCGGCGGTTTCGAGTGCGAGCGCTGCAGTTACGACGGCTGGTCCGACGACGGTGTCGTTTGCAGCGGTGGCCGGTGGGCTGACGGGCAATCTCGTGTTCCCGGCCGCGAACGCCGCTGCCACGGTCGCGTTGACGTTCTCGGCGAGCGCGCCCGCGAGCGCACCGGCAGTGCAGAGCAGTCAACGCGTGGTGCGGAGCATCGGCGCTACGGTCACACCGATCGCGTACTTCACCGCGCAATCATCGGCGACCGTGACGTTCGGGTCGTCGCTCGGTGCGGCGGTTACGACGCCGGGGACCGTCACCGGCTCGGAATACCTCGTGCTCTTCGACTCGTCGACCCCGAGCGCAGGTTGGAATCCGATCGCCGGTCCTGGAACGAGCGCAGGCGTCACGGCAGGCGGGCGCACCGCGCCGCTGACGTTCCAACAAGGTGTCATATTCGACATCGCGCTCGTGTCCACGCAGGCAGCGCTCGCGGTGCCGACGCCGGTTCCGACACCGACCCCCGTTCCCACACCGGCGCCGGTCGTCGTGTCCGTTTCGGCGTTGCAGCTCGTGGGGGTCGGAGCCGCGTACGCGAGCACGTTCACCGTTTCTCAAGCGGGCTACACCGGAAACTTCACGCTCGGCGGCACGTCGTGCGGCGGCATCACCGTCACGAACACCGCTACGTCGCCGAGCGCGTTCACGATCACGCCGGTTGCGGTCGGTACGTGCAGTTATACGATCACCGGTAACGGTGCGCAAGCGACGCTGCCGGTCAGCGTCACGTCCGTGAGCGTCGGAGGCCAGTAATGAAGAAGATCACCGGCGCGGCGCTCGCCGCGGCTCTGCTCGCAGGCTGCGGAGGCGGCGGCGGCGCGCTCGTCGTCCCACCCGGCCACGGCGCCCAATCCTCGGGAAAATCGGTTCAGGTCGCAATCTCGATCAAGATTCCGAGCGCGGTCGGGTCATCGTCGGCCAAGCGCCGTCCCGCGTACATCTCAGCGTCGACCGCATCGGCGGTCGTGGACGTCACGCCGCCCGGCGGCCCGACGACGCGCTCCATCATCACGTGCAGCGGCTCCGTTTGCCAGGGAACGGTTCCGGCGACGATCGGTTCAGATACGTTTGCGATCGCGCTCAACGACAAAGCGGACGGCACGGGGAATACGCTTTCGTCGGGCCGTACGACTGCAACGATCGTCGAAGGGACCGCGAACTCCGTCTCCGTGACGTTCAACGGCGTCGTGGCGGCGCTCAAGGTCGCCTTCGACAAGCCGAACCCGCCGGTTCACTCGGCGTCGACCATCACCGTGCATGTGACGGCGCTGGATGCCGACGGCAACACGATCGTCGGCCCGGGCACCTACGACAGTCCCATCGTCGTGAGCGACGGTGACACGTCCGGCGCGACGAGCATGACGACCGTCACGCTGAACGCGCCGAGCGACCCGGACTTCACGCTGAGCTACAACGGCACGTGGATCGGCGGAGATTGCGCGTGCGCGAACATCACCGCAAGCGTGCCTGCGAATGCGTCCGTGAAGCCGGCGACGGGCCAGGTCGTGCCGATCCCGCAAGTCGTCGAATACGCGATCCCGACGCAAAACGCGCAGCCGATCTCACTCGCGAAGGGCGCGGACGGCGCGATCTGGTTCACCGAGCAATACGGTCATAGCATCGGCCGCGTGACGACGAGCGGCGCGTTCACGGAGTATGCCGTTCCCGGCCCTCCGGGTGGCGGAACGTACGAGACGTCGATGCCGTGGGCGATCACCGCGGGCGGGGACGGCAACCTCTGGTTCAGCGACGTGAACCTCTTCGACGAAGCGATCGATTCGATCACCACCAGCGGCGTGCAGACGCGGCACTCGATCCACGTGCAGAATCAGAATCGCAACGTGTACGCGATGGTTTGGGGGCCTGACGGCAATCTCTGGGGGACCGATAGCGGGAACAACAAGATCGTGCAGTTCACGCCGGCAGGGGCCGAGACGGACTACGCGATCCCCTCGCCGAGCTCGAACACGCAAGCGATCACGACCGGGCCGGACGGCGCGCTATGGTTCACGGAGTACAACGGCGGAAAGATCGGGCGGCTTACCACTGCGGGTGTGATTACCGAGTATGCGACGCCGCCCCAGGTCAGCTCCGGCGTAAGCTGGCCGCTGTCGATCACGAGCGGTCCGGACGGGGCGCTATGGTTCATCGACAACTGGACGGGTCAGGTCGGCCGTGCGACGACGAGCGGCACGGTGACGGAGTTTCCGAAGGTGTACGGACAAAGCATCGGAGGCCCGATCATCACGGGTCCGGACGGCGCGCTGTGGTTCGGCGGCTTCGGCGGATCGATCGGCCGAATCTCCACCAAGGGAACGCTGACGTTCTTTCCGATCCCGGTGCTGCGATCTCGCGGAGGGCAGCCCTACAAGTACGCGATCGGGAGCGACAACAACCTCTGGTACGTGGACACGTACGGAAACGTCGTGGGAAAGATCGTGTTCTAGGCGGCTTGTTCGTTCCATCGCCGAACGTTCACACCCATCACGAGAAGCCATAGCATCAACGATCCCTCTGCAACGATGCCGCTGATCTCGATGTAGGCAGCGAGATGCTTGTCGAGCCCTGGCGAGACGGTCAAGAGCCAGGCCAAACCGGACAACGCCATAAGAACGCCCAGAACGCGTGGAAGGAACGTCGACCTGAGAATGAGGTAGCCGATGGTACGATTGAAGAGTCCGAAGATCGCAGCGAGCTTGCGGACGGGACGAGATGAAAGAGGCGCAGCGACTGCACGACGCATCCCACGAGGCTGATCGCGAACGCGAGTGCGGCGACGTTCCGGCTCACCGGCTTGAGCATCTGATAGAGAAAAAGCGTGAGCGCTACAAACCGCGTTCGCGATCAGGTTCGCGGCATTCGTGTAGATGACCGGCATGCGACCGACGAGAGATCCCGCGACGATCGCCGTCGCGAAATACAGCAAGTACACGGCCCCGGTAACCCTGGCCCGAAAAGGCGTCATCGTCTCGCCTCCCGAGGGGTTTACCAAAGTCGGTAAGTGTTTGTTGCGGGTCAAGATCGATGACGAGTCGTACGCTTCATCAAGGCAATGACTCCCGTACCGACTTCGTCCGAACCACGACTTCGGTCTCGCACTCGGAATGGGATCCACGTCGATCGAGGGGATGTCCCATTTCGTGCGGCCGCGTATCCGCCGAACTTCCACATGGTCGCGCGTTTCTAGAGTCTGTTAGACGGCTGGTTTAGACGAGACGATCACACGCCGTCGCGCGATGAAAACCCGCGCTCTTCACGCGGTTTTCCAATTTAGCCCCAACGGGATTCGAACCCCTAAACCGGGGTCACGGCCGGTCCCGGGTTTGGGCCGTTTCTAGCGTATCAAACCAAGACGTATTGAGCAATTCCTTGCGGACCGCGTTGAACGCTCCAGCTAATGCGTTGTCCGTCGGCTTTTCCTGGGCGCGAGAAGTCAAGTGCGATGCGGTTGTTGTATGCCCATTGGTCCAGCGTTTCGGCGGTAAATCGACGCACGATTAAAGCGCAACAAACGTACAGACCCTGCGCTCGCTGACGCGATACTGCTCGACCTAGATTTCCGGAATAGACAGGCTCCAGTCGCGCACGAAGCGGACGACGATTTCAAGGTTGCGATGATCATTGGCAGCGGCGGCGCGGGCGACTGAACGGACTCGGCGTTCGCCGAATAAAGTCAACCGCCGGCGAGATTCGGGAGCCGCGCCGATCACAACGCCGCTGCGCGTAGTCTTGCGAACAGCTCTCCGGTGCGCCTCCGTTGTCACGAACGACGTAACGCATCCGTTCGTCTTTCATCCTCCCGGACGTAGGTACTCGGATAGGGGAACTCCCGGATGCGCCGCTGCTCGGGCGTCCCTAGAATTCGGGTATTCCCTCACTCTCCAAATTCGGAGGATTACCTCATGAGCTCTTCGGTATCAATCACGAACGTCTACGAGATGCAGCCGACGTTTAGTCAGCTCGGTATGGGGCCGGTACCGGCCGGCATCACCGCTGACGCGGGCGTTTCGCTGGTCCAAAAACAGCTGTTCAAGAACCTCTCGGCGTCGTGGCCAGCGACCGCGCCGCAATACGATCCGACCCAGCAAGATCAGGGCATCATGGGCCCCTGGACCGACAACGTCGGCGGGACAGCGCCGCCGTGCGTCGTGCAAGCCATCACGACCGATTTCAACGCCTGGTCGCTCCCGGTCGATACCGGGACCGTCAACGAGATGGCCCAGCAGATCACCCAGGAGATCTCGAACAACGGCGGGCTCACCGGACAATTCTTCGGCAAGACCCGCCTCGGCGGCTCGGAGACGCTGTACTGGGGCGTCGGCTACGCCACCGGACCGATCCAGGACAGTCCGGAAGTCCTCGGCGTGATCTACGTCTTCGCCGCGGTGTTCGGCGTGAACTCGGCGCGGACCGAAATCATCGCAGGCCGCCGGCCGCCGCGGCGCCGTGTGCGCGTCGGACTCGGCGCGAACGACTTCGCCACACGCTGAGCGTCCCGCGCCACTCCGTCGCCGCGTGCAACCGCGCGGCGGCGACGGAGCGGTTCGGCGTGAGTGACGGTGGGTTGCCTTCGGTCCAGTACGGTCGCGATGAACTCCACCGAGCGGCGAGAGGTGTTCGGAATGCATGAAAAAACCGCGCCGTAGCGCGGTTCTACATGTAGCCCCAACGGGATTCGAACCCGTGTTACCGCCGTGAGAGGGCGGCGTCCTAGGCCTCTAGACGATAGGGCCGTGGCTCCCGGGCAGAGATTCGAACTCCGATGACCTGAGTCAGAGTCAGGCATGCTACCGTTGCATCACCCGGGAAGGGTGTTTCCTTAGTATATTCTTGTTACGTGAGCCGTAGGTCTCCGTTTGGCTGTGGCAGTTTGCGCAGAGCATTCGTAGGTTCTCAAGCCGGTTGTCGTTTCGGACGCCGTTCCGGTGGTCGAGCTGCATTACGAGAGGACGCCCAAGCCACTCTTGGAGGCCACACTCTTCGCAAACGTTCTTCAGTATACCAGCCTGGAGCAAGTGCCTCTTCACCGTATTTCGGCACTTTGCTTCCCCGAGGACCTTTTCAAGTGGCCAGCGCTGCGGTCGTGCCCTCACCGCGCCTCGTCGAACCGCTTTGGTCCACGACAGCGATGCGAAGACGAAGCGCCGCCGGCATTGTCGGTAGGTATGCCCTTCATCGTAGTACCGCTGTACGGCGTCCCAATCGATCGTTTTTTGCCGTTGAAGTTCAGCTCGGAGCTTGCCGCGGGCAATGGCCTTGTACCACGCTATAAGGGAAAACCCGAACTTTGCCGCGCACTCGTCGCGCCCATGCCCTTCATCGTAGAACCGCTGCACCTCGGTCCAGTCATATCGTACTCTCACAGTAAGCGAAGCTTACTCGCTCACTATGCCAGCAGGTGGTCACTCTCCTCACGGCCCTCGCACGGCAGGCGTTCCACGGGCTGAGGCCGATAGAAAAAGACCTCGTGCAGGCAGTCGTTCTCGTCGGCGGTGAGGGCACGCGGCTCCGTCCGCTGACCCTCGAGACGCCGAAGCCCATGGTCCCCGTGATGAACATGCCGTTCTTGGAGCGCACGCTGCGCCGCCTCAAGGACGCGGGCATCGACGACGTCATCCTGCCCGCGGGCTACCTCCCCGACGCCATCACCTCGTACTTCGGCGACGGCTCCGAGCTCGGTCTGCACCTCCGCTACGTCATCGAGGCCACCCCGCTCGGCACGGCCGGCGCGCTCAAGAACATCGAGCAGTTCATCGACGGCCCGTTCTTCGTCCTCAACGGCGACGTCCTCACCTCGCTGGATCTCCGCGCCATGCGGGAATTCCACCGCGCGAAGGGCGGCATCGGCACGATCCACCTCATCGAGGTCGACGACCCCAGCCCGTTCGGCGCCGTCGTCCACGACGCCGACGGCCGCATCCGGCAGTTCGTCGAGAAGCCCCCGCGCGAGACCGCGCCGACCAACCAGATCAACGCCGGGACGTACCTCCTGGAACGCGAGGTCCTCGACCGGATCCCCGCCGGCCGCCCGGTCTCCATCGAGCGCGAGACCTTCCCCGAGCTGATCGCCGCGGGCGGGCGCGGGCTCTACGCCTTCACCACCGCCGACTACTGGATCGACCTCGGCAAGCCCGAGGCGTACCTCGGCGCGCACCGCCACATCTTCGACGGCGACATGCCGCTGGGGTTCACGCCCGAACTGGACGGCCCGGGCCGCGAGACGATCCCGGCGTCGGCCGTCCGGCCGCCGGTCTTCGTCGGCCACGACTGCCGCGTCGCCGCGGACGCCGTCGTCGGCCCCTACACAGTCCTGGGCGACCGCTGCGAGGTCGCCTCCGGCGCCGTCGTGCTGGACTCGCTCCTGTGGGACGGCGTCGTCGTCGGCGCCGGCGCGCACGTCGAGAAGGCCATCATCGCCAGCCGCGCCCGCATCGGCGCCGGCGCCCGCATCAGCCCTGGCGCGGTCATCGGCCACGACGCCGAGATCGCCCCGGGCGCCGAGATCGCCGCCAACGCCCGAGTCGCCGTCGAGCGCTGACGCCGCCGAGCGCGGAAGCCACCGACCGCTGACGCCGCCGAGCGCCAAACCGACCGGGCGCCTCGTGAGACAGTACCGTGTCGAGGGTACGAAACTGTGTACCCAAGCGAGCGTGTCCCTAGAGAGGCTAGTCCGCCGGACACCACCTCCCGGACGACGCACTCGGCGGTCCGGCGGTGCCGTGCCGCCTTCCAAACAAAGGGACCACGTTGACAAGTCAAGCGCCTCGAATGCTCTTCCTCGGTTCGTTTCCGCCGCGCGAATGCGGGATCGCGACCTTCATGAAGGACGTCGTGGACAGCTTCGACGCGACGTTCGGCACTCGCAGCGCCGTCGTTGCCATCGACGAGCCGGGCGGCGAAGACCGCGTCTATCCCGACCAGGTGGTCGCGCGCCTCGTCCAAAGCGATCACGAATCGTACCGCCGGATCGCGGACTTCGTCAACGCCTATCCGTGCGACGCGCTCAACATCCAGCACGAGTACGGGCTGTTCGGCGGCGAAGACGGCGAGTGGATCGTCGAGCTGATCGCCGGCGTGCGCAAGCCCGTCGTCACGTCATTGCACACCGTGCTGCCCGATCCGTCGCCCGAGCATCTCCGGCTCGCGCGCGCGATCTGCGCGACCTCGACCGCCGTCGTGGTCCTCTCCGAAACCGGCCGCAACATTCTGATCGAGCGCTACGGCGTCGATCCCGCCAAGGTGCGCGTCATCCACCACGGCGTGCCCGACGTGCCGCTGCGCGACACCACCGAGGCGAAGCAGAAGCTCGGGTTCGGCGGCCGCGTGACGATCTCGACGTTCGGCCTCATCAGCCGCGGCAAAGGGTTGGAGTTCGCGATCGAAGCGATGGGCGCCGTCGCGCAGTCGCACCCCGAGGCGCTCTATCTCATCCTCGGGCAGACGCACCCGGTCGTGCGCCGCAAAGAAGGCGAGTCGTACCGGCGCGAGCTCGAAGCGTCGATCGCCGCGAACGGCCTCGCGGACAACGTGAAGCTCGTCGACAAGTATCTCGACTACGACGAGCTGATCTCGTATTTGAGCGCGAGCGATATCTACCTCACACCGTATCTGAACCCGGTGCAGATCGTCAGCGGCACGCTCGCGTACGCGATCGGCTGCGGCAAGGCGGTCGTGTCGACGCCGTATCTCTACGCGCAGGAACTGCTCGCGAACGGGCGCGGCTTCATGGTGCCGTTCCGCGACCCGTCGGCCATCGCGACGACGCTCGTCGCGCTGCTCGACGATCCCGAGCTGCGCGAGACCACGCAGCGCCGCGCGTACAAGTTCGGCCGCCGCATGACGTGGCCCAACGTCGCGCACGGATACGGCGAGCTGTTCACCGAGCTGCTGCCCGAATCGCGCCGCGAGGAGCTCGCGACCTCCGCGTAGCGCGGAGACACATGCGCATGCGCACGTACCGCTGGCCCGCGCTCGATCATCTGCTTGCGATGACGGACGACGTCGGGATCCTGCAGCACGCGACCCTCGACGTGCCCAACCGCTCGTGCGGCTACTGCACGGACGACGTCGGGCGCGCGCTCATCGTCGCGTGCGATGCGGCGGCCCGGCGCGGCAGCGAAGCGGACGGCGCGCGGCTGGTCACGACGTACCTCGCCTACCTGCACGACGCGCAGCTCCCCGACGGTTCGTTCCACAACTTCATGGGCTACGACCGCCGGTGGCAAGACCACGCGGGCACGCCCGACGCGGTCGGTCGCGCGATCTGGGGCCTCGGCTACGCCGAGCGCTACGCGCCGCGCGACACGTGGCGCGCCGTCGCCGGCCGGCTGCGCGCGCACGCGCTCGCGGCGATCCCCGCGATGGAGTACGTCCGCTCGCGCGCGTACGCTGCGCTCGGGCTCGTGCACGCGCTCGCGACGCGCCCTGCCGACGAGTTCGCGGTCCGCGTGGCGCTCGATGCATCGCTGGCGACGATCGCCGCTGCCTACGACACGCACGCCGGCCCCGACTGGGACTGGTGCGAGGACACGCTGACCTACGACAACGCGCGCTTGTGCGAAGCGCTGCTGCGCGGCGGTGCGGCACTCAACAACGCGCGTTATACCGAGATCGGGCTCGCGATGTTCGCGTTCTACACGTCGGTCGTGATCGAAGAGGACGCCGGCTCGGGACACGAGCTGTTCGCTCCCGTCGGAAACGACGGCTGGTATCCGCGCGGCGGCGTCAAGGCGCGCTACGGGCAGCAGCCGCTCGAAGCGGCGGCGATGGTCGACGCGGCGCACGCCGCGCTCGACGCCACCGGCGACGAAGGCTGGCGCAGCGCGGCGGAGATCGCGCACGAGTGGTACCTCGGCGGCAACACGCTGCACGCGGTCGTCGCGACCGAGGGCGGCTGCTGCGACGGGATCGACGCGACCGGCGTCAATCCGAACATGGGCGCCGAGTCGACCGTGTGCTATCTCATGAGTGCAATATCGCTGGCGAACCGCTCGACGACGACGCTGCGCGCCGTGCGATGAGCGCGCTCGTCGCGCGGTGCGCGAGCGCCATGATCGTCAGCATCGGGTTCACGCCGGACGCGCTCGGAAACGCCGACCCGTCCGCGACCAGCAGTCCCTCGACGCCGTAGACGCGCCCGTCGGGATCGATCGCGCCGTCCGACGCGGTCGCACCCATGCGCGCCGTGCCCATCTGGTGCGCGGAGAACAGCGCGACCGGCGCGCGCGAAGCAGCCCGCTGTTCGAGCGCGTGCGCGAACGCGTCGAGGCCCACGGGCGTCGCTTCGGCCGCGGTGAGGCGCAACGGGTCGGCGTGCAGCGTCGCGACGGACCCCGCGCCCGCGGCAAACGCGATGCGCGCCGCGCCGGCGAGGCCGATCGCCATGCGGCGCGCGTCGTCGGGCGCGATCTTGTACGTCACGTCGGCGCGCTCGTCGAGGCCGACGCTGCCTTCGCCGTGGTCGCGCGTCAGCGCGATGAGGATCGCGCGGTTGCGCGCGCCCGTCATCTCGGCCGCGTGCGCGTCGCGCCCGCTCCACGGCAGGCCCAGCGCCATCAGGCCGGGATGCGACGGCGCCGCCTCGATCGTCGCGCCGAAACCGTCTTCCACCGCGGAGAAACGGTCGCACAGCGCGGTCTGCATCGGCCCGAGCCACGGATCGATAGGCGCGTCGAACTCCGCCGACAGCGCCGTCGTCGGGTGCAGATGAAGATGGCGTCCGAGATGCGCGGATTGCACGCCGCTGCGCGCGAGAATTCCCGGCGTGCGCAGCGCGCCGGCCGCGACCACCACGATCGGCGCGTCGATCGCGAACGCGCGACCGTCGTCGCCAACAGCGTCCACGCCGCGCACGACCGATTCGCCGGAGCCCCTCGCGCGGTCGATGCGCACCCGCTCCACCCGCATGCGTGCGTACACGCGCGCGCCGGCATCGACCGCGTCACGTAAGTACGTCGCGGCGGTGGAGCGCTTCGTGCCGTACGCGCAGCCGAAGCCGCAGTAGCCGCAGCCGTCGCGGTCGCACTCCGCGTTGCGCGGGATGGCGCGCGCTTCCCAGCCGAGCTGCTTGCAGCCGTCGACGATCACGGCGTTGTTGCGGTTGTGCGTCTTCGCGGGCGTCACGCCCAGCCGCGTCTCGACGGCGTCGTACGCGTCGGCGAGCTCCGCCGCAAATTCGGGCCGGCCGAGCGCGCCGGCCCACGCGCGCGCCGTCGCGGAAGGCAGGCGCAGCGAGGTCGACCAGTTCACCGCCGTGCCGCCGCCGACGCACGCGCCCGCCAGGATCGACACGCCGAGATCGTCGCTCGCGCACAGCCCCGCCTCGAGATAGAGCTCGGCGAACGACTCGGCTTCGCGCTGCCGCGCCGCCACCGGCTCGAACGCCGGGCCGGCTTCCAGCACCACCACGCGCAGCCCGGCGCGCGCGAGCAGCGCCGCGGCGACGCCGCCGCCCGCGCCCGAACCCACCACCACGGCGTCCGTCTCGATGCGCTCGCTCGCCGCGCGGTCGGCGCGTTCGGGTAGCGCTGCGGTCGGGAACGGCGTCGCGCCGTTGGCCGGCACGTCGGCGCGCGGGCCGGGATAGCCGAGCCGGTCCCACACCGCGCTGCGTCCGCGCTCGTCGCCGAGCGCGTACGCGCCGAACAGCGCGAGGTGCGCGAACGCCTCGAACGCCGGCCGCAGCGGCGCGAGCGCCGCGAGCCGCCGCAGCGCGCGCTCGCGCGCCGGCCGCTCGAGCCGCGCGAAACCGCGCGGCCGCCCGGCGAACGCGAGCCCCGCGAGCGGATTCGCAAGGAGCGTCAGCACGAGCGCGAGCTTGGCTTGGCGGTGCAGCGGCAGGCTGTTCACGGCCGTCGCGACGAGCTCGCACGTGGCTTCCACGTCGGCGTCGGGCGGCACGAACGTCTCGACGACGGCGGCGAGCGTAGCGTCCTGCGATCGGTTCAGCACCGACCCGACTTTCGTCGGCGTAGGGGCCCGATGCTGCCGCCCAGACCGCTGCAACAGAGGCCAATAGGCGAAATTACCCTGCGCGGCGAACATTGACGTGATGCTGGCGCAAACCGAACTGCTCAATGACGTCCAGCGCAAGGCCGTCGAGACTACTGACGGCCCTGTGTTGATCTTCGCGGGTGCCGGGTCCGGCAAGACGAGGGTGCTCACGCACCGGATCGCCTACCTGCTCGAACAGAAGAAAGTCTTCCCCGACCGGATCTTGGCGGTGACGTTCACCAACAAGGCCGCCGGCGAGATGAAGGCTCGGCTCGAACGTATGGTCGGCGCCGCGGCCCGCGACCTGTGGGTCGGAACGTTCCACAGCATGTGCGTGCGCATGCTCCGCCGCGACGGTCGCAAGATCGGCATCTCGCCGAACTTCGCGATCATGGACGATGCCGACCAGCGCGCGATCGTGCGCGAGGTCGTCGCGGACCTCGACTACGACGAGCGCCAGATCGCCCCGGGCGCTGCGCTCGCCGAGATCTCCAAGGCGAAGAACAACCTGTGGTCGCCCGAGGAGTACGAGTCGAAGAACCCGTCGTTCGCCGGCGAGCGCTACGCGAACGTCTACCGTGAGTACGACCGCCGCTTGGCCGAGTCCAACGGGCTCGATTTCGACGACCTGATCGCCAACGCGATCAAGCTGCTCGACAACGACGAAGACGCGCGCACGCGCTACCAGACGAAGTTCAAGTACGTGCTGGTCGACGAATATCAGGACGTCAACTACGCGCAGTACCGCCTCGTCGCGACGCTCGCCAAGGAGCACGGCAACATCACGGTCGTCGGCGACGACGACCAGTCGATCTACTCGTGGCGCGGCAGCGACTACCGCATGATCCTGCGGTTCGAAGAAGACTTCCCGGGCGCGAAAGTCTTCAAGCTCGAAGAGAACTACCGCTCGACGCAGACGATTCTGACCGCTGCCAACGAGCTCGTCGCGAACAACCCGAATCGCTCGGAGAAGAAGCTCTTCACGAAGCGCGATCCGGGCGAACCGCTCACGGCGTTCCAGGCCGAGTCCGAGCGCGCCGAAGTGCGCTACGTGATGGAGAAGATCAAGGAGCACGTGCGCGAAGGCGCCGCGTACCGCGACTTCCTCGTGCTGTACCGCACCAACGCGCAGTCGCGCTACTTCGAAGAAGGCTTCCTCGCCGAAGGCATCCCCTACCGGGTCGTCGGCGGCGTCGGCTTCTACGCGCGCACGGAGGTCAAGGACATGCTGTCCTACCTCCGCTACATCGTCAACCCGTCCGACGCGGTCGCGTTCCGCCGCATCGTCAACGTCCCGCGCCGTTCGATCGGCCAGCAGACGCTGGCGTCGCTGCTCGAAGCCGCGAACCAGGCGGGTGTGTCGGTCGGGCAAGCGGTGTTCGATTCCAATTTGCTCAAGCGCGCGGTGCCGAAGAAGCAGCGCGAGCTGGAGCGCTTCGCGGAGCTGATCAACGACCTGCGCGAAAAGGCGAAGTCGTTCGGCGTCGCCGAGCTGCTCGTCGCCGTGATGGAAGAGTCGGGCTACCTGCGCGAGCTGCAGGCCGACGAGACGCCCGACGGCCGCGCGCGCATCGAGAACCTGCAAGAGCTGGTCCAAGTCGCACGCGACTTCGAAGCCAATCCCGAGAGCGGCACGTCGATCGACGACTTCTTGTCGAACATCGCGCTGATCACCGACATCGACACGCTCGATCCCGAGTCGTCGTTCGTGACGCTGATGACGATGCACGCGGCGAAGGGCCTCGAGTTCCCGATCGTGTTCCTGACCGGTCTGGAAGAAGGCGTCTTCCCGCACACGCGCGCGCTCACCGACATGACGGAGCTCGAAGAAGAGCGCCGCCTCGCGTACGTCGGCGTGACGCGCGCGATGGACCGCATTTACCTCTCGTTCGCCGCGCGGCGCACGCTGTTCGGCAACACGTTCTCGCACCCGAAGTCGCGCTTCATCGAGGAGATGCCGTCGATCGAAGTGATCGGCGGGGTCGGCATCGGGCCGCGGCCCGGCGGCGGCCGCTGGCGCGAGGTCGCGATCCACGAGAACGCCGGCGCGGGCGTCGGCATGGAGCTCAACCCGGGCGACAAAGTGCGCCATCCCAAGTGGGGCGAGGGCACCGTCGTCAACACGGTCGGCGCGGGCGGCGACGGGCTGCTCACGATCAACTTCCCCAACGTCGGGCAGAAGATGGTGATGCTGAAATACGCGCCGCTCGAAAAGGTCATCTCGTAGGGTCCTTCGACAAGCTCAGGATGACGTAGATGGGATCATTGCGCGTCGGGGTGGCCGGCGCGCTCGGGAGACTGGGCCGCGTTGCCTGTGCCGCGATCGAAGCCGCCGACGACCTGACGTTGTCGGCGGCGTTCGGGCGCTCCGGCGGCACGCGGCTCGCGGACGCGCTCGGCGGTTTTGGCGGCGACGTGGTGATCGACGACGAGCTCAACGCGTTCGTCGCGCGCGGGCTCGATGTCGTCGTCGACTGCACGGTCTATCCGACCACGGTGGACGTCGTGCGCGATTCCATCGACGCCGGGATCCCGGTGGTGATCGGCGCGACGGGTTGGACGGACGAAGATCTCGTCGTGCTGTCGGACCGCTGCGACGAGGCGGGCGTGCCGGCGATGCTGGTGCCCAACTTCTCGTTCGGCGCGGTGCTGATGATGCGGTTCGCTGCGCAGGCGGCGCGCGTGTTCCCGCGCGCGGAGATCGTCGAGCTGCACCACGACGCGAAGCGCGACGCGCCGAGCGGCACGGCAAAGCTCACCGCGCGCCGGATTCACGACGCGGGCGCCCCGCTGCCGCCGATCCACAGCGTCCGGCTGCCGGGCCTGATGGCGCATCAGGCGACGATCTTCGGCGGAACCGGCGAGACGCTGACGCTGCGCCACGACACGGTGTCGCGTGAATCGTACGGCCCCGGCATCGTGGCGGCCGTACGCGCGGTGCGAGAGCAGCAGGGGCTCGTCATCGGACTGGATGCAATCGTTGACCGAATGCTCGGCGGCTCCGCTTCGCTTCGGCGCGTCGGATGAGAGTCGCGGTCATCGGCGCGACGGGCGTCGTCGGGGCCATGATCTTGCGCGTGCTCGAGGAGCGCAACGTCGATGTCGAGGCGCTGTTGGCGTACGCGTCGCGCGATCGCGCGGAGGGCGTGCCGTTTCGCGGTGAGGCCGTGCCGGTATTCGCGGCGACGCGGGAGCGGCTTCTCGCGGACCGGCCGGACGTCGCGTTCTTCGCGTCGAGCGACGATGCGAGCGCCGAGCTGGCGCAAACGCTTGCCGATGCCGGCGTGGTCGTGATCGACAACTCGGCGACATTTCGCATGGCGGACGGCGTGCCGCTCGTCGTGCCGGAAGTGAACCCGCACGCGGTGCGCGCCGAGCACCGCATCTTTCCCGTCGCGAACTGCACGGCGATCGTGCTGACCGTCGCAGTGTCGCCGATCGAGCGCGCGATCGGGCTGCGCGGTGTGCGCGTCGCGACGTATCAGGCGGTCAGCGGCGCGGGCCGCGCGGGGCTCGATACGCTGGCGCGCGAGGAACAGGGCGAATCGCCCGACGGGACGTTCGCCGCGCCGATCTTCCGCAACGTGGTGCCGCAGGTCGGCGGCTGGGACGGCGACGGCGACACCGGCGAGGAGAAGAAGGTCGTCGCCGAGACGCGCAAGATGCTCGACCGCCCCGACCTCGCCATGGCTGCGACCACGGTGCGTGTCCCCGTGATGCGCGCGCATAGCGAGTCGGTGTTCTTCGAAACCGCACGCCCGACGAGCGTGCGCGAGCTGCACGAAGCGCTGCGTGACGCGCCCGGCGTCGTGCTGCACGAACGCGGCATCGTGACGCCGCTCGACGTCGAAGACACGGACCTCGTCCACGTCGCGCGCGTTCGTCCCGAGCCGGACGACCCGACGAATACGCACTTCCAAATGTGGATCGTGGGCGACCAGCTCCGCAAAGGCGCCGCGACGAACGCAGTGCAGATCCTGGAGCTGCTCCTGCGATCAGGATGGTGCGCCACGATGACGAATGTCGCGACAGCTACCGAGGTTGCGCGGTGAACGTCGTCGTGCTCAAGTTCGGTGGCTCTTCGCTTGCGACGGACGAGCTGCGTGAGATCGCGGCGTCGCGCGTGCTCGACGTCGTGCGGCGCGGGGACTCGCCCGTGGTCGTGTGCTCCGCGCTGGGGCGCGCGCCCGATCCGTACGCGACCGACACGCTTGCGACCCTGCTCGGGCCCGTGCGCAGCGGGCCGAACCGCGACCTGCTGCTTGCGTGCGGTGAGGCGATCGCGTGCGCGGTGTTCGCCGAGCTGCTGTCTGGGCTCGGCGCGCCCGCGGAGGCGATGACCGGGCTACAGGCCGGGATCACCACCGACGACCGGCATGGCGAGGCCGAGATCGTCGAGGTCGATCCCGCACCGGTTCGCGCGGTGCTGGCTCGCGGCGTCATTCCCGTCGTGACCGGGTTCCAGGGCGGCACGCGCGAGCGCGCCACCACGACGCTCGGCCGCGGCGGCAGCGACCTCACCGCGGTCGCCCTGGGCGACGCGCTCGGCGCCGAGTCGGTCGAAATCTACACCGACGTGTCGGGCGTCATGACGGCTGATCCGCGCCGCGTCGCGGGCGCGCATCCGCTCGCGCGTGTCACGCAGGCCGAGATGGTCGAGCTGGCGGGTACCGGCGCGAAGGTGATGCATCACAAAGCCGCCGAGCTCGCGCACGCGACGCGCACGCCGTACGCGGTGAAGGGGCTGCGCAGCGGCGTCGGCACCACGATCGACGACGACGCGCCCGTCGACGCGGAGCGCCCGGTCACCGGGCTGACCGTGATCCGGGACGTGACGTTCTGCCGCATCGTCCAAGGACTCACCGACGACGTCGACCGCGCCGACGTCGACCGCGACATTCTCGCGCACGTCGCCGAACGCGAGATCTCGATCGACATGGTGAACGTGAACGACTCCGGCGTGTTCTTCATCGTCGACGACGAGCACGCTGATGCCATCCGGCCCGCACTTGCCGAGCTCAACGTCGCGGTGCGGATGCGTCCGCACTGCTCGAAGATCTCCGTCGTGGGCGCAGGGATGCGCGGTGCGTCCGGCGTCATGTATCGCGTTGTGAAGGCCGTATCCGGCGCCGGCGTGGAAATCATCCACTCGACCGACTCCAACATCACGATCTCCATCCTCGTGCCGGCCGATCGGGCGCACGCCGCGGAGCAGGCGCTGCATGACGCGTTTCGCCTCGGCGGCGGGGTGGTGGCGCGGTGAAAAATCTCGGCCGCATCCTCACGGCGATGGTGACGCCGTTCGACGCGAACGGCGCGCTCGACGTCGCGGAAGCGATCCGCATCGCGCGCTTCCTGATCGAGCGCGGCAACGATGGCGTCGTGCTGGCCGGCTCGACCGGCGAGGGCAACGCGCTCGAGACCGACGAGAAGCTCACGCTGTTCGCCGAGGTAAAGAAAGCGCTCGGATCGAGCGGCACCGTGATCGCGGGCACCGGCGGCAACAACACGCGCCAGTCGATCGCGCTGACGAAACAGGCCGAGCAGTGCGGCGTCGACGGCGTGCTGCTGACGGTGCCGGCCTACGTGAAGCCCACGCAGGACGGTATGCTCGAGCACTTCGGCGCGATCCTCGACGCGACGCCGCTGCCCGCGATCGTCTACAACATCCCCGGCCGAACCGCGGCGAACATGCTGCCCGCGACGTTCACCGAGCTGACGCGGCGGCACGCGAACGTCGCGGGAATCAAAGAGTCCACCGGCGACGTGAACCAGTTCACCGCGATCCTGCGCGATCGCGCGCGCGCCGACGTGACGTTCTGGGCCGGCGACGACTACATCTTCCTGCCGTCGCTCGCGATCGGCGGGTACGGCTTGATCTCCGTCGTGGGCCATCTGTGCGGGCGTGAGCTGCGCGCGATGGCCGACGCCTTCGACGCCGGCGACGTCGACACGGCCGCGCGCATCCATCAGGATTTGTCGCCGCTGATCGCGGCGCTGTTCATGACGTCCAACCCGATCCCGGTCAAGTGGGCGATGGGAACGTACGGCTTCGACGTCGGCCCCTGCCGTTCGCCGATGGGACCGATGCCCGCCGACTTGAAAAAGACCCTCGAACCGCTGATCGCGCCGTACCGGCCGTAATCCTCAACGAGCTCACATGACGAGCGGACGATGACGGTGCCTTCGTTTCACGTGCTCGGCTGTCGCGTCGACGCGATCAGCCGCGACGCAGCCGTGGCCTGCATCGCCGCGCTGGCGAACACGTCGATAAGCTCAGCGCAGGCTCACGACCGGTCCGGACTCGTCGTGACGCTCGGCGTCGAGATGGTGATGGCGGCGCAGCGCGACCCGGCGTTTCGCGCGACGATCGACCGTGCCGTACTCGTCACATGCGACTCGATCGGCTTGCTGCTCGCGTCGCGGCTGCAAGGCGGTTCGGTGCGCGAGCGCGTCACCGGCGTCGAGCTGGTCGACGCGCTCGCCGCACGCTCCGCAGCGGCGGGCGACGTCCGCATGTACCTGCTCGGCGCCGGCGGCGACACCGCTGCGCGCGCGGGCGAGGCGCTGCGGCGCGCACACCCCGGCGCAATCGTCAGCGGCGCGCGCGACGGCTACTTCCGGCTCGAGGAAAGCGACGCCGTCGCCGCCGCGATCCGCGCGAGCGGCGCGAACGTGCTGCTCGCCGGAATGGGGTTTCCGAAGCAAGAGTTCTGGATCGAGCGCTATCTCGCCGCGACGGGCTGCGGCGTGGGGATCGGCATCGGCGGCTCGCTGGACGTCTACGCCGGCAACGTCGTGCGCGCGCCGGCGTTCTTCCGGCGCACCGGCCTGGAGTGGGCGTACCGGCTGGGCAAAGAGCCGCGCCGCTGGCGCCGCCAGCTCGCGCTTCCCCGCTTCGCGGTCGCCGCGCTCGCCGAAGCCTTGAGCGCACGCAAAGCGGGGAACAAGCCGTCTTGATGCGCGCGATGATCCTCGCGGGCGGCATGAGCACGCGGCTCTACCCGCTCACCAAGCAAGTTCCCAAGCCCATCGTGCCGGTCGCGGGCGAACCGATCAGCGGGCACGTGCTGCGCTGGCTGTCGTCGTTCGGCTACGACGAGGTCGCGATCAACGTGTTCTACCTCGCCGATCTCGTGCAGGAGACGTTCGGCGACGGCAGCGGCTACGGCGTGCAGCTGCACTATTTGCGCGAGCGCGAGCTCACGGGCAGCGCGGGCGCGCTCAAGCAGATGGAAGGATGGTTCGACGGCACGTTCGTCGTCGTCGGCTGCGACGATCTCACCGACGCCGACCTCGCGTCGCTGGTGCGCTTCCACAAACAGCGCGGCGCGCTTGCGACGATCGGTTTGCTCGAAGTCGACGAGGTCGATCAGTACGGCGTCGTGATCCTCGATGAGACCGGGCGCATCACCGGCTTTCAGGAAAAGCCGGCCAAAGGCACGGAGAAGTCGAAGCTCGCGAACACCGGCATCTACGTGTTCGAGCCCGCGATCTTCGACCGCATCCCCGCGAACACGTTCTACGACTTCGGCAAACAGGTGTTTCCGGAGCTGGTCGCCGGCGGGCTGCCGTTCTACGCGATGGAGCTCAAAGGCGCGTACTGGCGCGACATCGGCACGCCCGACGAATACCGCCGCGCGACCGACGACGTGCTGCTGGGCCGCGTGCAGGTTCGGGGCGCACGCGCGACCGGCGTTCCGCCGGGCGTCGTCGTTCCGGCGAGCGCGCGCGTCGAAGGCGCTGTGCGCGTCGGCGACGGCGCGGAGATCGGCGAACGCGTACGGATCGTCGGGCCCAGCGTGATCGGCGACCGCGTGCGTATCGGCGAGCGTGCCGTGCTGGAGCGCGCGATCGTCTGGAACGGTTCGACGATCGGCGCGAACGCGATTGTGCGCGACACGATCATCGGCGAACGCTACGTCGTGGACGACGGCGCAACGCTGGAAAGCGCCATCGTCGCGAACGAGCCCAGCCCGGCCTAGCCGCGCCGCGCACGCCGCGTGATCGACAGGCGTGCTTGATTTCGTTCGAAGCTGGCTGTTTCCGGCAGCCTGCGTCGCATGCGACGCGCCCGGACCCGCGCTGTGCGAACGCTGCGCGCCCGCGCCACGCGACGCCGTGTCGTTCGTGCTGGACGGGATACCGGCGTTTGCGATCGGCGCGTACGAGGGTGCGCTCCGGCGAGCGGTCGTCGCGATGAAGCGCGGGGAGCGCGATCCGCTCGATACGTTCGCCGAGCTGCTGGCAGCGCGCGCGCCGCTGGACGGCGTGCTGATTCCGCTGCCGACGCTGCGCGCCCGCATCGTCGAGCGCGGATTCGATCAGAGCGTCGAGCTGGCGCGACGCGTCGCATTGCGCCGCGGCATCGCATGCGCCGAACTGCTCGTCAAGCACGGCCGCGCGCAGGAGCGGCGCACGCGGCGGGAACGGCTCGCCGCGACGGGCCGGTTCCGGCTGCGGGCGCGCGTGGTGCTGCCCGCATGCGTGACGCTGCTCGACGACGTCTGTACGACGGGGGCAACCGCGCGCGACGCGGCTCGCGTGCTGCGCGCCGCGGGCGTCGACGTGCGCGGAATCGTCGTGCTGGCGCGGACCGGGAATTGACGGCCGCCCTGGCGCCCGCGGAACCAACCGTGTCCGCGCCGGGTCCATGACCACGATGAAAGCAGTTTGGAACGGCGCCGTCCTCGCCGAGAGCAGCAGCACCGAAGTCGTCGAGGGAAATCAGTATTTTCCGCCCGACGCGATCGACAAGCAATATTTCACGCCGTCCGAGACGCACTCGGTCTGTCCGTGGAAGGGCACCGCGAGCTACTACACCGTCGAAGTGAACGGCAAGCGTAATCCCGACGCCGCGTGGTACTACCCGCAGGCGAAGGACGCGGCGAAGAACATCGAGGGCTACGTCGCGTTCTGGAAGGGCGTCGAGGTCACGCCGTAGACCGCGACCGCAGCTACCTCGCACGCGCCGTCGAGCTGGCGGCGCGCGCAGTCGCCGACGCCGCGCCGAACCCGCCCGTCGGGTGCGTCGTCGTGCGCGACGGCGTGACGCTCGGCGAAGGCTGGCACCATCGTGCCGGCGAGCCGCACGCTGAAGTCGAGGCGCTGCGCGACGCCCGCGGGCGCGGACACGACCCGCGCGGCGCGACGGCGTACGTGTCGCTCGAACCGTGCAACCATCATGGCCGCACGCCCCCGTGCACCGGCGCGCTGATCGATGCGGGCATCGCGCGTGTCGTCATCGGCGCGCTCGACCCAAATCCGAAGACGGCCGCGAGCGGCGTTGGCCGCTTACGCGATGCGAAGATCGATGTCGACGTCCTCGACGACGGAGCGGCGGGCGCGCTGATCGAGCGCTTCCGCTGGACGATCGCGCACGACATCCCGTACGTCACGCTGAAGATGGCCGCATCGCTGGACGGCTACATCGCGTCGCGGCCCGGCGAACAGCACTGGCTGACGGGCCCGCTCGCGCGCGAACGCGTGCGCGATCTGCGTATCGAGCACGATGCGGTGATGGTCGGCGCGGGCACGATTCGCGTCGACGATCCGCTGCTGACGGTGCGGCCCCACGCGACGCGCCGCAAGCCGTACGCGCGCGTCGTCGTGTGCGAAGCCGGCCCGGTTCCGCCCGCGAGCCGCGTCCTCGCGCCGCCGGCCGAAGCACCGGCGGGCGCCTACCGCCCGACCATCGTGCTTGCGCCGCCCGCCGCGCGCGCGACGCTGAGCGGGATCGAGCCGGTCGCGGACGTCGTCTACGTCGGCGCCGACGGCGAAGCGCGCCTCGACCTCGCCGCCGCGCTCCGCGCGCTGCGCGCGCGCGACATCACGACCGTGCTCTGCGAGGGCGGCCCCACGCTGGCCGGCAGGCTGCTGGCCGCGGGGCTGGTCCAGCGGATCGTGTGGTTCGTCGCGCCGGCCTTCCTGCGCGCGGACGACGCGGTCCCGGCCCTCGCGGGCGCCGATCTGAGCGCACGAAACGGGTGGCGCTTCGACCGCATCGAACGCGTCGGCGACGACATGCTGCTCTCCGCCGATCTCACCACGTGTTCTCCGGCCTGATCCTGCACGACGGCCGCGTCGCTTCGGCCGAAGGCGACGCGCGCCGCGGCATGACGCTGGTCGTCGAGGCGCCCGAGGCGGTCGCGGACGGCGTCGCGATCGGCGACTCCGTCGCGATCAACGGCGCGTGTCTGACCGTCGTCCGGTTCGATGCGCGCACCATGCGCTTCGACGTCGTGCCGGAAACCGTCGCGCGCACGGGCTTCGATCGCTTGCGCGCGGGCGACCGGCTCAACGTCGAGCTGTCGCTGCGCGTGGGCGACCGGCTCGGCGGCCATTTCGTGTACGGCCACGTGGACGACACCGCATCCATCCTAGCGAAGGATTCCGAAGGTCAGGGCTTCCGCCTGCATGTCGTGCTGCCCGACGCGCTCGCGCCGTACATCGTCGAGAAAGGCTACGTCGCGGTCGACGGCGTGAGCCTCACCGTCGCGTCGGCTGACCGCGAGCGCTTCACGATCGCGCTCATCCCGGAGACCGCGCGCCGCACGACGCTCGGCACCAAAGGCCCCGGCGACCGCGTCAACTTGGAGATCGATCCCGTCGCGCGGTACGCGCAAGGTGCGGTCGCCGCGTATTCGCAGCAGCGCGACTCGGCGCCGACCGCCGAAGAAGTCGCCTGGGCGTACGAAATCTAGCATCGTGTCGGACAGCGCCGCAGCGCCCATTCGCGTGGGGCCGGACGTGCGCGAGCGCGTGCGCTGGCGCGACGTCGACATCATGGGGGTTGTGCACTATGCGAACTACCTGCGGTTCATGGAAGCCGCCGAGAGCGAGTTCTTTCGCGCGCTCGGATTTCCGTACGACGTGATCGCCGACGAGCTCGGCGTGTGGATCGCGCGCGTGCACCTCGAGTGCGATTACCGCGCGCCGGCGAAGCTCGACGACGAGATCACGTGCCGCGCCGAGCTGCGCAAGATCGGCGGCTCCTCGATGACGTTCGCGTTCCCGGTCGAGCGCGCGGACGGCCTCCGTCTCATCGACGGGAAGCTCGTCCTCGCCGCGCTCGACCGCACGACGCTGCGCGCAACGCGAATCCCGAAGCCGCTCGCCGACGCTCTGCGCTGACCGACGCGACGACTCGCGTCCGTCGCGGCGATCAGGCTTCGTCGGAGGCGAGGATCGTGTAGACGTCCTTGCGCGCTTTGTCGACGATCTCGCGCACTTTTTCGAGCGTCGCGTCGTCGTTGTGGCGCGCGTTCCAGACGGCGGCGACGAACTTCATCACCGACTCGCGCAGCTTGTGGCGCACGCTGGGCGCCTCGTCGGCGTCCTCGTCTTCGTCCGGATCGGCGGCGCGGTTCGCCAGAAGCGTGCGGCCCGCGTCGGTGATCGTGTAGACCTTCTTGCCGTCGACCTGATCGGAGGTGACGAAGCCGCCGTCTTCGAGCAGCTGCAGCGTGGGATACACCGATCCCGCGCTGGGCCGAACGCCGCGGCGCTCTTCGATCCCCTTGATGATGTCGTAGCCGTGCCGCGGGCCCTCGGCCAGCAGCTCGAGCACGAGATACTTCACGTCGCCACGGCGCGTGCGCGGCCCCGGACCCCAGCCGCCGGCCTTCCAGCCGCCCCACTCCTTGCTGTAGCCGAGTCCCCAGATGCGGGGGCCGCCGTGCCCACCGCCATGTCGGTGCCGGAAGAATGCCCGGCCGATATCATGGATCATGTCGCGATACTATTCGATATATCGCGATAAGTCAATACGATCCGCCCATCTTGAGCGCCAGGATTCGGTCGACGGTGAGGCCGCGGTCCCCGCGGTCGCTCAACCGCTTGACGAACGCCGGATCGACGCCCGCCTCTTTCAGGATCACGACGTCTTGAGCGGATGCAATCGGAGCGCCGGCGGCGCGCAGTGCGGCCACATACTCTGGTGACACGGCGAAGTGCCGCAACGTGATTGCGTCGGTCGGGCCGGCGTTGCGAATCTGCGCGCGTATCGCGCGGGCATACTCCGGCGTGACGTTCGCCATCTTGAGTTCCGTGAGCTGCGCGACGGACAGCGGAGAAAACCCCGCGGCTGCCAGCGCGTCCGCGTACGCGAGGGTGACGTCGAGCACGGCCAGCGTCACCTCGTCACGCGGCGTCGGCACGGCGTAGCCGTGCTGGCGGAGCGCAGCGAAATACGCCGGATCCGGGACGAACGTCGTGTCGCCGGAGCCCGAGCCGCGGTCCAGCGAGCCTTCGAACCGAAACGTGCCGGCGTCGCGGTGAAGCGCGAACGTGACCGAGTGGTTTGCCGCTTGCAGCTGCCCGGGCGAGATTCCCAAGCGCTCGATCTCCACGGGTTGCGAGAACGTCCAGGAATCGCCGGTCGGCACAGCGTCGCGCGAACGAAGCGTCAGTTGCACGATGTTCGGGCGGTCCGTCGCCTGCAACGACCAGGTTCCCGGCACCGTGCTCTGCGCGACCGCTGCTTGCACGGCGGAAGCGACCACGGCGACGGCGAGCAGAGCGGCGGTCCACGGATGATGTCGCATGTTCGTTTCTCCGCTGCTAGAAGGCGTGGAACGGGGTCGGCCACCGCGCGACCCGGCACGGCAGGGCCACGACGTAACGCCCGGTGCTGAACAGCATGTTCTCTTGCTCCATTTGCTCGAGCGCGTTCTGCCGGTCCGCCGGAACAGCATCGCGCGCGGCCGGCTGCTGCAGCTGCAAGAACGCGTCGAAGATATCCGGTTCGTCCAGCACGTAGAAGCACGGGACGATCCCTGGCCGGATGTCCTGAATGCTGATGAAGTCCGGCCCTTTGCGCCAGTAGTAGATCCCGAACAGCTTCGGCGGCGGGGCGCCGGCGGGCTGCGTATTCGCCGGTGGCCAGAGATGCACGAGCGTCTGGGGGACGGCGGCAGGATCAGCCGGCGTCCATGACACGTGGACACCGAGCGGAACGGTGTCGCGCAAGAACCGGACCGTCTCGGTTGCGCCGCGGGGGCCGTCGCGGCGCAGATCGACGTCCTCGCGAAGGACGATCGAGCCGACGCCGCGCTCGGCGAGCGCGCGGCACTGCTGCGCGCTGGGCAGCGGCTCGCCGGGCGCGTTGACAATCGTGAGCTCGCGCTGCGGCGGGAACTGCGACGCACCGAGCAGGTCGATCGTGCGTTCGACTTCGTCGCACGCGCACTCCAGCTGCTCGATCTCGGCGATGTCTCGGGTGGCAAACATCATGCGACTTCCAAGTTGAAGCGAATGTTGGTCGGATTGTTGACCGTCGCCAGCGCGGTGTACCGGTCGCCGTCGACGAACACGAGCCCCGCGTCGCGCAAATACGCGAGCCAGCGCTCCAAGCGTTCCGGAGCGACCTCGATCGCGCGCTGTTCCAGCAGCCGCCGCAGCGCCGCCACGGAGAGGCTCTTCATCAAGAGCTCGTAGCCGGCCACTTCAAACGGTTCCTCGAAAACGACGACGCGCGGCTCGTGCCCGGCGCGGCGGTCTTCGATCATCAGCGAGCCGCCGAGATCGTACGCGTGCAGCGTGCTGTCGTTGTGCGCGCGCCGCCACGCCGCGACCGCATCCTTGAGCGCTTTCTCGACGTCGTTCTGCAAGCCCACGGGCGGATAGTCGAACAGGAACACGAGATCTTCGAGCTCCGCTTCGGGCAGGTCGTAGATGTGCCGGTAGAACGACGCCGGCGTCTTTCTGCGCACGCCGAGCTCGGGATCGTTGAAGAGCGGGCTGAACCGCTCGACCGCCAGCCGCTGCGCGCCGGTCGGCGGCTGGAGATGGTACAAATTCGGAATCTGCTCGATGATGACCGCGTAGTCTTCGTCCGTCTCGCCGGGGAACCCGTACAGGTAGTTCCACGACACGGTGAGGTTTTGGTTCATCCCTTCGCGCAGCAGCGCGATGTTCTGACCGCCCGAGACGCCCTTGTTCATCAGCGTCAGTACGCGCGAGCTCAGGCTCTCGATGCCGGGCTGGATGTGCTCCACCTTCGCGCGCTTGAGCGCCGCCACGTCGTCGGGCGACAAGTTCGCCTTGACCTCGTAGTGCAGCCGCAAGTCCCACCCGCTGTCCTCGACCATCGGCAGCAGCGTCTTGAAGTACCGCACGTCCATGATGTTGTCGACCATCATGACGTCGAGGTTCTTGTGCAGCGTGACGGCGTTCGCGATCTCCGCCCACACCGCGTCGGGCGACTTCGAGCGAAACTTCATCCCGGTGCCATTGAGGCCGCAGAACGTGCAGTGGTGCTTCTCGCCCCACCAGCAACCGCGCGCCGCCTCGAGCACGAGCTGCGGCTTGATGTACTGCCGCAGCGGCGATGCGTCGAGCGAGTCGAAGTAGGCGCGAAAGTCGGGCTCGGCGATTTCAGACACCGGCAAAAGACCGGTGTCACGGTTGACGACGGTCGTGGCGCCGTCGCGCCAGCACAGGCCGTCGATCGACGCGAACTCGCGCTCGTTCTGCAGCGCGCCGAGCAGCTGGACGAACGCGCGCTCGCCTTCGCCGCGCACGACGAAGTCCAGCCACGGAAAATTGCGGTGCATCGCCACGCCTTGGCCGGCGTCGCAGTTGGCCCCGCCCATCGCGATCCGCGTCATCGGCGAGCGCTTCTTGATCTCGCGCGCGGCCGCGATCGAGGCAGCGTTCTGCATGAAGGTCGTCGTGAAGGCGACGAGGTCGTAGGCCTCGGCGGCGATCTCCGTCGCAAGCTTCTCGATGAAGTGCGGCGTCATGCCGTGCAGCCAGTTGGCGAACTCCACGTCGAGGTCGTTGGCGCGCAGCGCGCGCTCCATCTTCGCGGCGTTCCAGCTATTGGTCTCGTTGAGCGCGCTGCTGAAGATCCAGTCGCCGATCCCGCTGAACACGGTGTCCGAAAGGGTGTTGTACAGCACCGGCCAGCCCGGATCCGGACGGAGGGAGAAGACGTACTCGGCGAAGCGCAAGCTCGCGTAGCACTCGTCGACCCTTACCTGCGGCGCCTGCAGCGCCGCTTTGTTCTTGAGGATGCCCAGCGCGAGCGACGGGTACGAGAGCGAGTGCCACGGCATCGTGACCAGCAGTACCTTCATGCGTTGGACTCCTTTTTCGGCGTGTCGCCGCTCAGCATGATGCGCGCGACCTCGAGCCCGACCGGCGCGGCGTCGACGACGTCGGAATTCAAAAGCACGGCCAGTGCGAGGTGCTTGTGCGGGATCATGATCATCACCGACGCGAACCCGGGCTCCAGACCGTTGTGCCACCAGGCGGCGTGCCCGTCGATGTCGGTCTTGATCCATCCCATGCCGTACGCGAAGAGCTTGTGCGACGCATCGGGCGGCGCAAGCATTTCGCGGACGAGCTGCGGCGTGAGTGCGCCGTGGGCCACGCAGCGCTCCCAGCGGGTGACGTCGCGCGCGTTCGCGACCATCCCGCCCGCGCCCAGCAGCAGCGCCGGCGGCACCTCGGGCTCGCGCACGACCGCGCCGCTTCTGACGGTATAGCCCCACGCGGTGTCGCCGGGGAGCCGCTGCTCGGGCAGAAACGTCGAGTGCAGCCCGCACCGGTCGACGAGCCGGGTGCGAACGTAGTCGGCATAGGAGTGGTGGCTGACGCGCTCGATGAGCGCTGCGAGCAGCACGTAGTTGCTGTTGCTGAACTCGTATCGTGCGCCGGGCGCGAACCGGAGCGGAAGCCGTTCGATCAGCTGCACGACGTCGAGCGGCCGGTGTAGGCGTATCGCACGATCGACTTCGGGCCGGGTGAGGTAATTCGGCACGCCGGATGTTTGGTTGAGCAGTTCGCGCACGGTGATCTGCCGGCCGAGGCGGTACTCCGGAAGGTAGCGCACGACCGGCGCGTCCAGCGTGAGGCGGCCGTCTTGCGCGAGCGCGAGCACGCCCGCGGCGGTGAACGACTTCGTCAGGGACCCGAGATGGAACAGCGTCTTCGGTCGCGTTTTGCCGCCTCGCTCGCCGATCCGCGCGGCGCCGAAGGCTTCGTCGTACGCATGGTCGCCGATCACGACGGACACGACCGCGCCGGGGATGGACTGCGCGCGCATGACCTGTGTGACGAGCCCCGCGATGGCCTCGCTGCGATACACGGGCTTCGCCTGGGTGGTGCCGGGATACGCCGCGTCGACGCGGTTCGCAGGCGCGCACGACGCGACCCCGGCGCATAGCGCGGCAAGCGCCAGCGCCGTCGCGACGCGCGCGGACGCGGCGCGGTTAGTCATCGGACAGCTGCGTACCGACCGCAACCGCCGGCCGCCGCAGCGCGAACGCCGGCAATTTCGGGGCAAGGCGCCGCCACGCGGCCTGGATGCGTTGCGATACGTCAAGGTACGAGGGGTCGTCGATGAGCAGCCCGTCGACCGTGATGATCGCCGCGGAGAAGCAGACCAGTCCCATCAGGAACGCGATCGAGATATGGAACCCGAACGCCGCGCCGAGCACGATCCACTTCAGCTTGCGGTGGAAGACGAGCCACGGGATCGCGCCTTGGAACAGCAGCGTGCAGTAGGTGCCCAGCACCACCAGCCAGACGTTGTCGTAGATCAGATGGCTGAACGGCGGAAAGCTGAACTGGTGCGAGCGCAGGATGTAGTACAGCGCCGTTCCGTCCTGCCATTTGTGGCCCTGGATCTTGTAGAGCGTCGAGAACAGATACATCACCATGATCTGCATCACGCACGCCGCGATCGCGTAGTTGTGCATCATGCCCAGCAGGCGCGCGCGCAGCGAAGCCGGCGGGGCTGTCGCAGCAGGCTGGGCCGGCTCGTCGTGCGCGTCGAGCGAAAAGTACGCTCCGACGTTGGCGAACATCAAATAGAAGAGGATCAGCAGCATCATGCTGTGACCGCCGTTGAGGATCTCGTCGTTGCGGTGCAGCAGCGACCACGTGAACACGAACATCAGGACGCCCAGGACGCGCGTCTTCCAGCCGAACGTGTAGAGCAGCGTCACGAGCAGCCCGGTGAAGAACACCGCTTCGAAGTACCAGTGCGCCGGCGAGAGGGCGTACAGGTTGATCGGGTCGTGCATCTGCTGCAGCCTTGCGAGCAGCAGCGGGTAGGGAATCTCGCCGTTGGGACCCCAGAGGTATTCGCGCAGCGGCATGTACGCGAGGTAATGGTAGAGCACGATCAGGCCGAGCCCGACGCGGACCACGCTCGCGCCGATCAGACGGCGCGGGCGCGAGATCGTATCGAGGAGTTTGCCGAGCGCGCCGGCGGACCACGTCATGGTGCTGGAGTGCATCTCGTAAACCTCGTTAGTTCCGCGCGAAGATGGGCGCGACGTGTTGCCAAGGCGTCCAGGAGTACGTCACCGAGATGCTGGGCGCGTGCGCTGCGTCGTCGGGCTGCGACCGGTGCGTGAACGGCGGAAACTCCCAGCGCCGAATGGCCAGCTGGAGCCGATAGAACCGGCTGCCCTCTTCGGGTGGCGTGGTGAGCGCCATGGCGGCGCGTTCCAGGGCGACCAGGTCGTACGGGTGGTTGGCCGCCGGAACGTAGGTGGTCTTACCGCCGTGCGCGTGCTGCTTGTCCGCCATCCCGAAGCCTTCGTTCGCGAACAGGTTGAGGGACGTGGCGTACGCCGCGTCCACGGCGACGAGCGGCGACAGGCGGTTGTGCTTGAGCGAGCGATCGATGGACGTCGTCATGTTGAACCACTGCGATATGTGGCGGCGGCCCGCTGCGTCGGCGTACTCGTACCGAACGTACGCGTCCATGTTCGCCGCGACCGGGTTGGGTGCGAAGAAATTCCAGCCTTGCCGAAAGATCGGCGCCATGTACGCTTTGACCGGCCGCTGCACTTCGACGAACAGCGGGTTCGGCGGCGCATTGGTGATCAACACCGCGAACAAGTGCCATGCGAACATCAGCGCTCCGGCCACTGCCGCGAACGCGAGCACCGCATACTGCCGCGACGTCAAACCGGACTGAGCTGAAGCGTTGATCACTGCGGTTCTCCTCGTGCTAGCCCAGGCGGCCGATCCGGCATGATGCCGTCTCGGCCGCCTGGTATATGGGCCGGCTGGTGTTACTTGTCGAAGGTCGTCGAATCGACCGAGTTCTGCGAGACGACGATGTGCTCGAGCGTGCTCACGATGCCGCCCGTGCGCGCCAGCAGGTGCTGGTAGTCGGCGGAGGTGTTGCTTGCGACCGGCGGCGCGCTGGGCGCGAGGCCGACGTCTTGGCTCTGGGACGCGAAACCGGCCGCCGAAGCGCCGAGGACCAGCGTTGCCGCAACCGCGGGGAGAATGATCTTTTTCACAGGTTCAACCTTTCTCGGTTTGTGTTTGAGATGGTTTTCGAACTACGCCGGCACGGTGAGCTGTTTGCACCGAGTTCGCCGCGCCGATCGTTCACGGATGATATGTACGCAAGATTTTGATTTGCAACAACCAACCGTGTGCGGTGACGAAATCGGTCTCACCGTTTGTGCTGTTCAATGAGATTCATGTGCTGCATGTCTTGCGCGCGGCGCGCAGCGCCGTCGGATGCAGCGAGAATTTCCTTGGCGTCGTGAAAGAATATCTCTCCCGCCGCTGTCAACTGCACGCGCCGGCGCGAGCGCGCAAAGAGCACGACTCGCAAGTCGCGCTCCAATCCCTTGATGATGCGGCTCAACGGTGACTGCGCCATCATGAGCCGCTCCGCCGCGCGCCGAAAATGCAGCTCTTCGGCAACGGTGACGAACGCGTGCAGCCGGCGAAGATCGGGGATCACCGGCTGCGCGCCGTCAACGGGTTTTTCGTACGAGCTACACGCAGAGCGGCTCGACGGTGCACGGCGGCTTCGGGCTGCCACCCGGATTGACCGGAGAGCTTGAGGGTGCGTTGTCGGTGCTCGCAGGCTGCGCCGCGGGCGTCGTCGCGGCGGGTCCGGCCGCCGAGAGCACCGGCGCGGCGAGCAGGAGCAGGGTGAGAAGTGCAGTGATCATCGCGTTGCGTCTCCCAAAGTGGCTGCTCCGACAATAGGCGGCGCGCGTTGGGGACGAGCGGTCACCATTGACTAGGCAATCCGTTGAGTCAGCGCAGCAGGCCCCGCTCCCGAGCGATGGCGACGGCTTCCGAGGCGCGCGACGCCTCCAGCTTGGCGAGAATGGCGCGCGAGTGGTTATAGATGGTGTTCACGCTGCGGTGCGTCTCTTGCGCGATGCGCCCCGCGCTCCACCCGTAACCGAGCAGGCGCAAGACATCCATCTCGGCTTTGGTCAGCCCGGCGGGCGACTCGACCTCGCAGCGCGTTTCTTGCGCACGTGCGAAGACGCGCGCGATGCCCCGCAGCGGTGACGGCGCCTCGTCGAGCCGGCGCTCGCGCATGAGCGTCGGCAGCATGTGCTCGCCGTGACCCTGGCGCGCTTCCTTGGTTGCGACGATGCGCGCGGCGCGCACGTCGTCGTGCAGCAGCATGCACGCGGCGGCGATCGTCGCGCGCGCGAGCCTGCGGTAGCGCCGCTCGTACGCGGGCTCTGCCGGCAAGGGCCGCCCGAGCTGCACGCATGCGGCACGCACGCTCGCTCGCGCTTGGTCGTCGGCCGCGGACGCGGCGTCGGCAAGCGCAACGAGCGCCGTGCACAGGGCGGTTTGGCCCGGACTGCTGCCTTTGATCTGCGCGAGCACTTGCAGGATGGTGCGCATCGCTGCAACGTCGCTCGCGCCGCGCACCAGCGCATGTGAAAGCGCGAGCGGGAACCGCTCGGTGTACTGCTGCGGCAGCAGGCGCGAGCGAATGATGCGGTCGAGCCGCTCGATGCGGTCGTCGTCGCCCAGCTGCACGGCGAACTCGTATTCGGCGACGAGGGCCGCATGCACGAAGGACTCATCCCCGCTCTTGACCGCCGCTTCGTGCCACAGCGCGGCGTATCGCGCCGCTTCTTCGACGTCGCCGGTAACGGTATGGTGAACGTTGTACGCGATCGAATAGCCCGCTGCAACCGCCCGCCAGGCTTCGCACTTGGTGGCCAACCGCGCGCTCTCGAGCGCAAGGTCCACGGCACGCTCGTGCTCGTCCAAAAGAAACGCCGTGCGCGCGAGCCGCTGGAGCACGCGAAAGCGAACGACGTCGTCGCGCTCGTCGGCGAGCGCAAGGCTTGCCGCCTCGGCATGTTTGCGCGCGTCCGCGCGCTCGCCGGCGTCGGCCGCCGCGAGCGCGCGAAATGCGAACGCGGGCGCCAGCCACCCCTCCTCGGCGAGGATCTGCGCGAGCTCGAGCACGCCGTCGTTCTCGTGGCGCATGACGAGGATGGGCGCGAGGATATCGGCCACGGCCGCGCGGTCTGCGCCGGTGAGGACGTGCACTTGCCGGCGCAAGATGCGCACGGCGCCCTCGACGTCGCCGTCGTACTGGGCGAGCACCCCTTCGAGCAAAGCGGCTTGCGGAGACGCCTTCGCTACCTCCTCGGCAGCGCGCCGTACATCGTCCCGACCACCCACCGCCGCACGATGGTACGCATCGATCATCACACCCGGTCGTCCTACCACCCCAGGAAGCGAACCGTAGCCCTTCGAGGGACTATCCGCGGATCGTACTTCGGACCGCCTCGGTCTCACCCATGCTCATTGGAACCGGACCGGCAGCACACCATCGATCCAATGCGTTCTCACGGCGCTGGGTGCGTCAGAGGGCTTTGCCCACAAATGCCGCTCTGCCTAAGAACCCGGCTCGCTGCCCATAAAGACAGGACGGCCCGCAATGCTCAGATTGCTGGCCGGAGCCCTAGCGACGAAGCCGCGGCCTCGAACGCATAGAATCACTACTCGGCGCGGCCCGGGGCGGTTGCGGGGACATCGCCCGCCTTGGCGGGAGCCCCATTCTCTGCCGAACTTCTTGTTTTCGACATCAACATGATGTATAGTTTCGGTAGTTGAGCCGCCCAGAGGGAGTAGGCCCATGGAACATTCCGTTTGGTCCGAGGTGCCCGACGTTCGGGCTGCCCTTTGGAAGCTAGGGCTGACGGTCGAGCCGTTGTTAGACGTCGTCCGAGCGGGGTACTTGGCCCGCCTCACCAGGACCGAAAACGACCCGTCAAATGCGCCCGGAACTTACCAATGGATCGAGATGGTAAGAACGTTGCGGGAACAACGGGTCGCCGATGGCTGGGAACGCAGCAACATGGACGGCCTCCCAACGGTGGTCCATGCGGCCAGGGGCATCGCCATAATCGTCTCGTCGGGGGACGCAGCCACAGGACTTGTGCACGGCAACCCGACTACGAAATATCACAAAGGCCCCGGCACGGTGGACCGCATCGAGTCGAACGCGCAGCTTCTGCTGTTTCCCGACGAATTTCCGCCGTTCCCGACGCACGATTGGGACGCGATAGCGACGTGGATGCTACTCGTGTTTACGGGCGAACACGAAGTGCGTTCCGAGTTGTCGTTGGCGACAAAGATTGAGGGCGGGAAAATGGGCGGCTGGAAAGAGCGCATCATCCTGCCCGTGCTGCCAACCGATGGGGATGACTACCAGAAGAACTGCGAGCCGGATTTTGGTCCCGACGTAGACATCGAAATTCGTCGCCGGGCTTAGCCGTGTTCAACCCCTCTCGACTACGCGTCGCGCGAAAGAAGCGACGCTTTAGTAAGCCGCGTCTCGCTGAGGTCGTTGGAGTACACAGTCGCGCGATTTCGGGTTACGAAAACGGCGAGTATGCGCCGGCAAGCGATATCGCGACAAAGTTAGCGCTCGCCTTGGAGTTCCCGCTCGAATTCTTCTTTGGAGATGACATTCAAGAGCCGTCGCCTGAGATGGCTAGTTTTCGGTCGCTGGCTCGAATGAGTGCAGGTACACGCGAGGCGGCGTTAGCGTCGGGATCGATCGCGATGCTAATCTATAATTGGATTGAGCAACGCTTTGCGTTACCGGCGCTAGACCTACCCGATCTCCGCGAAGAAAACCCAGAGACGGCCGCGGTAGCGTTGCGCCACGAATGGGGGCTTGGCGAAAGACCTATTCGTAACATGATTCATTTAGTTGAATCAAAAGGCATACGCGTGTTTTCGATGGCGGAGGAATCGACAGATGTTGACGCTTTTTCCGTGTGGTGCGGACAGACGCCGTTCATGTTTCTTAATACTCAAAAGTCGGCTGAGCACAGTCGGTTTGACGTCGCCCATGAATTAGGACACCTAGCTCTCCATCGTCGGACAGGATTGCATGGAAAAGAGGCGGAGCACGAAGCAAACAGATTTGCATCGGCGTTCTTACTGCCGCGAAGCGGCGTGCTCGCACACGCGCCCGTCATCCCCACCGTGCGCGCCTTGATTCGGCTAAAGCGCCAATGGATCGTTTCCGTCGCGGCGCTGGCGCACCGGCTTCACGCACTAGAAGTTATTAAAGAGTGGCACTATCGCCATCTTTGCATCGAGATTGCGCGCTGCGGCTATCGAAAAAGGGAACCAGATGGCGCGCCGCGCGAAATGTCGCTCCTGCTGGGAAAGGTTTTCCAGAATCTCAGGAACGAGGGCGTTTCTAAAGCCGATGTCGCGCGAGACCTAAAATTGTATCCGGGCGACCTCAGTGAAGCGATTTTTGGCCTCGTTGTTAGTGGGCTGCCCGGAGGCGACCCGGATCGCATACATCGTAGCCCGCGCCCAGCAGATGCACAGCGGACAATCCGTCGTGTAAAGTGACTTGCGCTAGCGCGCGTCGCTGTTCGACGTTTTCCCCGGCGTATTCCAATGCGCTCGAGGGTCGAGACGCGGATCGGTTTCTCGTCACGCTGCAAGGTGGGGACGGCAAGCGTATCACGTACGCCGCGCTCACGACCGTGCATCCGCGGTGGCGCTTGCGTCCCGGTCGCGCTGCGAAGGCGCTCGCGCGCCGACGCAAACTCGACGAGACGCTGATCAGCGGCGTGAGCGACCGCATCTAGTCCTCGTCGTCCGCGAGCGCGAGGCCGTGCTCGGGCGGCGGGCCTAGCACGTCGTCCACGATTTCCTCGGCGCGCTCCTCGGCTTTCGTACGTCCTTTTTTCGGACAGAGATCATGCGGCCGAGTAGGTTCTCGAACCGCTCCATCGCGGATTCGGGGTCGTACTGCTCGTCGTTACTTGGCATCTATTTGCAGCGCCTCGTCGGCAATCATAAGACGAAAAGTTTCTGCCATCTCGTGAAGACCATGGAGATATGGATCGACGGCTAACGGACCGTAGACGTCGCGGGTTAAGGCTTCATCGGTTAGGCCTTGAAGCACGAGGCCGTATCGTTGCTTCGCGTCAGCCGCGAGCCGAACGAGGTCGGGCCGAAAATCGCGAGCGAAGGTCGTTGTGTTTTTTCGGCGACCCTTGTTAGCTGCGCGATGTCGTCTCGAACATTACCCGTCGGCGGAATGTCCTCCATGTCGTTCCTATATGCTTGCAGCCGCGCGGTGATCGACACAACGCTACGATACAGGTTTACCAACGGCGTGATACCATCTAGCCGCCTTTGCAACGCGTTCCGCTCGTCCGCCAGTTGATCGGCGATATTGCGGGGCGCCATCGTCACGTCCATCTCGCGAAGCAGCGTTTTCCATTGGCCCTCAACGTGGTCGCGCTGGGCGGTCATCTCTTGCAAGTTCTTCTTGCAGGCATCTCGCTCAGCCCTCATCTCGTCTCGCGCAACGTTGGCCTGATAAACCGCCTCTGTCTGCTCGGTGACCTTTCGCTTTAGGTCGGTTACTTCGTCCGTATTTCGAGGCGCACTCGCGTCTGGGATCGGCTGCGGCGCGTGTCGTGGCGGCCAAAGCACCCACGCGAGTCCGCCTATGATGCCGATGGCGATTAACCAGATGGGCGCACTCGACGATGCGAGGAAGGACGCGCCAACGCCCAAGTGTTGAAGCAGCAATTTAACGGCCTCGCCGAGCCCAAGGACCAGCAATCCCGCTGCCGACTCTTTGCCGACCCAAACGCCAACCCGCTTAACCACCATGGGCGGGTGGATTCGCTCGGCGCGCTCGCTTTGGCTCCTCACGGGCCAGCTCCGAGGCCTCGGGGCGTTAGGTATATCATCTTGACACCCGTTAAGTCTGCGGCGAGTCTAAGGGGGCGTGGAGAACTTTTCGGACGAGCTTGCCTCGGCGATGGCGGGGGCCGGCTTAACAGCTGCGCAGGTGGCTCAGCGGTCTGGGTTGACCGAGGCCGCGATCTCGCTGCTTCGGAGCGGGCGCCGACAGCCAAGCTACCGCACGGTTCGAGCCCTGGCGTCGGCCCTGCCCGCGCTGGCGCCGCGGCTTGCCAGCGAGCGGAGCAGCGTGGACTCGATCGAGTCGGCTATCGCGGACGTTCGGGACGGCAAGATGGTGGTCGTCATGGACGACGAGGACCGGGAGAACGAGGGCGACCTCGTCATGGCGGCCGAGAAGGTCACGCCCGAGGCGATCAATTTCATGCGCAAGGAGGGCGGCGGGCTGATCTGCGTGCCGATGACGTCGGAGCGGCTCGACGCGCTGCAGATCCCGAACATGGTGAACGACAACACCGCGCCGCTCGGCACCGCGTTCTCGGTCTCTGTCGAAGCGCGCGGGCGCGTCACCACCGGCATCTCCGCGCAGGACCGCTCGAACACGATCCGCGCGCTGATCGATCCCAAGTGCGGTCCGTCGGATTTCCTGCGGCCGGGGCACACGTTTCCACTGCGCGCGCGCGACGGCGGCGTGCTGGTCCGCGCCGGGCAGACCGAAGCGTCCGTCGACCTCGCCAAGCTCGCCGGGTTGTACCCGGCCGGCGTGATCTGCGAGATCATGGACGAGGACGGCTCGATGATGCGCCGCGACAACCTCAAGGCGTTCTGCGAGAAGCACGGGCTGCGCATCATCACCGTCAAGGACCTCATCGCGTACCGCATGCAGCACGAGAAGCTCGTGGAGCGCATCGCGGAATTTTCGCTGCCGACCACCAACGGCGCGTTCCGCGGGATCGCATACGAGTCGCGGCTTGACAAGATCGCGCACGTCGCACTCGTAATGGGCGATGTCGGTGACGGAAAGAACGTGCTCGTGCGCGTGCACAGCGAGTGCCTCACCGGCGACGCGTTGCACTCGCTGCGCTGCGACTGCGGTCCGCAACGCGACGCGGCGCTCGCCGCAATCGCGCGTGAAGGCCGCGGCGTCTTCTTATACCTGCATCAGGAAGGCCGCGGGATCGGCCTCTCCAACAAGCTGCGCGCATACGCGCTGCAAGACGCCGGGGCGGACACGGTCGAGGCGAACACGCTCCTCGGCCTGCCGGCCGACAAGCGCGACTACGGCATCGGCTCGCAGATTCTCGCAGACCTGGGCGTGCGCGAGATGCGGCTGCTCACCAACAATCCGAAGAAGATCGCCGGGCTCGAAGGCTTCGGGCTGACCATCAAGGAGCGCGTGCCGATCCAGATCACGCCCACGCAGCACAACGCGCATTACATGGACACCAAGCGCGATAAGATGGGGCATATGTTCGGCGCTCCCAACCCGGTCGGTGCGGAATGAAAACCGAGAAGAACCACGTGCTTCCGGACGCGAGCGGCAAGTCGTTCGCGATCGTCGTCGCCGACTTCTACGCCGATCTCGCCGCGCAGCTCGAGGACGGCGCGCGGCGCGGTCTACGCGACTGCGGCGTCGCCGACGACAAGGTCGAGGTCGTGCGCGTTCCCGGCTGCTTCGAGCTGCCGATCGCAGCGCGGCGCTTGATCTCGGGCAACAAGCTTGACGGCGTCGTCGCGCTGGGCGTCGTCATCCGCGGCGAGACGCCGCACTTCGACTACGTCGCGGGCGAGTGCGCGCGCGGCATCATGGACGTTCAGCTCGCCACCGGCGTGCCGATCGGCTTCGGCGTGCTGACCACTGAGAACCGTGCGCAGGCGGAAGAACGCGCCGACCCCGCGCGCGGCGACAAGGGCTACGAAGCCGCGGTCGCCGCGGCAACCGTCGCGGTCATCGAGCCGAAGCGCGAGAACGCGCGGATGGGTTTTCGCTAGCGACGATACCGTCGTGCAGTCAGGACCTGAAATCGACACTGAAAGGTATAAGCCGATGACTCGTCGACAGCGGAACGTTTCACCTCGAAAGGTTGAAGCGCGTGCGGCGGTGAGCGCCGCGTCGTCGAGTCGCGCATTGCCGGCGGAGCGCAAGACGCGCGTTGCCATCACGTTGTTCGACGTATCGAGCAAGACCATAATGACAGATTCGCCGCCGCCGGCGAGTCGAGGTGTCTCGGGTTCGACCGCGCGAAGCGTCAGCGCTGTGCTATCCGGAGCCGTGCACGGCTTAGGATCCGATATCGCCGCCGGCGCGTCGACGGCAACGGCCGCCCGCGCGCGGGCCAATATCTGATTTTCAAGGCGGCTTTCTTCGGGCGTTAGGCGGCTCGGATCCGGCCGTTTCCTCGCCGCCCACGGTGAGAACCAAGGCTCGCACGGCCGCCGGATGCCGCCTTCTTCGAGCGAGGTGACGACGGCGCCGTCAAGCGCCGTGGGCGTGCCGAAACGTACGACGAGCGCGGTGTCGGGGGTGGTTCGGTCGCGCATGTCGAGGGCGACGAGGTTGTGAAATGCAACATCGTAGCGCCGATCGCCGGCCCACAGCGCGATGACCCCCGACGTCGGCCCTGTCTCGAACGCGCGCACGGTCACCGCATACACGGTATGGGTGTTGTCGAGCTCGCGCACGCGTGCGCTAAGGGGACACCATCCGCGCGTCGCCGGCGCCGGCGCCGGCGCCAGGGTCGCGCTTGGCACCGGCGACGGCTGAGCGGATGCAGCCCTCGCCGCGACGATGCACCCGAGCACTGCAACCGTGAGAAGAGCGCAGCGCATCAGACTATGAAGCCGCTGTCCCGCAGCGGGTTTTACGGGCGTCCAACGCCATCCACGTAGTCCACAGTGAACTCATAGCCGCTCGGTATAGGATTGCAGCGAAAAATGGCGGCGGCGTACTCGCTTCGCCTGGCTGCGTCCACGGCCGAGCGGTTCAACCTTTGGTCAGCGGTCGCGATGACGCGCGTCAACTGTGGGATGCCCCGCTCATCGAGCGCGACGCCGACGCGCACAGTTCCGTAGACATTTCCGAGCGGATTGATCGGCTCGACCGCGTGCGTCACGGTGGCTGATACGTACGGACGCCGGCAAGTGACGCGTTCGATCGGCTGGGGATTTCCGACAGCAAGGGTCGGCCGGTCGACATCGCGTGCCTCGTTGCCGCTTTTTGGTCTCGCGCCCGCATGAAACGTGCACGTTGCCCATGCCGGCGCGTATTGTATTCCGTCGATAGGAGCGTCGGCACGTACCGTCACCGATGCTTCTTGCCCACCGTACTTCTTGTCGACGACCGCAACGCGTCCGATGGCCGCAGTCCACGACCGGTCGGCTCCGTATGCAGTGATGGTGCCGGTGAATGGGCCGGTGAGATCGAGAGCACGTGCGACCACGGCGTTTGGTTGTCCGTCGATCGTGGTCACGGTGAACTCGGTCGCGCAAGCCGTTCTGGGATCGATAGCAGGCGCGTTCGCAAGCGGCGCCTCCGCATTGGCTGTACGCATTGCGCCCGCGAGAACGGCGCAAGTGAGCCCGAGCGAGAAAAAACGAACGACGGTCCGGGGCGGAGGCGACGGTACCATGAACAGCGCTTCGAGCCCATCTGGTGCAGGGCCCGCCGAAAACGACACTCAGTTGGGGTAATCGATACTGTACACATGGGCGCCGCGAACGGGCGTGCACTGGAAGATCGCCGGCGAATACCGACTGCGCATCGCCGCGCTCAGCGCGGAAGCGTTCAACGCTCCCGACGGCGACGTCAGGATGCGGTCGAACAGTGCGCTGCCGCTTCCGTCGAGCGCAACGGCGACGCGGACAACTCCGCCGGACGACGCGTTTGCCGGCGCCTGAGGCTCGACCGCCTGTGTGACGGTCGGTGGCATGAACGGATGCGCTCACGTCGCGGCCGGTGCCGGCTCCGCGCCGCGGAGCACCAACGTTGGCCGGGATATCCGAGACGCGTCAAGATATCCGCGCCCGAGGACGACAGCGCGGAACGTGCACGTCCGCGACGACGGCGTGTACGAGATCGCCTCGATCGGCGCGTCCGCGCGCACGATCAGGGACGCTTCGCGTCCGCCATACGGCAAGTCGACAACCGCCGCGCGCCCGATCTCCCCGGTCCACATGCGATCCCCGCTGTACGCGACAATCGTTCCGCTGAACGGAGCATCGAGATCCACGCCGCGCACCATAACTGAGTCCGCATCTTCGATTGCCGCCAACACCATGCCGGCACAGCGGGCGGCTGCCGCCGACGCGGGCACATCGGCCGCGCTCGTGCTCGCGACAGGCACGGTCGCAAACGCGCATGCCACAGCGAGACCGGCAATCAAGACGAATGCGATCCGGTGCATCGCGGACACGGTTCGGCGCAGAGCCGCCGGGCCCTCGAAAATGCGCCCAGGGCGCAACAGTAGTTCACTGACGCCCGCCGAATTCGCCGGGTGTGGATTCGGTTTGGTACGACGACGACGCGGTTGGCTTTCTCGATCAGCGGGCGCTTCCGCGCGCCGTCGTGCGAGAACGCGCGTCCAACATCGACGAGGTGGTCGATGCGATCCGCACGCTCGCCGTGCGCGGCGCACCGGCGATCGGCATCTTCGGCGCGTACGGCGTGGCGCTCGCGGCGCGCCTGCACGCCGCCGACCGCACGGCGTACGAAGCCGCGGCAGCGCGGATTCGCGCCGCGCGGCCGACCGCCGTCAACTTGGCGTGGGCGGTCGACCGCGTGCTCGCTGCGCGCGGCGGCGAGCTGACCGAGGCGCGCCGCATCCACGACGAGCAGCGCGACGTCGACCGCCGCATCGGCGAGGCGTCCGTCGATCTGTTTCCGGCGACCGGGAACGTGCTCACGCACTGCAACACCGGCCCGATTGCAACGGGCGGCGACGGCACGGCGCTGGGCTGCTTCGTCGCCGCGCACCGAGCCGGCAAGACGCTGCATGTGTTCGTCGACGAGACGCGCCCGCTGCTGCAAGGCGCGCGCCTCACCATGTTCGAGCTGCGCGAAGCGGGCGTGCCGTGCACGCTGATCGTCGACAGCGCCGCCGCGATCACGATGCAGCGCAAAGCGGTGCGCGCGGTCGTGGTCGGCGCCGACCGGATTGCGCGCAACGGCGACACGGCCAACAAGATCGGCACGTACGGCGTCGCGATCGCGGCGGCGCATCACGGCATCCCGTTCTACGTCGCCGCACCGCGCTCGACGTTCGATTTCTCCATCGAATCCGGCGACGGCATCCCCATCGAAGAGCGCGCACCCGAAGAGGTGCGCATTGCAGCGGACGACGCGGTCTACAATCCGGCCTTCGACGTGACGCCGGGCCGTCTCATCACCGGCTTCATCACGGAATACGGCGTGCTCTCAGCACCCTACGCGGACGCCATCGCCGATCTCGAATACCGCCCGCGCCTTCCGCTCCCGGTCGCGTGAAATACTACGAGTTCCTCGACAAGGCACCGAAGATCGACGGCCTCGTCGTCATCGAAGGCGAAGACGCCATCCTCGCGCAGCGCACGCTCGACGCGGTCCTTGACCGGTTGCTGCCCGAGGACATGCGCGCGCTCAACTGCGACGTGTTCGACGGGCCGGAAGCCGATTCGATCGGGCGCGCCGCCGGCGATGCCGTCAACGCGATGCCGTTTCTCGCGGACCGGCGGGTCGTCGTCGTGCGAAACTGTCACCGGCTGCGCGCGCAGCCGCGGCGCGACCTCTGGGCGGTCGCGGAGAACGTTCCGGCCGGCAACACCCTGGTGCTCGAAGATCTGTTTGCGCCCGCGAAGACGACGAAGCCCGAACCGTTCGGGCGGCTCGCCGGCCGCAAGGCGCTGCGCATCGACACGACACCGAACGCCGACGTGCGCGAGCGTTTCATCCGCGAGACGCTCCAGCGGCTGGGCGCGAAGGCGCAGCCCCGCGTGATCGCCACGCTTGCCGATGGCGACGCCGACCTTGGCGCGATCCAAAACGACCTCGAGAAGCTCGCGCTCGCCGGCGGGACGATCACCATGGCGGACTTGGAGCGCGAGAGTCTCAGCATCGAGGACCCGAAGGCCTGGCAGTACGCCGCGGCGGTGGTCGAGGGCCGCAGCGCCGAGGCGCTGGCCATCGCGTTCGAGCTGTTCGCGAACGATCCGCGCGGCGCGGCCGTCCCGCTGACGAGCATGCTCGCCCAGGAGTTCGCGCTGCTGTGGGAGCTGGCGCGGCCCGGCGGCGGTGCGCTCCCACCGCGCCACCGCTGGCGGGAACGGGTCCTTCGGCCCATTGCGAAACGGGTCGGCGAGCGCCGCGCCCGCTACGGCTACGAGTCGGCGCTTCGGGGCTTCGAGCGCATCGTCACCGGGCAGATCGACGACCCGCGCGCCCTGATCGAGCTGTTGACCGCCGATCTCGCGGGGCGGCTCGCCTCGCGGCGCTGACGAACCGAAGGATTCGCATTCCGCCGAATCCAACGTCGCGCACGAACGCGGGCCGCTTTTGGTCCTCGCGTCGCCGCTCGCTTTCGGCTCCCTGAGAGGTCACTCCACGCATGCGTAGTCTCCTCGCCCGCCTGGCCGTCCTCGGCGCATTCGCCGTCGGGATGGCCGCCTGTACGAACGGGAGCGGCGGCGCTCTGCCGTTTGCGGGCCCGCCGAACAATTCCGGCGGCGCCCAGGGCCAGTTCCAATCGGGTGCCAACAACACGGCGCTGCTGCGGTTCGTGCAAGGCTCGCCGGATTACGGGAATGTCGACGTCTGCATCGACAACATACCGTTCGGCGTGCTCAACCCGGCCGTTGGCTACGGCAAGGCGTCCCCGGTACTCTATGCCGTCGCGGGAGGCATCTCGCACACGATCGCGGTGTTCCAGTCGGACGCAACCGCGTCGGACGCCGGGCTCGAGTGCCCGACCGCGCCTGGACCGTACCTCGGAAAGAGCCCGATCGTCGTGTCGACGATCAGTGCGGGTGTCGGAACCAACGCACTGCGCGAGACAATCGTTCTCGGCGGAACGGCGGCGAGCAGCACGCTGGGGCTGTACGTATTCGCTGAGCCCGGCTTCCCGATCGCTCCGGCCGGCAGCGAAGTGATCTCGCACAACGCGGCACCGGTGTTCAGCACCGGTAAAGCACAAGGCGTCGGCTTCGGCCAGTGCACGACGACGGTGACTCCCTGCACGGTGCCGGTCAACCTGACCGGCGCACAAGCGGTGGCCGCACCCAAGAAATCGAGCGTGACCGCCGTGGTGCTCAACAGCACGGTGACTTCCGGAATCAACGCGATCCCCGCCGGATTCTACGATGGAGCCGGCGTCCCAGCCGGCACGGTAGTACCGATCACGTCGATCGCCGCACCGAATGAGGTTGCGGGGCAGCCGTATGTCATACAACTTTACGCGATCGATGCGGCCGCTGGCGGCCTGAACCTGGTCCCTGTCGTTGAACAAACGCTGGGATACGGCTTCTAGCAAATCTCTCCGCACGCTCAAAAGGGGCTGTCAACGACAGCCCCTTTTTGATTATGATTGCGCTTGAAAAACCTCGAACTGTAACACGGCTCCGGAGATCCCATACTGGTGACCGGGTATACTGGGATCGCCAGCGACGTCGCATCCGGGAAAGTCCGGATACCATTGTACATACGATGAATTGGTTGCCTCACTCGATGAATACGTTGCGATCGATGGCAGGCCGATAACTCGAGACGCCACGGCGTCATACAAGTTCTGTAAAGTGCTTCCCGATGTCCAAGAGTTATCCGGCTCGGTGAAAGAACCATTAGGCGAGCCACTAACCGAAAAGTGATTTACGGTCGAGTACGTCACTGGGTCGCCGAATCCTAACGGTACTGCAACCGGCCCACCAATTACGCTTCCGCTACCCCATTGTATCGTGTCAGCGCCCGACATCGAAGCAAAAGCGGAAAATGGTTGACATTCCGTCGTCACCCCTGTGATTGCATCTATCCTAACAAGCAGTTCGTGATTCGGACCTTGTGGCGGAACGGTTGGTGAAACAGAGAATGCGGGCTCAAGAATAATCTGCCGAATTGAGTCAATGTACCAACAACCTTCGCCTAAACTCCCATCGCCACACTGCACATTCGGGAGCACGTATTTGTAGAAGAGCTGGCTAGTCTGATCAACAATGCGACGGTAGCATTTTCCATTTGTCACTAAGTCACACGGCGATGGTGTTGGTGATGAAGATGGCGTCGGCGAAAAAGTCACTGTGACAATTGTCGTCGAGGTGTCTGTCGTTGCTCCTGGAATTCCGGATGGATCTGCCTGAACCGTTACCGCACAAGTGCCGACTGCTATCCCGGTTACGGTGAAGGTCGAGCCCGACGATTGCCATCCCGCAGGTCCTGCGCCGCAGGCGGCATCCGCTGATTGAACACCCACCGGAATTGACGCAGGTGTGCCTGCCGCCACGGCGTTTGGATTTGACAGCGTTGCTTGTGCTGTGAACGAGGCCGATGCGCCTACGTTGATCGAGGCCGGCGCGCCGGTGATCGTCACGTGATATCGTGCGGTCGCGCTTGCCGGCGGTACCGGCGCGCAGCCGGCCCCGGTCGGGGTGAAATTGGGCGGGCAGCTTGCGGTTGACGCAGGCACGCTCGGGAGCGACGTCGCTGTGCAACCGGGGCCGCTGCAGGGCGTCGGGCTCGGTGCGATCGGAGCCAACGGCCATGTCGTCAGCGCCACGGGACCGTTCGCAGCGAGCTGCATGCGGCATGGTACGTAGCGGTCCGCGCTTCCGCCGGCGGTCTTGATGACGAAATGGAACGCGCCGCTTGCCGGGCACCCCACGTCGCGCGGCGCCGCGTCTCCGACGTGATAGCCCGGCCGCCCGCTGAGCAAGCCGTTCGCGTGGACGATGAATGCGAACGGTGCCTTGCCGAGCGACTCCGCTTCTTCGATGGTCGCGCGCGCGTGCAGCGTCGGCAGCGTCGTCGGCGTCGGTGGACCGTTCGGGCCGCCCGCGAGCAGACGCACCTCGGTGCCGTCGCCGTAAGCATCGGCGGTGAACGCGAGCGTCGCGCCGTCCAGGTCACGGGCGATCGTGCGCGCGCTGTCGAGAAATTGGTCGAACTCGCCAGCCGCCGTCGACACCGCGAGCGAGCGCGACGCGAGCGAGATCCCGAAGCCGGCCGCAACCGTGATCGCCACGATCGCGACCGCGATCACGATCTCAATGAGGGTGAAGCCGCCTTCCCGCGCCGTGCTCCTGTCGGTCACACCTCAGGCGGTGCCACGACGAAGCGCGGGCGATTCCAGCCGGGCGACCTTGCGTACAGGCCCTTCCTTCCTGCCCGACGTTTCTCGTCGAGGCCGATCCGGAAACTTCCGCGAAAGCGACGCGCCGGACCGTGAACGACACCACTTACGCCTCGCCGTTCTCGTGGCGCTACGCGCGCCCGTCGCTGCGGGAGCTCTTCTCCGAACGCGAGCGCCGCAAGCTGTGGCGCGCGGTCTGGGTGGCGCTCGCGGAAGCGCAGCAGCGCGCCGGGCTGGTCACTGACGCAGAGCTCGACGATTTGCGCGCACACGCCGGCGAGATCGATCTCGCGGCAGCCCTGGCGATCGAGCGGGAGATCGGTCACGACCTCATGGCGGAGATTCGCGTCTTCGCGCGGCAGGCCACGGTCGGCGGCGGCAAGCTGCACCTGGGTGCGACGTCGATGGACGTCGAGGACAACGTCGAGACGTTCCGGATGCGCGTCGCGCTCGAGCAGATCGTCGCCGGGCTCGATGACGTGCTGCGCGCCTTCGCGACGCGCATCGAGCGCCACGCCGACCTCGTCTGCATGGGCTACACCCATCTGCAGCCGGCCGAGCCGACGACGCTCGGATACCGGCTTGCCGTGTACGCGCAAGACCTGCTGATCGATCGCGCGATGCTGCTCAACGCGCGCGAGCAGCTCACCGCGAAGGGAATCCGCGGCGCGGTCGGCACGTCCGCGTCGTACACGCGGCTGCTCGACGGAACGCCGCGCTCGCCGCAGCAGCAAGAGGACGACGTGCTCGGCCGGTTCGATCTGACGGCGCGCGACGTCGCGACGCAGACCTATCCACGCAAGCTCGATTACCTGCTGTTGTCCGCGCTGGCCGGGATGGGCGCGTCGCTCTCGAAGTTCGCGTTCGACGTGCGCATTCTCGCCAGCCCGGGTTTCGGCGACATCGCCGAGCCCTTCGGCTCCAAGCAAGTCGGTTCGAGCGCGATGCCGTTCAAGCGCAATCCCGTCATGGCGGAACGCATCGATTCGCTCGCGCGGCTGCTCCCCGCGTACGCCGACGTCGCGTGGCAGAATGCCGCGACGAACCTGCTCGAGCGCACGCTGGACGACAGCGCGAACCGCCGCACCATCCTGCCCGAGGCGCTGTTGTGCGCGGACGAGATCCTCTCGCTCGCGCGCAAGATCGTCGACGGGCTGCGCGTCGACGAGCGCCGCATCGTCGAGAACCTGCGCACGTACGGGCCGTTCGCCGGCACCGAAGCGATCTTGATGGAAGCGGCCAAGCGCGGCGGCGACCGCCAGGAGCTGCACGAGGTGATCCGCGAGAGCGCGATGCGCGCGTACGATGCGCTCGCCGCCGGCGACTCGAACCCGCTCGCGACGCTGCTGGCGGACGACGAACGCATCGCGCGCTGGGTCGATCCCGCGGAAGTTCGCGAGCGGCTCGATCCGACCGGCCACGTCGGCGACGCGCCCGAACGCGCGCGCCGGCTCGCGCAGCGCATTCGCGACACCCTCGGCTCGGGCGGCTCCGAAGAGAAGAAGAACGATGCGTAAGGGACACGAGATCGCGCGCGGCAAGACAAAGGTATTGTACGAGCTCGACGGCCAGCCCGACGTGCTCGTCGTGCAGCAGCAGGACGGCATCAGCGCGCGCGACGGCGAGCGTCGCGACGTCATCGAAGGCAAGGGCCGCCTCGCCGCCCAGACCACGGCGCGTGTGTTCCGGCTGCTCAATCTGTGCGGTTTGCCGACGCATTATCTCAACGGCGGCGAGGACGACGACGACAACCAGATGCTCGTTCGCCGCGCGCAGATGATCCCGCTCGAGGTGGTCGTCCGCGGCGTCGCGGCCGGGTCGCTGGTCAAACGCCGGCCGAACATCCAGCGCGGCGTCCTGCTGGTGCCGCGGCTCGTCGAGTTCTTCCTCAAGGACGACGCAAACCACGACCCGCAGATCGACACCGACGCGATCGTCGCGCACGGCATCGCGAGCGCATCCGAGATCGCGACGATGCAAGAGCTCGCGCGAATCACCTACGAGATCCTCGCGCACGCCTGGCGCCGCCGCGACGCGCTGCTCGTGGATGTGAAGATCGAATTCGGCCGAATCGCCAGCGGCGAGGGCAAGGGACAGCTCATCATCGCCGACGTGGTCGACAACGACTCGTGGCGTGTGTGGCCGCAAGGCCGCGAGGAGCTGATGCTCGACAAGCAACTCTACCGCAACCTGGAGACCGTCACGCCGGATGATCTCGATCGCGTGCGCGCGAATTACGAGCAGGTCGCGGACATCGTCGGAACGTTCCCGCAGATGCGGCCCGGGATGGTGGCGGTGCTCGCCGATGGGCCGGAGCACGTCGAGGCGACCGAAAACCTCGCGCGCACGCTCGGCGTCTACGGCCTGCCGTCGGTGCGCCACGTCGTGTCGGTTGCGCGGACGCCGGGATACGTGCTGCAATTGACCGCGCAGCTCGAAGCGACGTTCGCGCGCATGGTGATCGTTGCAGTCGGCACCGCGGCAAGCGCCTTGCCCGCCGTGCTTGACAACGCCACCGCGAGCCCGGTGCTCTTCTCGGACGTCGACGACCCGCGCGTCGAAGAGATCGCGCTGCGCTGCGCCAAGGCTTTCGCGCTCGAAGACACCGTCGTGTTCGGCCGCATCATGCTGCTCCAGGCGAACGCGCGCAGCATGGTGCTCGCCGTCGACGCCGAGCTCAACGCGCCGCCGCCGCCCCTTCCGCCCGGCGTCGCCCGTGCCTGATACGGCGGTCGTGCTCGACGACGCCGTCGCGCGCGGCCGCCGGATCGGGGTGGCGCTCTCCGACGACGAGCTGCGGCGCATCGCGGAGCATCTCCGCCGCGTCCCCACCGACACCGAGCTGTTCGCGTTCGACGCGCAGTGGAGCGAGCATTGCTCCTACAAGTCGTCGCGCGAGCATTTGCGCAAGCTGCCGACGGAAGGGCCCACCGTGCTGCTTGGCGTGGGCGAGGACGCCGGCATCGTGCGGCTCGGCGATTGGAATGGCGAGACGTACGGCATCGTCGTCGCGCACGAGTCGCACAACCATCCCTCGCAAGTCGTGCCGTTCGAAGGGGCCGCCACCGGCATCGGCGGCATCGTGCGCGACGTGCTGTGCATGGGCGCCGAGGTGATCGGCGTGGCCGATCCGCTGCGGTTCGGGCGCTTGGAGAACGAGCACTGCCGCTACGTCGCACAGCAAGTCGTCGACGGCATCGCCGCGTACGGCAACGCGATCGGCGTTCCCAACGTGGGTGGGGACGTGTTCTTCGACGAGTCGTTCGACGACAACGTGCTCGTCAACGTCGTCGCGCTCGGGCTCGTCAAAGAGAAAGACATCATCCGCTCGCGCGCGCCGCAGGGCAGCGCCGGCTGGGACATCGTGCTCGTCGGCAAAGCGACGGACCGCAGCGGTTTCGGCGGCGCATCGTTCTCGTCGCTGACGCTCGATGAAGAAGACGCCGATCAGAACAAAGGCGCCGTGCAAGTGCCTGATCCGTTTTTGAAAAACGTGATCATGCGCGCGTCGTACGCGGTGTTCGCGGAGATGCGCGCGCAGGGGATTACGGCGGGCTTCAAGGACCTCGGCGCGGGCGGGCTCGCGGGCTGCAGCGCGGAGCTGTGCGCAGCGGGCGGTATGGGCGCGGACGTGGATCTGGATCGTGTGTCCACCGCACAGCGCGATCTGCCGCCGGAAGTCATCGCGATCGGTGAGACGCAGGAGCGCCTGTGCTGGATCGTGCCGCCGTCGTTCACGCCCACGCTGCTCGCGCTCTACAACGAGATGTACTCGCTGCCGCGCATCGCGCGCGGCGCGTGCGCGGCAGTGATCGGCAAGGTGACGGAGACGGCGCGCTACGTGGCGCGCCATCGCGGCGAGGTCGTGATGGACGTCGACCTGGAGTTTCTCACCGGCGGGGTACGGTACCAGCGCGACTATGTTCTGCCGGACGTACGTGCCGAGTCGATCGAGGAGCGCGATGCCGAGAACAAACGGGTGTTCCGCAACGCTGAAACCTCGCCATTCCCTCTGCTCGAGAAAGTCTTGTCGCATCGCGACGTCTGCTCCCGCGCGCCGATCTATCGGCGCTACGACGGCGTCGTCCGCGGATGCACCGCGATACCGCCGGGATATGCTGATGCGGGCGTGCTGGTGCCCATCCCGGGGGCGCCCGTCGCGGTCGCGCTGGGACTTGGCGGGAACCCGCGGTACGGCAAGCTCGATCCGCATCGCGCCGCTGAGCTCGCGGTGGCTGAGGCGATCGCGCAAGTAACTGCGGTTGGGGCGACGCCGGTCGGGCTGACCGACTGCCTCAATTTCGGCGATCCGACCATCCCCGAACAGATGGGCGCATTCGTCGCCGCAGTCGACGGGCTCGCGGAGGCAGCGCGTGCGCTCCAGGTCCCCTTTGTCTCGGGGAACGTCTCGCTCTACAACCGGTCGTCATCCGGGGCGCATGTCGCGCCGTCGCCGATCGTTGCGTGTCTCGGGGCGATCTCCGATGTCGCCCGAATCGCGGCCGGCGGATTCAAGCGCCCCGGTTCCGAGATCGGCGTTGTCGGCGTTCCGCAGCTCGCGTACGGTGGGAGCGTGGTCGCCGAGATCACGGGCCTGGCATCGACGACGCTGCCCGAGGTCGACTATGCGCAGTTCAGCAATTATTGTGCGTTGATTCGCGATGCCTTCGCACGGGGTATCCTGCTGGCAGTGCGTGATGTCAGCGACGGCGGGATCCTCGCCGCCGTCGCTGAGATGGCGTGCGCCGCTCTCGACGACCGTTCGCTGGGCGCCCAGCTGATGCACTACGATAAGATCTACGACGTCGATCTTTGGGTCGGAGACTACATCCCGGGAAGCTACATGTCGATCTGGTTCGCCGAGTTCCCGGGTTTCGTCTGCGAAGTGAATGACTGGACGACATTTCGCCGGCTCGCGAGTGAGTACGACGTGAAGACGTTTTCCATCGGAAAGACCATCGCGGAGCCGTTCATTCGGACGGAATACCGGCAGGAAGTAAGCGTGCAAGATCTGCGCGAAGCGTGGGAAGCGCCGCTGCGCGACTTCTACGGGAGCGTCGCGTGAGCGCCGGCAAGGTCGCAATCGTCGTGTTTCCCGGGACAAACAGCGAGGAGGAAACGCTTCGCGCGATCCTTGCCGTGGGACTCGACGGTGAGCTCGTGCATTGGTCGGAGCCGGAACGGCTCGCGCGGTTCGATGCGTTCGTGCTGCCGGGCGGCTTTGCGTACGAGGACCGCATCCGTGCCGGCGCCGTCGCGGCACACGACGCTGTGATGGATCCCGTGATCGAAGCCGCGCAAGCGGGAAAGTTCGTGCTCGGCATCTGCAACGGCGCGCAAGTGCTTGCGGAGGCCGGGTTGGTGCCTGGGACGGGACCGCTGCGCCGTCCGACAGCCGCATTCGCGCCGAACGCGAGCGGCCGTTTTCATTCGGTGCACGTTCACGTCAAGCTCGCCGTCGCGACGGAACGCGTGGCGATTCTCGGCGGCATCGAAGCGGGCACCGTGATCCCCGCCTGGGCATCGCACGGCGACGGCCGCCTCGCTGCACCCGCGGGCGAATTGGCGCGGATCGAGCGCGACGGCCACCTCGCCTTCGTCTACTGCGATCGGGACGGCAACGACGTCGCCGCGCCCAACGGTTCCGCGCTGAATTGCGCTGCACTCGTCAACCGCGAGGGCAACGTGCTCGCGATCATGCCGCATCCTGAGCGCGACGCGTGGACGTTCCAGCACCTCGATGCGTCGAGGGATGCGGCGCGCGGCGACACGCGCGCGGTGCTCGCGCCGTCGGGTGGCATTCGCTTCTTCGAGTACTTCGCGCGCGCCGTGCGTGGAGGCGTTCCGGCATGAGCGCCACCCGCACCTTTGCCGTGTCGCTCACGATCCCGGACAACGAGGCGTTCACGGCGCTCGAGACGCTCGACCGCCTGGGCGTGCCGGTCGCGCGGGTCGTGCGCGCCGACATCTGGCTGTTCGACGCCGACACCGACGCTGGCGACGCCACGGGCGATCTCGCGCGCACGGTCGCGTCAATCGAGACGATCCACAACCCGAATAAACACCGGCTGGCCGAGCGCGCGTCCGACCGGCCGGCGTCGGGCGAGGTATGGATCGCCCCGCTCGACGAAGCTCCGGCACGCTTGGTTGCAGGACGTTCGATCCCCGGCGTTCTGGCCATCCGCCGCCGCACCGCGTGGCGTTTACTCGACGACTCGGGCCGCGACGTCGCGCCCACCACGCTCGACCGGGCCGTCGAGACGTTCCTCTGCAACCCCGCGTTTCAGGTAGCAATAAAAGCATGACGATGATGGTCGAACCTCTGGATCAAACGGCACAGCGCAAAGACGGCGTCGGCGAGATGTACACGATCGCGACGCTCGGATCGCACTCCGCGCTGCAGATCCTCAAGGGCGCGCACGACGAAGGCTTCAAGACGCTCGCGATCGCCAACCGCGCGACCGAACGGCTGTACCGCTCGTTCGCGTTCGTCGACGAAGTGATCACGATCGAGAAGTACAGCGACTTCATGTCGCTGGTGCCCGAGCTCGAGAAGCGCAAAATCATCATCGTGCCGCACGGCTCGTTCGTCGCGTACCTGTCGCTCGACGAGCACAAGAAGATGACGATCCCGTACTTCGGGAACAAGGCCGTGCTCGATTGGGAAGCCAGCCGGGAGCTGCAGCGCGAGTGGCTGCTGCGTGCCGGGCTCAAGCTGCCGCGTCAGTTCAAGACCGGCGCGGAGATCGACCGCCCCGTCATCGTGAAGCTGTACGGCGCGCAGGGCGGCAAGGGTTACATGTTCCTGCGCGACGCGATGGATTTCGAAGAGCGCGCGTCGCTGCTCGCGCGGCAGAACTACATCCTGCAAGAGTACATCATCGGCGTCCCGCTCTACATCCATTATTTCTATTCGTCGCTCACCCGCCGGCTGGAGATCATGTCGATGGACCGGCGGTACGAGACGAACGTCGACTCGCTCGGCCGCATTCCGTCCCAAGCGCAGGCCGGAATGGACCTCGACCCGTCGTACGTGGTGGTAGGCAACCAGCCGATCAGCCTGCGCGAGTCGATGCTCGCCGAGGCGTACCGCATGGGCGAGGACGTCGTGCGCGTCAGCCAGGAGATCTGCGGACCCAAAGGGCTCTTCGGCGCGTTCTGTATCGAGACGATCATCACGCCCGACACCAGCTTCTACATCATGGAGATTTCCGCGCGGATCGTCGCGGGTACCAACCTCTTCATCGACGGTTCGCCGTACTCGTACCTGAACTACAGCGAACCCATGTCCACCGGTCGCCGAATTGCCCGAGAGATCAAGAATGCGCTCCTGTCCAACTCGCTCGACGCCATCCTCGACGACAGCACGATTGCTCCTGCGTAAGCTGCTCGCGGCGCTCGCCGCGGCGGTCGTCATCGCCCTGCCGCTCGCGCCCGCGCGCGCCGCGCTCGACATCGACCCCGCCCAGCTCTACAAGCAGATGAAGGCGGCGTACGACAAAGGCGCGGCCGACGGCTGGCATCTCGGCGACGAGCTCGACTACTTCTCCGCCGTGCTCGATGCCGGCCGCGGGTACGAGCTGCGCCGGCGCGACGACCCCCAGAACATCGCGATCAAGGGCATCACGGTCGATCTCGCGTCGCGGCTGCAGTACGATCCGCTCGTGAGCAACGACGCGGCCGAATGGTACGTGCGGCTCGCCGCGCAGGCCTGGCAGGACGACCCGGTGCGCGGCGCGGCCGCGCGCGGGCTGATCGCGAAGCTCGACGCCGAAGACGCCGACATCGTCAAGCTCGCCCGCGACGCGGACAGCGACGCGACCGCGCTCGCGCAGACGTATCCCAACGACGTGCAGTCGCTCATCGGTCAGGTCGACGCCGACTTGCGCGCGTACAACCTCACCCAGGACGCGCGCTGGCGCGCGCTGGCTTTGCAACGCGCGGCGCAAGCGGCGTTCCCGATCGCGTCGGTTCCGGTCGATCTCGGCAAGGTGCTCTTCCCGATGGTCGACGCCGCGCGCAACGCGGGCCCGGGCTACTCCGAGACGGAGCGTGAGGCCGCGCGGATCGTCGCGTCCCACCGCGCGTCGGCGCACGGGCTGCCCGAGATCGGGCACGTGACCTCGCACGAGGCCTTTCTCGTCATCACGGCGCCTGCGGACGAGTACTTCGGGCACACGAAACTGTCGCCGATCGGCGTGCGCAACGAGCTCACGCGCATCGGCCGCTATCTCGACGCCGGCTGGGCCGGGCGCATGACGCAAGACACCGTCTACGTCGTCGATGCGCTCGACGACTGGCAGCACCAGTACCCGCGCGACTACGAGCTGCCGCGCCTCTACAAGCGCGCCTACGACGCGCTGGGGCGCCAGGATACCACCGAGGCGAAGCAGGCCCGCCAGCAAGTGCGCCGGACGCTGCTCGTCAACTATCCGACGTCGACCGAGGCAAGAAGCTTCCTCTCGTCGTAGAGCGGCGTCGTGCCGTTCGATCTGCCTGGGACGCTGGCGTCCTACGACGCGAGCCGTCTCACGCTGTGCTCGATCGGAAGCCACTCCGCGCTGGAAGTGGCCTCAGGCGCGCGCGCGCAGGGTCTGCGCAACCTCATCGTCACCGAACGCGGCCGTAACCGCACGTATGACGAGCATTACGCGCGGCGCTTCGACGGGCCGCCGCGCGGCTGCGTCGACGAGACGCTGGAAGTGGCGAAGTTCGCCGACGTCCTCGACGACGGCGTGCAGGAGCGCCTGCGCCGCGAGAACGCTGTGTTCGTGCCGAACCGCTCGTTCGAAGTGTACCTGCACCAGCGCTATTCGTACGCGGACATTGAGGAGCGCATGCGCGTGCCGTTCTTCGGCAACCGCCGCCTGCTGCGCGCCGAGGAGCGCGACGAGGCGGACAACCAATATGCGCTGATGGACCGGGCGGGGATCCGCTACCCGCGGCAGATCGCGTCCGCGGACGATATCGACACCCTCGTGATGGTGAAGGCGCCGCATGCGAAGGTATCGTTCGAGCGGGCGTTTTTTCTCGCGCGCGACGGCAGCGAATACACCGAAACTGCGCAGCAGCTGCTGGATGCCGGCACCGTCACCGCAGAAGGCTTGCGCGGCGCGGTGATCGAGGAGTTCGCGCTGGGGCCGACGATCAACCTGAACTTCTTCTGGTCGCCGCTGCTGGACGAGCTGGAACTGCTGGGCACCGATACCCGGCGGCAGACGAACCGTGACGGGTTCATCGGGTTGCCGTTCCGCCAGGCGCAGGCCCTCGCCGATGAGCCGGTGCGCATGGAAGAAGCCGGCCACGTCGCCGCGACGCTGACCGAGTCGATGCTGGAGAAAGCGTTCGATCTCGGCGAACGGTTCGTGCGCGCGGCCAAAGACGTCGACGGCGTCGGCGTGATCGGCCCGTTCGCGCTGCAGTGCGTGATCGTGAGCGGGCCGCCCAAAGACTTCGTGGTGTACGACGTCAGCTTGCGCATCCCGGGATCGCCGGGCACCCGCTACACGCCCTACACGTCGTACCGCTGGGGACGTGACGTGTCGGTCGGCGAACGCATCGCGATGGAGCTGGTCTGGGCTCGCGATCAGCAGCGCTTGGCGGAGGTCTTGACGTGAGGAACACCGAGAAAGATACCGACGTCAACGCGGCTCGGCTGGAAATGTATGCCGATCCGGTGTACTGGGAGCTTCTCGACGCAATCCAGCGGACACAATCCGCTTACGAGCTGGAAGTATGGAACGGCGAGTATGTGGTGGTGGCGCCGCATGATTTCGTTTCCGCACGGCTCGTCATCAAAATCGGCTCGCGAATCGATCGCTGGCTTGAAGAGACCGGTGCCGGCTGGGTGTTCGATTCCAACGCGGGTGTCTTGTTCGTAGACGGCGACCTGATGGCGCCCGACGTTACCTACGTGTCGCGGCAGCGCTTACCGGTGATTCCGCGTTCGTTCGCTCGTGTGCTGCCGGAACTGGTCTTCGAGATTCGCTCCGGAAAGCAAACCGAACGCGCTTGCCGTGCGAAACTGAAGATGCTCCTTGACCAAGGAATCGATGTCGTCGTTTTCGTCGACCCCGGTAAGCGCACGTGGGAGATTCATCGGGTGACCGCGGAGCCGGTCGTGCTGCGCGACGGCGACCGCTTCGAACTGCCTGATATTCTTCCGGGGTTCAGCGTCGCCGTGGACGAACTCTGGCCGCAATGACCACTCCCGTGCAGGCGCGGCCGGCGACCGTCGTCATCCTGGATTTCGGCTCGCAGGTCAGCCAGCTCATCGCGCGCCGTGCCCGCGAAGCCAATGTCTACTCCGAGTTGCTGCCGTACGACACGCCGTGGAACGAGATCGCGAAGCGCGAGCCGGCGGCGATCGTCTTGAGCGGCGGCCCCGAGTCGACGTTCGGCGACGACGCGCTCGCGTGCGATCCGCGCGTGTACGACTGCGGGCTGCCGCTGCTCGGCATCTGCTACGGCATGCAGCTCATGGTGAAGCGCTTCGGCGGCTCGCTGGTGCGGCTGGGGCACAGCGAGTTCGGCCCGGCTGAGCTCGTGGTCGACCAAATCGAGTCGCCGCTCTTCCTTGGCGTTCCGCGAGCGTCGCGCGTGTGGATGTCGCACGGCGATTCCGTGGAGAGCGTTCCGCCAGGGTTCACGGCGCTCGCGCACACGCCGACCTCGCTCGTCGCCGCCATGGCAGACGACGCGCACAAGCGGTACGGCGTGCTGTTTCATCCCGAAGTGGTGCACACCGAAGCAGGCACCGCGATCCTAGAGAACTTCCTCCACACGATTGCCGGCATTGCGTCGTCGTGGCAGATGGATTCGTGGGTCGACGACGCGATCGAGAAGGTCCGCGCGCAGGTCGGTGATGCGAACGTGCTGTGCGCGCTGTCCGGCGGCGTCGACTCCGCGGTCGCCGCGACGCTGGTCTCGCGCGCCATCGGCAAGCAGCTCACCTGCATCTACGTCGACACTGGGCTGATGCGCAAGGACGAGTCGCTCGGCGTGATCGCGGCGTTCCGTGACGTGCTCCATCTCGACGTCGTGCACGTCGACGCGTCGGCGCGCTTCCTCGACCGGCTCGCGGGCCTCGACGATCCCGAGCTGAAGCGCATCGCGATCGGCCACGAGTTCATCGCGGTGTTCGAAGAAGAGGCGAAGAAGATTCCCGGCGTGCGCTTCTTGGTGCAAGGCACGCTGTATCCCGACGTCATCGAGTCGAAGACGCCGGGTTCCAAAGCCGGGCACAAGATCAAATCGCACCACAACGTCGGCGGACTGCCGGAGCGCATGGCGCTCGGCCTCGTCGAACCGCTGCGCGCCCTCTTCAAGGACGAGGTTCGCGCCGCGGGCCGTGTGCTCGGCCTCCCGAACGCGATCGTCGAACGCCAGCCGTTCCCCGGCCCCGGACTCGCGGTGCGCATCATCGGCGGCATCACGCGCGAACGGCTCGACGTCGTGCGCGAAGCGGACTTCATCGTGACGAGCGAGATCGACGCCGCGATCGCCGAGGGCAAGCTCTCACCGCGCCCGTGGCAGTATTTCGCGGTGTTGACGCCGGTGAAGAGCGTCGGCGTCATGGGCGACGGCCGCACGTACGGCAATTTGGTCGGCGTACGCGCGATTACGAGCGAGGACGGGATGACCGCGGACTGGGCGCGTCTGCCGCACGACCTGCTCGAACGCATTTCCGCGCGCATCGTGAACGAAATCCCCGGCGTGAACCGCGTGGCCTACGACATCACGTCCAAACCGCCCGCGACGGTGGAGTGGGAGTGAGCGCTTAGCGCGCGTCGAGAACGACGGCGCCCGCGAATGCCAGTTCGGCGGCGGCGTCCGCGAGGTAGACCGGACGAATCCTTCGCTTTGCAACGTACGTGACGTCGATCGCCGCAAAGGCGACGGCGCTTCCCACCGCGAGCGCAATCGTCTCGGGCGACAGAACTTCTCGGCGCGCGCCGACTGCAAGCGCGCAGCCGTTTGCGAGCGCAAGCGCGCCCACCATGCGCACGAGCCAGCGGTCTTGCTTCGGGCCCGTCACCGCCTCGAAGGTGCGCATGGAAGTCAGCGGCCAGGCGCCGGTGACGACATAGTACGCAGCCATCGAGACGAGGGCGCGATGCCGCATGCTACGCGCCACGGCGCAGCAACCGGACGTGCGCTTCGACGGACGGCGGCAACACGCGGCGCGCGGCGAGCGCTGCGGGAAGCCGTCGCGCCGCGTCCAGCAGCGCGCCGCGCAACTGCGGGTCGCCGGCCTGCATCGCGAGCTGCAGCGTGTCCGCCAGAGCGACCGGCAACGGACGGCGCAGCCAGGAGGACAGCAGCGCGTTTCGCGCTTGCAGCCGCCGGCGTCCCTTTCGGTCGCGTCCCGGCTGCGGCCAATGGTGCGCGACCACGTCGTCAGCGTACGCGAGCGCCCAGCCCGCGGCGGCGAGGTCTTGCGCGAGCACGTCTTCTTCGCCGAGAAAGAACACGACTGGGGAAAACCCGCCGACGTCGAGGTATCGCTGCTTCGACACGACGGCACCACAGGCGACGAAACCCAAGATCGCAGGACCGGGGAGGTTCGGCGGCTGCGGCAAGGTGCTCGCGCGCATCTCCGCGCAGAGCGGGTCTTCCCGCTCGTCCGGTCCGATCAGGATGCGCGCGGCCAGGAGCGCCAGCCGGGGACATCGTTCGAAGTGATCCGCCGCGCGGTCGAGCGCGCCTTCGCCCCACCAAGAATCGTCGTGCGCGAACGCCACCAACGGCGTTCGGGACGCGCGCACGCCCAACGTACGGCCCGTCGCGCCGAGGTTTCGGCCGGCGCGAAGCACGCTGACGTGCGGAAACGCGCGCTCCACGGCTTCCGGCGTGCCGTCGGACGATCCGTTGTCCACCAGAATGACGGGCGGATCCCCGGAGACCGTCGCGAGCCGCGCGAGGCTGAGGAGAACTTGCTCGCGACGGTCCCTGGTAGCCATGACGACCGTGACGCGCGCTCCGGCGCTGTCGTTCTCGCGCGGCATGCGATGCTGTCGGATATGCGGCCCTATTGCGTGTTGCCCCGCTTCGCCCGGTGCGCGGCTCGGTACGCGCGAACGGACGTCACGGAAATCCCCGCGATAGCCGCGGTAAACAGCAGCCGGTCGATCATCCCGCGCCGGTTGTATTTCCACTGCGCGCGTCCGCCCGCTTCCGCGAACGTATTGGGGACGCGCCCGCGCCTCACGTCGTCGAGGATGCCTTCGACGACGTTGATGCGGTCGGCCAGCACCAGCGGCAGCCAGTGCAGATAGCTCGATTCGCTGTACGCGAACGCCGCGCGCCGGATCATCCCGCTGAGTCCTGAAGGCGGTGTGGACGTGCCGAAGACGGCGGTGACGTCGGGACGCTCAATGGAGCGCAGCACTTCGACGTCGACCGGCTGCTGCGCCGGACGCGTCCAGCCGGAGTGCTCCTCGGCGGTATCGAGCCGGCGGCGAATCGGATACGTCGGGTCGTTGTCGCGGTCGGCGTCGATCCCCCAACCGTCGGTGCGCGTGCCCGCGCTCGCGATGTCTTGCATGCGGTTCATGCCCTCACCGACGGCGGCAGCAGCACCGGCTTGATGCAGTTGTCCAGCTTCGACGAAAACATGCGATAGGCGTCCGACACGTACTCCAGCGGGATGCGGTGCGTGATGAGCGCTTTGGGGTTCAGCACGCCGTTGAGCACGTGTTCGATGAGCCGCGGCAGCAGCCGCTTCACCGACGCCTGGTTCGCGCGGATCGTGATGCCTTTGTTCACGACGTTTCCGATCGGAACGAGCGTGCCGATGGGACCGTACACGCCCACGATCGAGACGATTCCACCCTTTTTCACCGAGTTGATCGCCCAGTGCAGCGCGGTCACGGCGCCGCCCTCGAGCAGCAGCTTTCTGCCGAGTATCGTCTGCATGCGGCTGCCGGCGGCGTCCGCGCCGACGGCATCGATGCACACGTCGGCGCCGAGCGAGCCCGTAGTGTGCTTCAGAAACACGACCGGGTCTTTGAGCGACTCGAAGTTGTACGTTTCGCACGGTGCGGCGTACCCGCGCACGAAGTCGAGACGGTACTCCTCGCGGTCGATCACGATGACGCGCCCCGCGCCGAACAGCCACGCGCATCGCGCCGCCATGATGCCGATGGGCCCTGCGCCGAACACCACCACTGTGTCGCCCGGCTGGATTCCCGCCATCTCGGCCGCTTGATATCCCGTCGGCACGACGTCCGTCAGCAGGACTGCGTCATCGAGGTCCATGCCGGCGGGGATGATGGTCGGACCGACGTCGGCGTACGGGACGCGCACGTATTCCGCTTGGCCGCCGTCGTAGCCGCCGGCTGTATGGGAATAGCCGAAGATTCCACCGACGGCCGTCGCCTGCGGGTTGGACTCGTGGCAGTTCCCGTACAGCCCCTCACGGCAGAACACGCATCGGCCACACGCGATGTTGAACGGAACGAGGACGTGATCGCCGGCCTTGAGCGTTTGCACGCCGGGGCCGACCTGCTCCACGACTCCGGTGAACTCATGACCGAACGTCATGCCGACGCGCGTGTCCGGCACGAGGCCGTTGTACAGATGCAAATCCGATCCGCAAATGCACGACCGCGTGACCCGGACGATCGCATCTTCGGGATGCAGGATCTCGGGGATCGCCTTGTGGTCGATGCGAACGCGATGCGGTCCGCGATAATTCATTGCCAGCACGAATACCTCTCCTCGAAGGACGAGGCCGCTGTACCCCGATTACGGGCTGCATGCGCGAGCGACCGCCACGCTTGCACGATCACCGGCCAGGTAGCCTGAACAGCGCTCCGCCGTCGTCCTCGTGCGTGAGCCGAAGCCGCGGATCGGTGCGAAACCGCGCAGCGACTAATTCATAGTCGATGCCGTGGCGCGGTATGTAGGCGTACCGCGGCCGTCCGGGCGCAAGGTCGCGCGCGTACACCAGCACGCAGTCCGGTCCGCGGCGAACGCAAAGCTCTTGAAATCCGTAGAACGCCGACGCGTGGAATGCGAACGAACGGCCGTCGAGCCACTCCAGTCCCTGGTACGTGATGGGGCTGACGCGCCGCGCGTACACCGGAAGCCACTCGAAACTCTGATCGAGCGCCGGTTCGCTGAGCGACCGCGGAGACAGGGTGAAGATCGCGGCGTTTCGCTCGGTGTGCGCGCCGATCCAGCGCCAAGCCGCGACATCCGTCTCGCTCGTGCGGACGTATTGCGCGGACACGCTGAAGACGGTCACCGCGCCGACCAGGGCGGCGAAGAGCGCCGCGTACAGCAGCCGGTTCCGGTGTGCCGGCCTCGGAAAAGCGTCACGCAGCGAACCGAACGCGAAACCGATCGCCAGCGCGGCGGGAAGATGCGCTCCTTGGATGCCGGCGCGCGAGTCGACCGCGATCACCGCGGCGAACCACAGCGCGAACACGTACCGCCCGCGCGCGAGCGCGACGGCCAACGATGCCAGCGCCAGCAGCGCGAGCCACTCGCCCGGCAGCCCGATGCCGACGTAGTGCAGGTACTCCGTGAGCGGAACGGCGGCGTGCGCGAAGTGCCGGGTCTGCAGCGCGTTTTGAAACGACGCCACATCGTGATGCGCGAGCAAGACCCACGGTAACGCCAGAACGCCCGCACCCGCAGCGATCGCGGCTGCGGCAGCGAACCGGTGCCGAAAGGCAACCGTGAGCAGCACCAGCGTCACCGCGTAGAGGAAGAAGAACTCCATGTGGAACCACGCAATGGCGCCGGCTGCAAGCGCGGCCAGCAGCGTGCGGCGGCGCCCGCCGTCCCGCAGCGCGGCCCATGCGGCGCCCGCCGCGAGCATATAGCAGACGAACCCGGGCGCGCGCGTCATGCCGCCGCCCATGCCGAGCCAGGCCGAGTTCATCGGAAGAACCACGAGGAACGCGGCGGCGACCACGGCTTGCGCCCGATCCCGCAGGATGCACCGGGCCGCGTAGTACGCCGCGGGCGCGAACGCGAACGTCCAGCACATCACCCACCACTGCATCGCTCGCGGCACGCTGACGTGGAGCAGCTGCGACAATGAAGCGACGGCGTAAAAGGCGAGCGGTGAATACGAGAACGGTATGTGCAGCCCGTTGTATGCGATGGCGCGGGGGAACTGGAACCTGCCGTCGACGATCTCCGCGCAAATCTCGGCGAACAGTCCGCCGTCACCGGGCGGAAACGCGGCCGTGGCGCTGCCGCCCAGCACGAGCACGGACACGACGCCGAACGCGAAGATGACCGCGGCGGGCCAATGCTGTTTGAGCTCGAGCGCCCGCGCACGCGCCGGCGCGGACATCGACGCGACCGCGCTCATGCTGCCGAGTTCATCGTGCGAATCACCGAGTCGGCCAGGTGCACGGCATAGTTCTGCCCGCGGTCGTGCGGATACACCTGGTAGATGTTGGCGAGGTACACGCCCGGGACCGGCGTGCGATGAGGCGCGATGCGCGCCCGGTAGCCCGGCGTGACGATCGGCTGCGCGTCGCGTGCGACGAACTGCCACGCCTCGCGGATCCACGAGGCCGAGAAGCGCGAATTGATCCGCTGCAGGTAGGGCATGAAACCGGCGACGACGTCGGCCACCGGCACGTCGGGAAACGCGGCACCGTAGTTTCCGAGATATAGAAGATGCATGCCGCCGTAGCGCGCGCGGTCGACCAGCGCGGTGTGCTCGACGGCGACGGTGAACGGCGCTTCCGGCTCGCAGACGTTGATCCAGTACGTTCCCGTCAGCGGCCGGTCGAGCGCGAGCACGACGCAGCGCGCCGCGAGCCCTTTGCCGGTGGAGAACCGGCTGCGAAAGCCGTCGTCGATGGCGGGCGTCATCCCGGCGAGTGCGGTGAGCGGTACCGTACCGATGACGCGATCGAACCGCTCGCCCGCAGGCGCGTCCGGGTGGCGCACGCGCACGCCGGTGCCGTGACGTTCCACGGCCGAGATCGACGTGTTGTAGCGGACGACGCCGCCGCGTTCGGTGATACGCTCCGCAAGGCGCTCGTAGACGGTCGCAAAGCCTCCGCGCGGGTAGCCGAGCGATGCCGTACGGTCGTGGATGCGTGCCCAGAACCACGAGAGCGAGATGTCTTCGGCATGGCGGCCGAACTTCGAACGGAACAGCGGGTCGAACACGACCGAATATGCCCGCGCTCCCGCCCCGCGGCGCAGCCAGCGGGCGCTGCGGTGTCGCTCGAACGGCGCTGCGCTGGGCGAAGCGCGCAAAATCCCCAGCGCTACCGCGAGCCGGAGCCGCTCCGAACGGCGCAACGGCGAGAAACCGAGCAGCGACCGTAAGCCGTCGAGCGCGTGGAGCCGGCCGTCATAAAAGCATGCGGCGCCCGGCTTCGACCACATCATGCGGTCGCTCAACCCCAGTTCGCGCGTGAGCTCCACGAAGCGGCGGTCCGATTTGAAGACGTGATGATAATACCGTTCGAGCGGATCGCCGCCCGGCGAAGGCCGGAAGCTCGCCGCCAGGCCACCGGGCACGCGATCGCGTTCGAAGACGACGACGTCGTCGCCGGCTTGCGTCAAGCGGTTCGCCGCCGCCAAACCGACCATTCCGGCACCGATAATAGCGGTCCGCATAAGCTCTCGTTTGGTGCCCAGCCGATATCGCGCCAAACAGGGGAGTGCGCTCGGTTGTCCGGTGCAGCGCGTTGCGTCGTTACACGGCCGTCCCGCGCGACCACGTGATGATGCGGTCGCCGTCGTTGCGTTCCGCGAGCCCGCGCCGCCGCAGGTGCTCCAGATGCGCCAGCGTCTCCGCCACGGCGAACTGCTGGTGTTCGTGCGGAAGCTGATCGAAGCGGTCGCCGCGGCGCCGCCATTTCAACTGTCCCGCGACTTGCGCGGCCGTGAGCGGACCGGCATCGAGCGCGTGCAGGACGTCCGCTTCGCGGGTCGCTTCGTGCGCGAGCAGCTCCTCCACGCGGCGCGCGAGATCGGGGAACGCCTCGCCGTGCGCAGGGAGCGCGCCGGTCGTTTCGAGTGCGCCGACGCTGCGCAGTGATGCGACGTATTCGCCCATCGCGTCGCGGCCCGATTCGTGCCACATGCCGACGTGCGGCGTGACCGGATCGAGCACGTGGTCGCCGGTGAACGTGCGGCCCGAGACCGTGTCGACGAAGCAGAGATGGCCCGGCGAATGGCCCGGCGTCCACATCGCGCGCAAGCGGCCGATGCGTTCGCCGTCCTCGAGCATGCGCGTCGGCTCGACGTAGTCGAAGCGGTCGTACGGCGAATCTCCGTCGTCGTCGTCCGGCTCGACGTGCAAGCCGTTGCGTTCCAGCCACGCGTCGACGATGGAGTCCGTCTCCCCGCGCCGTTCCTTGCGCCGCTTCAAGAAGTCCCAGTCGCGCTCGTGCATCCCGAGCTCCGGCACGCCGGCGGCGACGAGCGTTCCGGCCAGGCCGTAGTGGTCGAAGTGGAAGTGCGTGATCAGCAGCCGCCGGATGTCGCGCACGGCGTAGCCGCTGAGCGCCAGCCCTTCGTCGAGGGCGGCGCGGACGTCGTCCGCCTTCCAGCCGCAGTCGATCAGCGTCAGCCCGTCCTCGTCTTCGAGCAAGTAGCCGTTGATGTAGCGCATGGGGTTGCCGGTCATCGGCAGGCGAATCTGCACGATGCGGTCGCCGATCTGCGTGATCGGCGGGAGGCTGCTCGGTATCGACAAGGAGTAGCCCGTTACACCGGCCGAACCGGAAATCATCCTTTTATGAATCAGCGGCATTTTGCGTACTGGCCGAAGCGGCGGCCGCGCGAGTTCCCCGTCCCGGTGACCAGCGTCGCGCACAACCTGGCGACGTCGGCCGCGCGCTTCCCCGAGCACCGGGCCATCGTGTACTACGACACGCCGATCACGTACCGGCGGCTGTGGGACGAAGTGGAGCGGCTCGCCGGCTATCTCGAGCACGTCGCCGGCGTACGGCGCGGCGACCGGGTGCTGCTGTTCATGCAGAACTCGCCGCAGTACGTCATCGCCTACTATGCGATCTTGCGCGCGAACGCGGTCGTCGTCGCGCTCAACCCGATGCTCGTCGCCGAAGAGCTGCGGGCCTACATCGAGGACAGCGATGCGACGGTCGCGGTCGCCGGGCAAGAGCTCGCGCCGAAGCTCGCACCGTACGTCCCCGCGCCGGTGCATCATCTCGTCGTCGCCGCGTACTCGGACTACCTCGAGCGCCCGACGGATCTCGCGCTGCCGCCGGCGGTCGCGGCGCCGCGCGCGGCGTTCGACGGCGCGGGTTTCGTCGCGTGGCACGAGGCGGTCGCCGCCGGGCAGCCGCCCGGGCCGATCACGACCGGCGCCGACGACATGGCGCTGCTGCTGTACACGTCGGGAACCACCGGACGGCCTAAAGGCTGCGTGCACACGCATCGCACCGTGCAGACGACGACGTGGGCGACGCCGATGTGGGGCGGGGGCAACTCCCCCGGCGCGCGCGTCATGTCGGTGCTGCCGTACTTTCACGTCACCGGCATGATCGGTGACATGAACGCCGGGATGTGCAACGGCTGGACCATCGTGATGCTCACGCGGTGGGATCCCGCGGCGGTGCTCACGCTCATCGAGCGCTACGAGTGCACGACGATGACCGCGATCAGCACGATGGTCGTCGACCTGCTGTCGAACCCCGGCTATCGTTCCGAGGCGCTGCGCTCGCTGATGCATTTGGGCGGCGGCGGTGCACCGCTGCCGGCCGCGGTCGGTTCGGAGATCATCGAACGGCTGGGCTTGAGCTACATGGAGGGTTACGGCCTCACCGAAACCATCGCGATGACGCACGCCAACCCGCCCGACCGCACGAAGCTGCAATGCCTCGGCGTGCCGACGTTCGGCATCGACTCGCGCGTCATCGACCCCGAGACGCTGCGCGAGCTCGAACCGAACGAGACCGGCGAGATCGTCATCTCGGGCTCACAGGTGATGCGCGAGTACTGGAAACAGGCCGACGCGACGGCCGAGGCGTTCTTCGAGCGCGACGGCAAGCGGTTCTTCCGCACCGGCGATCTGGGCTACGTCGACGACGAGGGCTATTTCTTTCTGGTCGACCGCCTCAAGCGCATGATCAACGTGTCGGGTTTCAAGGTGTGGCCGGCGGAGGTCGAGACGAAGCTGTTCGGCCATCCCGCAATCCAAGAAGCGTGCGTCATCGCGACGACCGACGCGCGCCGCGGCGAGCAGGCGAAGGCGCTCGTCGTGCTGCGCGATGGCGCGCACGCGACGGCCGAGGACATCATCGCATGGGCGCGCGAGCACATGGCGCCGTACAAAGTCCCCGCGATCGTGGAGTTCGTCACCTCGCTGCCGCGCTCGGCGACGGGCAAGGTGCAATGGCGCGTGCTGCAAGAGGAGGAGCAGCGCCGCGCTCAGCCGGTATGAGCGATGAGCTCGTCACCGAGCGTCTCGTGCTGCGCGAGTTGCGCGCCGCCGACGCGGACGCGATGTTCGCGTACCGCGCCGATCCGGAGATCATGCGGTATCAGAGCTGGGAGCCGCAGTCGCTCGACGACGTGCGCGCGTTCATCGCCGGCCTGGCGACATCCGAGCCGTACGCGCCCGGCACGTGGCGTCAGCTCGCGATCACGCTGCGGGCCACCGGCGAGCTGATCGGCGACTGCGGCGTACACGTTCCGCAGCACGCGGTGGAGCAGGCGGAGTTCGGCATCACGCTGGCATCGGCATATCAGGGGCAGGGCTATGCAGCTGAAGTGATCCAGGCGCTGCTGCGGCTCGCGTTCGACACGCTCGGCAAGCACCGCGTGTTCGGTTCGGTCGACCCGCGCAACGCGGCGTCGGTCGCGCTCATGCGCCGCACGGGCTTCCGCCAGGAGGCGCATTTCGTCGAGAGCTTGCGCTTCAAGGGCGATTGGGCCGACGACGTCGTGTTCGCGATGCTCGCCCGCGAGTGGCGCGCGAAGGCCGCGGGCCAATGACGGGCGAGGCGGCCGGCGAAAAATCTTTCCGCGGAATGTCGATTTGAGGCCGAGCCGCTCGTCTTTGAGACGGATGCGGAGCGCATCCACGCTGGAGGAGAATGTCGATGCAGTACGCGCTGCTGATCTACGGAGACGAGGCCGCCGGACCGAAGTCTGAGGCCGAACACGCCGCCCTGTTCGAAGAGTTTCAAACATACACCGCCGATCTGCGCCAGCGCGGCGCCTACGTCGAAGGCAACCCGCTCGCCCCTCCGAGCAGCGCGACGACGGTCCGCGTCCGCAACGGAAACCGCGCCGTGACCGACGGTCCCTTCGCCGAAACGAAAGAGTTTCTCGGCGGCTACTACGTCATCGAAGCCGAGTCGCTCGATCATGCGCTCGAAGCGGCGGCGATGTGCCCCGGAGCGAAGTACGGCTCGGTGGAGATCCGTCCGGTTGCCGACCTGTCCTGACCCTCGTGATGAGGTCGCACGGTGCGTCCGCGACGACGCGGGACGCACCGTTGCAACCCTTTCGCGGCTGTGCGGCGACATCGATCTGGCCGAGGACGCGCTTCAGGAAGCATACGTGATCGCGCTCGAGCGCTGGCCGCGCGATGGGTTCCCGGCTCGGCCCTCAGCGTGGATCCTTGCGACCGCGCGCAATCGCATGATCGACCGGCTGCGCCGCGAGCGCACGGGCCGTGAAAAGCTGCAGCGCCTCGCGGCGCTCGAACGGCCGGTGCCCGCCGCGGATGCCGCGGAGGAGGACGATGTGTCCACCATGCCCGACGACCGTCTTGGCCTCATGTTCGCGTGCTGCCATCCGGCACTCGGCGTCGAGTCGCGCATCGCGCTCACGCTGCGGACCCTCGCCGGCTTGACCACGGAAGAGATCGCCGATGCGTTCCTCGTCCCGCACGCGACGATGGCGCAGCGACTGGTACGTACCAAACGCAAGATCCGCGACAGCGCGATACCGTTCGAGGTGCCGCCGCCGCAGCACTTGCCGCAGCGCCTCGACGACGTGTGCACCGTGCTCTACCTCATCTTCAACGAAGGCTACGCTGCGACGTCCGGCGACCAGCTCGTGCGGCGCGAGCTGTGCGATGAAGCGATCCGGCTCTGTCGGGTGCTGCTCGCGCTGATGCCCAACGAGCCCGAGGTGATGGGTCTCGGTGCGCTGATGCTCTACGCCGACTCGCGGCGAGATGCGCGCGCCGCACCCGACGGAACGCTGATCATGCTCGACGATCAGGACCGTCGCCTCTGGAACCACGCGCACATCGCCGAAGCCGATGCGTTGCTCGCGCGCGCTGAGCGCCATCGCGATCCGGGACCGTATCAGCTGCAGGCGCAGATCGCGCGCGTTCACGCCGCGACGGCCGCCGGCGGCGAGACCGACTGGGCGCGCATCGTTGCGCTGTACGGGCTGCTCGAAGCGCAGTCGCCCTCGCCGATCGTCGCGTTGAACCGCGCGGTGGCGGTCGGCTTCGCGGACGGTTCGGCGGCGGGTCTTCGCGCGCTCGACGAGCTGCCGCGCGCCGCGCTCGACGGCTACTACCTCTTCCACGCAGCTCGCGCCGAGCTGTTGCGCCGCCTCGAGCGGATCGATGAGGCCGACCGCGCATTCGCAGCCGCGATCAGCCGAACGCAAAACGCCGCGGAGCAGCGTTACCTGCGCTCCCGTATGCGCCTCGCTCCGTAGAGCGACCGCCCGACCGCGCTTTGGCGTCGCTGCGCAGCGGTATGCGCCCGGCGGCAGGATTTCGCGGTGGCCCGGCGCACGACCGGCGTCGCGGTATGAGAATCCTGATCGTCGGCGGGGGTGCCCGTGAGGACGCGCTGTCATGGCGGCTCGCATCCTCGCCGTCGTGCGAGGCGCTCTTCCACGCGCCCGGCAACGCCGGCACCGCGTCGCGCGGAACGAATTGGAGCGACGTCGTCGCGACCGACGCGCGCACCATCGCGCGCCGCGCCGTCGACGAGCAGATCGACCTCGTGGTGCTCGGCCCCGAGACGGCGATCGCTGCGGGCGTGGGCGATAAGTGCCGCGATGCCGGCATCGCCGTGTTCGGCCCCAACCGCAACGGCGGGCGGCTCGAGACCAGCAAAGTTTTCGCGAAGCGCTTCATGGAGCGCCACGGCATCCCGACCGCGCGCTTCAAGATCGTGCACAACCTCGATCAGGCGAAGCGCGCGCTCGACGGCTGGCGCGGCGGCGCGGTCGTGAAAGCTGACGGGCTCGCGGCCGGCAAAGGCGTCGTCGTGTGCGACGACGCGGCGAACGCACTCGCGCTGCTGGCGGAGTGGTACGGCACGAATACGATCCCCGGCGGCGGACACGACGTCGTGATCGAGCAGAAGCTCGCCGGCCGTGAGGTCAGCGTGTTCGCGATCGGCGACGGCCGCGCGATGGTACCGGTCGCGGCGGCATGTGACTACAAGCGCGCCGGCGACGACGACCAAGGGCCGAACACCGGTGGGATGGGCGCGTATTCGCCGCCATCCGGTTTTCCGGAGAACTTGCTGGCGATCGTGCGCGAGCGCGTCGTCGCGCCGGCGCTGCGCGGTTTGCTCGCCGAGGGCGAGGAGTACCGCGGCGTGCTGTACTGCGGCTTGATGCAGACGGTGAACGGGCCGTACGTCATCGAGTTCAACGCGCGCTTCGGCGATCCGGAAACACAAGTGCTGATGCCGCGCGTTGGCGGTGACTTCGCACGCTACTTGAGATCGGCCGCCGACGGCGCGCTGGAGATCGACGCGGCGACGTGGTCGTCCGACGCGTGTGTCGGTGTCGTGCTCGCAACGTCCCGCTATCCATACGAGAACACGAAGGTCGAGAACTTGCCCGCCGACCTCGGCCTAGGCGACACCGCGACCGCGTTCTGGGGAACGTCGACGCGCACCGGCGACACCATCTCGTCGCCCGGTGGGCGTGTGCTCACGGTGACCGCGCGCGGCAAGGACGTCGAGACCGCGCGCGCGCGCGCTTACGCGGGGATCGACACCCTCAAGACGCGCTTTCCGAGCGGCACGCCGCTCGCATACCGTTCCGACATCGCGCGTACCGTGTAAGTGAACGCGCTGCGGGATCTCGCGTCGCGGCCGGCGCGGACGTTCTTCACCGTTGCCGGGATCGCGATCGGCATCCTCGCGCTCACCGTGGTCGGCTCGCTCGCGGAGCGGCTGCACACCATCGTCGCGCGCTCGACGTCGCTCAACACGGACATCGTGTTCGCGAACATCCAGCGCTCGGTGCTGATCTCGCCCGACGCGCGCCAGACCGTGTCGAAGGCGTACGCGCGGCTCACCGGGCTCGACGGCGTGCGCGCCGCGATCCCCGAAGTGATCGTGCCGTTTCAGAGCGGGAACGCTGCCGGGCGTTTCGGCCCGCCGTCGCTCGTGTTCGGCTTCCCGGATCGCGCGCGCCCGTTCGAGCGCGACATGCTGGTCGTCGACCGCGGGCGGGCGGCGACGGCGGGCGAGCAGCGTGTGGCGGTGATCGGGCCGGACTTCGCTGCCGCCGAGCACGCCGATGTCGGCGACGTGATCGCGCTGCAAGGCAACTCGTTCACCGTCGTCGGGGTGCTCGACAAGACGTTCACGATCTTCGATGCGGCGGTGGTCGTGCCGTTCGCCGACGCGCAGGATCTGCTGCGGCAGGTCGTGCCGTCCTTTCTCCAGGCGCTGCCGAGCGATCCCGTGTCGGCGTTTTTGGTCGTGTCGAAGAAAGGAACCGACGTCAGCTTGCTGGCGCGGCGCATCGCGCTCATCGACGGGCTCTCGGCCCGCGATCCGCGCGAAGTAGCCGACACGGTTCGCTCGACGCTGGGGATCTTCGACGCGATCGTGTTCGGCGCGGCGCTCATCGCGCTGCTGGTCGGCGCGTTCTCGGTGATCAACACGATGACGATCGCGGTGACGGAGCGCACCCGCGAGATCGGCATTCGCAAGGCGATCGGCGCGACCGACGGTTCGATTCTGCTGACATTCGTCGGCGAGGCGGCGACCATCGGCGCGCTCGGCGGAATCGTCGGGATCGCGCTCGGGCTGGCGGTCGTGACGGCGATCGACGCGCGCAGCGCGGCCGGCGGGAACCTTCAGCTGTTCGCGATCTCGCCGCTGGTCGCGCTCGGCGCGTTCGCGTTCGCGGTTGCGCTGAGCGCGGTCGCGGGGTTCGTGCCCGCGCTCGCCGCCGCGCGGCTGCCGCCCACCGTGGCGCTGCGCCGCTGATGAGCGAGCGCATCGTCGACGTGCGCGACGTCGTGAAGATCCACGCGCCCGGGACACCCACCGAAGTGCGCGCGCTCGACGGCGTGACGTTCGGCGTTGCGCCGGGCGAGTACGTCGCGATCGTCGGCGAGAGCGGAAGCGGGAAGACGACGCTCATGCACGTACTGGGCGGGCTCGACCGCGCCACCACCGGCGACGTCGTCATCGACGGCCGCTCGCTCGCGCGCACGTCGCGCCGCGAGCTGGCCGCGATCCGGGCGCGCGCGATCGGCTTCGTGTTCCAAGGCTTCAACTTGCTGCCGAACCTCGACGCGCGCGAGAACGTCGAGCTGGCCGCGCGCTACGCGGGCCGGCGCGCCGACGCGGCCACGCGCGCCGAGCGGGCGCTGCGCGACGTCGGCCTTGGCGACCGCATGCACCACCGGCCGTCCGCATTGTCGGGCGGTCAGCAGCAGCGCGTCGCGATCGCGCGCGCGCTCGTCAACGAGCCCGCGCTGCTGCTCGCCGACGAGCCGACCGGCGAGCTCGACTCGCGCACCGCCGAGAACGTGCTCGAGCTGCTCGGCGCGCTCAACGCGCGCGGTCAGACGCTGCTCGTCGTGACGCACAGCGAAGCGGTATGGCGCCGCGCGCGGCGCGTGATCCGGCTCGCCGACGGGCGCGTCGTGGCGGACGATGCGGCGTAGCGCGGCGCTCGCGCTGCTGGCGGGTATCACGGGCTGCATGCGCCGTCCGCCGCCGCCGAGCGCGCCCAAGCCGCCGGGACGCCCGGTGCGCATCGTCGTGCTGGGCGACTCGCTCGCGTTCGGCACCGGCGCGTCGGCGCCGCGCAACGCGTTCATCTTCCGCGCGTTCCTGCGCGTGCGCGCGCAGCATCCGAACTCGCGCATCGACAACTACGCGATCGGCGGCTCGACCGCCGCGGATGTCCTACGGCTGCAAGTCCCGCGCCTCGCGCACGCGCGCGCCGACGTCGTCGTCATCTGCGTCGGCGGCAACGACGTCGTGCACCGCATCGCGGCCGCCGACTTCGCGCGGACGTATGCGAACCTCGTCGCGCAAGTTCGCGCGCTGCAGCCGCACGCCGCGGTCGTCTGCTGCGGCGTCCCCGACGTCGGGCTCAGCCCGCTGTTCACCGGCGCGGACCACGACGCCGTGACGCGCCTGTCGCGTCTGAACGACGCCGCGATTCGCAGCATCGCGCAGCGCGCGAGCGCGACGTTCGTCGACCTCTACGCGACGACGCTGCGCGAGCACGGCGACGTCAACCGCTTCCTCTCCGAAGACCGCTTCCACCCGTCGGACGCGGGCTACGCCGAGCTCGCCGACGCGCTCGCGCCCGCGTTACTGCGCGCCGCCTCCCGCTAGTAGCCGCGCTTCGCGGCCCTATTTGTCGTCGGGCTTGCGCGGGCGCGCTCGCCCGTTGGGCACGAGCACGACGCGCGAGTTGGCGTAATCCAGATAGACGTCGAACATGCGCAGCGCCGACGCGCCGATCAGCCCGTCCAGGTCCTCGCCTTCGAACGCCGGCTGATCGCCGCTCATCACGAACGCGAGGTAGTCGGGATAGCGCACGTTGCCGACTTGCATGTTCGCGATCATGACGGGACGCAAGTTGAGCTTGCCGCCGACGCCGTCGGCCTGCACGAGATTGAAAAGCCGGGTGAGAATCCGCTTGGGGCTGTGGTCGTCGACGGCGGCCGGATACTTCTTCGCAAAGCCGGAGAAGACGACGATGTCGTCCGCGCCGGTGTCGAGGATGAAGTGCTCGCCGACCGCGTCGTTGAGCTTCGTCCAGATCAGCGGTACTTGGTCGTCCATGATCGCATCCAGCGTGATGCCGTTGGCGGGCGGCTGGAACGTGTCCGCCGGGATTGCGTCCACCGTGCCGTGCTCGTAGTCGATCTTGAGCACGCAGCCGGCGATGAAATCGTATCCCAGCAGGCCGACGACGCGCGTGGAGGCGTCGTTGTTGAACGCGAACGGAAGGGCTTCCACCACGAGGTCCTTCATCACGATCGGCCCGATCTCGACCTTCGGCACGATCGCGCGACCGGTGATGAACGTTCCGGCAACGGTGTTGCTCCAGCGGCCGTACGTCTTGAGCCCGAGCTCGCGGGCGACGTCGCGGTTGATCACGATATCGGCCGCACCGCTGTCGAGCTGGAAATCCAGCCCGCGGCCGTTGATCGTGAGCCGCACGATGATGTGGCCGTCTTCGTCGATGCGGGCGGGAAGCCGGACCTTCGCGACGCCGGCCGGAAGCTCGACCGGCAATCGCCGGCTGCCCGGAATCGAGACTTCGGACGGCGCGACCGGCGAACCGATCTTCATGTCCGTGATCGTCCACACTTCGTCGTTTTCGGGATGCCCGTCGCTGATGGTGGTGCGAAACGGAATCGCGCCGCCGTCCGTCTCGCGGTAGTCTTCGTACGTCGTCACGACAAGGTTGTCCAAATATGCGGTCTCGCGGCGCAGCAGCCGAAACGACGACGCGTCGTAGAAACGGCGCTCTTCGCGGCCGTCCGCGGGCGCAACGCGCACGACGTACACGTCGGCCGGCGCGCGCAAGCGCCCGAGCATGCGCACGTCGTCGCCGGGATCGGGCCGCTGGAGCGCGCGCACGTTGGCTTCGGCGCGCTGGTGGATGCCGCGCTTGAGCAGCGTGTAGCCGTTCTCGTTCGTCTCCCAGCGCTGCCCTTGGTAGCGGCCTTCGGCGGTGACGAACGGCCCGGCCTTCGCCTCATTGCGGTAGTCGTCGTCGCTCCACACGTCCTGCTCGGTGCCTTCGAGCCCGCCGTCCTTGAACGCGTATGTCACGCGCAGGGTCCCCGTGTGCTGGAGCGCGCCCTTTCCGTCCGCTCGCTTGGCGCCGTCGAGCACGTCTTTCAACGGCGTCGCCGTCGCTTCGTACGCCGCCGGCCATGCGCGCGGATCGGGCGCCTTCGCCTTGGCTTTCGTCGCCGGCTGGTCGGCGCCGAACGCCGGCGCGGCCAGCGCGAACAGCAAGAAGAACGACGGTAGCAAACGCCACAACCGGCTCGGCATGGCCATCACGTTCGCGGTCAGTCGCGAATCCCCATCGCGGTGCGGCCGATCGCGTTCGGCACGAGATACACGCGGCTGTTGCCGTAATCCAAGCCCAGGGTGAACATGCGCAGGAACTCGTCGCCGATGAGCCCGTCGGTCGCGCCGGAATAACTCCCCGCCGACGTCACCCGGTAGCCGAGGAAGTCCGTGAAGCGCACGTTCCCGAGCTTCACCGCGGCGATCTGATACGGCTGCGTCTCGAACGTACCGCCGATGCCGTGGAAACGCCGCGCGCGGCTGCGCGCGCCGTCCCCTTCGTCCTTGAGCGCTTCGGGGTGCCGGCGCGCGAAGTAGTCGAACACCATGAACGTCCCGACGCCGCCGGTGTCCAAGATGAAGCGCTCGCCGAGCGCGCCGTTGATCGTCACATCCGTCATCGGCACGCCGCTGCCGATGCGAACGTTCAGCACGGTGGCGTGGGGATCGGCCGGCGGCACGTATTCCTCGCCCGGCACGACGGTCACCCGCTTGTGCTCGTAGTCGATGGTCACGCCGAGCTCGGCGAGGAAGTCGAAGCCCAGCAGGCCGACCACTTTCACCGTGCCGCTCTCGTCCTGGCCTTGCGGGATCGCTTGCACGGCGACGTCGCGCAGCACCAGCGATCCGACGCGCAGCTCGGGGACGCGCGTACGCGCCGTCGTGTAGCGCCCGGCGGTGACGGTGGACCGCTGCGCGTACAGCTGCAGCCCCAGTTCCTTGGCGACTTGCATGTCGATCGTGATGCCGCTCGCGCCGGTGTCGAGCACGTAGTCCAGACCGCGTCCGTTGATCGTCACGCGCACGTAGACGTGCTGTGACCCGAACTTCGCCGGCAGCTCCACCGACCTCACGCCGGCCGGGAAATCCACCAGCCGCCGCCCCTTCTTCGCGATCTCGACGTCGGCCGGCGTGACGGGCCTGGTATCGTACTCGGTGATCCGCGCGTCGCTGGTGATGCCTGCCGAGCCGTTGTCGACGTGCGAGTGGTGCGCGAACGTGCGGCCGTGATCGTCGCGAAAGTCGTCGTACGTCGTCGTCACCGTGCCGGTGGGCGTGATCGATTCGCGCCGCACCATGTGCCACGTTTGCGGATCGACGTATTCTTTGACGCCGTAGCCGCGCGCGGTCAGCGTCGCAATCACGTACGGGGCGCTCGGATCGCGACCGCGCGTGACGGTCGTCGTGCGCGGTTCGACCGTCGCGAGACCCGGATCGGGCTGCTCGAGCACGGTCTGGCCGTTGTCGTTCTGGTGCCAGGCTTGACCGTTCTCCGAACCGCGCTCGCTGTGGAACGGCGGCGTGTCCAGGAGCTCGCGATAGCTCGTGCCGCGCTGCGCGCGCTTCACCGTCGTCGTCGTCGCATTCGACGACTTGGTCACCGTCGTTTGGCGGTATTCGGCCGGTACGGGGCCGGTCGCCGCGGTGACCCGCTCGCGGATCGCCGGGGCGTCGAGCGGCGGCGCGTCGTCCGCGCGCGCAACCGTCGCGAACGGCAGGAGCGCGACGACGGCCACGATCAGACGCAACCACCGGCTGGTCATGAACCGCCGTTCCAGCGCGCCGCCGAACGGGCCTCTACAACAGCGCGAGCTGCGCGCCAGCGTCGTCGGGCGCGAGCGCGCGCCGGCGCGGGAACCGGGTCGCGCGGCACGCCGCGTGCACGCGTTCGGCGACCTCCCGGACGTACGCGGGCTCGGCGTACCGGCCACGGCCGAACAGGCGCTCGTAGCGCGCGACCAGCTCGGGCCGCGTCGACCGCAGGAACGCGAAGTACGCGTCGCGCGTAATCGTGCCCAAGTTGAGCGCGCTGTGCCAGACGTGCGACGCGCCCGCCGCGGCGGCGGCACGCACGACGGCGGCAAGCGCATCGGGATCGTCGGTAATGCCCGGCAGCACCGGCGCGACGGCGACGCCGACGCGAATCCCGGCGTCCGCTAACGCGCGAACGGCGCGCAAGCGCTGGCGCGGCGGCGCGACCGTCGGCTCGATCTCCCGCGCGACCGCGTCGTCGAGCGTCGCGATGCTGATCGCCACGCCGACGTCGGCGCGCCGCGCGCACTGCGCCAGCAGGTCGAGGTCGCGCACGATCAGCGGCGAGCGCGTGGTGATGTGGAACGGCGCGCGCGCGTCGCGCAGCGCGGGCAGAATGCCGCGCATGAGCCGGTAGCGCCCCTCCAGCGCCTGGTACGGGTCGGTGGCGGTGCCGATGGCGATCTCTTCGCCGCGGTACGTCTTCGCGACGAGGTCGGCGCGCAGCACCGTCGCGACGTTGACCTTCACCCCGAGCACCGCGCCCCAGTCGCGCACACCGTCGAGCTCGCGGTACGCGTGCGTGCCGCGCGCGTAGCAAAAGACGCACTGGTGCGCGCACCCGGTGAACGGGTTCAGCGACCAGGTGAAGCCCATGCCGCGGACGCGATTGAGCGCGCTCTTCGCGGCGATTTCATCGACCCGCACGTCGCTCGGCCGGCGAGCGACCGGAAGTCCGGTCATCGAACACGCGTTCGATATGCGGCCCGGCCGCGCCTGCGTGCTAACCGTTGGTGCGGACGAAGCTATTCCAGTACCAGACGCCCCAGGCGCCGACAAGCGTGGACCAGAGGATCAGGGCCACGCCCCAGTTCGGCAAGCGATTGCGCACGCCGATCGCCATAAGGGCGAAAAGATACGGCAGAAAATCCAGCGCGTGGCGCATGCCGAACTGCACCCAGCCGTTGAGGTAGTACAGAAACTCCGGCGCCGCGACGAGCGCGGTGGTGATCCACAGCGCGGTGACGACGTTGCGCGGCGTCTTCGCGAGGAACGCCAGGACGAGCGCCGGGCTGGTGAACGTCAGCGCGATGCCGTTGGTATCGGGTTTGACGTACGGCCACACCGGGTGCTGCAGCCACTCGATGAACACCGGCGCGCGGAAGAAGAACGAGTAGATCTGATACGGCAGATACGAGAGCTGGAACGGTGAGCCGGTCTTCTGGCCCCAGCCGTCGGCGTGATAATACACGGTGTGGCCGATGTCGAAGATCGTGCCCCACATCAGCTCGTCGTACCCGACGAACGCGATCGCCCAGCACGCGAGCACGATGCCGAACGAGCGCAAGCGCTTGATGCGCTCTTCGCGCGCCGGCACGGCGCCGGCGAACGCGCCGCTCCACAGTCCCCAGGCGAACAGCGGCAGCGCCGCGACTTCAGGAAAGCGCGCGCCGCACGCGAGCACGCCGCACAACCCGACAAGCCAGCCGCGGCTGCGGCCGCACAGTTCCAGCAGCGCGCCCAGCACGAACGTGAGCGCGCATAGGTGCGCGAGAAACCACACGTCGCCCAGCTCCGCGCACCACCACACGTCGGTGCCCGCGACGAAGAACATCGCGAGAAACACTTTGGTGGACAGCTCCGTCACGCCGAGCCGCTCGGCCAGCAGCCACGCGAGGCCCGTCGCGACGGCCGCGAAGACGATGGCGACGGTCGTCTGATTCGCGTCGTTGCCCCAGATCGCTACCCACGGCAGCATGAACAGCGCCGGGACGGGGCCGTCGACGCCGTAGTAGTGGCCGTTGTACTGAACGGCGTCCATCCAGCGGCCCGGCCAGTCGATCCACATCCGGCCGTGCAGCCACGCGTACGCGACCCGCACGTAGTTGTTCTGCTGGGTCGAGCGCAGGTGCGAGCTGATCAGGATGACGATGAACGTGAGTGCGGCGGCGGCCGCCGCCCCGGAGAACCGGCGTAGCGGGACCACCACGGTCCGGAAGCGAGACGCGGCGACCATCTTCGGCGCCACCGCTTCGTGCGAGCGTAACCCTCGCCCCGCCGCCCGGGTAGGAGAAGTCTGCCATGTATCAACGAGGCCCGTCCTACGCCCGCCCGCCCTACGGCGGGCAGTACGCTCCCCAGGCGACCGGCAGCGCCGTCAACCTCCTCGGCCAGGTGCTCGGCATCACCGGGGTCGGCTTCCTCATCACGGCCGTTGCGGCGTATCTCTTCCGCGACGTCTCGTACGGCGCGGGCATGCTGGCGCTGATCGGCGGTTTCGTGCTGCTGTTCGTGATGAACGCCGTGCGCAACAACCCGCAGGTCGCGCTGCTGTGGTTCTATGCGTTCACGTTTCTCGAAGGGATCGGGCTCGCGCCCGTCATCGCCTCGTACGTGCGCACGATCGGCCCGGACGTCGTCGTCAACGCCGCCGCCACCACCGGTTTCGGGATGCTCGTGCTGGGCGGCGTCGCGTTCGTGTTCTCGGTCGACTGGCGGCGTTTCAGCGGCATCGCGTTCGGCTTGCTCGTCGCGCTGCTCATCGTCGGCGTCGTGTCGATGTTCACGCACTGGGTCCATCCCGACACGTACTCGTGGCTGACGCTCGGCGTGTTCACGCTGCTCACGCTGGTGGATTTCAGCCGCATTCGCGCGGGCGGCGGCGGCGCCACGCCCGTCCAGCTCGCCGTCGCGATCTACCTCGACGCGATCAACATCTTCCTCGCGCTGCTCGAGCTGTTCGGCTCCCGGTCGCGCCGCTAGGACGCCTACCGTTTCGGGCGCAAACCCTGCGCCCGAAACCGGGACCGCCCGCCCAGGTTCCTGAAGCCTGAAGTATGGCGCGCGCGTACGACCAGGAAGCGGTGCAACCCGCCGGTGACGTACTGCACGAGGCGTGCGGGGTCGCCGGGATCTACGCACCCGGCGAAGACGTCGCGCGGCTCGCTTACTTCGGGCTCTACGCGCTGCAGCACCGCGGCCAGGAGAGCGCCGGGCTCGCGGTCGGTGACGGGCACGGCATCGACAGCCACCGCCAGATGGGCCTGATCACCGGCTCGTTCGACGAGGCCATTCTCGGCCGGCTGCGCGGGATCGTCGCGATCGGCCACACGCGCTACTCCACCACCGGCAGCTCGGTGATCGTGAACGCGCAGCCGTTCGTCGAAGAATCGGAACTCGGGCAATTCGCGTTCGCGCACAACGGCAACCTCACCAACGCCGACGAGCTCGCCGCGAAATTGCCCGACGACGTGCGGCTCGCCGCGACGTCCGACTCCGAGATTCTCGCGAAGACGATCGCGCTTGCGCCCGGTCCGACCTGGACCGACAAGATCAAAGCCGCGATGCGCGTCGCCGAAGGCGCGTACTCCGTCGTGATGCTGACGCGGGATTCGGTCTACGGTTTCCGCGACCCGTGGGGCGTACGGCCGTTGTGCATCGGAACCTACGGCGACCGCGGCTACATGATCGCGTCGGAGTCGTGCGCGCTCGCCACGGTCGGCGCGCACTACTTGCGCGAGATCGCCGGGGGCGAGGTCGTGCGCATCGGCGCGAACGGGATCCGCACCGAGCACACCGAGGTGGTGAAGCCCGCGTCGCTGTGCATGTTTGAGTACATCTATTTTGCGCGGCCCGACAGCGTCCTGAGCGGGCGTTCGATCTACATGGCGCGCTACCAGATGGGCCGCGCGCTCGCGCGCGAGCATCCCGTCGACGCGGACGTCGTGATGGCGGTTCCCGACAGCGCGATCCCCGGCGGCATCGGCTACGCGTCCGAGAGCGGCATCCCATACGTCGAAGGGCTCATCAAGAACCGTTATATCGGGCGCACGTTCATCAGCCCCGATCAGAAGATGCGCAGCCAGGGCGTGCAGCTCAAGTTCAACCCGATCGTCGAGAACCTGCGCGGCCACCGCGTCGTCGTGGTCGACGACTCGATCGTGCGCGGCACCACGACGCCGCGCATCGTGTCGCTGCTGCGCGACGCGGGCGCGCGCGAAGTGCACCTGCGCATCACGTCGCCGCCGATCGTGCACCCGTGCTATCTGGGCGTCGACATGGCGACGTACAACGAGCTGATCGCGGCGAACCTGACCGTGCCGCAGATCTGCGAGCGCATCGGCGCGGATTCGCTGGGGTACCTCAGCATCGAGAACCTCGTCGCATCGACCGGCCGCGACCCCGGCGATTTCTGTCTGGGCTGTCTGAACGGACGCTACCCGAGCCGCCCCGCGACCTCCAACGGCAACGTTCAGGCCGACCGGCAGCCCGCGCTCAAAGCCTGAACCCTTTTGCGGCTGCGGCCGCGGGGCGCCAGGCCGCGAGGCCCAGGCGCCTTCTGCGTGCCCTTGGATGACAAAGTGGAGCCGCTCGGGCATCTTAGCCATTCGGCCGGGGGTAATGTGTCAAATAAACGGCATCGACCACTTGTTCGCTCTCGTTGTCTCTGGTAGAATAGTCATAATTTCGCGGGAAGCCCCGCCCCGGAAGTGAGCGCGCCGCGGTCTACAATCCGCGCCGGCCGTGCTTGCCAACGGAACAAACTAGTAGTCGAGAGCAAGCGTTTTTCAGCATGCTCAGGCAAACACCATGAGGCGTCATGACTCCGAACGAGCGTTTTAACGAATTTCTCCAGGACATTGAACCGAGCCCCACGACGAAGTCGCAAGCCCAGCAGGCGCATCAAAAGATCCGCGACTTTCTAGCTGATCATGGCGTGTACGGCGATATCCACGTCAACACGTATCTTTCCGGTTCATACAAGCGCGATACCGCGATTCGTCCGCGCAGGGAGGGCGACGTCTTATTGCGTCCTGATGTTGATATCATCGTTGTGATCAACCACACTCTCAATGACTCACCTGGCGACGCGGTAGATGCGCTGTACAACGCGATCAGCGACGGTTACGATGATATCCGGAAACAAACACGCTCGGTAGGCGTATTCACGGCAACCGTTGACATGGATGTCGTGCCGATTATCGAGCCCGACGGCGAAGGCGCTGGCCTCTTCATTCCGGATCGTAAGCTCGAGAAATGGCTGTCGACGAATCCGCCGGGCCATACTTCGTGGACTACCGAAGTCAATTCGAAAGCCGACGGGCGCTTCAAACCACTTGTCAAGATCACCAAGTGGTGGCGGCGGCAAAATCCAACCTCTGGACGGCATCCTAAGGGATTCGTTTTGGAGTGTTTGGTCGCCGATTGTATGGACTATGCTGAGAAGCATTACGGTGAGCTCTTCACAAAAACGTTCGAAACAATGGTTGCGAAGTATCAGGCCTATGTCAGCCTTGGCGTCGTCCCGTTGATTGCAGACCCGTCCGTTCCCGGAAACTACGTCACCAATGGGATCGCAGCCGAGGATTTCAAGAATTTCTTTGAGGTTGTGAAAGAGCACGCCGCGCTTGCTCGCGAAGCGTTGCAACTTGATGATCAAGATGAAGCCACGAAGATTTGGCGTCAGATCTTCGGGTCGCGCTTTCCTGGACCGCCGACGGCATCAAAAGCCGCCGGCCTTCTCAGTGCGGCAATCACACCGGTCGGTGGGTTTGAATTTCCCGACCGGCCTGTACAGCCGAAGAAGCCATCCGGCTTCGCGTAGTGACTTGGTTTCTGGATGACCTCGACCGCCTGAGCCGAGAGCGAGTGGCGATCGAGGAACTTCGAAGGAGCGTCGACTGGCTCAGGGGCACGACGTTTGCGCTCGAAGGTAGTGCGCTCGTCCTCGACGCGGACATAGAGGCGCATGGGTTTGTGTACGAGTTACGCATGATATACCCGGCAGTGTTTCCTGCGAGCCCGCCTTCTGTACGTCCTCGAAACGACAATGTTCGCGATCGATTATCGACGCATCAATACGTTAATGGCGAACTATGCCTTGAGTGGGGTCCCGACACGTGGTTGCCGGAAGTCACGGGGGCACAGATGCTCGAAAGTGCTCATCGTCTTTTGCACATCGAAAACCCCGGTGGGACACTGACAGCAGGGCACAAAGAAATCGCGCCTTCGCGTCATCTACTAACGACGGGTCAAGAGCTTCGTGCGGAGCGTCTTCGATTCGTTATCACGTCCGGTCTCCGAAAAGCGGTTCAAGAGCTACGAACAGCTGACTTTGGTACGATTTCCCTTCTGATGCTGATATGGCAAGAGAAAAGCACGGCGTATCTCATCACGTCGATCGAGACGACCTCCTGCGCCGCATGGAACGATTCTACCATACCACCGCGACTGAAACATTATGCAGCGTCGTTAAAGGGTTTTTGTGTTCGGTGCGATTTTTTTCCGGACGGTTCGCTGCCAATGTCGGTCGAGCGACTGGTTATTCTATTTAACGAAAACCAGCATTTTCAAGAGCATCTCCGTGAGGCCACCGCTGGAGACAGCGCAACATATCTTCTTGTCGTCGATAATGCTAACGCGCTGCGCCTAATATATCTGCCATCGAATGATGGAGCGCCGTACAATGTTCCGAGCGTTGAGGCGAATGATGCCGATAGCGGCGAGCTGCGGCTCGGCGAAACCATGATCTCCGAGACACGAACCGTCGGTATAGTTGGCCTTGGTTCCGCGGGAAGCAAAATCGCCGTTTCGCTCGCGCGTTCCGGTGTGAGGAGCTTCGTTCTTGTGGATGATGATGTCTTTCTTCCGGAGAACGTCGTTCGCAATGAGTTAGATTGGCGGAGTATTGCAGAACACAAAGTCGATGCTGTGGCGGATCGTATCTCGCTGATTGCGTCGGATATCATGATTGACCGCCGACGAGCGCGCCTCGTGGGACAAGAGTCAAATACGTCTACCGCTGGCGCTCTGAAGGCTCTCTCAGAATGCGATCTCATCATTGATGCGACTGCGGATCCAAACGTATTCAATATTCTGGGAATGATTGCTCATCGCTCCAAAGTCTGCATGATCTGGCTCGAAGTGTATGGAGGAGGTCTTGGGGGACTCGTAGCCCGATACCGGCCTGGCAAAGATGCAATGCCTCAAAAGATGCGCCAAGCGCTTAACGAATACTCTGCGACGACTGAAGGTGCCCCGATCAGCACGAAGCGCTACGAGGCGACCGATGACAACGGGGAACCCCTCATCGGCTCGGATGCTGATGTTGGAGTAATCGCTGAGCATGCGGTGCGCTTCGCCTCCGACACGTTGCTCGGTACCGAACCGTCCATCTTCCCTTACCCGATGTACCTCATAGGCTTGCGTCGAGGCTGGGTGTTTCGGGAGCCATTTCACGTAATTCCGATTAACGCGGGGGCGCCTGAAGATCGTTCAGCGCACGAGCCGTCTGATGAGGCGGTGATCGAAGGTTCTCAATTCATTCTTGAACTCATCGAGAAGGCCAAGGATGATCATCCTACTACCAGCGGAGGTTAAGGGCCGGATTGAAGCCGCGCTCGCGCGTGCCGGCACTTCTGAAATAGGTGGAATTCTTATGGGCGAGCAATTAGCTCCGAGCCATTTTAGGGTATCCAATATTACGATACAGAATCGGGATGGATTTTTTGCATCTTTCGTGAGAAATCTTGCAATTGCCCTCGAGGGCTTGCGGCGGTATTTCGACATGACTGAGAGGAACTACCGACGGTTTAATTATCTCGGTGAATGGCATTCTCACCCGTCGTTTGAGCCTAAACCCAGCCCGAAAGATGAGCAATCGATGTTTGAGATTGTCAACGACCCAGATGTTGGGGCGAATTTTGCAATTCTGATGGTGGTTAAACTGAACCCGGACGACTTATTTGAGGCGACCGCAACGGTATTCGCCCCGAATATGCAACCGTTCCGAGCGACGCTTGATCAGGAGCGAGTCGCATTGTGAAGAAGAATAGCGACAAAGATCTGACAACGCTCCTCGATCCGCAAGCCCGCGGGGGCGACATTGCGGGGCAGGGATTTCGATTTCAAAACGAGTTGATAGTGGGGCAGATCCCCGGCTGGTTAGCGCGCGACAGCTTCGTCGATATGATTCGCGAGGGTCTGGGCGACGCGGAAGCGCGATTCTTCTCGCCGTATATCGGCCTTGGAAGGGAGTTCGTTGAGTATAAAAATCACGACCTCACTCCCTCGGAATTTTGGCCGGAAATCGACCGGTTTCGTGAGCTAGAGCAATCTTACCCGGGGGCATATTTTCAGTTCATGCTGATCTGCACCGGCGTGTCCACAACTCTAGAGCCTCTGGTAAACGCGCTTTCGCGCGTCCGTGAGGCGCTGCCGTTCTACGACGATGTTACGTCAATCCGAGACGCCTCGTACTCCGACTTTCTTGACATTGTAGCTAAACATAATAAAACCGCCGAACTTGCCGCGTTCATCTTTAGCAAAGTTCACATTGATTCAAGTCCGCCGAAGACGGTGGCTGGCGGATTAGAACGTTTTCGCCATCATCTTGAAGACTACTTTCCTATATTTCGGGACTTAAGCGCAAGAAGCGCTCGCGAAGTGTATGACACACTTGTCGAGCTTTTAGGATCTCGCAGCGGGATCCCAATCAAACGCGCAGAGATTGAGGAGGCGATATGGCATGCCGAGCCGGCTAGTCGTCCGACACGGAATGTCATTCACATTCGTACGGAGAGCAAAGCGGCGGTGAACGACAGTCAGGCGTATCTTGATATACGACTTGACCTGGCTCGATTCTCTGGAGGAAATGCACGAGAGTACCCGGCACCCACGGAATGGGATCGTGGGCTAATCCAGCCTCTCGAACGTATCCGTGACTGGATAGACGGTATGGGTCGTCCGCGACGCGTCGAGGTTAGCGGCCACCGGCGGCTATCGTCATCCGTAGCGATCGGCGCGGTGTTCAATGCAGTTGCTGGGTTCACCGTAGATTTGAGATTTAACGACGGCGAGCTATGGGCAACTAGCGATCATGCACGAGTTGACACACCCGACTACGAGTGGGTTATTGATGAACCGGACGGGATACCCGCGCCGGGACTCGCGGTTGCGCTCGGCGTAATTCGAGATCCCCTTCCGAGTGTACAGCAGTACGTCGATTCGGTTGGGCTAAATATCCCTGTCTTGGCGTTACGTGGAGCGGCGGCGCTGCAATCAGCGCCGCACGTCAATCTCGCGGTGCAAAAAGCAAAGGAGATTATCGTGAGGGCTACCGACAGACTGGGAACGAAGCGCATTCACTTGTTCTTGGCTGCGCCGGCCGCGTTCGCGCTGTTTTTTGGACACCGATTGAACACGACCGGCTCTGTTCAGTGTTATGAGTGGATGAGTAGTGGGTCCTACTCGCCGACGTGCCTGTTGACGCTGCGATAACGAGACGTCGAGGTCGCCGCATGCAATGAAGCGCGGCAACCAAGCGATGTGCAACGTCCTGGGGTGGAGAACCGCTACCGAGGCAAGCGGGCGATGGCATGTCCGCTACGGCGGCACGCTGCGATCTATCGCCGAATTGGTCTCGGCCTGCCAGAGTGCCCACATTGTACGGGATACTGTCTCGCACGTTCGCGGCCGAATACCGGACCATGACCCACTCCGGATTGCCGGCGTTCGTCCGCCAGGTGCACTTCATCGAAGACCGCGTGACCGTGCTGGAGCGCGCGGTCGACGCCGTCGCAACCGCGACCGGCGCCGTCTGGGTCGCCGCGTACACTCCGGACTCGGACGGCGCGTACACGCTCAGCGCCGCGGCCGGCGACATGCCGTTCGGCTCGCTGGACCTGGTCGATCAAGACGATGCGGCGATGGTTGCCCTGCGCGCCGACCGCGAAGCGCTCGACGCGCCGCCGGCGTCCGTGCTGGCCGGCGCGCTGCTTCTCCCGTTCGTCGCCGCCGGGCGCATTCGCGGCATGATCGTGGTCGGTCCCGTTCCGTACGCCTACACCGCCGCCGAGCGGGAGGGGCTGCAGGGAGCCGCCACCGCCGTCGGGCTCGCGCTGGAAGTCCTTCAGGTCCACGCGCTGCGGCGGGAGCTGGCGCGCTTTCGCGAGCGCGCCGACTGGGCGGAACGCGAGCTGGCGGTGCTCCACCGCGTGCTCGACGGCCCGCCGGCGCACGCTACCGAGTTCGGCGCCGAGCGCCCCTAGGGTTTAGCCGACGCCGGGTTGCGACGCGGCGGGCGGATCGCTCGCCGGGAACGACTCGGCGTCGGCTTCGTCGTACGCGTCGGCCTCCGGTTCTTCGGGCGCCGCGTCGTACTCGGCCGGCTGCTCGGGGGTCTTGGGGTCGCTGACCGGCGCGCCCGGCGCGTTGGGCACGCCCGGCTCCGGGACGACCGGCTCTTGCGGGTTCATGCCGTTCGTGTACCCCGCGGCGCCGCGTTCGGCGCCGTTCAGACGGCCGCGGCCAGGGTCGACTTCGCGACGCCGTTGCTCGGCGAGCCGTTCTTCGCGAGGTCCTCGACGAGCGTGACGAACGCGCGCACCGGGGTCCCCGTCGGACCCTTCGCCATGAACGACGACTCGGTGTCGAGATACGCCGTACCCGCGACGTCGAGATGGATCCACGGCGTGTCGCCGACGAACGCTTTCAGAAATGCGCCCGCGGTTTCCGCGCCCGCCGCGCGACCGGCGCTGTTCTTGAGGTCCGCAATGTCGCTCTTGACCGCCTGCTCGTAATCCGCGTACAGCGGCATGCGCCAGTAGCGCTCGCCGCACTGCGCGACGACGGTGAGGAAGCGCTCGACGAACGCGTCGTCGTTGGACATCGTGCCGCTGGCCGCGTGGCCGAGCGCGACGACGCACGCGCCGGTCAGCGTCGCGGCGTCGACGATCTTCGTCGCGCCGAGCTTGCGCGCGTAGCACAGCGCGTCCGCGAGGATGAGCCGGCCTTCGGCGTCGGTGTTGATCACCTCGATCGTCTTGCCGTTCATCGCCTTGAGGATGTCGCCCGGCTTCATCGCGCGGTGGCCCGGCAGGTTCTCCGACGACGGCACGAGGCCGATCACGTTGAGCTTCGGGCGCAATTTTCCGATTGCCCACAGCGCCGCGATGACGCCGGCGCCGCCCGACATGTCGTACTTCATCTCGTGCATGTTCTCGGCGGGTTTGATCGAGATGCCGCCGCTGTCGAACGTGAGGCCTTTACCGACGAGCGCGAGCGTTTCGGTCGACGACGGGTCGCCCTTGTACGTGATCACGCTGAGCGTCGCGGGCTCGTCGGAACCGCGCGAGACGCCGAGCAGCGAGCCCATCCCGAGCTCTTCCATGCGCTTCTCGTCGAGCACGTCGACCTCGAGCCCGGCGTCTTTGCCGAGCTCTTTCGCGCGCGCGGCGAGGTGCGTGGGCGTCATGTCATTGGCGGGCGTGAGCGCCATACGGCGCGCCGCGTTGACCGCTTCGCCGATGATGCTGCCGCGCTTCGCGCCGGTGTCGACCGCAGCGCGGTCGTACGTGCCGGCGAGGATCGTGACGGACTCGGTGACGACCGGTTTGTCGGGCTCGGTGCGGTAGATCGTCGTGTCCACCATTGCGGCGATGGCGCCTTCGGCGACGAACGACGCGGCTTGCATGGCTTCGACGCCCGCCGGCAGCGCGATCGCGATCGACGCGATGCCGCGCTTGCCGAGATAGCGCACTGCGGTGCCCGCATATTTCGCCAGGCCGGGCGCGCCGAATTTGTCGCGTTCGCCCAAACCGACGACCAGCACGCGCTTGAACGGCGCATCTTTCGCGTGCACGAGCGACGTCTCGTTGGCCTTGCCGGAGATCTCACCGCCGGCGAGGATGTCAGCGATCGCGCCGCCGAGCAGCGTGTCGACCTCCGCTGCGACGCCGTCGACGGCGCCCCCCGCGAACACCGGCACGACGAGCGCACCCGTCGCTACCGACGTCGGCGCATCGTTCGAGACGTGGACCTGCATGGATTCCTCCGGAAGGACAGAAGCGGTCGAGCGACCGTGATTGGACAACCTGTTCGCGATTCGCGCGCCGTCGGCGCGGCCCTCCGATGAGTTTAGGAGATCACGGCGACGCCTACGCCCGAGCCGGCGTGAACATCGCCGCGGGCAACCTAGCGGTCCAGCGCTACCGCGACGTGACCTCCGATTGGACGCACCCGGACCAGTTGGGTTCCCTGGGCGGGTTCAGCGGGCTCTTCCGGCTCCCCGGCGATGTGAAGCGGGCGCTAGTCGGCTCGACCGACGGCGTCGGGACGAAGATCCTGATCGCGGCCGCGCTGCGGCGCTACGACACGGTCGGCGCGGACCTGGTGAATCACTGCGTGAACGACATCCTCGTCACGGGCGCCGAACCGCTGTTCTTTCTCGACTATCTGGCGGTCGGCAAGCTCGACCCCGAGGTGGCGGCGCAGGTCGTTGCGGGCGTCCACCGCGCGTGCCGCGAGAACGCCTGCGCGCTGCTGGGCGGCGAGACCGCGGAGATGCCGGGCGTCTACCGGCCCGACCACTTCGACCTTGCCGGCACGATCGTCGGCATCGTCGACCTCGACGCCGTGCCGGACCCCAACCGCGTGCAGCCGGGCGACGCGATCGTCGGATTGCCGGCCGTCGGCTTGCACACCAACGGCTACACGCTCGCGCGCGCGCTCATCGCGGAAGACGAATACGGTGCGCCGTTCGGCGACGCGACGTACGGCGACGCGCTCCTCGCGCCGCATCCCTCCTACCGCGAGCCCGTGCGCGCGATTCAGCGCGTCGCCGACGTGAAGTCGATGGCGCACATCACCGGCGGCGGATTGCTGGAGAACGTGCCGCGCACGCTGCCCGAGCACGCCGCGGCCGTGTTCGAGCAAACGCGCTGGATCGTGCCGCCGATCATGGCGGAGCTGGTGAAGCGCGGCGATCTCGCGCACGAGGAGCGTTATCGCACGCTCAACATGGGCGTCGGCTACACGCTGATCGTGCCGATCGCGGGCGTCGACCGCGCGCTCGCGGCCGCGCCCGGCGCGCGCGTCGTCGGCTTCGTGCAGCCGCGGCGCGACGGCGAACCGCGCGTCGTCGTGCGCCCCGCGCGCGCGTAGAACATACGAGATGGCGGTGAACCTGCTCGCCGCGCTCGATGACACGCGGTACGGCCCCGGTGCGCTCGCGCGCGCGCGCGATACCGCGGCACGCGCGGGGTACGCGCTGCGCCGCGTGGACGGTCCCCACGCGCTGCTCGCCGCGTGGATCGACTTGCAGTTCGCGCCGTCGTGGTGGTCGTTCGAAGCGGGCGCGGGCAGCGCGTGGGTCGCGCAGCGCGACGGCGAGATCGCGGGCTTCGCCGCGTTCGGCGCGCGCGGCTTGAAATTTCCGTGGCTGCGCGCCTGGCGCGAGCGGCGCGACGCCGGCATCTTCGGACCGTACGGCGTCGCCGAGGCGCATCGCGGCAGCGGGATCGGCGAAGCGCTGCTGACCGCGGCGCTGTGCTCGCTGCGCGCGGCCGGATACGCGTTCGCGTTGATTCCCGCCGTGAGCGGCGAGCGGCTCATCGAGACGTACGTGCGGCGCACCGGCGCGTCGGTCGCGGACGAATTCACGTACGACGTCGGGCGATTTCGTGCGACGATCCTCGCGTCGGGTGCGGGAACGAACGCGCGCAGCGTGCTCGAACGCGTGCGCGACGGACGCTTGCCGCTGGATGTGCGCGCCGTCGTCGCGAACGACGCGCGCGCCGGTGCGCTGGACGCGGCGCGCGCGCACGGCGTTGACGCGGTCGCCGTGGTGTGGGATCGCGCGAACGAATCGCGGGCGGCCTTCGACGCGCGGGTCGTCGACGCGGTCGCTAGCACGGAGCCGCAGCTGGTGCTGCTGCTCGGCTGGATGCATCTGCTGCCGCCGGCGTTTCTGCGGCGCTTCCCCGAGACGCTCAACCTGCACCCGTCGTTCTTGCCGCTCGATCCGGCGGCCGATGAGGTGGTCGCACCGGACGGCACCGTGATCCCGGCGCTGCGCGGCGCGCACGCGCTGCGCGACGCCCTGCGCGCGCGCGTGCCGTGGACCGGCGTCACGGTGCACCACGTGACCGAAGCGACGGATCGCGGCGCGGTGCTGGTGCGCGTCCCCGTCGCGCTGGGCGGCACGACCGATGAAGCGGCCCTGCGCGAGCGCATCCGCCCGGTCGAGTTCGACGCCGTGGCGGCAGCGATTCGGCGCTGGGCCTTCGAACGGTAAGCGTCATGCCTTTCCCGCTTCTGGTCGCCGCAGCCGTGGGGTGCTGCGGCGTGACGGGCGCCGTCCGCTCCGCCGACGGCGTCTCGCTCCGGGCCCACGTCCATGCCGTGGGAGCGGCGGTGGCGGATGCCGACACCGACGCTCGCGGGAACTTCCGCTTCACCGCACCGCCGGGCGCGTACCGCGTCACGGTCGCCGCGTCGGGCTACGCGGTTGCCGAGACCGACGTCGTGGTGCACGAAGGCGAGCGCCTCGACGTCACGCTGGAGCCGCTCGGCTCCGGCCGGCTGCGCGAGATCGGGCGGGTCGTCGTCGACGGGCGGCTCGCGGTGCCGCGCGGCACGGTGCCGACGCGCGAGATCACGCGGTTCGACCTCGACGACAACGGCTACGACCGCATCCTCGACGCGCTCGCGACCGTTCCGTCGCTGACCGTGAGCCGGCCCGACGCCGGCACGTCGAGCGCGACGGCGGTGGTGTCGCTGCGCGGCCCGGATCCGTCGGAGACGCGCATCGCGCTCGACGGGCAGCCGCTCAACAACGCGAACACCGGCGATCTCGATCTCGCGTCGTTCCCGAGCTCGGTGCTGTCCGGCATCGACATCAGCGAAGGCCTCGGCCCCGAAGACGCGCGCGGCGCCGACACGATCGGCGGCGAGATCAACCTCGTGTCGCTGCGCCCGACCGCGACGCCGCAGCGCATGGTGCGTTTTTCCGCGGGCTCGTTCGGCACCACGTCCGCGGAGATCAACGCGACCGGCCGCGTGTCGCGCTTCGGCTACGCTCTCGCGCTGGGCAGCCAGCACACGGCCGGCTACGTCCACGACTATCCCGTCACGCTCGACGTCCCCGGCGCCGGCGGCGGTACCGCGCAGGTGCAGACGCGGCTCGGTTCCGCAACCACGGTCGCGACCTCGCTCGTGAACCTGAGCTACGATCTGTCGTCGCGGTCGACGCTGCGCGTGCGCTCGCTGAGCGTCAACAGCGTGCGTGACGAAGGCGCCGCACAAACCGCGCCGGCCGATCCCGCCGACGACGCGCCGGGCGCCGAGTTCGTCGGCAGCGGGCCTGAGACGTCCGCGCAGAGCATTCGCGCGACGCTCGCGAGCCTGACGTTGCCGCTGGGTTCGGGCACGCTCGCGATCAGCAGCGGCCTGTCGAGCAACGCGATGGCCGTCACGCGCCCGTTGCCCGACGCGGGCGCGTTTTCGCCGTACGACGTATCGCTGAACGACCGGCTCGCGACGACGACGGCGGAGTGGACGCGCGCAGCCGGAACGACGACGCTCGCGCTGGGCGCGCAGGCGCGTTCCGAGTCGCTCTCATCGCCGGATCAGTTCGCGCAAACGTTGCGCGAGACGGGCACGCAGGTGTGGGCCCGTGCGAGCGCCGACGTCGGCCCTCGGCTGCGCGTGGCGGCGAGCGTCGTTTCCGCGCGTTGGTCGACGTTCGGCGCGAGCACCGACGGCCGGCTCGGCATGACGTACGACGACGGCCACAACGGCACGCTGCGCTTCGCGGTCGGCACGGGGTTCCGCGCGCCGCTGCTCGCCGAACTGTACACCTTGCCGGTGGGCCAATTGTCGCCCGATCAGAACTGCGTCGGCGCGAACGGCAACCCCAGCGAGCGCGCCGAGCACGCGACGGAGTACGAGCTGGGTTACGGCAAGCGGCTCGGGTCGACGACGGTCGACGCGACGCTCTACCGCACCAACCTGCGCGACCCGATCGAGAACTTCTACCCGCTGGGAACCGCGTGTCCGACCGATGCGGCGGGCAATCCGATCAGCACCGTCGTCGCGCAGTCGTTTCCGGTCAACGTCGGCAACGTGGTGTACCAGGGCGGTACGCTGCGGCTCGCGCACCGCTTCGGCGCGCTGTTCGCGACGGCCGAGTACGGCGTCAACGCCGCTTACCCCACCTCGCTTCCCGATGTCGTCGCGGCGAACCCGACGTCCGGTTCGAATCTCGTCGTCGGGCAGCAGTTCGGCAGCATCCCGATCCAGGAGTTCTCACTGGGGCTGCGCTACGCGCACGCCGGCGTGCACGGTGCGGCGAACCTCACCGTGAAGAGCGCGAACAACGAGCTCGCGCAGGGCCGGTTCGGCACGGTCAGCGCCGCGCTGGGCAAGACGTGGAAGAACGTCGACGTGACGCTGGCGGGAACGAACTTGACCAGCGCCGTGAGCGGCCGCTTCACGCGGCTGGGTGCGGGCACGCCGTATCCGACGCCGTTCGGCCTGCAGCCGCGTGATGCGCTCGTGCTGGACCCGGCCGCGCTGCGGCTGATCCTGACGCTGCGCTAGACGGCATGGAAAACGACGGGCTCACGCGGCTCGCGGTCCCGGTGGGACCGGACGACCACATGCGCGGCCCGGCCGATGCGCGCGTGACGATCGTGGAGTACGGCGACTTCGAGTGCCCGTACTGCGGTGTCACGTATCCCGTAGTGAAGGAGCTGGAGAAGAAATACGCCGGCACGCTGCGCGTCGTGTTTCGCAGCTTTCCGCTGCAGCAGCACCCGCACGCCCAAGCCGCGGCCGAAGCCGCGGAGTTCGCCGCCGACCACGGGAAATTTTGGGAGCTGCACGACACGCTGTACGAGCACCAGCGCGCGCTGGACGTTCCGCATCTGCTCGGTTACGCGCGCACGCTCGGGCTCGACGACGCCGCGCTCGCGCAAGCGCTGCGCGACGGAACCTACGCGGGCATCGTCGAGGACGTCAAGCAGGGCGGCGAGGACAGCGGTATCCCGGGCACCCCCGCGTTCTTCCTCAACGACGTGCTGTTCGAAGACGAGCCCACGCGCGACAACCTCGCGCACGCGATCGACTGGCTGCTCGAGCGCGGCGATGTCCGTTGACGTCCAGCGCGCATGGCGTCGCGCCCTGAGGCTCGGGCCGTTCACGACGCGCGCTCGACGGCCGTGCCGCGGACGTACGCCATGCAGCGTTCGTACAGCGCCGGGTAGTCGCGGGCGACGCGCGCTTCGAGCCGCTCCACGTACGGCTGCACGCGCTTGGTCCAGCTCAGCAGGTGCGTGAAGCCGATGCGGTCGCAGTTGTCGGCCGCGTCGAAGAAGTCGTTGAAGAGATAGCGGATCTCGATGCCGTCGAAGCGCAGGCCCGGCCGCGCACGGTGGTAGTCCAGGCACGCGGCGAGCATGTGCTGCTCGAAGATCATCATGTCGTCGGCGAGCATGCGGCGCACGGCCCACGCCGCCTGATTGCGCGGGTGCTCGATCAGCCGGATCGCCTGGTCCGCGTAGTGCCGCAGAAAATCGTGGCGCTGCCCGCCGACGACGCCGCAGTTCTCCGCGCGCATCTGCCCGCCGAACGGCACGAACGCGTCGATCTCCTCGGGCAGCCAGCCTTCCGCGGCGGCCACCAGCGATTTGAGGCTCGCGCACTGGTACGGCCACTCGCCGTACCGCGTGAACTCCGGATACACGGCGAAGACCGGCGCCTGCAGCAGGTCGGGCGGCGGCGGCTGCCACCAGTAGACGTCGCTGTCGATGTGCATGAACGGCTCCTGCTGCGCGCGGTACGCGTACAGCTTGCCGATCGCCCACAGCGCCGGGTCGTGGTCGTCGAGCGCGTTGAGCTCGGTGGACACCTCGTCGAACCGCAAGCCCAGCTCGCCGGTGAGCAGCCGTTCCCCCTCGTCGTCCGTGACGAGCGCGATGCGGTCGAAATGGCGGCGGGACGTTTGCACCGACAGAATCCACGACAGCAAGTGGTAGCGCTCGTCGGGCCAGCCGCTGCCGCGCCACGACCGCATCGGTTTGGTCCACAGCGACCAGACAGCGCGCATTACAGCAGCCCGCCGCCGAGCGTCTTGGCGCCGGCCACGTACGACCCGCGCGGGCCGGAGCTGATGACGCCCGACGTGACGATTCCCGACGTCACGACGCCCGACGTCACGGTGCCCGGCGAGCTGATGACCGGCGGATACGCGCCGCCGTCCGGAACCACCCAGAAATGGCTCTCGAAGTTCGGCACCGGCGTGCGCGGTACGGGCAGCGCCAGCGCGCTGCTCTGCGCGGTCTGATCCGTGCTGCGAATGGCCGACGAGTGCGCGACAAGGCGCGTCGAGATGCGACCGCCGCCGCCCGCCGGCAGCACCGTGACCACTTGCTCGTTCGAGCGCGTCCATTCCAGGCGCTGGAACGTCGCGGCGTCCGTGCCTTCTTGAAACACGCCGAGCAGCGTGCCGGCCGCGAGCTGCGGCGGAATCGTCGGCCCGTTCGGCGTGAAGAAATTGATTTGCGCCGCCGTGCGCGTGCCGTCGTTCCACGTCGCGTTGAAGCCGAAGTTCAGCTGCGCCGCACCGGGCGTGATGTCCAGGTCGACGCTGGTCGCATACATGTTCTGCCTGCCGGCGCTGAACGGCGTGTACAGCGAGACGGCCCGGTCGATGATGCCGTCGAAGAAATGCACGAGGCCGAACTGCGGGTCCTCGTATCCGCCCGAGAACCCGATCTGGAACGAGGCGTTCGCGTAGTAGAACACCCAGAAATCCCAGCTCGCACGGTAGTTGAAGACGATCCCCGCCTTCATCGTGGTCGTCGTATTGGGCCGCAGCGTCATGCCGGCGTGCGCGGCGGGCCGGTCGAGCGGCGTTTTGTTCACGGCGAGGCTGCGCAAGTTGTACGTGTTCGGCGAGCCCTGCGCCGTCAGATACCCTTGCGGCGTATAGTTCCATGCCGCCGGGGTGACGGTCATGTCGAAGACCACGAACGTGTCTTGCACGCGTTGGCCGCCCGCGAACTGCGGCGAGGTCAGCGCGGCCTGCAGCAGGGCCGCGGCTCCCGCCGACGGCGTGAGCGTGAACCGTTTGGTTCCGGTCATCGCAACGTCGCACGCGAGGTTCACGGGCTGCGTGCCGACCAGCGTCGGGTCGGCCGTGCCGTTCAAGCGTCCCAGCGTGACCGGTATGTCGGCGACGAGCTGCACGGTGCCGGCCGTGATGCTGGCCGCGTCCAACGTGGCGGTGCAGCCGAGGGAAATGCCGCTTTGCAGCGCGCCGAGCGCGAGGTCTTGACCCGGCGCCAGCGCGACCGGTGAGCCGTTGCGCGTCCAGCGGGCGCGGAACAGCGGCAGCCGGCCGGTGAGCGGATCGAACACCGTGCGGCAGTCTTCGACCGGGCTGAACGTCTTGTTGCCCGCGTTGTAGTCCACCAGCGCCAGCGGCGCGTAGTGATGGCGGACGCCGCTGGGCGGCAGCGGCCCGCTGCCCGGCCAGACGATCGTGCCGGTCTCGGCGTCGATCGCCGTGCGCGCCGGGAACGTCCAGTAATCGCCCGAGCGATAGCCGCCTTGCGAGAACTGCACGGAGATGCCCGCCTCGAGCGACGCCGTCGGCGCCACGTTGAGGCCTAGCGGCACGTTGCCGACGTTGTCCCAGCGGCGCAGCAGCACGGGCTGGCTGAAGTCCACGGGGCCGATCGCCGTCGCGTTGTCGATCACGATGGTTCCCGTCTGCGGAAGGACGGACGCGACGAGCAGCAGCTGGCCGTGCTGCGCGGTGAGCTCGCTGCGCCCGTCGATCAGCTCCACCCACTGGCCCGTCACGTAGCTCGCGGCGACGTCGGGGCCGACTTGCGCGATCGTGATGCTCTGGCTGCTGATGCCGGTGACCGCGGCGACCACGGTGCCGTTGTCGCGCGACCACTTGAACGTCGGCGCGGTGCCGCCGGTGTAGCCGGCGGGCGGCGTGCCGAACCAGCCGCCCTGGTGAATCTCCACGCGGTAGAGCTGATTGGTCAGCGCGCGGTATCCGGCCAGCGGCGGCAGCACGCACGGGCCGGCCGCCGGCGCGGGATCGGTCTGCGCGAACAGCGTCCCCGTGCTCGTCGTGTCGGACGGCGCCCAGCCGGCGTCGAAGTCGTCGCTGGTCTGCGCTGCGCCGGCCGGCGCGAGCCGCACTTGCCATATCAGCTTCGCGCGGCCGGCGGTATCCGGTCCGCCCAGCGCGGTTTCGCGAATCGACGGGTCGAGCATTGCCGACACGAAGCGCTCCCACGCGTCGAGGTACACCAGATATCGTCCCGACGCGCCGGGCGGCGCATAACCCGCCAGCCCGCCGGACGCGGGCGGCAGATCCGGCTGCGCGCTGAGCGCGGCGTTCGCGTCGTTCTCGCACATCACGCCGTCGACGAAGAGCCGGCCGGCCGAGATGGTGAGATCCGTCGCGAGGCCGTTGATTCCGATCGCGAAGCCCGCGTGCAGCGACGGCGAGCCCGGGAGTCCCACGACATCGTGCGCCGCGGCGTCGCGCAGATAGGTCTCGATGTCCTGCGCTTCGTTCCAGTCGGCGTCCATGTGCACGCGGCCCTGCTGCTGCAAGACCTTGCGGTAATGGCGCGACCGGCCGAACGTGGTCCGGCTGAAATCACCTTTCATGCGCGCGCACCCCGCGCCACGTACGAACCGCCCTCAACTGACATAGAAGATTCCCGCCTCCAGACCAAGACCGAGGTATTCAGCCAGCCGCGCGCGCAAGTTCGCCTCGCGCTGCGGCTCGTAGAGATCGTGAAACACGCCCATCTCGCCGGCGTCCTCCGCACCGGTGCGAATCTCGGGCGGACACCAGACGGACAGCCGCCCGTAGGCGGGATCGTCGTCGCGCAGCGCGTCGAACACCGGCACGCAGCGCGCGGCCGCGAGGTCCGCGATCGCGGCGAGCGCCGTCGCGCTGAACGACGGATCGCACAACGCCGCCGCCTCCGACGCCGCGCGCGCGGCGTCTTCGGGCTGGCAGCGAAAACGGTGCGGCGCGTGCGAGCCGCGCGGCAGATACGAGTAGCGGCAGCAGCCGCTCTGCGTGCGCGCGCTGGTGAGCAGGCCGGTGACGATCGAGTTCTCCAGCATGCCGATCTCGTGCACGCTCACCGGACCCAGGAACGTCGCACGGTACGCGTCGAGCGTTTGCGCGGTGAGTGCCGTGCCGCCGTGCCCGTCGACGAGCGCGTCGCTCACGGTGACGTGCACGCGCACGGGATCGGGCGCCGTGACCCAAAGCGGTCCGGTGAAGCTGTGATCCAGCGTGACACCGCCGGCCGGACCGTTCCACACGATCGCGCCGCCCGCGGCCATCGGCGCGCGAACGGTGCACGACCGCAGTGCGAGCTGCAGCGCGCCGGTGCCGGAGACGGTGATGCCGCCGTCGAGCAGCAGCCCTTCGAGCTGCAGCGACGCGGTCGCCGCTGCTCCCGGGGCGACCGTGATCTGCAGCGGCCCGGTCAGCACCGCGCGCGCGCCGCTCGCGGCGCGCACGGTGAGGTGCTGCCCCGCGGTCAGCGGGATCGTCGTCGACGCCGCGGTCTCGGTGATCGACGCGTCGTACTCCAGGATCGCGTACAGCTCGCCCGCGGGCGTCGTGATCCCGTTGCCGAGCGCGGGCGCGACCGCATTTTGCAGCGTGCTGCTGGGCGCCGATGCCGGGCCGCTGCGCACGATGGCGCCAGCCGGGTGGACCACGCTGCTGCGCGCGTACGGCGCTGCGCCGTACGGTCCGGGGAACGCGCCGGCGTAGTCGACCAGGACGCGCGCGCCGGCCGCCACGCTGCCGCCGAGATCGATGCGCCCGAGCACGGGGTCGACCGACGCGACGACCGGCGCGGTGATGGCGGGCCGGTGCGTGTCCCACAGGCTTAGATCCGCGATCTGCAGTTTTTCCGGCGGAATCGCCGTCGCCGTCGTGTCGTACACCGTGAACGACGCCAGCAGCCGCAGCGCGTCGCGCGCCGTTTTCTGCTGCGCCGCGTCGGTGCTGGCGGCAAGCAGCGCGGCGTTGAACGCGGTGAGCTCGTCGTAGAGCTGCCGCCGGCCGACCGGCAGCGGCAAATTCTCCGCTTGCGCGGGCGCGTAGTCATCGGCGAGCGGGCGCGGCGGACTGGAGAGCGGCATGTCGCGGCCGACCGGATCGAACGTGAACCGCCCGGGCAGCACCTGAAACGCTTCGGCCTTGCGGATCGGCTTGGCGTCGAGGCGCCACGCGAAGATGCCGACGTTCGGAATACCGTAGCGGCCGCGGCCGCCGGCGATGCTCCGCACCTCGGGCAGGTGGGCATTGGGGTCGAACGGGCCGCCGCCGGCGGACGCGCCGAGCACGTCGCGCACGTTCACGGTGAACGCCGGCGCGGGCCGCACGTGCGCGAGTTGCTGCGCGGTCGCGAGCGTGCGGAAGAACTCGACCGAGACGGACTCCCAGCCCGTCACGTCGCGCGCGAGCCGCTCGAGCACCGTGACGGTGCCTTTGCGACGGCGGTACGACAGCGTGTTCGCGACGTCGACGCGCGGGCTGGGGACGGCATTGGGCACGTCGGCGAGCGGGCGGTGCCCGACGAGATCGCCGATGTACGGGACGACCCAGTCCTCGCACGTCTCGATGAACGCGTTGTCGTAGAGCCGGTCGAGCTCGTCCGAAACGACCGCGACCTGCTCGGCCACCACGCGCAGCAGCGCGCGCAGCGGGCCGGGCGAGCCGTCCGGCTGCGCGTCACGCGACCGGTGGACGGCGGGGAGCAAGTGGTAGAGCGCGTCGAGGCTCTGCTCGATGCGCTGCTCGCTGACGCTCACGGCAAATCTCCCAACACGAGCGGACCGGGATCGAGGGTGAGCAGCTCGGCGCCCAGTGCCTGGCCCGTCGCCGACAGCGACGCCGGCGCGGCGGTGCAGTTCGCGTTGCGGACCGGACCGTCGGCGCGGTACAGCGCGTCGAGCGCGAGCGCGAGGACACCCGGCACGCCCTGCACGATCGCGATGATGTCCGAGGCGTTCACCGGTGCGGCGAACGTGCGGTTCGCAAAGCCGAACGCGGACCGCAGCGTCGCTTCGACTGCGGCGTACACCGACTGCTCGTCGTACGCCGGGTCGACCGCGACGCGCGCCGCGACGCGGAACGTGACCGGCCGGTACGGCACGAGCATCACGCCCGCGCGGCCGGCCGACGCGGCGTCGATCGCCGCAGTGAGATCAGCGGCTTGCCGGCTGCCCGGCACGATCGGCGTGCCGCCCGGACCCGCGACGGTGATGACGACGATCGCCGCCGGGCCGCGCGGGACGAGGATCACGTCAGCCTTGGCGATGCCGGCGCTGGCGCGCACGAAGTCGACGTAGTCGTCGAGCGATACGATGCGGTCCAGCGAGCGCAGACCGATCGCCGCGTTCGCGCGCGCGTCGTCGAGCGTCTCCGGATCGGCGGCGCCGGTTGCGGGCACCGGGTTGTCGACCGCCTTCAAGCCCACCGGCCGCGTGACGGCGAGCGTCAGCGCGTGTGCATCGAGCAGTCCCGCTGCGCCGAGTCCTTGGCGATAGGTGGCGACCACGTTCTCCGCGCCGCTCGGCACGCGCGCGCCGGTGATGCCGTCGCCCGTGCAGACCCAGGCGTAACCGTCGCTGTCGTAGTCGACCAGATAGATGCGCTCGCCGGGACCGTGACCGTAGAAGCGGTCGACCCGCGTCCACGCAACGCCGTCGACGCGCACGACCAGCGCGGCGTCGATGCCGCCGGGCACCGCGGCGCTCAGCCACGTCAGCGGCCGCTGCGAGAGCCGGAAGCGCTGGAACGCCGCGCTGCCGTCGCCGCTCCCGATCGCTTCGTTGCTGCGGGTCTCGCCGTGCGACGCCGGGACGACGTTGGTGTTGATGCGCACGGTGCTCGCGACGTAACGGTTGGCCGGCGGGGACGTGGTGAGCACGAGGCGCGTGCGCCCGTCGTCGACGGTCACGTCGTCGGGCACGACGATCTCGGTGTCGCGCACGCCGGGCCGGTCCACGCGCTCGCCGGAGAGCGCGAGCGGCTGTCCGGCGCTGACGTAGACGATGCAGCGGTCGAGCAGGATCGTGCTTCCGCCGACCGTCTGCGACGAGGGAACCGGCGAAAGTGCCAGCTCGCGGTCGGCGGCCTCCACCGTCGTGCCGCGCAGCGGCAGCGCGCCCAAGTCGGCACCTTGGGTCAGCACGGTGAGATGCAGCCGGCTCACTTTCGCGCTGAGCGCGTAGTCGGTGCGGGTGACCTCGGTGCGACCGAGGACGCGCGCGACGATGGTGCTGCCGGGCGCGACGAGGCGCACGTACCGGCCCGGTACGATCCACGTCGCGACCCCGTCCAGATCCACGGAGCCGGGCACGCTGCCGTGGGCGCCGAGCACCGGATCGTCGGCGACCGTCGGGTCGTTGGGCCAGCCGTTGGGCCACTTCGCGGCCCACGCGGCGTGAAAGCCGTCGGACAGCGTCGCCCATAGCGGCGCGTTGTAGCCGAACAGGTTGCCGGCATCGCGCACCGTCCACGCGCGGATCGGCGGCGCGTCCGCGGCCACCGCGCGGTCGACGAGCTCGCCGACGTCTTCGAGCGGCCAGCCGTTGGCGTGCGCGAGCGCGGCGAAGTCCCGCTGCTCCCAGCGGTGATTGCGCACGGCGGGCAGCAGTGCGCTGCTGAGCGGGCCGGACGGCCACGGCGGCGGGTCGGCGAGATTTACGAACGCCGCGGGATCGCGGTCGTCGGTGACGCCCTCGATGGTGCGCACCGCCGTCGCGCCGCCGGCCGGCTCGACGCTCAGCACGGGCCGGACGTCAACGACGTGCTCGTCCCGCGTCTGCACGATCAACAGCCGCTCGCCGGGCAGCGCGGCCTGACCGGTAACGTACAAGACCGGATTCGCGCCGGCGAGCGCGTCGACATAAGGAAGCGTCGTGCGCACGCAAAGCGCGTTGCCCGACAAGCGCGCGTCGAGCGCCGCCGTCGTCTCGAACGTCTGCGGCAGCGCGCCGGGCGCCGGCGAGTTCTGCGCTTTCGCTCCGGTCGGGATCGGTATGGTTTCCGGCGCACGGCCGCGCGCGTCCGTCAGACCGCCGGTCGCCGGAGGCGGGTCCGCGATCGTGTACGCGAGATACGTGCTCGCCGCCAGCCCCGGTCGCGGGCGGTAGCCGACCAGCCGCGACAACTGCACCAGCGACGACGGGTCGGTTGCCGTGCGCAGGAAGAACTCGTTGATCGTGCGCTCGTCGTAGAACGTCAGCACGTCGGCGGCGAGCGCCCACGCGTCGAGCAGCGCGATCGCGAAGTCGTCGTCGTCGCGCGTGCGCAGCGCGCGCTGCGTGTCGGCGGCGAGCGCGTCCAGCATCGCCGCTTTGAACGTCGCGTGCGTGCCGGCGCGAAACGTCACCGCGCCGAGCCCGTAGCGGTTGCTCATCGGCCGCCATCCAGTTCGAGCGTGAACGTACCGCGCTCGGGAAAGTCGGGATTGTTGCGCAATGCGAACACCTCCGTGCGATGGGCGACGAGATAGCCGATCGTCAACCCGTCCTCCGACAGGTCGGCGCGCGCGAAGCGCGTGACGTCGACTCCCGCGACGCCGGGCACGTTGCGCGCGGCCGCGACGAACGGGCTGAGGTAGAGGCGCGCGCCCATGAGGATCGTGTTGGGGTCGAAGAGTCCGGGCGTGCCGGCCGGCGTCGCGCCGTCGGTGAAGATCGCGTAGAGCGCGGCGCGCACGTCCTCGGTGCGGTGCGCGTCGTCGACCGCGACGCGCAGGGCGAGCTCGACGGGCACGATGCGCGCCGGCTCCACCTCGACGTCGGTGCCGGCCATGCGATAGCGGTCCAGCAGCGCGATCACGCCTTGGCGCAGCGTGTCGTCGAACGGCTGTCCGCTGCGCGTCTCGACCGCGACGAACACCGTCGACCAGCTGCCCGTCCAGCGCAGCGCCGCCGCGGCGCGCAGGACGTCGGGATGCTGCTCGGCCGCGCGCGCGTAGTCGTCGAGCATCACGGCGCGCTCTTGCGTGCGAAACGCCCATGGGGCGTCGGCGCGCACGCGCGCGACGGATTCCTGATCGACCCCGCCGCGCGCGGGCAGCACGTTGCGCACCGCGAGCAGGCGGTGCAGCGGCGCGGCGACGTGCGCGACGGCGTCGGTGCCGACGTTGCCCGCGGTGCCGTTGCCGACGCGATAGGTCGCCGTGAAGTCGTAGCCGGGGAGCGGCAGCGTGCCGTTGACGCCGTCACCGAACCGCAGCCGCGCGATTCCGTCGTCTTCGACTTCGACGACGAACGCGGGCGTGTCGGCGCCGATCGTCGCGTCGAGCAGATCGGGATACGGCGTCCATTGCTGCGTCGCGTCGAGCTCGATGCCGGTGAGCGGGTCGGTCACGACGCCGGTTGCGGTGACGCTCAGCAGCTGCGGATGCGCCGCCGCCGCGTCCGTGGTCGTTGCCGCGGCGGCGGACACGGCCAACCGGGCGTGGTCGTCGTACGGGCTGTCGTTCGCCCACGTGAGCGGGCCGCTGCCCAATGCCGGGCGGAACCGGCCGTCGTCCGGCACGGTGCCGAGCACCTCGGGATCCGGGTCGCCCAGCGTGCGGCCGTTGTCGGCGAGCACGACGTTGCCCAGCGCGCCGGACACCCCGCGCAGCATGGCCGTCGTGCCGTCCGCTGCTTGCAGCGTGCGCGTGAGCGTCAGCGGGAACGGCAGCGCGTCGTCGTCGGCCCACGCGATCTGCGTGACGGCGGCGTGCGTGAGCGGATCGCTGCCGACCGCGACGGCGGTCAGCACGACGGGATGGCGGAGGGCCGGGTCGGCGTCGTCGGCGACGCCCGTGTCGCGGCCGAGAATCTCGGCGAGCACGATGCACGTCCCGGCGGCGAGGTTCGGATATGCGCCTTCCAGCGCGGCGGACGTCGCGCCGGCCGGCAGCGCCGCCTCCGTCTCGCTCCACGCGTAGAGCGGCATCACGTTGTGCGCGGTGTAGAGCGGCGGCGAGCTCGCCATCGTTTCGAAGACGACGGCACCTTCGACGCCGGCTTGGCGCACGAGCATCGCGTCCTCCGTCACCGTCGGACCGCGGCCCGTCAGCGTCGTGTAGAGCCGCGTTCCTTGCGCGAGCGCCGGCAGGTCTTTGCCGACGACGAACTGCACCCACGCGCGCGCGTTGCACCCTTCGTGCATCGCGTAGTCGACGAGCTTGACGTGCCGCCGCACCGACACGCGGCGGCGCGCCGTGCCCAGATAGGCTTCCGCGGCGATCGCGTCTTGGCGGTAGCTCATGCGGTCGGCGACGTACGCCAGCAGCTCGACGAGCGTGACGCCGAGATCGGCCGGATGGCGCTCGCGCCAGTTCGGTGCGACGAGCGCGAGCCGGTCGAGCATCGCGCGCCGGAACGTCGCGTAGTCCTTGGTGAGATAGCCGATCGACACGTCGGGAGCGTCGGCCGGCACCGGCGCGTCGGTGCGCTTGCAGTCGAAGCGCGTCGCGCAGTCGACGTGGAACAGCATGTCGACGCCGGAGAGCTGCGGATCGAGCGGATGCGCGACCGTCGGCGCGACCGTGAGCCGGTAGATCGAGAAGTCGCCGAGCCGGTCGACGGTGACCAGCAGCGTGTGCGCGTCGCTCGGATCGACGGCGGTCGCGAGAACCGGAACGACGGCGATGCGCTCGCCGCCGCCGATCGTGACGTCGCTGCGCGACGGAAACCCGGCGGCGGGCAGCGGGCGCATGAACGTGACGCGCACGACCGGTTTGTCGTTGGGCTTGGCCGGATCGAGCGGAACGACTTCGACGTAGTCGATGCCGTTGACCGCAAGATCCCCGGCCGCATACGCGGCGAGGCGGTCGGCGGTCGGCGTGATGGGCGGGCGCGCGCTCATGTCGTCTGCTCGAACACGGCGGTGCCGGTGCGGCCGTCGCGGCGCACGACGTAGCTCACCGCGATGCGCAGCGTGGACTCGTCGCGCTGGACGCTCACCCCTGCGACGTCGATCACGTCGCCCAGCCACTGCTGCAGCGAGCCGCGCACGAGGAACTCGGTCGTCGTCGCGAGCGTCTCGCCGTTCGGCTGGAACGGCAGCTGCAGCAGACCGCTGCCGAACGTCGGGCGCATCACGCGCTCGCCCGGCGCGGTGAGCAGCACCTGCTCGATCATGTCGCGCACGTGCCGGTCGAAGTCGGCGAGCGCGGTGCGCCCGCGCCCGTCGAACGCGAGCGGGAAGGCGACGTCGTCGCGGCGCTTCACGTTGCGATCACCTGCGGCTGCGCCTGCACGACCTGCGCGGGCCCGTTGGGCGAGCCCGGCGCGGCGATGGCGAGGCCCGTGCCGCCGAGGATCACCGCGGGCTGGCCGCCGACGAGCACGCGCGTCGTGCCCATCAGCCACTGCACGCGCACGCACGGCATCGGCGCGCCGGCGACGTTGAACGGGCAGCCCGAGACCACGTTCGTGTCGGCGAACGTGACCACCGGTGCGCCGCCCGCCATAACGCGCGGCGCGGACGGCATCGACTGAACCGGAATCCCGTGCGGGCAGATGACCGTCGACGCGACGGTGACGAGCGGACCCGGCATCGCTACGTCACCGTCAAGGCGCCGTTGTTCACGGTCACCGTCGGTCCGGTCAGCGTGATCGACGCACCCTGCCCGTTCTGGATGTAGATGCCCGTGTCGTTGACGATCAGCGTCGCGCCCGCCGTGCTCTTGAGCATGATGCCGCCGGTCGGTCCGGGCAGGTCGCTGATCACGACGGCGTGCTGCAGCTGCGTGGCGATCGTGACGCCGTCGATGGGCGGCACCGCCGTTTTCGCCAGCGGCGGCACCTCGGCGGCGGAGCCCCAGAAACAGCCGACCCACACGGGATAGTCCGGATCGCCCTGCTCGAACTCCACCCACACGCCCGCCTGGATCGTCGGCACGGCAAAGAACCCCGACTGCATGCCGGCCACCGGCACGCACGGCATCGCCCACGTCGCGGGCACGTCGCCGTGCACGTCGGGAACGGTCACCTGGATGCGTCCCATCTGCATCGGGTCGATGTTGTTGATGCAGACCCCGCGGTATTTGCCGAAGTAGCGCGTTGCCGTTTCCAAGCGATTCTCCTAAGCGACCACGAGCGGTGTGAGCGAGACCAAGCCGTTGCGCGCGAGCGTGAAGCTCTGTTTGAACTCGCCGCTGCGCAGGTTCATGTTGTGCGTGACGCTCTTGACGAAGTACAGGCCGTCGTACGCGACGCCGGCGCCGCGCACGCCCACGAGCCGGCGCGCCTGCAGCATGCTGCCGTAGCGCAGCACGTCGAGCTGTCCCGAACCGGTCACGGCGTCGGCCGACTTCGACGCCGCGCCGAGCGCGCGCGACATCGCTTGCGCGGGATTGAGCTTGGCGGTGCCTTCGAGATATTTGTAGCGCAGCGCGGGCGCTTGGCGCAGCGCGAGCGGCGGCGAGAGCGGGCTGATGTCCGGCAGCGGGATCGGGATCCCGATCTTCGTGATCGGTTCTTGGATCTCGATCGCGAGCTGCTCGCGCGACGAGCCGTCGAGGCTGAAGTTGAGCGACTCGACGTTCGTCGCCGCGTCCATTGCGACGTTGAGCGCGGACTGCGGAATGCCGACGCGAATCTCCGGTCCGAAATACGCAACGTTCATCCCGGGCGCGGGACCGGGCTCGATGTAGAACACGTAGCCGACGCGTCTCGCCAGCTGCTGGATGTAGTCGAGATCCGTGACGTTCTGCATCGGGATCTGCTCGGTCGGCGTCGGCATGTCGGGGATCGGCGGCGGGATCACCAGCGGCACGATACCGTAGCGGAGGTACGGCGCGAGGATCAGCATGACGCGCAAATTTTCGGAGAGCGCCGGCATCATGCGGCCCTTCACCTGGTTGAGGCTCATCGCCAGGCTCAAGTCTTCGCCCGTCACGGTGAGCGTGCTGTGGCCGAGCTCGCTGCTGGGCGCCATCTCCTGGCGGATGATCAAGCCGTCCATGAGCACGTACGGAATCGCGTTGACGGTCGCGATCAGGATGACGCGCACGTTCGGATCGAACAAGCCCGCCGGGTGCAGCACGTTGCTCAGCACCGACGTGCGGCTCATCGCGAAGACCAGCTGGAACCCGCTGCGCTGGTCGGACGAGATCGTCACCTGCGCGCTGAGCAGCGCTTCGGTCACCGGCGCCGGCGCGGGGAGCGGAATCGTCGGCCCGATCAGCAGCGACAGATGCACGCGGTCAAGCATCAGGAGCTCCCGGTACGCCGGCCGGCAGCGTGATGCGTACGACCGTGCCCGGCGTCTCGAGCTCGGCCGGGTCGAGCGCAGCGTTCGCGTCGCAGATGCGCCAGAACGCTTCGGGATCGCCGAGCTCCTGGCCGGCGAGCGTGTCGACGCGCTCGCCTTCGTGCACCGTGCGCACGCGCAGCGTCGCGTGTGCGTCGGGCGCCGGGATCGGCCGCCGCCGCAGATAGGTCGCGATCGTGCCGTCCGCGCGCACGAAGCGCGCGGTCGCGATGCCGTAGTAGCGGCTGGACGGCGTGAACGGCGCGCCGTCGTTGCGCGGGTTCATTGAATCCCCTGGACGCCCAGATCGGCGAGCGTGCCCTGCGGCGCCGCCGCCGCGAAGCGTTCTTTGGTCTGCTGGTAGGCGAGGTACAGCGACGTGCCGCGGTGGTCGTTGGGCAGGTCGTTCACGCTGAGCACGCGCAGCGTCAGCGAGATCTTCGCGCGCAGCGGGTTGAGGTTGACGTCGAACGCGTCTTCCTGCACGGACAGCTCGGTGATGCGCACCGGCACGATGCGCGACTTGCTCCACACGAACAGCACCAGCGGCGTCTGCTGCGGCGTGAGCTCCAGCGTGCCGACCTGCGCCAGCGTCGCGTTGGTGCGCAGCGTCCCGCTGTCGGGATAGATGATCGTCTCGAGCGCGGCGATCTGCGGTTCGAGCCCGTCGGCGACGGCCGCGGGCGGCTCTTGCGCGGGATCGGTCGCGTCGAGCTCGGCTTCCAGCTTGATGGTCTCGATCGGCGGGCCTTTGAGCCGCAGCACGTCGAGCCGGTCGCCGGCCTCGCCCGACACCGACTGCACGGCGAAGGTGCGGCTCAGCGCGTCGGGGTTGTACTGCAGCGTGATGACGCGCAAGATCGTCCCGGAGTCGGGATCGACGAGCACGAGGCCGCCTTTGATCGTGCGCGGAGCGTCGGTCAGTCCAGCCATTATCTCGTCCCCGTGAGCACTTCGCCGCGTGCGCCGTACAGCAAGCCTGTCGGCGCCGCGGAAAGATCGACCCCGTAGGTCTGCGCGATGTGCGACCGCAGCAGCGTTTCGAACTCGCGCTGCACGAAGCGCTCGACGTCGGCCGCGGTATCGAAGCTCTCGCCGGTGAGTTCCATCTGGCGGTGGATGAACGTCGCCAGCAGGTTGATGCGCGCTTGGCGCGCCTGCGCGCTGTTCGTTTGGACCGTTCGGCCGCGCTGGGTCGTCGCGGGATCGAGCGGCGCATCCAAGATGTTCTGGAAATCGGCGCTTCGCTGACCCTGATATGCGCCCACCATCGTGACCGGGTTGAGCGACGGCTGCGCAGCCGTTCCGGTGCCGAAGACGCTGGCCGCCGACACCTCGCCGCGCGCCTGCATCGTGGGATCGCGCATCAGCGAGAGCAGCATCGGCGCTTCGACGAGCGCGGACGGGCTGCGGCCGCCCTCGACGCTGACCATCAGCCGAGCCAGCTCGCCGAACTGGCGGCGATGGGCCGCCGTGAATGCAGTCTGGCCGGGCCCGACGGTGCCCACCTGTCCCGTGCGAATGAAACCTTGCAAGTGCGTCGCGAGCTGCGCCTGGTTCATTCCCGTGTCTTGCGCCATCGCGTTCCACGCGGTTTGCACCCGGGGATAGTTGCCGATCGTGCCCGTGATGACGCCGCCCGCGCTGCGGGCCCACTGGGCCTCGTGGAACACCTGGCCCGTGTCGCCGATCGTCATGCGCTCGACGCGGCGCCCGCCGCTGCGCGCGGGATCGATCATGCGCTGCTGCAAATCGCGCGCGCCGCCGAGCAGCTGCGTCCCGCCGCTGAGCTGCAGCGGGCTCTGCACCGTGCCGCGTCCCGCGGCGCGCTGCTGCTGGAGCCCTTGCTCCGCCGCGGTCACGCGCGGGTCGTTCATCAGTTGGTAACCGATGCGCCGGATGATCGCGAATAGCTCTTCGCTGTTGTAGCGCACGAACGACAGCACCGTTTGCGGCGGGCTGTTCGCGGCGATCACGTCTGTGCCGGCGACGTCGAGCCGCCGGATGCGGTAGTATGCGCGCCAGGCCAGCAGCGTCAGACGCAGCCGCGCCCCCGCCACGCCGTTTCGCAGCATCGCATGCAGCCGCGGCCGGATCGCCGTCACCGCGTTGTTGAGCCGGTCCGCGTTGCCCTGCGCGCTCGCGGCTCGGCGCCGTTCGCGCCAGGCGCGGAACCGCTCGCGCGCGCGGCCGATCGCGGCGCGCACGCGCTGGTACTGGCGCGCGATGAACCGGCCGACGCGCGTGTTGGCGATCCAGCGCGCGCCGCGCGCCAGCGCGCGCCCGACCGGCGAGTTCGCGATCCAGCGGCCCAGCCGGCGCGCTTGGCGTCCCACCCAGCGTGCCGCGGCCACGATGGCGCGGCCCACGCGCGCGACCACGCGCCGCACGGCCGCGACGCCGCGGCGCAGAAACGCCATGATGCGCGTCGCGATGCCGCGCAGCCGGTTGCCGACGCCGCTCGCGCCGCGTGCGATCTTCGAGAGGATGAAGTTCGCCGTGAAGTCGATGACGGCCACCGCCGCAGCCGCGAGCGCCTGCGCGAAGAGGGGTCCCGCGTTGCCGTTCTTGACCGCGCGCAGGAACGCCATGAAGCGCTCGAACGCCGCGATGATGCGCTGCACGGTCGCCCACGCGGCCCGCAGCCCGTCGACGATTGCCATGATCGCACCCAGCGCAGGCACCAGCATGGCCACGAGCCGCGAGACCAAGAACTCGACGATCGCGCGCGGGATCGCGGCTTTGACCGCGGCCCACACCATCGCGGCGATGCGGCCGAACTGAATCCCGCCGCGGCGCAGCACGTCGAAGATCATGCGGCCGATCCCGACGACCTGCTCGACCTTCGAGTTGAACCACTCTTTGACCGCGGCTTTCAGCGCGGTCCACAAATGGTTGCGCAGCCCGTCGACGATCGCCGCGCCGAGGTTGCTGATCCACTGCCCCGGCGAGCGCGCGATGTCGCGAATCAGCGCCGCGAACGCCGCGGCCGACGCGATGAACGACTGTGCCTGGCGGATCGCGCCCTGCACGCTGCGCTCGACCGATGCCAGGAGCTCGTTGGCCGCGCGCTCCGCGGCGGCGAGCAGCTCCAGCAGCCGGCGGCCGAGCGCGTTGAGCAGACGCTGCACGCCGGCTTTGAGCGCGTTCGCAAAGCGGTCGACGGTCGCGATCGCGGCTTCGACCGTCTCGCGAATCGCGCGGCGGAAGCGGTCGCGCGCGGCGGGGAACGCGGCGAGCAGCACGTCGCTGATCTGCGTCATCCGCTCCGCCGCAAAGCGTAGTCCCGCCACGACGGCGTCGCGCGCGCGCGTGATCGCTTCCGCGGCAGCGCGCTGCGCCCACTGGATCGCTTCGGTCACCAGCGTTCGCGCGCGCTCGAACGCCGCGTGGATCGCGTTGCGAAGCTCGGAGAAGAACGACGTCACCGCGGACGCGAGGCGGGAGAAGAAGCCGCCTTGCGACGACTCGTTGCGCGCGCGGTCGCGTTCGGACCGCGCGCGCTGCTCGGCGCTGGTGCGCGCGTCGGCGATGCGGCGATTGCCCTCGCCGACGTGCGTGCGCGCTTCGTCGTCGCCGCGGCGGCGCTGCTCGGTCGCGACGCCACGCGCCGTCTGAACCTCTTCGTCGCCCTGCGATTGCGCATCGCGCACCGCGTCGTGCTGTGCCGCGGTCCATTCACCGCGCTGGCGGCGCACCGCGGTCTGCGTGCGGTCCCGCGCGACGCGCTGCTCCTCGGCGTTCTCGTCCACCGCGGTGTCCGCGTCATGCGCGGTCTCGGTGCGCGCGTCCGCCGCCTGCTGCGCCTGCTGCTCGCTCTGCGCCGTCAGCCCTTGCGCGCCGCTCTGGGCGGCGTCGCGCACGGTGTCGCCGCTCTGCTGCTCGGCGATGATCGCGGTGGGATCGGTCGGCTCGACGTCGGGCATGCCCGCGCCGCCCGGCCCCCCGGCTGCCGCATCACCGGCGGGGATCTGGGCGCGCAGCGTCTCGTCGGGGACCGTCGGCGCGATCCCGTCTTCGCCCAACGGTGCGGCGGCATCCGCGGCGCCGGCTTCGGCGGTGTTCGCGGTGGTGGTCGCGAGCGCGGTGCGGTGCTCGTCCGCGAGTGCCGGGTCGGCGTCGCCTTCGAGCGCGACCGATGGTGCGTCGCCAGCGGTGGCCTGCTGGAGTGCCGGGTCGGTGGTCGGGAGCTCGTCCACGGATTGGGCGAGGCGCTGCGCGTCGGCGGCGGTGACCTGCCCTTCGGCATTGGCGGTCACGGCCGGCGCGGGGACGGGCGGCAGCGGCGCCGTCACCGGCGCGACGGCCGGCACAGCGGTGGTCCCCGCCGCGGCGTTGCCCGACGGTACGGCGGGCCGGCGGGCCGCGCCGGGCATCACGGCGGGAGCGGCCGGGTCGTGCACGGCCAAGCCGTGCGGCGCGCCGGTCGGGCGGTCGAGCGCCGGCGGCGTCGCCGCGAGCGCGCCGCGGTCGCGCTGCGCGTCACGGCCGACCGCAGCGTGAACTGCCCCGAGCGAACGGGCGATGGCCGTCGGCGTCCCGGCCGCGGCGGTCGCGAGCGCCGCCGCTGGCGCGGCGCCCGCGGGCACCGCCACCTCGCGCTGCGGCGGGTCCGGCAGCGCGGAGCCGCCGCCGCCACCACCCAGCCGGCCGATCGCGTCGTCGTCGCCGCTCGGCACGGGGCCGAGATCAACGACAGGATCGCCCTCGGTGGCCGCAGCGCCAGACCCAGCGGGACCCGCAGGACCAGCCGGACTGGTCGCCTCGGCGGATTGTTGCGTGGCGGTGGTCGGCGTGGCGGAACCGGGAGCGGCCGGCGCCGGGCCGGCGGGCGCCGCCGGGTCCGTGGCCGAGGCCGCGGCGGCGGTCTCGGTGACGGCTGGTTCGAGTTCGCCGCCCGCGGCGGGAGAGTCTGTAGACGCCTCGGCCGACGAGGAGACCGCAGGCCCCGGCAAGTCTGACGCGGCCGAGGCGTCGCCGGCTTGAGGCTCGCCGACTGAAGTCTCGCCCGCTGGAGTCTCAGCGGCTCGGGCCCCATCGGGGCGCGGCTCCGCGGTTTGCGGCACGGCGGATTCCGGCGTGGAGGACGGTGGTTCGCCGGTCGGGCCCGCTGCCGCAGCCGACGTCCCAGCGGGCGGAGCGCTCGCAGGTTCCGGACCGGCCGGCTCCGGGCCAGCGCGGTCGGGGCCGCCGGCATCCGCACCGGGCGGCATTGCCGCCGCTTCGGGCGGCACACCGGCTTCCATCGCGCCCGAAGCGGCGGCGCCGGGTTCGGCGGCCCCAGCGCTCGGGCCGGCCGAGGCGCCCGGGGCGGGCTCGCGTTCGCCGCGGGGGCCGCGAATCGCGACCGTTTCGGCGGTACCCGCGCCGCCATCCATCGGCGCTTCGGCGACGGTCATGTCCGGGACGGCGCCGGGCGCTTCGGCCGCACGGCCGGGGCCTGCCGCGCCGGCGGCCGGCGCGCCCTCCGCTTCGGCGGGCTGCGGCGCCTCGGCGCCTTGCAGCGGCGGGCGATCGACCGCGCCCTGCGCTTCGCCCGGCGTGGCGCCAGCCTCGGTTTCCGCCGCTGCCGGCTGCTGCCCCGGAGCGCCGGCCGATGGCTGTCCCGCCACCGGCTCGCCCGGTACGGCCTCGCCCGGCCGCGCGGCGGCAGCCGCTGCGCCTTCGGCGGCTGCCGCCTCGGCTGCGGTGCCCTGTCCTTCGCCGGCCGCCGCCTCGGGGGTGCTCTCAGGCTGCGTGCCTTGTTCCGTCCCCTCCGGCAGCGGCTGGGTGAGCACGTCGATGAGGTGGTGCCAGTCGTCGGAGACCATGCGCGCGTGCAGCGCGTCGAGTACGAGACGCCGCGTGCGCTCGTCGAAGCGGGTGAGCTGGCCGCGCACCGCGCCGCTGCTGTCGTTCGCGTCCGCGCGCAGCGCGCGCAGCACCGACTGCACGAGCGACTCGACGACCTGCGCGGGATCCTGCGCGTCGGCCGGGCGCAGCGCGAGGCCCGCCGCCGCGCGCGCGAAGCGCACGTCGCTCTCGCGCACCGCGCCGACGACCGGTGTACGGCCCGCGCGCAGCGCCGCGGTTGCGGCGTCGGCGTTGCGCTCGACCGCATCACCGGGCGCGCTCGTCGTCGTCGCCGTCTCGTCGCTCGCGGTTACCGTGCCTGCGGCGACTGCGCCCGCGTTGGACGCGCGCGGCGCGGCGAGCGCGTGCGCGATCTCGTGCTCGAGCAGCGCGTCGCCGTCCGGCGTCCCGGGCCGGTACGAACCGCGCGCGAAGAAGATGTCGCGCCCGACCGTGAACGCGTGCGCGTCCAGCTCGCGCGCCGCGGCGGCGGCGAGATCGTCGGTGTGCACGCGCAGCGCGCCGAGATCGTGGCCGAAGCGCGCTTCGAGCCGCGCGCGCGCCGCCGGCGCAATCGGATGTCCCGACACGCGCTGCGCCGCGCGGACCGTCGCGCGCGCGTCGCGCTGCGCGCTCGGGCGCGCCGCCGCCGCCTTCACGCTCACGCGCGCCGTACCCCCGCGAACACCGCGCGCGCCAGCGCGCGCCCGACCGCGCGCGGCGACGGCACCGGCGGCGCGCTGTACCGCGCGCTGGCCGCGCGCACGCGCCGGCTCGTCGCGTTCGCGAGCGCGCCCGCGTCGGCCAGCGCGAGCGCACGCAATTCTTGCTCGAACGCAGCGCGCACCAGCGGAACGTCGCGCGCCGCGACGCCGTCGAGCACGAGCCGGTCGATGTCGATCCGCACGCGCGACGGCGTCACGTCGCCCATCCGGCGAGCTCCGTCGACGTGAGCGGCTGATCGTTCTTCGCGTACTCGGCGCGCGCCGCGCGCAGCAGGTGCGCGGTGCGAACGGGCGCGCCGTCGTCGGCCGCGAGGAACGCGGCGTGCAGCGCGATGTTGCGGATCGCGCCGCCCGCCACGTTCAAGCGCGCCAGCGCCGCGAAGTCCACGCCGTCCAGCGGCGTCTGCGGCGGGAACACCGCGCGCCAGATCGCCGCGCGCTGCGTCGCGTCGGGGAACGGAAACTCCACCACGAAGCGCAGCCGGCGCATGAACGCCGAGTCGATCGCCTGGCGCAGGTTGGTCGTGAGGATCGCCAGGCCGCGGTACGACTCCATGCGCTGCAGCAGGTAGCTGACCTCGATGTTCGCGTAGCGGTCGTGGCTGTCGCGCACCTCGCTGCGCTTGCCCCAGAGCGCATCGGCCTCGTCGAACACGAGCACCGCGCCGCCTGCCTCCGCGGCGTCGAAGACGCGCCGCAAATTGCGCTCGGTTTCGCCGATGTACTTGCTCACGACGGCGCTCAGGTCGACGCGGTAGCAATCCAAATCGAGCTCGCGCGCGATCACTTCGGCCGCGAGCGTCTTGCCCGTGCCGCTGGGACCGTGGAACAGCGCCGCGACGCCCAGCCCGCGGTCGTCGCGCGCGAAGCCCCAGTCGTCGTACACGCGCGCGCGGCCGCGGACGTGCGCGACGATCTGCTGCAGCTGCTCCGTCTGCTGCGCGGGCACCACGAGCTCGTCGAACGTCGCGCGCGGTACGACGCGCTGCGCGAGATCGTCCAGCCGCGGTCGAGCGCGGCGGCGCGCCGCGGACCACAGCGCCGCGCCGAGATCGGGCGCGCCGGCGATCTCGTCGCCGATCTCGGCGATCGACGCGGCGTCGAGGTGGAATTGCGCCGTGACGCGGTCGAGCTTGCCGTTGAGCGCTGCGCCGCGCTCGCCCAAGCCGTCGCGCCACAGCGTGCGCTGCTCGGCGCGGAGCGGCAGCGCGACGTCGGCGGAAATTACGGTGCGGCCGCGCGGGCGCGGCGCTTCGGTCGTGTTGACGATCAGCGCGCCGCGCAGCCGCTCCGCCAGCCGCGCGACCGCGTCGCGGCGCGCGGGGTCGGCGTCGTCGGCGACGTCGACCGCGAGCAGCGACGGCACGAGCGCCGCTTCGCGCTCCCAAAGCCGCGCGAACGCTTCACGCTCCAGCGCGTCGTCGGGCAGCGCCGCGGCCGACATGCGGTACGCGCGCAGTCCCAGCCGTGCCGCGATCTCCGCGGCGACCGCGTCTTTGCCCGCCGCATCGTCGCCGAGCAGTGCGATGCACGGCCACGGCGCGTTGCCGGCCCACGCGGCGACGGCGCGGTCCACGATCTCGCCGTGCGACGGCACCGTGCCGGTGCGCGCGCTCAGCGGGACGACGCGCGCGGCCAGCCGTTCGTCGAGGCCGTCGAGGCCCAGCAGCGCGTGCAGCACGCGTTCGGCGATGCGCAGCGGCGTCTCGGCGAGCAATCCCTGCGGCTCGAGCTCGATCAGACGATAGCGGCGCAGCGGCGCGTCGGGGGCGATCGCGTCCCAGTGCGCGCCCGCGAGCCGCGCGAGCGCGAACGCGAACGACGGCTGCCGCCGCGCCGGGTCGCCGTGCAGCTCGGCGACGAGATCCGCCGTCGCCGCGTCGAGCTCGACTGCGGCGCACAGCGCGAGCAGATCGCGTTCGAACGGCGTGAGCGCGAACGTCGCCGCGATACGCGCGAGCGCGCTGGCCGCGTCGACGTCGCCGCAGCTGCGCGGGCGCGCCCGAGCGCAGCGCGGCGGAAATCGCGTCGCGCGCGGCGAGCAGCGCGGCGCGATCGCCCTGCGCGTTCACATCGTCACCGCCGGACCGTTGAACGTGCCGCTCGGGCCCGTGGTCGGCAAGCTCTCCGCGCCGCCCGCGCGGATGCGCACGATGTAGGTTCCCGCCGCGACGCCGTCGACCGGGAACGACACGTTCGGCCCGCTCGCGACGCCGGGCTGCACGGTGATGACGTACGAGCCCGTGGTCGCCGAGCCGGGCACGCCGTCGAGCAGCAGATCGACCGGCGCTTGCGGATCGAAGCTCGGCCGCGCGACGATCGCGAGCGTCGCTTTGCCCGCCACGACGGACTTCGTGATCGACGCGATCGCGGGGCGGATGATGCAGTAGGCCGGCGTCGACTGGCCGACGTTTTTCTTCGGCAGCTCGCCGATCGCGAGCTTGCGCACGACCGTGACGCCGGCGATGCCCGCGAACAGCGTCGTCGGCACGACGACGTCCAGGCGCGACGGCGTTGCCGCGACCGGCGTGACCGGCGTCGCGGCGCCGAACTGCACTTTCATGTCGAGGCTGTTGAAGCCGGTGCCGAGCACGGCGACGCTGGTCGGTCCGGCCGGCGCGAGCTCGAACACCGCGGGCTGCACCGCGTCGATGCGCGGGCGCACGTACGGGATCGCTTCGACGTTCGCGCGCAGCACCGGCGGCGCGGCATGCGCGCGCGCGGTGCTGTCGATCAGGACGACCGACGCGACGTACGCCGCCGACGGCCGCGCTTTGCTGCCGAACGCGTTCCACAGCTTGTAGAGCTCGTCGGCGGAGAGATCGTGCGGCGAGATCTTGACCAGCTCGATCTGACCGGACAAGCCCGAGGCGCCGAGCAGCGCGTCGAGCCCGGTCTTGCCGGAAAACGTGTTGTCGATCGCGGCCCGGTCGAGAAACGGCGTCTCGTGCAGCGCCTGCATGCCGATGCCAAGCAGCACTTCCTGATGGTATTCCGCGGCGCCGTACCCGCTCAGCAAAAAGTGCAGGTCGACCGCGAGCGGCGGCCGCCCGGCGCGCGCGCCGTCGCTTCCGCGCACCGGCAGCTGCACGTTCTTCCAGCCGCTGTTCATCGCGACGAGGTACAGGAAGAGGTTGAGGTGACTCGCTTCGTGCGTATCCTCGGTGATCTGGTCGGGGGAGTGCACGGAGGTCGTCGGCGTGCCCAGCATGGAGACGCCGGCCGCCGACACCGCGTCGTCGAGCATGCTCGCGATGACGCGCAGCACCGTCGCGATCCCCAGCGCGTTGCTCATCGCGCACCGTTGCGCGAGGCGAGGTACTCGTCGAGCGAAAGCCGCGGGCGCTGCGCGCGCGGCGGCGGCGTCGCCGCAGGCGCGCCGGCACCGCGCAGCTCGATCGTGCCGATGGCGATCGTCACGTCGGGCACGCGCGGCGCGCCGGCCGGCGGCGCGGCGGCGGGCGCGGACGGCACCGCCCGGCGCGCCGCGGCCGAGACGACGGGCGCGGCCGCCGCAACGGACGCGACTGCCGCAACGGACGCGACCGGACGCAGGATCGTCGCGTGCTCGACGCGCTCGGCCTGCGTCGTGCGCTCCAAGGTGCGCTCCACCACGACGCGTTCGTGCGTGCGTTCGGGCGCGGGCGCGGGCGCGTCGCCGCGCGGCGGCGCGCCGGGCCGCGTTGCATCATCCGCGGCAGGCGCGACCGGCGCGGACGGCCGGGGCCGGGCCGGTTCGGCGACGATGCCGGCATCGCGCGTGCGCAGCGGCGCGCCGCGGGCGTCGCGCGCGTCTGGATCGTCATGCACGTCGCGCGGCACTGCTGCGTTCATCGTATGCCGCGCGCGGCGCGTCGGCGGCGAGCGCCGCGCGCGCGGCCGGTGCCGGTGCAGCGTTTGCCGCAAGCGTGGCCGGCGGCTGCGGCGCCGCGCCCTCCGGCGCGTCGTCGAGCTGTTCCTCGAGCGCGTGCGCGGCGACATCGCGCGCGGGCTGCGCCGCCGCGCTCTTCACGACGAGGCCCAACAGATAGCGCATGTCAGCCGACGAGCGCGAGATAGCGCTCGCGACGCGCCGCCGGCAGCGTGAGGATCTCGCGCTCGCTCCAGCCGTACGCGCTCGCGAGCCGGTGCACGTCGCACAGCAGCCGGTCGACGTGCGCGGTGACCTCGGCGTAGAGCACGGTCGCCGCGTCGAACGGCGCGCTCGTCTGCGACGCCGCATGCCGCGCAGGCGAAGCGCAGCTCGATCGCCGCGGCGGCGTCGCGTTCGGCGAGCGCGTCGTCGAGCGCGTCGAGCGTCGCATCGTCCAGCTCGCCGCCGTCGAGCGCGCAGCGCTGCGCGAGCGCGCGCGCCGCGCGCTGCGGATCGGGCTCGTTCGCGACCGCAGCGAGGTCGCGGCTGTCGGGCAGCCGGAAACGCCGGCCGCCGAGCTCGAACGTCTGCTCCTCCGCGTCATCGTTCGTCACCGTGCGCGGCAGCGCGCGCAGGTCGAGGTCGAGCGCGTTCTGCTCGCCGCACGACGGGCACGCCGCGACGAGCTCGAGCGGCGCGCCGAACAGCGCCCGCCGCGCGTCGCACAGCAGCGTGTCGCGCTGGCCCGGCGAGAGCCGCGACAGCGCGTCGAGCGGCGCGTCGACGAACGCGGCGAGCAGCGCCAGCGCGCGATCCACCGGATGCAGCCGCGCCGACGTGCTCCACGCCGCGACGATCTCCGCGTCGTCGGGACGACGCACGGCGAGCGTCACGACGCGAGCGTCGGCTCCGCCGGCTCGACGACGCTTTCGTCGCGCTCCCAGCCCTCGTTCTCGAGCTTGAGGTGCTGGATCGCAACCGCGTTGGCGTTCGCGTCGAGCTCCGGCAGCGCTTGGTACTCGGAGACCCAGCAGCGGTGCACCTTGTACGCGATCACCTTTTGGCCCGCTTCGTTGTAGACCTCGAGGATGATGTCTTTGCGGAAGTCGGACAGCGACACTTCGCCGCCCGGGCCGCCGCCGTAGTGCCAGACCTTGTTCGCCCACGCCTCGAACTCGAGGTCGTGCGTCACGCCGCGTTCGAGCGTGATCGCTTCGTACTCGGTCTTGCCGGGCGAGCGGCGCACGGAGCTGGGGTCGCCGCCGCTGCGGTGTTTGACCACTTCGGTCGTGCGCTTGAGCGCGCTGACTTTGCTGACGCCCGCGACGACGCGGCCGTCCCACCGCACCTGGAACTTGAAATTCTTGTACGGGTCGAAACGCTGGGTGTTGACGGTGAATTGCGGCATCGAAAACCTCAGGCGGCGGACTGGCCGGCGATTTGGGTCAGCGTGATCACGACGAACTCGGCGGGTTTGAGCGGGGCGAAGCCGACGATGATGTTGACGACGCCGCGGTCGACGTCGGCTTGCGTCGTCGTCTCGCGGTCGCACTTCACGAAGTAGGCGTCGCGCGCGGTGCGGCCCTGGAACGCGCCTTGGCGGAACAGCGTGTCCATGAAGCTGCCGATGCTCAAGCGAATCTGCGACCACAACGGCTCGTCGTTGGGTTCGAACACGACCCATTGCGTGCCGCGCAATAGGCTGAGCTTGATGTAGCTCGCGAGCCGGCGCACCGGAACGTACTTGTACTGCGAGCCCGCGGCGTCCGAGCCGTTCATCGTGCGCGAGCCCCAGGCGATGATGCCGTACGGCGGCTTCGCGCGGATGCAGTTGACGGCCGAGGGATTGAGGATCCCGTTCTCGCCGTCGCTGGCGTTGTACTCGAGCGCCTGCGCGCCCACGACGCTCGCGTCGGTGCCGGCGGGCGCTTTCCAAATTCCGCGCGTCGCGTCGGTGCGCGCGAACACGCCGGCCATCGGACCCGACGGCGCCGTCAGCCGCAGCGCGCCGCTCGCGAGCGGGTCGGCGACGAGCACGTTGGGCCAGAACAGCGCCGCGTGATCGTTCTTGGGCAGCGTCGAGCCTTCGGCGAGCGACTGCATCGCGACCGGCGCCGTCGCTCTGGGCGGGTCGACGAGGTAGAATGCGTCGCGCTGCGTGCAGTACGCCGCGGCGTCGATGATCACCGCGGGGTCGCTGATGCCGGGGATGGACAGCAGGTTGAAGATGTCGACGTCGTCGAGCGCGTAGATCCCGCGCTTGGGCGCGGTGGTGTCGATGTACGTCGTGTAGCGGTTCGTGCTGTCGATCGCGCTCTCGGCGCCGCCGCGCAGCGACGTGTCGGTTGCGAACGCCGGCGTGCCGGGCGCGAAGCCGAGGTCGGTGGACACGTCGTTGGCCGGCGCCTTGCTCACGATCACGGTCGAGCCGGCGCCGCGCGAGCCCGACGTGAACGTCACCACGCCCGCCACGGTTTTGCTCGCGGCAAAGCTCGCGTAGCCGGGGTTCGTCGGGCGCCGCGCGCGGATCGCCGCGCTCAACAGATCGATCGCGCCTTGCAGCTTGTCGGCCGGCGGCGTCGCGCCGAGATCGAACGACACGATGTCCGGCCCGGCGCCGTCGACCGAGATGCCGATCGAGCCGGTGGTCTTGGTGAACGCGGCGACCGCGGTGCCGCTGATCGTCCCGCGCGCAGGCGTCTCGTTGGGGATCGTGCCCGACCCGCCGTCGGTCTCGGTGCCGCCGTTGGCGATGCCGAAGCCGAGCAGCCGCGCCGCGTCGTTGCGCGCGCCGGGCAGCACGCGCACCGACGAATAGTCCTGGGTGGTCGGCGACGTGATGATCGCGTGCGTCTTGCCCGCGCCGTCGGTGGTGGTCGTCACCGTCGCCTTGCCGGTGAGCGCGTTGGTGAGCTGCGTGATGAACGAGGCCACGGTCGATCCCGCCGCCAGCGGCGTGAACGTGACCGTGGCGGGCGTGCCCCCGTCGATGACCACGGACATCGTCGTGTGCGCCGCGTCGAGCTTGCCCGTCGTGATCGCGTCGTCGAGCGGTCCGCTCTGGCTCGTGCCCTGCGCGAACGTGAGCCCCGCGGCGCGCTTGACGGAGACCAGCGAAGACACGCCGTTGATCGCCGTCTCCACGAAGTTGGGGTCGCGCGAGCTCATCGAGAGCCCGAGGTACTGCTCGGCGACGCCGTTGGCGGGATCGTCGGGCGGCGCGTACGAGACGCGCACGTCGAACCGGTTGCCCGGGTCGAGCCGGTTCCGCGTGAGCATCAGCTTGACGTAGTTGCCGGTCAGCCCGCCGTCGAGCGCGGTGAACGTCAGTTTCGCCGTGCCGCCGTCGTCAAGCGCGAGCGACGCGGTGCTCGCGCCTGCCGCGATGCGCACCACGTACGCCTGGCTGCCGCCGTTGAGAAAGAACAGGCGGACCGCGTAGCTCAGCTCGGAATCGGCCGAGAGACCGCCGAACGCGCGCTCGAAATCCGCGAAGCTGAAGATCGGCACCGCCCGGTTGAGCGGACCGCGCTTCGTCGTGCCGAGGAACGCGGCGACCGACGTGCTGACGCCCGTGATCGTGCGAACTCCCGGCGCTTCTTGAAGATAGACGCCCGGATACGAAAGCGAAGCTGGCACCGCGACCTCCTAAGACGTGATGGAACGCGGGTGTGCCGAGAACGACTCACGGTACACCCGCGTGAGCGGGCGCACTCCGTTCGCAGGACGACGGGGCGCTTCCTTCGGCCGGTTGGGAGGCCAAGTGTGAGCGCCGACACGCTGTGGCGCGATTGCTAGGAGAAGCGCAGGTTCGGGTCGGCGACGAGCGTTCGCGGATCGACACGCGCAACGGCTGCCCGGCGTTCCGCCGCGGCGGCGATCATCGCGGCGTTGTCGGTGCAGAAGCGCCGTTGCGGAACGAACGACGCGATGCCGCGCTGCGCGCCGAGCGCGACGAACGCCGACTGCAGCGCGCCGTTCGCGGCGACGCCGCCGCTGAGCACGATCGCGCGGTAGTCGTTCGCATCGAGCGCGCGCGTGACGCGATCGATCAGCACGTCGATCACCGCCGCCTGAAACGACGCGGCGACGTCTTCGCGGCGCGCGCTTTTGCCGGCGTCCGACTGGAGAAAATAGCGCACCGACGTCTTCAAGCCCGAGAAGCTCATGTCGAGCGAGCCCGCATCGGCGCGGTAGCGCGGAAACGCGATGGCCTTGGGATTGCCGTCGCGCGCGAGCCGTTCCAGCGCGGGGCCGCCGGGGAACGGCAGATCCAGCAGCCGCGCGGTTTTGTCGTACGCCTCGCCGGCCGCGTCGTCGCGCGTCTTGCCGATCACGCGGAGGTCTGTCGGCGAATGCACGTCGACGAGTTGCGAGTGCCCGCCGGAGACCAGCAGCGCGAGAAACGGATACGGCGGCTGCTCGTCGCGTTCGAGGAACGGCGCGAAGAGGTGCCCGTGCAGATGGTTCACCGCGTACAGCGGCAGATCGGCCGCGAACGCGAGCGCCTTCGCGGCGGCGACCCCCACGACGAGGCTGCCGATCAGCCCGGGGCCCGACGTGACGGCGATCCCGTCGAGCGCACGGAGCCCGATGCCGGCGCGCGTGAGCGCATCGTCGATCGCCGCCGACAGCAGCGCCGCGTGCCGGCGCGATGCGATCTCCGGCACGATCCCGCCGTACTTCGCGTGGAACTCGTCCTGGTTGGTCGAGACGTTCGCGAGCACGTGCACGGCGTCGCGCACGACCGCGGTGGCCGTGTCGTCGCACGACGTCTCGATCCCCAGCAGCAGCACCTCCGATGGGACTCGTATCCGGCGGCTTCCGGTTGCGGTATGGTGCTCGGGTGCGCCTCGACCCGCGATATCTTGCCGTCGCTGCTTGCGGCGGGAGCGCGTTTCTCGACATGTACGCGACGCAGCCGCTGCTGCCGGATCTGCGCGCGGAGTTTCACACCGGTGAGGCGGCGGTCGGCGCGACGATCTCGGTCTTGACCTTTGCGTGCGCGCTCGCGGCGCCGTTCGTCGGGCCGATGGCCGATGCGATCGGCCGCAAGCGCGTGATCGTCAGCGCGATCGCCGGCCTCGCGCTGGTGACGTTCGCCGCCGCGAGCGCGACGACGCTGCACGCGCTGCTCGTGTGGCGCTTCGTGCAAGGGCTGTTCATGCCGGCCGTGTTCGCGGTGACGCTCGCGTACGTCGCCGAAGAGTTCCCGGCGGCGGTCGGCGGGCGCGCGGTCGGCGCGTACATCGCGGGCAACGTCTTCGGCGGGTTCTTGGGGCGCTACGTCGCTGCGATCGTCGCGAGCCGTTGGGACTGGCACGTCGCGTTCATCGTTCTCGGCGTGCTGAACCTGATCGGCGGCGCCATCGTGTTCGTCGCGCTGCCGCGCGCGACGCGCTTCGCGAAGCAGTCGTCGGTGCGCGATGCGCTGCGCGCGATGGGCCGGTTTGCGCGCGATCCCGAGCTGTTAGCGACGTACGCGGTCGGCGGCAGCGTGCTGTTCTCGCTGGTCGCCGCGTTCACGTTCGCGACGTATCATCTCGCCGCGCCGCCGTTCCGGCTGGGGACGATTGCGCTAGGCAACGTGTTCTTCGTGTATCTGATCGGCGTCGTCGCGTCACCGTTGGCGGGCCGGCTCATCGACCGCGTCGGCCATCGCATCGCGCTGCTGTTCGCCGTCGCGACGAGCGCCGCCGGCATGCTCGTCACGCTGATCCCGTCGGTCGGTGCCATCGTGATCGGTCTCGGATTGATGTCGACCGGCGTGTTCGCATCGCAAGCGGCGTCGCAAGGCTACATCGGCGTGATCGTGCATGAGCGCCGCTCGACCGCTGCGGCGCTGTACCTCACCGTGTATTACACCGCGGGCGGCTTCGGCGCCGTCTTGCCCGCGGTCGTGTGGTCGCGCGGCGGATGGCCGGCGACCGTCGCGCTCATCCTCGCGGTCCAAGCCGTTGCGGCGCTACTGGCGGCGTCCCAGTGGACGCGGCCGCCGCACGCGAACGCGCCTGTAACGTTCTCGCCTGTTCCGTAGTCTAAGGGAACCAATGCTGATCGTGGCGAGAGCGCCGGTCGATGCGCGCCAACGCGTCATCGCGATCGCGGCGATCGTTGCTCTTGTTGCGGCGACCGCCGGCTTGCTGCCGTTCGCGGCGCGGCCGCTCCCCGCCGCGCCGGGAGCGGTGCCGCTGCTGCTCGGCATCGCCGTTGCATCGCAGCTCGTCACGGCCTATCTGCTGTTCAATCAATTCCACGCAAGCCGCGCGCTGCGCACGGCGTTTCTGGGATCGGCGTACACCGTGGGCGGGCTCTCGATGCTGGCGTACGTCATCTCCTTCCCGGGCGTGTCGGGGACCGCGTTCGCCCCGCAAGTCGCACCGTGGTCGTGGCTGGCGTGGCACGTCGAGTTCCCGGCCGCGGTCGGCGCTGCTTTTCTCTTTGGCGGCGGTAAACGGGTCGGCGACGGGCCGAGCGCCACGAAACGGTGGGTCTGGGTGATGCTGGCGATCGCGGCGGCGACGGCACTCGTGCCGGCGATCGCGCTGACGGTCCGCGGCAGCCACCTCCCGGTGATCGTGCGGGCCGGCGACTACGCGCCGATGCTTGGGGCGACCGTCGTCGACGAGCTACTGCTCGCCGTCAACGTGCTGGCCCTTGCGCTGGTCGTGGCGTTGACGCGGGCGCGCACGGTGCTCGATCTCTGGCTGATCGTCGCGCTCGTGGCCGCGTGCCTCGACGTCGTGCTCTCTCTCGCCGGCGGAGCGCGCTTCGCGGTCGGCTGGTATTTCGGCCGCGTCCTCGGCGTGGTTTCCTCGACCAGTCTGCTCGTAGCGTACCTGCAGCAACTCAACGCCATCATCTCGAGGCTGAGCGATCTGTCGATGGTGGACGGGCTAACCGGGCTCGCGAACCGCCGATCGTTCGAAGCGCGTCTGCAGGACGCCGTTCGCGTGGCGCACCGCACGAACCGGCCGCTCGCGTTTCTGCTGGCCGACGTCGACCGCTTCAAGGAGTTCAACGACAGCTACGGCCATCTCGCGGGCGACGACGCGCTCAAAACCATCGCGTCGTCGCTGCGCGCGCCCGCGATGCGCCCGGCCGACCTCGTCGCGCGGTGGGGCGGCGAAGAGTTCGTCGTGTTGCTTCCGGATACGGATCGCGAAGGCGCGTGTCTCGTCGCCGAGCGGTTGCGCGCCGCCGTCGCCGCGCTCGGGCTCCCGCAACGCGCCGACGCATCGGCCGGCATCCTTACGATCAGCATCGGGATCGCCACGCTCGGCGCCCGCGGCGACGATTCCGAAGCGCTGATGGTTCGCGCCGATGCCGCGCTGTACCGCGCAAAGAGCAACGGCCGGAACACCGTCGCGGTCGAGGCCGTCGCGGTCTAACGCCGCGCTTCGACCTTTGCCGCGAGCTCGGTTGCGAACTCGTCGACCGTGACCGTGCGCTTCGCCTCGATGCCGCGCTCGTTGACGTTCACGGTGCCTTCTTCGGCTTCACGCTTGCCGACGACGAGGATGTACGGCAGCTTCTGCGTCTTCCAGTGGCGGATCTTGTAGCCGAGCTTTTCGTTCGACGAGTCGGCGTCCACGCGAAAGCCGCGCGCCCGCAATGCGTCGCGCACGGAATAGGCGTAGTCGAGCTGGTGCTCGGAAATCGGCGCGACGACCGCCTGCACCGGCGCGATCCAGGCGGGAAAGTTGCCGCCGAAGTGCTCGATGAGCACGCCGAAGAAACGCTCCAGCGAGCCGGCCAGCGCGCGGTGGATCATCACCGGGCGGTGGTCGACGCCGTCGGAGCCGCGATATTTCAGATCGAAGCGCTCGGGCAGGGTGAAGTCGACCTGCACCGTGCCGAGCTGCCACTTCCGGCCGATCGCGTCGTGCAGGTTGATGTCGAGCTTGGGCCCGTAGAACGCCCCGCCGCCGTCGTCGATCTCGTACGGCAAGTCGTGCGATTCCAGCGCGCTGCGGATCGCCGCTTCGGCAATGTCGTCGGTCGGCCCGCGCAGCTCGGGCGTGCGCGTGCTCAGGAAATACTCGAAGCCGCTGAAGTCGAACGCTTCCATCAAGCGCAGCGCCTCGTCGAGCGTTTGCTCGAACTCACCTTGCAATTGCTCGGGCGTGCAGAAGAGATGCGCGTCGTCCTGGGTGAAGCCGCGCACGCGCGTGAGGCCGTGCAGCGTGCCGCTCAGCTCGAAGCGGTAGACGGTACCGAACTCGCTGTAGCGCAGCGGCAGATCGCGGTACGAGCGCCCCTCGTTCGCGTAGATAAGGATGTGCCCGGGGCAGTTCATCGGCTTGAGCCGGAACCGCTGGCCCTCCACCTCGATCGGCCCGAAGATTCCGTGCGCGAAGTTCTCGAGGTGCCCCGACGTCGCGTAGAGATTTTCGTGCACGATGTGCGGCGTCACGACGGGCAGGTAGCCGCGCTCGCGCAGACCGTCGCGAATGAACTGCTCGACGATGCCGCGCATGATCGCGCCCTTGGGATGCCAGAAGATCAGCCCGCCGCCGGCGAGCTCGTCGACGTGGTAGAGGTCGAGCTCCGCGCCCAGCTTGCGATGGTCGCGCTTCGCCGCCTCGGCGAGAAATGCGTGGTAGTCGTCGAGCTCTTGCTGCGTCGGAAACGCCGTGCCGTAGATGCGCTGCAGCTGTGCGTTTTTTGCGTCGCCGCGCCAGTACGCGCCCGCGACGGACTCCAGCTCGACGGCGCCGATCGCGCCCGTGGAATCCGCGTGTCCGCCGCGGCACAGGTCCGTGAACTCGCCGATCGTGTACAGCGTGATCGGCTCGCCCTCCGGAATGCCCTGCGCGAGCTCGACCTTGTAGGGATTGTCGCGGAACGCTTCGATCGCTTCGTCGCGCGTGACGCGGCGGCCGGTCATCGGGTAGTTCGCCGCGACGATCTCGCGCATGCGTTCTTGCAGCTTCGCCAGATCGTCGGGCGTGAACGGCGTGTTGCGATCGAAGTCGTAGTAGAACCCGTTCTCGATCGCGGGGCCGATGGTCGGCTTCGCGTCCGGAAAGAGGTCCTGCACGGCGTACGCCAGCACGTGCGCGGCCGTGTGGCGGAGGTGCGCGATGTCCACGCTGGGCTCGGTCGTCGAGGTCGTCACGCGCTCCTCTTCGCCGTGCGAGTTCGGCGTGCCTCACCGCGAACGTGGGCGTGACGAAATGACCGTACTTCGGTACGATCCCTCGGTGATTCAAGCCGCCGAACACGAGCGCCACGGCGCCGGTACCCAAACGATCCGCGACCTCGTCCTGGGGATGGCGGACGGGCTGACGGTCCCGTTCGCGCTCGCCGCCGGCGTCACGGGCGCCGTGGCGGCGAGCGGGATCGTGGTGACCGCAGGGCTGGCCGAAATCGTCGCAGGCGCGATCTCGATGGGACTGGGCGGCTACTTGGCGGCGCGCAGCGAGGTGGCGCACTACGCCAAGGAATACGCCCGCGAGATTCGCGAGACCGAAGAGATCCCGGCCGAAGAAAAAGCCGAGGTCGCGCAGATCATGCACGGCTACGGCGTGCGCGAACCGATCCTGACCCGCGTCGTCAACGAGATCACGAGTGATCGCGAGCAATGGGTCGCCTTCATGATGCGCAACGAGCTCGGCCTCGAACGCCCCGACGAGCACGCCGCGCCGCGCAGCGCAGCGCTCGTCGGCGGCGGCTACGTGCTCGGCGGGATCTTCCCGCTCGCGCCGTACGTGTTCATCCCCAACGCGCACGACGCGCTGTACTGGTCGATCCTGTTCACGTCGATCGCGCTGCTGCTGTTCGGGATGGTGCGCGCGCGCGTGCTCGCGACGCCGATCCTGTTGGGCGCGATTACGACGTGGTTCATCGGTGCGCTCGCGGCCGGCGCGGCGTACGGTTTGGCGCGTCTCGTGTCGCACGGCACGGCATGACGTCGGTCTGCCAGTTCTGCCGCGGCATCGTGCCGGCCGGCGCAGCGTTCTGTCCGAAGTGCGGGCGGCAGGTGTCGACCGGCAATTTCCCCGGTGGACCGACGCCGCCGCCCCAGGGGCCGCAATGGCAGCAGCAATCGCAATGGCAGCAGCAGCCGGTGTGGGCGCAAACGCAGCGCCGCGGTCCGGGCTGCGCCGCATGGTTGATCGGCTGCTCGGTGCTGCTGACGCTCGCCGTCATCATGCTCGTGATCATCGGCATCGTCGCAGGCTCGAGCTCGTCGTCGCCGCACCAGCGGACGACGACGACCCATCGCCTCTCGGTGCACGACCCGGCGTCGCGGGGGTAACTGCGCGCGCGGAGAATATCAGGGTTGCGGGCGCACGTCGTTTGGCGAGGAAATCTGCTTTGAATCGTTTGGCGGTGCTTGGTTGCGGTGCGGTGCTCGTGACGTTCGTTGCTTGCTCCGGCGGTAGTTCGTCGCCGCCCCCTCCGCCGGTGACCACGACGGCGAGCCCCGCGGCATCGTCATCGCCCGCCCCCGCGACGGCGAGCCCAATCCCGTCGCCCTCGTCCGCGCCCGCGACGATGATCCCCACGGCCTCGCCCTCACCGGTGCCGACGACCGCCGCTGCGAACTACATGCCGTTCAACAGTCAAGCGGGTTACGAGGGCGGGGATCCCAATACGATCTATGCGCAGACGGACGCCGGCTTTGTGCAGAAGAATGATACGGAAGCGCATTTAGATTTTTCGATACCTACGAGTCCGCCGAGCTGCGCGGGCGCCGTCCCGGGAAACATCAGCGACTACACGGTGAACTCGGCGCAGCTCGTCGTCGCCAATCAGACGTACAATCAAGCACAGGCCCGGCTGAACGGCCAGTTCGGGACCTACGTTCTCACCAAGGACGCGCAAGGCAACATTTTCATCGACGGCTACTATACGACCAGCAGCAAGATTTGCGTGACGCCGTATCTTTTGATGAAGCTTCCGGCGGTAGCCGGGGACAGCTGGACCTATACTGACATCAACGGTTCCGTGCAGGTCGCCAACGTCGTGTCCGTCGGGCAGACGATGACCTTTCAAGTCACGGGCACTGGGCCTAATGGCGGCCGGACGGTCGGGCCGTTTTCGAACGTCGCTACCGTCACCTACGGCAACACCTTGACGCTGTACTGGGCCTTGGGTGTCGGTCCCGTCGCCTCGAGCAACACCGTGAGCGCACCGAATGGACCAATGCGGTGGACGATGTTCCAAATCAAGACCGTTCCGAATTCACCGTAGCCGCCGGAAAAGCAAAAGCGCCGCGATGTGCTCGCGGCGCTTTGGACATGGTGGGCGGCAGAAGGATTGAACTTCTGACCTCTACAGTGTCAATGTAGCGCTCTCCCACTGAGCTAGCCGCCCGTCCAAGGGGTGAGTGTATCCGATGCAGCGGGTCCGCGTCAAACCCCTGCCGCGTCGCTTGCTTGGCCCGTCAGCTTGCGGTGCGGCGGCGCAGCAGTCCGCCGAGACCGCCCGGCACGAACAGCACGAGCACGATGAACAGCACGCCGAGCAGAAACAGCGGCTCCGACAGCGGCACGCGCAGCAGGCCCGGCAGCGACTGTACCGTCGACGTGTTGGCGAGAGCGACGAGGCGGAAGTCGAGGTACTCGTACACCACGCCGCCGAGCACCGCGCCCCACAGCGTGCCGACGCCGCCGAGCACCACCATCACCAGCAGCGCCAGCGTGAAGTCGGCGGTGGTGACCTGCGGGTTCGCGCCGCCTTGCAGCAGCAGGTACACCACACCGGTCGCGGACGCGAGGAACGCGGACAGGACGAACGCACCGAGCTTGTAGAGATACGGGTTCAGCCCGAGGACCGACACGCGCCGCTCGTTCTCGCGAATCGCCTGCCACACGCGCCCCGCCGGCGAGTTCACCGCGAGCCACGCGATCGCGTACACGACGAGCAGCAGCACGAGCGCGATCCAGTACAGGTTGTGCGTGTTCGCGACGCCGACCAGCAACGCGGGCAGCACGTCGCCGCCCAGCGCGAGTCCCTCTTCGCCGCCCGTCAAGCCCCCGGGATTCTGCATCACGAGGATCGAGCCGGCTTGCGCGAACGCGAGCGTCACCATCGCGAACGGAATGTCGCGCATGCGCAAGCAGATCGCGCCCAGGACTAGCGGAAGCACCAGCGAGACGAGCGCCGTCAGCGCGAGCGCCGCCGGAAGCGACCAGTGCCACCGCGCGAGCGCGATCGCCGTCGTGTAGACGCCCGTCGCGAAGTAGAGCGCGTGCCCGAACGACAGCAGGCCGACGTAGCCGAACACGATGTCGTACGTCAGCGCCAGCGCACCGAAGACGAAGCATAGCCCGAGCAAGTTGAGCGTCCCCGGCGAGTTGAGCGCGCCTTCGAACACGCCCGGCAGCGTGATACCGATCGCCGGGAGCGCGACGAGCACGACCAGTGCAACGGCGAGCACGATCGTGCGCACGCGCGGCGTCATTCCGACGCCCCCGAGAACCCGCCCGGCCGCACCAGCAGCACGATCGCCAGCAGCAGCACGACGGAAAAGTCGCCGACGCCGGTCTTGCCGTAGAAGTTGAGAAACTGCTGCAGCACGCCGACGACCACCGCGGCGAGCGCCGAGCCCGTCACGGAGCCGAGCCCGCCGATGATCACGACGATGAATGCGAACAGCAGCATCGACGTTCCGCGGCTGGGATCGATCGTGCCGAAGTACGTACCCGCGAGCATTCCCGCCAGCCCCGCCGCCATGCCGCCGATCGCGAACACCAGCGTGAACGCGCGCTGCACGTCTATTCCCAGCGCCTGGACCATCGCCCGGTTCTCGACGCCGGCGCGCACGATCAGCCCGAAGCGCGTGCGCCGCAAGAAGAAGAGCAGCAGCCCGAACACGAGCGCGGCGATGACGATCACCAGCAGGCGCGTGTTCGGGATGTTCGCGCCGAGGATCGTCGTCGTGCTCGTCATCCAGCTCGGAAGCTGGAGCGTCTTCGGATCGCTGCCGAAGCCGCCTTGCACCAGCGCGATCGTCGCAAGCGCGAGCCCTACCGTCACCAGCACCTGTCCGATGTGGCGCGCGTACAGCGGCCGAATCAGCACGACTTCGGTCAGCGTCGCGAACACGCCGCCGACGACCACGGCGACGACCACCGCGACGATCCACTGCACGCCCGGCGACGCGCCGTGCGCGAGGCCGCTCGCCGACCAGCCGGCATACGCGGCGACCGTGAAGAACGCCCCGTGCGCAAAGTTCAGCACGCGCATGAGGCCCCATATGAGCGACAGCCCGGCCGCGATGAGAAAGTAGAGCGCACCGAGGCCGAGCCCGGTGATTAGCAACAGCGCGAACGTCGTCACGGCGCAGACTCCGTCATGTCAGTGACTTCCCGCTGCGGCGAGACCGAGATGCCGGCGCGCGAGCGCAGGATCGCCCATGAGCTGCTCCACGTCGCCCGTGAACGACACGCGGCCCTGGTCGAGCACGACGACGTCGCGCACCAAGCTGTGCGCGACGCTGAGGTTCTGTTCCACCAGCAGGATCGTCGCGACCTCGGCCGCGCGGCGCAGCGCATCGACGACGTGGCGCACGACGAGCGGTGCGAGCCCTTTCGTCGGCTCGTCGACCAGCAGGATGCGGTTGTCGCCGTTGAGCAGCGCGCGCGCCAGCGCGACCATCTGCTGCTGCCCGCCCGACAGCGTCCCCGCTTTCTGCGCGGCGCGCTGCTTGAGCTCCGGAAACAATTCGTACACGAGCTCGTAGCGCAGCGGCGCGCCCGCGCGCTCTGCCAGCCGAAGATTCTCCTCGACGGTCAGCCCGGCGAACACGTCGCGGTCCTCCGGCACGTACGCCACGCCGCGCCGCACGATCTCGTGCGTAGCAAGCCGCACGGTCTCCTCACCGTCGAACGCCACCTGCCCCGTGCGCGGGACGAGCCCGAGAATGCCGCGCAGCGTCGTCGTCTTGCCGACGCCGTTGCGTCCGAGCAGCCCCGTGATGCCGCCGCGCCGCACCGCGAACGACACGCCCTGCAAGATGTGCGACTCGCCGAAATAGACGTTGAGATCGCGCACGTCGAGCAGCGCAGACGACTCCGCGTTCGGTGCAGGTTGGGCACTCACAGCGGATCGCCCAGATACGCCGACTGCACCGTCTCGTTCGCGATGATGCGGTCCGGCGTGTCGATCGCGAGCAGGGAGCCGTGGTGCATCACCGCCATGCGGTCCGCCAGCTCCATCACGAGGTCCATGCGGTGCTCCACCATCAGCACCGTCTTGTGCTGCTCGCGGTGGATGCTGCGGATCAGCGCCATCATCTCGGGCACGTCTTCGACCGCGAGCCCCGCCGTCGGCTCGTCGAGCAGCACCACCTGCGGATCGCCGCACAGCAGGATCGCGAGGTCGAGCTTGCGCTTCTCGCCGTGCGACAGCGACGCCGCCTTCGCCGCCGCGCGCTGCTCGAGCCCCACCGACGCGAGCGCGGCGCGCGCGCGCTCGAGCGGCGCGGATTGCCGGTCGGCCAGCGTCCACAGCCGGTTCGAGCCGCCGAGATACGCCTGCGCCGCGAGGCGCACGTTCTCCAGCGTCGTGAGCTCGGCGAAGATCGTGGACGTCTGGAACGTTCGGCCGATCCCCAAGCGCGCGCGCTCGTACGGCGGCGCGGCCGTGATGTCGTTGCCGCGCAAGACGATGCGCCCCGCCGTCGGGCGCATCACGCCCGACAGCAAGTTGAAAAGCGTCGTCTTTCCGGCACCGTTGGGCCCGATGATCACGAGGAACTCGCCCTCGTTCACATCGAGCGTCACGTCGTCGACGATCACCGCGCCGCGAATCCGCAAGCCCAAGCCCACGGTCGACATCACCGCGGCGCGCGCCGTCGCGATCACGGGCTTACTTGAAGGGGCGCACCGGCGGCGCGACGGCCTGCATCGGAACGGTGCGCAGCAGATGCGGCTCGATGTTCGAGCCCGAGCCCTCGAGCTTCGCGACGAACATCGGCTGCAGCATCGCGTGATCCGCAGCGCGGATCGTCTGCATGCCCTTGGGCCCCTCGAACGTCCAGCCTTCCAGCGCGGCGATCGTCTTGCCGGTGTCGTCGCCGTCCGCTTTCTCGATCGCGTGCACGATCATCTCGGCCGCGACGAAGCCGTCGGGATCGAACAGGTCGGGCACTTTGTTCTGCTTCTTGAGCGCCGCGACGAGCGCGTCGTTGGCCTTGCTCTTGGGTGCGCGGTAGAAGTAGTGCGACAGGAACGAGATCTTCGTCGCCGCGGAGCCCATCGTTTCGTAGGACGCGCGCTGGTCGAGCCCGCTCACGACGCGCGTCGCGCCGAACACGCCGGAGTCGTCGAGCGCCTTCCACATCGCGGGCGCGGTGGCGCCGGCCCACGCGGGGAACAGCAGGTCGGGCTTCGCGTCCTTGATCTTCTGCGCGAACGGCGCGAAGTCGTTGGCCGACAGCGGCGCGAGCACGGCGGACACGTCGGCGCCGCTGCCGCCGAGCACGGCGCGCACGGCGTTCACGTTGGCTTGGCCGAACGCCGAGTCTTGCGCGAACACGTCGACCTTCTTGCCGCGCACGTTGTTGCCGATGATGGTGCCGGCGGTCAGCACGTCTTGATACGTCTGGCGGCCGGAGCGGAACGTGTTGCGGTTGTTGCCGGTGATCGCATCCGCGGCCGCGGGCCCGGACACGAACAGAACGTTGTTCTCCTTGGCGACCGGCGCCATCTGGAGCGCGACGCCCGACGCGGTCGAGCCCGCCAAGATTTTGTAGCCTTGACCGATCAGCTCTTTGGCTGCGGCGACGGCCTTGGCCGGGTCGCCCGCGTCGTCGCGCTCGGTGACGACGATCTTGTGACCGTTCGCCATTCCGGTGTGGTGCGTCGCGTAGTCGAGCCCGACCGCGAATCCCTCGGCATACTGCGCGCCGTACGACGACAGCAGCCCGGTCTTCGAATAGATCAGCCCGACGTTCACCGGCGCCTTCGCGCCGGCGGCCTGCGCCGGAACGGCGCTGCCGAGCGCGACCAGCTCGACGATCAACGCCGACGCGGTCAAAGCCGCGAGCACTTCACGTATCCTCAAGAGCGTTCTCCTTTGTCATCGCCCACCGGTGATGCGTTCGGTGGCGCAGTCCGGGCCAATACACCCGAGGCCTGCCAATCTCATGCAAGCATGCGCGAACTTGACGCCGAACCCCGCCCCATGCCGCTGCCGCACCTGCGTTACGAGTCGATCGCCCCCGTTCTGATCGTCGAGCGCGTCGAGCCGACGCGCGACTTCTTTCGCGACCGGCTCGGGTTCACGCAAACCGCCGTCGTTCCGCACGATGACGGGCTCGGCTTCGCGATGCTGGAGAAGGACGGCGTGACGGTGATGATCCAATCGCACGCGTCCGTGATCGAGGACGTGGGGCACGACACGGCCCGAGCGGTGAACGAGACGCTGTCCGGACGCGGCGCGGCGACGCTCTTCATCACGGTGAGCGATGTCGAGCTGGTGGTGCCGGCGATCGCCGATGCGAACGTGCTGGTGCCGCTGCGCAAGACGTTCTACGGCATGCACGAGATCACGGTGCAGGAGCCGGGCGGTCACGCGGTGACGTTCGCGTCGCGGCTCCCGCAGTAACGAAGGCGTCAGCCCTTCTGCTGTTTGACCGGCTTCTCCATGCGGTTCATCACTAGGATGCGGTCGGCGTGGCGCGCGCCCGAGCAGCTTCTGGTCGTAATAGACCTTGACGAGCTGGCCGGAGTGCAGCGATGCCATTTGATACGTCGACTTGCCGTCGGCGGAGAACACTTTATTGAAGTGCGGGACCAGCAGGAAGCCCAGCTCCTGGCCGGTCTTGTCGTCTTTGACCTTGATGTTGCTCGACGAGATGTGAACGAGGGTGCCTTCGACCCACTGCGAGCCGACCTTGGCGGCGGCTTGCGCGGGCGCGGGAGCGACGGCGGCCGGCCCGAGGGTAACTGCCGCCACGAGCGCGGCGATAAGATAAGTACGCATGCGTACGTTCTACCCTTATGCGGCTTTTTTCCGACCCGACGGCGAGCGCTTGGCACGTTTTGCCTGGCGGACGGACTTCGCGAGCAGGTCGCCCAGCGGCTTGCTCTCGCGCTCGATGATGCGCTCGACCAGGTCGATCAACCGCGACCTCGTGCTTGCTGAGCGCGTGCTGCGCGCGGGAGACTTCCTTCTGCACGAGCTTCAGCGCGCCGTTCTCCAAGAACTCGTCGATGACGCCCGGATGGATGTACGACTTCTTGCAGACCGCGGGCGTGTTGCCGAGTTTCTCCGCGACGCGTTTGATCGCTTCCGTCACCGCGGTCTTCGCCTCGCCCTTGCCTTCGACTTCGACGGCCGCGAGCTCCAGCGCGCAGCTCATCGTGGCTTCCCACGTGCGGAAGTCCTTCGCGGTGAAGTCGCCGCCGGATATCTCGCGCAGGTAGTCGTTCACGTCGTCGGAGCGGACGGGATGCGGTTCGCCGTCGTCGCCGACGTACTCGAACAGATTTTGCCCCGGCAAGTCCTGGCTCGCCTTGATGATGCGCGCGACGCGTTTGTCCTTGACCTCGATCTGGTGCTCCTTGCCGCTCTTGCCGCGGAAATGGAATCTGACCGTCGAGCCTTTGACCTCGGCGTGCTCTTCCTGCAGCGTCGTCAGCCCGAACGACTCGTTCTCGCGCGCGTACTCTTCGTTGCCGACGCGAATCGCCGTCTCTTCGAGCAGCGACACCAGCGTCGCGAGGATCTTCTCGCGCGGCAATCCGGGCTTGGCCATGTCGCGCGCGACGGCGGCGCGGATCGCCGGCAGCGCCTTGGCGAACGCGACCATGCGGTCGAACTTGTTCTCGTCGCGCACCTCGCGCCAGCGCTTGTGGTAGCGGTACTGCTTGCGCCCGCGCGCGTCGCGGCCGGTCGCCTGCAGATGGCCGTTGGCGATCGGGCAGATCCAGACGTCGGTGTACGCGGGCGGGATCGCGAGCGACTTGATGCGCGCGATCTCCTTGCGGTCGGCGAGCGGCGTGCCGTCGGGGCAGATGAACGCGAAGCTCTTGCGGCGCTTGACGCGGCGGATCCCGGGGATCGCGTCGGTCGTGTAGCGCAGTCCCGCCGCCTTGGCGGCCTGGGGTCCGTCGGTCGGCAGCATCAGAGGGCCTTCTACCCGTCCGGACGGGGGCGCCAAAGGCCTTTGACAGGCCTTGCCCCTTCCCGGTAGAATACGCCGGTTCGCCAAAAGCGAGGGACGTGGGCGCGTAGCTCAGTGGGAGAGCATCCGCTTCACACGCGGGGGGTCGTTGGTTCAATCCCAACCGTGCCCACCATCTCTCTCGTGGCGTTGTAGCTCAGTTGGTTAGAGCGCCGCCCTGTCACGGCGGAGGTCGTGGGTTCGAGCCCCATCAACGTCGCCAGTGCCGGGCGCCGGATCTCCGAAACGAGGTCCGGCGTTCGCGTTTGCGAACCTCGCCGCCGTGGCGTCCATTGCAGTCGAGCACCTGACGAAGCGCTATCCGACGGGGACGGTCGCGCTCGACGACGTCAACCTCGACATTGCCGACGGCGAGTTCGTCGCGGTCGTCGGGCCCGAGCGGGTGCGGCAAGAGCACGCTGCTGCGCATCATGGCCGGTCTGGACGTTGCGACCGAAGGCCGGGTCACCATTTCCGGCGTCGTGGAGCGCGCCGACGAGCTTCCCAGCGCGACGGTGTTTCAGGAAGCGTCGCTGTTTCCGTGGATGCGGGTCGGCGCGAACGTCGCGGTCGCGTTCGACTCGCTCGCCGTGCCGCGCGACGACGTGCGCCGCCGCGTGCGCGACGTGCTCGGCCTCGTCGGCTTGGGCGACCGCGAGCGCGCGTGGCCGCACGAGCTGTCGGGCGGGATGAAGCAGCGCGCCGCCGTCGCGCGCGCGTTCGTGACCGATCCGCCGGTGCTGTTCATGGACGAACCGTTCGGCGCGCTGGACGAGCAGACGCGCGTCGGGCTCGTGAACGAGCTGATGCGGCTGTGGGAGCGCTCGCCCAAGACGATCGTGTTCGTCACGCACGGCATCGAAGAAGCGGTCACGCTCGCGGACCGCGTCGTCGTGCTGTCCGCGCAGCCGGGGACGATCAAAGAGATCATTCCGATCGGCTTCCCGCGCCCGCGCGACGCGGTGACGATTCGCGGCGAACCGCAATTCGGCGAGCACGTCGTGCGCGTGTGGGAGCTGCTGCGATGACCGGCGTGCGCTGGCTGAAGATCGCGGCGCCGCTGTCGCTGATCCTGCTGTGGCAGCTCGCGGTGTCGACGAAGCTCCTGAACCCCGGCTTGTTTCCGCCGCCCAGCGCGATCGCGATGAACTTCGTCGCGTACGCGAGCAGCGGCGAGCTGGCGACCAACGCCGCGGCGACGCTCTCGCGGCTCCTGGTCGGGCTGCTGATCGGCGGCATCCCCGGCACGCTGATCGGTTTGGCGATGGGCATGAACCGCTGGGTGCGCGCGTACTTCGGACCGGTGATCGCGCTGCTGTACCCGATCCCCAAGATCGCGATCCTGCCGCTGTTCTACTTCATCTTCGGAACCGGCGAAGCGGCGAAGTGGGCGGCGGTGGCGGTCGGCGTGTTCTTCCTGATGGCGATCAATACGGAAGCCGGCGTGCGGCAGATCGAGACGATCTATCTCGACGTCGCGCGCGCGTACCGCATCCGCCCGGCGACGTTCTTTTTCCGCGTGCTGCTGCCGGGCGCGCTGCCGAACATCTATGCCGGCATGAAGCTCAGCATCGGGATCGGGATCGTGCTCGCGGTCGCCGCCGAATACCAGCTCACGCGAACGGGACTGGGCTTTGCGATTTTCAACGCGCAGCAACTGCTCGACGTCGAGCGCTTGTATGCGGCGCTGGTCGCAGTCTCGCTGCTCGGCTTCGGCCTCGCGGCGATCGTTGACGCGATCGAAGCGCTCGCTATACCCTGGCGAGCGCACCGGCGCGCGTGACCGCGCGCACGACCGAACGTTTGTGACGAGCGCCACCATCCCCCAAATTTGAGGGGGTCCTAGAGTCAACGCGCTGCTTGGCTGGGAACGAGCCAGCCGTGGACGCCGACGGCGCGACGACTGCTCGCAAACACGTACGGGCTCTCCTGGTCGGCGGAGACGCCGGCGAGCTGGCGTGCTGGGCCGATGCGGCCCGCGAAGACGTCTCGCTCGACCTTCACCTCGCCACGGACATCGCGGGCGCGCTGCGCGAGGCGGAGCGGCACGAACTCGACGTCGCGGTGATCGCGACGAGCTTGCCGGACGGCTCGCACCGCGATCTCTTGCGCGCGCTGCACGTCGCGCGCGAAGAGCTGCCGGCGATCGTCGTCGGCACGCTCGATCGCGACGCGATCCGCGACGCGTGCGCGCTCGGTGCGATCGACGTCGTCGCGCCGGCCGATCTGGTGCGGCTCGGTCCCGCGATCTCGCGCGCGCTGCGCGACGCGGTGCTCGCCGGCTCGCTGCGGCGCACGCGCGCGTCGGCGACGCTGATCGAAGAAGCGCTGCGCCGCACGCGCGACGACCTCGCGGTCGTCGCCGTCGACGGCGACGCTGCGGTGACGGTGTTCGCGACGCGCCCGAACCTCGTCGGGCGGCCGCTGATCGAGCTGCCGTTCGTGCGCGGCACCAGCGAAGCGGACGCGCTCGTCGCGGCCGTTGCGGCGCTGCGGTCCACGCGCCTGTCGGTCGCCGAAGGGACGCTGGCCGTCGAACCGCTCGCGGCGCTGCGCTCGGACCGCCGGTACGTCGCGGTCACGCTGGAGCGCAGCGGGCGGCTCGAACCCGACCAGCGCGATCCCGTGACGGGCCTGCCGCAGCGTCCCGCGTTCGAACGGCATGCGCACGGCGCGCTCGCGGACTGCGAGCGCAACGGCAACTCGCTGGCGGTGCTGTTCCTGGACGTCGACCGCTTCCGCGTGGTCAACGAGCTGGGCGACCACACCGCAGGCGACACCGTGCTGCGCGAGATCGCGGCGCGGTTGCGCGAGGCGCTGCCGGAGACGTACGTCGCGCGCTTCGGCGGGGACGAGTTCGTGCTGCTGCGGTGCGAAGACACGCCCGGTGCGGCGCGCGCGACGGCGGCTGCCGCGGCGGGCGCGTTCGCCGCGCCCTTCTGGGTCGCGGGCCGGCCGGTGTATCTCACCGCGAGCATCGGCGTCGCGACGGCACCGGACGATGCGGAAGACGAGCTCGCGCTGATCGGCACGGCCGAAGCCGCGGTGTTCGAGGCGAAGCGGCTCGGGCGCAACATGGTGCGCTGGTACCGCTCGCCCGGCACGACGTCGTCGCTGGAGCGCGTGCTGACGCGCCGCGACCTGCACGGCGCGATCGAGCGCGGCGAGTTCGAGCTCTACTACCAGCCGATGTACGACGTCGCGACGCGCGCGATCCACGGCGTCGAAGCGCTGCTGCGCTGGCGCCATCCGGTGCACGGCCTGGTGATGCCGGATCGCTTCATCCCCGTCGCCGAAGAGTTCGGGCTGATCGGCGAGATCGGCGCATGGGTGCTCGACTGCGCGGTCGCGCAGGTGCGCGCGTGGTCCGACGCCGGGATTCCCGCGATTCGCGTGAGCGTCAACGTGTCGGCGCGCCAGCTCGACGGCGGCATGCTCCCCGCGCTGGTCTCGCAGCTGCTCGCGAAACACCGCGTGGCCGCGTCGTGCCTGGAGATCGAGATCACCGAGTCGTCCATCATGCGCGACGTCGCGGCCGCGGTGCGGCTGCTGCGCGCGCTGCGCGAGCTCGGCGTGCTGGTGTCGATCGACGATTTCGGAACGGGCTATACGTCGCTCGCCTTCCTCAAACGCCTGCCGGTGGACGCATTGAAGATCGACCGCACGTTCGTCGCCGACGTCGCCAACGGCACGTTCGACGGCGCGGTGGTTCGCGCGGTGACGACGCTCGCGCGCGGCCTCGGCGTGCGAACGGTCGCAGAAGGCGTCGAAGCGCAGGCGCAGCTCGACCGGCTGCGCGCGCTGGACTGCGACGTCGTGCAAGGATTTCTGCTGTGCCGCCCGCTTCCGGCGGCGGCGTGCACGACGGTGCTCGCGGCCGCGGAAGGGTGGCCATAAGCACCGCACACGTCGAATCCCGTTAACGTTTTTGCGTTTGAGAAGCCAGGTGCTACGATCCCGGAGTACTCGACAATTGCTCCGCGGAGATCATCGAATGCCGACTGATGTTTGCCCGTCCAGCGCATGCAGCGCGCCAACCGTAGCATCTGCTCGTCGCGCGCCGAGGTATGACTAGCATGCCCGGCTTCCCTTTCCGAAGCGATATCAACCCGCCGTACCTTTTCGACGTGACCGCCTACGGCGCGCAGGGTGACGGCACGACCGATGACGCCCCTTCGATCCAGGCAGCGATCAACGCCGCCGCAGCGAACGGCGGCGGCATCGTGTTTTTCCCCGTCTTCAAGCCCAACGGAGAAACCGTCTATCTCCACGGGTCCACGCTCAGCGTGTCGAGCAGCAACATCGCGCTCATGGGCGGGGCGCCTCCCGGGTCGTCACACGACGTCGCGTATACCACCGTAGGTGCGACGTTACTGTGGGGTGGAGGATCGGGCGGGTCGCAAGTCATCGTCGCGCCGACCAGCCGGCGACCTTAGCGCGCCTCTACGTTAAGGAGCTCTCGTTCATCGGTAACGGCGAACATCGGGCTGCAGCTCTTGAGCTGCGCTTTTCCGGTTGTCGAGGACGCTTTCTTCTCGGGTCATCACGCCCAGTCGTTGTACCTCGGATCGGTCACGTCGGGACCGCTTGCGGAGCAGGGCAATCTGTTTCACGGCATGTTCACCAACATCTCGATCGATAACGGCGCCATCCTTACGGGCGGAGACGGCATCTATCTGACCGGCGGAGCGTACGGAAACTGCTGCTTCAACACGTTCAGCAACCTCCTCATCCGGACCAGCAACGGACACGGCTTCAACATCAATTTCGGGGACAACAATCAAGTTTTCAACTTGCAGGCGTTCGCGTCACAAAACGGCGGGACGGGCGACTCCGTGCGCTTGCAGGCGTCGGCATTCTCCAATCGGTTCCAGTACTACTCCGGCGGACCGGTCCGTGCTCAGACCGGCTCCGGTACGTCCGGAAACAATAGCGTTATTTTCATCGACACATCCAACAGCGTTCCCGCCCCCATCATCGAAGGTACCGCGCAGCTCTGGTACGGTTTCGACAGCGGTGTATTCAACAGGCTGAACGCGGGAGCGTTCTACGCATACGGGCCGACGCCGCAGTCCGGCACGAATCAAATCGCCTACGGCGCCTCGACATCGACCACGGCGACCGCGGGCGGCGGGCAAGCGCTTCCGGCGACCGTGCTCACCTACATCGAGGTGAGCGTGAACAACACCTTGTGCAAGATCCCGGTGTTCGCGAGCTGAGCGCGAGGGGGCGAAAGCAGTAAGAGTTTGACAGCGCGCAGGCGAACGACGGAGAAATGCGCTCGAAACAGCTCATCGCGATCGCATCCGTCGTGCTCGCCGGCGGCGTCTCTCGGACCGAGACGCCAGCGATCGGCGGATGACGTTGGCCCCGCCGCTGGACGCGATCCGGCGGGTGATCGCCGTCGTCGGATGTCAGCGCAGCGGTACGACGCTCACCGGGCAGATTCTCGGCGCGCATCCCGAGGCGGTGCTCGTCGACGAATACGACGGTCTGTATCCGTGGTTTCACGCGCAGACGAGCGATCCGGCGAACGCCGGCGCTCTCGCGCAAGCGATGCTCGAAGCCGCCCGCGCAAAATACCGCGAGCCGGCCGAGCGCTTTCGTGAGGTTGACGGCCGCATCGTGCTTTCGCCGGCGGTCGGTGTTCTCGTCTTGAAGGCGCCGAATCTGACGTACGACGACGACGCGTTCGTCCGGCTCGGCGTTCCGGCGACGATCGTCTATCCGGTGCGCGACCCGCGCGCGGTCGTCGCGTCGATGGAGCGGCTGAGCGACATCGATTTCGTCGGCAACCAAGTGCGCCTCATGACCGAACGCCCGCGGATCGCCGAACGCTACGCAGACGACTTGCGCACGATGGCGGACGCCGCTCGCCGCCGTGGGTCCGGCGGGCGACGATGTGGCGCGTGAAATCCGGACGAGCGCCCGATTTCGAAGAACGGTCGCTCACGGTCAGCCGCTTTTATTACGAAGACCTCGTGCGCGACCCGGACGCCGTGATCGCGCGCGTGCTCGCCGACTGCGAGCTCGCTGCGTCCGAGCGCGTTGCGCGCTGGAATGCGGCGTACACGGGCGTTGGGCCGGGCGGAACCGACAGAACGCGCGCGATCGACGAAGCGTCGCTGTCGAGCTGGAGGTCGTCGCTTTCACCGGCGCAGCAATCCGACGTGCTCGCGGCGGCGGCGCCGCTGGCCGCATCGCATGGATATCGCTGACAGCGAGCCGGTCGTCCTGTTGGGACGGGGCGGCAGCGGGACGCGCATCCTCGCGGAGCTTGCGCTCGCCAACGGCGTCTTTCTCGGCAACGAGCTCAACGTGAGCCGGGACTCCGTCGAGTGGGTCCACCCGATCTACGAGCTGGCCGTCGCGAAGACGACGGCGGATGCGAGCGCGCGTTCGGCAAGCGACGCCGCCGCATACGACGAACTGCGGCGGCGCGCCGCGCTCGTGCTCGAGGCGGCGGCGCTCGCTCCCGAGCGCGCTGTGGGGCTGGAAGCTTCCGGAGACGATGCTCATCCTGCCCGAGGTCCTCGAAGCTTTTCCGCGTGCGCGCATCATCCACTTGGTGCGCCACCCCGTGACGAGCGCGCTGAGGCGCACGCACATCACGTCCCGGCTCGACAATCCGATCGGCTCCGCGGTGCTTGCCGCCGCGTACCGCGATTCCGGATTGGATCCCGCCGGCATGGCAGGCGACGAAGAGTACGTCCACAACGCGGTGAGCTGGAACTTCCAAGTGCGACAAGTGCTCGACGCGCTCGCCGGTGTGCCCGGCGCGCGCGTGCTGCAGCTGCGCTACGAAGACGTGTGCGCGGCCCCGCTCGACGCTCGAGCGCAGGTCGCGAGATTCTTGGGCAGAGAGGCGCCCAGCACGCCGGCGGCTCCGGCCATCGACATGAATCGCACGAATACGGTGTCGCCCGGCGACGAGCGGATCGCGCGCGTTCGGGCGATCTGCGGCGCGACGGCTGCGCGGCTGGGCTACGGGTTCGAAAGCTGGGAGTGACGCACGGCTGCGGCTAACCGCGGTGTTGCGTCAGCCCTGCGCCGCGTAGATCGCGTCGGCCAGCTTGCGGTGCGCGATGTAGGCGTCGGACGCGTACAGATCGTCGAGCCGCCAAAGCGCGTCGCCTCCGCTCGTCATGTCGAGCGGGGAGTGCTCCGCCGGCCGCCCAAGCTCGCTCATCAAGCTGCGGTTGGACGGTTCGAACCGCTCGTGAAGACGAGCTCGGTCGGCGCCGACAGAAAACTGTACGCCGGAGCGCCCAGCCGTCGCGATGCTTCAGCCGTCGCGGCCCGGCGGCGTACGAACTCCGGCGAGGAGATCGGCCGTTCGAGCTCCAGCAGATACGCGAGCTGATGCGCGTCGAGCGACATCTGCACGGGTTCGATATCGACCGAGCCCGGCGGTATCGTGCAACCTGCGGCGCCCATGAACGCGGAAAAGAGATCGCTTCGGATTTCGTCGTAGAACAGGACGCTGCAGTTCCCGAACGCTTCGCGCCAAGCGGCGTGGTGCGCGAGCCAGTCCGGCCGGCAAAAACGCTCGCCGTCGGTCTCGCAGAGCATCGTCACGAAGCTCGACAAGGTCGACGTACGCGTCGTCCGTCTTGATGAGTTGATTGTGGTACGACTCGATCCAGCGATCTTGCCGGCGCACGAACAGCAGGACGGTGCATTCGACGTCGCTCGGAATCAGGGACCGCAGTGTCGCGGCGTGCCGAGGGCGGAAGTTTTCCGCGGACAGGATCGCCGTCTCGCGGTCGGCGCGCCAGTCCGCGAGCAGCTCGGCCAACACCGCGGCGGGATCGAGCGCCGCCGTATCGATTTCCGGAAAATTACGAAGGAAGCTGAGCGACGGCGCCTCGCTCAAGACCGTCGCAAGGAGTTTCGCGTTGCCGGCCATCTTGGCCACCGCAGGCAGCACGGGCACGTAGATCCCGTGCTCGCGAAGCAGCGGCGCGTTGGCGCGGAGCCGTCGCTGAAGATACGTCGAGCCCGTCTTCGGCGCGCCGACGTGCAGAACGAGCTTGCGCGCCGCCGGCGTTCTCGCGTTGCCGGTCAACGGATCTAGTGCAGCGGAACGGGCATCGTTCGCGCGAGTGCGCCGTGCTCGTACCGGTGAAGGTAGCCGGGTTCGAGGTCGGCCGCGCCGGGCGGCACCGGGTCGTTCGAGTGCCAGATGCGAATCGACCCGCTGATGAGCTCGCCGAATCCGCGATGATTGAAGCTCGGCGAGAGCGTGTACGGATTGAAACCCGTCATCTCCATCGCGAGCGTGACGTAGGGCTGGTCGCTCCAGCGCGCGAGCGGATCCTTTCGCGCCAAGTCCAGCGCCAGCGCGAAGACCTTTCGGACGTCGGGCCGGTCCCAGGCGAAGAAGACGACGCCGGAGTTGTAGATCATCTGGCCGAGCGGTTCGATCCCCTCGCGCTGCATCACGTCGCTGAACGTCCGGAAATCGCCGAGCGAATAATGCGGCGCGGCGGCCATCGCGATGCCGTGCCGCTCCGCCTTCTCGAACCCGAGCGAGATGTCGTCGAGCACGCGCGTATCGGTGTCCAGGAACAGCGCGGTCTCGAGGTCCGGCGGCAAGGCCGCGAACGCTTCGAGCTTTCGTTCCTTGCCGCGGAATCCGAAGTCGTGCCTCACGACGCGGACGCCGGCCGGCAATACGGCGGTGTCGGACTCCAGGTCCGTCATGACGAGGATGGGATAGTCGGGAAGCCGGCTCTCGTCGATACAGGAGCGAACCGCCTCGACGTATCGTTGGCCCCAAGCGATGAACACGATCGTACGCTGGCTCATGAGAACCGCGCGTTTCTTTGCGGCCGCTTTCGGGGCCGCCTGCTTTGTCGTCTGCTCCTCGTCGCATGGTGCCGGCACAAGCGGAGCGTCACCGTTCGATGTTCAATTGATGCGACGTGGACGGCAAACCCGGCGCGACGTGCGAAGATCAGAGCCCGCCGACGGCTCCGAAACTGAGCGTCGTGGTATGCGCGTACAACATGGCGCGCGAGCTGCCGCGCACGATCCGGTCGCTCTCGCCCGAGATGCAGCGGTCGATCGACCCGAGCGACTACGAGATCATCGTCGTCGACAACGGTTCGACGCGACCCGCTGACGCAGCGGAGTGCACGCGATGGTCGACCCGCCTCGAGACGATCTCGATCGATCCGCAAGCGGCGTCGGTTTCTCCCGCGCATGCGATCAATGTCGGGATTGCGCGCGCGCGGGGCGATTTGATCGGCGTGATGATCGACGGCGCGCGGATCGCTTCGCCTGGATTGCTGGCCGCGGCATTAGCCGCCGGCCGCATCGACGACCGTGCCGTGATCCTCACGCTCGGCTTCCACCTCGGCGCAAAGATGCAGATGCAAAGCGTCCATGAAGGATATGACCAGGCCGAAGAGGACCGGCTTTTGGAAAAAGCGCGATGGTTCGAGGACGGTTACCGCCTCTTCGGTCTCTCCGTGCTCGCCGGCTCGTCACACCGCGGCTGGTTCCGGCCCCTCAGCGAAAGCAACGCGCTTTTCATGCGCCGGGCGCTGTGGGACGAGCTGGGTGGTTTCGACGAACGATTCGTATCGCCGGGCGGCGGCTACGTCAATCTGGACACGCTCTCGCGCGCAGTGAGCTTGCCCGGCTGGTGGTCGTCACGCTGCTGGGCGAGGGAACGTTCCACCAAGTCCACGGCGGCGTCGCGACCAACGCGCTCGAGAGCATCAACCACGTCTTCGAGGAGGAGTACCTGCAAATCCGCGGCCGCCCGTACGAACCGCCGGAGTATCGCTCCGCCTATTACGGTGCGATCCCGGACGTGCTCCTCAGAGGAATCGCCGACTCGGCTCGTGCCGCGGCCGAAGCGTAGCGCCGCCGCTCGCCGCTTCGCTCTGCCGGGAGGGTGGCGAAGGAACCCGCCGAACCCGGGAACGTCGCGCTCCGCCCGACGCCGAGATAGCTCAGTTGGTAGAGCACAGGTCTGAAAAACCTGGTGTCGCCAGTTCGATTCTGGCTCTCGGCACATGTGAAACGCCCGTCCTGTAACGGATCGGGCGTTTCTCTTTTTGATATTTGCGTGTGTGTTCTCTCACAACGGAACTCGGTGTGAGTCGAGCGAAACGGTGCTCGCAGGAGATCGGCGGCATTTCCCATTATCGTCCCACGTCTTGACACCCATCATCCTGTTCGGCGTCGGATCTCCGCTCGTCGTCGAGTATGTCGAAACGTGCCGGCGGCTCGGCTACCGTATCGTCACGTCGGTAAAAACCGTCCCGATCCGGTGTACGTTGCAGGCGGCGAGCCGATCGTCGACGCGCGCGAGCTTGCGCGGCCGCTTCCGGACGGGGCGTGCTTCTGTCCGCTGTTTACTCCGGCGAACCGGCGCGTTGCGGCGGACGAAGCGACGGAGCTCGGCTTCGCGTTCACGCGCGCGCTGATCGATCCGACCGCGATCGTCGCGTCCACCGCAGCGATTGGCCACGGCAGCTTTCTCAACGCCGGCTGCATCATCGGCGGCGAGGCGCGGTTGGGCGAGCACGTGCTCGTGAACCGCGGCGCCACCGTCGGACACCATGCGCTGCTCGGCACGTTCGTGTCGCTCGGGCCGGGTGTGATTCTTGCGGGGCATGTGAGCGTCGGTCCCGGCGTGATGATCGGCGCGGGCGCCATCGTGACGCCGCAGGTGACCATCGGCGCGAACGCCGTCATCGGTGCCGGCGCGGTCGTCATCGACGACGTTCCCCCGGGCGCGCGCGTGTTCGGTAACCCTGCGCGGGTCGTCGAGACGGTGCGGTGACCCCCGCCGTTTCCGTCGCGATCAAATCGTACAACCACGCCGACTACGTGCACGAGTCGATCGCAAGCGTGCTCGCGCAGTCGTTTCAGGATTTCGAGATCGTGGTGACGGACGACGGTTCGACCGACGCCACGCCCGACGTGATCGCGCGCTTCACCGACCCGCGCATCCGGTTCGAGCGTTTCGAGCGCAACCGCGGAATCTCGGCGGCGATGAACGCGACGACGGGGCGCGCGCGAGGCGAGTTCGTCGCGATCCTCAACTCGGACGATTTCGCACTGCCCGGTCGGCTCGAGACGCAGGTCGCGTTTCTGCGCGCGCACCCGGAGATCGCCGCCGTTTTCGGCCGCCCGCGTTTGGTCGGCGAGCGCGGCGAGCCGGCCGGCGGCTACGACGTGTTCGCGATCCCGTTCGCCGGTGTTCATGCGCCGCGCCAGGCCTGGCTGCGGCATTTCTTTTTCCACGGAAACTGTCTGTGCGCGCCGACGGCGATGATCCGGCGCTCGGCGCTCGAGACCGGCAGCTACGATCCGCGGCTGACCAACTTGCAAGACCTGGACCGCTGGATTCAATTGCTGGAGCACCACGAGATCCACGTTCTGCCCGACGAGCTCACGGCGTTTCGCGTGCGCGCGAACAACGCCAACATGAGCGCGCGCCGGCGCGACTCGGTGCTGCGCAGCGTGTTCGAGACGTTCGAGATCCTCAAGCGCTACCGCCGCTTCAACCGCGCGTTCTTGCACGAGATCTTCGCCGAGGACATCGCGCGCCACGCGATCGACACGAGGGGGCCCGCCGGCGTCTGGCTGGCGGAGATCGCGCTGACGGTGCACTCCGCTTCGCACCCGCTCTTCGCGCTCGACTCGCTCTTCGAAGCCGCGACGCGACCGGAGCACCTGGACCGCCTGCGCGAGGTGTCGGGCAGCGTGAACGCCTTCCACCTCCCTGAGGTGCTCGACTGAGCAGCTCGGGACGAATCCGCTGCCGGGCCGGTTGACCCGGCGTTCGGCGGGAAGACCCTTGCTGGGACCCATGCCCACTGTCCCACGCCTCGGCCTCCCGGCCGAGGCGTTGTCTTTTCGGGGCAACGTTTCGCGGCCTTGGCGGCGAAGAGAACGAGGAATGCCCGAAGCAACGCAACCGGCGTCCGACCTCGCCGACCTCGAAGGCGGCGCGGTCGCGATCGTTCGCGATGCCTACCGCCTCTTCGCGCCCTGCTGCGTGTTGTGGTCGATGGGCAAGGACAGCACGGCGCTGCTGTGGCTGGTGCGCAAGGCCTTTCTCGGCGAGGTGCCTTTCCGGTGGTCCAGCTCGACACGGGCATGGAGCTGCCCGAGGTCTACGCGTTCCGCGACCGCATCGCGCGCGAGTGGAAGCTCGACCTGCGCGTCAAGCAGTGCCCGCCCGAAGAGTCGTGCGATCCGGCGCTGCCGCCGCAGTCGCGCGCCGCCGCCCGCAAAACCGAAGGGCTGCGCGCGCTGCTGGCGCGCGAGGGGTACCGCGCGGTGTTCGTCGGCATTCGCCGCGACGAGCAAGCGACGCGCGCGAAGGAACGCCTCTTCAGCCCGCGCTCGCTCGACGGCGGCTGGAACGTGCGCGAGCAGCCGCCGGAGTTCTGGGGCTACACGCTCACCGAGATCCCGCACGGCGCGCACGTGCGCGTGCACCCGCTGCTGGCGTGGACCGAACTCGACATCTGGCGCTATCACAAGCAAGACGACATCCCGTTCGTGCCGCTCTACCTCGCGCGCGACGGCATGCGCTATCGTTCGCTGGGCGAGAAGAACATCACGACGCCGATCGCGAGCGACGCCGCCTCGCTCGACGCGATCATCGCGGAGTTTGCGACGACGCGCGAGCCCGAGCGCGCGGGGCGCACGATGGATCACGAGAGCGAGGCGTCGTTCGAGCGGCTGCGCACGGGCGGGTACATGTGAGCGGCGACGCGCGCATCGTCGTTCTCGGCCACGTCGACCACGGCAAGTCCACGCTGATCGGGCGGCTGCTGCACGACACCGGCGCGCTGCCGGCCGCGCGCATCGCGGAGATCGTCGCGAGCAGCCGGCGGCGCGGCTTGGCGACGGAGTGGTCGTTCGCGCTCGACGCGCTGCAGGACGAACGCGATCAAGCGGTCACCATCGACACGACGCGCGTGTGGTTCACGCTGGGCGAGCGGCGCTTTGCGATCATCGACGCGCCGGGGCACGAAGAGTTTCTCGCCAACGTGATGACCGGCGCGAGCGATGCCGACGCGGCGATCCTCGTGGTCGACGCGGAACGCGGCGTGGAAGACCAGACGCGCCGCCACATCTATCTGCTGGGATTGCTCGACGTCGAGCACGTCATCGTCGCCGTCAACAAGATCGACGCCGTGCGCGACGCGGATTGGAGCGCGCCGGCGCCGCCGGTTACGCCGCGCGCGAAGCGCTCGAAGCGGTCGGCGTCTCCGTCGCGCGCGATCGTGCCGGTATCGGCGCGCGAGGGCGACAACGTCGCGTCGCGTTCGGCGCGCACGCCGTGGTACGGCGGTCCGGCGCTCACCGAGCTGCTCGAAGACGATCGTGCCGCGCACCGCGCTCGCCGAGCGCGAGCCGCTGCGCATCTGGGTGCAGGACGTCTACCGCCGCGGCGACGAGCGCGTCGTCGCCGGCACCGTGCGCCAAGGGCGCATCGCGGTCGGCGACCTCGTGCGTATCTCGCCGGCGGGCAGCACCGCCCGCGTCGCCGCGCTGCGCGCGTGGCCGCGCGACCTCGCGTCGGCCGGCCCCGGTGCGCCCGTCGGCGTCGTGTTCGACGCGCCGGTCTACGTCGACCGCGGCGACTTGCTCTCGCACGACGCGGATGCGCCGGCCGTCGTGCGCTCGCTGCACGTGCGCGCGTGCTGGTTCGACCGCGAGCCGCCGCACGTCGACGAGACGGTGCGCCTGCGCGCCGGCAGCGCGGACGTCTCCGCGCGCGTGGTCGGCGTGCTCGAAGCGGTCGACCCGCGAACGCTGCAGCCGGCCGAGCACGGGCTGGCGTCGCGCGGCACGGTGTACACGCTGGCGCTGCGCACCGCGGTGCCGGTCGCGCTCGACGAGGACGAGCGCTGCGCGATCGCGCGCGGCGGCCTGCCCGTCGCCGCCGCGCACGCCGTCGAGCTGCACCCGCAAGGCGCCAACGTCTTCGCATCGTCGCACCTGGTCACCGCGGACGAGCGCGCGGCGCACAACGGCCATCGCGGACTCGTGCTGTGGCTGACCGGCTTGCCGGGCGCCGGCAAGACGACGATCGCGATGCACGTCGAGCGCGAGCTGTTCCGGCGCGGTTACCGCGTCTACGCGCTCGACGGCGACACGCTGCGCACCGGGCTCACCAGCGACCTCGACTTCTCCGACGAAGGCCGGCGCGAGAACATCCGCCGCGTCGCGGAAGTCGGCAAGCTGTTCGCCGATGGCGGCGCGATCGCGCTGATCTCGCTGGTGTCGCCGCTGGCCGCCGACCGGGCGCGCGCGAAGGCGATCGTCGGCGACGCGTTTCGCGAGGCGTACGTCGCCGCGTCGGTCGCCACGTGCGAGGGCGCGCGATCCCAAGCACCTCTACGCGCGCGCGCGGGCCGGCGAGATTCGCGGCTTCACCGGCATCGATGCGCCGTACGACGTGCCGGAGTCGCCGGATCTCGTGCTCGACACCGAGCGCAGCGACGTCGGCGGCAGCGTCGCGGCAGCCGTGGAGTTCGTCGTCGACGCCGTGCGGATCACGGCGTCGACCGCGTCGATCAGCCGGTCTGCTTGACGCTCACCGATTCGAAGGTGTAGGTGTCCGGCCCCGGGATCGCGGCGATCGTCTCGAGCACGCCGTTCTTGAACGTGCCGCTGACGTGCAGCTGGCCCATCGAGCCGATGTCGAGCCAGATGTTCGTGCCGGTCAGGCCGCCGGTGACGTTGCGAACGCCGCCGTCGGACGGCAAGTAGGTGCCCTGCACGATCCCGTTCGGGTAGATCGTGAGCGCGAGCCGCCCGTCGTACTCGCCGGCGTGGTGCTGGTCGATGATGCGCGTCTGGAGGTCGTAGTGCTGCGGCGGCGCGCTGGTGGTGGTCGCCGCTTGCGAGGCAACCGGGAGCGCGAGCGCCGCGAGCAGCCCGGCGGCCGCGGCCGCCGAGCGGATCGTCTTGTTCATAGCGCTTCTATAACCGCCGCGCGCGCCGTGCGCCGTTGCGCTAGCTCAGCGCTTCTGGTACGGTAACGGCCCGCCGCGGTGCTGCTTCGCCCGGTGTTTCCGTCGGCTGCGGACCGCCGGCGTGCGGGCCCTTGTCGTGCTCGGTCGTCGGGTGGTGCGGCGCCCGCTCGAGCTGCTCGAGCCCTTCGCGGTGCGCATCGACGGGGTTCTTGGGGTGCTCGGTGTCGCTCATGCCTTGCGCGTACCCTTCGCACGCGCGCGCATCGCGGCGACGCAGTCCGCGATCCGCTTCGTGCGCGTCTCCGGGCGCTTGGCGTCCAGCACGGCGCGCACCCATTCTTTGCGGTGGGTGAACGCCATCGCGTCGAACGCATCGCGCAGCTTCGCGGAACCGAGCGCTGCGGCGAGATCGTCGGGAACCTCGATCGTTCGCTCCGCGGTGTCTTCGCGCAGCGTCAGCGTGACGCGGTCGCCGCCCGTCACCTTCGCGCCGGCGCGGACTTCGGCCGCGACCGGCAGCATGTGGCAACCGCCCATCGGCGAGAGCGAGCTGCGGTACGTGTAGCCGTTGATCGTCGCGACGACCGGCACGCGGCTCTTGCGCCCGAACCAGCGCACCACGTCCGCCGTCTCCACGCGAATCCCGCACGCCGCGCTCTCCGCGGATTTCTCGACCGTCGTGTCGAGCTGGATCTCGTCCGCCATGGCGGCGATTACGACCGTTGCCGCCGCGCATCCCTGCCCGGCTCACCGCTCGACGTTCGAGCAAGCCCGAACACGGGTAATGCATTCGCCAAAGGAGGGACTGCCGATGGCAACCCGTTCATCCACGACGCGCCGGAAGAAGAGTTCCGGCCGCAAGAAGAGCACCGGCGGCAAGAAGACCGCCGGCCGCAAGAAGACCGCGAGTCGCAAGAAGAGCACGACGCGCGCAAGAAGACGTCGAGCCGCAAGAAGAGCACCGGTGGTCGCAAGAAGAGCACCGGTGCACGCAAGAAGAGCACCGGTGGGCGCAAGAAGAGCACCGGTGGGCGTAAGAAGAGCACCGGTTCGCAAGAAGAGCCGGCGGGCGGAAGAAGAGCGGCGCGGAAGTACAGCCGCGGCGCATCGAAGACCGTCGGTTCGGAGATGCGGCGCTACAAGAAGGGCAAGGCGCGCAGCGGTCCGGGCGGTAAGGGCGGTAAGGTGAAGAGCCGCAAACAGGCGATCGCGATCGGGCTCTCCAAGGCGCGCGCAGCCGGCAAAAAGGTTCCGCGGCGGCCGGGCAGGCCGCAAGAAGAACCTGGCGCTCAGGCAGGTCGTAGTCTATCGTGACGGGCGCGTGATCGGAGAAGCGCTCGTCACGATAGATCGACGCCGTACGAACGCGCGGCGCGAGGTCCGGCGTGACGAGCTGGTAGTCGATGCGCCAGCCGAGATTGTTCTCCCACGCGCCTTTCCAGCCGGACCACCACGTGAACTGTTTCTTCTCCTCGGGCTTCACGACGCGAAACGCGTCGACCCAGCCGACGCGGTCGAGCACGTCGTCCATCCACGCGCGCTCCTGCGGCAGAAAGCCCGTGACGCCCGCGCAGCGCGCCGGGTTGAACACGTCGATGTCGCGGTGCGCGATGTTGTAGTCGCCGCACACGATGAACGGCCGGCCTTCGGCCTTCATCTGCGCGAGGTTGGCGATGAAGCGGTCGAGGAAGTTCTCCTTGACCGCCTGGCGCGCGGGCCCGGTCGTGCCCGACGGCACGTAGAGCGACGCGACGGACAGCCCGTTCTCGAAGTCCATCCGCACGAAGCGGCCTTCCGCGTCCATGTCCTCCATGCCGAGGCCGCGCACGATCCGGGTCGGCTGCTGCTTGGCGTAGATCGCGACCCCCGAGTAGCCTTTCTTCAGCGCATCGACGAACGCGTAGTTGTAGCGGGTGAGGTCGAGCGCCTCGGGCGGAAGCTGGTGCTCCTGCGCCTTGGTCTCCTGCAGACACAGGACGTCCGGGTCCTGAGCGTCCATCCAGACGAAGAAGCCCTTGCGGGCCGCAGCCCTGATGCCGTTTAAATTGCAGGTGATGACTCGGAACACGATGCCGAAGATTGAGCCCGGGAGCGTCCCGATCCCTCGCGAGCGCGACGCGACCCTGCGGTTCGGAGACCGCTCCGTCGCGCTCACGAACCTGCACAAGGTGTTCTTTCCGGCGACCGGCGCGACCAAGGGCGACCTGCTCCAGTACTACGCCGACGTCGCGCCGTTCCTGATCCCGTGCATGCAGGACCGCGCCCAGGTGATGAAGCGCTGGCCCAACGGCCAAGCCGGCGAGTTCTTCTACATGAAGCGCACGCCGCCCAACGCGCCGCCCTGGCTGCGCACGTGCTCGATCGAGCACGGCTCGGGCAGCGTGATCGCGTTCCCGATGGTCGACGACCTCGCGTCGCTGCTGTGGCTGATCAATCTAGGCTGCATCGATCTCAACGAATGGTACTCGCGCTGCGACGACACCGACCGGCCGGACTACCTGCACTTCGACTTGGATCCGGTCAAAGGCGGCGGAACGTCGTTCGCGACCGTGCGCGCCGTGGCGCTGCACGTGCGCGACGCGCTGGTCGAGCTGGGCATCACGCCGTACGCGAAGACGTCGGGCTCGTCGGGGATCCACATCTACGTGCCGATCGAGCGCGGCCCGCTGCAGAAGGACGTGTGGACGTTCGCCAAAGCGTTCGCGCAGACGATGGAGCGGCTGCACCCCGACGTGATCACCGCGGAGTACCGCATCGCGAAGCGCCCGGCGGGCCGCGTGCTGGTGGACTACAACCAGAACGCGTGGGGCAAGACGCTGGCGTCGGTGTACTCGGTGCGCGCGACGCCGAGAGCGACCGTGTCCACGCCGGTGACGTTCGAGGAGATCGAAGCAGGCATCGAGATCGAGGACTTCCGGCTCGACAACGTGCGCGACCGCTTCGTGAAGGTCGGCGACCTGTGGTCCCCGATGGCAAAGCAGACGGGCCGGCTCGACATGTCGCGCTTCATCCCGGAGAAGCCCGCGAAGAAGCCGCGCGGTAAGAAGAGCGCCGCTGCCGCGGAAAATTAACGCGGCGCTGAACGCATGATGACCACCGCCGCTGCACCGCTCGACGCGGACGCGATCATCGTCGGGACGGGTTTCGCCGGGCTCGGGATGGCGATCGCGCTGAAACGAGCCGGCATGGATTCGTTCATCGTGCTGGAGCGCGCCGCGGACATCGGCGGCACGTGGCGCGACAACGACTACCCGGGCTGCGCGTGCGACATTCCGTCGATCTTGTACTCGTTCTCGTTCGAGCACAACCCGAACTGGACGCGCATCTACTCCCCGCAAGGCGAGATCCGGGATTATCTGCGGCACTGCGCGGACCGCTTCGGCATCCGCCCGCACATCCGGTTCAACTCGGAGATGATCGACGCGACGTACGACGAGATCGCGTCGACGTGGCGGGTGCGTACCGCCGACGGGCGCAGCTCGGGTCGCGCGTGCTCATCGGCGGATTCGGCCCCCTCAACAAACCGAACATCCCGAAGCTCCCAGGGCTCGAGCGGTTCGCCGGTCCGGCGTTTCATTCGTCGGCGTGGGACCACACGGTCGACCTCACGGGCAAGAACGTCGCGGTGATCGGAACCGGCGCGAGCGCGATTCAGTTCGTGCCGCGGATCGTTCCCCAGGCCGGGCGCGTCTTCGTGTTCCAGCGGACGGCGCCGTGGATCATCAAGAAGCCCGACGGTCCGCTCAGCGCGACGCATCGCCGTTTGCGCCGGATTGCGCCGCTCGCGTGGCTCGAGCGCAAGCTGGTGTACTGGGTGCAAGAGTCGCTGGCGTACGGGTTCACGGTGAATCCGAAGGCGCTCGGGAAGCTGGAGCAGCGAGCGCTGCGGTATCTCGAAAAGACGGTGCGCGACCCGGAGCTGCGGCGCAAGCTCGTGCCGACGTTCCGGATCGGCTGCAAGCGCATCTTGTTCTCGTACGACTACCTTCCCGCGCTCGTCCAGCCGAACGTCGAGGTCGTGACGAGCGGGATTCGCGAGGTGCGCGAGCGGTCCGTCATCGACGACGACGGTGTCGAGCGGCCCGTCGACGTCATCGTGTTCGGCACGGGGTTTCGCGCCACCGAGGGCGTCGCTCCGGTGAAGATCTACGGCACGGGCGGCGTCGAGCTGAACGACGCATGGCGCAACGGCATCGAAGCGTACTTGGGCACCAGCGTCGCCGGGCTTTCCGAACTATTTCTCGATCGTCGGGCCGAACACGGGGCTCGGTCACAACTCGATCGTGCTGATGATCGAAGCGCAGGTGCGGTACATCATGAGCGCGCTGCGGCTCATGCAGAAGAAGAACGTTCGCGCGCTCGACGTCCGGCGCGACGTGCAGACCGGCTTCAACCGCCGCATTCAAGATAAACTCAAGGGCACGGTCTGGGCGACGGGCTGCAAGAGCTGGTACCTCGACCGCAACGGCAAGAACACGACGCTGTGGCCGGGTTTCACGTTCGATTTCCTGCGCCAGACCCGGCGGATCGACCCGCGGTGTTACGAGCTGCGGGCGTACGGAGCGCGTAGCCCGGCGCGACGTACGCCGGGCGTTTTGGACGTCAACCGTTGCGGAACTTCGACGCGTCTAACCGCGCAGAACGATCCGGTTCGCGATGAACGTGCCGTTGCTCCAGTACGCCGAACACAGGCAACGCGCTGACCGGCAGTCGGTGTCGCAACCGGTCGGCCGAATCACCGTGACCTCCTTTGAGGTCGAGCCGGCCGTTCGGCGTGTCGCCGTCGCCGTGTATGGCGATCGATCAGCCGGCTGCGCGATACTTGCGCGACCGTGCCGAGCATGACCGTGAATATACAGGTCGTACGACCCCGTTAGTCCCAGGACGTCGGAGCTGCCGAGCGCGTCGGCACGTTGTTGTACGCGGGGTCGTAAGCTGGTTGCGCAATTGCGATGCATGTAGCCGCCGACGAGCGCGTGGTCGCGCACGGGTCGGTCGCCTGTGCCGTGCCGATCGGCGGCGGTCGCACTCGAAAATGCCGATGCCCAGATTGCAGACCGGGCGCGCGAACCGGATGTCGCACCGAAGGCCAGTAGATGCTTTCCGGTCATCGTACGACCAGCTTATACGCCAGCGCGTCGTCTGCAGATCAGCGAAATTGCCAGCGCTTCAGCGTATGCGACGCCTCGAGCGTAATCAACCGGCAGCGCGAGTCATATAGCGGCATCCGTCCGAGTTCATCGTGGCGCTCTTTCCCTTATCGCCGTCATGCCACGTCGCAGCCGGCGATAAAAAGGGACGGTCGCGCTATGGCGCGAGCAGCTCCGGTCGACCGTCGATTCGACGTCTGCGAACGACAGCTCGCGTTCCAGGCGGAACCGGGTCACCAGCTCGCGCATCCGTTCCGCCGTTGCGTCGAGCGTCAGGGCTTCCTCGCGCACGCGCGCCACGTCGTCTTCCATGCGGGCCGTCGACGTGGACACTTCGGTCGTGTTGCGCGCGTTCTCGTCGGCGGTTGCGGCGATCGCGCCCATCGCGCGGGCCAGCTCGCCGGTTTGCGAGGCCATCTCTTCGGTCGCCGAGGAGTTCTGCTCGACGACGGCGTTGATCGAGTCCATCGACTGGCCCACGTTGCGCGCGCCTTCGGCCATCTCGCGCATCGCTTCCGCGATGTCGCCGACGCGGCCCACGGTGCGGTCGACCGCCGCGATGATGTCGTCGAGCGCCGCGCTCGCCGCGCCGACTTTCGCCGTGCCGCGGTCGGCGATCGCCGCGCCCGCTTCGGCGGCGCCGACCGCTTCGCGCGTGCGGCGCTGCACCTCGACGATGAGCCCGCCGATCTCCTTGGTCTGATGCGACGCCGACTCGGCGAGCTTGCGCACTTCGTCGGCGACGACGGCGAAGCCGCGGCCGTGCTCGCCGGCGCGCGCCGCTTCGATCGCCGCGTTGAGGGCGAGCAGGTTCGTCTGATCCGTCAGCGCATCGATCGTCTCGACGACCACGCCGATCTGCGCCGACAGCACGCCGAGCTCGCGAATCTTTGCCGCGGCGTCGGCCACGCCGCGCTGGATCGCGCGCATGTCGTCGATCGTCTCGGTCACCGCTTTGGCGCCGCTCTGCGCCGTCGTGCGCGTGCCGTTTCCGTCCGAAGCCAACCCGGCGCTGATCGCGGCGACGCGCTCGACGTCGCCCGCCATGCGCTGCGCGTCGCTCGACGCGGTGCGCACCTGCATCGCCTGGTCGACCGCGCCGCGCGCGATCCCCTCGATCGCGGTCTCGAACTGCCGCACGATCACGTTGGACGTCTCGGCCGCCGTCGACAGGTCCGTCGAACCGGACGCGAGCTCGCGCACCGCCAGGCCCACGCCGCCGACGACTTCCGCCGAACGCAGCGCCGCCAGGTGCAGCGACTGCGCGTGCTCGCCGAGCTCCGACGACGCGCCTTGCAGCGCGAGCACGACTTCGCGCAGCGTCTCGGTCATGCGCGCGATCGCGAGGCCCAAGCGATCGCCTTCGCTCGCCGGCACGACGCCGCGCGAAAGATCGCCCTCCGCGATCGCGGCCGTATGCTCGGCCAGCGCGCGCTGGTACGCGACGATGCGCGCGAACGCGCCCGCGACGCGGCCGAGCTCGTCGCGGCCGGGCCGCGTCACGACGTCGTCCACGCGGCCTTCGGCGAGCGCTTCGGCGTCGCGCGCGAGCGCGCTCGCGTTGCGCGACAGCGGCCGCACGACGAACCACAGCAGCACGAGCACCGCGACGATCGCGCCGCCCGCGGACACGAGGATGGAGAAGAACGCGCGCGACACGGCGGCGTTCACCGCGTCGAGCGAGACGCCGTCATAGAGGATGGCGATCGCTTCGCCGAGGTTGTCGTGCACGATCGCGTAGTGGTTGACGTACGGCCGCCCTTGGACCGGGCTGACGCCGTCGAACTCTTGCCCCTCATCGAACGCCTCGCGCGGCGCGCCCGTCAGCTCGCCGCCGACGACGCGTTTGTCGTTCTCCATCAGCGTGGACGCCACCGCGACCGGTTTGCCGTGCACGATCTGGTACACCATGGCGTCCGCGCCGGTCACTTGCTTGACGTGGTCCACCACGGAGTTGTCGCCGTTCACGATCGCCTCGCCGAAGGCGAGCTTGCCCAGGCGCGTCACGCTGATGTCGCCGCTCGCCGAGGCGAAGCCGCGCATCACGTCTGCCGCGGTGGCGACCCGGGCCCGCATCTCGGTCTCGACTGTTTGCGCGACGTCGCCGCGCACCACGTACAGCAGCACCGCCGCGAACGCCAAGAAGACCGCGGCGGTCACCACGAGGATCTGCGCGGCGCGGGAGCGCTGCCACCAGTCGAATGCGCCCATGGTCTCCTCTCGCGACCACACCCCGCAAGCTACATCGGCCGGAACGCTCCGCCGCTTGACTCGGCCAGGTCTCCGGCGCGTTCGCCGGGTAGGACCTCCGCGTGATTCCGTTCGGCTACCCGCCCATGGAGATGCGCGCCGTCTCCGACGTCCCCGACGGCCCGCAGTGGCAGTACGAGCCCAAGTGGGACGGCTTCCGTTGTCTGGCGTTCCGCGATGGCGGCGACGTCGCGCTGCAGTCGAAGGCGGGCCAGCCGCTGGGCCGGTACTTTCCCGAGATCGTCGCGGCGCTGGGGCATCTGAAGACCCAGGTTTCGTCCTCGACGGCGAGCTCGTCGTGCCGCTCGCGGGCGCGTTCTCGTTCGACGCGCTGCAGCAGCGCATCCACCCCGCGCCTCGCGCGTCACGATGCTTTCGCAGACGACGCCGGCCTGGTACCTCGTCTTCGACCTGCTCGCGCAGGACGGCGAGGACCTCGTGGAGCTGCCGCTGTCGGAACGGCGCGCGCAGCTCGAGACGTTTGCGCGCGCGTTCGACGGGACCACGCTGCGCTTGTCGCCCGCCACGCGCGACCGCAGCACGGTCGACGACTGGTTCGCGCGCGTCGGCGGCGCGCTCGACGGCGTGATCGCCAAACGCGCCGACGCCGCGTATGCCAGCGGTTCGCGCGACGCCGCCGTGAAAGTGAAGCGCTCGCGCACGGCGGACTGCGTGGTCGCGGCTTCCGGTACGCGAAGGGCTCCAAGACGCAGGTCGGCTCGCTGCTGCTCGGCCTCTACGACGACGCCGGGCTGCTCGACTACATCGGCTTCTGCAGCGCGTTCCCCGCCGAGAAAGAAAGCGCTGATCGAGCGCCTGCGGCCGCACGCCGGCGAGCCCGGCTTCACCGGCGGCGCGCCCGACACCGCGCCGAGCCGCTGGGACCGCGACCCCGCCGCGACAAGAGCTACGTGAAGATGCGCACGACCTCGTGATCGAGGTGGCGTTCGACCAGGTCACCGCGGCCGCATCCGCCACAGCACCAAGCCCGTGCGCTGGCGCAGCGACAAAGCGCCGCGCCAGTGCACCGCGGAGCAGCTCGCGACGCCGGGCCGAGCGCTCGCGCTGCTGGACTGGTTCTCGACGGAAACGGAAAGAACACGACGCTATGGCCGGGCTTCACGTTCGACTTCCTGCGCAAGACCCGACGAATCGATCCCCGCTGTTACGAGCTGCGGTAACGCCCGGCGCGATGGCGGCGGGCGTTCGACCCGCCGCTGCGGAACTGCGATGCGCTAACCGCGCAGAACGATCCGGTTCGCGATGAACGTGCCGTTGCTCCAGTAGCCGAACACGGCAACGCGCTGACCGGCAGTCGGTGTCGAACCGGTCGGCCGAATCACCGTACCTTCTTTGAGGTCGACGGTCAGCGTGTCGCCTGCCGTGTTGGCGATCGTCAGCCGGTTGCGTGCATACTTGCCGACCGTTCCGAGCATGACGTGATTACGGTCGTACGCGCCGTTGTCCCAGGTCGGCTGCCACGCGTCGACGTTGTTGTACGCGGGGTCGAAGCTGCTCCAATTCAATGATGTCGCCGCCGCCGAGGGTGTGGTCGCGCACGGGTCGGTCGCCTGTGCCGTGCCGATGGCGGCGGTCGCACCGAAAATGCCGATGCCCAGAGCGACCGGGCGGAAGATGTCGAGGGCAGTAGTCTTACTCATGGTAAAGTACATATACCCGGCGGCGGCTCCCGTTCAGCGAGCATAGCGCTCAGTATCATGCCGAGCGTGACAACCGCACCACCCGTCTGCGTCAACCGTACCGGCCGGGGCGATTTCGATTTTACGGCGCGAGCAGCTCCGGTGCGACCATCGCTTCGACGTCTCCGAACGACGGTTCGCGTTCCAGGCGGAACCGGGTCACCAGCTCGCGCATCCGTTCGGCCGTTGCGTCGAGCGTCAGGGCTTCCTCGCGCACGCGCGCCACGTCGTCTTCCATGCGGGCGGTCGACGTGGAGACTTCGGTCGTGTTGCGCGCGTTTTCGTCGGCGGTTGCGGCGATCGCGCCGATCGCGCGGGCGAGCTCGCCGGTTTGCGAGGCCATCTCTTCGGTCGCCGAGGAGTTCTGCTCGACGACGGCGTTGATCGAGTCCATCGACTGGCCGACGTTGCGCGCGCCTTCGGCCATCTCGCGCATCGCTTCGGCGATGTCGCCGACGCGGCCCACGGTGCGGTCGACCGCCGCGATGATGTCGTCGAGCGCCGCGCTCGCCGCGCCGACTTTCGCCGTGCCGCGGTCGGCGATCGCCGCGCCCGCTTCGGCGGCGCCGACCGCTTCGCGCGTGCGGCGCTGCACCTCGACGATGAGCCCGCCGATCTCCTTGGTCTGATGCGACGCCGACTCGGCGAGCTTGCGCACTTCGTCGGCGACGACCGCGAAGCCGCGGCCGTGCTCGCCGGCGCGCGCCGCTTCGATGGCCGCGTTGAGGGCGAGCAGGTTCGTCTGATCCGTCAGCGCATCGATCGTCTCGACCACCACGCCGATCTGCGCCGACAGCACGCTGAGCTCGCGAATCTTTGCCGCGGCGTCGGCCACGCCGCGCTGGATCGCGCGCATGTCGTCGATCGTCTCGGTCACCGCTTTGGCGCCGCTCTGCGCCGTCGTGCGCGTGCCGTTTCCGTCCGAAGCCAACCCGGCGCTGATGGTGGCGACGCGCTCGACGTCGCCCGCCATGCGCTGCGCGTCGCTCGACGCGGTGCGCACCTGCATCGCCTGGTCGACCGCGCCGCGCGCGATCCCCTCGATCGCATTCTCGAACTGCCGCACGATCACGTTGGACGTCTCGGCTGCCGTCGACAGGTCCGTCGAACCGGACGCGAGCTCGCGCACCGCCAGGCCCACGCCGCCGACGACTTCCGCCGAACGCAGCGCCGCCAGGTGCAGCGACTGCGCGTGCTCGCCGAGCTCCGACGACGCGCCTTGCAGCGCGAGCACGACTTCGCGCAGCGTCTCGGTCATGCGCGCGATCGCGAGGCCCAAGCGATCCCCTTCGCTCGCCGGCACGACGCCGCGCGAAAGATCGCCGTCCGCAATCGCGGCCGTATGCCCGGCCAGCGCGCGCTGGTACGCGACGATGCGCGAGAACGCGCCGGCGACGCGGCCGAGCTCGTCGCGGCCGGGCCGCGTCACGACGTCGTCCACGCGGCCTTCGGCGAGCGCCTCGGCGTCGCGCGCGAGCGCGCTCGCGTTGCGCGACAGCGGCCGCACGACGAACCACAGCAGCACGAGCACCGCGACGATCGCGCCGCCCGCGGACACGAGGATGGAAAAGAATGCACGCGACACGGCGGCGTTCACCGCGTCGAGCGAGACGCCGTCATAGAGGATGGCGATCGCTTCGCCAAGGTTGTTGTGCACGATCGCGTAGTGGTTGACGTACGGCCGCCCTTGGATCGGGCTGACGCCGTCGAACTCTTGCCCGGCGTCGTACGCCGCGCGCGGCGCGCCGGTGAGCTCGCCGCCGACGACGCGTTTGTCGTTCTCCATCAGCGTGGACGCCACCGCAACCGGTTTGCCATGGACGATCTCGTACACGGCGGCGTCCGCGCCGGTCACCTGCTTGACGTGGTCGACCACGGAGTTGTCGCCGTTCACGATCGCTTCGCCGAAGGCGAGCTTGCCCAGGCGCGTCACGCTGATCTCGCCGCTCGCCGAGGCGAAGCCGCGCATCACATCGGCCGCGGTGGCGACCCGGGCCCGCATCTCGTTTTCGACCGTTTGCGCGACGTCGCCGCGCACGACGTAGAGCAGCACCGCCGCGAACGCCAAGAAGACCGCGGCGGTCACCACGAGGATCTGTGCGGCGCGGGAGCGCTGCCACCAGTCGAATGCGCCCATGGTCTCCTCTCGAGACGACACCCCGCAAGCTACATCGGCCGGAAGGCTGCGCCGCTTGACTCGGCCAGGTCTCGGGCGCGTTCGCCGGGTAGGACGTCCGCGTGATCCCGTTCGGCTACCCGCCCATGGAGATGCGCGCCGTCTCCGACGTCCCCGACGGCCCGCAGTGGCAGTACGAGCCCAAGTGGGACGGCTTCCGCTGTCTGGCGTTCCGCGACGGCGGCGACGTCGCGCTGCAGTCGAAGGCGGGCCAGCCGCTGGGCCGGTACTTTCCCGAGATCGTCGCGGCGCTGGGGCACCTGAAAACCCAGGATTTCGTCCTCGACGGCGAGCTCGTCGTGCCGCTCGAAGGCGCGTTCTCGTTCGACGCGCTGCAGCAGCGCATCCACCCCGCCGCCTCGCGCGTCACGATGCTGTCGAAGACGACGCCGGCCTGGTACCTGGTCTTCGACCTGCTCGCGCAGGACGGTGAGGATCTGGTGGAGCTGCCGCTGACGGAACGGCGCGCGCGGCTCGAGACGTTCGCGCGCGCGTTCGACGGAACGACGCTGCGCTTGTCGCCCGCCACGCGCGACCGCAGTACGGTCGACGACTGGTTCGCGCGCGTCGGCGGCGCGCTCGACGGCGTGATCGCCAAACGCGCCGACGCCGCCTATGCCAGCGGCACGCGCGACGCCGCGGTGAAAGTGAAGCGCTCGCGCACCGCGGACTGCGTGGTCGGCGGCTTCCGGTACGCGAAGGGCTCGAAGACGCAGGTCGGCTCGTTGTTGCTGGGCCTCTACGACGACGCCGGGCTGCTCGACTACATCGGCTTCTGCAGCGCGTTTCCGGCCGAGGAGAAGAAAGCGCTGATCGACCGTTTGCGGCCGCACGCCGGCGAGCCGGGCTTCACGGGCGGCGCGCCGGACACCGCGCCGAGCCGATGGGACCGCGACCCCGGCCGCGACAAGAGCTACGTGAAACTGAAGCACGACCTCGTGATCGAGGTGGCGTTCGACCAAGTCACCGCGGGCCGCATCCGCCACGGCACCAAGCCCGTGCGCTGGCGCATCGACAAAGCGCCGCGCCAGTGCACGGTCGAGCAGCTCGCGACGCCGGGCCGAGCACTCGCGCTGCTGGACTGATCGCGAAGGTGTTCGCCCCGACGCTATACCTTGGTCAGGTTCGGCGCATCGGGCGTGCCGTCTGCATTGACGTTGCCGAAGAGATCGTTGTCTTGCCAGGATTGAATCTTGCCGCCCGGCGGCGCTGACATGAGCCCGGTGTTGTTGTCGGTGATCGTGTCCATGCCGATTCGAATGAAACCGCCGGCATTGGCGTGCACGCCGGTTTGGTTGCCCACGATGCTGTCGTCGACGGCGGTCAACAATGCCGTTCCCGTGCCTTGCGGGTCGGCTAAGAGCCCGTCGCCGCCCTTGTTGTTCGCGATGACGCTGTGCTTGATCTGGACGGCCGCATTTTGGTTCGCCCACACGCCCCCGGCCGAGTTGTAGATTACCGTGTTGAAAATGCTCACACGACTCAATCCGCTGGTGGTCTTGGCGTACACGCCGAAGACGCCGGCGTTGGAGATGGACGAGTCGCTAACGGAAATCGTCGTAGCAACGGTCGCGTTGTTGTAGATTCCATACTGCGACCAGTTCTCGATCATGCAGTGCTCCACGATGAGGCGGCCGCTGTTCATGACGATCGCACTCACGCCGGGACTGTTCGCTTGCGAGTTCCCGGTGAGCGCAATGTTCCGCAGCGTGATGACGTCGGTCGACGCGCCGTTGACGACGATCCCGCTCGGGAAGCTGGCGCCGCCCTGGATCGACGCCATGAGTCCGCCGCCGCCGTCCACCGTCAGCGCGTGGGAGATGGTGAAGGTCCCAAAACCGCCGGGATCGATGACGTCGATCTCGCCGCCGGTAGCTGTTTTGCTGTACGCGCCCGCGAACGTTTTACAAGGCGCGGTTCGGCTGCACGGGTTCGCGTCATCGCCGACGCCCGAGACCCACGTGCGGGAAGCTTGCGCTTGCGCGGTGCCCGTCATCGCGCAGAAAAACAATCCAAGCCCAAGGACCATGAACAATACGCGGCTCATGTCGGGTCTCCTTACCGGCATTCCGGTACGCTGATGCTACACGATTGCCCCGACACGCCGTCCACGGGGCGCACTGTCGTAGTAACCCGACGAACGTTCGGTGTCCCTGCCGACCCACGCCGACGAAACGAAAACTACGTTCTCGAATACTTGAACGGTAGAGCAGAGCCGGCAAGGAGCAGCCGTGCCGTTCGGCGGCTAGGCGGCGATCGGCCTGACGATGATCGTCGTGAGCTCGGCGGCGAGATCGATCTCGATTTGGCAATCGAGGCAGCGGATGAGAAGCCCCAGCGTCGCGACGCCGGGCTCGTCGTGCTGGTGGCCGCAGTCGGGGCAGAGGTAGCGCGTCTCCATGGGCCGACAGTACGAGCGCGCAGTGCCCACTGGGTGGCATTGTGGCCGCCTGCCCGGCCGCTAGGGACAGGCGCCCCACGCGCCGATACCTTCTAGGAATGCCGGTTGAGCGTCGTTTCGAGCGTGTTCTCGAGATCACGCGGGACATCTTACGCCTCCGCGAGCTCGATCTCGCCCTGGAGTCGATCGCGCGCGGGGTCTCCGACCTCTTCGGCTTCAAGTACGTGACTATCGTGCTCGCCGACGGCAACCAGACCGGCGAGATGACCCGGCGCGTGATGGTGGGCTACGACGACGGCGCCGTTCGTGAACGCAAGAACGAGCGCGTCTCCAAGGCGGAGATCCTCTCCGTCCTCGCGCCCAACTACGAAGTCTTCGACAACGCGTACTACATCCCGGCGGAGCGCGAATTCCACTGGGAGCAGGCGATCTTCGCGAGCGACGCGGACCGCGACTCGCCGCGCGCGACGCCCGACTCCTGGCACGAGCGCGACTCGCTGTGCGTCGTGCTGCGCGACCCCGACGGCGAGATGATCGGCTATCTCAGCCCCGACGGCCCCGCCGACGGCAAGATCCCGACCCGCGAGACGCTGCGCGGCCTGCAGCTCTTCGTCAACCTGATGGGCCTCGCGCTGGCCAACGCGCAGGCGCATCGCGCCGAGGTCGAGCGCCGCCGGCTGCTCGAGGCCAACCAGGCGCGGCTGCGCCACGAAGCGACGCACGACGCGCTGACCGGCCTGCCGAACCGGACGTTCTTCCAGGAACGCCTGGCCGCGACGCTGGAGCACGCGCGCGCGAACCCCGACAGCGTGTACGCCGTGCTGTTCGTGGACCTCGATGAGTTCAAGGCGATCAACGACTCGCTCGGCCACATGGCCGGCGACGCGCTCCTGATGGCGATCGGCGAGCGCATGCGCGCGACCATCGGCCCGGACGACCTGATCGCGCGAATCGGCGGCGACGAGTTCGCGCTGCTGCTCGCGCACCGGCGCGATTTGGGCCAAGTCGAAGACGCGGTCGAGACGATCCAGGACGCGCTCGTCGCCCCGATGCTGGTCGAAAGCCGCGCCGTGTACACGACGGCGTCGATCGGGATCGCGGTGATGGAGCCGACCGAAGAGCGCATCGAAGAGGTGCTGCGCAACGCCGACACCGCGATGTACCATGCGAAGGCGCTCGGCCGCGGCCGGCACGCCTTCTTCGACCATCACATGCACTACGAGGCCGCGCGCCGCCTCGCGCTCACCAGCGATCTGCGCGCCGCCATCGAGAACGAAGAGTTCCGCGTCGAGTACCAGCCCATCGTGCGCCTGGACAACGGCCGCCTGACGGGCTTCGAAGCGCTCGTGCGCTGGAGCAATCCGGCGACCGGCGAGAAGATCTTGCCCGGCGAATTCATCCCGCTCGCCGAAGACGTGGGACTCATCGTGCCGATCGGCCGCTTCGTGTTCGTCGACGCATGCCGCCGGCTCGCGGAGTGGCGCCGCCGCGCACCGCTGCTCGACCTGCGCATGCACGTGAACTTGTCGGTGCAGGAAGTGCTGGAACCCGATCTCGACGCGTTCGTCGCGCGCAACCTGCGCCGCTTCGGCTTGTCGTCGGACGACATCGTCCTGGAGATCACCGAGGGCGCGGTGATTCGTTCGAACACGCTGTCGCTAGGCTCGCTCGCGCGCTTGCGCGCAACGGGCGTGCACCTGTGCATCGACGACTTCGGCACCGGCTACTCGTCGCTGCGCTACCTGCACCAGCTGCCGTTCGACGCCATGAAGATCGACCGTTCGTTCGTCGAGAGCGCGCACGGCGGCGTCGGCAGCACGCCCATCGTGCGCATGCTGATCCAGCTCGCGCGCTCGTACGACATCGACGTCGTCGCGGAAGGCGTCGAAACGGCCCGCCAAGCCGAAGAGCTCATCGCGCTGGACTGCGAGTTCGCGCAGGGTTTCCACTTCTATCGCCCGATGAGCCCGGAAGCGGTCGGCGCGCTGCTCGACTCGACCCTCACCGCCGCCGCGAGCTGAATTCCGCCGATTCCAGCCTTCCCGTATGAAGGTGCCCTCGCGTGCGAGATGGCCTACAAACCCGCGCGGACTTTGCGGTGATCGTAGGCGCTTATTCCCCCGTCGCGGACGGGGGCGCGACTCTTTGAGCCGCTGATACTCGGGGCAGCGTTCCGCAAGGCCCAGCAGAAGTGCCCGCGACTCCTTTCGCTACGGGGAAGAGTGGATCAGCGTAACGGCCCGCATCACTGGGAACGCGTAGCCACGAGTCCGTCTTCCTCAGTCTTGTCGAGCGTTCGCCGCACCGACGAAATACTGTAGCACGCCGGAGACCGCCGCGACGCTTCGCGCAACTCGCGGACCGACCGGTAATCCAGCCGAGGCGCGGACCCCGTGGTCGTCGAACGAGGCGGGCGAGGGGTTGAAAATGCCGTCGTGTTCGTTCATGGCGTGCCCAAAGAAACGAAAACGCGTTCGCGGGGCTCCAGGTGTTCCTCGACACGTACGTCGCGCGGGCGGTTAACCCCAAACGCCCCGCTAACGTCAAGTCGTATTCGGCATATTGGGGACCGCTGGGCGTCAGCTTCGCGTGGGAGGGCCTTTCGAGGCCGCGCACCGCGATCACGCACCAGGGTGCCGCCGACGAGACCGACAGCGCTGCCACGGCGGCGGTGCTGGGCAGGCTGGTGCCGCTGCGGGCGGCTGACGTGCAACCGGCTCGTCCCGCGGCGTCCAGTGAACTGGCGGGCGGCGTACGCGAGGACGAGGTGCCGTCGTTGGACGGCATTCCCCGCGCCGAGCGAGGCGAGCTTCTCATCAATACGCTGCTCGCGGGGGCGATCCCACTCGACGATCCTCAACGTGCGACCGCGGTCGGTTCCACCGCAAGTATTCGATGCTCGACGCGTCGATTGCGCGCGAGATCGTCGCGCTCGACGCCGCCGCGCAAGCGGTGCATGACGACGACCTCGACGCGGTTCTCGCTGACGCCGCGCTGCGCGCGCTAGACGTCGCGTCGCAGGGCGGCGGGATGGTTCACGCTTCACCGATCTGAAGCTGCGCACGCAGGAGGCGCTTTCGCGCACGGCGGGCAGTGGCGCGTTCCTGGCGTCGCGCCTGCTCGAGGAGCTGCGCGGGCCGTCAACGACGTCGTCACGCTATTCGTCGGCGACGTGTTCATCTATCTCGCCAACCGGCTGGCCTCCGACGCGGCGAGCACGACGCAGCTTCAGCCCGACGCCGCCGCTATCCAACGGCGTACCGCCAAGCCCGGTTCGATTCCTCATGAAGTGCTTCGCGTGATCAAACGCGCGGTCGACGAGCGGGCGGACTCGGACGAACCGCTCGTGATCCTCACGCACAGTATGGGCGGGCAGATCGTGTATGACATCGGTCGTACCTTCCTGCCGAAGCTGCCGCCGAAAAGCCGAACGACTACGGCGAGTCCGCGTCGACTCTGGGCCGCCACCGCGTCGCAAGTCGGATGTTCGAGGAGATGAAAAGTTTCTCACGAGCCGCAAGGAGTTCTCGGGGACGACGGTCGCGGCATCCACTCCGGACGCCGCCACGCTCGGCGTATGGTGGAACGTCTGGGACCGCAACGACTACATCAGCTACACCGCCGCGCCGATCTTCGACGGCGGCTGGATGAAGAGTACATCAGCGGCCGCTCGCTGCTGAGCGCTCACGGCGGCTACCTGAGCGGCCGTCGTTCTTCCGGCTCTTCGCGCGCCGCATCGAAGAGGCTCGCGCGAGCAACTCCGCCGGGCGCCGAGGGCGGCGTCAGACGGCCGTCGCCAAGATGGGCAACCGCGCAATCCGGCGCTACATCCGCCCGGCTGGCGGTCGGTTCACCCGGAACATATGCGGTGGTCATCGGCGTGAGCGATACACCCAGTGGCGGAGCTCGCGCCGTTCGGCATGGCAAGCTGTACGTCTCCGCCCTGACGGCATATCGGTTTTTTCGCTGGCTCACCGAGCGCTATAGATACCAGGGCACGGGGGTAGAGCGCGCGTAGCTGTGCTCTCGCCGACTGCCGCCGAGGTCGAACACGAACCGGCGCTCGCGCATGTGGGCGAGCCAGCCACGTTCGCGAACTGCTCGCTAGGCTCAAAGAATGGTTCGACGGCTCGAGCACGTGAAAAACGATCCGGACCGCGTGAGCCGTTCCATCGTATTCTTCAGCGGCCACGGCTTTCAGGTCTTCACGGGCAAGCAACTGCTGCTGCCGCAGGACTATCTGAAGCCGCCTCAAGGCAGCCTCAACGACGCGATCAGCACGTTCAACCTCTCCACTGCGGTGCGGTACACCGACGTGCTGCGGCATTTCTTCTTCATCGACGCATGCCGCAACGACGTCTCGAAGCTGCGCGCGAAGGAGCAGAACCTCGTCGGTGCGAGCATTATCAACGTGCCGACAGACCGCCCGGTCGGCGCCGGGTTCGCGAAGCTGCTCTACGGCAGTGCGCCCGGCGAACAGACCTGGCAGCCGAAAACCGTACGAGAGCGTCTTTGATCGGCAGGGCGTTGCTCGCGATCGCGGCCACGACCACCCCGACGTCCCTCTTCCCGACAAGCAGTCGATTCCGTGGTCGATCCCTTTCGAGGGACTGTACCGCTACGTCAATGCGGACGTCTATCGCGTCCTCGGACAGAACGGCATCGACACGCTCGACCCGGTCGAAGAAGACGGCCCGCGCCGGGGGGAGCCGCCGGTCGTCGCGCATTTTCCGGACGACGTGCCGCCCGGCGAAAAGCAGCCGCCGCCGCGAAAAGCGCCGGTTCCCGGCGCGGTGCGCCGCGCCGCGGGTCGCTCGCCGTCGGTCTCATCGCCGCGTCGAGCGCCGCCTTCAGCAGCGTCGTGCAACAGCTGATGCCTGACTTTCGCTACGTGCAGCGCCTGCGGGGGGCAATTCCTACGACTCGCTGCTCGACCAGAAGCCGACTTCGAATCGCTTCACGAGGAGTTCGACAGTGAGGCTAACGCCATTTCTATCAGCGCCGGGTCTACGACGTCGCGAGCCAAGGTGCCGACGACAGCACGCTACGCATCAATCGGGTGGAGCATCTGCCCTCGCGCAAGCTGCACGTCGTCACGTTCGGGCTTCCGCCCGCTTCACGAAAGGGCGGCGCCGTTCCAAAGTCTTGGATCACGTTCCCAGGTGACGACGCACTCTACGGGGTCATGTTGCCCGACGATTCGTTGCGCTATCGCGCGACGACGATTCGCACGCGGCACGGAAGCCTAGCACTCAATACGCTCCGCATCGACCTGAGCGACGATAACCGGCCGCTCGTAGTGAAGGCCGTTGCCGCATGGCGTGCGGCTCGAGGATCGGATCCGGTCCCGCTGGTCGACGCGCTGCTCCATGCGTTCCCAGCTGGCGGCGGGGACCCGGCAAAAGTATTCTCCGATACGCTTCTCGACCCGCCGGAGGCAGGCGCGCCGGTCGCCGTGATCCTGGCTGCGCTGCTGCTCTCCCAGACGGAGGCGGGTGCCGATGTGAACCTCGACGAGGTCGCGCAGCTCAGCGCATGGTCTGACATCGCGGTGCTGGAATTCGCGCGGCAGCTCTCCGATCCCGAACGTGACGCACAGCGCGCGGCGGAGACCGCCAAGCGAATCGCTGAGCTCGGTGTGCCGATGCTCTCACCGGTCGTCGACGTATTGCGCGCTCAGATGGAGCGGCTCGATCAAACCGAGCTTCCTCCGGAGTGGGGCGCCGTCCGCGACCGCCTGCGCGAGCGTTTCGCCGAGACGCTCGTGTTCCACCGCAGCGGCGCGATGTTCCCACTGTTCGCCGCCACGACGCCGGAACTGTTCCCGGCATGGGAGCGTGCACGCAGCCTGTTGTGCCGCCCGGTCTATGCCCGCACGCTGACGACCGGCTGAGCGCACGGCTCGTGTCGAGTCGTGGGAGCGATGTCGCCGCTCGCGCGACTACGCCCCCGGTCGCCTAGTGAACGAGAAACGCATGATGGCGTGGATCGCTATCGTTTCACGCAAGCACGGCTCGCCTTATTCGTGCCGTGCTCGTGTGCCGTACCGTCGTGGGGCGTCGCGCAATCGACGCAGGCAATATCGGTAGGCCGCGCGGCGGGATCGACATGAGCGCCCCCGCGAGAATGCCGTCGTTGGACGACCGCGGCTTCGGTCACTATACTCGACGCATGGCGCGGCTCGGAAGACGGTCGTACGGCGCGCGGGCCGCGCTTGGCGCAGCAATCCTCACGCGCTGGCGGCGCTCGCGGCGCCGGCCTCCGCGGATGACGCGAGCCCGCCACCGTGCAGCATGCCGATCGCGGTGGCGCTCGCAGACCGCCCCGGCACAGGCCGTACTACGTCAACCGGCGGCTCGCCCTGCGTCGTCCTGCGCGACGCGATCGTCGTCGAAACCGGATTTCGCCGCCAGATCACGACGTCGCCGCAAGGCACCTCGACGCTTGCGGACGGGCCGCTGACGTTCATCCGCGCCGGGATCGCGAAACGTCTCGAGCTCGGCATCGCACCGCCGGCGCGCCAATCGCGCACGATCGTCGGGAACCCCGCGTTCGATGCAGCACGCGGGACGACCGATCTGGTGCTGGCGGCGAAGTATCTCATCGTGGACACCGGCGTGACGCAAGGCTCGCTCGGCGCATCCTACGCACCGCCGACGGGCACGGGCGAGTTCACCGCGGGCGCGCCGACGTACTCGCTCTCGGCGAACGTCGGCGTCGCGCTCGGCGCGAAGCTGTCGTTCACGACGAGTCAGGTCTTCGGCACCGCGGTCGGCGCGGACGCGAGCGGCGCGAACCGCACGTTCTTCGTCTACGCGCCGTCGTTCACGCTGGCGTACGCGCTCGACGGCGCGACGACGCTGCTCGTGCAAGACGCGCTCGTCTCGCGCCAAGGCCCGCTGCTGCCGGCGGGCAGCCGCGGGTTCGTCGCTCTGCAGCGCGCCATCGGAAACCGCCTCGCCGTCGACGTGGACTACGAGGTCAACCTCGCCCCGACCGCAGGACCGTCGCACGCGGTCGGCGTCGGCCTGGTGTGGATCGCGAAGCCCGGGAGCCGCCGATGATGTCAGCCGTGCGAAGAAAGCACCTCGGCCGAGCGACGCGCAGCGCCGCAAACCGCCGCGAGCGCCGCCTGCAAGGCCGCGACGTCGCCCGCACGAACCGTGGTGAGGTTCGCAAGCGCACCGAGTCCGCAGGCATCTGATGCGACGACCGGCACGCCCATCGCGGCTGCCAGCAGCAAGCGCCGCGGCTGGTTCTCGACGTACGCGGGCAATGCAACACACGCCGCGCCCGCAAGCGCAACGCCGAACGATGCGCACCGTTCGGTGGAAACCCCGTCCCAAAAACCGGCGCCTTCCAAATCGTCGCCGGTGAGAAGAACGCGCACCCCGAGATCGCGCGCGACCTCACGCAGTTCGTATGCGCCGGCGCGCCCAAGCGTCGACGACGGAAACACGACAGCGGGTATGCTCGCCCGGAAAGAAGGCTGCCGATCAATGCCGAGCGGCCGAGGCACCGTCCACGGAACGTGCACGGCACGCGACCCGAACAAGGCTGCGACCGCTGCATGGGGCGTGACGACGGCGCGGGCACCCGCCAGCGCGCGCTGCTCCGCATCGACGAGCCGCGGGTCGGCCCGAAAGTCGTGCAGCGTCGGACTCTGCGGATGCCGCGCGAACGCAGCGTCCAGCGCCGCCTGAACGTTCCGCATCGGCAGGCCGGTCATCAGCACATCGTACGTGCGCCCGCCCAAATGGCCGCCGGCCGACAATGCCGGCAGGAGATGCTGCATGACGACGAGGTGCCCCACGTCATACGAAAGCTGCGACGCGAAACGCGTCGCCATGCGATCCGCCCACGCGAGCAAAAGCCGTTGCCGGTCAGCGCCCTGCCGCGCGACGTGCCGCGAACGATACGCGCGCAGCACCATGAGCACGGGACTCTCCAGCGCCGTGTCCACGCGTGACGTATCCCACCGGTACTTCTCCGTTCGGCGCCGCCGCCCGTCGATCGGCACGATCGCGACGTCGCGCCGTTGCGCAACCGACGTGACGTACGCATCGTACTCGGGCCAGTACGCATCGAGCAAGAACGCGGTACGCTCGGCCGTCGCCGGCGCACGATGCAGCGCGATATGTCGAAAGCACCGCTCCACAGCACAGGTCGCACAATCGCCGGTCGCGCGCGACGCGCCCGCCCCGCCGGCCGCCGGACCCGCGCCGCGGCCGGAAACGATGCCATGCGCCGGCGCCGCCCAAAATCGAACGATCAGCGTGTCGGCCGTCAGTCGCGCTTCTATGCGCACGCGATGACGCGCGCGAAACTGCAGGTCGACGTAGTTCCAAAATACGGTCGCGTCGCGCCCGATCTCGGCAAGCGAACCGGGCACGACCGCGGTGTGCGCATGCCGCTCGACGATGTCGAATCCGGCTCGCAGCGCCGCATCGTACAGCGCATTCGAAAGCTGACACAACCCACCGCCGACGCTAGGAACGACGCAGCCTTCACGCAACTCACGTCCGCGCACGAACCCGGCCCGCGCGGTCGCCCGTCCGACGTGCTGCCAGAAGCTGAACACCGCCCCGCCCGGAACGACGACTCCATCGATACGACGCACGGCAACGCGCAGATTCTGCACTTTACCGAGCGTGAGCGCCCGCTCGTGCGGATTCGCCTCGCCGCCGCGTCCCCAAAGTTCCCCGACCGACTCGGCAAGAAGCACGTCATCGGCCCTCGCATCACCGCGCCGATACCGCTTCACCCCAGCACGAACGTCGCGGATACCCCGCGCGATCTGAAGCACCGCAGCTTTACCGCGAAAGCGCATGGCCGACAGAACCGTCGGAGGGGCTCCCATCGGCCGAATCATTCCTCAGGGCCTCAAGACCCACCCGGTAATCCCGGTCAAGGGAACGAATCCGACGCGCTCGAGGATGGGCCGGCTCGTCTCACGCGCGTCGGTGGTGAGATACCGAAAACCGCGCCGCCGCGCCTCATCGGCCCGGCGCGCGACGAGCGCACGATACAGTCCCAACCCGCGCAGCTCGGGCACGGTACTCCCACCCCACATGCTCGCAAACAAACGCCCCGCGGGCATATTGAGCCGTCCCGCCGACGCAGCCCGCCCATCCCGATAGGCGACAAACAGCTCGATCGCGGATCGCCAAGCGACTGAAGATAGGAAGCGGCTCGCGCCGTTTCAACGCGCCCAAACGCAATCGCCGTCACCGAAACGAGATCATCGACACCCGCCGCGTCGACAACCCGCCGGACATCGACGTCATCGGCGGTGCGCAACTCCCGCGCCGCGTCCGAATCGAGTTCGAGCACCATCAACGTCTCCGACTCATCGGCCACGAACCCTTCGCTCTGCAAAACTGAAGCCAGCCCTGCCGGCCGATCGTGCCCAAACAACTTCCACTCAAGCTCCACCCCGGCCGCGCGCGCATATGCGGCCTGCGCAGCAACAACCGCCGAAGCTGCATCGATATCGGTGAAATCCCAAGCCAACACGACGTTCCAAAGTCCAACGGACCGCACGACCCCCCCGACACGCTCATACCGAACCTCAGAAGCCGGCGCCGGATCGTGCCGCATCGTCGAGTCGTACAAAGCGAGAACCGCGCGCTTATCCATCTCCCGACCTGGTGTACGATGAACGAAATCGATCACCATGTCGCGGGAGCGGCTACACCACCACGGCGGGGTCTCTGAGCGAGCGGAGCGCAGGATGCGCGAGAGCGACGCGAAGACGAAGCGGCCCTCGCACACGAAGTGCGAGGGCCGCGTCCCCGACGTGGTGGTGTAGCCGCTCCCGCGACTACGACCCGGGTGCCTAGTGAACGAGAAACCCCACCAGCAAAAGCGCGACGATGTTGAGCACTTTGATCATCGGGTTGATCGCCGGCCCGGCCGTGTCTTTGTACGGATCGCCAACGGTATCACCGGTGACGGCCGCCTGATGCGCGAGGGAACCTTTGCCACCGTAATGGCCGTCCTCGATGTACTTCTTGGCATTGTCCCACGCGCCGCCGCCCGACGTCATCGAGATGGCGACGAAGATGCCGGTGACGATCGCACCGACGAGCACGCCGCCCATCATCTGCGCGCCCGCGGTTCCGGGCAGCACGCCGATGACGGACAGGATGACGATGAGGATCGGCACGCCGATCGGGATCATCGCCGGCACGATCATCTCGCGCAGTGCGGCCTTGGTGACGATGTCGACGGTCGTGCCGTAGTCCGGCTTCTGCGTGCCGTCCATGATGCCGGGCATCTCGCGGAACTGGCGCCGCACTTCCTCGACGACGGCGCCGCCGGCGCGGCCGACCGATTCCATCGACAGCGAAGCGAACAGATACGGCAGGAGCCCGCCGACCAGCAGCCCCGTAAGCACGTACGGATTGCCGATGCTGAAGAACGAGTTGAAGAGTTGGGTGTCTGCGACGTTGCACGCGGCACCGGCCGTCTCATGGCACTTGTTGCTCAGCTCTTGGAGAAACGACGCGAAGAGCACCACGGCTGCGAGCCCGGCGGAGCCGATCGCGTAGCCCTTGGTGACGGCCTTGGTCGTGTTGCCGACAGCATCCAGCGGATCGGTCACGCCGCGCACGCTCTCGGGCATCTCCGACATTTCGGCGATGCCGCCGGCGTTGTCGGTGATGGGACCGAACGAATCGATCGCGACGATGATTCCGGCCATCGAGAGCATCGACATGACCGCGATACCAACACCGTAGAGCCCGCCGTAGGCGAACGACACGAGGATCCCGATGACGATGACGAGCGCCGGGAGCGCCGTCGACTGCATCGACACGGCCAGGCCCGCGATCATGTTGGTCGCGTGGCCGGTGAGGGACGCTTTCGCGATGCGCCGGACCGGGCTGTACTGCGTGCCCGTGTAGAACTCGGTGATGAACGTGATCAGGCCGGTGACGATCAAGCCGACGAGAGCGCAGATGAAGACCTGCGTCGTGCCGACGAGCTGACCGTTGGGCAGCGCAACGCCGCCGTTCCCGAACTCCGCGCGCGCGACGAAATAGAAGGCGATCGCGGAGAGGACGCTGGCGATGATCAGGCCCTTGTACATCGCGCCCATGATCTTGCCGGGCGACGGCACGTCGTTCTTGCCCATACGCACGAAGAGCGTGCCGATGATGGAAGCGATGATCGACACCGCGCCGAGGACCAGCGGGAACGTCACCGCGCCCGGCAGCTTCGTGCCGAACAGTAGGTGGCCGAGCAGCATCGCCGCGATCGTGGTGACCGCGTACGTCTCGAAGAGGTCGGCCGCCATGCCCGCGCAGTCGCCGACGTTGTCGCCGACGTTGTCCGCGATGACGGCGGGATTGCGCGGATCGTCCTCCGGGATGCCCGCTTCGACTTTGCCGACGAGATCGGCGCCGACGTCGGCGGCCTTCGTGAAGATACCGCCGCCCAGGCGCGCGAACACCGAAATCAGCGAGCACCCGAAGGCGAGGCCGATGAGCGCCGCGAGGCTATCCGATTCAGGCGACGCGTGGTTGGCGTTGATCGCGCTGACGATCCAGTAGTAGCCGCTCACCGCGAAGAGGCCGAGGCCGACGACGAGCAAGCCCGTCACCGAACCGCCCTTGAACGCGAGATCGAGCGCCGGCGCGACGCCGCCGCGCGCGGCTTCCGCCGTACGGACGTTCGCGCGCACCGACACGATCATGCCGATGAAACCGGCCGCCCCCGAAAGCACGGCGCCGATCAAGAATCCGATCGCGGCTTCCCACCCGAGCGGCGCCGGCAAGACGAGGATGATGATGAACAGGATGACCGCGACGATGGCCACAGTCGTGTACTGACGGCGCAAGAACGCCATCGCGCCTTCCTGGATGGCCGCGGCGATCGACTGCATCGTCGCGTTGCCTGCCGGCTGCTTGAGCACCCAGGTAGCTAAGTAGACGCCGTACAGGATCGCGATCAGTCCGGCGATCAGGCCGACCTCGATCCCGAGATTTTGAGTCAAACCGATGGTCACGTTGGTCCTTTATACAAAACACAAAGAAAGGGCCCGACCCGCGGGCGCTTCGACCGGAGCAGCTTTAGCAAGGTAAGGTTGGTGTCCTTTGCCACGAACGGGCATCACCGAATCCGTCGCGAAGGGGGCGCCCGGCATGGAGTCGACCGAGTTCCTCGTCGTGGGCTGCGGACCGGCGGGCGGAACGGCCGCTCGCGAAGCGGCGCGCCGGGGTGTCGCGACGGTGGTGCTCGAGCGCGATCCGGTCGTCGGCGCAAAGCGTGTGTGCGCCGCCGGGCTGCGGCCCGGGTTCTGCGAGGAATTCGACGTGCCGCGCTCGATCGTGCACCTGGACCCCGCGACGATCACGCTGTCGACGGTGAACCAGACGTACGCGTTCCACGTCGGTCCCGCGCACACGACCACGCGCGAGGAGCTCGACGGCACGATCGGCGCGCTCGCGCGCGGCGAAGGCGCGGAGATCCGCACCGGGGCGCTGTTTCGCGGCCTGCGGCGCGAGCGCGACGGCATCGTCGTCGAGTACGCCGACACGCGCGCCGGC
>CAVRRP010000003.1:0-216748 GCA_963723635.1 Vulcanimicrobiota bacterium | reverse complement strand
TCGCGCGCTAGGCAGCGATCCCGGGGACGCGCGTTGCCGTAACGGCGAGATCCTCGATCTTCGCCGTGTAGGCGCCGCATGCGGCGAGACCGTTGCAGCGCAGGCGGTGGAGCAGCGACTCCGCCGTGTGCTCCGTCGCGCGGCCGTAGTCGAACGACAGCGGCCACGGGCGGCGGCGCGGCATCGTCTTGTTCAGCGCGCACAGCCGTTCCGTCGCGATGCGCTCTTCGTGGTCGCCGCTGAGAAACGCGACGCCGGCGACCGCGACGGGAACCGTCGCGCCCAAGACCCGCAGCGTCGCGGCAACGACGTCGGCGACGGCGGCGCGTTCCGGCGACGCGAGCCCCGGCGTGACCATGTTGACGGCGAGCACCATCGCACCGAACGCGACGTCCTCCTCCGCCAGCGCCGCGAACGTGCGCCGCAGCGTGCGCGCCGTGGCTTGTTCGCACCGCGCGAGCGAATGCGCGCCGTCGGCCGGCACGTCGCACGCGACGACCGGCACGATTCCGCTCGCCTGAGCGCGCTTGGCGAAGCGCGCGAGCGCATGCGCGTTCGCGGCGATCGTGCGATCCGCCGGCGCGCCGACGCCGGATTCGATCCGGGCGGTCGCGCGGCAGGTCGCAAAGCCTGCGCCCAGCGCCGCATACTCCGCCAGCCGCCACGGCAGCGTGTTCAACCCGTCGCAGAGCCCGATGCTCACGCCGGGCAGGATCCCGCGCTCGCGCAACCCGTCGGCGACGCGCCGCCCGCCGCGCGCGCTCCGCCGGATCGTCGCGTCGTCGAGCACGCAGCCCGCCGACGTAGCGCTCGAGCCCGGGCGTCGCGAGCGGCAGCTCGTGGTGCCGGCGCGCCGGGTCGTCCAGCGAGAGCAGTCCACGCCCGCCCGCGACCAGCGCGTACGCCGCCACGGCGAGATCGGTCGTCATGACGTTGGCTTCCATAACATCGTCGACCGTACCGCGAACGCGCCCGCGCGTCTCGCACTCGAGCGCGAACGGTCGCAAACGGCGCGCGAAATGCAGCGGACGGCGCTCGGGCGCGCGGGATGCGGCCCACGGTCCGCGGGCGAACGAGGGCGGGATGCGCGTCGTGATCCGAACCCACGTCCTCGCCCCGCAGTTCGAGGCGCTCGCGGCACGCCACGGCGTCGACGCGGTCACCGTCGGCGACGCGGACGCCATGCGGCGCGAGCTCGCCGACGCCGACGCGTTCTGGACGTGGCCGCTGTTCTACGACGCCGAGCTCGTGTCGCTGCTCGCCCGCCACCGCCCGCGCTTGCGGTGGGTGCAGCTGCCGACGATGGGCTACGACCCCGTCGAGCTGCACGGCGTGCCCGCGGGCGTCGCGGTGACGACGGCGGGCGACGCGTACGCGCCGACGGTCGCGGAGCACGCGCTCACCCTGCTGCTCGCGCTCGTGCGGCGGTTGCCCGAGGCCGTGCGCAACGCCGAGCAGCACCGCTGGGATCAATCAGGCGCGACCGCGATCGGAACGCTGCACGGCGCGACGGTCGTGGTCGTGGGATTCGGCAACATCGGCCGCGAGATCGCGGTGCGCCTTCGCGGATTCGGCGCGCACGTGATCGCGGTGACGCGCAGCGCACGCCCGCATCCGCTCGCCGATGAAGTGGTAGCAGCGGATCGACTGCACGATGCGCTCGCGCGCGCGGACGCGGTCGTGCTCGCCGTCCCGCTCAACGCGCAGACACGACACCTCATCGACGCGCGCGCGCTCGCCGCGCTGCGGCCGCACGCGCTGCTGGTCAACATCGCGCGCGGCGGCGTGGTGGATCAAGCCGCGCTGACTGCGGCGCTCTCCGAAGGCCGCCTGAGCGGCGCGGGACTCGACGTGACCGACCCGGAGCCGCTGCCGCCCGACGATCCGCTATGGACGCTGCCGAACGCGCTGATCACGCCGCACGTCGCCGGCTACGGCGGTGACGTCGCCCCACGCCGCATCCTCGCGCTGGTCGAACGCAACCTCCGCGCATTCATCGCAGGCGAACCCCTTGAATCCCCAGCCCCAGTAGAACCGCATCGTAAGATGAAAGAATCTGCGAAACAACATCGATCGTGGGCATGCTCGGCAGGCTCAGCATGACACAAATTTCATGTCCAAAAGCATGTCACCCCGAGCCTGTCGAAGGGTGCGCCACGATCGTGCATGATAGCCCCAATCGTGGCGCATGCTTCGACAGGCTCAGCATGACACACTACAATCCCAGCGCCTTGCGGGCCGCGGGGAGATAGTTACGCGACACGGGTACCTCGCTGCGCGCTTTATCGTCGACGCGTAGCAGATACGAGCCGCCGAAGAACGGTTCCACCTCGATGACGCGCTCGGGGTTCACCAGATACGCGCGGTGCACGCGCAAAAAGCCCGCGGGCTCGAAGCGCGCCGCGGCTTCGGCGAGCGAGCCTTTCCAGCGCAAATCGCCGTCGAATACGCGCGCGGTCACGACGTGCCCGTTCGCCTGCACGTAGCGGATCTCGGCGACCTTCACCAGCCGCGTGCGCTCGCCGTCCTCGAGCGCGACGCGCGTCGGCGGCGCATCCGCGGGCGGCACGGCGCTCGCGCCGCCAGGGCGCAGCGCGCGCAGCCGCGCCACCGTTTGGGCGAGCCGCGCCTGCGACACCGGCTTCACGACGTAGTCGAATGCGGCGAGGTCGAACGCGTCGAGCGCGTGCGTCTCGTGCGCGGTGACGAACACGACGTGCGGCGGCGACGGCAGCGCGTTGATGACCTTCGTCGCTTCGAGCCCGGTGAGCCGCGGCAGGTTGATGTCGAGGAAGACGACGTCGTACGCGGCGCCGGCCAGCTCGCGCAGCGCTTCCACCGCATCCGCCGCCTCGGTGATCTCGATGTCACCCGCCGACCTTGCCGAGCGCGTACACCAGCTCGCTGCGCACGAGCGGCTCGTCGTCGACGACTAGCGCACGCATCAGCGAGCCGCCACCGTGCGCATCAGCGAGCCGAGACCGTGCGCATCAGCGCGCGGCCGACGGCATGCGCGCGGGAACCTGAAACGCGACGGTCGTGCCCGCGCCGGGCGCGCTCGTCACGCGCAGCGCGCTCGCGGGGCCGAACAGCTTCGTGAGCCGCTGGTCGACGTTGTCCATGCCGATCCCGATCCCGCTGCTGCGAACCGCGCCGCCGGGCGTGAATCCCACGCCGTCGTCGCTGACGACGATCTCCGTCGCATCGCCGGCGAGCTGCGCGCCGATGCGCACCGTGCCGCTGCCGCCGCGCGGCGCGATGCCGTGCCCGATCGCGTTCTCCACCAGCGGCTGCACCGACAGCACCGGCACGAGCGCGAGCCGCGCACGCGGATCGACGTCGAACTGAACGCGCAGTCGTTCGCCGAAGCGCGCGTGCTCGAAGCGCAGATACTGCTCGACGTGCTCGAGCTCTTCGTCCAGCGAGACGAACTCCGCGTGCTGTGCGAGAGAGTCCCGGAAGTACTCCGCGAAGTCGACGACGAGGTCGTGCGCGCGCGCCGGATCGGTGCGCGTCAGCGCGGCGATCGTCGTGAGCGTGTTGAACAAGAAGTGCGGCGAGACGCGCGCGCGCAGCGCGTCGAGCTCCGCCTGCGTGACGAGCGCCGAACGCGCATCCAGCTCCGCGGCTTCGAGCGACACGGAGAACACGCGCGCGAGGCCCGCGGCGACCTTTTCGTCGTCTTCGGCGATCGCCGTGCCGGCGCGGTAGAGCTTGAGCGCGCCCACCGCGGTGCCGTGCACGATGAACGGCGCGATCGTCACCGACGTGAGCGGACAGCCCGCGACGGGACAGGCGATCTCCTCGCGCGTGCGCGCCGTGTGCGGCAATCCCGTCGCGATCGCGCGATGCGTCAGTCCCGTCAGCGACGGCCCGCCGACGAGATGGTGGTCCTCGCCGCGGCCGACGTACGCCAGCACGCGTTCGGTATCGATGACCGCGCACGCGTCGAGCCCGAGGTGCTCGTACAGCAGCCGCGCGGTGAACGTGGCCGACTCTTCACCCAACCCGCCGCGCAAGTGCGGCAGCGCTTCCACCACGAGGTCGAGGACGTTCGTACTCATCGCGGCGGGCGATTCCTCATCGTGCGCGCATTCGACGCGCGCGGCTGGACTGCTTCGTCGCGGCCGATGCAACGCGCGAAAAGCCGCCGTGTTCTCTCTGCAGCACCCGGCTTCGGCCGTCATCTCGAGGAGAATCCATGAACACACCCCTTCGCATCGCGAGCGCTACAGCCACGCTCACGCTGGCGCTATCCACCGCGGCGGGAGCCGCCACGATCCGGCTCGTCCCGCTCTCGCCGACGACGGCCGGCGCATCGATCACCAGTTGCGCAGCACCGTTCGCGCCCGCCGCCGTGACCGCCGCGGCTCCGGCCGAGTTGCCGGAGATCGCCGCTGGCCAGAACGTCGACGGCGTCAGCGAGGTGCGCATCGTGCTCGACCGCAGCGGCCGCCTGGCGGATCAGTCGGTGCTGGCGTCGAGCGGCAACTACTGGCTCGACCAAGCCGCGCTACTCGCCGCGCGGCAGTCGCGCTACCGCGCCGAGGTGCGTGATTGCGCGCCGGTCGGCGGCACGTACGCGCTCGTCGTCGACTTCACGCGCTGATCGCACGGACCGAGCGCGCCCACCAGGCGCGCCGGTCTCGCGCGCAGTAATGCGCGCAGATGAGTCGCAGCATCGAGGTCCTGCTCGGGCCGCCGTGGCCCGCGGACGCGGTGCGCGGCGCGCACGTGGCCGTCGTGGACGTGCTGCGCGCGACGACGACGATTGCGACCGCGCTCGCGAACGGCGCGGCCGGCGTGATCCCGGTCGCGGAACCCGAAGACGCGATCGCGCTCGGCAACCGCCTGGGCCGCGATCGCGTGCTCTTCGGCGGCGAACGCGATGCGCTGCGCATCGCCGGCTTCGACCTCGACAACTCGCCCGCATCGTTCACCGAGTCCGCCATTGCGGGCAAGACCGTCGTACTCACCACCACCAACGGCACGCGCGCGCTGCGCGCCGTAACGAACGCGGCGTCGGTGCGCACCGCGGCGCTGGTGAACCGCACGGCCGTCGCGGATGCGCTCGCGCACGAATCCGGCGACATCGTGATCGTGTGCGCCGGCGAGGCGAACGGCTTCGCGCTCGAAGACGCGCTCGGCGCCGGCGCGCTCGTCGACACGCTGCTCACGCTCATCGCCGACGTCGAACTGTGCGACGGCGCGCGCGCCGCGGCGCTGCTCTACCGCGCGGTCGCGAACCGCTTGGCCGACGCGATCGCCAGCGCCGACCACGCGCAAGCGCTCGCAGCGAAGGGCTTCGCGCAAGACGTCACCCGCTGCGCCGCGCTCGACACCCTCGCCGTCGTGCCGACATTACGCGACGGTATGCTGACCGTGTCCTAGAGCTACGCCAGCAGCTTCTCCGGAGTGATCGGCAGGTCGCGCACGCGCTTGCCGGTCGCGTGGTAGACGGCGTTCGCGATCGCCGCCGCCGCGCCGACGATGCCGATCTCGCCGATGCCTTTCACGCCGATCTCGTTCACGTGGGGATCGTCCTCGGGGACGACGATCGACTCGACCATCGGCACGTCGGCGTTCACCGGCACGAGATATTCGCCCAGATTCGCGTTCATGATGCGGCCGGAGCGCTCGTCGAAGCGCGTGTGCTCGAGCAGCGCCATCCCGATCCCCCACACGGCGCCGCCGAGATACTGGCTCTTCGCCGTTTTTTCGTTGAGGATGCGGCCCGCGCCGAACGCGTTGACGAACCGCGCGAGCCGCACCGTGCCGAGGTCCGGGTCGACTCGCACTTGTGCGAACTGCGCGCCGAACGAGTGCATCGCATATTGCTTCTTCTCATCACCCGGCTTCGCGTCGGCTCGGCCTTCGATCGACTCCGTGCCGTGCTTGCGCAGGATCGCGACGAGCGCGTCGCCGTTCGCGCTCGCCAGCGACGCGGGCTCGACGCCGTCGAGCGCGGCGAGCTTCGCGCGCACGTCCTGCGCGGCGAGCTTGAGCGCGGAACCCGCGCTCGCCGTCAGCGCCGAACCGCCCGCGTTCGGCGCGTTCGGAAATGCCGAATCGCCGAGTTCCATGCGCACGCGCTGCACCGGCACGCCCAGCGTGTCGGCGACCACTTGCGAGAACACGGTGTACGCGCCGGTGCCGATGTCGACACCGGCACTCCGCGCGAGCACGCTGCCGTCGGCGTGCAGCTGAACGCTCCCCGACGCCGCGCTGCGGTTCATCGGGTACGTCGCCGCAGCGACGCCCATACCGACGAGCAAGCTACCGTCACGCATGGAGCGCGCGCGCGGATCGCGGCGGCTCCAGCCGATCCGCTCCGCGCCCGCGTGCAGCGCAGCCACCAGCGACCGGCTCGAGAACGGTAGGCCTTCGGCGTCGCGGTCCGTGTCGTTGCGCACGCGCAGCTCGACGGGATCGATGTTGAGCGCGTACGCCAGCTCGTCCATCGCCGACTCGAGCGCGAACGAACCGCTCGACTCACCCGGCGCGCGCATGTACGTCGGCGTCGCCGTATTGAGGCGCACGGCGCGATGCGTCACGAGCAAGTTCGGCGTTCCGTACAGCACCGTCGAGATGCAGTCCCGACGGTTCGACGAACTCGTCGAAGACCGACGTGTGCGCCGTCGTCTGATGGATCACGCTCGTGAGCTTGCCGTCGCGGCCGGCGGCGAGCGCGATGCGCTGCTCGGTGCGCGGCCGATGGCCGATCGAGCCGAACATCTGGGGTCGCGACAGCACGATCTTCACGGGCCGGTTCGTCATTTTCGCCGCCATCGCGGCGAGCGTGACGTGCGGCCACGAGGAGCCTTTCGAACCGAAGCCGCCGCCGATGAACTTCGACACCACGCGCACGTTCTCGGTGGGCACGCCGAACACGGCGGCGAGCTTGCGGCGCGCGCCGACCACGCCCTGCGACGCGTCGTAGATCGTGAGGTGGTCGCCCTCCCACTGCGCGATGGTCGCGTGGGGCTCCATAGGGTTGTGATGCTCGACCGGCGTGGTGTACGTGTTGTCCACCTTCACCGCCGCCGTCGCGAGCGCGCCTTCGGCGTCGCCCTTGTGCGTGTCGGCGTCTTTGCCGTGCACCTGCGCGGGCTTGTACGGCGTGGCATCGGCGAAGCGCGTCTTGGGCTGGGCAGCGGCGTACCGCACGCGCAGCGCCGCCGCGGCGTCGGTGGCGCGCTCGAACGTATCCGCGACGACGACGGCGACCGGCTGGCGGTCATAGTAGACGACGTCGTCCTGCAGCACGCGCAGCACCGGATAGCCGACGTTCGGTCCGCTCGCGTTCACGCGCGGCGCGTTGGACGGCGTCATCACGGCGATGACACCCGGCATGCGGCGTGCGGCGCCGTCGTCGATGGCAGCGATGCGGCCGTTGCCCACCGTGCTCAGCACCATGACGCCGTAGGCGACGTTCGGCACCGCGACTTCGGCGGAATATTTCGCCGCGCCCGTGACCTTGAGGCGACCGTCGACGCGGTCGACGGGCGCTCCGACGAGCGCGCTCATGCGGCACCTCCGGCATGCGCGAGCGCGCGCGCGACGGCGCGCTGCGTCAGCGCGATCTTGAAATCGTTCTGCCCGTAGCCGCGCATTCCGCGGGTCGCAGCGCGCGCCGCGTCCGCGAACGTCGCCGCGTTCGCTGCGCGCCCGATCAGCGCGGCCTCGGCGTCGTGCGACCGCCACGGCTTCGGCGACACGCCGCCCAGCGCCACGCGCGCGGCGCGCACCGTACCGCCGGTGACGTCGAGCGCCGCCGCCACGGACACGAGCGCGAACTCGTATGACGCGCGGTCGCGCACCTTGAGATAGTACGAATTGCGCGCGTGCGCGCTCGCGGGCAGCTCGATCGCGGTGATGAGGTCGCCGCGCTCGAGCACGGTCTCGCGCTGCGGCGTCGCGCCGGGCAGCACGTGGAACCGTTCGAACGGGATGGTCCGTTCGCCGGCGTGCCCGCGCACGTGCACGACCGCATCCACCGCCAGCAGCGCGACGGCGAGATCCGACGGATGCGTGCAGATGCAGTGGTCGCTGCCGCCGATCACCGCATGCTGCCGGTTCACGCCCTGGATCGCGGCGCAGCCGCTGCCCGGCGCGCGCTTGTTGCACGGCTGCGACACGTCGCGAAAGTACGCGCAGCGCGTTCGCTGCATGACGTTGCCGCCGATCGTCGCCATGTTGCGCAGCTGCGGCGACGCGCTCAGCAGCAGCGCCTGCGACACGACCGGAAAGTCACGCGCCACGGCGGGATGATCCGCGACGTCGCTCATGAGCGCGAGCGATCCGACGCGCACGCTGCGCGCGGTCTGATCGATCCCGCGCAGCGGAAGGTGCGTGATGTCGACGAGCAGCGACGGCTGCTCGACGTACTCTTTCATCAAGTCGATCACGTTGGTGCCGCCGGCGACGTACCGCGCGCCGGGATCGGCGGCCACGGTCGCCATCGCCGAGCCGACGTCATGGGCCTGCGCGTAGCGAAACGCTTTCATGACCGAGCTCCCGGCCGCGTCTCGCACGGCAGCAACGATGTTCGGGTATGCACCGCAGCGGCAGATGTTGCCGCTCATCCACTCGCGCACGGACGCTTCGTCGGTCGGACGCTTCTCCGCGATCAGCGCGACGCCGGACATGATCTGCCCCGGCGTGCAGTAGCCGCACTGAAATCCGTCGTGCGCGAGAAACGCCGCCTGCACCGGGTGAAGCTGATCCCCGTTCGCCAGCCCCTCGATCGTCGTGACGGCCTTGCCTTGCGCCATCACCGCCAGCGTGAGACACGAGTTCACGCGGCGCCCGTCGACGAGCACAGTGCACGCACCGCACGTGCCTTGATCGCAGCCCTTCTTCGTGCCGGTCAGCGCCAGCCGCTCGCGCAACGCGTCCAGCAGCGTCACGCGCGGTTCGATGCGCAGCGCGTGCGCCGTCCCGTTCACGTTCAGCGTCACCGGAATCGGCCCAGGCCCGGTCGACGGCAGCACGGACACCGACGTAACCGCCGCGACGGCGGCACTCAACCGCGGCGATCCGAGGCCCGCGCCGACGGCGATCGTCGGCAGCACGCCTCGCAACAGAAAACGGCGACGCGTGACCTTGCGAAAGTCCATGCCCATACCTCCAGCGCGTACGATGTTTCGTACCCGAACGTACGGACGTCACACGCGCTAGCGCGCCTCGACGACCTCGACGATCTCGGCAGCGGCGTCACCACTGAGTCCGTCCGGTAGCGGATCGCCGAACTCGCGCAACACCGCGATGTGTCCCTCGATCGCTTCACGCGCATTTCGCGCAGCCTCTTCCGGCGTATCGCCGGAACTGAAACATCCCGGCAGCTCGGGGACCCGTACCCACCATGATCCGTCGTCGTCCGGCTCGATAACGATCACGAATTTCATCGCCGAATCCCCGCCTTTCTCAAAATGGTGTTCACGAGACCACGCCCCAAATCCGTCGCGCGCCCGTGATAGGGCACCGTGACCGTCTCTCTTTTTGCCGGATGGCGGAACTGCCGATGCGATCCCGAGTGTCCGAACCCACTCCCATCCATTATTACGGAGCAGCAGCTCGATTTGTCTATAGTTCACCGCACCGGCGAATCACGCCGGGCGGTGCTCGCGACTAGGGCGTCGCGACTAGATCAATCAGCTTACGGCGTGTCGTCGGCGGCGCCGGCGACGACCACGCCCGGCGTGCGAACGATCACGCGGTCGTGCTTCGTGTCGTAGCGGACGGTGGAGCCGAAGGTGCTCGCGATGGTCGCGCTCGCGACCAGGATGCGGCCGTGCACGGTGAACGGCGCGTGGGCGAGCTTGACCGGATGCCCGTTCAGCTTCGCGGCGGTGGTGCCGGCGCGCATCACCAGCACGTCAGTACCCTTGCGCACGACGATCTGGCCGTCGGCGGTGTCGAACGACGTTTGCGCGCCCGCCGCGTCGGCGACCGCGCGCAGCGGAAGATACGTGCCGCCCGGCGTGGTGACCGGGGCGACGTCGGACGCGAGCCGCTGGCCGTCGACGCTGATCGTCGCCGGGGTCGACAGCGCGAGCGACAGCGACGCGACCAGGGCGGTCACGGCGGTGGCTACGATCATTCGTCCGCTCGGGACGAGGTTACGCAGGTGTCGCTTCACGGTGGATCTCGTGTGAGTAGTCGGGGTACTGCTCCTCGATGACCTTTTCGATCTCGAGGCGGAGGCGGCCGAGCAGGTCGGCTTCGGGGTAGGTCCCGACCAATTCGCCCTTGCGATAGATCGCGCCCTTGCCTTTGCCTCCCGCTATACCTACATCAGCCATCTTAGACTCGCCTGGACCGTTGACGACACAGCCCATCACCGCGACTTTGACCGGCGCGGTGTACTCTTTGGCGATCGCCTCGACCATGCGGGCCAGCTCGACGACCTCGATCTCCGCGCGGCCGCACGACGGGCACGCGGTGATGTCGAAGCCCTTCTCCCGCAACCCGAGCGCCGTGAGGATGCCCCAGGCGACCGGGACCTCTTCGACCGGGTCGGCCGCCAGCGAGACGCGCAGCGTGTCGCCGATCCCCTCGAACAGCAGCACGCCCATGCCGATCGACGACTTTATCGTCCCGGCGAGCGGCAGGCCCGCCTCGGTGACGCCGAGGTGGAGCGGGTACGGAGTGCCGCGGTCGTCGAGCTGCTTGGCCAACAGGCGGTACGAGTAGATCGTGGTCACGGCGTCGTGCGCCTTGACCGAGATGACGATGTCGGTGTGGCCGAGCTGCTCGAGCAGCTCCACGTGCCGCAGCGCCGAGGCGGCGAGCGCCTCGGGCGTGTGGCCGAGCTTCTCCTCGAGGTCGCGCGCCAGCGAACCCATGTTGACCCCGATGCGAATGGGCGTGCCGCGCTCGACCGCGAGCTTCACGACCTCGCGCGTCTTGACCGGATCGGTGATGTTGCCCGGGTTGAGCCGCAGCTTCGCAACGCCGGCCTCGATCGCGGCCAGCGCCATGCGGTGATCGAAGTGGACGTCGGCCACGATCGGCACCGGCGAGCGCGCCACGATCTGCGGCAGTCCGGCGGCGTCGCGCGCGTCCTGGCACGTCACCCGCACGACCTCGCAGCCGGCCATGGCCAGCGCGTAGACCTGCTCGAGCGTCTTGTCGGCGTCGGCCGTGTCGGTGGTGGTCATCGACTGGACGACGATCGGGTGGTCGCCGCCGATCCAGACTTTCTTGGCGTCCTTGGACCAGCTCGACTTGTTCTCGAGCAGCACTGCCTTGGTCCGGCGCCGCAGGCGAATCACGTCAGAACGCGCTCCGGCCGGCGATCGCCGCCGAGACGTCGTGAAACGACACCGCGAGCATCAGCGCGATCAGCACCGCGAAGCCGCCGACGTGCACGAGCGCTTCTTTTTCCGGATCGACGGGCCGCCCGCGCAGCATCTCGACCAGGATGAAGACGCCGCGGCCGCCGTCCAGCGCTGGAATCGGCAGCAGGTTGAAGATGCCGAGCGAGATCGAGATCATCGCCGCGAGCGAGAGAAAGATGTAGGGCCCGAACTGCTGGGCCTGGGCCGAGACACGCGCCATTCCGATCGGGCCCTGCACTTGACCGGCGACCGTGGACGGGTGGGTGACGAGCGCGCCCAGCGCGCCGGCCGTCGCTCCGATCACCCCGGTGAACTGCGCCCACGAGCCGCGCCAGGCGTCGGCGATACCGACGCGCTGCGTCATCGGCAGCGGCGCGAACCCGATCCGGCCCTCCATTTGGCCCTTGGCGTTCTTTTGAAGGACCGGCGTGAGGTCGACCGTCGCCGGCTGGCCGTTGCGAACGTAGCCGAGATGGAGCCGCTTCCCGGCCGAGCGGTGGATCGTGTCGACCAGCGCGACGCCGTCCCGGACGGGCCGTCCATCGACCGACACGATTGTGTCGCCCGCCCGGAGACCGGCCCGCTCGGCCGGCGTCCCGGGGAGCAGCTGCTCGATCGTCGGCGACACCGCGCCGGTCGGGACGCCGAACGCCACCGCGCCGCCGAACAGCAGCACGAGCGCGACGATGAAGTTCGCGGCCGGGCCGGCGACGACGATCGCCAGCCGCTGCAGCGGCGTCTTGGCCTGGAAGTTGTCGGGCTCGTAGTCGGCGGCGGTCTTGCGGAACTGCCGCTGCTGCTCGGCCTGGTTGGACTGGCCGTCCTCGCCCTTCATCTGGCAGTAGCCGCCGATGGGGAGCAGGTTGAGCCGGTAGTTGGTGCCGCTGCGGGGCGACGTCCACTTGAGCAGCGTCGGGCCCATGCCCATCGCGAAGTCGGTCACGCGAACCCCGTTGAGCCGCGCCACGATGAAGTGGCCGTACTCGTGGAGGACCACCAGGACGGAGAGCGTGAGCAGGAAGACGACGATTTGTTGGGCTGTCATGTGCTCCGTGAAGCCTCGGCTGCACGCTCAACGACGAACGCATGCGCCTCGTCTCGGGCCAAGCGGTCGGCGTCGCGAACGGCGTCGAGGCTGATATTAGTTCTATCGACCCGTTCGAGGGCCGTTTCGATGCAAACGGGGATGTCGCCGAACCGGATGCGTCCCGCGACGAATGCTGCCACCGCAACCTCGTTGGCGGCTGAGAGGATGGCCGGCGCCGTTCCGCCCAGGGCCAGCGCCTCGTAAGCGAGCCGCAGGCACGGGAACCGCACGGGATCGGGACGCTCGAACGTGAGCGCGGTCGCGTCCGCTCCGGGCGGGCCGCCGAGGGCCGCGATGGGGTCGCCCGGGCCCGGGCGGTCGTCGAGCCGGTCCGGATAGGCCAGCGCGTAGCCGATCGGCAGGCGCATGTCCGGCGCGGCGAGCTGTCCCACCACGTTGCCGTCGGTGAACACGACGAAGCCGTGCGCGACCGAGGTGCGGTGCACGACCACTTGCACGCGCTCGCCCGGCACGCCGAACCACTTCGCGGCCTCGATCACCTCCAGGCCCTTGTTCATCAGCGTCGCCGAGTCGATGGTGTTTTTCACGCCCATCTGCCAGGTGGGATGCGCGAGCGCCTCGGCGACGGTGGCCGCCGCGATCTGCAACGCCGTGCGGTCGCGAAACGGCCCGCCCGACGCGGTGAGCACGATCGCCGCGACGCGCTCGCGCGGCTGGCCTTGCAGGCACTGGAAGATCGCGGAGTGCTCGCTGTCGACCGGCAGCAGCGTCGCGCCGCTGCGCGCCGCGTGCGCGACGAGCAGCTCGCCCGCCGCGACGATGAGTTCTTTGTTCGCGACGGCGACGTCGATGCCGCGATCCACCGCGGCGAACACGGCGTCGAACGCAACGGAACCGTCCGTCGCGGCGAGCACGAGCTGCGCATCGCTCTCGCAGGCAACGGCGTGCAGCCCGCGCGCGCCGTCACGCGCGTCGGCGACGACGCGCGGCCCGAAGCGTTCGGCTTGCTGCGCGAGCAGGTCGACGTTGCGGCCCGCGGCGAGCCCGACGACGTCGAACCGTTCCGGATGCCGCGCGATGACGTCGAGCGCCTGGCGTCCGATGCTCCCCGTGCTGCCGAGGATCGCGACGCGCTTCTTCACGAGTTGACCAGCCGGTACTGCGAGATCACGCCGATGACGTAGAGCGCGAAGTAGAACGCGATGCCGGCGAAGATGTAGGAGTCGAAGCGGTCGAGCACGCCGCCGTGGCCCGAGATCAGCGAGCCCGCGTCTTTCACCTTCGCGTCCCGTTTGAGCGCGCTCTCGACGAGGTCGCCGGCCTGTGCAGCGGCGGACGTGAACGCCGCGACCACGACGCCCTGCCACCACGCGATGTGCACCCACGGCACGAGCGCGATCGCCGCACCGACGATCAGCGCCGCGACGAACCCGCCGACCGCGCCTTCGACCGTCTTTTTCGGCGACAGCTTCGTGAGGAGATGCTTGCCGAACGTGGTGCCGACCAGCATCGCGAAGATGTCGGTGAAGGCGACGATGAAGATGATCCAGACCATCCACAGCGCGCCGTCGTGCAGCGCGCGGATCGCGATGAAATACGTGATCAGCTTGCCGATGTACAGCACGCACAGCAGCGTGTAGCCGCTGCGCGCGAAGTAACCGGACTCCGCGGTGAACGTCGCGGTCGCCAGCGCGACGATCACGGTCGCCGCGAGCAGGATACCCTCGTAGCGGTGGATCAGCCCGAAGTACGTCAGGATGAGGTACGCCCAGACGGCGGCCATCGCGACGGGCAGCTCGACGGCGGGCCCTTTGCGCGCGGACAGCCCGGCGAACTCGTACACGCAGCACGACGCGATCGCGAGGATGAGGACGAGAAACGCTTGCGTCCACGCCACCGCAATGAAGCCGACGGCCGCCAGCAGCAGCCCGATCAGCACGCGGCGCGTGCTCACGGCGGGCTCACGGTCGGGCGCATTCTTCGATGCTCGCGCCGCGGGCGCCGCCGTGGTCATCCGGCGTCGAGCCGGCGCTGGTACTCGGCGATCGCCTCGCCGAATGCGTCGCGCGAGAAATCGGGCCAGAACGTGTCGCGCAGCACGAGCTCCGCATACGCAACTTGGTACAGCAAGAAGTTCGACAGCCGCGACTCACCGCCGGGCCGGATGAGCAGATCGGGATCGGGCATTCCCGCGGTGCTCAGATAGGACGCGACCGTGTCCTCCTCGATCGCGTCGACCGAGAGCGTGCCGCCCTGCACGTCGCGCATCATGCGCGCGATCGCGTCGCGCAGCTCGCTGCGCGCGCTGTAGTTCACCGCGAGGTTGAGCACGAGGCCGGTGTTGCGAGCGGTCTTCGCGACGAGCCGGTCGAGGGCGTCCTTCGACGCCGCGGGCAGCTGCTCGTAGCGGCCGATGATCTGCACGCGCACGTTGTTGCGGTGCAATTCCGTGAGCTCGTTCTGCGCGAAGTACACGCACAGGTCGAGCAGCAGCGAGATCTCCGTTTTGTCGCGTTTCCAGTTCTCCGTCGAGAACCCGTACACGGTGAGCATCGGGATGCCCCAGTCGCTCGCCGCGCGCGTGACTTCGCGCAGCGCGACGATCCCGCGGCGGTGGCCTTCGATCGCGGGCAGCCGCCGGGCGCGCGCCCAGCGGCGGTTCCCGTCCATGATGATCGCGACGTGCTTGGGGAGCCGGCTCGCATCCAGCGTCACCCCGCGCGGCGGCTTGAGCAGCGTGGCCATGCTAAACCCGTTCGTACCCGTCGTAACCGGCTACCAGCTCCCACGCCCCGTCGTGCTCGCCCCCCAGCGCCCGAACCCGCAACGCCCGCAGCGCCCCAACCCCAACGGCGGCATACGGCGGCGTCAGCACGCGAAACCGCAACGGCCGGTCACCAAGCATTCGAATCGCCGCGCGCCAAGGCAGCATCGCTACGTCTTCAAGAGCCAGCACGGAGGCGCTAAACCTCCATTATTTCTTTTTCTTTGTTGTGGACCAGGTCGTCGATCTGCTTGCTGTACTTGTCGGTGAGCTTTTGGACGTGATCGCTGCCGCGCTTGATGTCGTCGTCGGTGATCGTGTGCTTCTTGCCGAGCGCCTTGACCTCGTCGATCGCCTTGTGGCGGATGGTGCGCACGGCGACTTTGTGCTCTTCCGATTTCTTTTTGACCAGCTTGACGAGGTCTTTGCGGCGCTCTTCGTTGAGCTGCGGGATCGAGAGGCGGATCGTCGCGCCGTCGACGTTGGGGTTGAGCCCGAGGTCGCTGGTCTCGATGGCCTTGCGGATCGCCCCGACCACGCTCTTGTCGAACGCCGTCACCAGCAGCGAACGGCCATCGGGCGAGTTCACGCTGGCGACGTTCTTGAGCGGCACGCTGGAGCCGTAAGCCTCGACGTGGAGGCGGTCCAGCAACTGGGGCGAGGCCCGGCCGGTCCGGATCGCGGCGAAATCGCTCGTGGTCGCCTCGATCGCTTTCTTCATCTTCGACTCGGTGTCGCGGTAGACGTCATCCAGCATGGCCGACCTCTTCGCCGCGGACCCGCGCCGTACTCCGTGAGACGGTCGTCCCGATCTCCTCGCCCATGACGACCCGGCGGATGTTGCCCGGGACGTTCATGTCGAACACGATGATCGGCAGGCTGTTGTCCATGCACAGGGTCAGCGCGGTGGAGTCCATCACTTCCAGCCCCAGCTCCAGCACGCGCAGGTAGTCCAGCTGCGTGAAACGGGTGGCGGTCGGGTCCTTGAACGGGTCGGCGCTGTACACGCCGTCCACCTTGGTGGCCTTGAGGATCGCCTGCGCGCCGACTTCGACCGCCCGCAGCGCCGCCGTGGTGTCGGTGGTGAAGTACGGGTTGCCCGTGCCCGCCGCGAAGATCACGACGCGGCCTTTCTCCAGATGCCGCATCGCGCGGCGGCGGATGTACGGCTCGGCGATCGCGTTCATCGCGATGGCCGTCTGCACGCGCGACGGCACGCCCATGCGCTCCAGCGAGTCCTGCAGCGCGAGCGCGTTGATGACGGTCGCCAGCATCCCCATGTAGTCCGCGGTGGCGCGGTCCATGCCGGCCGCCTCGTGCACCTTGCCGCGCCAGATGTTCCCGCCGCCCACCACCACGGCCGTGGTGACGCCGTCGGCGTGCACCTGCGCGATCTCCGCCGCCATCGCCGTCGTGGTATCGACGTCGACGTTGCCGCCCCGCCCGGCGAACGCTTCACCGGAGAGTTTCAGGAGAACGCGTTCGTAGGCGGGTGTCGACAACTGCGTTTACTCTTCGCCCAGGGCGAACTTCGTGTAGCGGCGGACGCGGAGCTTTTCGCCGAGCACGCCGGAGACGCTGTTCACCAGCTCGCCCACCGACTGCGCGTCGTCCTTGACGAACGGCTGCTCCAGGAGCGTGTGCTCTTCGTACCACTTGTTGAGCTTGCCGGAGAGGATCTTCTCGACGACCTCGGGCGGCTTGCCCGCCGGCACCGTCTTTTCGAACTCGGCTTTCACCTCAGCCAGCACGCCGGCTGGGACCGACTCGCGGTCGAGGTACTGCGGCGACATCGCGGCGACGTGCATCGCGACGTCGCGCACGAGCTCTTTGAAACGCTCGTTGCGCGCGACGAAATCGGTCTCGCAGTTGATCTCGACCAGCACGCCGATCTTGCCGCCGGCGTGGATGTACGAGCCGACGAGGCCTTCATTGGCGGCGCGCTCCGCCTTCTTCTCGGCCTTCGCGTGACCGGTCTCGTTCAAGCGCGCCTTCGCGCGCTCGGGGTCGCCTTCGGCCCAGATGAGCGCGTTGCGGACGTCGGAGATCCCGGCGCCCGTGTCTTCGCGCAGGCGCTTGATCTCGTCGGCGGTTGGTTTGTACGCGGTATTCAAGTCGTTCTCTCGCTCAGACCCCGGCGGTCGCGGGCTCTGCCGCGAGCTCCGTGTATTGCTGGTCGTAGTCGGCCGCGTCGTACGCGGACTCGGTTTCGGTCTTGCCTTCGACGATCGCGTTGGCGATGGTCGACACCATCAGGCGCACGCTGCGAATCGCATCGTCGTTGCCCGGCACCGCGTAGTTGATCTCGTCGGGATCGCAGTTCGTGTCGATCACCGCGATGATCGGGATGTTCAGCTTCTTCGCCTCGGCGACCGCGATGCGTTCTTTTTTCGGGTCGACGATGAAGATCGCGTCGGGAAGTCGGTGCATGTCTTTGATGCCGCCCAGGAACTTCTCGAGCTTTTCGAGCTCGTCGGTCAAACGCGCGACTTCTTTTTTCGGAAGCAGATCGAACGTGCCTTGCTGGCGCATCCCTTCGAGCTCGCGCAGCCGCGAGATGCGCTTCTGGATCGTCGCGAAGTTGGTGAGCGTGCCGCCCAGCCAGCGCTGGTTGACGAAGAACGTGCCGGCGCGCTCGGCCTCTTCGCGCACGACGTCCTGAGCCTGCTTCTTCGTGCCGACGAACAGCACGACGCGGCCCTGACGCGACATTTCCTTGACCGCGTCGAACACGTCGTTGAGCATCGCCAACGTCTTGGACAGGTCGATGATGTAGATACCGTTTCGCTCTTGGAAGATGTACGGTTTCATCTTCGGATTCCAGCGGCGGGTCTGGTGTCCGAAATGGACCCCCGCTTCCAGAAGAGCGCGCATGGTAACGCCTGATGCCATGATGAACTATGAGCCTCTCTGAGTCCGCGGCCGCCGTCCCTGGCGCCGTGATGGACGCATGCACCCCCGGCCTCCGGCCGGGTGAGATGAGGGCCCTCCGCTACGTGCGTGGGCGCAACCCTCGTAGTATACCAGCCAAGGGCGATACGGGGAAGGCCTGGCTCAGAGGGGCGTGTGCCGGGCCGGAGCTGAGGGCTACAGCTTGCGGGCGGCTACGTGGAAGACGGTCGTCCCCCGCAGGGTCGGTGGGAGGCCGCCGGTGGCGTTGAGCTGCTTGATCGTCTCCACGCTGCGTTCCAGGGCGGCGTTGTCGCTCACGTCGAGGTACCGGCGGGTCGCTTCGAAATCGAGCGGCAGGGTGAGCTCGGCCGCCTTGATTTCGCACCCGAGGCTCTCCAGGACGGCGGCGACGCGCGGGTAGGTGATCGGGAAGAACGTGCCGAGGCCGCCCGGGGGGCGGTCCATGGCCATCACCCAGCGCTCGCAGATCGCGCGCGGCGCCATCGGCGGCCACGGCATCTCGTAATGCGCCTCGAACCCGCCGCGGTAGTCCGGCGCGGTCATCACGAGCCAGCCGCCGGGGCGCGTGACGCGAACGGCTTCGAAGAGCGCGCTTTCCAGGTCGGGGATGTGCTCGATGACCGCCCAGCTCGTGACCAGGTCGAACGAGGCGCTGGGAAAGTCCAGCGCTTGGCCGTCGCCCAGGCGGGCGCGGCCGCGCCACGCTTCGGGCAGGCCCAGCGCATCGACTTTGAGCTCCGCCATGCGGAGCCGCTCGTAGTCGACGTCGATGCCGATCGCGTCGTGCCCGCGGCCCAACGCGCTGTACAGAAAGGGCGCGCTCCCGCAGCCCATCTCGAGGATGCGGCGCGAGCGCTGCAGCAGGTCGCCGGTCAGGCGGTCGATCAGCCGAAAGCGATCGTCCTGCCCCGACACCGACAGCACCTCGGCGGCGATCTCCGCGTAGCGCGCGGGTCCCTTTGCGCCATAGTCGCCTTCACCGCGGCGGATGAAGCGATCGAGTACCGCTTGCAGCTTCGTGTTCGCTTCGGCCCGGAGATCCGCGACGGGTTCTTGTCGCGGAGCCGCGATCAGTTGTTGCATACGCTATGAATCGGCATCGCCGCGCACGGAGTGTAGGCGCGATTTGTCACCCTGAGCTTGTCGAAGGGTGCGCCACAATCGTCCGGCAGGGAAACGCTCAAGACGATGCGTTCGCCTGCTCGCCCCAGATGTAGTCGGGCGCCTGCTCGCCCGTCATGAAGAGCAGATCGATGACGGAGACGGCCGGCTCGTACAAGTCGTCGATCTGCCGGTACGGCGGATAGCGGTAGTCCATGTATTCGAGCTCGATGCCGGCGCGCGTGAAGCGCGATTCGTCGAGATAGTCTCTGGCGCTCGGACCGGAGAGATAGCGATCCGCGCCGAGATGCGCGCAAATGCGAACCAGGCGCTCCGTGGGATCGTCATGCTCGATGCCGAGCTCCGACGATCGCACGATGCGAGTCGACGCGATGCCGAGTGCGGCCGCCAAGCGCTCGGCGAGCGGAATGGTGTACGCGACCAGCAGCTCCTCGCGCGCGCTTAAAATGTCGTCGATTGCCGGGAAATAGCGCGCGAAATGCGGCGTCCGCGCATAGCTTCGGACGATGCGGTCGCGGTGGCTGCGGTTCCACTGGCGGCCCCAGTGGACGCGCGCGTCCTTGATCAAAAGCCCGCTGGTGAGAAAGCCTGCGTTCTCCACGGGGATCGTAAGCCACTCGACGCCGCCCGGGACGCGGATGCGGTTGCGGCTGCGCCAGTCCTGGCGCGTGTACTGCACGTCGTCGTAGTGAACGAAGACGTCCGCGCGCTGCATGAGGTGGAAGTAGCCGCGCCACGGGAGATACGACGGCTGGAGAATGACCGCCGTCATCGCGGTCCCGAGGGCGTCCGGGTGGGCATCGCGGCCTCAAGAGTCCAGGCCTGGGGACCGATATCCTTCTGGAAGATGGTACACGAGTCTGTTCGCATTTCCCTCAGCCCCGCGGAGAGCCTGAACAGCCGGGCCCGTATCCACGAGATGTTCGACGAGTTTCCCGGCAGCGTGGACGAGCGCGAGCGCTCGCTGGGTTTGTGGCTGCGCGGCTCGCTGCTGGCGCGCATCCTCGCGACCGGCGAGATCTATCGTTCCATCGTCGGCCTGCCGGGCAGCATTTACGACATCGGCACGTGGCGCGGGCAAACCGCCGTCCTGTGCGAGAACTTTCGCGCGGTCTACGAGCCGCTCAACAAGACGCGGCGCGTCGTCGCGTTCGACACGTTTTCCGGCTACGCGGGCTTCGGTTCGGAAGACCGGCCGACCGAGATCCATCGCGACGGCACGTACGACGTCGGCGGCGAGCTCTATGAAAGCTATCTCGCCGAGCTGCTGCGCTTGCACGAAATGTCGAACGCGCTTGGACACGTCAACGGCAAGCACCGGCTCGTGCGCGGGGACGTACGCGAAACGCTCCCCGAATGGCTCGCCGAAAACCGCAACGAGATCATCGCGCTCGCGTTCCTCGACGTGAATGCGGTCGAACCGACCCGCGCATCGATCGACGCGATCTGGCCGCGGCTGGTACCCGGCGGCAAGATCGCCGTGTGGCAGTTGACGCAGCACCGTATCCCGGCCGAAGGCACGGTCTACGTGAGCGACGTGCTCGAACGCCGCCCCCATCGCATCTCGTACGCGCCGACGTACCCGGGCTTGAGCATCATCGAGAAGCTGGGATGAGAGCGGGCTGGGCGATGCACGTGGTCATCGCCGGCAACGGTATCATCGCGCTGCAAACGGCGCGCCGCATCGTGCGCGAGCGCGATGACGTGCTCGTGACGCTGGTCGGACCGCGGTCGCGCGGCGGCAGCGCGTCGCTCGCGGCAGCGGCCATGTTCAACTCGTTCTGCGAGGTCGACACCGGAACGTTCGAATCGTCGTTCGAGCGCCTGAAGTTCGATTTCAACCGCGCCGCCGCGCCGATGTGGCCCGAGCACCTCGCCGAGCTGCGCGCGGAGAGCGGCCTGCCGATCAACGCCGGCTTCGGCACGTTCCTGATCAACAACGCTGTCACCGACCAGCTCGAAGACGAAACGTACGACGCGGTGCGCGATGCGCTCGCCGCGTATGCGGAGACGTTCGAGGACGCCGATCCGAAGTCGATCCCCGGGTACGATCCCGCACCGCACGCGCGCGCGCTTCGCGCGACGTTCATCCCGCGCGAGGGCTGGGTCAATCCCGTGCAACTCATCGCGGCGCTCGACGCGGTGCTCGCGAAAGAACCGCGCGTGCGCATGGTCGACGCGGCGGTCGAAACGCTCGAGGCCTCGGGCGACGCGATCGTCGCTCTCACCACCGACCGCGGCGAACGCGTGGACGGCGACGTCTTCGTCGTCGCGACGGGCGCCTCGTTCTCGGCGCTTGTCGACCGTTCGCGCCTACCGATCGCGTTTCAGCGCGTATTCTTCGGCGCCGGCGCGAGCATCCGGCTGAACACCGGGACCGCGACGCTGACGAACTGCATCCGCACCCCCAACCGCGGGCTCGCGTGCGGCACGTACGCAGCGCCCCAGGATCTCAACCACACGCTGGTCGGTGCGAGCAACTTCATCTCGCCCGTCCCCGTCGCGGCGCCGCGCATCACCAGCGTCATGGGCTTGCTGGAAGGCGCGATGGAGCAGATCAACCACACGTTCTACCGCGCCGAGTTGGACGCGGTGAACTTCGGCTGGCGCCCGACTTCGTCGGATACGCTGCCGATGATCGGCCGCACCGATCTTCCGAACCTGCTCGTCGCGACGGGCACGAAGCGCGACGGCCTGCACTGCTCGCCGCTGATCGCGCAGATCCTCAGCGCGCTCGCGTGCGACGGCGACGCGTCGTTCGACGTCAGCGCGTTCAAGCCCGACCGCCCTGTCACGCGCACGATGACGCGGCAGCAGTCCGTGCGCACGCTGGTGCGCCACACGCTCAACGCCGCGTACCAGCACGGTTTCCGGTCGCCGCGCAACCGCATGACGGACGACCTCACCGCGCATTACACGCGCGAGTTCGAAGCGCTGCACGACGCGGTGGGCGCGTACGACTGGGGCATCCCGCCCGAGCTGAAAGACATGTACCGCTACGGGCACGTCCAGGCGCCGCCGGAAGCGGTCCTCGCCTCCACGTGATCACGTTCAACCAGCCGCACGAGACGGGCGACGAGTTCCGCTTCATCGCGGAGGCGATCGCGGCCGGCCATCTGTCCGGCGACGGGCGTTTCACGCGCCTCGCCCAGCAGTGGCTCGAGCGCGAAACGGGCGCGCACCGCGTGCTTCTGACGCACTCGTGCACCGCCGCGTTGGAGATGTCCGCCCTGCTCGCGGACGTCGGCCCGGGCGACGAGATCATCATGCCTTCCTATACGTTCGTGTCGACCGCGAACGCGTTCGTGCTGCGCGGCGCGACGCCGGTGTTCGTCGACGTGCGGCCCGACACGCTCAACATCGACGAGCGGCGCGTCGGCGAAGCGATCACGCCGCGGACCAAAGCGCTCGTCGCCGTGCACTACGCGGGCGTGGCCTGCGAGATGGACGCGCTCGCGAAGATCGCCGCCGACAACGGCTTGATCCTGATCGAAGACGCCGCCCAGGCGCTCGGCTCGACGTACCGCGGACGGCCGCTCGGCGCGATCGGCGATCTCGCGGCGCTCAGCTTTCACGAGACGAAGAACGTCATCAGCGGCGAGGGCGGCGCGCTGCTCGTCCGCGACGACGGCGCGTTCTCGGAACGAGCGGAGATCATCCGCGAAAAGGGCACGAACCGAACGAACTTTCTGCGCGGCAACGTCGACAAGTACCGCTGGGTGGACGTCGGATCGTCCTTCCTGCCCAGCGAGATCGTCGCGGCATTCTTGTGGGGCCAGCTCGGCCACGCGCACGACCTGCTCGCGCGCCGGCTCGCGCTTTGGGACGGCTATCACCAGCGTTTCGCCGCGCTCGAAGCGGCGGGCTACGTGCGCCGTCCCGTGATCCCGGCGCACGTCACGCACAACGCGCACATGTACTACCTGCTCCTCGACGACGCGTCGGCGCGCCCGGCGGTGCTCGAGCGCCTGTGTGATCTGGGCGTGCACGCGGTGTTCCACTACGTTCCGCTGCACTCGTCGCCGGCGGGCGAGCATTTCGGCCGCACGCATGGACGATCGCTCCCGGTGACGGACGACATCAGCGCGCGGCTGATCCGCCTTCCGATGCACTACGCGCTGAGCGACGCCGACCTCGATGCCGTCGCCGGCGCCGTGACGTACGCCGTCATGCACGCGGCCGCGCGGCGCGTCGCCGTCTGACGACCGTGCAGCTCAGCGCGGCTGAGAGCGCCATGACGCCGCTCGAGCGACGCTATCGCGCAATGCCGGAGATCGTTGTCGCAACGCCCACGACGTTCGCGCAGGTCATCCCCGGCATCATCGAACGCCGTCGCGCCGGCGAACGCGTCGAAGTCGCGATCGCGGTCGAAGAGCCGCGCGTCGCGCTCATGCGCAGCGTCGCGTCGCAGCTCATCAACGCGCCCTCGCCCGACGAGCGCGCAGCGCGGCTCGACATGCTCGCCGCGGGAAAGCTTGCGATCAACGGTGCCGCGCAGCCGGCGGCGGAACAGTCGTGGTACGGCGACGCGTCGGCCGTTCCGTTTCAGCACCTGTGCGCGATCGCGGACGGCGTGATCTTCCGCTCGACCGCCGAACGCGAACGCGCCCGCCGGCTTTTCGCTGAATATCCGGCGCGCTCGGCGATCTCCGTACCGCCCGACGACCGCGTGCCGATGCCCCCGCTCGGCGACGTGGCCCGCGGCGAGCACGTGGCGCTGTGGGCGGACGGGTTGGCGCGCGAGCTCGTCGACATCGCGCAGGTGATGCTCTGGGACGTGCGCACGCCGGTACGCGTGGTCGATTCCACGACGCCCGGCGCCGCGAACGTGCTCGCGTCGGCGCGCGCGATCGTCGCGCTAGACCCCGACGATCCGGCGCCCGCGATCGCGCTTGCGCGATTCGGCCGTCCGCTGTGCGCGACGTGGACGTCCGGTGCGCTGGAATTCCTCGACGGCGCGCATGGGTACGAACCGTGGGCGCGGGCCGGAATGGTCGACGCACTGCTGCGCGCGCTCGGCGCGCCGGCCCCGCGAATTCGCGTGCAAGCACCGGCCGCGGTGACGCCGCCGGCGCTGACGGCGGCCCTTGTCCGCGAGCGCGCGCCGCTGGTCTCGATCGTGATCGCGACGTGGAACCGTCCGCACGTCTTGCGCGACTGCCTGCAGCACCTGCGCGCGCAGACGTATCCCAACATCGAGACCGTCGTCGTGAACAACAACGGTACGCCGGTCGACGACGTCGTCGCCGCGTTCCCGGGTACGGTCCTGTTCAACCGCGACGTCAACAGCGGAAACCCGACGCAGCCGCGCAACGACGGGTACGCCCGGTCGCACGGCGCGTTCGTCACGTTCCTCGACGACGACGACCTCTTCTTCCCCGACCACGTCGCGTCCAACGTCGAAGCGCTCGAACGAACAGGTGCCGCGTGCGCGAAGAGCGACTTCCTCGTGCGCATCGTCGAGCGCGACGCGAGCGGCGCGGAGACCGAGACCGGCTGGGACCTCGAGCGCAACGCCGGACTGACGCGTAGCGAACTGCTGATCGCGAACCGCATCGGCTACATGACCGTGTTCACGCGCCGAAGCGCGATCGAAGCCGTCGGCGCTTTCGATCCGGATGAGGGACTCGACGAGCTCGGGATGTGGGTCCGCCTCGCGTCGAAGTACGACTTCGTCCACCTCGATCGCCCGACCACGGCCTACACGATTCGCAGCAACTGGGAAGGCACGGCGACCGCGAAGATCCACCACACCTTCGGCGACGCGTACGCGCGTTTCTACGAAGTACACGCGGCGGACGGACTACCGCTTGTCAGCGCGAACCGCGCAGCATATCTCACGCATCTGCGCGCGCAAGCGGCGCCAACGCAGCGCGTACCACGCTACCCGACCGCCGGCCTAGGTATCGTTAAGTAGATCGGACGCTGCAGAGGGCTATCAAATTATTCCACGAACATGCGTTCGAGGCAACGGTTTATTCGCCGTCCTGAACGTGCATTGTTTACGTGAAGTGAGGAGCGTTCGGTGAGTCAACAGGCTTTTTCGATTACCGGTATGGACCTCAGCGGCTACATGGTCAATGATGCCGCGCGCGCGATTACGTTTTACCGTGACGTGCTCGGACTCGAACCGGTGAAGGTGTATCCCGACAATCGGGGCGCCGAGTACGAGCTGCCCGACGGCACCACGTTCGGGCTCTGGGGCGGCGGCGGTCACGTGATGCCGTTCCAACCCAGCAACGGCATCCTGTTTGCCGTCGACGATCTCGACGCCGCCGTCGCGGCGGTCGAGGGGCGCGGCATCCCCGTCGTCATGCGGAACGAGACCCCGGTCTGCTTCATGGCCGCGATCAAGGACACCGAGGGCAACCTGGTGGTCCTGCACAAACGCAAGCCGGCGTCGACCTGATCGCCGGACGATCGCGCAGAGCCTCGCCATTTTCGGGCCGCTAATGGGAAAGATGATGGCAAGCCACTTCGTCCCCGGTGCTCGACGATCTCGCCGCCGCGGCGGAAGCAGCCCCGTAATGGCCGCCGTGCTCAAGGACGCGGCCCGTGCCGTCGCCATGTTTGTCGGAATTGCGTTCGTCGTGAGCACACTGACGGCGAGTGTGGCTGCCACAGTCACCACGGCGAGCGGTCCGCGAACGACCGCGATTGCATGGGCGGACTGTAACTACGGTCTCGAGTCGCTTCCTACACCTCCACTGGCCGCGTACCTGTTGACACCGGACGGGGTCGTGATGCGCTCGTTCGACAACGGGCGTGTAGAGTCGGCCGTTATCGGTCCGAAACGCTTTCGTGCCATCGCGGAGGGGATCGATCGCTCGACCCTTTTCGATCCGCCGCCGCCCATACCGAGTCCGCGCCCCGGTAGCACCGGCCACTTCGTCATGGGCCATACGATACCGTCGGACACGCGCCGTACGCGGTTTGCCGTGCGGCGAGACGGCGAGTGGGAAGATTGGAGCGTATATCGAGATTACACGGAGCCGGAAGGGGCCGCCGTCGGGGCCGCGTACGCCGCCGCGTACGATGAGAAGCTCGCGTGGCGGCCCGCGGCGCCACGAGCGAACGCGTTCGCGGTTTGTGACTGGGGCGCACCGCGCGAGGCGATGGTGATACCGGCGTCGCCGACTACGTCGAAGTGGGGCGTCGCTGAGATCGTCGTCGTCGACTGTCATCACGGCACGGCAGGCGCGGCCGCTTCGCCGGTGTACGCGTACCGGCTCATGCGTTCGGGAAACGTCGCGCGGACGACGGCCGACGGCGACACGCGGATCGCACGCCGAACCGAGAACGCCGACATCGGATTCAAGACGATGGCGAATTTCGGGGCACGCCTAGAAAAGTCGGGCTTTTCCCAAGAGCAAGCGGGGAGCGGCAACGTCATCCGAACGGAGAGGCACGGCGAGCTGCTCAGCGCGCTTCGCGACGACGTCCGCACCACGTCGAGTTCCGAACCGCCTTCACGCGGGAATTATTCCGACATCACATCCGCGATCTTGGCGAAGGTGAGTGATCCGAGTTTGGCGTGGAGCCCGGGTCCACGCGATGACCACGTGTTCTCGATGTGCACGCAGTGACGGCGCGTCATGGCCGAGGTATGGATTTTCGTTCCACTCGCTGGGCACGCCGAGCGCAGTCCGAGCACCGCTGCTCCGTTGCTGGCGGGTTACATCACCGGTTCGGGCGGCGCGAACATCGCGTGCGCCAGTGACGGGTCCGCTTCCAGCTTGTCGGCCAGTGCGTTGAAGCGGGCTGCCGTTTCATAGCGGCCGCGCAGGTACGTCGGCCAGCAGGCGTACGCGCCGGCGTGCTTCTTTGCGACGTGCAAGTGGGCGTTTGCGAATGCGCGCTGCTTGCGGAACGTCATGTTTTCCGTGTTCGGGTCGCGGCGCCAGGAGTATTCCACCGTCACCCGGTCGAGGTGCACGAAGTCGATCTCGCGGCTCATCCGCAGCCACATCTCCCAGTCGTCCGCGGCGCCCATCGCTTCGTCGAACAGGCCGAAGCGGTCGAACAGCTCGCGGCGGTGCACGTAGCTGTGCACGGTAGCGAGGTTGTCGTAGAGGTAGGCGTCCTTCTCGAAGTCGCGGTCGGTGAAGATCGCGTACTCGCGCGGGACCAGCGCGCCGTCGACCACGTCCGCATACTCCGCGACGCAATTCGCGTACGCGACGCCGGCGCCCGTGCGTTCGAGCACGTCGACCAGCCGCGCGGCGTGGTCGGGATACCACACATCGTCGTCATCGAGGTAGCCGACGTACGTGCCGCGCGCCGCGCGCACGCCGTCGTTCACCGCCGCGACGAGGCCGCCGTTGCGCGGGCGGTGCACGTAGCGGATCGCGAGCCGGCCTTCGTAGCGCGCGAGCAGCTCGGCAACGTCGGGACCCGCGTCGTTCACGACGACCGCTTCGATGTCGCGATACGTCTGCGCCGCGAGGCTGTCCAGTGCCCGCGCGAGCAGCTGCGGGCGGTCGTACGTGCGCACGATCGCGGATAGCCGCGGCCCGCTCGTTCGCGGCGCGCGCTCGCGCGCGAGCGCACTGGCGAGCCGTGGCGTGACGCCGAACGCGGGAAGCTCCTCGGTCAGCGCGGCGTCGAGCGCACGGAACAGCGTCTTCGCCCGTAGCGGGTCGTAGCCGAACGCAAGCCCGAGGCTCGGCGCGCCCGAAGCGAACGGTGCGACGACACGCACACCGCGGGCATGCAGCGCGAGCGCGCCCTCAAGGCTCGACCACGACGGCGCGATGACGACGGCGGCGTCGGCCGGCAGCGGCTCGTGCCCGTTATCGCGCGCGATCGCGCTCCACGCGAACTCCCGGTTGGCGAAGAGCACGTCGAACTGCCGCAGCGCGTCGCGCGCGGTTTCGGGCGCGTAGACGACGACGCGGCGGCCGCATGGAAGCGGCGCATCCGCCGGCGGCACCTGTACGATGGGAACGGCGCGGTTCGGCGGCCGGCCCACGGCGCTCTCGATTCGGCGCGCGTGCTCGGGCGAGTCGATCAGCACGGCGTCCGCGCTGCGCAGGGCGGCGTGAAGCGCACGGCGCACCGGTGCGTCCAGCACGGTGTAGTCGGCCAGCGGCTTGCCGTTGAGCGCGATGGTGCCGCGCGCGAAGCCGTCGACGATCGCGGCGCGCTGCTCGACGTCGTTGCTCGCCGCAGCCTGCGCGTACACGGTCGCGACGAGCGCTTCGCGGGCGTCGGGTAGCGCCACGTACAATGCGGCCAGCTCGCCGCGGCGGCGGGCGGCAATCAGGCGCTTCAGCGCGGCCGGCAATCCGGCGAGATCCGTCGCAACGACGACGTCGCCGCCGAGCTCCTTCGCAACGGCACGCAAACGCGCGTGCGTCGCGGCGTAGTCGCCCTCCCAGTATGCTTCGACTGCGCTCACGCGACTTGCTCGGACGGAGCGTATGCGCTCACGAGACATGCCTGCAGGACGTCGATGCGGCAACGCGCCCGAACGTGGCCCGCGAGCGCCGCAGCGTGGTTGCCCGCGCTGTTCCAGGCCTCGCAGAGCGCCGCCGCGATGGCGACCTCGTCGGCCGGGTCGGCTTCCCACACGCCGCTCGAACCGAATACGTCGCGCACGCCGGCGCGATTCGAACCGACGATCGGCACGCCGTGCATTGCGTGCGCCGCGAATCCCGCGAGGTCAGTGCCGGTCCACGATACGTCCGCGACGACGCGCGCCCCGCGGCCCGGATCGTCCGGTGCGAACGACGAGCGGTCGTCGAGATACGAGCGTGCGCGCGCGGCATAGCCACCGTCAACGATCGCGCCCGTGAAACGCACCGGTAGCCCGGCGCGCGCAGCGGCACGCGCGAGCGTCGCAGATGCGTGCAGCGGTCCGACCGGCGCGACGGCGAGCACGTACGGTGCAACGCCGGGCTCGGGTGCCGGCACGTCCTGCGGCGCGGGCACGTATGCTGCGAAGACGCGGTCAACGCCCAGCGCGCGGATGCGTTTGCCTTCCGATGCCGACGCGACGAACACGACGTCCGCATCGGCGAGCGCCTCGCGCTGCGCCGCACGGAAACCTGGGCGCGGCTCGCACGGCGTCGCGTGCGGCGCGCTGCCGGGAAACGCGTTCTCGCGCGCGACGACGGCGCGGAGATAGAGGCCCAGCACGTCTTCGTCGTCCCCGAGCGCGAGCGTCCGCGCGTGGGTCCGCGCGCCCCAGTAGCCGCCGTTGGGCGCATCGTCGAACAGCGGCGTGAGCAGCGTGCGGATGCCCCGCGCACGTGCCGCTGCGAGCAGCTCGGCCGCCGCGTGCGGGTCGTCGAGCCCGATGACGTGCACGAACGCGTACGCGTCGAGCAGTCGCCCGTCGTATCCCGCCACGTCCACGGCCACCTCGTCGCAGCCCAGCGCAGAACCCACCGCGACCGCGGCGTGGTACGCGGCGTCGCCGGCGGCGAGCGCAGCGTCGGAGATCGCGACGTAGCAGCGCAGCGGCGCAGCCGCGTCGCCGAATGCCGGGACGAGCGGCGCGACCGCGAGCGGAAGATCCCCGCCGAAGCAAACCTCAACATACGCGCCATCGTCCACGGCCGGTCCGCGCGCACGGGCGACGGCTGCATACGGCATGGCTCCGAGCGCACTCGCGTCGCAGCGAGCGAAGACGACTTCTTCCGCAACGTCCGCAACGACGTGCAGCGTCTCGCCGGGCTCCGCGCATTCGGTGAACGCCGCGATCAGCGCCGGCTCGATCGTGTCGAACGCCGCTTCGAGCTGGTCGACCACGGCGGCCGCTTCGCGCGGCACCACGAACGGCGAGCGGTCGCGGTGCGCGAGCGCGTGCCGGTCGATGCGAATCCCCGCGACCACTGCCACGTGCTCGCCGTCGGTGAACGTCAGGTCGAGATAGTGCTGCGGTCCGTCGACCGTGCGCACCGGTTCGATGCGATATGCCGCGAGCCGCGCATCGCGCCCCAGCGCCGCAAGCCCTTCGCACAGCGCGCCCGGAAAGCGCGCGTGGAAGCGCGGGGTCACGCGCTCACCGCCGCACGGTCGGGTTGCGGCTGAGGCAACGGCAGCGGCACGAAGTGCGCGTCGTGTTCGAACCCGGGCCGCGCCAAGCTGCGCGCGTCGTACGGCGTACCCATCGGCGCGTGCGCGAGCCCCCATTTCTCCGAGAAGGCACGCCAGTTGCGTTCCATGTGCGCGCGGTGGTCGAGCGCGTTCGCCTTGAAGCTCACGCTGCCGAAGTGGTGGATGAACACGTCGTCGCACACGAAGATGCCCCAGCCCGCCGCGCGGATGCGCACCGCGAGGTCGTCGTCCTCGAAGTTGCCGAGGCCGTAGCGAGGGTCGAAACCGCCGATCTCGTCGATCACCGCGCGGTCGAGGCACAGGCAAAAGCCGACCACCCGGTGTGCGACGTAGCCGCGCCCGTGCAGCGCGCGCCGCCGCTCGGCGGCGAAGCGGTGCATCGCGACGTCGTCCTTGTACGGCACCGCGAGAACCTGTTCGCTCGCGACCACGTTGCTGCGCGGCGCGGTACAGCCAACGGTGCGCCGCGTTTCCAGCGCGCCGATCATGTCTTCCAGCCAGCCTTCGGTCACGATCACGTCGTTGTTCAAGATCACCACCACGTCGCCGCGCGCGTGCGCCATGCCGACGTTCATCCCGCCGCCGAAACCGAGATTGCGCCCGTTGAGCACGACGCGCACGCCGTGGTCGGCGGCCAGCGACTCCAGCACGCGCAGCGTCGGCTCGTCCGAGCCGTTGTCCACCACGATGATCTCGTGCGGGTAGCGCGTCACCGCGCGAATCGACTCGACCGCCAGCCGCGTGAAGTCGGCGGCGTTCCACGACAGCATCACGATGCTCGCGATCCCGCCGAAGCGCGGCGCCGCGGCGTGCGCCACGATGGCCGCATCCGCGGGCGCGCAGCCGTAGCGCAGCCGAAAAGCGACGTCGTCGGCGGGCGGCGGCAGCATGTGCGGCGCGCCGTCGACGCGCACGATGCCGCGCTCGCGGTCGCGAGCGACGCGCACCATGAAATCGGCGAGCGCACCGTGCAGCGTCTCGAACGCGCCGAGCCGCTCGCACGCCGGGATGCGCGCCGTGGCGACGACCGTCGCGCGCGCGTCCGCGCCCGCCGGTGCGAACGTCGCGAACGCGGCGAGGGGATCGCCTTCGAGCGCCTGGACCAAGGCATCGAGCCAGCCGGGGAGCAGCACGCAGCGCGCGTCGATGAAGGCCACGTAGCGGTCGCCGCGATTGCGCAGCGCGCGGTCGGCCCGAGCGAGCGCATCGGGCCCGCCGGCAAGAACGACGTCATCGAGCGGCAACCCGTTCGCCCGCAGCATGCGCTCGAAACCGGCCGGATCGGCCGGCGTGCCGACGACGACCGCGCTGGCGCGCGGGGCGGTGTCGACGACGGTCATGTCGGCGCCGTACGGCGTGCGCAGCGTGCGCGCAGTGCGCCCGAGCGCCGCATCAGCGGCGAACCTGACCACGCGGGCGACGCGTGCGCCGCAAGCCTGCGCTCCGCGCCCGCACGCCGCGGATCGGCGCCGTTTGCGGGCACGTCGCCCGCGGCGACGCGCACGGCGGTGGAAACGACGATCAAACGCACCCGCTCGCCGCGCGCGGCGGCCGTCGCGGCGAGCCACGCATCCGGTTCGGCGACATCGGGTGCAATCGCGCGCAGCGTCTCGGTCCGCGCTGCCACGCAGCGGCCGTCGAACGCATCGGGCGCGAGCACATCCGCGGACGGCGCACCGCTGTCGCGCGCAGCAACGAACGCCGCAAACGCTGTACCGGCTCCGAGCGCATGAGCACGTGCGTCATCGCGCACCGCATCGCCGGCGATCGCGAATCCGGCGCTCACGACATGGCCGCCATCATCCACGAGTACCGGCGCGACGAGCATATCCGCTTCAACCACGGCTACGAGAGCGGCAGCGGCAACGGGATCGAGCAGCACCGCAGGGTCCACAACGATGGTCACCTCAGCTTCGACGGCGCGCAGCGCGACGGCAAGCGACGGGTCTGCATCCACGCCGTACGGCGCTCCCGCGGCCGGACCCACATAGCGAAACGGCACGCCCGGGAAGCGGGCGCGCAACCCGGCCGACGCTCGCGGACCACCGCCGGCGCACACGATGGCGTACGGTGTCATCCCCCAAGTGATCGGTTCCGCGGCCTCGGACCTGAACCCGAAGGCCGCCTCCATCCGCGCCGCCGAAGCTAACGGCCGGATGACCCCGTACTACCGGCACTTCGGGTTGGAGCGCGATCCGTTCCTCGACACGGCGGACCCGCACTTCTACCGGACGACGCCGGGCCTGATGCGCGCTCGCGACCGCCTCGTCAGCGGCATCATCGAGTCGCGCGGCTTGCAAGCGGTCGTCGGCGATCCCGGCACGGGCAAGACCAGCTTGATGGCGCAGCTCGAGCGCGAGCTGCTCGCGCGCGACGAAGTGCGGCTGGGCAAAATCCTCGATCCGTCGTTCTCGAACGAGACCGAGTTCTTGCTGGGCGTCGCGCGCTCGTTCGGCCTCGCGCTCCCGCCGCGCTCGCCCGCAGCGCTCAAGAACGCGCTGAAGAACTATCTCTACGACGCGGCCGTGCTCGACGGGCTGACGCTGGCGCTGCTGGTGGACGAAGCGCAGAACGCAAGCGACGACGTCTTCGAAGTGCTGCGGCTGCTGCTGAACTACGACGTCCCGCAGCGCAAGCTCCTCAACGTCGTGCTGTTCGGCCAGACGGAGCTGCGCGCACGGATCGACGCGCGGCGCAACTTGGTCGACCGGGTCGATAACTGGACTGCGCTCGAACCGCTGGACGCGCCGGAAGCGCGCGCGCTCGTCGGGCACCGCATCGCGCGCGCCGGGGGGACCGCCACGGCGGAGACGCTGTTCGACGAGGACGCGCTCGACGCGGTCGTCGGCGCCGCGGGTGGAACGCCGCGCCGGCTGCTCATGCTGGCGCACGCGACGCTGCGCGAAGCAGCCGCGTTCGGCCGCCCACGCGCGACCCGCACCGACGCAGAAGCCGCAGCGCGAGCGCGCGGCCTGGCAGTCCCGGCGCGCCCCGCCGCCGTCCAGCCGCGTCCGGCCGCCGTCTCCATCCCCGCCCCCGCGCTCGCCTCCGAGCCCGAGCCCGTCCCGGCCGGTGTCGTTTTCGCCGTGCCGCCGCCCCAGCCTGAAGCGCTCGCTGCGGAAGCGCCCGCTCCCGAACCGGCCGCTGCCGAAGCGCCCGCGAAGCCGGAGCCGGCGGAGCCGGTCAAACCCGGCTGGCAGCGGCGCTTCCCGTGGCTGGCCGCGTTTCGCATGCGATGAGCGACCGCGAGATCGACGTCGACGGGCTGTTCGACCGTAACGCCGACACGCAGCTGCTGGAGCGCCGCCGGCGGCAGGAGCTGGGTCTGGCCGGCGACATCGCACCGGTATCCGCGGCGGCGGTCCGGTTCGGACCCGAGTCGATCTTGCGCGACGAAGCCCCGCCGGCCCGGCGCCCCGCCATGCTGCGCGTGTCGCTCGACGCGCGGCCCAACCGCGAGCTCATCCCGGGCGCCGTCGTGACCGTCGTCGCGACCGTGCACGACGACGGCGAGGCCGACGCGCCCGACGCGCTGCTGCGCATCGCCATCCCCGCCGAGTGCGAGGTCGTACCGGGCTCCGGCGCGCGCGACGACGCCGCGCTCGACGAGAACGCGCTGCTCGGCGAAGGCGTGCGCCTCGGGACGGTCGCGGCGGGCGGCTCCGTGCGCGCCCGCTTCGCGGTGCGCGTGCTGCCCGGCACCGGCGCGCTCCACGTCATCGCCCATGCGAACGCGCCGGGCGTTCCGACGATCGCCGCGCCCGCGCTGCGCCTCACGCGGCGTGCAGGCCACACGGCATTCGACGCGCCGCGCCCGTTCTTCGAGCTCGAAGCGAACGAGGCGTACGAACGCGCCCCGGTCGCGCGCACGCCCGCGGTAGTCGCGCCTGCCGCCGCGGCGCCGCGCGCGTTCGACGCCATCGTGGACGAGCCGGCGGCGCCCGAGATTATCGCCCCGCAGATCGCTGCACCGGAAATAGCCGTACCGGAACCCGTCGTGCCGCCGCCATCCGTCGTACCGGCACGCATCGTACGGGAAGCTCTCGCACAAGAACCGGCCGTATCGCAACGCCTCGCACCCGAACCCGTCACACCGGAACCCGTCGCACCGGAACCCGTCGCGCTCGAACCCGTGATCGCGCACGAAGTCATCGCGCCGGCGGTCATCGTCGTCAAGCGCGGCAAGCGCAAACCGCCGGGCGAAGCCAAGCCGGTCGAGGTGCAGCCGCCGCGCGCGGAGCCCAAGCCGCGCAAGCCGCGCAAACGGCCGGTGCCGCGCGCGGAGCCGGCGCCCGCACGCGAGGAGCCGTACGTCTTCGCGCGCGCGCTCGAACCTGCCGGCGTGCGCGCGCTCGAGCGCATCTTCGCCGGCGCCGTGCCGCACGGTCTCGCCGCGCTCGCGGTGCTCACGTCGATCGCCGGCGTGGACACGCCGCTCGGCGAAGCGCTCGGCGTGCGCGACTTCGCGCGCAACGTCACGGCAGTGCTGCCGCGCGCGCTGGTCGCCGCGCGCTTGGATCAACCGGTGCCCGCCGTCGTCACGCGCGAGTCGCTCGAAGCGATTCGCGCGTCCGCGGACGCGCCGAGCGAACCGTTCGCGCACGACGGCCCGCTGCTGGTGACGCGGCTCGACGAGCGTGAGCTCGGCGCGCTGCGCACGGTGCTCGCGCGCGATCTCGACGACGTCTTCTTACGCGGCGTCCAGGTGCTGCTCGCCGTCGTGCCGCGCACGCTCGACGGCGTCGAACCCCGCGCGGCGGCGACCGCGCGCGACGCGCTCGCGGCGTATCGCGTGGCCGCCGGCGGTTGGCTCATGCGCGTGACCGTGCGGCGCGCCGTCGACCGGCGCTACGATCCGCTCGTCGCCGCCGATCTGTCGCTTCACGACGCGGGACGCACGCTCGTCGCTGCGCTGCGCGGCGCGCTCGCATGAAACTCCTGATCGGGATCCCCACCAGCGGTCAGCCCACCCGGCCTTTCCTCGACGCGCTCGCCGCGCTCGTCCTGCCACCGTCGGTCACGGAGGCCGACCGCCTCGTGTGGACCGGAAACTTCGTCGCGGTGCAGCGCGAGATGATCGCGCGCGACGCGGTGACGCGCGGCACCGATCTGCTCGCGATGATCGATGACGATATCGTGCTTCCGCCCGATGCGCTGGTGCGTTTGGTCGGCGCGCTCGAAGCCGATCCGCAAGCCGCCGTCGCGGGCGCGCTCTACTACAGCCGCGACTCAGCGCGGCCGATGGCGGTCAGCCGCTGGAGCTCCGCGGACACGACGTCGGCGGCGATTCCGCCGTACGCGGGCGACCGCGTCGTGCCGGTGGACGGCGTCGGCTTCGGGTGCGTCGTTCTGCGCGTGCCGGCGCTGCGCGCGCTCGGCGCGCCGTACTTCGCCGCGCACGCGTACGTCGATCCGCAGACGCGCACGGTGCGCCAGTGCGACGAGGACTATCTGCTATGCGAGCGCTTGCGCGGCGCAGGGCATCGCGTGCTGCTGCACGCGGGCGTGCGCGCAGGCCATTACGACCGCGCGAGCAAGACGACGGCGCCGGGAGCATGGGAAACCGATGCCGAGACGGACCGCCTGCGCATGATCGTGGTCGAAGACGGCCGCACGCGGCTCGTGCCGTTCGACGACGCGGTGCCGCGCGCGAACGAGCGCCACGAACGTCTCGAGACGACGATCCTGTTCGCGGGTTAGTACTGCCCGTCCAGCAGCCGCGCGGAGTTCGCGCGCTTGCCGAGGCTGCGCGCGAACGCGTTGACCCGGCCGATCGAGTTCAAGCGCGTCCCGACTTCGGCGTGATATGCGCGCAGGCGGCGAAGCTGATCGTCGCGGTAGGCGAGGATCCCGCGCACGCGCTGCGCGACCTTCGCGTCGCTGTCCGGCGCAGCGTCAGGGACGGCTGCGAACAGCGCGGCGAGCTCGTCGGTCAGCGCGCCTTGGGCCTGGAGCGCGGCGCCGACATCGTCCCAGCGGCGTTCGACGATCGCCGCGTCCGCGTCGAGACACGAGCGTTCCAACGCGATGATCGTGCGCACGACGCCGTCGCGCGCAGCGTTAGCCGGCGAGGGCACTCAGCTGCGCGCCGGCGGCGCACTCCGTGCGGTACTTCTTGATCGCCTCGACCCAGGTCTCGCGCATTCCGGCGATCAGCGGCAGCAGCTCGCGCACCTTCGTCGCGTCGCCCTGCATGTTCGCCGCGACGAGCTGGTGGTGCCAGAACTCGTAGATGCGGAACAGGTTGCCCGGGATGTCGCTGTCGAGGTCGAGCTTGAGCGAGCCCATCAGCAGCGCGCAGGCTCGTTGCGCGCGGCGCAGCAGGTCGTGGCGCGCCTGGATGTCGGCGGGCCGCGCCTCCATCACGTCGATCGCCTGGCGCGCGAACAGCAGCAGCGCGTCGTAGACTTTGATGATGAGCTCTTCGGGGCTCGCTGAATTGATCGACGCTTCGAGGTAGCGCAGATTGGCGTTGGTCAGGGTCACGTTATCCAGTCTTCGATCCGGTGAGAGCGCTGAGCGAGGATTGCTGAGACTGCAGAACCGCGATCGCGCCTTCGGAGCTCACGAACTCGGCGCGCAGGCGGTCGGCCTGCAAGTTCGCCTGATCGGTCACGAGCTTGATCTGCTGCTGCAGCGAGGTGATCTGGTCGTTCGTTTGATTCGAAAGCGAGGCGAACAGCGACGTCGGCGGCACTTTGCCCACCAAGCCGCCCGTGAGCTGCGTCGACAGGCCGGACACGGAGGTGAGATACCCGCCGATCTGGCCGATGAGGCTGTTCGAACCGGTGAAGAGGTTCGCGACGGCGTTCGCGTTGGCCGCGAGCGCCGTGCCGAGCTTGGTGACGTCCAGGTCCTGAAGCCGCCCGCTCGTGCCCGCGAACGTTTGCTGCGAGACGCTGTCCTGCGAGCTCGAGTTCTGCGTGTTGCCCGCGGACGCCGCGGCAACGGTGAACGACGAGTCGATCACGAGGCCTACGGATGCGAGCGAGTTGTACGACGTCGACCCGGTGCTGCCCATCGACGTGACGAAGCTGACGAGACGGTCGCGCAGCCCGGTGACGTCGGAGTTGTTGAACAGGACGCCGCCGTTGGTGAGCTGCGTGCCCGAGCTCTGACCGGTGCTCGCGTTGGTGCTGGTTCCCACCACGGGCGCCTGCGTCGCCGTGTTGATCTCGTCGATCACCGCGTTGTACGCCGAGACGAACGTCTTGATCGCGTTCTGCAGCGCGGTGCTGTCCTGCGCGACGGAGATCGTCACCGGCGCGACGACGGTTCCGTCGACGGCCTGCTGCAGCTTGAGGTCGACGCCCGGCACGACGGTCGTGACGTCGTTGGAGTTGCTGTAGACGTCGTGCGTCGTGCCCGCGTTGTCGACGTACTGCACGTGCGCCGCTTTGCCCACGGCGATCGCCGCGCCGGCGCTGAGCGCGTTGGGCGTCGTGGCGCTCGACAAGAAGCCGACGGCTTGCAGGAAGTTCGACGTGTCGGCGGACGAGCCGAGCGTGATCCCTTGCGGTCCGCTCGCTTTCGCCGTGAGCAGCACGCGGTCGTTGGCGGAGTCGTACGTGGCGAAGACGCCGGCCGACGACGCGTTGATCTGCTGCAGGACGTTGTTGAGGTTGTTCTTGGTCGGGTCGACGCTGAACGTGACGCCGTTGATCGAGAAGTTGCCGGCCGTGACGGCGGTCGCGAAGCCGGCGTTGTTCGACGTGTTGAGCGTCGCGCCAACGTTGATGCCGCCGATGGCCGACGTGCTCGTCGACGTGTACTTCCCGGCGGCGAACGTGATCTGCGCAGTGTCCAGCTTGAGGACCTGCAGCAAGTTGCCGTGATCGCTCGCGCTGCCGAGCGTGAGCGGCTGCGTCGAGCTGACCGTGACCTTCTGCGTCACGGCGTCGTAGCTCAGCGTCACGCCGACGGCGCTGAGCGCCGCGACGTTCGCCGCGTTCGATACGAAGCTCTGCAGCGTGGTGGAGTTCACGTCGTAGTTCAGGACGGCGCCGTTGATCGTCAGCTGTCCCGCCGTCGTGGTGCCCGGCGGTCCGTTGTTGGGCGAGATCGACGCGCCCGCGTTGACGAGCGCGCTCGTCTGGCTGAACGTGCCGTTGGCGGCGGCGTCGTTGGTGAACTGCGTCGCGGTCGCGAGCGTCGCCGTCTTGACGACGTACGTGCCGGGCGTCGCCACGGCGCCGGGCGACGTCGACGCGGTGATCGCCGAACCGTTCGACGACGTCGGCGTCGTCGCGGTGAAGTTCGCCGGATCGCTCACGGCCAGGAACGTGTCCTGGAACTTCGAGACGAGGTTCTGGATCTTCAGCAGCTCTTGCTGTTGCGCGTTGAGCGACGTGACCTTCGTCTCGAGCGGCTTCTCTTGCGCGAGCGTGATGTCGGTGTACTTCTGGATGATCGAGTTGTAGTCGATCCCCGACGCGATCCCCGGAAACGAGACCGGCGGAACGTTCGTCCCGTACTGCTGCGCGGAACTCGACGTGCTGGTCGAACCGATGCCGCTCACGTCAGGCCGTCCGGTCCACGACGGCGCCCGCGAGCTTGTTGAAGAACTGCGCGATCAGCACCATCGACTCGGCGGGAAACTGCGAGATCTCTTCGCCGGTGTCTTTGTTGGTGAAGACCGTGACGATCTGGTTGGTGCCATGCACCACCTTGAACTGCACGCTCACGTTCGAACCGCCGCCGACCAGATGGGAGAGCGCGTTGTGCAGCGTCTCGTCGGCACTGTGCGGCGGTTTGAGATGCGCGTCCGCCTGCGCGGGCGCTCCCGGCGGTGCGGCCGGCGCTGCGGGCGCGCCGGGTGCGGTGACTGCGGGCGGCACGGCGGCCTGGCCCTGATCGATCGTCTGAACGTCCATGTTCGGCGGATCCTCCTCGTGATGGTATCGGACGTCCGGAGAGTCCGGTTTAGGCGCTCGCGGCGGCTCGATCACGAGACGGCCGCGGCCGCGATGCTCGCGTAGCCGCGCACGATCGCCCGCACGGCGGTGCTCGGCGCGAGCGCGGCGACGGTCTCCGGGGCGGGCCGGCACGGCGCTCTGAGCGCTTCATCCCACGCTTCGCCCAGGGCGCGGGTGAGCGCGCCGGCATCGGCGGGATCGAAGCGGCGCGCCTCGACGCCCGCGGCATCGAACCGGCGGCGGTCGGCGAAGGCGAGCCGGGTACCGGCGAGTGCCGCGGCGGCAAGGCGCGAGCCGCCGTCACCGACCCAGCTCGCGTCGATTGCCACGGCGGCCGCGGCGCGCAGCCCGGCCGCGATTCCGGGCGACGGCTCGCCGGCGAGCACGACGAGGCCGGGTCCGCCGAACTCGCGGACGCGCTCGAGATACGATGCGTCGGTGACGGGGCCGGCGACGACGAGCGGGATGCCGGCCGTCGCGGCGCAGCGCGCGACCAGGAGCGCGTTGGCGACGGGGCCGAGCGGCGCGTGGAGCAGCACGAAGCCGTCGGCGCCGGTCAGATGCCCGACGGGCTGCGCCGCCAGGGTGGATGCGACGGGCGGCGCTACGACGATCGCGGCGCGGCGGCCGGTCCGGCGCCGGATCGCGTCCGCTTCGTCTTGCGTCGCGGCGAACACCACCGCCGCATCGCGCAGCGCCGCGGCGGCATCGTCTACCGCAGCATCAGGGGGCGCGAACGGCGCATCGGCGCGCGCGCCGCCCACGCTCACCGCGCGCTTGGCGAGCAGCGCCAGATACGCGGCGACGTCGTGCTCGTCGGCGCCGTACTCGAAACAGTAGCGGGTGACTTCGGCGCCCCACCAGCCGCCGTGCGCCGCGTCCTCGTCGTGCGCGTGCACCGCCGCCGGCACGCCGCGCCGCCGGGCGGCATCGACGATCAGCCGCGCGCGGCGGCCGTCGCGCGTGCCGACCAGGTGCACCAAGTCGGCGCCGTCGAGCTCATCGGGCGACTCCGCGAGCATCGCGTCGAAGCCTTCGGCGCCGAGCGCGGCGACGAGCGCGCGCGCTTCGTCGGTGTCGGCCGACGGGTGGCGCAGCGCGTCGGAGCGGCCCAGGATCACGGCGATCCGCCCCGCCGAGCCGCCCGCCGGGCGGTACGAAAGATCGGGCACCGCGCGCGGTGCGGGCTCGGGCGCGCGCTCGACGGCGAACCACCGTCGCACGGGGCCTTCGGCCGGATCGAATACGAAGCCGACGTCGAGCGGAAGCGGGTCGACGACCTCGACGAGGTGCGCGCTCCGCGCGGTGGACTCCGCATCGAGCGGCGGATCGAGCCGCAGCACGCAGGCGGCGTCGCCGGCATCACCGCCGGCGGCGACGATCGCGACGTCGGCGCGCATGTCGTGCGCGACCGGCGCGTCGCCGTACCACGCGAGCGCAGCAGCGTCGCGGCGCGACGGCGCGACGGCGACCTGGCCGGTCGCGCGCAGCATTGCCCAACCGCCCACGGCATCGGGCGCGTCGATGCGCACGGTGTGCCCGCGCGTGAACCGCCGCGCATAGCGATACGGTGCAAGCCGGGTGAGCGCGTCGCGCAGCGGCGCGGCGCCGAAGCACCCGGCGGCGCGCGCGGCGTCGAACTGCGGCGCCGCGGCGAACGCGACCACGTGCTCGGCGACGCGCTCGCCGCCGAGCACGAGGCGTTCGAGATGGGGCAGGATGCGCTGCGCGAGCGCGCGCGCGAACGCGTCGTCGCCGGGCGTGCCGTGCGGAAAGATCAGCGGCTCGCGGTCGCGTTCGACGACGACCGCCGGATCGGCGAGCACCAGCGGGATCACCGTCATGCCGCCGTCGCCGGCCAGACAGAAGTCCAGCGCGAACGCTGTGCGCCGCTGGCGCAGCACGGGCTCGACGCGCACGGCGACGAGCCGTGCGGGATCGAGCACGGGGCGCGCGGTGCTCCACGGCGCGATGATCTCGTGCGTGCGGTGCGTTCTCATACGATTGCCGGTTCGAGCAGCTCGCGCAGCGCCGCCGCGGACACGGCGGCGAGGCCGGCCAGCGCGTCGCGCTCGTGGCCGGCGGCGACGACGACGCGCACGCCGGGTTCGAGTCCGGCGCGCCATGCGGCGAGATCGGCGACGCGCTCGACGCGCACCGCAACCGTCTCGTCCATCGGTTTTCCGCTCGCCGCGAGCGCGGGCCGGATGCGCGCGACGGCGTCGGCGGGCGCGACGTCGCCGTCGAGCACGACGTGCAGCCGCACCGGTGCGCCGGCGTCGAACGCGCGCGCCGCGGCGGACACGAAGGTCGCGGCACGCTTGAGCTCCGCGGCGCCCGCAACCGGCACGGCGATCGCATGCGACGCGGCGGTCGCGCGCGGTGCGCTCGCAAGCCGCGCGAACGGCACGCGCCGCGCGGGATCGAAGCCGCGCGCGAGCGACGCGGGTTCCGGTGCGGCGACGGTTTGGCGCGCGCTCGCGGCGGCGGCGGGATTGCGGGACACGGACGGATCGAAACGATGCGCCAGCGCGTCGTCGCAGCGGACGACGCCGTAGCCGGCGGCACGCAAGCGCAGCACGAGGTCCGCAATTCCTTGGCGCGTCGGCCCGTACGCGGGATCGATACCGCCGACGGCATCGAACGCTTCGCGCGTCACGGCGACGGCCGGCGTTACCGCGAGATCGATCGGCTCGAGCCGGCCGGACAGCACGGCGGCGCGCCGCTCGGCGAGCGCGCGCAATTGCGTGAGATCGGCGTAGGTGACGTCGTGCACGCCTTCGCCGCCGGGCGCGCCGGTGACGGCGGGAAACGCCGCGCCGAGCGACGGCACGCGCGCGAACGCGTCGCGCAGGCGGTCCAGCGCACCGGCTGGGAGCAGCACGTCGTCGGCGAGCAGCACGATCAGCTCGCGCGCGGCCGCGGCGATCGCGCGGTTCGCCGCGTCGCCCAGCAGCGGATCGGACTCGTCGGTCGCGACGCGCACCTGCGGGTACACCGCGAGGATGCGCCGCGTCGTCTCGGCGCTCGCGGCGCATACCGCGACGAGCTCGTCGTCGAGGCGCGCGGCCGGCACGACGGCGTCCAGCGTGATGCGCATGACCTCCGGCAGCGACGACGCGAGAAACACGATCGTCGCGCGCCGCGGCGCCGGCGGCGCTACGCTGCACGGCACGTGACCCGGCGCGCGCACGGCACGGCGCAGCGCGGCGGCACCGTCGCGCAGCGTTCCGAGCGCGGCGGACAACGACGCGCCGGATGCTTCGAGGTGCTGCGGCAAGCGCGCGAGCGCGAGCAGCACGCAGCCGCCGTCGAGCGCCGCCGCATCGGGCGCGGCGAGCGCCACGAACGGCGCCGATTCGACCGCGGCGACGAGCGCGTCGAACGCCTCGCGGTCCGGCAGTTGCGCAGCGGACACGACGAGCAAATAGCGGTCGCCGCGCACGCGCATCTCCGCGCGCAGCGCGCTCGCGGGATCATCGACGGCGCGCGCGACGGCGGCCGGTGCCAGCTCGCGCGCGCGCCGCGCGGCGAGCTCGGCGCCGGCGCCGTGCACCAACACGGTGAGCCGCGGCAGCGCGACGCGCACGTGCACGCGGCGGCCGCCGTCGAGACGCACTTCCCGCTCGACGTGCGTGCGCCGCGCTCCAGGCACGAGCCGGTGCATGCCGGTCAGCTCGGGACGGCGTTCGGCGAGCGCGCGCAGCGCCGAGAAGCGGCCGCGGTCGTCGGCGTCGAGCGGCGGCGCTTCGCATGCGAACGCGGGCCGGCACACCACGGCGCGGCCCGCCGCGCGCGCACGCGCGCACACTTCGACGAGCGCGGCGACGGCATCAGCGGGCAGCGGTTCGAGCAGCAGCTCGCGCGCCGCGAGCACCATCCCCGGCGCCACGACGTCGATCGCGCCGCGCACGCGCGCGTCGGCGCCCGCTTCCGCGAACGACGCGACAACGGGAACCAGCTCGAAGGGCAGCGGCCCGCACGGCGCGGGCGCGAGCATCCAGCCGAACGAGCGCACTCCGCCGGCATGCGTCGCGCCGCCGACGACGCCGGCGGTATCGCCGAGCGACGAGCTCAGCCCGCCGAATGCACCGGGCAACGGGCGCGCGCCGGGCGCAAGCAGCAGCACGTACGGTGCGGTCGCCGCGCGCGCGGCGGCGGTAATGTCATCCGCGCCGTCGACCGTGGCGAACGACGCGGCGCGCGTGCGCGCGTCGCCGGGATCGCTGCCGGGTGAAGCGAGGATCGCGAAGCGCAATGCTAGTTCAGGACGAACGCGGCGAGCTTTCCGGCGTCGGCGAGACGACCGGCCTCGAGCAGCGCGGTCGCCAGGCCGAGCGTCGCGTGGCGGAACGCGTTCTCATCGCGGGCCGGCAGCGCGCGCACGCGTTCGAGCGTCGCGACGGCTCCGTCGAGATCGCCGGCACGGCGCTGGATCTCCGCCCGCAGCGAGAGCGCCGACGTGGCATGCGTATCGCCGCCCGCGATCGTCGCGAGATGTTCGAGCGCTTCGTCGTCGCGGCGCAGCCGCGCCGCCGCGAGCCCGGCGTTGTACGCGAGCACGCCGTCCTGCGGCGCGAGCGCGAGGCCTTCGCGAGCGACGGCGAGCGCGTCGTCGAGCCGCTGATCTTCGAGCAGCCGGAACGAACGGCGCGAGTAGTCCGCGGGCTCCGCGAGCGCCGCGTGCATTTCCGCGGCGCGCAGCGCGTCGTGCTTGGCCGTCTCGCCGCGCGACGTGTACAGCATGTCCAGCAGCCCGAGCGCGAGGCCGTTGCCCGGCGCGAGCTCGAGCGCGCGCACCGCGTACGGTTCGGGATCGCCGAGCCGCTCGTCGCGCGTGGTCTGCGCGGCGGACGTCAGCAGCGCCGCGTAGCTGCGGTCGTCGATGGCGCCGCGCCGCTGCTCGACGCGGTCGAACGCTTCGAAGAAACGCCGCCGGCGCATCAGATAGTTGACGTACTCGCTGAAGCCTGCGTCGCCGTCACGGTCGCCGGCCTCGCGAAACATGCGCTCCGCGTCGTAGAAGCGGCCGACGCGCTCGTACGCGTTGGCGACGAGCCGGCGCAGCACCGGCGATTCCGGCTTGTTCGCCTGCGCGCGCTCGAACCACGGCACCGCTTCTTCGATGCGGTCTTCCTTCACGTAGGTCGTCGCCATGTTCAGCGGCGCCTTCCAAATCCAGATCTCGTCGTCGACCATCGAGTGCTGCTCGGCCTGGAACTCGCCGGCGATCGCTTTGGCGTACCATTCGCGCGACTCGTCGTAGCGCGCGGCCATCGACAGCAAGAAGCCGCGCATGAACAGGATGTTCGGGTGGCCCGGCGTGCGCGCGAGACCGTCGTCGAGGATCGCGATCCCGCGGTCGACGTCGTGGCGCCCTTCGGCGTACGCGTCGGCCAGCATGACGTAGCCGATCGGAAAGAACGCGCGCTGCGGGCCGGGCATCGCGAACATCCGCTCGAGCGCGGCGATGCCGCCGTCGAAGTCGCCGGCGACGATCGCCGAGATGCCGAAGTTGAACCACGAGAACGCGTCGTCCGCGGCTTCGCGGATCGCGCGCTCGAGCAGCGGCTGGTTGCGCTCGGTCTTCGCGCGCCCGCCCATCATCGCGTCGGTGTAGCCCTTGTGCCGGATGAGGACCGGCGACACGACCGACTGCAGGTGCTCCGTGCCGTCGACGACGATGCTTTCGTGGATCACGTTGCGATAGCGAAGGCGCGGCGTGGTCGGGAACAGCCGCGGCAGGATGTGCGTCATCGTCGACGCCGCGCCCGACTGGTCGTCCACGGAATTCTGGATGCGCACGTACACGCCGGTGATGTCCGCGGGCGTCTCGCGCAGCGCGCGCAGCAGCGCGAGCGATTCGGGCGCGATCTCTTCGTCCGCGTCGAGCACCAGCGTCCAGCGGCGCGTCGCGAGGGCGAGCGACTCGTTGCGCGCCCAGCCGAAGTCGTTGCGCCACTCGCGCACGATGACGCTCGCGCCGAACTCGCGCGCGATCTCCACCGTGCGATCGGTCGAGCCGGTGTCGACGACGTTGATCTCGTCGACCACGTCGCACACGCTGCGCAAGCACTTGGCGAGGAAGCGCTCCTCGTTCTTCACGATCATGCACAAGCTGATGCCGGCGGGCAACTGCGCGCGCTCGGCCGGCGGCACGGGGAGGTTGAAGAGCAGCCCCGTCTGGGCCTTCGCGAACGCGCTGTCGCGGTAGTCGTCGACGATCTCTAACGGCACCCTTACGGTATCGGACGTCCCGCCGGAAAAAGAAAGAGAGCCCGCCGGAGCGAGCTCTCTTTCCCGGTCTTAGACTTCCTAGCGGAAGAGGCTGATGACCGACTGGGCGTTCTGGTTCGCCTGCGCGAGGACCGAGGTACCGACCTGCACCAGAATCTGGAGCTTCGTGTACTCGGTGGTTTCCTGGCCGACGTTGAGATCGCGGATCGAGGACTCCGACGCCGTGAGGTTGACCGAAGCGACGTTGTCGTTGTTCTGGTCTTCCTGGAGCCGGACGATCGTCGCGCCGAGCTGTGCGCGCTGGGCGAGCACCGTCTGCAGGGCGTTGTCGATCTGGCCGATCGAGTCTTCCGACGCGAGCGAGCCGTTGGGGAACGTGCCGCCGGCGCTGGCGGGCCCGATCAGGTTGACGTTGGCGATGCGCAGCGAGTTGGTCGACGTGTTGATGAAGCCGACCTGGATGACCGCACCTTCCGACGCGCCCGACTGGAAGTTGAACGCCGGAGCGTTCGGGTTCGAGGCAGCCGCGACGTACTGGCTGACCTTGACGAACGACGTGACGCCGACGTCGAGGGTGCCGGCCACGCCGAAGCCGATCGTCACGCCGTCGACCGCGACGTTCGCGGCGGCGACGCCCGAGGCGAGCGTGATGGTCTGCGAGGCGACCGTGTTCGCGGCGCTGTCGTAGAACGAGACGATGAGGCCTTGGGTCGTCGAGTTGAGCTGGGCGACCTGGACTTCGATCGTGCCGTCGGCAACGGTCGCGTTCGACGCGTTCGAGACGTACGAGATCTGCGTCGCGTCGACGAGCGTGCCGCCGGCCGCGAGGTTCGAGTTCGAGGTGACGACTGCGTTCACGTCCACTTGCTGCTGGAAGCCCGCGTGCGAGCCGTCGAGCAGGTTCTGGCCGTTGAAGTTCGTGTTCTGCGAGATGCGGTTGACTTCCAGCAGCAGCTGCTGGACCTCAGCCTGCAAGTTCTTGCGGTCGTCGGTCGACGTGATGTCCGAAGCGCCTTCGACCCCGAGGGTGCGAATGCGCTGCAGGATGTCGGTCGTCGTCTGCAGCGCGCCTTCGGCGACTTGCGCCGCGTTGGTCGCGTCCTGCACGTTGCGCGCGCCCTGGTCGAAACCGTTGACCTGCGCTTGCAGCGATTCGGCGATCGCCAGACCGGACGGATCGTCCGCGGCGGTGTTGATGCGAAGCCCGCTGGACAGCCGCGTCACGGCCGTGTTCAGCGCGCCCTGGTTACGATTGAGATTCAGGCCCGCGTTGTTCGCCAACAGATTGTTGGCGATTGAAAGCCCACCAATTCCCGGCATGTGTTTCCTCCATGATCACACGTGTGTCGGACGGGTACGTCCTTGGCCCCGCCCTGTGTTGAATGGTCGGCGGTTGCGGCGAAGGACTTTAGTCTTTCGGCGTCGGTTTGCGACCCTTGCCGCCGAGGTCGGCGACCTTCGCCCCTTCGCCGGGCGGCTGCTCCGTCTCGCCCGCCGCGGCACGGTTCGTCCGCTGGATCTCGTCGTAGACCTCGGAGCGATGAACCGGGATCGTCCGCGGCGCTTCGATCCCCAGCTTGACGGTGTCGCGATCGACCGCAACGACGACGATTCGTACGTCGTCACCGATCATGATCGCTTGGTTGAGCTTACGGCTGAGGACTAACAACGAGGACGCCCTCCGTGGCTTTCACGGAGGGCGCCTTTCCTGCTAGCGGCCTTACGCTCCCGCTGGAGCCGGATCTTTGCGTGGGATCGGAGTACGGACCGAGTAGCCGCCGGTCTCCAGCGTCACCTGGCGGCCCGTTCGGGTCTGCAGGTTGACGACCACCGGCGCCAAGAGGTTCATCGTCATCTCGGCCGCGCCGGGCGTCACCACGACGACGCAGAGGGTGACGAAGTCCTCGGGCCGGTTCAGGGCCAGCGAGCTGGTCGCGTACGGCGGCAGCTGCGGGGCGTAGTCGTCGAAGATCTGCCACGGGTCGGCGGTGGGCAGGGCGATCGACGGGTCGTCCAGGCTCTGGAGCCAGACGAACTTCTCCTGGCCGGCGAGGCTCAGCGCGATGAAGCGGTGGAGCGTCTCGAAGCCGGGCAGGCCCCAGGGGAACGTGAGCACTTCCGACTCGCGGTACGTGCACGCGCCGAAGCGCGGCAGGTCCAGGGCGATCTCCCGGTCGGCGGTCTCGACGATGGTCTCGGTCACGCTCGTTCCTACCTCAGCTCAAGTAATCGAAGAGGGTCTTGGACTCGAGACGGTTGGTCGTCGAGTACGCGGCCTGAAGGGCCGTCTGCTGCGCCGAGAGCCGCGTCGCCGCGGCGGCGACGTCGACGTCTTCGATCCCGGACTGCACCTTCGTATTATCGGTCGCCGCCGTCTGGAGTTGATCGGCGATCGAGCCCAGCGACTGGATCCGGGCGCCGATGACCGCGCGCGCACCGAGCACGCCGTTGAGGACGTGGTCGATGTCGCCCAGCTGCGTCGACACGTTCTGCACCATGTCCGCCTGCGAAGCGAGGCCGAGCACCTTGGTCAGATTGCCGCTGTTCGTTGCGCCGGGCGACGGCGTGTCGGTCACGTAGAAGCTGCCCGTACCGCTGAGCACGACCTTCTGCGCTTTGGCGTCGAAGGACGCCGTCACGCCGGTCGTCGCGCTGACCGCGTTGATCTTCGCGACGACGCTGGTGCCGAGCGGCGGCGCGACGCCGTCGTCGATCGCCGCGCCGGGGGCGACCGTGATCGTCGCCATGCCGGCGACGCCGTTGACCGAGCCGTTGATATTGATCGAAAAGTTGCCGGTGCTGTCGGCGGCCGGCGTCACGGCGAACGCGTTCGGCGCGCCGAGCGTCGTCGGCGCCGGCGACGCCGGCAGCCCTTGCGGGCCGTACACGACCGAACCGGGCCGGTTGATCGCGGCGGCGCTCTGGTCGACGACCGTGCCGTTCACCAGCGTGTTGCGCAGGGCGATCAGCGTTTGGAACACGTCGGGCGAACCGTCGGCGGACTGGTAGTTGAACGCGGCCTGGGCTGTCGTCGAGAGCGCGACCTGCTGCCCGTTGTAGACGAGCTGCCCCTGCTCTTGCTCGTTGCCCCCGAACGTCACGCCCGCGATCGGATCGCCCTGCGCTTGCATGGGCGGGGTCGACGGGGACGCGGTGCCGCCGAATACGTAGCGGCCCGCGTACGACGTGTTGCCGACGGCGACGGCCTGTTGCAGCAGCTGATCGATCTGGCTGCCCAGCGCCGCGCGCTGCTGCGTCGTGAGCGTGTCGCTCGAGCCTTGGATCGCGAGCTGGCGCGCGCTCTGCAAGACCGACGTCAGGCTGCTCAGCGCACTGTCCGTCGTGGTCAGCTGGGACGTCGCGCTCTGCACGTTCTTGGACTGCTGCCCCTCGGCGTCGATGGCGGTGCGCACCGAGAGATCCTGCGCGATGCGCGCCGGATCGTCGCTGGGGTCGTTGAGCTGCTTGCCCGTAGAAAGCTGCATGCTCGTCTGCGCGTAGAGCGCCTGCTGATCGTCGATCGCCGCGGTCTGCTGCGCGTAGAGCGTCAAGGTCGCGATGCGCATGGGTTATCCTCCCGGGATCAGACCGATGGCGGTCGTCAAGAGCTGCTCGAGCACGTTCATCGTCCGCGCCGCGGCCTGGTACGAGTTCTGGTATTTGATCAGGTTCTGCGTCTCTTCGTCGAGGTTGATCCCGTCGATGCCCTGGCGCACTTTGTCGATGTTGGCGGCGAGCGCGGTCTGCGCGCCGTTGCCGGTGATCGCGTTGGACGTATCGGTGCCGAGCCGGCCGACGAGACCGCCGTAGTACGCGCCCAGCGTCTGCGCCGGCGCGGTCGCGATCGCGAAGCCGATGCCGTGCGCGTTGGCGGCCGTGAAGGTGATCGTGCCCGTCGTCCGGTTCACGGCCGTGACCACGACGTTCTCCTGATTCGCCGTGCCGGCGTCGATGGTGAGCGCCTGGCCGACGTCGATCTGCGCGAACGCTTGCGGCGACGCGCCCGTCACGGTGACCGCGCCGGGCGCGGTCGGGGCGATGTTGCCGGCCGTCGTCTGCAGCGCCGGCACGCCCGCGTTCTTCGAGAAGAGCTTGAGCATCGCGTTCGCGCCGCCGTTGTCGGCCGGGCCGAACGCATTGGTCGCGTCCTGCTTGACGCCGCTGATCGCCGTCGCGCCCAGCATCTCCAGCAGCGAGCGCGTCGGCGTGCCTTGGCTGCCGCCGGCGGCCGCGTTCGAGTCGGTGACCGTGAAGTCCGGAGTGGTCGGGTTCGCGCCTTGCAGCGCGCGGTGCGCGGCGCTGATGTTGTTCGGGTCGCGCGCGAAGACGATCTTCTGCGCGACCGCGTCGAACGACGCGCTGACGCCGAGCTGCGCGGCGTTGAAGTTGGACACGAACGCGTCGACCGAGCCCGCGTTCCCGGCGGCGCTGAAGTCGTAGTTGAACGTCTGCGCCGCGCCGTCGACCAGCACGGTCAGCGTTCCGGTCGTCGGCGGGCCCGCCGCGCCTGGATGCGCGAGCGCCGCGCTGCCGACCAGCGCGCTCGCCGTGTTGACGGTGGCGTTGGCGGCGTTGATGCCCACGGTCAGCGTGCCCGCCGCGGTCGACGCGACCGAGGCGGCGATCTGCGCCGGGTCGGTAACGCCCACTTGAATGTTCCCCGCGGTGATCGCCTGCGACGCGATGACCGGCTGGAACAGCGCCGTGCCGGCGTTGCCGTTCTTATCGTAGCCGGCCTGCGTGATGCGATTCATTTCGGTCGCTGCGGCGTTCGCGAACGCGTCGAGCTGGCGGCCGTACGGCGTGAGGTTCTTGTTGTAGACGTCGGCGTAGCCCGCGAGCTGGCCGCTGCCGAGCTGAACCGGCACCGGGTTGGCGGGGTTCGGGTCGCCCTGCATGCCGATGACCAGCGTCGGATTACCCGACGCGTCGGTGCCGATGACGGGCGACGCCAGATGATACGCCTGCGTGTCGTTGACGAGCGCGCGGCCGCCGACCGTGACGAGCGTCGACCCGTTGGCCTGCACCGCGGTCTGCGTCGACATCAGCTGCGACAGCTGGTCGACGTCCTGGTCGCGCTGGTCCTGGTAGGTGTTCGGGTTGTCGCCGACCGCTTTGGAGGCGCGGATCTGCCCGTTGAGCGCCGCGATCTTGTCGATGAGCGCGTTGGCCTGGGTGACGACGGTCCCGGCTTGCGCCAGCACCGTCGACTGCGCGGTCTGAATCGCCGAGCCGACCCGGTTGAGCGTGGCGACGAACGTCTGCGACGCGGAGATGACGCCTTGGCGCTCCGACGTGCCGCTCGGATTCGACGCGAGCTGCGAGATCGCGGTCTGCAGGGCGCTGAAGGCGGAATTGACGCCGTTGGTGGGCTCGCCGAACGACGACTGAATCGCCGACAGCTGCTGCTGCTGCACGTTGAAGTAGCTTTGCGACGCGGACGCGCCCCGAAACAGGCTGTCGTACGAGTCCTGGTGGATGCGCGTGATCGAGTCGACCACCACGCCGTCACCCTTGGTGCCGGGACCGCTCCACGTCGCGTAACCCGCGGAGCCGGCGATCGGCGACGCTTCGTTCAAGTTCGCGACCTGGCGCGACGCGCCGGGTGTGTTCACGTTCGCGATGTTGTTCGACGTCGTGTCCGCGGCTTGCTGGAACGCGTCGACCGCGCTCCCGATGATGTTCAGTCCGAAGAAGCTCATGCTTTACGACTCACAAGGACGCTCCCGTCAGGCGGGGGGACGACGCCGCGGCGCCGGTAGGTGCCGGTCTGTTCCGTGCCGGCGCGCTGCAGCACCGCGACGGTGCGCGCGAGCCGCTCCATGCCCGCGAGGATGAGCGACTTGTTGTTGGACACGGTCATCTTCAGCCCGGCGGTGCTGGTGTCGAGCTCGTGCACGACGCCGTAGAACTGCCGGCGCAGCGGCGGCGGCGCGTACGCGCACACCTGCGCGAGCGTCAGCGTTCCGAAGCCGCGCCGCTGCATCGCGATGCGCTGCGCGTACGCCGTGCCGTGCAGCACGCGGCGCGCTTCGACGCGCCGTTCGGCCGTTTCGATCGCAACCGGATCGTTGGCGACGAGCGCATCGGTGAGCGCAAGCGCCGCAGCGGCGAGCTCGTTGAGCGCCCGGCACTCCTCGGCGATCATCGCGCCGAACTTCTGCCACTCGTTCATGCTAACGGCGCTCCGCTCTGCTGCGCGCCCCCCACGCTTTGCGTGGGGCCCCCCGACGTGCGCGCGCTCGCGATGGTCGCGAGGGTCGATTCCCCGAGGGCGCGCGGAACGAGCGCTGGTGCTGCTGCCTTGATTATGCGGCGGCCATCAGGAGTTGGCCGAAGAGTCTTTCGACGATCTGGTCCGTCGGGACGAAGTACCGGCCCTCGGAGATCTGATGGCGCAAGTGATCGACCAGTGCGGGCCGGTAGAACGGCTCCGAGGTCGCGGCTGACCGCAAGGCGCCCATCGACGATGCAGCGTCGGTCGGCTCGAACGAATCCGTCGGGTCGAGCGGTGCCGCGCCGGCGGCGGGTTTCCGCTTTACCGTCTTGTACGCGGACAGCGCCGACGCGATTTCGGCCCCCGAGATCATCATGGTCGTGAACGCCTCTTTCGGTAGCTTCCTTGCTACTAGGCGTATCGTCGGTCGGTCCCAGGGACTTTAGTCCTAGCGAGCGGAGCGCGGTCACTGTCCGTTCGCTCCGGGAACACGCGCGCGAATCGTGGTGTTCGGCTCGGCGAGCACCGACGCGCGAAGCTGCTGCTCGACGATCTTGCCGATGCCCAGCGCGCCCGACGTCGAGAGCGCTTCCGCGCGCTTCTCGTCGAGCATGTCGCTGAACGTCGCTTCGGCGTTGGACGTCTTGCCGGTCAGCGAGGCCGGCGGCGCGCTCTTGCGCATCTCTTTGAACAGCATGTCGACGAACAGCGACTCCATCTGCTGCGCCGTCTGGTGCAGCTTCGCGAGCGCCTGCTGCTGCTCGTTGGTGAGCGGCTGCGCGGCCGGGCCGGCGATCTTGTCGAGCGCCATCAGATGATCTCCACGTCGGCCTGCAGCGAGCCGGACTCGCGCAGCGCCTGGATGATCGCGATGAGGTCGCGCGGCGACACGCCGATGGTGTTGAGCGCGCGGACCACCTGCGCGAGCGTCGCCGCGCCGGAGATGTAGACGAGGTGGCGGCCGGTCTCGGTCGCGGTGATGCGCGTGTTGGATTGCAGCGCCGGCTGGCCGGTGGTGAACGGCCCGGGCGGGATCACCTTGTTGTCGGTCGTGATCGTGATCGACAGGTTGCCGTGCGCGATCGCGCACGCGGCCAGCGTGATGTCGCCGCCCATGACCACGGTCCCGGTGCGCTCGTTGACGACGACCTTCGCCAGCGCGTCGGCGTTGACGCTCAAGTCGCCCGCGTCGGCGAGAAAGTTCACGGGATCGCCGGCGTAGCGCGCGGGCAGGTTGACGCGGATCGTCTCCGCGTCGTTCGCGCGCGCGGTGCCGGCGCCGAAGCGGCCGTTGAGCGCCTGCGCGACGCGCGCCGCCGTCTTGAAATCGGGCGAGGTCAGCACGTACGAGAAGCCGGCCTGGTCCTGCTGGATGTTCGTGATCATGTCGCGCGCGAGCACCGCACCTTGCGGCACGCGCCCGGCCGTGACGTGGTTCTTGACGATGGAGTTCTGGCCGCTCTGGTCGGTCGCGTAGAACCCGCCGACCGACAGCGGCCCTTGCGCCGTCGCGTACACGAGGTTGTTCGCCGCGCGCAGCTCGGTGAGGACCAGCGTGCCGCCCTGCAGGCTCGTCGCGTCGCCCATCGACGACACGGTCACGTCGACGGTGTCGCCGGAGTGCGCGAAGGCGGGCAGCGACGCGGTGACGATCACCGCGGCGACGTTGCGCGTGCGCACGTCCGCCGAGGCGGTGGTCAGGCCGAACGACTGCAAGACGTTCTGGATCGACTTCGAGGTGAAGAGCACCGACGTGCTGTCGCCGGACTGGGCGAGGCCCATGACCAGACCGTAGCCGACGAGCTGGTTCGCCGTGACGCCCTGCACGCGCGACACGTCCTTGAGCCGCACCGGCTGCGCGCTCGCCGGCGTGGGAACGACCGCGATGCCGCTCGCGAGGAGCGCGCCCAGGACCAGGGCCGAGACCGTCTGCTTCATCTTCTCCATCATCATCATCATCGTCGGCGCGCTCAGAATATGAAATCCAGGATTTTCTGGATGAGGCCCTTGTGCTTTTCTTGGAAGTTGCCGTCGAACTTCGCCTCGACGTTCGCGACGCGCGTCGACAGCACGCTGTCGGTGTTGTCGATGTCCTCGGGGCGCACGACGCCGGTGATGTGCAGCGTTTGCTTCTGGCCGTTGACGATCAAGGCTTGATCGCCGGCGATGCGCAGCGCCCCGGACGCCAGCACGCCCGTGACCTGCGCCTCCATCGTGCTGACGAACGTGTTCTGGCCGCTCTGCGTCTTGCTCGACTGCGTCTGGCGGCCGCCGTTGAGGCCCGCGCCGAAGCGCAGCAGCGACACGTTGGCGAGGCCCGAGCCTTGCCCGATCCCCAGGTTGTAGCTGTTGTTGACGTTGGTGACGTCGGAGCTCGTGCTGTTGACGTTGAAGTTGAAGATCACTTGCACGAGGTCGCCGACTTGCGCCGCCTTGTGATCGGCGCCCAGCCGCAGCGGATGGCCCGGACCCGCGGGCGCGGGCGCGGCCTGATACAGCGTGTCGGCAAGCGCCGGTGACGCGAACGCCGCAACGGCGAATGCCGCGACGAATGCGACGACGGCCGCGAGCATGGAACGAGAACCGCGCATCTTAGCGTTCGCCTCCGGGGAGAGTGAGCTCGACGCGGTTCGGTCCGGTGACTACCGCGGCGATCGCTTTTTGGGTCTGCGGGTTGAAGACGGTGACGGTGTCGCCGACGGCGCCGCCCGTGCGCGCGACGACGTCGACGGTGAGCGCGACGGGGCCGTCGTACACCATGAGGATCGCGGCTTGACCCGCCTTCACGACGGTGTCGGCGACGGTCTGCTCGACGTAGAGCGGCGCGCCTTTGACCGTCGCGCCGGTGAGCTTGCGCCCGACGAGCGCATCGGTGCCGACGGCGGGGCGGCCATTGGACGCGACGCGCGCGAGCGCGAGGTCCGATTCGGCGAGCACGGCGCCCGGCGTGAGGTCGCGCGTGGCGACCGCGGTGTGCACGTACGTGGTGACGCGGTAGCCGGCGACCACCGTGCGCGCGAGCTTGCCGTCGACGCGGATCGCGACCGGCACGCCGACGTACGTCGAGGTGATGAACGGCGAACCGGCCGGCGCGAGTTGCACGTCGCCGGCGGGAAGGCTCTGGTCCGCGACGGCGTATGCCGGCGCGATGGAGCGGTCGGGCCCGCTGACGAGCGCGTGCGCGATCTTGTCGGCGATCGCCGCGACACGCGCGCCGGCGACAGTTTGCCGCGGCCGCATCTGCGGCCGCGCAAACGCCAAGCTGTGCGCAAAGCGCACAGACCACCGCGATGGTGAACTTGGCGAGCGCGCCGTGAAGGTGCATCAGCGCTTCGTCTGGACCGCGGTTTGCAGCATCTCGTCGGCGGTCGTGATCGCCTTGGAGTTCGCTTCGTACGCGCGCTGGGCGGTGATCAGGTTGACCATCTCTTCCACGACCGCGACGTTGCTCTGCTCGAGGTAACCGCCTTGCAGCGTGCCGGTGCCGTTGAGGCCGGGCTGCGTGAGCGTCGGCGCGCCGGACGCACCTGTTTGAATGAACAGGTTGCGGCCCGTCGGCGCCAGGCCCGCGGCGTTGGTGAAGCGCACGAGCTGGATCTGGCCGAGCTGCTGCGGCGTCTGCTGGCCGGGAATCAGCGCGGTGACGATGCCGTCTTGACCGACTTGCACCGAGGTCGCGTTCGCGGGCACCGTGATCTGCGGGTTGAGGAAGTAGCCGTCGGCGGTGACGATGGAACCGTTCGCGTCGCGCTTGAACGAGCCGTCGCGCGTGTACGCGGCGGTACCGTCGGGCTGCGTCACCTGGAAGAACCCTTCGCCCTCGATCGCGAGGTCGAGCGGGTTGCTGGTCTGCTGCAGCACGCCTTGCGTGAACGACTTCTCCGACGCGCCGATCTTGACGCCGAGGCCGACGTCCTGGCCGACGGGCACCACCGACGGGCCGACCGGCGTACCCGGCGCGCGCAAGTTCTGATAGATCAGGTCCTGGAAGTGCGCGGAGTTCTTGCGAAACCCCGTGGTGTTCACGTTCGCGAGGTTGTTTGAAATCGTATCGATGTTGTACTGCTGCGCGAGCATTCCGGTCGCGGCGGTGTACAGCGCTCTCATCATGTCGGTATCGCTCCTATGCGTTCGTGCGGCCGACGGTGGTGATCGCTTGACCCACCGCGTCGTCTTGGGTTTGAATCGATTTCTCGTTCGCGTCGAACCAGCGCTCGTTGGCGATCAGGTCGACCATCGAGCGGATGACGTCCGCGTTGCTCTTCTCGAGCGACCCTTGCAGGGTCGTGGTGTTCGTCGCGGCGCGCACGCCCGCGGTGCCCGTGTCGGCGAAGCGGTTCGCGCCTTCGGGGCGCAGCGCCGCGGTGTTCGCAAACTCCACGACGCCGAGCTTGTCGAAGGGGCGTCCGTCGACGCTGACCGTGCCGTCGCGGCCGATCTGCACCTGGCCGGCGGCGGGCAGCACGATCGGCGTCGCGTTGCGTCCCAGCACGCGATCGCCGTTCTGCGCCGTCAAGAAGCCGTTCTGGTCGCGCAGAAAGGCCCCGTCGCGCGTGTAGCGCACGTTGCCGTTGCCTTCGCGGACCGCGAAGAATCCCGGGCCGGACAGCGCGACGTCGAGGTCGTTGCCGGTTGCCGCGATCGCGCCTTGCGCGTAGTCCGCGGGCGTGTCATAGATCTGCGCGCCGGTTCCCAGCGCGCCGACGAGCTGCTGCGCGGCGACGCCGTTCGCACCTTGCTTCGTGGGATCGGTCTGGAAGCGGTAGATGTCGCGCTCGGGCTGCGACTGCACCTGGAGCAGCGTGCGCTTGAATCCCGCGGTGTCGACGTTCGCGAGGTTGTTCGCGATCGTGTCGACCGCCGATTGCGCGACGAGCGCTCCGGACGCCGCCGTGTACATGCCACGGACCAAAGTAAAAGACCCTCCGCACGAGCACCGCTACCGGAATACCGGTCGCGTCGAACGCGGATCCGTCCATCGTTCGGGATCCGCTGCGGCCCCAACCGTGCGAGGGCTGTCCGGCCGCTTACCTGTTCTTGATCGGCGTCGCGGGCACGGACTTTAGCGCAGCGGCTCTTGCGCCTCGCCGGCGGTGCGCGTGGCGCGCAAGCGCGCCGCGATGTCGCCGAGCCGTTCCGCGATCATCGCCGCGTCCCACGGCCGGTCGACGGGGTCGCGCGCGAGCAGCGCGTGGATCAGCTCGGTCAGCTCCGAGTCCGCGGCGGGCAGGAGCACGCGCAGCTCGGCCGGCTCTTCCTCGAAACGGCGCAGCGCGACGTCGAGCGCGTTGCCGCCCGCGAACGGCGGCTCGCCCGTCAGCGCATGGTAGAGCACGGCGCCGAGCGAGTACAGATCGGCCGCAGGGCTCGCCGTGCCGTAGCGCGCTTGTTCGGGTGCGACGTACTGCGCGGTGCCGACGAGGATGCCGGGCGCCGTGATGCCGGGATCGTCCTCGTCGAGCTCGCGCGCGAGCCCGAAGTCCATCAGGTGCGGGACGCCTTGGCCGTCGATGATGATGTTGGCGGGCTTGACGTCGCGGTGAAAGATGCCCAGCACGTGCGCCGCGGCGAGTGCGCGCGCCACGCCGAAACCGATCGCCGCGACACGCTCGGACGACAGCGGTGTGCCCGCGATTAGGTCCGACAGCGGTTCGCCTTCGACGTAGTCCATCACGATGTACGGCCGGCCGTCCGCGTTCTCGCCGACGTCGTGCACGGAGACGACGTTGGGGTGGACGATCCTCGCCTCGGCGCGCGCCTCGCGCTCGAACCGCTTGTTCAGCACACCGCTCGCGTCGCGGCGCCGCGCCAAGAGCTTGATGGCGACCTTGCGGTCGAGCCGCGTATCGTGCGCGACGAACACGGTCGCCATGCCGCCGTGCCCGGCCACATGCTCCAACCGGTACCGCCCACCAAGCAGCTCGTCCGTCCCCATCGCTTAGCCTATACGATGAGGCTCGCCACCCACCCCGTAAGGCTGACCCGCGTCGGACGCGGGTCATGCCGGATTTAACGCGGCGAAGCCGCCGTTAAATCTGCATCCTCGCGATCTCTTGGTACGCTTCCAGCAGTTTCGAGCGCATCGCCATCGTGAAGTTCAGTGCGAGGTTCGCTTCCTCGGCGGACGTGACGACCTTCTGGAGGTCGTTCGTCTTGCCGCTCGCGAGGTCGCGCTGCGCTTGATCGGACGTGGTGATCTTGTCGTTCACGTCCGACAGCATCGACTTGACGGTGTCGCGGAAGGACGTGCCTTGCGAGTCCGCCGTGCCGGTAACACCGGCGATGCCGTCCGCGCCGCCGGGGATCGGGCCGACGTTGGGGCGCTCGTCGAGCTTGATCGCGGCGCCCAGATCGGGAACGAACGTGCCCGGGACGACCTTGGAGATCACGCTGCCGTAGTCCATCAGGCTTTGAGCATCCCGAGCGTCGCGGTGCCCATCGCGCGGGCTTCCTGGATTGCGGTCACGTTGGCTTCGTACGCGCGCGAGGCGGCCATCATGTCCACCATCTCTTTGACGACGTCGACGTTGGGCATGTGCACGTAGCCTTGCGCGTCGGCGTCGGGATGCGACGGGTCGTAGATCAGCTTGTCGGGGCCCTGGTCCTTGACGATCCCTATCACGTCCACGCCCGCGCGCGAGCGCGCCGGATCGTTCGCGTCGTCGAGCGCGCCGGCGGCCGCAGTCGTGGGTTCGTTCTTCTGCGCGTACACCACCAGTTGACGCTTGAACGGACCGCCCTCGGCCGTGCGCGTCGTGTTGACGTTGGCGATGTTGTTCGCGATGGTGTCCATCGCGAGCCGCTCGGCCGAAAGGCCGGTCGCGCTGACCTCGATCGAGGTGTAAAAGCTCAAGGGGTTTCTCAGCTCTGGATCGCCTGGCGCAGGCGGGAGTATTGGTTCTGCAGCAGTTGGCCCATCGTCTGGGCGTAGGCGGAGTTGAGGGACAGCTTCGCCATCTCTTGGTCGACGTCGACGTTGGAACCGTCGACGCGCATCTGCTGGTCCTCTTGCACGGTCGTGCTGATCGCGAACGGCTGGGCCTCTTGCGCGCCGCCGAGCGCGATGTGCTTCTCGGACGTCGTCGCGAGGCCGAGCTGGTCGGGATCGCCCGCGCTCGGCTCGGTCGCAGCCAGCGCCTCTTTGAACGAGACGTCGGAGCGCCGAAAGTTCGGCGTGTTCACGTTCGCGATGTTGTTCGCGATGACGCCGTGCGCGGCGCCCGCGCCGTCCATCGCGTTCTTGAGCATGCCGACGGTCTGGCCGAAGGAAATGTCGCCCATCCCTTCAGCCATCGGCGAGCGGGCAGCGAGACGTTAGTCCCAGCGCCGCGCCCCCGGGAAGAGCGTGAACGGTCGTGCCGGGGGGTGACGCCACCGTAGGCTCGACATCACCGTGCCTTGGCACACCGTACGCGCACTTGATGATCAACGGCAACAGTAGGGTCCGCTGTAAAACGGAAGCAGCCCCGGAGTGATCCGGAGCTACTTAACCGCTGACGAAGCGGGCGTCATTGATTGTATTCGGCTGACGAGGCCGAGTCAAGACGTTCTGCTCGTCGGGCCGCGCCCGGAGGGATTCGAACCCTCATCACCCGCTTCGTCAGAACGGGGCTCTATCCAATTGAGCTACGGACGCGTACCGGTGACGTTTCGCAACCTCACGCGCGATTCGTGTTCGTGCAGGCTCAGTGCGAGCAGATCTGGCCGAAAGGTACGATCAGCGTGCGAATTGTGCAGCGTGTAGGTTCGCGTACGGGCCGCCGGCGGCGATCAGGTCGTCGTGCGTGCCTGTTTCGCGGACGCGGCCGCCTTCGATGTAGAGGATTTTCGTTGCGCGGCGGATCGTCGACAGGCGGTGCGCGATGATCAGCGTCGTGCGGCCCGGTAGCAGGCGGTCCAGGGCGTCTTCGATCAGCGCTTCGGAGTGCGAGTCCAGCGCGCTCGTCGCTTCGTCCAGGATCAAAATGCGCGGGTCGCGCAGGATCGCGCGCGCGATTGCGATGCGCTGGCGCTGGCCGCCCGACAGGCGGATGCCGCGCTCGCCGACGAGCGTGTCGTAGCCGTCGGCCAGCTTGCGCACGAACTCGTCCGCGTTCGCTTCGATCGCCGCGGCCACGATCTCGTCTTCGCGCGCGCTGAGGCGGCCGTAGCGGATGTTGTCGGCGATCGTGCCGTTGAAGAGCTGCGTCTCCTGCGGCACGATCGCGATCGCGTCGCGCAGATCGCCCAGTCGAACGCGCGCGAGGTCGACGCCGTCGATCGTGATCCGGCCGCCCTGCGGCTCGTAGAAGCGCGGCACCAAATTCACGATCGTGCTCTTGCCGGCGCCCGACGGTCCGACCAGGGCGACGACCTCGCCGTGCAGCATCTCGGCCGTAAAACCTTCCAGCACCGGCCGGTCGTCGTCGTAGGCGAACGTCACCTGTTCGAACCGGACGTCGCCGACGAGGTGCGGCATCGGGATCGCATCCGGCGGGTCGTCGCGTTCCACCGGCAGGTCGAGGATCTCGAACACGCGGCCGGCGCCGACGAACGCGCGCGCGAAGTCCGCGAAAAAGATCGAGAAGCGGTTCATCGGGTTGATCAGCAGCCCGGTGGCGGTCCAGAACCCGAACGCAGTCGACGGCGTGAGGTGGCCGACGGACACCTCGCGCGCCGTGAACCCGATGACCGCGCAGAGCGCGACCATCACGACGAACGACAGCACCGGCGTCTGCGTCTGGTTGAATTGCGTGACCTTCATGTAGGCGCTGAAGTAGCGCTCGTTCGCCGCGGCGAACCGTTCGCGCTCGAAATCTTCGCGCCGGAACGCCTTGACGACGCGCTCGTTCGCCAGTACCTCGATCAAGTTGCTTGAAAGATCCGCGATGCGCTCTTGCGCGCGCCGCGTCCCGTTCACGATCAGCGCGTTGAACTTGCGGACGACCAGCGCGATGACGGGCGCCGCGACGAAGAGCACGACCGCCAAAAACCAGTCGACGTAGAGCATGTACGCGAGCGCGGTCACGAAGGTGACGGTGGTCTGCACGAATTGCGGCAGCGAGATCGAGATCGCGTCGGTCATCAAGCCGAGGTCGGCCGACATGCGCGACTGCAGCTCCCCCGGCCGCCAGCGGTCGAACTCGCGCAGCGGCATGCGTGCGATCCGGTCGAACATCCGCGCACGGAACGTCGCGACCATCTTCTGCCCGGCAAAGGCGGTGAGATACGCCTGCCCGTACGCCGCTGCGTTGCCGATGATCTGCGAGACGAGGATGAGCGCGATGACCAGCGCGAGCACGTTCCAATTCGGTCGCTGGACGAGCACGTCGCTGCGGAGATACTCCGCGACCTTGGCGAGCGTCACCGGTGCGATGCCGGCCAGTATTCCGAAGAGCGACCCGACGACGAGCTGGCCGCGATAGGGTGCGGCCTCGCGCAGAAGCCGCCGGAGCGTCGGGTTCACCGCCGAAACCTTCGCCGCGGCCGCACAGTACCTTGGGCGAGTTCCCCAGCCGCGAGGTAGTCATCTCAATCGTGGATTGCTTCTTTCACAACGCCGTTCCGTCGGTCGCCCCGTGCCGGGGCTGCAGCAAGCCCGTCTGCGCGACGTGCCGCAACGACAACGGCGATTGCCCGGGCTGCGTTCTGGCCGCGCGCATCGACGCGGCGCGCCAGACCAATCAGATCAACGGCGGGGTCGGCCCGTCGTACGGATCGTACTCCGAGCCGCAGCAGGCGGCGTACTCCGCCCCGCCCCCGCAGCCCCCGCCGCCTCCCCGGGTGCAGCGGACGGCCGCCGTCGCCGTGCGGCCCGAGACGCGCGCCATCGTCGCGCTCGGCTACCCGTTCTGGCCGCTGGCGGTCATCGCGCTGCTCGACGGCAAGGCGTCGCACTTCGTGAAGCGCCAGGCGTGGCAGGCGCTGGGCTTCAACCTGGGCATGTACGGCCTGGGCGCGCTGCTCAGCGCCGCCGCGGCCGTGCCGATCCTCGGCCTTGGGGCCTGGCCGCTGCTGCCGTTCATCGTCCCGGTCACGATCGTGGCGAGCGTCGTCTACGCGTTCAAGGTCTGGCAAGGCGAGGACATCGACGTGCCGCTCGTGAGCGACTGGGTCGACGCCCGCCTCCCGGCCGGTTCGGGCTCGCCGCAGGGGCAGAGCTGAGCTAGGCGGGCGTCTTCGCCGACGAGACCCAGGCTTCGACGTCCTGGGTCTCGCGCGGGATCGCCGCGGAGAGGACGTCGACCCCGGTCTCGGTGATGAGCACGTCGTCCTCGATGCGCACGCCGATCCCGCGATAGCGCGCCGGCACGGTGAGATCGTCGAGCTGGAAGTAGAGTCCCGGCTCGACGGTGAGCACCATTCCCGTTCGCAGCGCGCCGAGCTTGTAGGTCTCGGCGCGCGCCGCCGCGCAGTCGTGCACGTCCAGCCCGAGCATGTGGCTGACGTTGTGCAGCGAGTAGCGCTTGTAGAAGAGGTTCTCGTCGCGCAGCGCGTCTTCGGCCGACGCGAGGATGCCGAGCCGCTCCAGCCCGTGCGCCAGCACCTGCATCGCGGCGCGGTTCGGATCCAGAAAGTCGTTGCCCGGCTTGCACTGATCCAAGGCGGCGCGCTGCGCGGCGAGCACGAGCTCGTAGATCGCGCGCTGCTCCGGCGTGAACGTGCCGGAGATCGGCAGCGTGCGCGTGACGTCGGCGGTGTAGAGCGTGTCCGCCTCGACGCCGGCATCGAGCAGCAGCAGCTCGTTCTCGCCGATGCGGCGGTCGTTGCGCGTCCAGTGCAAGGTGGTCGCGTTCGGGCCGGTCGCTGCGATCGTCGTGTAGCCGACGTCGTTGCCGTCGACGCGCGCGCGCAGGTTGAACACGCCTTCGATCACGCGCTCGGTCTGCGCGGTGGGCAGCGCGCGCACGACGTCGTCGAATGCGCGGTGCGTCGCTTCGACGGCGCGCCGCAGCTCGCGAATCTCCAGCTCGTCCTTGATCAGCCGCATCTCGGAAAGAAACGTCGCGAACGCGCCGTCGCGCTCGGCTTGCAACGGCAGCGCCGACGTCCAGCGCCGGATCGACGCCGCGCAGCGCGCGGAACGGCGAGCCCGTCAGCGCGACGACATCGTCGGCCAGCGCGCTCAGCGGTTTGGTCGCGACGCCGTAGCGCTGCGCCGTCTGCGGCAGGCCGAGCCGCGGTCCAACCCACAGCTCGCCGTTGTGGCGGTCGGTGAAGAACGTCGTGTCGGACTTGCCGGGATTGGGCTCGCAGTACAGGGTCGCCGCGTGGCCGTCTCCGTGCGGCTCGAGCACCATCACGTTGTCCGGCTCGTGGTTCCCGGTGAGGTAATAGAAGTCGGTGCCGGGCCGGAAGCGGTGGAACGTGTCGTTCGCGCGCACCTTCGCGTGTCCGGTCGGCACGATCAGCGTCTCGCCGGAGAACGCGCGGGACAGCGCGTCACGCCGCGCCGCGAACCGCTCGGCGCCCTCGACGGGGCTCGCGGGCGAGCCAGGCGCGGTCGCCCAGCCGGTCATCATGAAACGCAGCAAATTGTCGGGGTTGGCGGTGTCGTGCGAGGCTCGCGCGGGCTGCTGATCGCTCATGCCGGTGATTTCGGCGCGGCACCGCCGCGCGCCCGCGCACCGGCCTACGTGGGAGCGCGCCGGACGTACTCATGGTCCCACCCGCGCACGCCGCCGATCACGTCCTCGGAACGATGCGTCCCCGTCCGCGTGAAGCCCAGCCGTTCGATCAGCGTGACGGAGGCGGCGTTGCGCACGTCGATGACGGCATGCAGCTTGCCGACGCCGGCAGCGAACAGGTGTCGGACCATCGCGCCGACCGCCTCGCCGCCGAAACCGTTGCGCTGCTGCGCGGGCAAGACGAGATAGCCGATCTCGCCCGACGCGCGGCCTTTCTCGACCGTCGCCTGCACGTAGCCGGCGGCACCGCCGCCGTCGCGGCGCACGAGGATCCAGTTCAGCCAGTGCGCGAGCTCGTCGGTGGAGTGCCCCGACGCGAGCCGCGCGTAGCGCTCGCGCAGGGTCGCGACGTCCGCGGGCGGCTCGTCGGTCTGGTACGCGTACAGCGACGGCTCGCGCAGGCCGTCGAACATCCCGTCCGCATGGCCGGCGCGAATCGGTTCGAGCAGCAACCGCGCCGTCTGGAGCGGGACGAACAGCTCCGCGCGGCGCGGGTGCTCAGGCCGGCGCACGGACCTCGCGCGCGTAGCGGTCCAGGAACGCGCGCGCGACGACTTCGTGATCGACGACCGGCGCCGGGTAGCCGTGGCCCGCGAACAGCGGCAGCTCGAGCTGCGGCTCGCGGTGCGGGACGACGAGATCGAGCAGCACGGCGTCCGGCAAGCCGGCGAGCTCGGGGACCCAGCGGCGCACGTAGTGTGCCGACGGATCGAACCGGCGCGCCTGCTTGAGCGGGTTGTAGATGCGCGGGTACGCGGCGAGATCGGCGCCGACGCCGGCGATCCACTGCCAGTTGCCGGCCGCGAGCGCCGGATCGTCTTCGGTGAGGTAGTGGTCCCACTCGTCGCGGCCCACGCGCCAGTCGACGCCCAGATCGAAGCACAGGAACGACGCGGCGATCGCACGCACGCGCGGATGCATCCAGCCGGTCGCGCGCAGCTCGCGGATTCCCGCGTCCACCAGCGGGTAGCCGGTGCGCCCGCTGCGCCACGCGTCGAGGTGGCGGTGCGTGCGCGCGAACGCGAACCCGCGCATCTTCGCCTGCAGCGGCTCCTCGCCCGCGGACTCGTGATACCACCCGAGCTGCAGGAAGAAGTCACGCTGCGCGAGCGCGCGCAGGTAAAGCTTGAGCGACGTGCGTTCTTCGACCAGCAGAAACGGATCGGCGGCGCGCGCGCACGTCGCGCGCACGACCTCGCGCGCGGCGATCGTGCCGAACGATAGCGCGGTCGCGAGCCGCGACGTCTCCCCCGCGGCCGGGACGTTGCGCGCCGTGCCGTATTGGAGCGCCGGCCCGGCGAGAAACGCGGTCAGCCGCGCGCGCGCTTCGTCCTCGCCGGCCGGCTCGCCGGCGTCGGCTTGCGAGCCGAACTCCTCCGGAAACGGCAGCGGTTCGCTCGCGATGTCGACCGCGGCGAACGCCGCGCTGCCGGCGTCTTCGACCGGGATCAGCGTGCGCCAGCGCGTGTGGTACGGCACGAACGCGAGGTAGCCGTCGCCGCGGTGGTGGCCCGCCGCGGCGTCTTCGGGCGGCACCGCGGGCGCGTCGTGGACGGGCAGCGCGCGCAGCCCGGCTTCTTCGAGCGCCGACTGGAGGTCGCGGTCGCGCCGGATGCTCTTCGCGTCGTAACCGCAGCTCCAGCCGACGACGTTCGCGCCGACGGCGCGCGCCAATGCGCGCAGCGCTTGGCCGGGATTGCCGCGCCGCACGATCAGCGCGCTGCCGCGCGCGCGCAGCGCCGCGTCGAGCGCACGCACCGCGGCGCAGTAGTATGCGGCGCGGCGCGGCGAGCGGCGCAGACGCGACAGCGACACGCTGTCGACCACGTGGACCGCCACGATCTCGCCGTGGCGTGCGGCGGCGGCCAGCCCGGCGTGATCGCTCAGGCGCAAATCCCTGGAGAACGCGAACACCGCCCGGGCCACGGGCTGTCCTTGCCTCAGAGCCCTTCGACGTACGCGGCGACGTCGGCGACGCCTTTTGCGCTGATCTGGTCGGGATAGAGCTTGGGCATCGGCGATAGCGGCTCTTTGATCCAGGCGACGGCCTGCGCGTAGTTCTTGCGGCTCTTCTCGTTCTTGAGCGACGGCCCGGCGCCGCCTTCGGTGCCGGTCGGGCCGTGACACGCGGCGCACTTGGACGCAAAAACCGTCTTGCCGTGCGCGGCGTCGCCCTCCGCCGAGCCGGCAACTTTGCTCGCCGCCGTGGCGCTGCCCGCTGACGTGTCGGCCGGCGCCACGGGCGCCGCCGACGCGGCATCGGTGGTGGTCGTCGTGGACGACGTGGTGGACTGATCGCTGCCCTTCGAACAGCCGGCGGCGACGAGCGCAGCGACCGCACCGGCGGCGAAAAGCGCGAGCAGCTTGAATTGCATGGGTCTCCTTGACGAGCGCCGGACCTGCTTGGCGATTCCTTCACGCGCCGACGGGAGTTCGACCTTCCCGCTGCGTAGACGACCCGCGTGAGCCGTGTCTTCATCCGTTACGCGTTGCCGCGGGACGCCGACCGGCTCATCGCGGACGGTGTCGTCGGCGGCGCGGTGGCGAGCGGCGAGCCGTGGCCGGCGCGCGTGCAGAAGTGGCTCGCCGAACAGAAGGCAGGCCGCCGGCTCGTGCTCATCGCCGAAGACGTGTCGGGTCTGCTCGGCACCGTGCAGCTCGTGTTCAAATTTCCCGAAGGCTACGCCGACCGCGAAGCGGCCAACGGGGTCGACGTCGCGATGGTCGAGACGCTGCGCACGCGCGCCGACGCGCCGCACGGCGTGGCGACGCAGCTCATCACGGACGTGCAAAACATCGCCCGCAAGCGCGGCATCAAGACGCTCACGTTCCTGCTGGGCATGGGCGACAACCGCGGTATCGCGCAAGCGAAGTCGTGGGGTTTCGAAGAGTTCCGCATCATGCCCGAGCAGGGCCGGATGCTGGCGTTCTTCCGCAAGTCGATCGGGTGAGGCGGGCCGGGCTAGCCAGCTGAACGCCAAAACGCTTGGCTAAGCAGACTAGGCGTGCTAGACTGGCAGTCTGACGCCGAGGCCCGGTCCATGCGGGGCGGGCCGCGTCGCGTTCCGGAGACGCCGCCATGAGAAACGCCTATCGAGAAAGCTTGGTATGGGCGGTCGCGCTTGCGACGCTGATGCTTCCGCTTCCGTCCGCCGCGGTTCCGCTCGCCAGCAGCCAAGCGTACGAGCAAGCACAGTTCGTCTTTGCCGGCACCGTCGTCCGGACGGGGTCGAACGTCGCGTCGCTGGGGGCGGACGTGCCGGCGATCGTGGTCCGGGTCGACAAGGTCTACAAGGGAACGCCCGTGTTTGCGGACCTCGTCCACCGGCAGGTCACGGTCATGACGCCGGCCGGGGCAGCGCCGCCGAAACCGGGCACGTCGGCGATCTTCAGCACGGCCGGCTACGCGTTCGCGGAGAACGCCGTCGTCCGCGAGATCGCGATGGAGCCGGGCACGGCGACGGACGCTACGGCGCGCCGTGCGGCGGCGTTCGATGCGGCCGGCGTGACGAACCGGTTGCGGACGAATCTCGCGGCGAGCGACGTCGTGGTCGTCGGCACGGTCGTCGGCGATATCCGGCGTGTCGCGGTGAAGCGCACGTTCGGCGAGCACGACCCGCAGCTGCGGGTGGCCGACGTCGCGGTCAAGAGCGTCGAGCGCGGAAAGGCGGCCAATACGGTGACCGTGCTGTTCTCCGCGAGCGGTGACGAGCGCTGGCTGCGTTCACCGAAGCTGCGGACCGGCGAGCAGGCAGTGTTCAGCTTGCAGCGCGATCGTCAAATCGGCGCAGCGGCCGGTGTTCCCGACGACATCGCGGCGCGCGCATACACCGCATATGAGCAACACGACGTGCGGCCGCTGAGCGCGCTGCCGGCGGTGCGCTCGGTGCTGCAACAGTTCCGTCTCAAGTAGCGGAGGCTTCATGAAACGTCCATTCGTTGTGCTCGCGGCCGCCGCGTTCGGCGTGCTCGCCGTGCAGCCGCCCGCAGGTGCGCAGACGGTCAGGCTGGTCGACGTCGTTCCGAACAGCCTCAGCGCTGAAGTCAACCGCGACGCTGAGCCGAACATCGCGGTAAATCCCGCCAACCCGCTGCAGATCGCGATTTCCGCGTTCACGCCGGATCCCGGCGGCTCCGCGAACGTCCCGCTGTTCATCTCGACCAACGGCGGATCGACGTGGAGCCTGAGCGCGGCGATGATCGCCGGCACGGCCGGCTCGTGCTTCTCGCCGGTATGCGACATCACGATCCGGTTCGCGGGCAGCTCGAACATGCTGTACGCGTCGTGGCTCAATCCCACCGGCACCACACAGCTCAACGTCGCCTCGATCGCCAACCCCTTCGCACTCGCGCCGACGGTGACGACGCTCGAACAGCGCACGGATCCAGCGGGATTTCCCGACCAGCCGTATATCGCCGCGACGACGGTGCTCGGCGGCGGCGGCACCGGCAACGATCGTCTCTTCGTCGCCGTCAACGACTTTCAAAGCGCGGGCGGCAAGACCGCGACGATCGATCTGACCCAAAGCGCGACACCGCCCGCACCGGCCGGGTTCGCGTCGCACGTGATCGAGCCGCGAGCGACGACCGGTCAGGACGGGCCGTCGGTGCGTCCGGCGATCGCCGAGGACGGCACCGCGTACGGCGTGTACTACGGCAACCACGCCGGGGGAACCGACATCACGGTCGTCCGCGACGATGCATTCGGCGGGAGCGCAACACCCTATGACGCGATCAGTGCCGGCGGCAACGCCGGTGTCTTCGCGGCGACGGGCGTGCCGATGTCCGGCAGCGGCTTCTTGGGCAGCCAGCGAGTCGGCTCGCAGGCGGCGATCGCGGTCGACCCGCGCAACAGCCAAAACGTGTACGTCGCCTGGGGCGACTATCCCGGCGGCGGCGCCTACACGCTGCACGTGCGCAGCTCGACGAACGGCGGCGGCACGTGGAGCGGAGATCTGCAAACGTTCACCGGTGCGACGAATCCCGGGCTCGCCGTCACGTACGCGGGCGTCGTGGGTTTGCTGTACCAGCACTTCGTCGGACCCAGCCCAGGAACGTGGGAGACGCATCTGGCGACGTCCGCGACGGGCTTCAGTTCGATCACGGACACGCTGCTCGCCAATACGCCGGACACCAGTCCAGGCGCGGGGTACGGCGGGCCCAACCCGATCGGCGACTATTCCTCGCTCATCGCCGTCGGCAAGGAACTCTACGGCGTGTTCTCCGCGAACAATACGCCCGACCACGCCAACTTCAACTCCGCACTGGTCTATCCGCGCAACGCCAACTTCACGACGCACCAAGTGCTCAACCTCGCCAACGTGCAGGTGCAGTCCTCGGTCGATCCGTTCTTCTTCGCCGTCTCACCGCTGCAGCCCGATCAAGATTTCTACGTCCGCGACTGGTCGAATACGCCGGCGAGCCACGATCAAGGCCAGGAGCCCTCGATCGATCCCGTCTTCTACGCGAATAGCGACATCTGGAACCGCACCACGAATACCGCCGGCTCGTTCGGCGCTGGGACCGATCGCCCGGACCACCAAGACCCCGTCAGCGGCACGAACTATGCGTTCGTGCGCGTGTTCCGCAAAGGTCCCGCGGCCAGCGGCAACGTCAGCGTGGCGGCGCGGTTGCTCTTTGCGGACTTCGGGCTCGGCGTGCCGTATGCGGATATCGGCACGACGAACCTCGTGTTCGCGCCGGCGGACACCGTGCAGGTGCTCGGCAACGGCAACGGCGTCGCGTGGTCCGTTGCGGCGACGCACTCCACCCACGGCTGCCTGGCGGTGGAGATCTCCACGCCGAACGATCCCTACGTCGATGACCTCTTCGGCCGCTCGCCGGGCTGGCCGGCGACGGACCTCATGGTGCTCGACGACAACAACAAAGCGCAGCGCAACATGGAGCTCTCGATGGTCGCGGCGGACAGCGGGCCGACGACGTACTATGCGACGATCCAGAACGCCGCATCGTTCACGCGCGATGTGCAGCTCGCCTGGAACGCCACACCCGCCGTGCAGCGCGCGGTCGCAATCCAGCGGCTCGCGACCGTCGACGAGCAAGGAAAGACGCAGACGATCGAAACACCGCGTGCGCGAGTTCCCGCCATCGTGCTGCGCCGCATGCGCCCGGCCGAGAGCCGCACGCTCGCGATCACCGTCGCGCCGCACGGCGTCGGCAACGGCGCGGATCTTCCGATCACGTTCGGCGAGGTGGTCGGGACGCGTGCCGTCAACGGCTTCGAGCTCGATCTGCGCGTCACCGATGCGGTCAGCGTGCTCAAGCAGTACGACCGCCGTGCCTCCGCGACGTTGCGCCGTCTCGGCGACCGGCTGGGCGGGGCCCAAGCCGCGGACGTCGATCCTCGCGACCGCGGCGCCCTGTTCGAGCGCGCCGCGGACGTGCTGATCAAATCCGATTCGAGCGGCGCGGACCCGTTCGCGCTGCGCGGATCCATCGCGACGCTGCGCCGTTCCGCGACGAACCAACAAACGCCGGCCGCGGCGGCCGCGTACGCGACGGCGGTCAACGCGCTCGACGCCTATCAGACGTCGCTGCAGAAGCGCGCCGGAGATCCGGCCAACGCGGTGCAGCTGCTGATTCTGGAACGCGATCTCTTCGCCCGCTCGCCGAAGCTCAGGCCGTACGCGCGCGAGGTCGTCGCCGCAGCGACCGCCGCGCTGCGCGAGGCAGACGCCACCCGGAAGTCACCGGCGGTGCTCGCCGCGTTCGTGCAAAAAACGGCGAACGTCACGGGCACCGCGACCGCAAAGCTCGGCGACGCGGCGCTCGAGGCCGACTTTCGCGCGGCGCTGCAGACGGTGAACGATCCGAACCGGTTCGCCGGGACCTATCGCACCTATCTCCAGCGTTTGAACGAGCTGGTGTGACGCGCCGCCGGAGGCGAGGCCGGCGTTATCCGCCGATCTCGCTGAAGGCGCGCATCATGCTCGCCGTTTCGCCGAGCGCCAGGTGGTGGCGTTCGGGCTTGACGTGCATCGACGCGCGCAGGATGTCGACGATCGCCTCTTCGCCGCCGCCGGTGCGCAGCGGCGTGCGCAGGTCGATCATGTTGTCGCCGAACAGGCACAGTTTGAGCCGGCCGTCGGCGGAGAGGCGCACGCGGTTGCACGTTTCGCAGTAGTCGTGCGCGAGCGGCGAGATCACGCCGACGGTACCGGGCGCGCCGTCGTACGCGAACGTGCGCGCGGGGCCGTTGCCGTGCGGGTTCGGCACGGGATGCAGCGCGCCCAGCGCGTTCAGCCGCGTCAGGACTTCGTCCGATGAGACCCACGCGTCGCGCTGGAGCTCGACGTTCTCCGTCACCGGCATGACTTCGATGAAGCGAATGTGCACGGCGCGCTCGCGCGTGAGCTCGGCGAACGCTTCGAGCTCGTCGTCGTTGGCGCCGCGCATCACGACGCAGTTGATCTTCACGGGCGTCAAGCCCGCAGCGATCGCCGCTTCGATGCCGGCCAGGACGCGGCCGAGGCCGGGGCGGCGCGCGATCGCGGTGAAGCGGTCTTCTTGCAGGGTGTCGAGCGAGATGTTGACGCGGCGCAGACCGGCTGCGGCCAGCGCCGGCGCTTGGTCGGCGAGCAGCAGCGCGTTGGTGGAGAGCGCGATGTCGTCGATGCCCGGGACCGCGGCGATCATCGCGACGAGCTGCTGCAGGTCGCGGCGGATCAGCGGCTCGCCGCCGGTGAGCCGGATGCTGCGCACCCCGATGCTCGCGGCGGCGCGCACGATGCTCGCAATCTCCTCGTAGCTGAGGATGTCCGGCTTGGCGATCCAGGGCAGCCCCGCTTCGGGCATGCAGTAGACGCAGCGCAGGTTGCAGCGGTCGGTCACCGAGACGCGCAGGTACGTGATCGGCCGCCGGAAGGCGTCGACCAGCGGCTGAGCCACCGCCTCGATGAGATCGATCATCACCGCCTGCGATTCCCTAGAACCCCAAAGGGTTCCGCCCAGGCCCTAGTCTTTGAAGACCGCGTCGTCGACTTTGACGTTGATCTTGTAGTTCGCGAACGTCGAGCTTACGTCGGCGTTGTAGTGCGGGATGTCGACCTTGCCCGTCTGCGCTTTGACGAGGTAGTTGCCGGCGATCTGGTCGTAGGTGTTGGTGAACTTGATCGTCCCGCCGTCTTCTTTGTAGACGTAGGTCATCTCGCTGACGGTCGCGGTCTTGTCGTCGACCTTCACGTCGACGTGGTCGATGCGGCCGTTCTTCTTGCGCACGAGCTTGAACATCGCGACCGAGCCGTCGTCGCTGTTCTTGGTCACGTCGTACAGCTTGGGCCAGTCCGATGGCGGCTCCATCTGGCCGACGACCTTCTTCAGCTGTCCGGCGAGCGCCGGAACGGACTGGAACTGCACGGCGTTCTTGTCGGGCTTCTTGTAGTACGCCTTGCCCTCGAGCGTCGGGCTCAGGTACGGGAACGTGTTCATCTTGATGGCGACGGTGACGTCGGCCTGATAGGTGTTGAGCCCGGTGTTCACCCGCTGCATGCGCGCGTAGAGGTCGTCTTGCGCGGCGGCGGGGATCGACGGGACGGCCAGCGCGGCGAACGCGGCCGCGGCCAGGAGTGCAAAGGAACGGCGATTCGGCTTCATGGTTACGCCGGGTTCAACGCCCGCACGGGTGCGGTCGGTTCCAGCGCGGCGGCTACCTCCTCGGCGACCGCCGGGTCGGTCTCCGTGGCGGCGGCCGAGCGTAGTGCCGCGTGGGCCTGCGGCGAGGCGATGCGCCCGAGCGCCCACGCGGCGTGGCCGCGCACGAGCGGGCTGGGGTCGCCGTGCAGCGCCTCCGCGAGCGCCGGGACGTCGGCCCGGTCGAGGCCGTTGCCGAGCGCCACGGCCGCGTTCCGGCGGAGCACGGTCGCGCCGCGCCAGCCCATTGCAGTCCGGCGGACGTGCGCGAATGCGCTGCCGCGCAGGCGCAGGAGGGCGTGCAGGTCCGGGGCGGCCAGCTCGTCGTCCAGCGGCGCGGACGCGGCGTCGCCCGCGCGGCCGGCGCGCACGCTGGGCGGGCAGGCGTCGTTGCACAGATCGCAGCCCCAGACCCAGGTGCCGACGAGCGGGCGCAGCGCGCGCGGGATCGCGTCGCGGCGCTGGGTGAGATCGCTGATGCAGCGCGTGGCGTCCATGGTGTTGTCGCCGCGCAGCGCGCCGGTCGGACAGACGTCGACGCAGCGCGTGCACGCGCCGCACGACGTGCGCAGCGGCGGATCCGGCTCGAGCTCCAGCGTCGTGACGATCTCGCCGAGGAACACCGCCGAGCCGAGCCCCTTCACGATGAGGCTCGTGTGCTTGCCGATCCAGCCCAGCCCGGCGCGCGCGGCAAAGGCGCGCTCCGCGAGCGGCGCGGTGTCGCAGACGACGCGCGTCACGGCGCCCTCCGCATGCGCCGCACCGCCAGCGGCGAGCGCTTCGATGCGCGCGGCGATCTCGCGCAGCAACGACTGCATCCGGCGGTGGTAGTCGGCCGACCACGCATACGCCGACACGCGGCCGCGGCCACGCTGCTCGCACGGAACGGGCGTCGCATACGGTACGGCGAGGCAGACGACGCTGCGCGCGCCGGGCAGCATCCTCGCCGGGTCGCTTGCCGCATCGGCGTACGCTTCGTCGTACGACCACGTCGCGACGTCCCCGCGAGAGACGGCGTCACGCATCCGCGCGCGCGTCTGCGCGTCCCAGCCCGCGTCGGCGATGCGCGCGGCGCCCGCGCCGCATTCGCGCGCAATCGTTTTGACCGCCGCGGCGAGATCCGCGGCGCTAGAGCGTCGGCAAGCCTCCACGGCGGCGTCTCTTGGGGAAGGCTTCGTCCAGCGCGGCGATCTCCGATTCGTCCAAACGCAGGTCGCCGGCGCCTGCGTTCTCCTCGACGTGCTCGATGGTTGACGACTTCGGGATCGCGAAGTTGATCGGCTGGCGGGTCAGAAAGGCTAGGATGACTTGGTGCGGCGTCGCGCCGCGCTTGCGGGCGATGTCGCGCACGACGCGCGCGCCCGGACGGTCTGCCCAATCGCCGCGGCCGAACGGTGTGTACGCCACGATCGCGATGTCGTGGTCACGGCAGTACGTCAGCTCGTTATCTTCGATCGTCCGCTCGGTGAGATGGTACAGCACTTGGTTGCACGCGATGGATTGCGTCTCGAGCGCGGCTCGCGCTTCTTCCAGGTCGTCGACCTCGAAATTGCTCACGCCCAGCGCGCGAATCTTGCCGTCGCGCACCAGCGTTTCGAGCGCGCGCATCGTCTCGCCCAGCGGCACGCTTCCGCGCCAGTGCAGCAGGTAGCAGTCGAGGTAGTCCACGCGCATGCGTTTGAGGGACGCTTCGCACGCGCGGATCGTGCCGTCGTAGGACGCGTTGGACGGCAGCACTTTGGAGACCAGGAACAGCTGCTCGCGCGGCAGGCCGGCGATCGCTTCGCCGAGCAGACGCTCCGCGGCGCCGTCGCCGTACATCTCCGCGGTGTCGATGTGCACCATGCCGAGCTCGATACCGCGCCGCAGCGCGCGCTTCGCCCCGTCGGCCTGCGCGCCGCGCGTCGGCACGTTCCACGTGCCTTGTCCGATGACCGGAACGTCACGGCCGGTCGCTCCGAACGGGCGCGCGATCACGCGGAGCATGACCCCGTCACGGCAGCGCGTCCAGCGGCACGGCGGCGTCTTTTTTCGACAGCCGCGGCTCGCCGGCGAGCGGCCACACGATGCCGATCCGCGGGTTGCGCCACGACACAGCGCCTTCCTTGGACGCGTCGTACGGAACGCTGTTCTTGTAGTGCACGATCACATCGTCGTCCAGCGCCATGAAGCCGTGCGCGAAGCCCGCCGGGACGAACAGCTGCTTGTGGTTGCTGTCGGTCAGCTCGAACGACTCCCACTGCAAATAGGTCGGCGACTCGCGGCGCAGGTCGACGATCACGTCGAAGATGCTGCCGCGCAGGCACTGCACGAGCTTCGCCATGCGCAGATCGTAGTGCAGCCCGCGAATCACGTTGCGCGCCGAGCGCGAGCACGAGTCCTGCGGAAAGCGGATGTCGAGCCCGAGCGCCGCGTACTTGGGATCCGACCACGTCTCTTTGAAATAGCCGCGATCGTCTTCGTACACGTCGGGGACGAAGACGCGCGCCTCGGCGAACTTCGTCGGAAACACCTGGATCAGTGGGAGCCGCCCTTCATACTAGAACAGGTCGAACGCAGCGTCGCGGGCTGCCAGCGCGAGAAGACCATCGCGCAGATGATAGACCCTGCCGAAGCCCGCTTCCTTGAGGCGCTCGGCCGCCCAGCGCGACTTCGTGCCGACGCGGCAGGCGACGACGTACGTCTTCGCGGTGTCGAGCTCGTGCAGCCGCGCCTCCAGCACCGTTGCCGGGATGGCGATGGCACCAGGCACGTCGCCGAGCGCGCGCTCGTGCGGGTCGCGCACGTCGAGCAGCACCGCGCCGGCGGCGAGCGCTTCGTCGAATGCGTCCAGATCGAGCTCCGGGACGGTGCTCGGCGGCGCGGTGCGATCGGGGATGCTGCCGACGTCGGCGATCGTCGGCGTCTCGCCGCACAGCGGGCACGCCGGATCGCGCGCGATGCGCACGTCCCGCACCCGCGCGTCGAGCGCGTCGATGAGCAGCAGGCGCCCGATCAGCGGCGTGCCGATGCCGAGAATCAGCTTGATGGTCTCGTTCGCCTGGAACGTCCCGACCATCCCGGCGAGCACGCCGAGCACGCCGCCCTCACTGCACGTCGGCACGAGATGCTCCGGCGGCGGCTCCGGATAGAGACAGCGATAGCACGGACCGCCGGGTGCGCCGAACACCGAGAGCTGGCCGTCGAAACGGAAGATCGCACCGTGCACGTCGGGCTTGCCTTCGAGCACGCACGCGTCGTTGACGAGATAGCGCGTCGAGAACGTGTCGCTGCCGTCGACAACGACGTCGACGAGCCGCACCAGCTCGCGCGCGTTGCTCGCGACCAAGCGCGTCGCGAGCGCATCGATCGCGATCTGCGGGTTGAGCGCGCGCAAACGCTCTGCCGCGCGGTGCGCCTTGGACGCGCCGACGTCGGCAGTGTCGTATAGAATCTGGCGCTGCAGGTTCGTCACGTCGACCGTGTCGTCGTCGACGACGACGATTCGCCCGACGCCCGCCGCCGCGAGGTAGGCGAGCACCGGCGAGCCCAGGCCGCCCGCGCCGATGACGAGCACGCGCGCGCGCGCCAGCCGCTCCTGTCCCGCCAGGCCGACCTCGGGAATCAAGAGATGCCGGCTGTACCGGCGCAGATCGCTCCGCCCCGCCATCGTCTCCATCGTGCGGTTAGAGGGGCGCGTCGACGAGCGGAGTTGCGGTGTTTTCCGCCGCGGGCGGCGCCGCGGTGCGCGGGTGCAGCGCGTTGAGCCACTGCAGGACCGCCGTGCGGCTGTTGTCGCCGGCGAAGGTGTGGTCGCTCGCCACCGTTGCGAAGGTCTTCGGCTCGGACGCGCGGTCGTAGAGCTCGCTCACCGACGAGCGCGATACCATGCCGTCGCGTTCCGCCGCGACGAACAGCACCGGCCGGCCGGCGATCCGCGGCACCGCCTCGTCGACCAGCGGCTGCCATTCGTGCGCGATCTCTTGCAGCGTCAGCCCGTCGACGTACGACGAGCGCAGGTCGACGACGCCGCGCGCGGCCAGCGCGTCAAGAACGCTCGGGCGGCCGTAGCCCGTCGCGATCGAGATCGCGCCCGCGAGCGACGGATCGCGGCCCGCGACGCATAGCGCGGTCGTCGCGCCCATGCTGTGGCCCATCGCGTACACGGTCTGCGCGCCGCGCTCTCGCGCGAAGCGCACCACGGCTTCCATCGCGTCGAACAAGTCGTAGGCGCTGCCGAGACGTCCGCCGCTCGCGCCGAGCTTGTGGCCCGGAAAGTCGAGCGAGTACACGCCGAAGCCATGGCTCGCGAGGAAGCCGCACAAGCCGTCGAGGTTTTGCTTCGAGCTGGAGTAGCCGTGGCCCGCGACGATCGTCACGCCGCGCGCACGCCGCGGCTCGTACTCGAGCACGGCGATCGACCTGGGTGGCGCACCCTTCGACAAGCTCAGGGTGACATTGGCATTTGTCGTGTCATTGGGGGCCGTTGTGACGTCGACCGGGACGCGGTGCAGCGTGACGTTCACGATGTGGTGTTCGCGATCCAGGCGGCGTCGCCGTCGCGGTAGACTTCGCGCTTCCAGACCGCGACGCGCGACTTGAGCGCGTCGATCGCGTAGCGGCACGCGTCGAATGCCGCGCCGCGATGCGGCGCCGCGACGACGACGGCGACCGACGGTTCGCCCAGCGCGACGCGTCCGATGCGGTGCACCATCGCGATGCCCAGCGGTCCGAAGCGCTCGCGCGTCTCGCGCGCGATGGTCTCCATCTCGGCGACCGCCATCGTTTCGTACGCTTCGTACTCCAGCGCCGCGACGGGACGCGGATCGTCCGGCGACGTCTCGCGCGTGGTGCCGAGGAACGTCACGACCGCGCCGTGCGCCTCCGTCTTCACCGCGCGCTCCAGCGCCTGCGCGTCGAGCGGCTCCGTCGAGAGGCCGATCGGTTCGCCGGCGCCCGGCTCGAACGCCACGATTCAGCCGCCGCCGACCGGCGGCAGCAGCGCGATCTCGTCGCCGTCGCGCACGAGCGAACTGCCGTCGGCCAGCTCGCCGTTGCGCGCGAAGCGCGTGGACGCGCGCAATCCCGCGAGCTGCGGTGCATCGGCCGCGAGCTGCGACCACATGCCGTCCAGCGTGGTGCCGTCCGGCACGCCGATGTTCCGTTCGCCGAAACCCAGCAGCTCGCGCAGCCGCGCGAACGCGAGCACGCGCGCCGTCACGACCGCCGCACGCTTCGACGTTTCCGTCACACGCCTCCGATGTCGGTCGTGTAACCGCGCTCTTTGAGCCAGGCGCGCGAGTCGTCGTGCAGGCCGAGCAGATCGATGCGGTTACAGGTCAGCTTGTGCACGAGCACTTCCCAGAAGTGCCGGTCTTGTTCGTAGACGTCGTCCGGGATCTGATTGTGCTTGCGGGTGAACTCGCGCAGCGCTTCCCAATCGCGCTTCGCCAGCAGCGTGCGCAGCTCGTTCTCGTACTCCGGGCTGGGCGCGGCCGGCTGCATCGTCACGCCGACTTGCGTGCGCTCGCCGCGCAGAAGCGCTCGATCGCGAGCGCGACGCCGTCGCGGTCGTTCGGTGCGGTCACGTAACGCACGCTCTGGCGTACTTCGGCCAGCGCGTTGCCCATCGCGACGCCGATGCCGGCCCAGCGCATCATCGGCACGTCGTTGCGCGAATCGCCGATCGCGAGCACCCGCTCCGACGGTACACCGAAGTCGGCGCACAGCTGCGCGAGCGCGTTCTTCTTGCTCGCGTTGCGGTTGAGCACCGCGCACTCCACGAAGTCGTTCCACGTTTCGAAGCGGAAGTTCAGCGGCAGGTCGCCGAACTCGCGCTGCATGCGGTCGACCGACTCCGCGCCCATGAAGCGGATGAACGTCGGCGCCTCGGTGAGGATCTCGGCGAGCGACGGCGCTTCGTGCCAGCCCGGGCCGCGCATGTCGTCCATGTAGATCTGCGAGCCCTGCAAGCGGTAGAACGCCTCGCCGACGTAGACGGCGATCGCGAGCCCTTCGCGCTCCGCGAACAGCACCATGTCCTTCGCGTGCTGGAGCGGAACGGGAACGTGCAGGAGCGTCTTGTTCGCGCCGAAGTCCTTGGTCAGCGCGCCGTGGCAGCAGATCACGGGCAAATTCAGCCCGAGCTCTTTGGAGACGCGAATCGGCGTGTCGACGCCGCGTCCCGTGACCAGGACGACGCGAATCCCCGCGAGGAGAGCTTCCTTGATCGCGCTGCGGTTGCGCGCGCTGATCGTCTCGTCCGGAGCGAGCAGCGTTCCGTCGAGGTCCAGCGCGATGAGGTCGATGGTCGGTGTGGGCATGCCAATGATTCTTCGGCAGATACGATACCCGGCGGAGGCCCCAGGAATGCGCAACGGCCGCTCCGTCGAATACGTTGACCGGACATGCGCACCTTCATAGCGGTCCTCGCGCTCTTTGCAGCGAGCATCGGACCCGCGCTCGCGCAGCCCGCCCAGCGGTGCTCGCACGAGACGTTCTCGGTCGGCGGCCAGGCCGTCGCCATCACGGTGTGCGCCGGCGCCCCCAACAGCGGCAAGACCGTCGCCGTCACGGAGACGTTCAAGAACGCCACGACGTCCTTCAACCACGCCAGCTCGATCGAAGTGCTCCCCGGCGCCGCGGCGTCGCGGGCCGTCGACGACGTCTCGCTGGCCCCGCTGGGACTGCAGTACACGCTGCACATCACGCTCGCGTACCGCGAGGCCGGGGTCGTCATCGAGCACGCGCTGCTGCTGCCCGGCGCCGTCCCGCTGAAGTAATCCACCCGGCCGCAACCGTGCTGCGGCGCGCCGGTTCTAGGGCACAGAAATGCGGTGTCGACGCTTCTAATGCCCTGTACCAGCGTGGCCCCGGAGCTCGACGCAGCAGGTCGCGCCCGGTACGTCACGGACCACCTGCCCCCTGGTCTCTTTCGTGTCGCCGAGGGCGACCCCAGCAACGTCGCTTGGCGCGTCTCGCCCGAGCCGTTCCCCCTGGCTCCCAAGACCGTCGCCGCCATCGAGTCGCTCGGCAACGACCTGCTCGCCTTCTACCGGGCGCTCAACGCGCTCTACCTCCGCAGCGCGCGCGGCACCGCGCCGGCGTTCATCGCCGAGGAGCTCGACCGCGGCAAGCCCGAGCAGATCGTCAAGCTCGCGCGCCAGAACCGCTTCAAGCAGGACGTCCCGCGCGTCATCCGGCCCGACCTGATCCTCACCGAGGACGGGCAGTACATCGCCAGCGAGCTCGACAGCGTGCCCGGCGGGATGGGCTTCACCGGCGCGCTGGCCCACACGTACTGCGAGACCGGCAGCGACAGCATCGGCGGGGTCGACGGGATCCCGCTGCGCTTGGGCGAGATGCTCGCGTCGCTGGCGGCGAACGCGCATCCCACGGTCGCGGTGGTCGTGAGCGCGGAATCGGCGGACTACCGGCCCGAGATGACCTGGCTCGCATCGCGCATGAACGCGCTCGGCGTCGCCGACGTCATCGTGTGCGCGCCGGCGGACATCGTGTTCACCGAGGACGCGTTGTTCGTGCGCAGCGCCGACGGCCGCGAGGCGAAGATCGACGTCCTGTACCGCAACTTCGAGCTGTTCGACCTGCTCAACATTTCGAAGCAAGAGCTGATCTTGTATTCTGCACGCCACAACCGCGTGCGCATCACGCCGCCGCCCAAAGCGCATTTCGAAGAGAAGCTGACCTTCGCACTGTTCCACCATCCGGGGCTGCGCGCGTATTGGCGCAGCGAGCTCGGCCCCGCCGTCGACGAACGGCTGCTCGGGATCTTTCCGCGCACGTGGATCGTCGATCCGCGGCCGCTGCCGTGGCAAGCCGCGATCGTCGATCTCAGCGCGAACGGCGCGCCGGTGCACGACTGGTCGCAGCTCGAGGACCTCGGCAAGAGCGAGCGCGACTACGTGCTCAAGCCGTCGGGTTTCAGCGAGCTCGCGTGGGGCTCCAAAGGCGTGAAGGTCGCCAACGATCTCACCCGCGACAAATGGCGCGACGCGCTGCACCAAGCGCTCGCGTCGTTCGACCACACGCCGTACATTCTCCAGCGCTTCCACAAGGGCAAGCGCGTCAACGTGCCGTTCCTGTCGACGTCGAGCGGCGAGATCAAGGTGATGGACGGGCGCGTGCGCTTGTGCCCGTACTATTTCGTCGTCGGCGACGAGACGCGGCTGGGCGGGATCCTCGCGACGGTGGCACCGGCCGACAAGCGGCTGATCCACGGGATGAGCGATGCGATCATGGCGTCCTGCCGGGTCGCGGACGACGGCTTCTGAGCACCGCCGAAGCGTACGCGCAGCGGTGGATCCTGCGGCGCCATCGCCTCGTCTCCTTCGGCTCGGCGACGGTCGCCGGCGTCGTCGTGTACGTGGCGCTCGCGCCGACGTGGCTGCACGGCGCGACGCGCTTCGCCGCGGCGTACGACGCGGCGATGCTCACGCTGCTCGGGTTTCTATGGCTGCGCGCGCTGCACGCCGACGCGCGGCTGACGCGCGCCCGCGCAGCGCTCGACGACCCCGGCCGCAATGCCGTCACGTTCATCGTGCTGGCCACGGTCGTCGCGGGACTGGTCGTGGCGATCGCGATCATCGGGCACGGGCCGCTGGTCAAGAACGAGACGGAGAAGTGGGTCGCGTACGCGCTCGGCGTGCTTGCGATCGCGGCCGGCTGGTTCGCCGTCCACACCGTGTACACGTTTCGCTATGCGCACATGTTCTGGTTCGACGAAGATGAGGACGGCCAGCCCGGCGGCTTCAACTTCCCCGGCACGGAAGACCCGTCGGACTATGATTTCGCGTACTTCTCCTTCTGCATCGGCACGTCGTTCGCGGTGTCCGACCCGCAGGTCACCGAGACGCGCGTGCGCCGCGAGGTGATGGTGCACTCGATCATCTCGTTCGCGTACAACTCGGTGATCGTCGGCATGGTCATCAACCTGTTCGCGGGGATCTTCGCGACGTCGAGCGGCGGCGGCAAATAACGCCGCAGCTTGGTCATGCTGAGCCTGTCGAAGCATGCGCCACCATCGCGGCGCATATGAGCGATCGTGGCGTTACGGCAGCGCGTCGAGGATTGCGCCGACGTCGTCAGCAGTGTTGTGGCCGTGCGGGGCGACGCGGATTCCGTTGGCACGATAGGTCGTGCAGATCTTCGCTTCGTTGAGACGCTTGCCGAGAGCGATGGGATCCACGTCGTCGCGGCGGAATAGCACGATGCCCGATTTCACGCGTTCGTTCGCGCGGTCGCTCTCGACGGTGTAGCCGCGCGAGCGCAGGCCGTCGCAGAGACGGTCGGTCAGCGCGAGCACGTGCGATGCGATGCGGTCGATGCCCGCATTCGTCAGCACGCCGATGGACGTCGCCATGGACAGCGCGCCCAAGAAGTTCGGCGTGCCGCCTTCGTAGCGCGACGCATCCGGTGCCGGGTCTTGCGTGTAGTCCAGAAAATCCCACATGTCGGCGACGGAGCGCCAGCCGGGCATGCGCAGCGCGATGCGGTCGAGCAGGCTCGCGCGCAACCACAGAAAGCTGACGCCCTGCAGCGCCATGAGCCACTTCGCACCGCCCGCGTACACCGCATCGACGTTCGTGGCGTGCACGTCGAGCGGGAATGCGCCCAGCCCTTGGATCGCGTCGACGACGAACAGCGCGCCGTGCGCGTGCGCGATCTCCGCGAGCGCGGCGAGATCGTGGCGGTAACCGTCGTCGAACGTCACCCACGAGACCGCGACGACCTTCGTGCGCGGCGAGACGTACCGGCGCAGCACGTCGGGCGTCATGCGCTCGCGCGGCGCGGCGATCAGCGTCACCGTCACGCCGCGCTCGCGCAGCGCCAGCCACGGATAGGCGTTCGCGCCGAACTCGTTCGCGCCCGTGATGACCTCGTCGCCCGCGCGCAAGTCGAGCCCTTGCGCGATGACGGTCGCGCCGTCGCCGGTGTTGCGCAGCAGCGCGATCTCCTCGCCGCGGCCGCCGATCAGCGCGGCAATGCGCCGCCGGTAGTCGGGCACTGCAGCCTCGCGCGACCAGGTGCCCAGCACGCCGCGCTCCGCGTGGTCGTCGATCATCGCGTGCAGCGCGTCGCGCGTCGCGACCGGCAAGATACCGACCGCCGCGTGGTTGACGTAGACGAGTCCCGGCGCGAGCGCGAACGCGTCGCGCGCCAGCGGCGCCGAGGACGCGATCAACTCGGGCTGGCGTTGACGGAGATGTCGGCTTGCGTCTGCGCTGCGTTGATGCGCACTTTCGCTTTGGCGACCTGCGTGATGAACGTGTCGAGCGGGACGTACCAGTCGCCGTTGCGCTTGAACGTCTGGCCGCGCATGGTGACCGCGGCGCCGTTGACCACGGCGGTGCGGCTGCCGGCGGTGAAGGTGCCGGTGACGTCGTGGATCGTGACCACGACCGCGTCGCCCTGGAACGTCAGCAATCCGTCGAACGACTTCACCAGCGGAATCACGTTCGCATAGACGACGCCGTTGTGCGAGATCGCGATCACGCCGGCGCGGGCGACGGGCCGGCCGTCGAGCGTCAGCGCGACCGTACGGTCGGCGGCGGCGGCGGGCGCGGCCGGCGCGAGGAGCGCGATCCCGAGGGCGAGGGCGGTCAGCGATGTTTTCACGAGTAGACGTCTTTCGTGTGCCAGGCGATGTTCTGGGCCCGGTCGCCGACGCGCTCGACGATCGAGACCACGAAGAGCAAGAGGGTGCCCGCCGGTACCGTACCCGGATCGCGCTGCATCTCAGCCTGGAGAGCCTCCAGGCCGCTGCGGTAGAGGGTGTCGACTTCGTCGTCCCGCTCGATAACGTCGTCGGCGAGCGCCGCGTCTCCCTCGCGGTAGGCGCGCATGACGTCCTGCAGCATCTCGTAGGCCAGGTTAGCGATGCGTCCCACCTCCACGCTCGCCGGCCGCACGGCCACGTCGGACAGCTTGATCGCGTTCTTCGCGATGTCGACGGCATAGTCGCCGATGCGCTCGAGGTCGGTGACGATCTGGAGCATCCCTGCGATGTGGCGCAGCTCGCCCGCGACCGGCTGCTGCTTCCAGATCAGCTCGATGCACGCCGTCTCGACGCGGCGGCGCGTGTCGTCGATCTCGTCGTCGCCCGCGACGACGTGGCCGGCGAGAACGACGTCGCGCCGCTCGAGCGCCTGCATCGCGGAGCGGATGGCATCGGAGACGAGCGCGCCCAACCGGACGACGTCGAGGCGCGTGTTCTCCAGCGCCTGGTGGTAGGCGGTTCGCATGGCATCCTCACCATAGCAGAGGGAGGGCGAACCTCAAAGCCCGTGGTACGGCGGGCGGCGATGGACACGATCCTGCTCGAACGCAACGGCGCCGTCGCCACGGTGACGCTCAACCGTCCCGCCGTATTAAATGCTCTTAACCTCGCGATGCTCGACGAGCTCAGCGCGGCGTTCGCGCAGCTGGGCGCGGATGACGACCTGCGTGCGGTCATCCTCACCGGCGCCGGCGCGAAGGCGTTCGCGGCGGGCGCGGACATCGGCGAGCTGAACGCGCTGCCCGACGCGCGCGCCGGCGAGGCGCAGGCGCGCAAAGGCCAAATGCTGACGCGCGCGCTCGAACGGCTGCGCGTCCCGGTGATCGCGGCGGTCAACGGCTTCGCGCTGGGCGGCGGCTGCGAGCTCGCGCTGGCGTGCGACATTCGCATCGCGAGCGAGAACGCGAAGTTCGGTCAGCCCGAAGTGAACCTCGGCATCCTGCCCGGCTACGGTGGCACGCAGCGCACGACGCGGCTGCTCGGCGAAGGCGCTGCAATGTACATGTGTCTGACGGGCGAGACGGTCGACGCGCAGGAGGCGCTGCGCATCGGCCTCGTGCAGAAGGTCGTGCCGCTCGACGGTCTGCTCGCCGAAGCGCAGCGCATCGCCGGGCTCATCGCGAGCAAAGCGCCTCTCGCGGTCGCGGCTACCAAGCGCGCGGTGAGCGAGGGCGCGTCCCTTCCGCTCGACGATGCGCTCGCGCTCGAAGCGCTGCTGTTCGGTCAGTGCGTCACGACGGCGGATTTCAAAGAAGGCACGCGCGCGTTTCTCGACAAGCGCAAGGCCGCGTTCACCGGCCGCTAGCAGCGGCGGACTTAGAGGTTGGCGGTCCGGCGCGGAGCGCCGTACTTGGTCATGGCATCAGCCATCTCGCGTTCGATGTCCGGGTCGAAACCCACCCAGCTCGCGCGTATGCGGCCGGTTCCGTCGACGGCCACCATCGTGGGGTAGCCGCTGACGCCGAACGCGTGCGCGACGGTCATGTCGGGGTCGAGCACCACGCCGCTCATCTTGAACTGGGCGGCGTACGGCCGGACGAGCGCGGCCGGCTCGCCGACGTCCACCGAGACCACGTCGACGTTCGGGTGGGCCCTCCGGAAGCGCTGAACCAGCGGGATCGAGTCCTTGCACGGGCCGCACCAGGTCGCCCAAAAGTCGAGGAACACCAGGCGGCCGCGGCGGCCGACCAGGTCGAACCGGCCGCCGTCGAGGGTGGCCAGCGAGACCGGCGGGGCCTGGACGACGTCGCGGTGCAGGCGCGGCAGGACGAAGAATCGGGCGACCGCGGCGAGGACGACGATGACGGCGAGGACGTCGAGCGCGCGCGCGAGCCGGCGGCGCAAGGAGTGCGGTGCACCGTGCACCGCACGCAAGGGGTGCATCGCTCCGCCGGTTCCGTCGCAGGGAAAGCGCCCCCTGCGACGCATCCCAACCGACGATGCCAACGACCCGTGCGCCGTCCGCCTCCATCGACGCGCGCACTCTTCCCGCGACCAACCGCAGCACGCGTATCTTCGAAACCTTCGATAAGCTGCCGGTCGGCGGCATCCTCGAGCTCACGGAGGAGAGCGATCCGCGCTCGCTGCGCAACGAGTTCCAGCAGTACCGGCCCGGCCGCTTCTCCTGGGACGCGCGCAATCTCGGCAGCGGGCGCTGGACGATTCGCCTCGAGCGCATCGACGAGCGCGCGGATACCGCGACGTTTCTGTCCCACACCGCGCCGTTCGCCAACGCCAAGCAGTCGACGATCAACGAGCTCGCGACCGTCGCGACGGAACGCTCCTACCGCACCGGCGACACGATCTTCGACGAAGGCGAGATGTGGCCGTACCTCGGGTTCGTGCGCGGCGGCAAAGTGGTGTACACGCTGCTGTCGCCCGACGGCAAGACGCACGCGCTGGGCGAGCGCCTCACGCACGACCCGCTCAACGAGTCGGGGACGTTCGACGGCGGCGGCGCGACCACGCGCGCGGAAGCGCTGACCGATTGCACGATCGTGCTGGTCCCGTCGGAAGCGGTCTTGCACGCCGTGCGCAACGACAGCGAGCTCGCGCTGGGATTTCTCGCCGCCTCGTCGCAAGCGCGCCGCCGCTCGATCGACACCATCGCCGACCTGGCGTTCGCGCACGTCTTGCAGCGCGTCGCGAAGTTCCTGATGTCGTATGCGCCCGCGACGACGGGGATGGCGCCCGGCTTGCCCGGTGTTGAGAACCTGTCGCAGGCGCAGATCGCCGCGGCAGCCGGCACGGTGCGCGACATGGCGGCACGGGCCCTGATCCGCCTGAAGAACGCGGCGGCCGTGCAGCTCGACCGCGGCCGCGTGCGGTCGATCGACCGGATGCGTTTGGAAGCCTTTGCGCACGGGGTGCAGGCGCCTCCGGTTTAATACGGAGAAGAGGCTCGCGATGCGACGTCTCTTCTTCACCTTGGCCGCGATGCTGCTGGCCGCGGCTCCCGTTCTCGCCGCCGGCGCCAAGCTCGCGTATCCCGACGCGCCGCGCGGCGCCGTCTCTGACACGTACTTTGGGACGACGGTCGCCGATCCGTACCGCTGGATGGAAGACGTCGACGCACCGCAAACGACCGCATGGGTCAAAGCCGAAGGCGATTTGACGCGCTCGTATCTCGACGCGGTGCCCCAGCGCAACGCGATCCGCGACGCGTACCGCAAGCTGATCGACTACGAGAAGGTCAGCGCCCCGTCGCATCAGGGCCCGTGGTGGTTCTTCTCGCGCAACACGGGCTTGCAAAATCAAAGCGTGGTGTACGTGCGCCGCGGCGAGCGCGGCGCGCCGCGCGTGCTGCTCGATCCGAATAAGCTCGCCGCCGACGGCACCGTCGCGCTGGCGGGGTCGGCGCTCACGCATGACGGCAGCTTGATGGCGTACGCGACGCAGTCGTCGGGCGCCGACTGGGAGACGTGGCACGTCAAGGACATTGCGACGGGCCGTGACCTGCCGGACACGATCCAGTGGAGCAAGTTCTCTGGCGCGGCGTGGACCGGCGACGCCGGCTTCTACTACGAAGCGTACGACCCGCCGAAGCCGGGCGCGGGCAACGCGACGCTCAGTGCGCTGGGCACGCAGAAGATGTACTTCCACAAGCTTCGCACGCCTCAGACCGCCGACCGGCTCGTGTACACCGCGCAGCCCGACCAGTTCCTGAGCATCGGGCGCACCGAAGACCAGCGCTACGACTACATGTTCGTCAGCAAGGGCGACGGCAACAGCTTTTCGTGGAAGCGCGCCGGCGAGCCGGAATCAGCGTTCAAGCAGATCTTCGCGCTCGATCCGAACGTGTCGTACGGCCCGGTCGGCGACGACGGCACGCGCGTGTATGTGCAGACGAACCGCGACGCGCCGCGCGGCCGCCTCACGTGGCTCGACCTGAAGGACCCGTCGCACGCGCTGCACGACATCGTGCCGCAGTCCGGTGACGCGATGGAAGGCGTGTCGCTGCTGGGCAACCGCTTCTACGTGTCGTACCTCCACGACGCGCACTCGGTGGTGAAGATCTTCGCGCTCGACGGCAAGCCGGCCGGCGCGATCGACCTGCCGGGAATCGGCAGCGGCGGGCAGCCCGGCGGGCACCGCGCCGATCGCATCGTGTACTACGGCTTCACGTCGTACACGTATCCGACGACGATCTACCGCTACGACACGCAGACCGGCAAGAGCACCGTCGCGATCCGCCCGAAGATCGCGTTCGACTCGACGCCCTTCGTGACGGAGCAGATCTTCACGACGTCCAAGGACGGCACGCGCATCCCGGTGTTCGTGACGCATCGCAAGGACATACCGCTCGACGGCTCAACGCCGACCATTCTCTACGGCTACGGTGGGTTCAACATCTCGATCACGCCGGGCTTCTCGTCCTCGATCGCGCTCTGGCTGCAGATGGGCGGCGCGTATGCGGTCGCGACGCTGCGCGGCGGCGCCGAATATGGCGACGCGTGGCACGATGCGGGCCGGCTCGCGAACAAGCAGCACGTGTTCGACGACTTCATCGCGGCGGCGCAGATGCTGATCGACAAGAAGATCACCTCGACGCCGAAGCTGGCGGCGAACGGCGGTTCCAACGGCGGCCTCTTGGTCGGCGCGGCGATCACCGAACGGCCCGACCTGTTCGGTGCGGCGATCCCGGAGGTCGGCGTGCTCGACATGCTGCGGTTTCAGAAGTTCACCGTGGGCAAGGCGTGGGTGACCGACTACGGCTCCGCGGACGCCTCCGCGGATCAGTTCAAATATCTCTACGCGTACTCGCCGTATCACAACGTCAAGGACGGCACACACTACCCGCCGACGATGGTGATGACCTCGGACCACGACGACCGCGTGTTTCCGGCGCACTCGTTCAAGTTCGCGGCGGCGCTCCAGCACGCGCAAGCCGGCGACGCGCCGGTGCTCTTGCGCGTCGAGTCTAAGGCGGGCCACGGCGCGGGGCGCCCCACCGAAAAGATCATCGACGAGGTCGCGGACCGGTATGCGTTCCTCATCGAGAATTTGAAGTTCACGCCGACGATCTAGCGGTCGTTCTCGGGGGTCCAGTACTCCAGCCGGCCGAGCATCGCGTATTGCCGCACGTCTTCGGCGCCGTGCGGGTCACCGTAGTGTCGCGCGACGACCTCGACGACGCGCTCCAGCGCGGTATCGTCGAGCAGGCCCAGCATGCGGGTGAGATCGCCCTGATCGATCCCGCGCGCGGAGTCGATCTTCATCATGACGAGATACGGCAGCGAGATGACGCGTAACCCCGTTTGGTCGTACGCACGCTGCGAAAGCGCTTCGTCCGCCCACGGCTGGTCCGTTGCAAGCACGTCGAGCTTCTGACCGTCCTTGAGCCACGCGCTGCCGTAAAGGCGCAGGAGGCTGTTCGGGAAGTACAGCTCACCATCGTGCCGCCAGCCGAGCTGCCGCAGCCCGGCGACCGCCTCCTCGTAGCGCGCGTGGTCGACGAGCACGTCGATGTCTTTCGTTTTGCGCTCCGGCGAGTAGGCGCGGGTGGCTATGCCGCCGACGACGGCAGCCGGGATATCGCCGAACAAGTTCTCCATGACGATGAAGAGCTTCTCGCGCTCGGATTGCATGAGTGTTTCCATGTTGCTGCCGGATCCGAGCGGGCGCTTTCGCAGACCTACGTCGAGATAGAAGCGGCGGCGCGCTGCGGCCGTTTGGAACCCGCCGCTGCTTTGGCTTTGCGTCATGTTCGACAGGCTCAGGATGACATGCTGACGGCCGCGGGGGTGAGGGCGGCTCCGAGCGGTTCCGGCGCGAGCGATTCGGGCGCGGCGTGGCGTACTTCGACCGGAACTCCGCTGAGCGCAGCATTCCCGGTGAGGTCGTCGAGGCGGTCAGGGTCGGTGAGGTCGTTGAGGCTCGCGCCCGGGTTTTGCGCGGCGAGCGTTTGACCGACGCCTGCGCGCGCGTGGCCGAAGCCGTGCGGCAGGCTCACGACGCCGGGCATCAGCGCGTCGGTGATTTCCGCGGGGACCGTCACGGCGCCGACGGCGGAGCGGATCTCGACCCGGTCGCCGGCTGCGATGCCGCGCGACTGCGCGTCGCGCGGGTTGATCATCAGCGTGCAGCGGTCGGGGCCGCGCATCAGCCGCGGCGCGTTGTGCATCCAGGAGTTGTTGCTGCGCAGTTGCCGCCGGCCGATCAGCACGAGCTCGGCGACCGGTGCCGCCACGTCGGTTTCGAGCCGTGCGAGGTCGGCGACGAACGCGGGCGGGGCGAGGTTCAGGCGCTTGTTCGCGGTGAGCAGCCGGTCCGGCAAGCACGGCTGCAGCGGGCCGTAGTCGACGCCGTGCGGGTGTGCGCGCAGCTCGTCGAGGCTGGTGCCGTATGCGCCCGCGCGCAAGCCCGAGTCGAGCCGTTCGCGGGGGCTCTTGCCGGACTTGCCGGTCAGGCGCACGCGCAGCGCTTCGAAGATCTGCCAGTCGAAGCGCTGCTCGGGCGTGATGTCGAACAGCGGCTCGCTGTAGCGCGCGGTGTTGCGCACGGCGAAATGATGGAAGATCACGTCGTAGTGCTCGGTCTCCAGCCCGGTCGCCGGCGGCAGGATGACGTCGGCGTGGCGGGTCGTCTCGTTCACGTACGGATCGACGCACACGATGAAGTCCAGCGCGCTCAGCGCCGCGTCGAGCTTCGTGCCGTTCGGTGTCGACAGCACGGGGTTGCCCGCGACCGTGACGAGCGCGCGCACCTGGCCCGGTCCCGGGGTGAGCATCTCGTCCGCCATCGTCGCGACGGGGAGCTCGCCGTCGAACTCCGCCAAACCGCGCACGCGCGAGCGCCAGCGGCCCGCGTACGTACCGCCGGCTTCGGTTTGCTGCAGCAGATCGAACGCCGGACGCGGCCACATCATGCCGCCCGGTTCGTCGAGGTTGCCGGTGATCGCGTTGAGCGCGTTGATCAGCCACTGGCAGAGACCGCCGAACGATTGCGTCGACAAGCCGATGCGGCCGTACGCGACCGCGTGTTCGGCCGCGGCGAACTCGCGCGCGATGCGGCGAATCGTCTCGGCCGACATGCCGGTGCGCTGCGCGACGCGCTCCGCCGGAAACGCGCGCGCCGCGGCGCGGAGATCCTCGATGCCGTCGGTGAACGCGGCGAGCCGGCCGAGGTCGGCGCTGCCCGACGCGAAGATCGCTTCGATGACCGCGAGCAGGAACAGAGCGTCGGCGCCGGGGCGAACGAAATGGTGCTCGTCCGCGACGTCGGCGGTTTCCGTGCGGCGCGGGTCGAGCACGATCACGCGGCCGCCGCGCGCTTGCACGGCCTTGATGCGCGCGCGCATGCCGGGCGCCGTCATGATGCTGCCGTTGGACGCGAGCGGGTTCGCACCCATGATGAGAAAGTAGCCAGTGCGGTCGACGTCGGGGATCGGGATCAGCATCGGATGGCCGAACATCTCGGCGGCCGCGCGGTGGTGCGGCAGCTGGTCGACGCTGGTCGCGCTGAAGCGGTTGCGCGTCTTGAACGATTTCACGAAACCGCCGACGCTCAGCGTCGTGCCGCTGTTGTGCACGCCGGGATTGCCGAGGTAGATGGCGACGGCGTCGTCGCCGTGCGCCGCGATCACCGCTTTGAGGCGCTCTGCGACGAGGTCAAAGGCGTCGTCCCAGCCGATGGGCTCCCAGCGGTCGCCGACGCGGCGGACCGGCGTCTTGAGGCGATCGCGATCGGCGTAGAGGTCGATCAGCGCGTTGCCCTTGGGGCAGATGTGGCCGTGGGACAACGGATCGAGCGCATCGCCGCGCAGGTCGGTGATCGCGCCGTTCGCGACGGTGATCTCCAACCCGCAGATCGCCTCGCAGAGGTTGCACGCGCGGAAGTGCTTGCCGTCCCGAATCGCCGTCATCCGGACGACTTCGCGGCGGGAAAGACCTTCTCCGGCGGCCCGAGCGGCTTTGCGAAGGTTCCGGCGGCTTTCGGGTAAGACGCGCTCGATGGGGAGGCGCGTGCGAACGATCGTCGGCTGCGGCTTGGTGCTGCTGCTGACAGCGTCGGGAGGCGCGCGCGCAGGCACGCATGCGGCAAGCCGCGGCGGCGTGCTGCCGGCGGTTGCGGTCGTGCCGCAGCCCTTTGAGGTGCGCGTCGAGGACGGTGCATACGAATGGCCGGCGCACGTGCGAATCGGCGCGTCCAATCCGGGCGAACGCGCCGTCGCGGAACTGCTGCGCGCGTATTTAGCCGAACACGCGATCGCGGCACGCGTGGTCGATTCACGGCAGACGGCCGAGGTCGTGCTGCGGGCGGGGACTCGTTCTGCTGCGGGCGTACGCGGCGACGCCTATGCGCTGCGCGTCGACCGCTACGCCGTCGAGCTCGGCGCGCGGACGCCGCGCGGGCTGTTCTACGCGCTGCAGACGCTCGAACAGATCTCCGCGCGCTCCGGCGGGCGCCTGCGCTCGCGGGCGGTTACGATCGCCGATCAGCCGGCGTACCCCTGGCGCGGGATTCACCTCGACGTCGCACGGCATTTCTTTGCGGTGAGCGTGGTCGAGCGATACGTCGACGTCGCCGCGCACTACAAGCTCAACGTGCTGCACTGGCACCTCACCGACGACCAGGCGTGGCGCTTGGAGAGCACGCGCTACCCCGCGCTCACGGCCGGCCGCGAGCACTACACGCGCGCAGACGTGCGCGAGATCGTCGCGTACGCGGCGCGCCGGTACGTCACCGTGGTGCCGGAGATCGATTTGCCCGGACACGCCGGCGCGGCGCTGCGCGCGTACCCGCAACTCGCATGCGCGCGGGAGACGCTGTGCACGAACGCGGCCGGCCGTGCGTTCGCGCGGAACGTGCTCAACGAGGCGATGGCGGACCTTCCGTCCCTGTACGTGCACGCCGGCGGCGACGAGGTTCCGCAGCCGGTGCTCGCGACGCAGCCGCAGTTCACGCGCGACGTGGAATACGATATCGAAGCGCACGGCCGGCGGTTCGCCGGCTGGGACGACGTTCTCACGCCGCAGCTCTCGCCGCGCGCGGTTCTCACCGTGTGGACGTCGCAGCGGCGCGCGGCAGCGGCCGCGGCGCACGGAAACGACGTCGTGCTCGCCACGGGCCCGCTGCATTTCGACAGCGTGCAAGGCGACGCCGCGCAAGAGCCGCGCGGCGCCCCGCACATGGCAACGCTCGAACAGGTCTACGACTATTCGGTCATGCCGCGCGGTCTTTCAGCGGCTGCGGCCGGGCACGTGATCGGGGTGCAGGCGAACGTGTGGACCGAACGCATTGCAACGGCGGACCGCCTCTTCTCCATGACGCTGCCGCGCGAGCTGGCGCTCGCGGAGAACGCCTGGACGCCGCGCACGCGCAAGAACTGGGCCTCGTTCCTCGCGCGGCTGCCCGCGCAGTTCGCGTGGCTGGAATCGCACGGTTACAACTTTCGCATTCCCAACGTGTCGTTCGCGCTGGCGGCGGGGCCCAAGACCGTCTACGAAGCCGTTCCAGGCCACGTGCAGGCGGTGCGCGCGTGGATCGTCGCACCCGCGAGCACCGCGACGGTTGGTTTGAGCGTGCCGGTGCGCGACGCCGTCATCCGGTATACGACGGACGGTTCGGCGCCCACCGCGTCGTCACGGGCGTATCAGCGCCCGTTCACGCTTCCCGTGGGCCCGGTGCCGGTCGTGCTGCGCGCGACCGCATTCGTGCACGGCCGCGCGGGCGCGGTCAGCGAATGCGCCGTCGCGCGCATCACGGCCGAAGCGCTGCGCGCGCACCGCAACACGGCAACATCCTGGAGCGCGCTCGTCTCGCCCTGATGCTGCGGCGCCGTGCGCTCAGGACTTGCGCGCGCGCCGTTTCGACGGTGCGGACTCGATCTCGACGACGTTGTCCGGCGGCGCGTCGTCGGGCGACAGCGTGCCGTAGCGCGCCTTGTAGTACGAATCGCGCAGGTGCGCGAGCTTCATGTCGCGCGCGATCGGCTCGTCGTCGCCGCGGTACACCGTAACGCCGCGGAACAGCAGCACGTACGCGGACAGCCGCAGGCGCTTCCAGTCCGAGACGGTCCAGCCGTTGGGCGCCATCACGGGAAAGTCGTACGGCGGCAGCTCGTCCTTCGCCGCGCCGAGCCGTTCGAACGAGACGCGAAAACCTTCGCGCTGGAAGATCTGTTCCTGCAGCTCCGTGACGCTCAGACCGGCCCGGCGTGCCATCGAATGCGCCTCAGAGCGTTTCCTTGCCGATGCCGCCGTGCAGCTGGTCGTCGATCTCGGCCGTGCAGCCGGCGTGTCCGCAGCCGCATGTGATGATCGCGGGATCGCGTGCGTCGGGCGAGTCGCAGTACGGGCTGCACACGGCGTCCGCCAGGGCGACCTTGCAGAGACAAGCGAGGTTGTCGCACCGCTTGGTATCGTCGTTCATGCCGAACCCTTTCCCTGTATCTGGTATGCTACGCATCATGCGCAGCCCTCACGCCGGTACCTCCCGATGACGACCGCTCTCGCCGCCGCGAACGACACCGTGCGCGCGCTCCGCGCTCGCGCGGTCAACGTGCCGCTGCCCAAACCTCTCCTGACCGCCGGCGGGGCGGTCACCAGCGCGCCGCTCGTGCTGATCGATCTCGAGACGAGCGCGGGCGTGACGGGCCGCGCGTACCTCTTCTGCTACACGGCCCTTGCGCTGCGCGCGACGCACGCGCTGCTCGAGGACCTCGCGCCGCTGGTCACCGGCATGCCGCTCGCGCCGCGCGCGATCGCGGCGCAGCTGCACGCGCGCTTTCGTCTGCTCGGCCCGCAAGGCCTCACCGGCATGGCGCTGGCCGGCATCGACATGGCCGCCTGGGACGCGCTCGCGGTCGCGCACGACGTTCCGCTGTGCGTGCTGCTGGGCGCGGAGCGCCGGCCGATCGCGGCGTACGACAGCCTCGGCATGATGAGCGCGGCCGACGGCGTCGCCGAAGCCGGGCGCAGCGCCGCAGCGGGCTTCACGGCGGTGAAGTACAAGCTCGGCTGGCCCGACGCGCAGACGGACGTGGACTTCGTCGATGCGGTGCGCACGGCGCTTGGGCCGGCCTGCGAGCTCATGATGGACTACAACCAGTCGTTGGATCGCGGCGAAGCGATCCGGCGCGGCAAGCTGCTCGAGCGCTTCGGGCTGCGATGGATCGAAGAGCCGTGCCGCGCGGACGACGACGCATCGCATGCCATGGTTGCGCGCGCGCTCGACACGCCGGTGCAGATCGGCGAGAACTGGTGGGGGCCCAACGACGCGGCGCGCTCGCTCGCGGCCGACGCGTGCGACGAGGTGATGCTCGACGTCATGAAGATCGGCGGCGTGACCGGCTGGCTCGACGCCGCCGCGCTCGCCGCGCCGACCGGGCGGCGCGTGTCGAGCCACCTGTTCCCGGAGTTCAGCGCGCACCTGCTCGCGGCGACGCCGGGCGCGCGGTATCTCGAATGGCTGGATCTCGCGTCGCCGGTGCTCGAAGATTCCGAGACGCCGTCGGGCGGGATGCTCGCGCCCGCGGACCGGCCCGGCGCAGGACTGCGCTGGAACGAGGATGCGGTGCGGCGGTTCGCGCTGCGTATGAGGTGTGTTCGAGGCGTCTATTCGCGCAGCAGCCGCGGATCGAGTACGGCACGCCGTGGCTCGCCGATGATCCGCAACTGCGCAATGGACGGATGTCGTGCATTCACGAGAACGTTCGCTTCATCGGGTACGACGGCTGACGGCACGCGCAGAGCGAGCGTGCGGTTCGAGCGCACCCACGAGTCACCGATCGCACGCAGCGCCGCCGGTGGCGGCTCGACTTTCCAGTCCGGCGGCAATGTTATGATGTCGAGCGCCTCGATTGCCTCCTCCGGAATTTCAGCCTCGACGAACACGTAGTCGCTCGGCGCCTGGTTCCGATCGATGTGGACGAGTATCTCGAGAATCGCGAGCGCTCGCGACGAGGCCGCGTACGCGACATAGGTGCCGCGGCTGTTCCACCGCCCGCCGCCGCGCGCGGGGCCGACGCCGTCGAACGGCGTACGCGCGAACCGTGCGCGAGCCAGGCGCCAGATGCGCAATTACGCGACACCGCCGTATGCAATCGCGTACAGTGACTCCACGACCAGATCGCTTCCTACTTCCGTATCGAGCATTGCCACCGGGGTTTCCCCGCCCAGGTACGTGCTCGGCGTGCGCAACCAGGCCGTGGCCTTCGCTTCATCGCCGATCAGCTCGATCGCGAGGTCGGCGATACGTGCGAGACGGTACGCGCGATCGGACTCCGTTACGGAAAGCGGCGCCTGCTGCTGCTCCTTGCGGATCACCGTGCGCTCACCGGCACCGAGCACGCGAGCAATGTCGACGATCGTGAGACCGAGCCGTTCGCGCACCGCGCGCAAGACGCCGCCGGTCACGCGACTTCGTGTGATCGCGTCACGCACCTCGACGGTTTCGGTCGTCCCCGTAAGCTGCACGCGAAGCGAGTCGGGCGCACGCAGAAAAGAAACTGTCTGCGCAGAAGCTTTGTCCGCCGTCGATCGACGCTTATTTGGCACCTTACGAGCTGTCATTTGGCATATAGTAGTGCGCGGCGCACGGGAAGTCAATCGCCGACCACCACCGGATCTGATACCCTATGGCGCGTGCGCCAGTTCGGCAGCGTCCCAATGCGCCGTGCGCGTTCCCGCCTCGTAGCCGCTGCGCAGAAACGACAGCAGCGCCGCTTCGGGGTCGTTCGCGGTTCGCACGACGTCGTACGGCAGCGCGCCCATGTGACCGCTGCCCGACGGCACCCACGCCGCGCCGGCGGGCGCGAGCGTCATGGTGGTGAGGTCCGGCGGCTCGGGCGCCGTGTACGTGTAATACGTCGCGGCCGGAACGTTCGCATCGCCCGGCCAGAAACCGAACGCGATGGTTTCGTGCGAGTACGCTTCGCGTTGCACGGGATCGGTTTTCGGCGGCCCGCCGGCGCGCCGTCCGGAATAGCGCCCGAGCGCGAGATCGAAGCCGTGCCAGAACAGCTGCACGGGGCCTTGCTTGCCGGCGAACTCCGTCGCGAAGCGTTCGAACACGGCGGCCGTCCACGCGATCGCGTTCCAGTACCGCCGCACCGCCGCGGCGTCGTAGGCATGGTGCTCGTGGTCGTCGGCGAACGGCGTCGACTGACCGGGAAAGCCGTACGGCTTCGCGAGGATCGGGACGTCGATCGCGAAGCGCGCGAGCGACGTTTGCACGGCAGCGTAAAACGCCGCGACTGACAATCCGTCGTAGAGCTCGAACGTTTCCGGCTCCTGCGCCGTGCTCGCACGGACGATCGCGCGATGCTCGAGCACGTCGAGCTCGATGTCGAAGAACGTGTCGCCCGCGCGCAAGAGCTGCGTCTTGAAGCCCTGCGCCGTCGGCCGCAGCGTGCAGTTCCACCAGTGGTTGCGCAACGCGCTCGACCGCAGCGCGATCTTCCCGACGATTTGCGACCACAGATGCAGCGTCGTCTTGGTCGGCTCCCAAGCGGGAAACGGAATGGCTTCGAGCAGTGCAGACGTCATCGTAGGCTTCGACGTCCGCGGCGAAGGGTTGGTTTCGCGACCTCGGCGGCGGATTTGGGCTCGAACCGCGGAGGGTGCCTAGATCGGAGTGTACGCGGAGTGCTGGTCCGGTGCGATCTCGTCGCCCGTGAAGAATGCGACGACGTGGTTGGAGAGCGTCTCGGAATGGCTGCGCAGGTCGTTGACGTTCTTCTCCAGCGCGGCGAGCTGGTCCGACATCTGCGCGGCCGCTTCGGCGACCTCGGCGGCGGCCTCCGATTGCGCTTGCGCGGCGGACGCGACCGGCTTGATCGTTTCGCGAATCGACTCCGCGGCGGCGCGCATCTCTTCGGACGCCGCGGCGTTCTGCTCGACGATCGCCGCTACGCTGCCCATGTTGCCGGTGAGCCGCTCGCCGGCTTCGCGCATCACGTTCGCTTTGTCCGCGACGTCGTGCACGAGCTGCTTCGTCGATTCGAGCGACACGCCGGCGGACTGGAGTCCCGCGGCGGCTTGGTTCGCGAGCACGAGCCCGCCGTCCATCGCCGCGCTCGAGCGCTTCATCGCGTCGGCGGCGCGGACGGTCTCGTTGCGGATCGCCGCGAGGATCTGGCCGATTTCGCGCGTCGAGTTCGCGGACCGTTCCGCCAGCTTGCGCACTTCGTCCGCGACCACCGCGAAGCCGCGACCTTGCTCGCCCGCGCGCGCCGCTTCGATCGCGGCGTTGAGCGCAAGCAGGTTCGTCTGCTCGGCGATGTCCCCGATCACCGAGACGATCTCTTCGACGGCGGTCGACCGCTCTTCGAGCGAGATCATCGCGCTCGCCGTGCGCGCGGCCTCGTCGCGCAGGCGCGTCATCGCGGCTGCGGTCTGTTCGACCGATTCGCTGCTGCGCCGCGACTCGTCGTTGGTTTGGGCGACGGCGTCGATCAGCCCGGCGCCGAGCTGCGAAAGGGCCGCGATGCCCGCGCTGAGCGCGCGCACTTCGCCGGCCGACGCCTGCACGGCGTTGGCCTGGTCGACGGCGCCCTTGGCGATGAAGGCGGCGGTCTCCGAGAGGTGCCCGATCGCGATGTCGGCTTCGCGCAGGCGGATCGCCTGATCGATGGCCGAGCCGGCGACGTCCTTGATGGCGCCTTTGATGCGGGCGGCTTCGTGCGCGGCCTGGGTGGGTGACAGCGACGCTTCAGCGCCGACGTTGGAAAGCAGCATCGACGTGGACGCCATGTCGGTGACGAGACTGTTCAGCTTGCTGCCCACCGCGTTGAAGCGCGCCAGCACGGACCCGAGCTGGTCGACGAGCGCGTCGTGGGCCGCCGCGACCTCGCCGAGGGCGGGAGCACCGCAGAGGTGGCCGGTGCGAAGCGCCAGCGCCGTTTCGAGGTTGCCCGTCGCCAGTGCGTCGAGCGCGTCCGAAAGCGCGGCGAGATCGGCCCCGGCGAGCGTACGCAGCGACGACGAAACGTCCGAGAGCGCCCGGTGCGGACGATCGCGGCTTCGCACCATGACGGCGGCGACCGCGAGTAGCGGCAACGATCGCAACGCCGATGAGCACGACAGATTCAGGACGCACGAAATACCCTCACCAGTCTCCCCACCGTCGCGCTCAGTGTATGCACGACCAACCTGTGGCGCAAGTGGCCCGCGAGAAGTTAACATTCACCGCAATAAATCTTCGTTTTCACCCGTCCGGACGCTAATGACGCGGCGCGACCCGTCCGATAGTCCGCCAGATGGGAGATATTCGATGAATCGAGGGTTCGTCTTCGGCGCCGCCGCGTTCGCGCTGGTCTACACGCTCGAGGAAGAGTGGTCGAAGCTGCAGCGCGATATCGGGCACGTCGACGGGATGCGCGCGATGTCGGACGAGATTCCGCTCGTGCGCGAACAGTGGTCGCGTATCGTTGGGCTGGCCGGCTGGCTGCTCAACGCCCAGTCGCCGGCGGTAGCGGGAGTAACGCGCGGACTCGCACAGAGCCTTCGAGAGGACGTCGCGCGGTATGCAAAGCTCGATTCAATGTAACACCTACGTCGTCGCGGCCGAGTCGTATCTGGACATTCGTGCGCACAGCACGCTGCCCAATCCGATCCGCGGCCGCGCGACGGGCGTCACCGGGACCATCGTCGCCAACGTCGAGAACGGGCGGCTGATGCTCGACCCGATGCCGTCGATGCGCGTGACGATCCCGATCGCCAAGCTCGCGTCCGGCAACGAGTTCCAGGACCGCGAGGTGCGCAAGCTCATCAGCAGCCCGCAGGCGCCGAACATCGTCGCGGAGCTGCGCCACGCGAAGCCCGGCAACCGCCCCGACATGTACGTCATGCAGGGCGCGATCACGATGAAGGGCTCGCGCCAGGAATACGAAGCGGAAGTCAACATCAGCGTGAGCGGAAGGCGCATCTGTTTCGACGGCGCGCAGAAGATGGACATCCGCAAGTTCGGCATCCAGCCGCCGCGCATCCTGACGATCCAGATCTATCCGGACTTCGACGTCACGATGCACTTGGTCGCGGAGCTCAGCCCCTAACGGCGTAGGACGTCGCCGCGCGGGACGGGATGGCCGCGGGCGGGCGCTGCACGGGACCGACAAGCGTCGGATCTCCGGCGCGCGACGACCTTACGGGTGCCGGTTGCTGTGGGCCGAGCCGTGTACGGACAGCAAGCCCTTGCGGAACGCCTGCGCGACGAGGTGCGGGCGCGAGCGTGCTTCGAGCTTCACGAAGAGCATACGAATATAGAACTCGACCGTGCCCCGGCTGCGGTTGATGATCGCGGCCATCTCCTTGCTCTGCGCGCCGTTTGCAAGCGCCTCCAGAATCGCCTGCTCGTGTACGCCCAACGGTTCGCGCCGGATCGACGCATGATCGGCGTGCATCTCGAAGAAATGGACGCTGCGCATGCCGCCGTCGTTCTCGACGATGTGACGTTCGTGATTCGGTTGCATCAAATACCCCACTTTCGAGCCACCGAATTCTCTAATACTTCGAAATCATGAATTATACGTGAAGCGATCGGCCGCCTCTTTTGCGGCCACCTTTTGCAGCAACGTCGTGTTGCTCACCTTCTCATCGATAGGCTTTTCGGCTACGCGGTTCGAGCGAAACGGGCGCCGGATTCCGCCGCGCGCGATTCGAACGGCACCGCTTGCGGCGCGATCACCGCGCCGGCTTCGAAAATTCCGAGCGGTAAGAGGATCGGCGTGTCGGTGACCTGCGCCGGGCGCACGAGCAGCGGCGACCGCAGCGCAACGACGTCGCTGCGCACGCCGATCGGGCCGTACCGCCCGCGTAGCGCGGCGTCGTGCAGCACGGCGTCCGCGCCGTGCGCGCCGTGCGCGACCGCGACGGCCGACACGTAATAGTTGGCGGCCGGGAGCCCGTCGATGCGAAAGCGGCCCGCCGACGCATCCATGATCGCGCACCCGGCCGGGCGCCCGCGCGGGATCGGGCTGGGAAACGCGCCGACGAAAACGTGCCCGGCAAAGTGCGCGGGCAGCTCGATCGCGCCGGTGAGCGATCCGCCGTGAACCGCGCATCCCGATGGTCCAGTGGGACGGGCCGGTTCACCTCGGCCCATCGGCGATTCGCCCGCGAGACGGCGAAAGCGGTTCGGCGGCAGGCCCACCATCTCGGTAAATCGCCGCGTGAACGTGCCAACGCTGGTGTAGCCCGTTTCGAAACACACCTCGACGATGCTCATCTCGCTGCTCGCCAGCAAACGTTTTGCGGCCTCGAGCCGCAGCAGCATTTGGAACACGCGCGGCGGAAGCCCCGTCACCCGGCGGAAGACGCGGTTGAAGTGGTACGGGCTCATGAACGCGATGTCTGCCATCTCGCTCAGTGAAAACGACCGGGATGCGTGCTCGCGCACGCGCAGGATGACGCGCTCCACACACGCGCGGTGTTCCGCCTCGCGGCCGTCACCGAACAGGGCCTGCATCTCGTTATCCCGGCTCAGCAAGACGACTTCCTTCCCATCCCCGATGGGGTTTTCGACCATATCAAACTTGTGTCGCTGTGTCTACGGCGGACCAGCCGCGTTAGCAGAACTTCTAAGAAGAATGGCGATCCGGCGCGGGCGCAGCAGCGCGGCCGCTAACCCAGCGGTCGACAACAGCACGAGCACGCCGAAGAATACGGCGCTCATCGCCAGCGGCGGGACGAAGCCGAGCTTTGCGACGAGCAGCGGGACCAGGCCGCCTATCTTCGAGCTTCCCGCCACCAGGCCGGTGCCGCTCGCGCGAGATCGCGTCGGAAACATCTCCGTCGCGAAGGGAAGCAGCACGCAGATGAACGCGTTCGTCGCGATCAGCAGTCCCGCGATCATCGCGGTCAGCGCTGCCCGGTTGAATGCGTGCGGATGGCTGCCGAACGCAGCGAAGGCGAGCAGCAGCGCGCTCTGCAGGACCGCGAGGCCGCACAGCGTCAGCCGTGGTTCGAGCCGGTAATGGACCCACGCGACGAGCGGCGTCGTCACGAAGGAGAGCAACGCCGATTTCACCAGCAAACCGTCGGTTAGTGCGACGCCCAGGCCCAGCTCGCGGAAGTTCACCGGCAGCCAGAAGATGAAACCGAAATTGATCGTGCTCCACGCGAGCGCGCAGACGTTGAGCCACATGGCGACGGGCGAGATAACGCCCGAGCCTGAGCCGCCGTGTTCGGGACCTGCGCGCTGCGGCCGAAGTCCGGCGATTCGGGGATGAAGCGGCTGAGCGCGATGAGCAGCAGCCCCGTAGGAAGCCCCGCGAGCCACAGCACGCGCCAGCCGAAACCGGGCTCGAGCAGGTACGCGAGCTCGGCCGCGGCGACGTAGCCGCCGACGGAACCGAAACCGCCCACGAGCACGAGAAAGAAGCGCCGCCGCCGGTCGGGGAGCCATTCGGCGAGGATCGCAAACGCCACGGGCAGCATGCCGCCCGCCGAGGTTCCCATGATGAAGCACATGACCAGGTTCCAGCCGAACGACGGCATCGTACCGCAGATCGACGTGCCCATGAACATCAGCGCGGCGAAGAGGATCGCGCCGCGCCGGCCGATCCGGTCACCGAGCATTCCCCACAGCACGGAACCGATCACCGTTCCGGTGAGTGCGACGAGCGGGAGCAGCGCGATCGTCTGTTTGGTGACGTTGTATTCGTGCATCATGCCGGGCGCGACGAACGCCAGCGTCGCAGGCTTCATGACGTCGATGACGAGCGCGCACGTGATCGCAACGAGCATCATCGCGCGCGAGACGGTGGAACCGCCTTGCATCGTGCCGCGCGGATGCAGCACGCGTCCCGTGAGGCCGAAGGCCGCGGCGGCGAGACCTCCGACGATTGCGATCATCGCGAACACCATCGCGCGGTCCATCGGCATGTCCGCCATCCGGTAGCCCATCTCGCCCATGCTCGCAAACATCGCGAGGTGCACGGCGACACCGTACGCGACCGCTACCGTGCCGGCCCAGAACGCGATCCCGCGGAGCCGCGCGCTCATGCGGCCGCGTACGGCGTGAGGGCGGCGAGCAGCGCGTCCGGCGGGCGCGTGGCCTCCATACCGCCACCGGCTCCCGCTCGCAAGAACGCGATCTCCTGCGAACCGCGCGCGACCAGCTCGTCGTAACCGGACGACGTGCGCACGTAGTGGAACGCGAGCGCGAGGCGGTTCTGCTCCTGGCGCTCGAGCGTCATACGGATCTCGAGCTCGTCGAACACGGCCAGCTCCAGGTAGAACTCGCAGGCGCAGCGCGCCGTGACCAGCCGCAGACCGTGCGCCATCGCGTCCGCCATTCCGGACACCTGCTCGTGCAGGAACGTCTCGCGCGCGTGACCTTGCCAGCGCAGGTAGTTGACGAAATAGACGTTGCCCACGACGTTCGTCTCCTCGAATGTCACCGTGTGCCGGATGGTGTAGGCGCGACCGCTCGTCACGACGCGACCACCTCGGGCCGCGAGAGCTGCGCGCGCAGCGCGACGGCGACGACGAGCGGCTCGGGCGCCTCGGTCGTGTGGATGCAAAACGTCGCGACGTCGCTGCCGCCGGTCGCGAACACGGTCATGCCGTCCGGGCGCGCCGCGCGCACCCAGAGGCCGGTCGGCGTCACGGAGTCGGCCTTCTTGGCCGCTTCGAGCGCGCACCACAGGCGGGCGCGAACGCGCTCTTCGGGTTCGCCCGCCAACTCGGCCGCGCAGCGTACGGCGGCGTCGTGGCGCCCGGTGACGAGCGCCCACTCCTGGGCGGTCACCTCGCCCGCGAACTCCGCATCGATGCCGCCGGCGCCCGCGCTGCAGCGAAGCTCGAGATTGCGCGCGTAGCAGCGTGACGCGCCGTTGACGGGGCGTCCGTCCGGGCGCGCGTCCCAGCGCTCGCCCGAGCGCGGCGCGAACACCTCAACGGCAACCTGACCCAGACCGGCGTCCAGCAAGCGCCGTTCGATCGCGACCGCGACGAGCGACGGCGGGATCGGGCGGGCGACCGTCGCGGCCGAGCGGCGCAGAACGAGCCCCGCGATCGTTTCGAGCGGTACGCCGCCCGGGTCCGCGACCGTCACGTCGAAGACGTACTCGCCGTCGCTGCGCGCGATCTCGTGCGCGACGATCGTCGTCTCGGCGGGAAACGCCGCGCCGGCGTGGCGCGTGATGCGGCCGATCGCCGCAGGCAGAACGCGCGCTTCGGGGACGCACGCTTGGAGCGCGTGGATCGCCGCGTCGCGAACCGCGGCGTCGCCCCACTGCATCTGCTGCGGAAGCAGAGGCGAGAACCACGGCGCGCTACGCGTGCCGGCCGTCGCGACGCACCGGCGCGCGGCCAGCGCGTGATAGGCGCGCAGCGCGGCGAACCGGCCGCGGTGGAATAGGATGCTCGTGTAGACTTCCTGCGCGGACGGTCCGACGACCGCGGCCGGCGCAGACACGGCCTGCGGTGCGCGCGCGGGTGCTGCGCCGGCGCTCGCGGTCGCGGTGACGTGCGCGAAGCGAAAGCCCGTTTCGTCGCTGCACAGCTCGAGCCGCACCGTGCCGTCTTCATGCAGTGCGGCGACGCGAATCGTGCGCGACGCTGCATCCGGCACGATCACCGGGTTCGCGAAGACGACGTCGCGCAGCTCCGCGACCGGCGCGCCGAGCAGCGCGCTCGCGCTCTGCACCAGCGCCTCGATCAGCATGACGCCCGGGACCACAGCGAGGCCGTCGATGCGATGGTCGTCGAGATAGGGATCGGTGCCGTGCGCGAGCGTCGCTTCGGCGATGAGTTCGATACCGGGGTAGTGGACGATCGTGCGCTCCAAGAAGCGCCCGAGCGGAAGCGGAGCGGCCGCAAGCGCCAGCGTGGGCAGTTCGCCCAAACGCCCGCTCACGATCACCGGGCCGCGCGCGCCGGCATCGCGGACGAGATCGAGATATGCGGCGACACCGCGATCGGGCGGGATTGCCGCGATGCCGAGCCGCGCCAGGGCGTCGACGCTGCCCAGACGGTCGCCCATCCCCACGCCCGACCACACGGACCATTCCGCAACGACCGCGCGGCAGCCGGGATGCGCGCGCGCGAACGCCTCCGTGTCCCGGGCGAGCAACTCGTTGGCGAGCGCGTAGTGCGCCTCGCCGTGCATGCCCGACTCCGCGATCACCGAGCCGAACGCGACGACCTCGCGTAGCCGCGCGGCATCGCACGCCGCGATTACGTTGCGCGCACCGCCGGCTTTCGTCGCGATCGTCGCCTCGATCTCCGCGACGTCGAGCTGCGCGATCGCGCACGGTTCGTTCACGGCGGCGCCGTGCAGCACGGCGGTGACCGGGCCGAGCGCCGCGGCGGCCTCTGCGACGCCGCGGCGCACGGCCTGCGCGTCGCGCACGTCCGCGCGCACGTATCGCACGCGGATGCCGGCGCGCTCGCAGCGGGCCAGGTTCGCGTCGAGCTCGCCGCCGGCGCCTCGTGCGCTGCGCCCGACGACGATCAGCGCGGCGCCGGTCGCGAGCGCGCGCCGGAACGCGCATTCGGCCGCGATCCCTTTGCCGCCGCCGCTCACCAGCAGGACGTCGTGCGGCCCGAGCGGATCCGCGCCGAGGATCTTGGCCTCGTCGTGCCGCAGCACGCGGCGCAGCCGACTGCCGCCGCGCACCACCGTCTCGCAGTACGAGGCGCAGGCCGTCGCGTCCGCCAAGACCGCATCGAGGACCGCATCGGACGGCGGGCTGCCCGCGATCGCCGCCACGGCGACGGTGAGCTGCGGATGTTCGAGCGCGAAGGAACGCGCGAACGATGCGCCCGCGCAGTCGTGCAGAATGAACAGCACGCGTGACGCCGTAGGATCCGCCGCAACGGCGCGCGCAAAACCGAGCAGCTGCCGCGCGAGCTCGGCCGGCGCAGCTCCGCCGAGCAGCAGTGCGTGCGCGCGCGGTGCATCGCTCGCAGGATGCAGCCGGCGCCGCAGCATGTCGTCGAGCGCGCCGGTGGCGGCCGTCCAATACGTCCAATCGTGCCGCACGGCAATGCGCGGCTCACCCGCCGGAACTTCCGCGACGAAGAACCGCCGCACCCACGGCGCGACGCCGGGCGCTTCGACCGGCTGCTCCACCGGGCCGGCAGCGCGCGCGGTCTCGATCGCCGCGGCGATCTCGCCGAGGCTCGCGCCGGCGAAACGCAGCAGGTCGGCGGGCGCATTCGCGCCGCTCGCCGCGGCGATCTCCGCCACCAGCTGGCCAACGGCGAGCGACGAGAGGTGCAAGTCCTCGAGCAGCCGCGTCCGCGGCGCGATCGTGTCCGGCGAAAGCTCGACGCGCCGCGCGACGAGCGCGCGAGCGATCTCGAACACCGGCGTTCCGGCGGCGGGCGCGGACACGACGGCGACCGGCGCCGGCGCTGCACAATGCGCGCGCAGCGGAAGATCTTCCGCCCCGTCGGAACCGCACGGGTTTGCGAACACCGACGCCGCCGCACCGAGGACGGGCGCGCGCGCGAAGCGGTTTGCGGCGAGCGCGCGCGCCGCCCGCGCGTCGCCGCAGCGCGCGTACAGGAAACCCGCGACCGCGAGGGCGCCGCGCAGCGACTCGCCGCCGACGTCCAGCGCGACCACGCGTCCGGCGAACGCGCGCTCGGCGAGCGCGTGCAGCGTCTCGCCGGCGCCGACCTCGATCGCGAGGTCCACGTCGCCCGCGTGCACGAGCGCGCCGCGGAACAGCACCGGCGCGATGAGCTGGCGCTCGAGCGTCTCCGCGAGGTCGTCGTGCTCGCTCCAGCGGCGGCCGTGCACCGTGGAGATCACCGGCCGCACCGGCGCGGCGAGCCGCCGCGCCGCGAGCACGCTGCGAAATGGCTCGCGTGCGGGCTCGATCGCCGGCGAGTGAAACGGCGTCGTGACCCCCAGCGCAACCGCACCGATTCCCGCGGCCCGCGCGCGCGCGACCGTCGCCTCGACGTCGTTCGCGGCGCCCGCGACGACGCAGCGGTCGGCGGCGTTCTCGCATGCGACGACGGCACCGCCGCACAGCACGCCGCGGACCGCGTCGATGCCGGCGCTGAGCGCGGCCATCCCGCCGCGCGCGCACTGCGCTCCAGGATCGCGCCGCGTTCGTGCGCGAGCCCGACGAGCATGTCACGATCGTATGCGCCGGCCCAGTGCAACGCGACCAGCTCGCCGAGGCTGTGGCCGATCGCAACGTCCGCCTCGACGTCCATGCGCCGCAGCAGATCGAGCCCCGCCAGCGATGCCGCGACGAGCGCCGGTTGCGCGACCACCGTCGACGCTCCGTCGCCGCCGGGGCACGCCGCGAACGGCTCGTCCAGCTCGGGAAGCGCCGCGCGTACGCGCCGGCGCCGGCGCGCACCGGCGCCGCTTGGCCCGGGAACAGGAACGCGATCCGCGGCGCGCCGCGCGCGCTGCCGCAGTAGATGCCGAGGCGGTGATCGGCGAGCGCCCCGTGCCCGGCGCCGCGCGCTAGCTGCGCGAACGCGGCGGCGCATGCCCACGGGCGCTCGACCAGATCGCGGCCCGATGCTCGTCGTCGCGAGCTTCCGCCGCCGACGCGATCGCGAAATCCGTCAGCTCGGCAGCGCTCATGCCGGCAATGTGTGCGGCGAGCGTCTCCACCTTCGCCGCGAGCGCGCGCGCGTCGGCGGCGCCGACGAGGACGAGCTCGCAGTCCTGCGCCGTATGAGCCTGGCGGTACTCACGGCGTGCGAACGCGGCGCGGCGCGGCGCCGGTACGCCTTCCAGCACCGCGTGCGCGTTGATTCCGCCGAAACCGAACGAGCTCACGCCCGCGAACCGCGGGCGGTCCGCCGGCCACGGGAGCCCACGGGGTGTCGCCCGCAGCCTCTCGCCGAGCGCCGGATGCGGCGCGCCCGGGAGATGATGCGGCGGAATGATTCCCGCGGCGCACCGCCAGCAGCGGCCTTCAAGAAGCTCGCCATTCCGGCGGCCGCTTTCGTATGCCCGATCAGCGTCTTCACCGACCCGACGTACGCGGGCGGCGCCGCAACCGGGCCCTCGCGCAGCCGCGTGCAGCGCGCGCAGCTCCACGTCATCGCCGACCTCTGTCCCGGTGCCGTGTCCTTCGAAATACGGGACGTCGCGCGGGTCGCAGCCGGCGCGTTCGTACGCTCGGCGCAACGCGCGCAGTTGACCGTCGAACTCCGGGCGCGTGATTGCGCCGGCGCCGTCTGAGCTTAGCGCGAGCCGCGCAGCCGCGAACGAGCGCGAGCGGTCGCCTCCCGCAATAGCACGATAACGAACGCCGCGCCTTCGCCCGGAAGAAACCCGTCGCGCCGCGCCCGTAGACGCACATCGTCATCGGTCGCCAGCGCGCCGAGCCGGCTGAAGCCGATCAGCTCGAATGGGTCGAGGCTGACGTCGACGGCGCCGGCAACGACCGCGTCGACGTCGCCGGCTTCGAGCGCCGCGCACGCGTTCGCAACGGCGACAAGGGACGATGCGCACGCGCCGTCGACCACGTAGCCGCCCCCGCCGAAGTCGAAGTAATTGCAGATGCGCCCCGCGATGGTGTTCGAAAGGCAGCCGGCCAGGCCTTCATCCGCGACCGGTTCGAACGGCGCTTTGAACTTCTCTTCGATGGCGGCGAGCAGGACGTCCGGTCCATCGTCCGATCCGGGCGGGCGCGCAGCACGTCGGCGACGACGCGCCGCACGTACGGCCAGCGGTGACGCAGCGCGTTCGCACGGGACATCTCGCCCGTGAGCGTGTTCGCGACGATGACGGCGGTCCGCTCGCGCGGCAGCGCGCCGATGCGCCGCTCGGCGTCGTGCACGGCCTGCGCGGCGACGTCGAGCGCGAGCCAGTGAACGAGGTCCACCTGGCGGTACGTCGACGCCGGAATGCGGTACCGCTCGCGCGGGAAGGCATATCCGGTTACCAGTGCCGCGACGCGGCACGCGATCGACTCCGTCCGGCTCGCCGGCCTCCGCGTACGCGCGCAAGTCGAGCCGGTGCGGCGGGACGCGCGAAATGCGGCGCGCTGCGCGAGAACGTTCGTCCACAGCTCCTCCGGCGAATGCGCGCCGGGAAGCGAGCATGCCGCGCCGGCGAGCGCGAACGCGTTCACGAGGGCCACCGTCGCGGAGACGGGTGCGCGACGGGAGCGCGGCTCGGCCGGCGGCACGTCGCGCGCGAGCGCCGTCGCGAGCAGGACACGCCGCGCAGCCGCACACCATGATGAGCGCGAAGAAGAGCCCGAACGCGACGTGCGCGGCCACGAGCAGCCCGTACACCGCCGCGGTCGCGAGCCCGAAGACGATCTGTGCGCGCCGCTCGACGGCGTCGTCGCCGGGTCGGTGATCATGTACATGGTGAACAGCACGAAAGCCGCGCCCGTCATCGTACGACGGCTGCGAACGGCGCAGCGCCGACGGCGACGCGCACGGCGCCTTGTCCGAAAATCCGCCCAGCCACGCGGCGATCAGCGGAACCCGCCCGCTGAACCGCGCGTTGATGAACGACCCGGTGACGACGATGATCGCCGGCACGAGCCAGTGCCACGCGCCGGCGAAATTCTCGGTGAACTGGTAGGGCGGCGCGATGCCGACACTCGGGAAAGAGCAGCAGCGTCGTGGCGATTCCGAGGTTCGACGGATTGAGCACGTGCTTCGAGCCGCGGGCTTGGCCGTTACCCGCAGCAGCCGCTTCGACCCGATCGCAAGGACGGTCGCGAAGGCGATCGGCGCGGTGCGGTCGTTCGCGAACAGCAGCATGCTCACCGCGAGCGCGGTGATGTGCGCCGCAGCAGAAAGTCGATGAGGCCCGGCCGCCGCCCGACGTACCGGGGCTGACGGCGCTGCGACCGCGCGTCGATCGTCTCGATCGCGAGTTCAATCCGTACGCGACCGCAAGGGCAACGAGCGGCTGTTGCCAGCGGCTGTTCGAAGCCGAGAAAGAATGTACCCGAAAAGGTTGAGGGCCGAGATTCCGTTCGCGAAGCGGCGCAGGCCGCCGAGCCGAGCGTGTCGTGGCGTTCATCGAGCGGCACTCGACTATCGCGCGGCGAGCACGACGACGTGCCGTCCGGGCGAACGTGACGGAAAGAGCCGGTGGCTGCCCGAGCGGTACGCCAGCCCACCACCGCGCCGACCGGTGCCGGCGTGCTACCGAGACCGGCGTGCACGGTCGGATCGCGGTGGCCCGAATGCCCGTTGCTCGCGTCGACGACGGCGAGCATCGTACCGACCGCCGAGCAATCGTTCGGACGGTGCTGCCGAGCGCGGCGCGCGAGCGCAGCGCACCGCGCGGATCGACGAGCGGCTCACGCAGCGGATCGATCGCGAAGCGCACGCGCACCTCGACGAGGCCCGGGTTGCGGGCTCGTGTTGCGGAAGAAGGCCGACGCCCCCACTGGTTGGCGACCGCGAAATCGAGCAGGCCGCGCGCGCGCCGTGTCGGCGATCGCGATGCCGCGCCCGACGGCATCGGAGGTGCAGCCCGAGTGCCGGCGCGATGTCGACGTAGCGCTCGCCGCGCGCTCGGCGGACGAAGAAGCTTGCAGCGATTCGCCCGCGCTGAGGTCGTCTCCCGGCGCGATGCGCGGCCAGTCGCGCGCATCGCAGAGCATCTCGTCGTTGCCGGTGGCGAGCTCTTGCAGCTCGGGCCAGCGATTGACCTCCCGCGCACGAACCCGTCGCCTGCAGCACGGCAGGCCGCCCGCTGTTGTCGAATCGGCCACCTTCGCGTCCCATGCCCAGCCGCCGCGCGCGAGCCCGAGCGCTTCGGCGCGATTGGTGAACGGCGCGATTCCGCGCTCCGGCGCGTTCTCGTCGCCGTTGTTGAGAAACGCGAAATTGCTCTCCTCGAGCGCTACAGATCGGTGATGTTGCTGACGAAGATGTCGAACGTCCCCGGCCCAGCAGTCGGCGGACTCCGCACCCATGCCTTTGAACGATCCGTGCCGAGCACGCTGGAGCGCGGCGTCTCGATGCGTCGCACGCGTGCAGGTGCAAGCGAAGCGCGTCCGTGCGCGCCGGCATTGCGCAGCAGGTGGTCCGCCCGAAATCGTTGGCCACGTAGATCGTCGGGCAGCCCATCCGCGGCGAGCGGCGCGGCGCGCATGGCGAGCGTCCAGCCTCCCGCGACCTCGACCGTAACGCGCCCGGCTCTTCGCGGTATCCGTGCGGTCGTCCAGCGGACCACTGGAGCCCGCCGCCGTTGAGCCCGCGTGACATCGACCTCTGCATCGCGCACGTCCTTTGCGTGCGGGTTCAGTATGCGCGCCCGTCGCGGAAGTAGTTGCCGACGACGAGGTCGGCGTGGCCCGGCCGGGAGTTCGTCGCGACTACCGCGTTCGTGTACCAGCGCGGCACGCCGGCGACCAGCTCGCGCGGCTCGAAGGCCGCCTCCAGCCGCTCTCGCGGCGCAGCGCGTGAAAGACGACCGGCGAGCGGCCCAGTATCGGCGAGCTACGTCGGGCACGCCGTCCTCGTCGAGGTCGACGATCACGCAGCCCATCGGCGCGACCGTTGACGGATCCTTGCCGCGTGCGCCGGTGGCCGCACGGCGAACGGGCGATATGCCGGGCCGTGCCGGGGACCGGCGCGACGACGAGCGATTCCGTGCGCGGATCGACGTAGCAGAGATCGCGCGCGACGCCTTGGTCGCGCAGGTCGCCGATCGTTACCGCGGCGCCGACCGCGGAGATCCACGGGCAATACGGACAGATCGGCGTTCACCGCGCGGACGGTGTGCGGCGCATGCGTCCGCGCCGACGCGCAACGCCGGGCAGCGCGATGCGCTCGAACCGGTACCTGGAGCACCATCTCTTCGATGAGCGTCGGCGACGCCGCCGGTTCGCGCGCGGCCGCGTACGTCGCCGCGATGACTCCCACGGCGAGCACGATGCGCGGCGCTTCCGCGCGCGTCATGCCGCTTCCCGCCGGTCGCCCAGGATATCGCGCGTCGCGGCGCGCCAGCGCGCGTCAGCGTCGTGCTCGGTCGCATCCCGACCGCGGCGGCCGCCAGATCGGTTGCCGCCGCCGCCGCGGTGCACCGCGCACTCGGCCAGCTGTGCGCCGCCATCTCGCACTCCGTCGTCAGCGTCTCCGCCAGCCGGCGCGCTTTCGACGGTGTACGCGCTGCCCTGCGCGAGGTGAATTCGGACGCCGCTCGCTGCGCCTCCACGCCGACGCGCGCGTCCCGCCTCCCGCCGGCGGCCGTCGCGGCCAGGCCCACGCCGGCCCGAAGATCCGCGCGCTGCTCCGGCGCGAACCCCGATCGTCGCCGCGATCCTTCGGATCGGCGCGTTCGACGAACCACAGTGCGCGCCCGATTCCTTGGTCGTAGACCGCGCAGCGCGTCGCGGGCGCGGCGCGAACGCTGCGCCTCGCGGACCGTCTGCACACGAGTGCACTATGTCGCGTAGAAGCCGTGACCGTCGTCGACCAGCCTGCGCAACGGCGGCTCCAGGCTTTGAACCTCGCCGCGGCGGGCCGTCCACCGTACGCCCCACCGGCGCCGACCAGCGCGAGATACACGTGCGGTGCGGCCCGTCGCCGAACGCGAAGCGTGCTCCAGCGCGCGCTGCGCCACGGGCATCAGCATGTCGCCGAGCGAGCGCCATTGCGGCGCCCTCGAAGGCGGAACGCGCAAGCGCGGGTCGAGGCGCTCGATTCCGCCCCGAACTCCGCGTCGTACCGCAGCCAGGCCGCGTTGCCCGGGCGATCGACGCCGAGCCGACCTGCGTCGCCCACTGCTCAACAGCCAGCTCGCCGCGGCGGAATCCGCGCCGCTCGAACTCCGCCTCGCGCAGATCGAGAGCTGCGCGGCAGAACTCCGAGTGGACTACGTGCTTGATCGGCTGAGGCATCGGCTCCGACGGCAATCAGTGTTCTCGACTTATAACTCCCCGCCGAGGCTGGGAGCACAATTGCCCATCGTGCCTACCGGCTGACGACTTTGCGAAACCGTCCGCGAAAAATATCCGGGCGTCTGGCATCGGGGTGAACCAGAACGGCCCTGCGCGGCAATTCAGCCGCGGGAAAGCCCGGGCGTGGGGCGGCCAAGGCCGAAGCAGCCGCGCCTCACCTCGAACGACTCGATCAGTGCGGCGACGGCGGCTATGCCGACCACGAGGGCCTGCTGAAAGCGGTGCGTCGCTGGCCGTGACCGAACGGAATGAAGGCCCGGTCCCGTTTGAGTTAGAGACAAGAGCGTCAACGTGCTCGCTGCCGTCGCCCAGGACACCGCCGCTCGAAGGCCTCTGAGCTGGCCAGTCGCGGGCATCGCGCTGCACGAGGAACGGAAACAGCAGGACGTCGGATCCGGCCGAACAGATCCGCAGCCGAACTCTGGATTATCCCGCCGTCGCGCTGCGCGAGCCGGTCTCGATCGGCGCCGTGCGCACGCGAAGATCGTGGCGCATGCGTATCTCTGGTCCTCCACCACGTCCAGAGGCGTCCGCGTCGAGCACGCTCCCGGCTAGGCGCTCGCGGAACTCCGCTCCACCTCGGGGTTGGAGCGAGCAGCAGAAGGCCAGCAGATCGCCGAGGTCGTATTGTCCTGGCCGGCCAGAACGCCGCAGAGTCTGATCGCGCAAGCGAAGGACGTCGTCACCGCAGCGCGCCACCGAGGAGAGCATGTACGAACGACGACGCCGAGCCGGGTGCGCGCGCACTCGATGACCGAGTGCGTCACCTCATAGAGATATCCTGAACACACGCTGCTAGCGAATGGGCGATCGGCGGCTTCGGCAGGATGCCGACGTGTTTCTTCTTGTTGACGTCGTCGTCGAGCAGGCCATCAGCGCCCGCCTGGGGCCGGGCGCGCCTCAAGGGCCCACCGGTGCGACGTCCAGCTCCAGATCGCGGCAGATGCCGACTGCAATCGCCGAGGTTCAGACCCGGCGGCGATGCTCCCCGCCGCCCCGATCCGGTCGATGCAGCGAGCGATCGCACCCAGAATCGGCTCCGCTCCAAGCGTGCAAGCCGCGTTCGCGAAGACGACCGCTCTGCTCCTCGCCGTCTGCCTCGCCTCCTGAGGGCTTCCCGGAAAGCCTCCACCCTGCGTGAAGCCCATCCCTTTCGTGTAGTCGGCGGCTCGGTGCTGCAGGACTTCCGAGCGCTCCCCAACTGCTCGACCAGGGCGCCGCCCTGCAAATGAAAGCGCCACCTCACCATCACATCCACATCACCCAGAATGCAACCAAGCGACGCGGCGCGTCGCGGCGAACACCGAGAGCGCGGGCAAACCGCTCCAGCGCGCCGGCTGGTCATCGTTCATCCTCGGCTAGGCGGCCGGAGCAGGCCAGCCCGGGCCGCCGACGCCAGGCCTTAGCCAAACGAACTCCGGGTCGTCGAGCAGCGCCACGAACTGGTCAACATCCCATTCCGTAAGAGCCGCGAGCCGACGAGCTGGGCCGCAACTGCTCCAGGTCAAGCGCCAACTGCGCAGCCCGACCTCGCCGACGACCGAGACGCGTCCCTCGGCCCCGACGCCGTCCAGGCTCTCGGCGCGCAGCGCGCCGTACAGCCGTCTGCAACTGAGGATCGCGCCCGCCGCCGCGAGCGGCCAGGGCAAGCCCAGCGAGCGCGGCGTGAAGGGACCACACCACCACGAACGGAGCGCCAGCCAGCAGGCGACCGATGCGATGTCCTGATCCTCTACCACCAGCCGGCCACCCACCAGGCTGACGCCAGCGAGCTTGCTGACCCGTGCGCGCGCTCAGGCAGGTGCTCGAGCACCGTCCGCGTGGATCAGATCGAAAGCCCGCTCCGGCAAGGCCTCGACGACGTCGTGCCGGCGCACCTCGAGGTTGGGGAGCGCACCGAACTCCAGTCGCTGCAATCGACGTCCGTGGCGAGCACGCTCCCCGTGAGCCGACCCGCTCGCACGGCCGAGCACGCGATGAACCGCTCCCCGCCTACCTCTAGGCATGCCGCACCGGGGCAACAACCACTCCAAGCCGCGAGACGTACCGGCATCGGCCCACGATTCGAGCAGGGCGAGACAGCAAGTTCCTCCGGCGCGGCGCATCCATCACGTTGCGCGTCAGCGGCATGGACTCACCTCCGGGTGCGGCGCCGGCCGCGGGGTGCTAGCCGGCAGGGGGTTGGTGGAGTGCGAACGCGGCCCCGCCGACTCGATGAGCAGGCAGAACGACGACGATCCGTCGGGCAGCCAGCGGCCCTGGAGCACGGTCGCGCCGAGCGCCCGCGCCTTCTCCGTCGTGGCGTCGATGTCGGTCGCCGACTCATCGAGAACCGGCGCGAAGGCGTGGCGGCGTCACGCAGCCCGACCATCCCGCCCGTCGTCACCGGCATCGACCTCGACGTACGGGCCGACCAGGGTGCTGGCGTCCTCGAACTTCCATCGAGCTGCTCGTAGAAGGCTCTGGCTTTGCCGAGATCCTGCGTTTCATGGTTGTAGACGAACGGGTTTGCCATGGCTGTCTCCCAGGCGGTCCGGCGAGGCCGCGCGGACCGCCTCGTATGGCGTCCGTTCCAGGCCGCGCAGAGCGCGGCGGCGGGCGCGGCCGCCGCCGGCCCGGCTGGGCAGCTCTTCGCCGCCGCCGTGGCTTGCTCCACGAGCGCGACGCCCGTCTCGCCGCCGGTGTTCATCGAGGCATCGATCAGGATCAGCACGATGACTTTGAGCAGCAGGACCTGCCAGCATCAGACATTTTGACTGGCCACCAGCGCAGCTCCTTGGTGAGCGGGATCGCTCGTCGCCGTCCGCGACCAACCGCCGAGCTGGCCGATGCCGTTGCCGAGCGCCCGTCTCGACCGCCCAAACATGGCCGGCCTTGGTTTCGACGATCGCGCACGGGTCGAAGAAGAGCCGGGCCGGGAAGCCCGAGCGGCCGATCGCCTGCGCGACGCCGAGGGACGGCTGGAAGAGGTCGGGGTACTCCCGTTTCAGCGTTTCGCCGAGGATGATCCGCATTGGGCCCAGCGGCGTGTCGCCGCGCGCGTCGAGATTAAGATTGCAGCCAGACGACTTCTTTTCCGGGTTCGAAGAAGGGCGTGGGCCGCTGCGAGAAAATCGTGGTACGTGATCGTGCTCGACAAGCTGGATCCGGCGGGAAGCGGGATCTCGGCCGTGTCGCTCGGGCCGTGGAACGTGAACGGCCTCGAGCGCGCAACGGTCTGCGTCGCCACCGGCAGCGTGATGTGAACCGGCTGGGACTTGGGCGTCTCCAACTGAATGGTGAAAACGAAGTGGCTGAGAAACCCGTCGATCCCGGCGTCGGGGAACGGGGCCTGGGCGCCGGACGCGGCGCTCGCGCTCACAGAAGCGGAGGATGCGGCACCGGCCGATACCTCGCTCCGGCGACCCATGCCACGAAAGCACGCAGGCTACGTCCGAGGTTCCAGAATTGGTCTAGCTCGCTCATGATTCATGCTCCGGTAAGGTCGGGAGCAAAAAGCTATCATGACCGCTCCGGACGCGTCTTCTCCCCGGATTTGACCGCACTCGTGCGCGCTTCGCCGCGCGTTCCTCTCCGCTACCGCGACGGCGGGAACGTTTGGCGTTCGACGCGCAGGCCCGGGCCGAGCACGAGCGTGACGTCGCCGTCGGGCAGCGGCCGGCGTTCCGGTGCGTGCAGCGCGCGCGGCAGCGAGCTGCGGATCGACGCCGATCGTCGCGCCCGGCGCGAGCGGCAGCTTCGCGAAGACGAACGTTCCGTCCGCGGCGGTTTCCACGGTGTCGCCGCCCGGATCGAGCGAGATCAGCATCCCCGCCAGGCTCGCGTCCGGCGTCCAGATCGCGCGGTCGGACACGACCACGCGGCCGCGCACGCTGCGCAACGGCCACAGCGGCAGCGTCGCGCCGTCACCCGGCGCGTCGATGCGCGCGCCGACGTTCGGCGAACCGCGCGTTCCGTCGTCGGTCTCCACGGCGAAGACGTGCGCGCCGCGCGTGACGGCAACGTGCGCGACCGGTCCCGCGAGAAGCGGCGACGGAACGCCGTCGACGAACAGCCGCAGCCGCCCGGGCGCGTCGCCGTCGACGCGGATCAGCGCGTCGACCACCGGGACCGACGGCTTGCGCCGGGCGGGAATTCCCATCGCGAGCGCGAGGCGAACGGCGCGCGCGCTCGCGCCGGCGGGACGTACGGTGCCTTCGAGCATCAGCAGCGGCGTGATCGGTACGGACAAGCCCGCGATCGGCGCGATATGGCCGCCGCTCGGAAGGCCGACGCCGCCGATGACGTTGAGCCCGCGGCGCACCGTGCGCAGCGTGAGCGCGGCGTCGCGGGTGCCGGCCGAGGCCGTTGCGGTGAGGTCGAGAACCGCGCCCGGAAACGCGAGCGTTCCTTGGACGCCGCCGGCCCGTTGCGGTCCGGGCACCGAGTACGCTTGCAGCGACGCGTTCGGAGTTTGATAGGCCACGCTCGCGGTGAGCGTGCGGTCGGAGACCGACGCCGACGCGAGCAGTCCGTGCGCGCGCGTCGAGACGCCGAAGAACGGCGCGACCGGCTGGCGCGGTCCCGTCGCGAGCCCGGCGACCACGGTCGTCGCGACGCTCAGCTCGCGGCCGACGTCGACGTTCACGGGCGCATCGTTGGGTCCCAGCGGCAAACCGCGCCCGGCGTACGCGGCATCCGCTTCGAAGAACGTGCGCCCGCGCGTTCGTGCGGCGAATCCGATGCCCGCGCCTTTGTCGCCGGCGACCACTTCGGTCGAGAAGTCGCCCCACGGATGCCGCGCGCGCCGCAGGCGCCGCACGACCGTCTGATCGTACGCGCCGTTGCGCCACACCGTGGCGACGGTCGTCGAACCGCCGTGCAGCGCGTCGCCGAACGTCTCGCCCGCGAGCTCGGTGCCGTCGGCGAGCCGGCGCCCGGCGAACAGCGTGCGGTCGCCGCGGCCCAGCGCGACGCCTTCGTAGATGGTGCCGCGAAAGATCGTGCCGGCGAGCGGATCGTTCAGCATCCCGAGGGCGGCGTTGCGTTCCGGCGAGCCGACGACGACCGTCGCGTTGGGCGTGCCGAAATCGCCGATGCCCGACGACGTGAGCGACGTCTGCAGCGCGCCGCCCTTCGTCTCGCTCGAGAGCTGCAGCAAACGCATCGCGCCGATCTGATCGAGCGAAAGCACGATGCGGCCGGCGGTCGCCGCCGGCGACGCGGTCTCGTCGCTGCGGCGCACCGCGCTGCGCGGCGTCGGGCTCGGGCGCGGCGTCGCGGGCCGCGCGACCTCGACGATGCGGGCCGGCGTGCCGAGCTGCGCCGGCCGGACGAACGCGATGGTGCCGTTCGTGCTCTCGCTGCGCACGCCGAAGAGGCGCGTCACATCGGTGGCATCCAAGTACAGGCGCCCGCCGCGGCTCACGACCGCTTCGGCGAAGAGCAGCCGCGACTCGCCGTTCTCGCGAATCGTGCGCGAGCCCGCCGTCACGACGACGCTGCGGTCGTCGCCGGTCAGCTGTGCGCCGCCGGCGAGCGCGACGACGCGCCAGCCCAGCGCGTTCGCGACGGCGTCCAGCGGCACGAGCGGCGTCTCACCGGAACGCTGCACGGCGATCGCGCCCAGCGCACCGCCGTCCACGCGAACCGCGAGCAGTGCGAGCGCGCGCGAGCGCGCCTCCGGGCGGTGCGCCGGCATGTTCCGCACGATGCGCATGACGCGTGCCGCGTGCGCGACGACGACGTCGCCGGCGAGCGCGGCGTTGCCGGCGAACGCGATGAGGACGCCGGCCGCGATGAGCCGCCGCCCGGCGCGCATCGCGTTCACGGTGCGTTCGCCGTAACGCTCATGCTCGCGTTCGCGTACGTGTCCGCGGTGAACGACGACGCATCCGGCGTGCAGTCGAGGTACAGCGTGACGGTGAAGCTGACCGTGTTCGTGCTGTTCGCTGCCACCGTACCGCACGTGACCGCACTCGCCGAGAGCCGCACCATGCCGCTGGACGTGAAGATCCCGCCGGGGTCGGACGTCGCCGTGCACTTCGCCTGGAACGCCGACTGCGGTATGGTGTTGCCGCCCGTCCCGGTGATGAGCGGCGCGGTGACCGTGACGGATCCGGGCAGCGGTGACGTGCGAATGTTCAGCGCGTACGCATACGACTGGCTGCCGGGTAGCGCCACGTTGGCGAGGCTCGGCACGGTGAAGGCGATGTTGCCGGAGCTCGACGTGGTGAACGAGTTGATCTTTCCCGACGCGGCCTGCGCCGGAACCGCGCACACGACCATCGCGACCACCCCCGCGACGACGGTTGCGACGCCCGCGCGCATCAGCGCACCGTGAAGTCCGTCGTGCCCTCGATCAGCGTGTCGCCGCCGTAGTCCACCGTCAGCTGCAGCCGGTAGGTGCCGGGCAGCAGGTCGCGCAGCGTGCGCGTGTACAGGCGCGGTTCGCCGCCGAAGATCGCCGGCGTGCTGTCGTCGCGCTGCTGCACGACGCGTCCCGCCTGCCCGACGAGCATGCGGATCTGCGGGCGGACGTAGTTGCGGCCGTCGTTCATCAGGCGCGCCGTGAACTGCACGCTGCGATCGCCCGCGTCGACCACTTTGAGGCTGGTGAGTTTCAGATGCCGGCTCGGCGCGCCGACGGTCTCGTACGCGAGGATGTTCGCCCCGACGCCGAACGACTGCGCGCTCGGGCTGCCCGCAGGGGTCGCGCGAACGAAGTAGCCGCCGCGATAATCCTGCGCCGTTGTGGAGAAGCCGGCCGGCAGCACCAGCGACAGCGTCATGCGGCGCGATTCGCCCGGCTCGAGCGTGAAGTCCGAGGCCGAGAGCCGCAGGTGCGGGTTGAGCGACAGCGCGCCTTCGGTGCCGGGGCGCTCGCTCTTCATGGAACCGTCGAGCGTCGTGCGCCAGTCGATCTGGCTCGCGGTCACGACGGCTTTTTCGCTGCCGACGTTCTTGATCGTCACCGGCGTGCTGATCTGACCGCCCGGCGCGAGCGAGAACTGCACCACGAGCGGCTCGACGGAGATTTGCAGGCCCGGCGCGTCGGCGCGGCCCGCCGACGGAACGAGCGCGAGCGCGAGCGCGCCGAAAAGCACGAGTGCGAGCGTGCGGTTGAGCACGCTCGCACGCAGCGATGAACGCACGCGTCAGTTCGCGGTTGCGGTCGCCGTGAACGCGCCGTTGGTGTACGTGTCGGACGGCACCTGACCGGCGTCGATCGAGAGCGCGACGACCAGGCTGTAGTTCGCGACGATCGTGCCCGTCCACGACTGGCAGTTTACCGCCGACGTGGAGAGCGCGGCCGCCGAGGCCAGCGTGCCCGCAGTGCCCGCGAACGTCGGCGAGCCGGTCGTTCCGCCGGTGCAGGTCATCTGCAGCGCGGCCGCGGGGATGGACGCGCCGCCCGAGCCCGTGATCGCGGCGCCCGTGAGCGAGACGGAGGTGCCGCCGACATCGTTCTTGGTCGAGCGGAAGCTGCCCGCAAGCGTGGCGGTGTTCGTGCACGCGACGAAGCCGGAGACGACCGCACCGACGGCGCACGAGACGTTGCTCCCGGCGCTGTAGCTCACGCCGATCGTGGCTTGCGTGGCAGCCGTCACGGCGACCGTGACCGTGGCGGTGTTCGAGGCCGCGGCGGCCGGCGCGGCCAGCGCGCAGAGCCCGAGAGCGGCGGCCGAAACGCCGGCCAGAATGCGGGAAACCATAGTAGAAATCGCTCCTCCATGAAGGCGAGCGCGAATGATCTCCCGCTCACAGGTCACATCGGACGGTCGGTTGCCCGCCGCCACGAAGTGTGCGGAAACTTAACCAGCGCGACCCATGCGTCGAGATACGCCGTCTAGCGCGGTACGACTATTGTCGACTTCGTGCGGCAGAATATGAGCCGCGCCGGCTATGCCGGATTTTTCAAGGACAAGTCGACGGTGAACCGATCGTGCTTCACGCTCGCTGCGACGCGGCCGTGTTCGCCCCGCTCCAAATGCACGATCCCATAGCCCTCCATGGTTCTCAGCGTCCGGGAGAGATTGGATTTTTTTCGGCCCGTGAGCTTTGCTAGCTGATCTATCGATTTAGGTCGTTTCTCCGCGATCACCTTGAGCAACTCGCGGTTTCCCGCCGACAATACCTTGGCGACCGATTCGATGGACGTAAACCAAACTTTCGGCTCACCCGGCACGGCTCGATGCTCTCCCCGTGCGATTGCCATCGTGCGTGCTTTCATTTCTTCGTAGCTGGCGATCCCGATCCTTAGCGTCGTCATCGTTTCACTCCCAAACCGTCCAAACATGCATCGACTTCTGTCCAAAACGCCGCCAGCAACGCAGCCGCGTTTTTGTACTCATACGGTTTCACCGTCTTGTTGACGTGCCGATGATCGTGTGCCTCGCCATGTTTGCGCGGTGCTACTCGATGCGCGTTATCAAAGCCTAAAAGCCGTTCGTTCCCCGGCCCGTGCAGTGTTAGCGAATATCCAACCCGTGCGGTTTCGCGGTCGTCACCGGAATGCGATGCACCTCAAACTTCACCCAGTATTGTCCGTCCTCGGAGATTACGAGAACTTCGCCGGCCAGATCGAGTAGCTGATCAAGGCCATGGTCGGGAACCCGGTCCACCTACGCAGGTTATCACCAAGTGATAACCTGCGTCAAGAAAGCATGAGGCAATGCGGGGATTCGAGGCGTGTGGAATGCTCCTTACCGGGTCGGGCGGCTCCATGTCGTGCCGTTGCTGAACCGCACGTAGTCGACGGTGCAATCGTTGCGGTCGGACCAGTTCGCGAACAGCCCGCCGCTCACCGTGCGCCGGAGGTGGCGGCTGATGTCGGCGCCTGGAGCGAACGGGCCCTTCAGATCGAATTCCGCGCGCTTTTCGTGGCGGCCGTACCGCGCGCTGAGCCGTATTTCATCGGCCGGTACGGAGCTCGTATTGCGAAACGTGACGTCGTACGTTGCGATCTCGACGAACTCGACGCTGTTGATTCCGCCGCTGCATACCGAGATCGTCACCGGCGCGGGAGCCGCCGTCGCTCGAGCGGCCTCGCCGCCCTGCGCGAAGGCGGGCACCGTCGTCGAGACCACCGCCAAGGCACACGAGATCGCGAGCAGACGCATGTCCCGGCGATTGGGCACCCGCGCGACACGGGCCTTCGGCCTCCGGTGCGTAATCACGCGGGCCGGGCCTTCGCTTCTCTTCTAAGGTGTTCCAAGCACGCGCGGTCATGAAGCGACCGCGTCGGCTTCTCGCAGCGACGAATTGCGCCAGGCCCACACGCCTACCACCACCAGCGTCGCCGCGCCGCCGAAGACGACTGCGGGAACCGCACCGACGAATGCTGCCAGCGTGCCCGACTCGAACTCGCCCAGTTCGTTGCTCGCGACGATGAACACGCCTTCCACGGCGTTGACGCGGCCGCGCATGGCGTCCGGCGTGCCGAGCGCGATCAGCGCGTCGCGGATCGCGACGCTCACCATGTCGGCGGCGCCGGCCACGACGAGCGCAGGGATCGCGATCCACAGCGACGTCGACAGGCCGAATGCGATCGTCGCGGCGCCGAAGCACGCGACCGCCGCGAGCAGGCGCGGGCCGGCGTAGCGATGGATCGGGCGGCGCGCGAGGACGAGCGCGCACAGCGCCGCGCCCAGCGCGACCGACGCGCGCAGCGCGCCGAATCCCGCCGGGCCGGCGTGAAAGATCTGCGCCGCATAGATCGGGAGCAGCGCCGTCGCGCCGCCGAACAGCACCGCGAAGAGGTCGAGCGAGATCGCGCCGGCGAGCACTGGTTTCGCGCGCAGGAACCGCAAGCCGGCGAAGACGTCGCGCCACGCGACGCCGCCGTCGGCCGGCGCGCGCCGGAGCGTGGGAATCGCGAGCACGGCGAGCGCGCCCATCGCGAACGCCGCCATCGCCGTGCCGTACGCCGCGCGCGCGCCCAGCGCAACGAGCACGCCGCCCAGCGCCGGGCCGCCGACGTTCATCACCTCGCGCACCGCCGACGCCGCGGTGCTCGCGCGCATGTAGTCGTGCGGTGCGACGATCGCCGGCAGCAGCGAGGCCGACGCGGGATAGCGAAACGCGCGCGCCGTCCCAGCTACGGCGAGCACAGCGAGCGCGAGCCACAGCGCGCCGGCGCCGTGTTTGCCCGAGAGCACGATCAGCGCGCCGCACACGGCGACCTGCACGGCCGCCGCGCTCGCGACGATCGCGCGCCGGTCGGCGCGGTCTGCGACCAGCCCGGTCACCGGCGCGAGCACGAGCGACGGCGTGAACAGCGCGAGCCCGACCAAACCGAGATCGAACGCGCTGTGGCGCACGGAATACACCTGCCACGCGATCGCGACGCTCTGCACTTGCGCGGCGAGATCGAAGGCCAGGTAAGCGGCGAGGTAGAGCCGCCAGGAGCGGCCTAGACCGATTCGAGCTCCGCGGTGTCGACGTCGTGCTGCGCGTCGAACGCGGCGCGCTTCGATTTCGCGGCGGCGTCGGCCAGCGCCGACGCAGATGCCGGCGCGGTGGCAGTCGCCGTTGCCGCGCCGACTTTCGATGCCGTCAGCGCTTCGATGCCCTTTTTCACCGAGCCCAGCGCGCCGCTGAGGCGCGCGTCGAGGTCGGTGAGGACTTGCGCCGCGTACGCGTCGGCGCCGCTGCGGACGCGCGCGGCTTTGTCTTCGGCTTCGCGCAGCACGATGTCGGCGGTCGCGCGCGCGCGCCGGACGATCTCGTGGTCGTCGATGAGCTGGCCCTGCTGCGTGGACGCCTCGGTGACGATCGCCTGCGCCTTCTGCTGCGCCTCGCGCACGAGCTGATCGCCGTTCTTGGCAATCGTGCGCGCGCGGCCGACTTCGTCGGGCAGCGAGCTGCGCAGCTTTTCGATCAGCTCGAGAATCTTTTCTTCGCTCACGACGCGGTAGCCGAACAACAGGACCGTGCCCTGTTTCACGGTCGCTTCGAGCTTGTCGATCACACGGTAGACGGACATCGAGGGACCTCCTGGCGCTAGCGTTCGGCGGGGCGGGGTGCGGGGCGTTTGGCCTGCATGACGTGCAGGACGGCGGGCGGGACGTACTCGGCAACGTCCGCACCCAGGCTGTACACTTCTTTGACGAGCGTCGAGCTCACGAACGACCAGCGCGGATCGCTCGGCAAAAACACCGTGTCGACGGCGGACAGCGAGCGGTTCATCAGCGCCGTCGACATCTCGCTTTCGAAATCCGACACGACGCGCAAGCCTTTGACGATGACGGTCGCACCGGTGCCGCGCACGAAGTCCGCGAGCAGCCCGCGAAAGTGGGTGACCTCGACGTTGGGCAGATGCGCGACCGATTCGCTGATCATCTGCACGCGCTCGGGCAGCGTGAAGAGCGGCTCGCGCTTTTGCGGGTTGACGACGACCGCGACGACGACCTTGTCGAAGATCTGCGCGGCGCGCTCGATCACGTCCAGATGGCCGCGCGTCATGGGGTCGAACGAGCCGGGATAGATCGCCGCGTGGCCGGGCTGCTGCGGCAAGCCGGGGACGCCGTTCACGCCGCCTCCGGGAGCGGGCGCAGAAACGCCAGCGCAACTTCGCCGTAGCGCTCCGCGCGCTCGACGTGCATCTGCGGATCGGCCGGCGCCGCTTGGCGCGCGGAGTGCTCGAACACGACGGTCGTCTGCGCGTCGATCGCGCGGCGCTCGCGCAGCGTGGTCATTGCGGCGTGCGGATACGGCTGCGCGTACGGCGGATCGGCGAACACGAGATCGTAGCGGCCGGCGACGGCGCGCACCGCGCGCTCGGCCGGCGCCGCGATCACGTCCACCTGCTCGGCGACGCCGAGCTCGCGCGCGGCGGCGCGCAGCGCGTCGGCGGTCGCGCGGTGCTTCTCGACGAACGTGACGTGCGCCGCACCGCGCGAGAGCGACTCGAAGCCGAGCGCGCCGCTGCCGGCGAAGAGGTCGAGCACGCGAGCGTCGCCGACGCGCGCGCCGAGGATGGAGAACAAGGCTTCTTTCACGCGAGCCGGGGTGGGTCGCACCGCGCGTCCGGGCGGTGTCGGAACACGCCGGCTTCGCAGCGTGCCCCCGGTGATCGTCAGCGTCCCCATAGAGTTATGGGGCGATGGTGTTCTCCGCCAGCTTGGTGAGCTCCCGCAACGCCGCGACGGTCAGCGTGGGCGTGGGGAGATCCTGTGGATAACTCTGGTGCTCCCAATTGAACCAGACCGCGCGCAGGCCCGCGCCGAGCGCGCCGCCGGCGTCGCCGCGCGCGTTGTCGCCGACGTACCACACGCGCTCGCGCGGCACGGCGAGCGCCGCGACGAGCGCGTCGAACGCCGCGCGCGCCGGTTTGATCGCATGGATGGCGTCGCTGACGAGGATCGTCATGCCGAGCGACGCGTCGCCGAGCGCGCGCGCGATCTTCTTCTGCTGCAGCGGCGTCCAGCCGTTGGTGAGGATCGCGGTCGGAATGCCGCGCGCGCGCAGCGCCGCGAGAAGCTCGCGCGCGCCGTCGAGCGGGCGCACGAGCTCGTCGACGAGCGCGTAGCAATGCTGTTGCCAGCGCGCGGTGGCGGTTCGCGCGCGGTCCGCGTGGATGAATTCGGCGAAGCGCGCGATCATTGCGTCCATCGAGGTGATGCCGTTGCGGAAATCGGCGAGGATCGCTTCGAGCTGCTTGCGTACAGCGTCGTCGCGCGGCTCGAGCGGGCGGCCCAGCTCGCCGGCATACGCGTACAACGCCTTTCGCTCGAGGCCGTTGTCCACGCCGAGCGTGTGATCGAAGTCGAAGCCGATCGCGATGGGCGGCGTCATCGCGGGGTGGGCCCGATCGGCGCCGAGGGGCAACGCGCTTACGACGCGACCAGGACGCCGGCGAGATTTTGCGGGAAGCCGAGGCCGTGCGCCGCGGCGTACTCGCGCGCCGCGGCGAGCGTCGGCATTTCGAGGTCGAGCAGCTCGATGCCGATGACTTGCCCGCGCGGACCGATACCGGCGGTGACGCTCGGAGCGACCCGCTCGTCGTGGTCGATGAACTTCCCGCGCGGCAGCCGGCGGTAGGTGATCTCGTATGCGCCGGCTTCGAGGTCGGCGTGGATCGTGATCGGAGTCAGCATTCAGAGTTCCTCGAGCTCGACGACCGTGATGACGAACTTCCGGTTGATGGTGGACACCACGTAGAACGCGCGACCGTCCGCCGTGATGCCGTAGGATTCCAGCGTCCCAGGCCCGTTTCCCGGGAACGTGTAAGCAGGGCTCATCAGCGTGGCCAGAACGTCGGCGACCGTGATGTTCCGCTTGGGCATGCGCACGTTCATCGCGTGCTTGCTGAACCGGACCCCGCGCCGCTTGGCCATGCGGCCAGCATGGCGTTCGGCGTGTATCGCGGCTGTTGCCGGAATGCTTCGTTCCGGTTGCCGGCGATTTCGATTGCGGCCGTCCGGGGAATACTGGGCAGGACGTATCGACGGAGGGCGAACGGATGCCGCGCAAGGGTCATGTTTTCAGCGAAAAAGAGCACCGGCAAGTCGAGCACATCAAGGCCGGCGAAGAGCAGCGCGGGCTATCTCAGGCAGAAGCCGAGGCAGTCGGGTATGCGACCGTCGTGAAGCACAGCGGCGGGAAGCACTAGTATAGCGCCAAGGAGAAACGTCAAGCCGAGCACATCGCGCAGAGCGAGGAGCAGCGCGGCGTGCCGCCGGCCGAGGCGAAGAGCATCGCGTACGCGACGGTGAACGCGCGCAAGCCTACGCGGTGACGAGCATCGCTCGGGCGGATGCGTTCTCGTCGAGGAGCGCTTGCAGCGGGCGGTGTTCGGGTTCGCGCAGCTCGGGGTCGCTCGCGACGATCTCGTCGGCCGCGCCCTTGGCTTTCATGTAGAGGGCGAAGTCGTCGATGATGTTCCCGATGCTGTCGGCGTCGCCGGCTTGCGCGGTGCCGGCAAGCTCGCCCGCTTTGCGCAAGCGCAGGTCGGCTTCCGCGATCGCGAAGCCGTCGGTCGTCTCTTCGAGCACGTGCAGGCGCTCCACTTCGAGAAAGTCGTCGGCCGGCACCAGGATGCAGAACGACTCGGCCGCGCCGCGCCCGACGCGGCCGCGCAGCTGATGTAACTGCGCGAGCCCGTAGCGCTGCGCGTCGAGCACGATCATCACCGCCGCGTTCGCCACGTCGACGCCGACCTCTACGACCGTGGTTGCGACCAGCACGTCGGTCTCGCCGCGCTTAAAGCGGTCCATCACCGCCTGCTTTTCCTTGGGCGTCATGCGGCCGTGCACGAGGTCGACGCGGAGGTCGGGAAAGACTTTTTCCTTCAGCCGCTGCGTCTCTTCGACCGCCGTGATCAGCGGCGGTCCCATGGCGGCGCGCTTTTTCGCGCTCTCCCCCTCGCCGTCGTCGGCGTCCGGCTCGGCGACGTCGATCGCGGATGCGACGACGTACGCCTGGCGGCCGAGCTCGACGTTCTTGCGCACGAAGTCGTAGACTTCGCCTTTGCGGCTGTCGCGGATGACGAACGTGCGGATCGGCGTGCGGCCCGGCGGGAGCTCGTCGATGACCGAGATGTCCATGTCGGCGTAGCGCGTCTGCGCGAGCGTGCGCGGGATCGGCGTCGCCGTCATCGCGAGCACGTGCGGGGCGGTCGTCTTCTCGCGCAGCGTCTTGCGCTGGTTCACACCGAAGCGGTGCTGCTCGTCGATCACGATCAGGCCCAGGTCTTTGAATTCGACGCGCTCCGTGAGCAGGGCGTGCGTGCCGACGGCGAGCGCCGCTTCGCCGGACGCAATGCGCTCTTCGGCGCGGCGGCGCTCGCGTGCGCCCTGCGAGCCGAACACCGCTTCCACCGTCACGCCGAACGCCAGCAGCAGCGGCGCGAGCTTGGCGGCATGCTGCGCGGCGAGGATTTCCGTCGGCGCCATCAGCGCCGACTGCACGCCGCCTTTGTGGGCGAGCACGATCGCGGCCGCGGCGACGAGCGTCTTGCCGCTCCCGACGTCGCCTTGCAGCAGGCGGTTCATCGGCGCGGTGCGCGCCATGTCGTCCCAGATACGATGGATCACGCGGTGCTGCGCGGCCGTCGGCGCGAAGGGCAGTTCGGCGGTGAACGCGTCCCACATGCCGTTCGGCACGGTCAGCGCGCGCGCGCCGCCGGCCGCTTCTCGGCGCGCGCGCTTCACCGCCGCGGCGAGCGCGATCGAGAAGAACTCGTCGAAGACGATACGCTCGCGCGCGCGCTTGACCGCGTCGAGATCGTGCGGCGCGTGCACTTCGTGCCACGCATTGGCGAGCGGCGGAAAGCCGAAGCGGCGCACGAGCGAGGGCGGCAGCGCGTCGGCGTGCTGCGCGACGAGCCGGTCGAGGTTCTTCGCGATCACGGTGCGGATCACCCTGGACGGAAGCTCCTTGGTCGCGCCGTAGACCGGGATGATCTCGCCTTCGTAGCGCTCGTTGTCGCGCAGCAGCTTGTGCGTGCCGACGTTGATTTCCGGCAGCAGCCCCGCGCGCGTGACGCGGCCGGCGACGAAGATGCGGTCGCCCGCCGCGAGCTTGCCGGACAAATAGCGCTGCCCGAACCATTTCGCCTCGATGATCCCGGTGTCGTCTTGCAGCGCCGCGGTGACGAGCTGAAAGCGGCCGCGTCCTTTGCGTTCCTTCACGCGCAGGACGCGCGCGACGACGATTGCTTCGCCCTCGCGCAGGCTCGCGATCGGCATCGGCTCGCGCCAGTCGCGATACGCGCGCGGGATATAGCGCAAGAGATCGTCCGGCGTGCGCAGGCCGAGCTCCGCGAGCTTCGCGGCGGTTTCCGGCCCGACGCCCGCGAGCGCGCTCAGTCCGTGGGTTTGGCGCGGCGGGATAGCTCCGCTCCCACGTCGTCGAGCGACACGCCGCGCTCCGCGAGCAGCACGAGCGCGTGGTACAGCAGGTCGGCGGTCTCCCACACGAGCTCGCCGCGGTCGGCGTTCTTCGCGGCGATCACGACCTCGGTCGCTTCTTCGCCGATCTTCTTGCTGATGCGGTCGACGCCGCCGGCGAACAGCTTCGCGGTGTACGAACCTTCGACCGGGTGCGCCTTGCGCGATTGAATCGTGCGCGCGAGCGCGGACACCGCGGTCGCAAAGCCGGCGCCTTCGGGTGCGTCGTCCGCGCCGTCGAGGGGGATCGTCGTGGCGAAGCACGATGCGGCGCCCGTATGACAGGCGGGTCCGTTCGGGATCACGCGATACAGCAGTGCGTCGCCGTCGCAGTCGACGGAGACCGACACGACGCGCTGCGTGTTGCCCGACGTCTCGCCTTTGTTCCAGAGCGCGTTGCGGGAGCGGCTCCACAGCCACGTCGAAGCGGTCGCCAGCGTTCGTTCGAGCGCGTCGCGGTTGGCGTACGCGAGCGTGAGCACCGCGCCCGTCGTCGCGTCGGCGATGACGACCGGCGCGAGCCCGGCGGCGTCCCAGCGAACGTCGAGCGGCGCTCTCACACCGCCACCGTGTCGCGGCGCACGACGATGCCTTCGCGCGCCAGCGCGTCTTTGAGATCTTCGATCGCGAGCTCGGCGTAGTGGAACAGCGACGCGGCGAGCGCGGCGTCGGCGTCCGCTTCGCGGAACACGTCGATGAAATGCTGCACCGTGCCGGCGCCGCCCGACGCGATGACGGGCAGGTCGCACGCGTCGCGAATCGCGCGCAGCAGCGGGATGTCGAAGCCCTCGCGCGTGCCGTCGCGGTCGATCGACGTGACCAGCAGTTCACCCGCGCCGAGGCGTTCGCATTCGTGCGCCCATGCGACGGCGTCGCGGCTCGTCGGCGTGCGCCCGCCGTCGACGACCACCTCGAATCCCGACGGAACGTTCGCGCTGCGGCGCGCGTCGATCGCGACCACCACGCACTGCGCGCCGAAACGGCGCGACGCTGCGCGGATCAGCTCGGGGTCGCGCACGGCGGCGGAGTTCACGCTGACCTTGTCGCAGCCGGCGCGCAAGAGATCGTTGATGTGCTCGACGCCCGCGACGCCGCCGCCCACCGCGAACGGAATCGTGAGCTCGGCAGCGACGGCGCGCACCACGGCGAGCGTCGCCCGGCGGCCTTCGACGGTCGCGGTGATGTCCAGGAACACGAGCTCGTCGGCGCCTTCGGATTCGTAGCGGCGCGCGAGTTCGACGGGATCGCCGGCGTCGCTCAAGTCCACGAAGCGCACGCCTTTGACGACGCGGCCTTCCTTGATGTCCAGACAGGGAACGATGCGGCGAGCCAGCACGACCGGCCGTCCTTCGCCGCGCGGGGCGCTTCTTCTTCGAATTCGTCGGGCGCTAGGACGCGCTGCGGCCGCCCATCGTGCTGAACGAGGTCACCGCGCCGGCGTCGTCCTGGACGATGCGCAGCGCGATGATCGCCAGATCGTCCTGCACGCCGCCGCTGTAGGCAGCCGCGGACGCGACGAGCAGATCGCACAGCGCCTGCGGGTCGACCGGCGCGTCGCGCAGGATCGCCTCGACGCGATCGTCGCCGAGCATCTCGCCGTCGACACTGCGCGCTTCGCTCAAGCCGTCGGTCGCGAGGACGACGACGTCGCCCAGCCCGAGCGCCATGGTTTCGGTGTCGTACGCCTCGTCGCGGTCGAGCCCGACGATCGAGCCGGTCGGCGGCAGCCGTTCGATCAGCGTGCCGCGGCGCACGTACGCGGTGCCGTGGCCGGCGCTCGCATAATGCAGCGTCTGCGTGCGCGCGTCGAACGCGCCGAGAAACAGCACGACGAACACCGACGGATCGTCGAACGTCTCGAGAAAGAGCCGGTTGAAGCGCGTGACGACGTCGGCCGGATCGCGCGCGCCCGCGGCGAGCGCGCGAATCGCGTACTGCGCGAACGCCGCGTGGCGCGCCGCTTCGATGCCCTTGCCGCTGGCGTCGGCGATCAGGAACCAGCCGAAATCCGGGCCGGCGCGCCAGGCGTCGAGCACGTCGCCGCCGATGAGCGCTTCGCGCGTCGCCGACGCGTACGCGGACCCGATCTGCGTGCGCGCGAGGCGTTGGCCGCCGACGCGCAGGGTGCGCTGGAGCGCGTCGACGAGGACTTGCTCCTGCGCCAGCCGGGCGACGGCGGTCGCGCGGCCGATGGCGTACCACAACGCCACGATCGCGAACAGCGTGACGAACCCAGCGCTGATCGCGACCGTCGCGTTGATGCGCCGGCGCAGCGAGCGCTCGACGCGGTCGCTCGCCGCCGCCAGCTCGTCGCGCAGGTCGGCGGCATCGCTGCTCATGCGGTCCGTAAGGTACTTTCCGGTCGCTTGCTGGGTATAGGCGTCGCGCGAGTTCGGGTTCTTCAGCAGCGGCAGCGCGACGGTGTGCTCCCACAGCCGGTGGCGGTCACGCATGTCTTCCACGGTGCGGATCCCGGTGGGGATTTCCGCCGTGCGGAGGCGCGTCTCGAGCCCGGCGGCTTGGCGGTCGAAGGCGGCGTTCGGCGGCGCCGTCTCGTCGAGGAAGAGCGGGTCGTGCGATGCGAGGTACCCGCGCAGCGACGTCTCTTCGGCGAGCTGGGTGCGCAGCACCGCGTCGAGCTCGGAGCGCGCGTCGGCGAGCCGGACTTGCGCGCCGGACGCGGCGTCGAGCTGGCGTACGCCGATGAGCGGACCGGCGATCGCGGTCGCGAGAAACGCCGCAACCAGCAGAACGATTGGAGGCGACGCCCAGAATCGAACTGGGGGTGGAGCTTTTGCAGAGCTCTGCCTTACCACTTGGCTACGTCGCCGGACGTCGTTGGAGCGGGTGGCGAGAATCGAACTCGCGCATCAACCTTGGGAAGGTCGCAGGCTGCCATTACATCACACCCGCGCCGGGCGAGGGACCCGCGTTCGTGTGTGCGAGAGAGAATCCTACTGCACGGCGCGCGACGCAACAGACCGGGGTCACGGCAAGAACCGAAGCAAACCACGTGAGAAGGTTCTTACGACATCACCGCCGAGGGCCTTTCTGCTCGGCGCCACGACGTGCGGTCACGCACAGGCGAAGGCGCCCTTGCTCCGCCTGAGCCGCCTGCCTCGCGGCCCAAGCCGAACCACGCCGGGCCTGGTGCAGAACCGCACCTGAGATGCGCCTGGGATGTGCGCGCAACACGCCCCGAGACGGGTACGTTGATTGAGACATGAGACGTATCGTCGCGACGCTCCTCGGAATCGGACTCCTCGCCGCAGCCGGCGCGTCGCCGGCGCTCGCGCAGAGCGAGGACCAAATCGAGACGCAGATCGGCCAGCAAGAGTACCAGCAGCTGCAGCAAAAGGGCGAGATCATCACCAACTCGCCGTACTACTCGGTTCTCAACCCGATCGCGCAGCAAATCAAACGCGTCGCCGATCCGCAGTACTTCCACCCGTTCAATTTCATCCTCGTGCACGAGGCGGCGCCCAACGCGTTCGCCGTGCCGGGCGGCAACGTGTACGTGACGGACTCGCTCATGAAGTTCGTGCAGAACCGCGAAGAGCTCGCCGGCGTGCTGTGCCACGAGACGTCGCACGACATCCATCACGACGTGCTGCACCTCTATCAAAAAGCACAGAAGGCGAACACCGCGTACAGCGTGGGCGACCTGCTTGCGAACATCCTCACCGGCGGACGCGCCTCGCGCGCGATCGACACCGTCGCGGGCGTCGGGTTCTCGCTCCAGACGGCGACGTATTCGCGCGACGTCGAATCGGCCGCCGATAACAAAGGCGCCCAGACGTGCGCCCAAGCCGGCTCGAACCCGTGGGGCATGGTGTGGCTGTTCCAGCAGTTCGAAAAAGCTGACACGGGCGGCAACATGGAGATGCTCTCCGACCATCCGACGGATCAGCACCGCATCGACGACCTCAAGCGCGAGTTTGCCGCGAACCCGGCAATGTTCGGCCGCTACCCGTCGAGCATCGCCTACGCGACGCCGCTCGGCCACAACCCGCGCGCAACGACCGCATCGGCCCGCACGGCGACGGCGCAAACGACGGCATACCGCCGCGCCACGAAGAAGTCCAAAGGCATGTTCCCGCCGGGCTCGGGCTACAAGTACTGATCCCGAATTCCCGCTGAACATCAGGAAGGCCGGCTACGCAACAGCGAGCCGGCCTTTGCACAAGCAGGCGCGCGGCGCGACCGGCGCCCCGCCTGCCGCACGCCAAGGCTGGGAGGCCCCCTCCCCGCCTCGGTGAAAACGCCATCGGTCCGAACTTCCTATTTCCTGCGGAGACCTTTCCTTGCATCCGATCCGCCTAGCCGTGCGCGCCTTGGGCGTCGCGGCGCTCACGGCGCTGGTCGCGACGTCGCTCCCGTCACTCGCTACCGGCGCGCGCGCCGCGAGCGGGTCCGCGAGCGCCGGCGCACCCGCGCTCGATCCCACCGCCATCGATCCCACCTGCAAAGCGTGCGACGACTTCTACCAGTTCGCCGTCGGCGGCTGGCGCAAGAAGACGACGATCCCCGCCGGCCATCCGAGCTGGGGCAGCTTCGACGAGCTCGCGCAGCACAACCGCGAAGCGCTGCACGCGATCCTCGACGACGCCGCGAAATCCATGAACGCACCGGCCGGCAGCGACGCGCAGAAGCTGGGCACGTTCTACCGCGCATGCATGGATGAAGCCGGGATCGAGCAAGCCGGCACGACGCCGATCGACCCGCTGCTCAACGACGTCGCCTCGGTTGCAAACGCGAACGCGCTGGCGACGGAAATCGCGAAGCTGCAAACGACGGGCGTGAACACCGGCCTGGACTTCTCGTCCGAACCGGACAGCAAGGACTCCTCGAAGACGATCGCGACCATCGGCCTGGGCGGCCTCGGTCTGCCGGACCGCGACTACTATCTCAAGGACGACGAGCGCACGACGAAGATCCGCACCGCGTACCACGACTACGTCGCGACGCAGCTGCAGAACCTCGGCGACGACGCCGCCACCGCAAAAACCGAAGCCGACGGCATCCTCGCGCTGGAGACGACGCTCGCGAAAGCGACGCCGACGCGCGTCGAGCTGCGCGACCCCAAAGCGACGTATCACCCCACCGCCGTGTCCGTACTGCCCACGATGGGCGCGCACATTCCGTGGAGCGCGTTCTTCGCGCAGTTCAACGCCCCGGCGTTCAGCACGATCGACATCAGCGTGCCGGCGTTCGTCACCGCGTACGACGCGCAGCTCGCCGCGACGCCGCTGCCCGCCTGGAAGACGTACCTGCGCTTCCACGTCATCGACTCGTACGCGAGCCAACTGCCCAAGCGCTTCGCCGACGCGAGCTTCAACTTCCACGGCACCGTGCTGTACGGCGTGAAAGAACAGCTCCCGCGCTGGCAGCGCTGCAGCAGCGCCACCGACGCCGCATTGAAAACGCCGCTGGGCAAAGCATATGTCGCGACGAACTTCCCGCCCAGCGCGAAGGCGCGCGCGAAGTCGCTCGTCGACAACCTGCAAGAAGTGCTCAAGGAAGACATCGGCACGCTGGACTGGATGGGCCCGCAAACCAAAGCGCGCGCCGTCACCAAGCTGCTCGCGTACAGCAAGAAGATCGGCTATCCCGACACCTGGGTCGACTACTCCACGCTGACGATCCCCGCCGGCACGTCGTACGCACAGCTCGTCGAGCGCGTGCGCGCCTGGAACTTCGCGCGCGACATGAAGCGCATCGGCAGCCCGACGGATCGCACGCTGTGGGGCATGACGCCGCCGACGGTCAACGCGTACTACAATCCCACCAACAACGAGATCGTCTTTCCGGCGGGAATCCTGCAGCCGCCGTTCTTCAACGCGACGGCCGACGACGCCGTGAACTACGGGGCGGTCGGCGCGGTGATCGGCCACGAGATGACGCACGGCTTCGACGACGAGGGCCGGCAATTCGACGAGAACGGCAATCTGGTCGACTGGCAGACGCCCGCGGACGCCGCGAAGTTCAGCCAGCGCGCGCAGTGCATCGTCGACCAGTTCAACGCGCTCGAGCCCATCCCGGGCGTGCACGAGAACGGCAAGCTCGTGCAAGGCGAAGCCATCGCCGACCTCGGCGGCACGACGATCGCGTACAAGGCGTTCGAACGCACGCCCGAGTTCAAGGCGCACAAGAAGATCGGCGGCTACACGCCCGAACAGCGCTTCTTCCTCGCGTACGCGCAAGTCTGGCGCTCGCTGCAGAACGACGCGTACACGCGCCAGCTCGCCGTCACCGATCCGCATCCCAACGATCGCCTGCGCGTGATCGCGACGCTCTCCAACATGCCCGAGTTCCGCGCCGCGTTCGCATGCGCGGCCAACGCGCCGATGGTGCGCAAGGACCGCTGCCAGATATGGTGATCCATCCGGTTCGTCTGGCGATCCGCGCACTGGGCGCAGTCGCCTTCACGGCGCTGATCGCAACGTCGCTGCCGAACGCAATCACGGGCGCGCGCGCCGCCGCCCCGGCCGCGAACGCGCCGGCGATCGACATGACCAACCTCGACCCGACGTGCAAAGCGTGCGACGACTTCTACCAGTTCGCCACGGGCGGCTGGACGAAGCGCACGACGCTGCCGACGGGCCACCCGCGCTGGGGCGGTTTCGACGAGCTCGCGCAGCGCAACCGCGACGAGCTGCACACCATCCTCGAAGACGCCGCGAAGGTCAACAACGCGCCCGCGGGCAGCGACACGCAAAAGCTGGGCACGTTCTACCGTGCGTGCATGGACACCGACGCCATCGAGAAAGCGAACACCGCGCCGGTAGCGCCGCTGCTCACCGCGATCAACGGCGCGCACGACGTGCCGTCGCTGGTGACGACGATCGCGACGCTGCAGAGCGACGGCGTCGACAGCGGCCTGCCGTTCGGCGCGCGCCCCGATACCAAAGACTCCTCGAAGCAGATCGCCGCTCTGGCGTTCGGCGGCCTGGGCTTACCCGACCGCGACTACTATTTCAACGAAGGCGAGCGCGCGTCGGCGATCCGCACGGCGTACAAGACGTACGTCGCAACGCAGCTGCAAAACCTCGGCGACGATCCCGCCAAAGCGTCGAGCGAAGCCGACGCGGTGATGGCACTCGAAACCGCGCTCGCGAAGGCGACGCCCAAGCGCGCCGACCTGCGCGATCCGTACAAGATCTACAACCCGACGGCGGTCGACAAGCTGCCGTCGCTTGCGCCGCACGTGGCATGGAAACCGTTCTTCGCGGCCTACGGCGCACCGGCGTTCAGCACCGTCAACGTCGCGGTTCCCGCGTACCTGACGGCATACGACGAGCAGCTCACCACGACGCCGGTTGACACGTGGAAAACGTACTTGCGCTTCCACGTCGCCGACAGGTACGCGGAGGCGCTCCCGAAGCGCTTCGAGGACGCGAGCTTCGCGTTCCGCAGCGGCGTGCTGCTCGGCGTGAAAGAACCGCTCCCGCGCTGGCAGCGCTGCACCACGGCGACCGACGCGGCGCTGCGCGACGTGCTCGGCAAATCCTACGTCGCCGCGGCGTTCCCGCCGGCCGCCAAAGCGCGCGCGCAAGCGCTCGTCGACAACCTCCAGGGCGTGCTGCACGACGACATCGGCACGCTGCCGTGGATGAGCGCCCCGACGAAGGAACGCGCGCGCGAAAAGCTCGCCGCATTCACCAAGAAGATCGGCTATCCCGACAAGTGGGAAGACTTCTCGACGCTGCAAGTCGCCAACGCCCCGTACGCGAGCGACCTCCTCACGGTGCGCCGCTGGAACAACACGCGCACGATCGCGCGCATCGGCACGCCGACCGACCGCGCCCGCTGGGGTATGACGCCGCCGACGGTGAACGCATACTACAGCCCGAGCAACAACGAGATCGTGTTCCCGGCCGGCATCCTGAGCCCGCCGTTCTTCAACGCGACGGCCGACGACGCGGTCAACTACGGCGCGATTGGCGCCGTGATCGGCCACGAGATGACGCATGGCTTCGACGACCAGGGCCGCCAGTACGATCCCAAAGGCAACTTGAGCGACTGGTGGCAGCCCGCCGACGCCGCCGCGTTCAAGACGCGCGCGCAGTGCATCGTCGACGAGTACGACGCGTTCGAACCGGCGCCAGGCCAGCACGAAAACGGACGCCTCGTCCAAGGCGAAGCCGTCGCCGACCTCGGCGGCCTGACGATCGCGTACAAAGCCTTCGAACGCACCCCGCAAGCCAAAGCGCACAAGCTCATCGACGGCTACACCCCCGAACAGCGCTTCTTCCTGGCCTACGCGCAGGTCTGGCGCTCGATCGCAACGGACGGCTACATCCGCCAAATCGCCGCAACGAACGAACACCCTTGGGACAAATACCGCGTCCTCGGCACCCTCTCGAACATGCCGGAATTCCAAGCAGCATTCAAATGCGCCGCGACCGACAAAATGGTACGCAAAGACCGCTGCGAGATTTGGTAACCCTCGCACATGGATAACCCGGACGACCAGGCACGGCGCGACCGCGATGCGGCCCGGATGACGCGTGCGTTTCTGACGTACGTCCTGATCCCGGCCTGGCTCGTGCCGGGCGTGCTCGACTGGGCGTTCCACCGCAAGACGAAGATCGAGTGCAACGCGGGCGCGCATGAATCGCTCACGCACATCCTCATGGCGCTCGAGGCGGGCGCCGGCATGGCGGCCGGCCTCTTTCTCGAAATCGACGCGGGCGTGATTGCGGCGATGCTCAGCTGCGCGCTCGTGCACGAAGCGACCGTGATCTGGGACGTCGGCTACACGAAGTCGCGCCGGCCCATTTCGCAGGCGGAGCAGCACACCCATAGCTTCTTGGAGGTGCTGCCGTTCGTCGGCACCGCGTTCGCGGCGTTCATGCATTCCGAGCAGACGCGCGCGCTCATCGGCATGGGACCGGCTCGACCGCGCTTTGCGTTCCGCCCCAACCGCGCGCCACTGCCGCTTGCGACCGTCGTCGCGCTCGGCGCGAGCGCGCTTTTCGGCGTCGCACCGTACGTCGAAGAGATGCTGCGCTGCCTGCGCGTCGAGCCGACCGTTGCACCGCAGCCGCCGCCCGAGAAGCCGCCGTCGCCCGAACCGAGCAGCTAATTGGCCGTCTCGGCGGTGATCGTCGTCGACCTCGCCTTTGCGGCCGGCTTCGCGTTTCGCGCGGCGCGCTACTGGCCGTTGCGCGTGTCGCGGTCACCTGCCGCGTCGGCCTCGCGCCGGCACACGTATGCGCCGGACTTCGTATTGCCGTACCAGCGCATCCCCTTGTCGTGATAGATCCCGCTGTTCGTGTTCAGCCACACGACGACGTCACGCGGGCAGTGCGCCCGCGCCGCACTCTCGGATGCGAACAATTGCAGCGAACCGGTCGTGACGGGCGCGCTCGCGGTCGTCCGGTGCTTCGCCCCATGCGCGAAGGCCGGCGCGTAGAGCACCGCTATCGCGATCAGCGTGGAGCCGAGCATTCGTCGAATCGAGAGCATGTCGTACCACCCCGCCTGCCGGCAACGGGACGCATGCCCTGCTCCAGCCGGATATCCTTCCGACGCCGTCAAAGTCGACCACAAACGTGGCGTTAGGCGTCGCTTACAACGGCGCCAGTAACTTCGCCAACAACGAGGTCGCCGGACTGGTGCGCAACTCGTCCCACGACGCGTCCTGCACCGCGCGGCCGTCCTCAATCGCGATCGCGCGCGGACACAGCCGCTCGAGCACGTCGGATTCATGACCCACGACGAGCATCGTGAACCCGAGCGCTGCCTGCCATTGCACGATGGCCGCAACGAGCTCGCGCACGAGGTGACGGTCGAGGCCGCTGAAGGGCTCGTCGAGCAGCACGACGGGCGGCTTGCGCGCCAACATCCGCGCCAGCGCGACGCGCCGCGCCTGACCGCCGGAGATCGCATCCGCCGGCGCTTGCCAAATCGGCCCGAGCTCGAGGCGGTCGCGCAACTCGTCGATCCACGGCTCGTTCGCGTCGCGACTGCCGTTCGTCAACCCGAACCGGACGTTGTCGGCCACACGCAAGTGCGGAAAGAGGTTCGCGTCCTGCGTGAGATAGCCCACCGGTCGCCGATGCAGCGGCAGCGGCGGCGGAAAGACCGTAATGTCGTCGACGGTGACATGACCGCCGTCAGCCGCTTCAGCGCCGGCGATACAAGCCAAGACCGTACTCTTCCCGGAGCCGGACACGCCGAACAAACCGCAAGCCTCGCCCGACGGAACCCGCACCGTGACGTCGACGGTAAAGCGCTCTCGCACCTTGACGACGTGCGCGTCAAGCACGCGCCGTCCGCCGCTGCGCGAGCACGTGCGCGAGCCACGGAAGCGGCAGCGCCGTGACGAGAAACACGACGAGCAGCGGCATCACGGCCGGCAACCCGAAGTTCTCGAGACTCGTCCACAGTGCGACCGGCATCCCGGCCGGATAGTATGCCGTAATCACGACCGCGCCGAACTCCGTAAGTGCGCGAACCCACGCCAGGCTGAGCGCAACCGCGAATCCCAAGCGCGCGATCGGAAACGTGATGCGCCAAAACACGCTCCAACGGTCGTGTCCGAGCAAACCGCCTTGAATCTCGAGCGTCGGCGGAACGCTGTCGAGCGCGGCGACGGCACCTAAAATGTAGTACCCGATGCTGACGTACACCTGGGTGGTAACGAACGCGAGCGGCGTGTTCGTCATCTTCAGCCCGAAGCGTTCGAGATACAGACCGAGCGCGTGCGGCCCGAAGGCGAGCGAAAGCAAGATCCCAAGCGCGAGCGGCGGCAACAGCACGGAAACCAGCAGCACCGCTTGCCACCACAGCCGCTCGCGCGTCGCAGCTCGCGCAATGTAGAGCGCCATCGGCGTCCCGATGGCAACGACGACGACCATGGCGATACCGGTGAAGACGAGCGACACGCGGACCGAATCCACGGTGGTCGAACCATCGCCCCAGCGCCACGGCCCGACGGGAACGAACAAACCGGCGAACGGATAGAGGAGCGCTCCCGCAAACAGAGCCGCCGCCGCGCGTTTCACCAACACGGTGAGAGCGCGTTAACCATGCAGCGCGGAAGCTCCCGTCGGCGGATCGTAGAAATACCGCCGGAAGATCGCCTGTCCGCTGCCCTTCAGCCAGTCGACGAAGGCGAGCGCTTTGTCTTTGTGCGCCGAACCGTCGAGCACGGCTGCATAGTACACGAGCGGTTCGGGGTGCCGGGTGACGCCGCCGATCTCCAACGATCGTTGCGCGTAGCGTTCGCGCAGTGCGTCGCTGCCGAGGTTGATCTCCGCCGGCAGCGACACGAACGGCAAATTGAACGGACCGGGCTGAATCTTGTACGCCGAGGCCGCATCGAGTTCACCGCTCTGCAGCCGCGCCTCGACCGTCGGCTCGCTGAAGATCTGCGACGGATTGATCGTTAGCCCCAAGATGCTCTGCGCGAGACCTGGTTGTTTGTAGTAGCCTTCCGCGAGCTGCATCGTGAAAATGATATTTCGTCCTTGCGGGTCGGTCAACGGGTCCGTTCTTCCGAAGCGCACGTCGCGCTGCTGGAGAATCCGCCACCACGGCATCGCACCGCGCTTACCGGACGCGGCATCGGCAAACTGTTGCGCGTACTTGCTTTTCGGGCTGTACGCGATGACCATCTCCGTGCGCGCGATGGGCGTTGCCACACTGGCTTTGCCGCCTTTGAGAACGGTCATCATCGGTCCGGGCGTAACCGGAATGAACACGTCGGCGGCAATGCTGCCGGCGACGATCAGCTTGGCCAGCGCATCGGAGCCCTGCGCGCGGCCGTGCATGTCGATCTGCAAGGTTTGCGCGGCACCCGCCTTGACGGGACCCTCCATCATCGAGCCCATAGAACCGGCATAGGCGACGTCGAGCGGCGTCAGTGCTTGGCCATACGCCGGGGAAGCCGCACATACCAGCGAGGCGGAGCTGCCGGCAATCCAGAGGCGACGATTCATCCGAGGTGTTCTCCCGTTTTGCTGACGTCGTACGAGGCGAGCGCTTCGAGGTCACGGCGATACGACGGGGAGCGCAAGGCATCGAGCAGCGCTCGAATTTCCGGTGTTCTCACGGCACCGCTCGGAACGAGCAATGCGCAACGCTCCTCGCGAAGCGGAATGAAACCCAAACCGAAGACCCGCGCGACGCTCGCCATCCCGACGGCGGCGTCGGCGAAGCCTTGCACGATGGCGCGGCCGGCATCGAGCTGTCCGGCGACTTCCCGGTCGTAGCCCGCGACACGGCGCGGGTCGACGCCGGCACGACGCAGGCGCTCGTCGAGAAGGCGGCGCGCACCCGCGCCAGCGGGCCGGTTCGCGAGTCGTGCCTTGCTCCTCGGAAGGTCGGCGGCGCCGCGAAGCCCGAGCGGATTTCCGCGCGCAACGAGCCATCCCGCGTGCGTCGTCGCAACCTCGAAGCGAGCGAACTTACCCATCCGGCGCGCTTGCTGCGGCGTGACGACCCCGTGCACGACGGCGGCATGCAGCCGGCCTCGCCAGAGTGCGTCGATCGCCGCGCGATTCGTCATCGTGAGCCACAAGGCCCGAACGTGGTGGGATCGACCCATGACGTGTCGCGACAGCAAACCGACGGCGAGGTCGCATCCGCCGATGAAGACGTTCGGAAAGGGCGTGTCGGCGGGCTCGATCGCGAGATGCTCGTCGTCGAGCGCATGAGTGACCGTTCGCCCTCCGATCGATGCAACGGCGATGCGAGCTGCTAGGGGCGCCGGCTCAGCCCCCGCGCCGAAGAGTTCCTCGACCGTCGCCCCGAGCGCCCGCGCCAACGCGAGCGCGATCACGACACTCGGCTGCGAGCGCCCGCTCTCGATCGCCCCGACCCCCTGCCGCGTGATCCCGGCTGCCTGCGCGAGCTCACGCTGCGAAAGGCCACGGTCCTTCCGCAACGTCTCAAGCCGGGTGGCGCCTTTTGTGGCCATCAGGCAACAATCGTTGCCGACAAAGGCGACGAAGTCCTCGGACCGTCCGCCACGGCGCGCTTCGACGGTCAGGCGATCGCGGACAATCCTTTCTTATCAACCAATGTGAGGAGCTTCAGAGAGGCGCCTGCGGGGTGCTTCTCTCCGCGCTCCCATTGGCTGATGATTCCGGTACTGACGTTGAGATAGCGAGCGAATACTGCTTGGCTCGCGCCTGCCCGTTCGCGGATGCGCCGGATTTTCGCAGGACTCAACGGACGTACCGGTGTCAGACACGCTTCATCGAATCGGCGCAACGTCGTGTTATCCAGCACTCCTGCGGCGTGCAGGTCTTCCACCGTCTCATGAATCGCGGCCATTATTGGGCTGCGATACTTTTTCTTAACCGGATTTTTCATCTGGCATCCCCGCGAATTTCGATCAACGAACCTGCCGCGACCGCCTTGTTCAAAGCGGTCTGGTCAAGCTGGAACAGTTGGATCGCAAGCTGTTTGAATGCGCCCAATTCCGCGTTTGTAATGTTATCGCGCGCATTCTTGGCGAATACGAATACGAAAAATGCCGACGCTCCAGGCTTCAAGAGAATGATGCTGCGAAAGCCACCGGATCTGCCTTGGCCGTCGCGGGCGATGCGTTGCTTTACGACACCACCACCAAGATCGGCATCGAGCGATCCTCTGTTCAAGACCTCCAGCAAGGCAGCATCACGTACATAGAACTTCCGCGCGTCCCTCGCAAACCGCTTCGTCTTGAATACGCGCACACCGCCTCACGCATCTTACGTGGTACTATACCACGTAGTGTTATACTTGTCAAGCCGCGCTCCCACCAGGCGCCACGGCCGAATGCGCGCCGCCGACTGTTTGTCGAAGCCGCCGGAATCGAGCGCATCGATGATGTCTTAATGGCGTGACATCAGGGTGACACTCTTGCGAAGTTTCAGACGGGCCTATCTCTACGGCACGTTCGCCGTCTGGAGCGCCTTCGTTGCAGCACTCCGCCACGAGAACGACTACCTTGTGGAACGGCCGGCTGAGTCACAAATCGTATTCGGCCGCCGGTCGTGATCCCGGAGAACCTCGATGGCGTGGAAACAGGCGTTCCCAATGTAATGCGTGTCTAGCCGCTCGACGTCGAACGTTGGTGGGGCTGCAGCTCGCAAAACACCTAGCGCAGCCAACCGAAAGATCTTGGCCAAACCCCGCAAACCTGCTACATATGATCCAGGGAGGCAACGAGCATGGCAGTCACCGGTATCGGCGGAATTTTCTTCAGGGCGCGCGATCCGCAGGCGCTCGCAGCGTGGTACCGCACCCATTTCGGCATCACCGCGTACGACGAGGAAATCTGGCAGCAGCGCGCAGGGCCAACGGTGTTCATGCCGTTCGCAGCCGATACCGATTATTTCGCCGCCGACAAGCAGTTCATGATCAACTTGCGAGTGGATGATCTGGATACGCTGCTTGCCGATTTGCGGCGCGCGGGCATCGAAGTGCTGACGGATCCAAGCTGGGACGCGCCGGAAACCGGCCGCTTTGCGAGGGTGCACGACCCCGAGCGCAACGCGATCGAGCTTTGGGAGCCTCCGCGGGACTAAGGGCCCAGGCGGCGGCCCGATGGTATCATTGCCAAATCCTGCTCAGTCGGGTACAAGCACCCCCATGCGACCCATCGGAATCCGCGCGGTGCTAGCGCTCGCCGTCGTCCTCATCCCGGCATTGCATACCGCCCCCGCGCCGGCTGCCCAGTCACCGCCGTTCACCGGCCCCAAAGGCTGGAATCACCAGGTCGGCGCCACGCCGACACCGCAGTCGCCCCGCGCGCAAGAGTCCTGGAAAAAAGACGACGGCGAGTTCCTGAGCTACTTCTCCGACGCCGGCCTGTCGTACGACGACGTCCTGGCGATGGTCAAAAAGAACGTCGCCGACAACGCGATCAAGACCACGCTCGACACCGATCGCAAATGCGACGGCCGCCGCGCCCACGAGCTCGAGATGTCGATCGGCGCGTCGGTCACGGATCAAGTCATCGTCGACGACGCACCCGGCGTGACCAGGCTCACGTATTCGCGCCCGCAAGCCATGCAGAAATCGCCGGACGTCGTTTCCGCTGTGAACGCCTACTGCGGAACCGCGCAGTAACGCAGCCGCTCGCAAGCGAGACGGCGACGCGTCGCTTGTTGCCGCGCTCTCTCGCCACCGGTACGCTGGTCGCGCAGAATGTCCGCTGTCCCTGAGCGACTGGAGGTCCGGATGTCCATCTCGTTCGCGAAACGTCTCGCCGCATTCTCCGTCATCGCACTGTCGGTCTTTGCCGCCGCTCCCGCTGGCGGCACGCAGCCGTCGTCGATCGTCGTCAAGCCATCGGTGATCTTGTGCATGCCGGGCTTCGTGTTGCGCTGCAACAAGTACGGCTGCCACTGCGTGAGGGCATAACGGCGCTCACGTAGCCTCGGCGATCGCGCCGCTGAGTGCCGGCGCGATCACCGGGCCCGCTTCGCGGAAGACAGGCTCCCGACCGTGACGCAGCCGCCGCCGATCGTCATCATCTCCACGAGCTGACGGCTAGTGGTCCGCGTTCGTCGGTTAAAACTGGCTGCCGGTTATGGGCGGCGCCAATGAGCGATCGTTTAGACGTCTCGGCGACGCTTCACCCAAATGGGAAGTGCGTCGATGCGTGTTTCATGCGTCGCCGGAACAACACGTCTAGTATACGGATGCACGTAAAGCGGACACACGCGCGCGCAACCGTGGTCGCTCCCGGGTGCGCAGACATTCAATGCCGGGAATTGTGGATAGCCCTCGAGGAACACAACCAGGAACTGGCGTCCATTCGGGCCCGAGAAGAGATATGCGAGATGGCTACGATACTGCGGCCGAAGCCGACGGTAAACGCCGAGTATCGCCACCCGCGTCGCAAGCGTCAGGTTCGGTCCGCCGCGCACACCGGCATCGCGAACCCGAAAGACGACCGGCCTCCCATCGGCACCAGGCGTTACGGCGGTACGTGCGTAGAGAAGTGGTTCTGCTGCGTTAGACCGCGCCGGTGAAGGGCTGCGATAAGAACCCGGCCGACGGCGTTGAACCTGCATGCGCGAGCGCCGGTGATGCATCATCGTGCCCTCGATTCGCGCACGCATTCATCAAGACAGCGCTGGCGATCAAAAGGCATGCGGCAAATCGCAATGATGTCATGGCCCGCATTTATTCAACCGGACGCTTCGAGATATCTCCCAGCAGGAGCCCCGAACGCAAGCCGGGCAAGCATGTGAGCTTCACGTCTGATCGTGGCCCAACAGCAACGACCACCGCGTGTCGAAAGAAATCCTCGCCTCGCGAGGCTGCTAGGAAGGTCCGGAAACGCCGATGGAGATCACGCATGCGCGAGCCCTGCTCGATTACACCGCGAGTACCCTGCTGACCTCGATGGTGACGCTCGCCCTCTCGTTCATTCCGTTTCGCGGCGAAGGAGCACAGTTTGCCCGTCGTGCCTTCGTCGTTTTGTCGCTCGTTGTTCAAGCGAGCTGCATCGGGATGATATGGCTTCATGAAGGGAAAGTCGCAATGTCGGACACGCTGCTAGCCGTAGCGGCCACGACCCTCGTTGTCGTGGCGGTGCTTGCGATCCGGCGGGAGACGTTCTGGGCTCGGTTCAAAAAATAATCGCCCTCCGTCGACCGTGCTGTCCTAGTCGGTCGGCAAGTCGACGGCGACCGCAGGCTCATCGACTGTGTTCACCTCGCTCGCGCGGTAAACATGAACGTCCCCACCTGCTGCGTCGGCGCGTTGGAGCCGCCGACAAACCAGACGCGGCAATCCGTCGCCGTCGCGAGGCCGTCGATGCTGAACAGCCCCGTCGCGTACTCGTCGAGCGCACCGTCCGGGGTGATCCGCGCGAGCTGCGTCCCCAGCATATCGGCGGCGTACAGCGTGCCGTCGCAGCCGACGGTCAGCGCGCTAAGCCGCGCCGACGCGTTCGGCACGCGCACCGTACGTAGCACGCGGTGCCGATCGGCGTGGGCCACCGCTTGCATACCGCCCACCCACACCGTGCCGTCGGGCGCAACCGCTAAGCGCAGTGCCGGATACCCGCCCTCAAGGAAACCATCGGGCAACGCGACCCGCGACAGCGTGCCCGAACGCGTCACGAACCCGAGCGCACTCGCCGTAGCGAACCAAAGCCCGTCGCGCGCGCCGCGCAGCGCAAGGACGTCGCCCACGTCGTCGGGCACGTCGACGTGCACGGTCCCGTCGACACGCCCAATCGTGCGCGTCGGATGCGAGCGCGCGAACCACGCTTCGCCGTCGGGCCCGATCGCAAGCCGAATCGCGCCGACGAAACGCCCGATGCGCGCTCGCCGCCGCGCACCCGTTGCCGTTACGGCCGGCTCGGCGGTCGGCGGCACACCGATCAGCACCGAGTGCGTCGCGCCGCCCCGGTCGATCGAGAGCACGTTCGCCGCGTGCTCGTCGTTAAACCACACCGTTCCGTGCGCGTCGACGGCAATGTCGCGCGGCCACGGAGCGGGATCACCCGTCAGCATGGAAACGACGACGTGTCCCCGCGCGTCGACGCGGCCGATTCCGCTCGGCCGGCCGATGCCGCCACCCGGCGTGAGCGCGATCGCCAGCGTGCCGCCGGGGCCCGGCGCGATCGCGCTGGGCCACCATTGCCGGTCCATCGGCGTCGCCCCGGCGGGCGGCACGGGATACTGCACGACACGCAGCGCGAACGCCCGCGCCGCTGTCGGCTCGGGATGCGGCGCAACGGCGACCGCATGCAGGGGCACGTCGTCGAAAAGCAGCTCGCGGCGCGCGCCGCCGGAACCCGCCGCGCAGATCACCGCGACATGCGCGTCCCACAGCACGAGATCGTCGAGCGAAGCGCACGCGACCGCACCCAAACGCCGCGCATGCTCGCCGTGTGAATCAAAAGCATAGAGCGCATCGCCCGCGACGACGTAACGCCGCCCGTCCGCGCGCACGCCGACGCGCGACCGCGGCACGCCGGCGCCGACGCGATGCAGAGTGAGCCGCTCACCGCCGGAATGCGCGACGGCCGTCTCGCCGCGGCTCGAGACGATCATCGCGTCGCCGTCGAACCAGGCCGCAATGTCGTCGACGCCGTCGAGCCGCACCGGGTGCGCATCCGCGGGCGGACGATCCGCGTCGTAGCGATACCACGCGCCGGCGACCTGCAGATACACGAAAACGCCGGCGACGTGCGAGCCCGTCGCGCCGAACGGCGTGTTCGGCTTGCGTGGCCAGTTGCGGGCGGCATCGGGCTTGTAGCCGTATTCGTGCAGCACCGTCCCGGTCGTGACGTCGAGCGTCATGACCGCGAGCGGAAAATAGGCATCGAGCTGGACGGGAAACCACGTCGAGTCGAGATAGATCAGATTGCCCGCAACCCCGAGCGGCGCGGGTCCGTACCCGTGCGCCCAACGCTCGCGCCCGGTGACGACGTCGAACCCGTGCATAGCATTGATGGTGATTGCGCCGCTCTCGCTAAACGACTGCAGCAGCGTCGTGCCGACGAGCGTCGGCGGACCGCCAAGGCCGCCGGTGCCAAGGCGCTCCCAGATCTCGCGGCCCGATCGACCGTCGAACACGACGAACGCGGTGCTGTGCCCGCTGTAACGGTACGCATAAAAGTAGCCGTCGAGCACGTGGCCGCCGTCGACGGACGGCAGCGTCGCGACGACGTGCCCGGTCAGCGCGTCGAGCGCAACCGTGCCGCCGTGGCCATCGGCCTGCACGCGCCCGGCGAACAACAGCGCGCTCGACGCCACGGCATCATACGCGCGAAGCCCACCAGCCTGCCACCGCTCAGCACCGGTGGCGAGATCGACCGCATGCACGACCCCCTCTTGGTCCGTGCCGGTGAAGTAATACGCGACGCCGCCCGAGCTCGCGCGCAGTTTCGTGCCATCTGGCAACGCCGGCAGCGCGAGCGCGCGCGGCGCAGTATTCGGCGGCGCGACGTCAAGCGCCGCTCCCCGCACGATGGGCAGCGGCGGCGTCGTCTCGCCGGGACCTTCCCAGACCTGCGGCGTGCGCGAGGGCTGCGGCGCGGCCGGCGTGACCGTGCGCTGCGACTCAGGCTGCGCGACAGTCGAAACGGCGCTTTGCGCACACGCGCACGCGACGACAAGGAAGAACGCAAACCCGAAGCGCCCGGTCAGCGACACGACAATCCGCAAGCAGCGCACGACAGCATCACAATCGAACTTTGAGCCCAACGCCGCACATCCTGGCCCCCCAATGTCACCCTGAGCCTGTCGAAGGGTGCGCCACCGCACGAGCCACGAACAACAACGGCATCGCACGATACACGTGCCAAGAACATTTTCACATGACAACAGCATTGCACGCGCACGCGACATGATGTAAAATAGCCACACGACGAAACGACACCATCGTTTCGTCGTCTTACAACAAAGCGGCCCAGCCGGTGCTTGAGACACCGACCAGGCCCGTCACCCGATGGAGTGGTCCACCGAATGACAAACCCACGATTCGACGCGCCCGCGTCGAAAACCCGGCCGCGCCATGGCCGTCGCCCACCGCAGACGTACCGCAACGGCCTCGCCTTCCGCCTCGTCCGCGTCGTCTGGCTCACCGCACTCTTCGCCCGCCGCGAGTCCGTGACGATCGCCGACTACCGGCGCCGCTTCGGCGTCTCCGTGCGATCGTTCCGCCGCGACGTCGCACTGCTGCGGGAAGCCGGCTTCTACCTCGAGACCATCGCGGCCAACCAATACCGCATGCTCTGCTTCAACCGCGATACCGACGCCCCATGAAGAACGCTGTACCGTTCCGAGCTCCGGCAAAGTTTGCGGAGTTCGGCATCGACTGGACGCGAGCCGCCCAAACCGAAACCGAGCGAAGGTTGCGCGAAGCGTTCCTCATATACGAAACGTCGTGCGGCCCGAACGGTCTGGTCTCGATCCTCTTGCTGGCCATCGTCGCAAAGCGTCAGGGCTCAGTCGCCGAGGATCTCCAAGCAGCCGCCGACCACGCCGAAATCCTGTTGCGCATGAAGCTGCGAAAACACCAGCACGACACCCTGGCCGCGGTTCACGACTATCTTACGCACGGCGGCGCGATTTGGTCGTGATAGTCAACATCCATAAGCGCATGCGCCCAACCATGTCGCGCTCGCACAAGCGTTGGAGGCCCCGAGGGCAAGAAACTAGCGCCGGGCGCTTCGCTGCGCGCATCTCCGGAGCGTCTCAAACCGTGGTTCGCGACGATGCGGTGACGCCGTCGCCCGTTTACGCGAAGGCCGTCCTAACGGCGACCACCTCCAGCGTGGCGCGCATCACCAGGTGCGCGTTGCGGCGGGCGGCGCCGTATCCTGCGGGATCGACGACCACTTCTGCTCGCACATCGGGGCCGCAGATCGAGCACGCCACGGCCACGTCGCCGTCGTCCGTTCGCGCGACCTCCTGCGCGATCGCTGCGCGCGCGACCCGCTTCGCCGCCGCCGAAATCCGCTTGGCGAAGCCGCGCTGAAGCTTGGGCGGGAGATCGAGCAACATGCATCCGGCGTCGACATAGCCGCGCCCCTTCCAGTCTGCGAGCGCCTGAACGACGCTGGCGATGATCGGATGGATGGCCGGAGCGGGACGCGGAGCCAGCGTCTTGCGTCGCCCCGTCTCGTACAGCTCGAAATCGTCGAACACCGTCGTGTGGGACAGCAGGTTCGCGGTCATAACCGCGCCAGACGCTACCTCTCTGCGGAATTCCGTCAGGTTCAACGCGTCGTGCAGATAGCGTCCGTACCAGTCCAGCTCGCTCATCGCGTCGAATGCGGGCTGTGCATTCAGGCCTAAGCGCCTTTTGAGGTAATGCACGAACGTCGGTGCGTTCGGCGTGTATTTCGCGATTAGCTGGAGATCGTGGATCGAGACAATCCAGGGCGTCCCGCCGACGGCGCTCGTCGAAACGCGCGCCACGTCGTTGAAGCGCGCCGTAAGGTGTCCGAGGTCCTCCAACGTTGTCGTGAGGAGCAGTATCTCCTCGACCTGCGCCGCGTCGACCACGACGGCCCCGCCTCCCGCGCGGAACGTCGGATCCGGACGGCTTCGCAGATACGAGCGCGCGCGCAGCGCCTGTTCGTGCGACTCGGTCATCAGTTTGGCGATGCGGCCTTCTATCGCCTGGAGGTCGCCGCGTCGCGCGGTCGCTGTGAAGCCGCCGGCCTTACATTCGACGAGGAACATCTTCCCGTCGACGAACGCCATCGCGTCGAGTTCGTCGTGCGCCTTGCTGCCGGCGACGCTCTTGTACTTCAGGTTCCGTTCGACCGGCGCGCCGTCGAGCAGAGTGGACAGGGCTTCCGCGGTCCACCGCTCCAGCGATTCGGCGCGGTTCGCGACGTACCGGTTCCAGACGGCCGGTATGGCGGTCGGCGCGCCGTGCGCGGGATTGAGCGCGCGCTCCAGCGCCGGCTGCATCGCCGGCAGAAAGAGCATGAGATCCGGCAAAACCCAACGTCCGGCGAATCGGAGGAACGGCTTGCGCATCAGCGGCCCGTCCGGCGCAGGAATGAAGTAGTCCGGCTCCAGGTCGGCCGTCGTCGTTTCGAAGAAGCGCAGCACCGCATCCGCGCGCGCTTCGTCGATGCCCGCGCGCACGGCTGCGGACTTCGAGTCGACGGCAAGATTCGCGCCGAACGCCGACATCGCCGTCGCGCGCGCCCTCCGAATATCGCCGCGGATGCGCACGGCCGCTTCTTCATCTCCGCGGAAGTCGAGCGTCCCGCCGTCCGCCGTTCTTCTCGTGAATGGCAACGCTTGACGCATAGCGGCCCTCAAGGGTTCGAACACGTTCTGCCCGGCGTCCATCGCAATGCCCTCGAACGCCTCGTCCAACGCGATCGCGTCGTCGATCCGGAATCCAAGCGCCCTTTCCATATGGTCTCCCACAGAATCGAAGAGCGCGCGCAGCGTGTCGCGGTGTTGTCGCGGGTACACGGGCATCCGCACGAACAGCTCGTCCATCAGCACGAGGCTACGCGGATCCGGGTCCAGCGGGTGCCGCGTTTCCTCGGCATCGTCGTAATACATCAGCAGCGAAGAAAACACGTCCTCGAGGTACGCGCTTATCTTCATCGCCACGTCAGGCGGAACGAGGCTCTCCCGGCCATCCGTCGGGCGCGCGGCGAGCAGCAGAGCGACGTGCTCGACCTTCGCCGGCAACCCTTCATGCGACCACTCGGCGTACGTCTCCGGATCGGAAGCGTTCTGGGCGTAGTACACGTTCCCAAGGATGGAAATTGCGCTGTACGGTTCGAGCGTTTGCATCAGCTCGCGAGCCTTGCCGCGGAATTCGTCCGGGGCCGCCGCGCGCCACGCCTTGATCGAGGCGAGCAGCCGCGCTTGCTCGGCATCGGTGCGGTAGACCGAGATCGTGGACGTCTTCCCCGAGAGCCTCAGATTAACGTTACCGGCGCGCGCTCGCGCCGAATATCTGCCGCTGCCCCTGTCCTTCCCCCGCTTGCCCATAGAAGCTCCCTACGCTACACGGTCGATCCGCTGCGGCGACGTCGCCCTAACGTCGCGGCGCCGCGCGCGGGCTCCAGGTTCTTGAACATCCGGCGAGCCGCTTCGAGGGTTGGCCGAGCGGCGCGAGGTCGTCGGCGGCGAATGCTGCGGGCTTAGCGTCCGGGCGAGCCAAATCCCGTTGCCAGACGTATCGTCGCCGCCCCAAGTCGTGGGCTGAACGTGGTCAGCCTCGAACCCCGGACGGGTTTGATGAAGCCGGCATTGTCGAGTGCTTTTCCCAAGGTTGCGCTGCGCGCATCGTCGCCGAGCGAGCACTCTTATCGTTGCACGTCCTGTATGATTGCACACTACTGTCCTTGGTCATCAAGCGGTACTGGATCGAGAAGGTCGTCGGGCAAGCCGATGATTCGCTCGAACGGTGAGAGTTCCCACGACACGAATTCGGAAGAGCGGTGAAATCAGCCTCACGACCTTGATGCGAGACGCTCTTGCCGGCGGCTACAACCGAATTGTTGTCGAATCGCCGCAGCACGCCGGTCCGCGCGCTCGCGTGGACCACGGGGCCATTCCCGAAACCGGGACGACGCGAGAGCGTGGTCGCTCACGCCGGAGACATATTTTGCGCTTCGGGCCGATATGCGGCGCCGCGCCATCATTGAAAGTCGAGCATGGCGGCCGCCGGTCCGGCATTTCTGCAGTTTGACCGTAAGCCCGCGGGGATGGCCGGCGTGACGATTCCGCGGTCGGAGGAAGGCGACTTCGAGATCGACGGCACGCCGGTCGCGTACGACGTGCTCTTGGACTCGGTGGGGTCCGAGGTATGGTCGCTTTTCATCGGATACACGTCGGCTGAACAGTTTCACCGCTGGGAAGCGCGCAAGGCGGCGTTCTGCATGCAGCTTGCCGAGCGTGCTGTAGCGGCCGCCGAAGGAGCCCGCAACGCGCTCGAGCGACTTTGGCGAACGGTGGACCGCGCGATCGATCTCGACGATTTTCGATCTTGAGGTATGGGCGCGCGCGGAGGGAATCGAGCTCGCGGCGCCCAGCCCACCGCGTTCTCTTCCGCGACCGCGGACCGTAGCAGACGTCACGCGCGAGTGGCGGCGCTTTCGCGGATGGACGATTCGCCACGGTTTCTTCCGCGCGGACGACCCGAACGCGCCAACGTCGTTCTTCGCACGCTCGATGCATGTCCATCACGTGCAGCGTTTCGCGGTCCAGACCGATTGGCGCTTGCAACCCAACTTCGTCGTTGACCGCTGTGACGGACAAGGCCCAGTTACGGTTACCGGTCTCAAGTGGCTGATCGGCAACTTCATCGGGCCGGGCCTCACCGACCCGCTTGAGGAGGAACTTGCCGCGATCGACACCGATTTGGGACCTTGCACTTGAAACGAGCCTGCCTATCGAATCCCGTTGACCGTGGATTGTCGAGTCGCCGCAGCACGCCGGTCCGCGTGCTCGCCCGGACCACCGCGCCCATTCCGGAAACGAGGCCGGCGCGAGAGCGTGGTCGCTCGCGCCGGAGACATTTTCGCTTCAGTGCGATATGCGCGGCGCGCCGTGATCGAGAAGTCGAGTATGGCCGCCGCCGGGTCCGACAGAATAGCCTAATTCACCGTCCTGTCTAGAGACCATGAAGTGTAGTCGAAAACGCGTGAGCGTTCGCGCGGAACGAAGCCGATCAAGCCGAGGTATCTGTTGCCTGTCGTGGAAGGCGTACCGTCCATACATTTGAATCGAGGGGTGGCATGCTGAACCGAGCGCGCGTGACCGTGTACATCAACCCTGGGTCGTCGCAGCAACTTCGAGAGGTCGCCGGATACAGGCTCGCCGACGGCTCCCCGGCGATCGACGTCGTCTGCCTTTTCGCCGGCAACTACGCCGCCTCTGAGCCGCCGTATCTCCGCGCCCAGAACAACGATCCGCCGACGACGAGTCCGCTCAATACGAAGATTCAGGCCGTGCTCGAAGACGGGTCCGTAGGCTATGTCCAGGAGCAGGGGCTCAAGGTGCTACTGACGGTCACGAACGGCTGGAACCCCGTGGGCTGGTCCGAGTTTACCTCGGAGAGCGACGCGACGGCGTTCGCGCAGTATCTGCAGTCCGACATCATCGGCGCGTACGGACTGGACGGAATCGACATCGACGACGAGTACAGCACCGGTCCGGCGAACGAAACGTCGCTGATCATGGTGACGACGATCATGCGATCGGTCATGCCGGAGATCGTGATCAGCAAAGCATTGTGGACGGACGCCAACTACTTCAAGGCGAGTTGGAACGGGCACACTCTCGCCGAAAATCTCGACTACGGTGCGGAGATGTCATACGGCGGCTCGCCGCAATCCCGGCTTCCGCCCTATACCTCCGGGCTGCCGGCGGCGAATCTTCTTGCGCCGAGTCAAGTTTCATGCGGATTCTCGGCGAATCAGCCATCGAGCGATCCCAGCGGAGACGTGGCGTGGATCCAGGCGAACGGCTACGCCGGAGTCATGATGTTCGGATTCGAGGATCAGGCCAACGTCGACTTGACCGGGGCGCTGGTCAACGACTGGTACGGCCCCGGGAACTGGAACCCGCCACAGCACCGGAAAGGTCATCGAAGCCTGCACTAACGGCTCGCAGGGCCGCCGGTTTCAAGTGGCTGATCGGCTGCTTCATCGGCCTCGAACCTCACCGACTCGCTTGCGGAGGAGCTTCCCGCGATCAACACCGATTTGGGGCCTTGCACTTGAAAACGTGCGGGACGGCTGTAGTCTGTGACGAGTCCGACCGCGTCCCCAGCACAGTCGCGTCGCTATAAGGCGCTCGATCACGCCGGCCTGCTGTGCGGCGCCGCGTGACAGCGTACCAACCTGTGCGACGCCATCATACGAACCGAGGTGGTAGCAACTGCGCGGCTGCTAATCGACGCAGTGCGTCGCCGACCTCCCGGCGCCTTGCGGTCAGCCGGTTGCGCATTGCCCTCGCCAGCGAACGACAACGACTATCCGAAAGCGGCAAAAAGAGCACGTCTCGCCGCCGACCGTGGTGCCATATCTCGGCGGAACGCCAGGGAATTTGGTCCGGCAGGATTGCAGACAAATCGTCTGTCGACCCTCGGCGCCGGTATCGTTGCTGCTGGTCCCCAGGCGGCATCAAGAACATCGCAACTTGTGCGACCAACAGCTCGACGGCCTCGCGGTCGAGCCACTCGAGTGTCACCGTCGCATCCCGGACGAATACTGGCGGCTCATCGCGATTCTGGTTAATCGCCGCAGCCATACGGTGCGAGCCATCGTCATTCGACCATCGCAGACGGTCGCGCCACGCGACGTAGACGAAGCGACGGTTTCCACGATCGAGCGCCGCATCCAATAGGCTCTGCGTACCCTTGCGATCGTGAAGTCGTGCATTGTGACGTGCGAAGGCATCAACGGTTGCAAAGTCGATGCGGTGATCAGATGCTGCCTTGGAATTCGTCATTTCGTCAATGCGAGTGATTGGCAAGTCGGTGGTGATCGTGGTAGTCCGTACTAGCTTTCGCAAGTTCTCCGCGACCGTGTCCCAAACTCTTTCGGGAACCGACTCTGTCGGCTGCCGGAACAATTCTGCGTCGCAGAGCGCGACGGGCAAATCGTCACGGAGGTAAAACGCAGACGCGATCGACGTCTCTAGGGCGCCGTACCACCGGTACCTACCCAAGCGCTCTTTTGTCCAGTGCAATGGCATGATCTCACGGTGCACCGACTCCAGGAGCGTGAGCCTCTCTAGCATGTTCTTTCATCGGGCGTTCTGCGGCGCCGCTCCAGTTCGTCAGCGAGCACGGTGACCGCGCGCTCGGCGGCCGGTCGGTTTTGTTCGATCCGATCGATATGCCATGACCCACCAAGGGCGTCGCGATCGCGTGCTTCGTCGATCCGCGCTTCAAGGTCCGCCAGGCAGCGTCGTGCTTTCTCGAGCTCTTCGGTAAGATCCGTGTCGGATAGTGCCCGGACGTCGCGGCTGTTCATCGTTTGGATATTCGGCGCTCACGCCGGCGCTGACCCCTCTGACGTTCGCATGCGGCCGGGCTGCATGCAAAGACCGTCAGTGGGCTAGCACGCGTACCGTCGCTTCTGTGCCCGGATCGGCTGGGATCTCGGTGTTGGCCGTGGCATCGGCCAACGTCGTCGGTCGGACGCTCTTGACTTGGCGATCGTATCGTGAATGGCGACTGAGCACGTCGTGGCGTAAATCTAGGAGAGGTCAGGCCTGTCCCTGAGGAACAACGCGCCAGCCTCGTTCCTAAGCGAAACGGCCTCCATCATCCAGCCAGATGGCCGGACGAATGCGGTCGACCGTAGCAGGCCTGTGGCTTGAAGAATGGCGCTATGTAAGATTGTAAGCGATGCGTCGTACGGTGGTTGCATGTGCACATGATGGGTTGGTATACCATCGTCATCATGCTCGATTACGTCCGTGATTATCGCCTGGTCGCCGTGTAGGAAACAGCTCTGCATTACCCATGCTGGAAGGTAGTGCCGCGTTTCCCATTCTACTCTATCTCGCAGGAATGTCGGCACGCCGCGCTCGCGCGCCTCATTATCAATGAGGAATCGGCACATCTCGCTGAACCTCGAATCGGTCGCAGACGCCCCGCTGACCAACACGTCTTCGATGGCTACCCGAGCTCTATCGGTCCAGGTTGACGGATCGTACAAGTTCGAGTTCAATAAGAACTTGGTTTGAGAATTTCTCCAGTCTCTAATCGCATGAATCTTACTCGTAATCGCTTCGCGCCGCTCGGGCCGAGCCACTAGCTTTCGTCGAAGTGGCAATGCCTGGATATAGTAGTATCTTAGGCGAACGTTATAGTCGGCGAGGGGACGCGACAACATGCTGGCACTTCGCTGGTTATCACCTTCTAACAGCGTCACGACGCCGTCTAGAACATCGGCGCCCAGTACCGCGAGAACAATGCCCCAGCGCATTAGACAGGCGTCCAGCTCGTCGTCAGAAAGTTCGGCAGCAAGTGTCTTTGCAGCGAAGCGCAGAGCTGCACTAACCCTGCGACCGACATCCACGTGATCGCCTTGTAGCGGCATGTCAGCGTGCTTCGGGACAAGTCGACCCCCCCGGTTAGTTCGGCGGCCTAGTGGCGTCTGGTCGTCTTCGCTCGACACAATCGCTGAGTTCGCTGACGGCGGGCGTCGGCGTCGTCCGAAGCCGTTCCGGCGACGGTCGACTGAATGGCGACGCGCCGCCGAATCTCGGCGCTAGCCCTAGCCGGGCGCCACGACACGCCACGGCGAAGGGACGTCGCGTGGGCGGCCATTTCAACAGCGACCATATGACGGAGACGAGAATCGAGCGCGACGCCCTGTGCCCTTGCGGAAGCGGTGATCCGTACAAGAATTGCCACGAACCGACATATCGTCGACCGACGGCGCACGTTGGGTCCTATCCTGTACAGCCGCGGCTCGATCAGTTAGCCCATGCTGCGATCGATGCCTTGGCGGCGATCGCGCCGCGCAAGTTTAACGTTTCGGTCGGTGAAGACCGCTACAGTCAAGAATGCGTTACGGTGTTCTTTGCCGCGATGCTGCACAGCGCGGCGTCGGCGATCCTCACGTTGATTGAACACGGCCTCGTCCGCGAAGCCTTCGGACTACGCCGAAAGATCATGTCCGCGACCGTCGGCATGCAGTATTACAGTGCATTTCCCACCGAGGCGACGATGTTCGCCGCAAGTCAACCGCTGAAGCGGTATCGCACGCTATCAGCTCACAGCGGCCTGCCTGCAAGCGAGCTCGCGGATCTCCGCGCTGAAGTGGATACCGTTCTCAAGATACATCCTACAGTCGGCGAGTGGAAGCCCGATGGCAGCTTGAAGCAAACCTGGAACGAAAAGTCAGATTCTGAGAAGCGTGACGCGCTATTTCCGTCACTCGACCCGAAAGAGCGCGCCACGATGAAGCTCATTCTTGAAGATCTGTCGAGCCAGGACTTACACGGGACCGCATTCGCGATTGGCAACGCCATCGAACTGAAGGCGCAGGGCGGCGACATCACCTTAACGATCGACCGCGCCTACGCTCGCGGAAACTATTTGATTCGCGAGACGGCTCTCGCTGTATTGTTGTGCATCGATTCCCTTATATTGTTTCGGGAAGGTAAAACACCCGCACTTGTCGATGACATACGTCGAGGGATAGATCTATTCCGCCCAAACGACGACCTTTTTTTCGATTAGGACGTTCAGCTTGAAGCCACGACCGTACCATCGCTCCGGTTCAATCTTTCTAAGGATTAGGCTTGCTAGCGTGAGGATCGGATCGCAGATCCGCGTACGCTGACTGACATTAGCTTTCGGGTCGACGCGGACTTGCAGTCGCCGCGTGAAGTTTGGCTTCCAGGCGTTGCAGAGCAACGAGCCGACGCCATTGCTGGTGAATCGTGGAACGTAGCTGACTGAGACGCGTTGTCGCATGGGTCGACCGTAGAGGTGACGGGGTAGCTCCGACGAGGATTGCTCCATCGACAAGGCGCATCAGCGCAAGCCAATGATTGATTTCGCCGGTCCGCGCCCGAATCCAACGGTCTTCTGCCTGCAGATCGTCGCGATCCGTATGGAGGGTGGTCTCAAGCTGCACCACATCGTAGAGCACCTCGTCTACGACGAGGGCAACGGTGAAGTGCGGCCGATGTCGCGCGATGCCGTTATTTCGTACATTGACCGTTTTGGGCGCGGCTCGGTGATCAGCCGGCACTCGAGGAGTAAGAAGGTCGCCGTGACGGTCTACGAACACGAGCGTCAACGATGGCTCCGCACCGCTCCCGACGGCGAATTTGAGGACAACCTTTACGCGCTCTATCACTATGAAGAACCGCGGCTCGACGCCCAAACATGGCACGTCGCATCCGAGCACCATTCCCGGGATCGGACTCTCGAAGGCGTTTTCGATCTCATCGTGCGATCAGATCGCAGCGGCGAGGCCAGGCTGATCGGGCGGACTGCCCTCGCGGAACTGGTAGCGACCGCGCCGGACCAGTATCTCGTCGACACGCCACGCGTTCGGGATCGCATGCTTGTAGCTGGGCAGGCCGCCGGAAAGCCGATCGTTAGCGTATCCGGGTCCGATATCGACGGCGCCAACGCAATCTTCAGCTTGCCGCAGCACTCCTTCAACCTAGTCCAACTATAGATATAGCGAGCTGCCCCGGGACGTTGCTTGGCAGGCAAACCGGTCAGCAACGCGACAATCCGGTCAGCCCCTCACCATTCGGGGCAAAGCAGCACCGCCATCAGAGAACGAGGCCGAATGCACGACGCCGAAGTGGCATAACGGTTCCGGCGTGACATAGGGCGACCGAGCCCGGTATGAACACGACGACCGCTCGCTAAGTAGCGCCAACGACTTCTCGCTACCACGGAGGGCCCGAGTGTCACTTCCAGCATTTCGCGCTACCGAAGCCCAGGTGCGCGCGATCCTCGCCCACTACGAGCGCGTCGCGCCGCTCATCGTCGCGAATTCCCGAACGTCCCGCTGACGACGTCGTACTATCTCCACGGCCTCGGCACCAAGCCGACCTACTCCGGCGGCGCTTGGACGAAGCCGCTGCCCGCGTCGATCCCGCGCACGACCGTCACCACGCACAGCGGTGTCCACACGGATCCGACGTGCGCCGAGAACACGATCCTCTGGCTCGTGCACCGCGGCGGCGTCGGCATGCACTCCTGGACGCCGACTGCGCACGATCCCGAGCGGGTCGGCGTCGCACGCATTCTGCTTCGCCCGGTGGGCGGCGCTTACCAGGCGCTGCTCTTGGAAGCGTTGCTGGCGCTGCGTGCGGCCCTCAACGAGCGCCACCTCGACGCGATCCCGCTGTTCGAAGGCGACGAAGCGGCACTGTTCATCCCGCTCGCTGGCGCGCCGGCGTACGACGCGGTGCGAACATGGCTGCACGGCCTGGTCGACACCGCGATCGCGGGCGATCCCACCATGCTGGTGCACGAAGCGCGTCCGCACGAGCAGCACACCGCGCCTCGCATCGAATGTACCGTCTCGTCGAACGCGGTCGGCCGCTGCAGCCGTCTGCCGTACGCACTTGTCGGCGACCCAGATCTGCCGATGGCAACGCCGTTCGCCTGGAACGAGCTCGACACGCTCGCGAACCGCAAGATCACGGCAGCGAACGCCGCCGAGCGTCTCGCCAAAGGCGACCTCTACGCAACGCTCGCGGCCGAGCTCGCCGAGCAACGCATCACGTAGGACTGACAGTCCCTACGAACGCCGTATCCGCCGGCCGATGACGACCGATGGCGACGGAACGTTGACGAACGGAGATGACCGACGAAGCGGTGTCCTCAACGCGCCAACGTCGTCGCAGGCACGATCGCGTTCCATCGCAAGAGCCTACGGCTATCGCGCCGTCGATCTGCCGGTCTCCGATAGCGGAGCGCTGGCGGAATGAGAGGTCGAGGGGGCCCGCGTCCCGGCTCGGCCCTCCGCCCCCACGTTCAAGTTACTCGAGATTCCCGCCGCGGGCGGACTTTAAAGCGTCGAAAAGCATCGTATGCCGACGTATCCGATCGGGAGCGTCGCCCTTGCGCCAATCGGCCAGACATCTCCGCGGTGGTCGCCTCCCGAGGTACGGATTCCGAACGCGCGAAGAAAGGCTGTTGAATCCTCGGACGCATTGGCGACGTACCGCCTGCCGTTCCGCACCCTCAGAATCGAGCCGACGAACCGGCCTGCGACGAACACCGCCTCGCCGCGCCCCACCTCGGTGCTCTTCGAATCGCGCGAATTCGGGATGTTGACGTCGGCCCAGCGCTCTGTCGTCACGCACCCGTCGCGCACCGTGCTGAGACGCAGGACCGCGTCCAGGGCAGCAATCGCCGCTATCCCAATCATCTATGCTAGAAACGGCCTCGTGAAACAGCTGGAGGACGCGTGCCCCGGCTGATTGCTCCACTGGCTCGTGATGGTCTGGCCTTGCGACGAGTTGAGCGGCACGAGCCCTCCTTGGGCATTCTGGATCGCGGCCACGACGCCCGACACGGCCGGGATTCCGCCGATCGTCGAAGACGTCTCAACAGCCTGCAAAGCCGGACGCAGGCTACAGAGACATGGGCGCTAGGCGAACGGGAAGACGTCCCTGCGGCTCGGCGCGACCGACGATGATCTCCGCCAGCGCATTGAGTTGTTCGAATTCGGCCCCGTAAGTAAAGTACACGGGACGATCGCGAAGAAATGTGGCTGCGAACGGATTGCCGAGGCAAACGACCGCGAGTCGCGGTACGTGCGCCGCTCGGAAGAGGCGGTCCAGCGCCGGAGCATCTTCGGGCGAGTTCAGCAACAGGAGATGAAGGCGGCTGACATCGTACGGCGTCCGGTCGTCGAGGAGAGTGCGCAGCCGAACGTCGACGTATTGCGACAGCGGCCGAGCAACCATCTCGGCGAGCCCGGTGTCGCGCGCAGTCGCTAGGACGAGCGTCACTCCGCTGCGTGCGCCCCGCGGCGGACCGTTGATCGCCGTAACGGACGCGGCGGCAACGCGGCGTTGCATCGCGCCCACGTCTTCGCTCAGCGCCGGCGTACGGTGCGCAGCGCGAGCGAAGCGCGACACAGCCTGGGACGCATCCGCAAAGCGCCGCGAAGCTATCGCGCCGCGAACGATAGCATCGGCTAGATCGTGAGCGGCCGCAAAAGCCGCCGTTTCGTGCGAATAGAGCAAACAGTCGACGCCCGCATTGAGCGCGAGAGCAGGTATCGTGGCGGCAGGATAGCGCGATGTGAGGGCCGGCATATCGAGTGCGTCGGATATGATGAGCGCACGCGGGACGATCAGACGCAACTCATCGATGACGACCGGTGACAATGTCCCCGGACGCCGCGCGTCCAAAGCCCGGACGACCGTGTGGGCCGTCATGACCGCGCCCACCGAGTCGCCGCGAATTAACGCGAATGGCCGGAGCGACCGGCGAACTGCTGCGGCTGGCCGGCTATCCAGCGTGGACGAGATCTCCGGGTCTCCGTTCCCGAACGCGTAGCCGGGGAAATGCTTGATGACGCAGCGTCCGCCTGCGTCATTGATTCCGCGGACTACTGCCTCCGCCGTACGACCGATGCGCCCGACGTCGTCGGAAAAGGAACGCGTCCCTAACGCCGACGAAGGCGATGCCGGATCGAGTACGGGACCGAGAGTGGTGTCGATCCCGCTGGCGCGGCTGAGCGATCCGACGCAGCGGCCGAAATCGTACGCGATCGCGCCCGAGCCGGCGGCACAGACTGCCATCGCCGACGGAAGTCGATGCTCGAGCGGAATGCGCTGAACCATTCCGCCCTCCTCGTCGGTAGCTACCACGGCGTCGCCTGTGGCGCCGATTCCGCGAAGGTAGTCGACGACGCTGCGCAGCGCCGACCTTGCGGCCGTCGTCGAGGAAAATACGATGAACGCCGCAGGTCGAATTGCGGCAATCTGGCGGTGCATCGCTGAATCGAATCTGTCGATGTGCACCGGAAAGCACATGACACGTCCCGCTAGACGAAGCGCTCGCTCGCTCGATCGCGCGTCTGCCGTGATTCCGCGCGCGGTACAGCCGGCGAACGCGGACGCTGCCACGCCGGCTATGAACGTCTTGCGGCCGACCATCAGTTCATCCGGTGCATAGCTCGTACGCTAAACGCAAGACGTCATCGATGCGCCGCACCACCGCATCGTAAGCAGTTCCTCGATGGACGTCCGGTGTTCCGGGCACGAGGGCCACCAAGAGGATCGCGTCATCAGCCAGCGGGTCGACGATCGCCGCGCTTCCGATGAATCCCGAAATCTCGCCCGTTTTCTCGGCTGTGACGACATTCGGTGGAACGACAGCTTTCGCGAATCGTCGATCGGCCACATCGGCCAGGTCAGAAACGATCCGACGATATGCGGTCCGCCGCCGTTCCTCGGGGTCATTTGAACGGGCATGTATCGCCAATAACAGTTTTGCTATTTCGGATGCCGTGGTGTGCGAACGGGGCGGCACGTGCGCCGGCGTCTCGATGAAGAAGCCGTGCATGCGCGTGACACGAAGGCCGAGCATGCGAGCCGAGGCATTCACCCTTTCGAAGCCGATATGGTGAACCAGCACGTTCGACGCGAGGTTGCTGCTTCGAACGATCATGAGACGCAGCCATGTGCCCGCTGGCAGGGACAGGGCGCGGCTGCCGAGCTGGCGCTCGGAGGGCGTGAGCTTAGCTATCGAGTCTGTTGCTTCGAGCTCCGTGTACGGATCGGCGCTACCGGCAGCGAAGGCGTCCGCGTATGTCACGGCGATCAGCAGCTTCACGAGTGAAGCCGCTGGTACCACGACATCGACGTTCCGCGCAAAGCGCGGACGCTCTTCACCAACCCGAACGGCCAGCAGTGAGGCACCGGCGGGTAGCAGGCGCAGGGCCGCATCCACACGTTTTACTGCATCATTCCCGCGTCCGCATGATGCGAGCACCGCAGAGGCGCCGGCCATCAGAAGTGCAGAGCGAGTCAAACGCATTCAGCGAAAACCGTTGTGCGGGTAGCCGAACGGCAGTCGCCGGGGCGAGTTGCAACTCGCGCCACGGATCGTCGTCTCACCAACCGCGGACGCGAGATATCGGCGCTCCGCGAAAACCCATTCACCGACGCCGTTCGGGCGCAGCACGCGATTGGTTTCACCGAACCGGCGGTTGGCACCATGCAGCTCCCAGGCACTGAACATCGTTGCCAGGAGGTCCGGGCGGCAGCGAATCGTGAGGTGATGCGCGTTTGCAACGTCGTCGAACGCCGCCATGATCGCTGCAATGTATGTGATCGCGCCATCGTCCGTCGCAAGGACCGCGCGGCGGTGCGCCATCAAAACCCGCGGAACATAGCCAAGCGTCTCCACTTGCTTGGCGACAGGGTCACCCTCGATGAAGGGGATATGCGTTTCTTTGTAATGTACCTTTCCGGGTCCGCTATAGCGAGCGGTCACTTGCACGAATGCGGGGTGCACATTTTCTAGTGATTCATATGCGATAACTCCGGCGATCGCAATTCGGTCGATCTGCCGCTCGCGTTCCACTCGCTGGATCGCGGCTCGATGCTCGCGCAGCCACCAGTAGACGCGCCATTGCGCGTTTGCCCCGGCCGGGACGTCGGTGAGTTCCCAGGATACGCCGTGCTGCGCGCGTGTTCTGGCAATCGCGAAGACAACGACGAATACAATCACGGCAATGAGTCCCCAGCGGAGAACGTGCGAGCCGCGCAGCCACCGTCGCGCGGTCGCCAGACGGAGGCTATTGGATCCATCGCCTCCGTCTGCGCCGCCTAACCGTTCATGGGTTCGGACTGCCATCCCAAGCCGCAGTGAAGCACGGTTCGAGCGTAGTCGAGACGCGTTCGCCGGATAGGAGTGGCTTGAGAGACGGGTCGAAGACGCCGTGCGCCGTTGACAACGTGCGCAGCCAATCGCCGAGCGGGAGATTATGTTCGTCATCCGGGCGCACGGTTACGGACATCGGGATAGCGCCGAGCTGCGACGCCACGCCTGCGGGCGTGAACGCGTAGCGCCCATCGAAAGACGTCGTTAACCAGCCTGCAAAGCCGGACGCAGGCAACTGATCCGCGCGGCTTGAGAAAAGGACGCGCGTGATATTCCTCACCTCATTACCGTTTGGCCCGGGGCGGTCCGGCTCAACAACGGACGGTAGCACGAGGCCGATCGGGATCGACGAGTAAGCGCCGTATGTGCAGGTCGCAGCCTGGCGCGCCGATGCCATGGGGCGAGCTGTCGTCGCTGAGGCTACCGCCGGCATTGCGACGATGAGCGTAAGCACTGTCGCTGTACGCCAGGGCAGAATTGGTCTCATGACCCGTTCCATGGCCCGTTGAAGCACGGGTCGATCGCCGCCGAGCCGCTGCTTCCCATCTGGTTCTTCGAATTGTTGAGAAAGTTGCTAGCGGCATTCTTTGCGGCCGGCGAGAGTTTCGCATTTTGCGGCCCGCCCAAGGCTTGCGTAATGAGGTTCCCCCAAGTCGTCGGCGTCATCGGAGCATTGGGTGCAATGGAGATGTTCCCCATATTGATATAAAGCGGCCCACCCGTCGGTGAACTGATCGGGAGCTGGTACCACGTTTCGCCGTTGAAAGTCGTTAGCATGAAGCCAAAATAGCCGGCTGTCGAGCCGGGGCTCGTACCGCTGGCCCAGGGAATGTAGTACGCATTGTTCACCTCGTTGCCGCTGGTCCCGGGCGTATCGGGCAAGCCGTCGATCACCGCCCCGATAGGAGCGCTGGTTGCGCCGCCGCCGAGGTCGCATGGCTGACCTTGTTTCGCATTACCCAAGGTGGCGACTTGGCCACCGCCACCGCCACCGCCGGAGCTCTCGCCACCGGTACCACCCCCAAAATCGCCGCCGCCGCCGCCCGTGTCGCCACCGCCGGTGTCGCCGCCGTTGCATTGAGGCGCAGGTACGCAATACTGCGGCTTACGCTTCGTGTTGTGCGCGGCAATGGGCGCTGCGGCGTATCCAGGCGGTAACACCCCGGATCCGGACGAGCCGGCGCATGCGGCGAGAGACCCAATCGTTGATACGGCGATTGAGCCGCATAGGAACTCGATGACTTTTTTCACCCGAAACATATCCTTAATACCGGCTTTCGGCCGGTTGAGCGTTTTAGTTGATTTTGATTGGATGATTGCTACGCACGCTCAAGCGCGCGCGTAGATACCCTCGAGCGATTGCGCGACGTCGCGCTTTGCTTCAGGGCACGGTCTTGCTCCATCGCGTATGCGAGCCAGCGGACATGCCGATCCCATGCACGACGGAGCGTAGAAGCAGGCTCCGCACACGGAATCGGATCGATAGTCCAGCCCGGTCCACAACGCGTACCGATCGGGATAAAACTCCAAGTCTCCCGCGGCCGTCAATCGCCCTACGTCGTTGCGCGGATCATCGAACGCGTAGGTACACTTGTGCAACGTACCGGTCGGCCCGATGACGAGCGAGTTGCGTTTCGCCGCATGGCAAACCGCCACCGCCGGCGCTATCACTCGGGTGCTGACACAGCCCGCCCACTCCTCCGCCAAGGACCGCCCGGCAATCTCAAACGTGAAGCGGGCGTCGGCATCTACCTCACGTGTGATCCCCGCAAGGTCGTCGGCAGTCGCGTCGTCTACGAGATAGCGTACGATGTATTCGGCATCCTCGCCCGTCGATAGAAGATCTCGAAGAAGAGCGGTGCCTTGCGTCGTACGCCCGTATCCCGCGCCGCCGCGCGTATCAACGACAAGACGAAGTCGGCGAACGCCGGATTCAACGAGCGCCCGAACTTCCTCGGGCCGAATGGCGGACGCGTCGAGAACGGCGTCCGAACTGAACGTCACGCCTTTCTCGTCGGCGAGCCGCGACGCGAACGCCGTCGTATCACACGCTACGCCGAGCGCGTCGCCGGTATCGGCGTTCATCCACGACAGACGCAACGCGCGGAGTCGCTGCATGCTGTTCACGACAAGGGCCTTGAGCGCGCGCCGAACCGGTCGCGACATCGCGACGTCGGGGCAGGTCGTCTCGGTCCGCGCGAGCTGCGCCCCCCGGCCCGCGAGGACCACGAGCTGAAGCGTCGATGTATCATTGAGCGCGTCGTGAAGCTCGTTCAGGCGCGCCGGCTCGCTCGCTGCAACCGGGACGAGAAAGCCGAACTCAACCAAAGCCTTGCCAACGTCGTCCGTCGGAACGGCGGTCGCGCCGTCCGCCAAGAGCGCTTGCGCACGGCGCGTCTCGCTCCGGTCGAACACCAACGCGCCGCCCGAATAGCTATTCGAAGCCACGAGCGTCCCATCGGCCACGCGACCCGCGACGTTGAACTGCGACGGCTTGAACACCCGTGCCGGAGCCTTGGGCAATGTCCTCATCAGTCCGCACCCGAGCGGAGCCGGGCGGAGTCATTGAGCGACCAGTACGCATTCAGGTCTTGTGCATATGCGGCTGCATAGAGATGCATGCGTTCCAAAAGGACGATCTCTTCGTCCGACAGGTCGGGATGCCAGAGATCGACGATCAGCACGATCCTTGGACGGTCGCTGTCGTTCCAAACCGAATGCTCGAAGCTGTCATCGAAGACGATACAGCGCCCTTCCGACCAGCTTCGCGACTCACCGGCGACCGTGACTCCGCAGTCGGGCGGTACGTCGATCCCAAGATGACAGCGCAGACGCATATTGGTTGGGCCGCGATGCGAAGCGACACGCGTCTTGGGACTCAGGCGAGAAAAGTATGCGATTCCCGCATGCGTGCGAAGTGTACGATGGGTTTCGATGATTCGGGTCGTGATGGGAAGCAGTTCGCAGTTCTCGTTCCGCCGCTTGCCGCGCTCGAAGAGCATGCAGACATCCCAACTCCCGGTCCGGTCGATCGGCTCGACTTCCCGGTGGAACGTGTGCGTATCGAGATCATGTAGCTCTTCCCGTATCAGGGCAGACATTCGCTCCAGCTCGCAGACGATCGGAAACGACGACGGATCATGCCACGGCATAGAGGTCAAGCCCGGGTATGTCCTCATCCGCAAGTCACCTTCGGGATTCGGCTGAGAGACGTACCGCGCAAAGCGTTCAGGAAGCGGGGTAGCCGCCGTTGACCGGCCGCTTGTGACGGCCGTGACGCGTGGAACGATGCGCCGCTCCGCGGATTTGTCTGCCAGTACGTTTACCGCAGTCAGCCGCGCGTGAAGAAGGTCCGGACGCCGGCCGACGCTGCGCAGGATCCGTTCCAGGCGCGCCGCGTCGAAGCTGCGATGCAATGCAGGCCGATCCACTGCATGAGCGACGAACTCGGCGAGATCGCGCCAGCCTTCGAGCGACAATCGTTTGTCCCACACGATGCCGGTCGAACTCAGGAGTGCCAATGCCGCTGCAGCGTGCCCGCGCGCCGCGTCGAGGTCGCCGGACGTCAAGTTCGCGATCGCGATATAGACGAACGGTTCGGCGACGAAAGGCACACGTCGGATGGCTTCTTCGAGACGCGCCACGTGTAATTCATCGTCCGAACCGGGTCCGGTCGCCGCGTGGTACGCATTGAGCAATGCACGCTCGTCATCCTCAGAAATAGACGCCGTGCAGTTTGCGAACAAGGGCGGAACGGAATCGAGCCACGGTGCCGCCCGGCGCATCGGATCTGAAAAACGCGCAAGCCAAGGCGCGGGAGACCCGTCATCTCGGCACGATTGCTCGGCAGCATTTGCTGCGTGGAGGACGACCAGCGCAGCGGCGTCGGCCGGAGAGACGCGAACGCGCGCATCGTTGGAACGCTCGGACAATGTCAAGTCATGATGAACGTGCGGCCCCACCGGCAGTGACCGAAGCAACTCTTCGCGATTCAGGACGCAAAAAAGCCGGACCAGCTGCGCCGCTTCAGCGCCAATCGCGGCGACGACGTCGCGGGATTCTTCCCATTCGTACAACGCGGTTGCGAACGCATCTGTCGAATAGACGCTGTGAAATAAACCCGCGAGCTGGAATATCGGCGATTGATTCCACCCTTTGAGCAACGCCGCTGTTCCAACGAGGTGCTCGAAGAGCGACCAGCGGCCATGATGCACAAGATCGGCGCCTCGCATCAAGAGCGAGCGCTGCGCGGAGATTTCAAAATCGCCTTCTGCTAATGCGATCATTAGCAAGCTAGCATCAATGAACGGTTCACCCGTTGTCCACCTTCGCGGCACGCCGCGTACGATTATTGCACGGTTCACAAATTGAAAACCGCTCAGTGCGTCGCACGGCCGAGTTTGCAAATTCCGAATCCACCATCCTTCCTTTGGCTTCTTCGAAAATGTTCGCTCACTGACATTTGGATCGGCGCTGCCGAGTCGCTTTGGCTGCAGTTACGAGCGGCCGACTGCAGCCCGAGCGAAGTCCTGGCTCGTACGCATCGACACACGTTAGATTATTACGTGTCGGTCACACAGGCGAACGCACAGCCTGCCGACATCGTGATCCAGTGGCGCGACCAGCACATGGTTCTGCGAAATGAACGGCTGCGGAAACGATGATTTCAAACAGCAGCACGCCGGAATCATACGGACGCTCTCCCCGGCAGTCGCCATTCCCACCAACCAACCGATCGAGGCGGGCGCCGCTGTAACGCCTACATTGACAAACCCCGATATAGCGGGTAGTATCGACGTATGTCAATGCAGAGGTGCTGCCCGCCGCCCGCGGTGGACTCGGCCGATCGCGAACCCGAAGCGTCCTTGTTCAAGGCGCTGGCCGACCCGCACCGGCTCACGATCCTCGCGACGCTCGCGCGCGCCGAGGACGAGGTTTGCGTGTGCGACTTCACGGGCGCCCTTCCGCTGAATCAGCCCACCGTCTCGCACCACCTCCGCATCCTTCGGGAAGCGGGTCTGGTGACGTGCGAGCGCCGCGGGACGTGGGTCTACTATCGCCTCGCCGCTGACGCGCGCGACCGCATTGACGCCGCCTTCCGCTCCGTGATTCCGGAGAGAGTCCTCGCATGAAGATGCACATGAACCTCGCGACGCGCGACCTCGACGCCAGCGTCGCCTTCTATTCCACGCTCCTCGGCGCGCAGCCGGCGAAGAAGCTGCCGGACTACGCGCTGTTCATCACGGAGCAGCCGGGCCTCGAGCTCGCGCTCGACCTGAATCCCGCCGCCGAAGCCGGTCGCGGACAGCATTTCGGCATCGTCGTCGAATCGGCGGACGCGGTCGAAGCCCAGGTCGCGCGCCTGCAGGCCGGTGGGCATGCGGTCGACGTCGAGCGCGAGGAGACGTGCTGCTACGCGGTCCAGACGAAGGTCTGGGCCAGCGATCCTGACGGTCGCCGTTGGGAGACGTACGTCGTCCACGAAGACACCGAAAAGCGCGACGACGAAGACACGACGTGCTGCCGTTCCGACGCGGCGGTCGACTCGGGCGCGACCTGCTGTGCGTAGCACGATACGCGGCCGCGCGCGCGGCGTGCAGGTGCGCTGCTTCTCCCGCTCGCGCGGGTGAACGCGCGCGCACTCGCCGCGGAGTTCGCGGGAACCGCGCTGTTGCTCGCGGCGGTCGTCGGCTCGGGGATCATGGCCGAGCGTCTATGCGGGGGCAACGTCGGCCTGGCGCTCCTTGCAAATGCGCTCGCGACGGGCGGGGCGCTGATCGCGCTGATCCTCGCATTCGGCGCGGTGTCGGGTGCGCATTTCAATCCCGCGGTGACCCTAGCGGATGCGTGGCGCGGCGGCCTTGCGAGAGGCGCGGTCCTGCCGTACATCGCAGCCCAGGTAACCGGCGCGCTCGCCGGTACGGCACTCGCCAACGTCATGTTCGGTCTGCCGCTGTTCGTTGCGTCGCGGCACGCGCGGTCCGGAGTTGCCCTGAGCGTCAGCGAGTTCGTCGCGACGTTCGGGCTGCTCGCCGTCATCTGGGGCTGCGTTCGCTCACGGCCCACGGCGACGCCCTACGCAGTCGCTGCGTACATCGTCGGCGCGTACTGGTTCACGCCGTCGACGTCGTTCGCAAATCCGGCCGTCACCATCGCGCGTTCGCTGACCGATACGTTCGCCGGCATCCGACCGCAGGACGCACCGGTGTTCATCCTTGCCCAAGTGCTCGGTGCCTTTGCCGCGACCGCGTTCTTCGCGTGGCTCTACCCGATCACGAAAGCGGCCGCCGCGAAGGTCGTTGTCCCGCACCCGGAGGCAGTCTCATGAGCGCCGCCGGCGACCCGCCGGCAACAGTGCTGTTCGTGTGCATTCACAACAGCGCGCGCAGCCAGATGGCTGAAGCCTTCGTCAACGCTCGGCACGGCGGGCCGCTGCGCGCCTTCAGCGCGGGCCTCGAGGCCGGAGCGCTCAACCCCTTCGTCGTGGAGGCGATGCGCGAGATCGGCATCGACATCAGCGGCAACGCATCGAAGTCCGTCGACGATCCCGGCATTCGTGGGCGCACCTACGACTTCGTGGTTACCGTCTGCGACGAGGCTGGCGCACAAGCGTGCCCCATCTATCCAACGCGCGGAGAACGGCTGCATTGGTCGTTCGCCGACCCGTCCGGATTCCTTGGCTCGCACGACGAGCGGCTCGCACGCACACGCGACGTGCGGGACGCGATCGCAGCACGTGTGGAGGCCTGGGTCGCATCGATGTCCGAAACGCCATAGCGATCGCAACTGTTCGGAGGTGCGGACCATGGGGAAGTTTGTGTTTGGAATGATGCAGTCGCTCGACGGCTACGTCGCCGGCGTCGATGGGGAGCTGGAATTGCCGGAGCCCGGCATTGCGCTTTTTCGTCATTGGATCGACGTCGTCCGCGACCTCGCGGGCAGTCTGTACGGTCGTCGCATATACGAGGTGATGCGCTATTGGGACGAGGATCGACCGGAGTGGGACGCGAGCCGGCGCGAATTCGCGGCGGCGTGGCGGACGCACCCGAAATGGGTTGCATCACGCTCGCTGAAGTCAGTTGGCCCCAACGCCACGCTTGTGGGCGACGATCTCGAAGGCTTCGCACGCCGTTTGAAGGCAGATGTCGACGGCGTCATCGCCGTTGCCGGGCCGGATCTGGCGGCGCAACTTACCGGCCTCGGCCTTATCGATGAGTATCATCTGTACTTTCGCCCGTTTGTTGTCGGCCGCGGCAAACCGTACTTTGCCGGTGCCCGACCGCCGCTGCGCCTCGTCGGCACCGATCACGTTGGCGAGGACGCGGTCAGGCTGACGTTCGTCACTGCCTGAGCCTTGCGCACCGGCTAGCGCTCTACCGCTCATTCAGCAGAGGGGAGAAGCGGCGGCGGCTTGAACGCGGCACGCGAACAAAGTTGTCGTGGAGATGCGTGCATGTCGATACTGAACGCGTTTGTTTTCGCCTGTGCTCTGGTGCTAACAAGCCTAGGCACCTCGGTTGCGGCCCTCGCGCAAACGCCAGCGCCCGCGCCTCCGGCCTCACCGGCGCCTCCGGCGGCACCGGCAGCCGGTGCGCCGGGGCTGGTGCTCGTGCCGTACGAAGAGCCGGGCAGCACCGACCCGCATGCCGCCGCAATCTCGCAGACGCTGGCGGCCGACCTCGCGGCCGCGGGTGTTGCCGTGAAGACCGTCGCGCCGATGGATCATCTTGACGCGGTTGCGAACGCCGCGAAGATGTGCGCCGACAACGCTGCGACCGGGATTCTCATTCCCGAAGGACGCTATGAGCAGACGCGCAAGGTGATCCCCGCGCCGTTCGTGACGATCTTGCGCTACCCGACGCATGTCGACTTCCGGCTCGACGAGATCGGATGCAACGGCGGCGTGCGCTGGAGCACGACGACCACCGGCGATGAAGCGCCGGCCGGCGCGTTCTCCGTCGGAAACCTCGGAGCAGCCGTCGACGCCGCGTTCCGCACCGCGCTGCAGGCCGCAGCTGCCGCGCGCGCATCGGCCAGCATTCCGCCTTCGCGGGCCACCACCGTGACCACCGCCGTCGCCGTGGCGCCTGCGGCTCCGGCCGCGGCCCCCTCGAATTACCTGCTCGTGCCGTTCGAACAGCCCACCATCGCCGATCCGCGCGGGGCCGACATGACGCGTTCACTCCTCGCGAAGCTGCAAGAGCACAAGCTCGACGCGAAAGTGGGACCGTCCGTCGACCACTTCTCCGCCGTCACGAATGCGCAACAGCTTTGCTCCGCGAGCGGAACGCAAGCCATCATCATCCCGAACGTGCGCATCGAGCAGTCGTCGGCGACGGGCCGCTCGCACGCGTCGTTGCGCCTCACGGAATTGAGCTGCACCGGAAGCGTGCTGGGCCACGGTGCCGCCGAGGCCGACATGGGCCAAGCGTTCATGGCGAATTTCGGCGCCGCCGTCGTCGGCGTGACGGAACGAGCGATGGCACCCGCGATCGAGCAACTCTTCCCCAACGCACCAAAACCATAGGGTTCCTCGCCGCTCGCCGCGGCGCTCCGGGCTGCGTCCAACCGTTGGACGCAGGCTGGACGGCGCGCCCCTATGCTTAGCGGGTGGCGAATCCAGAACTGAGGTCCCCTATGCTACGTACTCTCTTACGTGTCGGCGCCGTTGCGCTGACGATCCTCGTATCCACGAGCCGCGTATCCGCGGACACGATGTTTCCGGCAATAGGCGGCCGAGGCGACGTGTCATTTAACGACCGGTGCCCGGCCCATCAGAATCTCATCGGCCTCGCCGGTCGCGCGGGAACGTACATCGATCAAGTTCAGATCATCTGCGCACCCATGTTGGCGAACGGCACGCACGGACCGAAATATCTCGGTCCATCGCATGGCGGCAGCGGAGGCACTCCACTTGAATTTTCATGCGCCGGCGATTCCGTCGTAAGCGGAGCGACCTTGGCTATGACCAAGAACGACGGGCATGTGGCATGGATCGTCCTGCTCTGCGTCTCGATGCGATCCGGCAGCCAAACTACCGTCGTATTCGGAACCAAAGCGTACACGCCAGACTGGAAAGCGTATAGTGAGCAATATTGCCAAGCCGGCGAGTTAGCGAACGGGTTCAACGGGCGTTCTGGCAGAGACGTCAACGCTTTGGGCGTGGATTGCGTCGATCGCTCGGAATTGGCGGTCCAAAACACCCAGGCGCCGCCGGCTCGGGTCGAACCGATCAAGATCACAGGAAAGCCGAGCCTCGTCTGCCCGCAAGGATATGTTTGGCGCGAAGCGTCGCCAAGCGATCACGTTTGCGTTACGCCAATACAGCGCACGCGTGCAGCCGCGCAAAATGCCGCCGCAGCCGCGCACGTCAGTCAAACGGATCGTACGTACGGTCCGAACACCTGCGTATCGGGGTACGTTTGGCGCGAGGCTTACCTCGGCGATGTGGTCTGCGTCATGCCGGCCGAACGAGACGCCGCCAAGAACCAAAACGCGCAAGCACCGCCGCAGATTCCGAAATAACGAGAACCGACGTAGGGACACCTCGCGCGCGATACCGAAGTGTTCAGCGCTTCGATGAATCATGCGCGCGAGGTGCCGCGCCGAGGGCCTGAAATTTCGTCATGTCGATACTGCGCAATGCCGCGACCGCTGAATCCATGTCCACACCCGATCCCTCGATGCTCACCTCAAAACGGTTGTCGACGATCTCCGTAAGGTCGCTGCGCTTGCCGTCGTTCGTCCACTTCTCGTGGACGCGATGGCCGTTGACGTCCACGTTCTTCTCATAGCCACCGTCTTCATTGCTCTCGACGTTCATCGTCGTTGGCAGATTCGCTGCCGCGGCCAGGCCGCCCATGTTCGCAAGATCGGCAACAGTCACGTCGAGCGTCGCGCTTCCGGTCCGCCCATACGTTGCGTGCGCCGATGAGGCCCCGATACCGCTCAGCGATCCGGACGAGCTCGCTGTTGAATTCCGAGGAAGCCCGGCAGCTGTTTTCGGAAGCAGCGTCTCGAGGACGTCGCGCGCGATCGGTGTCACATGCGGGCGACCACCGCGTACGACCGTACCAAGCATTCTCATGCCGGCTTGCATCTGCGCGTTGCTGTCGCCACGCTGCTCTGCGTTATGGACGTCGCGATCGGCGGCGGAAAGCGCGTCGAGCATCTTTTTGGCGTGCTCGTTGTTCCTTGCGCCGCCGCCCATTGCTGCCCCGACAACGCCGGCGACGACGGACCGGCCCGTTGTACTCGGCGCCGAACTCGTGGGATCGTTGTGCCGAGCGAATGCGCAACCATTTGCACTTGCCGCCGCCGCAAGCGGGATCAGTACGAGGGCGGGAAGACCGATGCGCGCTACACGCCGAATAATGCTCACGATGTTTCCACTCCGCTAAAGCTTGCTGAGGAAATGCGTCGGTCGTCTCGAACTACCGGTCGGAATGATCGACGAGCTGGTGCGTGAGGATGAACGCCGTCAGTTCGGATAGCTCGCGAAAGTAGCGCCGTTGCTTCGTCGGCAGATGTTCCACCGATCCGCGCCACTCCTCGCGCGCCCCGGCGGGTCCGGTCTCACTCCACGTACGGACGAGAAACGCATGCTCACGACGTTGGTTCTCCACGCGCACATGATAGCTCGTCGCCGTCCAAAGCTCGTCCAACGGGTTGGACGGCTGCTGGACGCCTGCGTTCTATCATCGGGGTACACCATTTCTTGGAGGTTTTCATGAAACGCACGACTGCACTCTCAGCCCTGGTCTTGACGCTGTGCACGAGCGCAGCCGCATTGTCGTCGCCGACGCCGGTACCGGGTGGCGCGAACCAAGCAGCCGGCGTGGCCGGAACATTCGGACAGCGGCTTTTCAACGGCGAGGTTCGGCTGCTTCCGCGGGATCTTCGCGACGCAAGCGAGTCCGACGGGCTCATGGCGGCAACCGGCAAGAAATGGATCGTCTTTACCGCGTCGGCGAGTAACGGTACGGCACACGCGCTTGACATGCAGCAATTCGTTGCGTCGATTGCCGACTCGAACGGCGATACGGTTCAGGCACAGCCGGATAAGGTCAAGCCGATGGGCGGCGTTTTTGGCGAGCCGCCCGGCGGTCAGTGGAAAGAGCAAGTCATGTTCGACGTGCCCTTGGATTTCGTTCCGGCGAAAATCGTTCTTTTACCGTACAATCGGAAGCACCAGGCGTTCCGTATCACCGTTCGGCCGGGAGACTACGCGCACTCGTAATCGCCGTGTTCGAGAAGCGCGTGATGAAGGTGCAATGCTGCGTACGCGCTGCGGGTGCGCGCGTCGGGCAGCTTCTCGAGCCGGTCTCGCAACAGCGATCGCGCCCGCTCGTACAACGCGTTCGCCGTCGCGGATTGCCCGATCGCTTCGAAGGCTTCGGCCGCTTTCGCAAGTGCGTCGATCGGCATGACGACGGCGTTTTCATTCGCAGAGATGGCGCGTTCGAGTTCCCCCGCAAAGAGCCCGGCCTGCTCGAACTTGCCGCATGAGACGAGCGATGGAATCATTTCGGCAATGAGTTCGAGCCGTTCGTCGACGAAGCCGGATTCGGCACAGATCTGCAGCGCTTCGCCGAACATGCCGAATGCCCGTTCTTCGTCGCGGCCAAGAAGACGGAGCGCGGATGCCGAATGCCCGAGCGTGATGGCGACGAGTCGTGTGTCGTTCGTCGTGCGAGAAATCTGCAGGGCCCGTTGCGCCTCGGCGAACGCACGCGCGCCGTCACGCCGCAAGAGCGCGACGTACGCAACGTTCGCGTGGCACAGCGCTCGCAAGCCCTGACTCTCGAGCACATCAGCGTATCCGAGCGCTTCCGCGTAGAAGCGTTCGGCGTCGTCGAGGAGGCCGACGTGATTCTCGAGAGCACCGGCATTGTTTGCAACCGAGGCGCGTGACTGGGGCTTGCCGATGCGCTCGAAGATCGTCGCGGCCGCGCGCAGATGCTCTCGTGCCGAAGCGACGTCGAACGACCACCAGTCGATGCGCGCAGCGACTTGATGCGCATTCCCTTCGCCCTCGACGTCGCCGAGTTTCCGGCACAGGTCGAGCAGGATGGGGGATAAACGTGCGGCTTCTTCTCGATCGGCCATTTCGACCGCAAGCATCGCTCGCGTTCGGACGATCGATATCTGATCCGTAAGCGTGGGGACCGCGCCCGCCCGGCGTTCGGCCTCCTCGATCGCAGCCCGAGCGGGCTCGAAAGCGGCGGCAGCCGCCTGCGCGTGCGCCAAAATTCGCAGGTCGTCGACGTGCTCGGATGGTGATCGCTCGAGACCGTCGAGCGCATCGATGGAATGCAGCGTCAGGACGGCCGCCGCAGGACGGCCGAGCGCGATTTCCGCGCGCGCGCGGCAGCGCAGCGCTTTGGCGAGCAATGATGAATCGGCGTGCCTGCGCGCGATCGATTCGAGCTCGTCCGTCGCTGCCCGTTGCCGGACGAAGTCGCCGGTTTGCAGACCGAGCTCGCTCGAACGAGTGAGCGCGGCCGCGCGAAAGGCGTCATCGTCGAGCTCGTTCGCTAACGCGAGCAGGGTCGAGATCGCCGCTTTTTGGCGGTCAACATCCCCCAGTTTTTGTGCCGCGGACTCGATCGCTTCATATAAGGAAAACCGCTCGGGCGGGCGTCGCTCGAGCCGAAGCGCGTGGTCGGCAAACACGATCGCATCCTGCCAGGCAAATTGCCCATGCGCCACGTTTGCGGCGCGCGCGTAAAACTGCGCCGCTTCGTCCGGTTGACCGGCCTTTTCGAAGTGCTGTGCGACGGTGCGCGCGAAGTCGTCTTTACGGGTCGGAAAAAGTTGGAGTATCGCTGCAGCAAAGCGCCGGTGCCGGCGCATTTGGACGGCGCTCGGCATCGATCGGAGGACGGCCTCACGAATCAGCTCATGCGCGAACTCATAATCGCCGCGCGAACCGGTGGCGGTTTCGCGAAGGACGAAACGATCGACCAGTTCGTCGGTTGCGTCGAGGACGTGCGCCAAGGGCCAGCCGGAGGCGTACTGCACCTGGTCGATCGAGACGACCGTGCCGCCGATGGCCGCAATGTCGATAAGCGCGCGAGCGGGGCCGGAGAGACTCGACATGCGAGCAAGGATGGCCGATTCGAGCGTCGCCGGCATCGTGTCCGGTTCGCCAGCACCCGCGGCTGCATTCGCATCGCTTTCGCGAATGAGCTCGCTGAGAAAAAGCGGATTTCCGTTTGCGAGCTCGATGGCCCGGTTCGCGAAACTCACCGGGACGTTCTCATAACCGAGCAAGATCTTTCGACACGAGCTCGGCGCGAGGCGATCGAGTCCCATGCGCAGCGCCGATTTCATTGCGGGATCGTGCCGGAACGAGCGCAGCGCGCTTGTCATGTGTTCTTCACGAAAAGAAATGATGACAAAGAGCGGCGACCGCGCGCACGTTCGTACGATCCGCGCCATCAGCTCGAAGGTGTCGGCAAACACCCAGTGGACGTCTTCAAACACCATAACGGCCGGTCGCGCTGCGCATAATCGCTCGGTTGCGAGCGCGATTGCATCGAAGAGGCGTTCGCGTTCGCGGTGACCGATGAGTTCGACACTTTCCGGCACGTCCGGCCGCATCGCGCGCAATTCGGGAAAGCGCACCGCAAGCGTGGCGAGCAATGCCGGCGAGAGTGAGAGGCGGCCGATCTCGGCGATCGCGCCGGTCAGGGCTTCGGTGACGGGTTCGAACGGCGAAGCTTCCGGCGCAGACGATGCGCCCCAGAGCACGCGTGCGCCTTCGCGCTCAGCGAGAATAGCGAACTCGCGCAGCAAGCGCGTCTTTCCGATGCCGGCTTCGCCGGAAACCATCGCGACCCGGCTTTTCCCGCCGGCGGCCTGTCGCCACGCATTTCGCAGGACGTCGATCTCGTCGTCGCGGCCTTCGAACGGCATCGCGCGCTCCGGCGCCGGCCGATCGGTTCGCACGCCGACAGGGGCGTGTCGCCGAATCGCATCGTGGAGCGATTGCGTTTCGTGCATCGGTTGGGCGCCGAGCTCCGTCTGAAGTCGCTCGCGAAACGCTTCAAACTCGGTTAGCGCGCTCGAACGGCTGCCGGACTCGTAATGGAGCGACATCAACGTACGGACGAGGTCTTCGCGAAATGGATCGACGTGCATCGCCTTTTGTGATAATGCGATCGCTTCGGCAAACCGCCGTTCGCCGCGGTATCGATCGATCAACCCGAAGAGCAGGCGAAGGTAGGCCGTGCGCAAGCGCTCGCGATGCGGGATCAGCCAGTCTTCGTCGCATCCTTCAAACAGGTCGCCCGTGTAGACGTCGACGGCGTTCGGCGCAGCCTCGGGATTCGCGCAGGCGGCTTCGAGTTGTGCGACGTCGAGATCCAAAGGCATGCGCGAGTTGAACGTGACGACCTTGTCGTCGACCTTGAGCCAACGGTTCTTGGAAACGTCGGACAGGGGAGCATTGATGCGATGCAAATGCCGCCGGAGGTTCGCTCGCGCTTCGGGTTCCGAATAATCCGGCCAGAATTTGTACGCAAGTTGATCGCGCGCGATCGGACGCTCTCGCCCAAGCAGCAAATACACGAACAGCGGCAACGTTCGCGCCGCAACGAAACGTACCGGCCGGCCGTCGTATGATATTTGCGGTGTTCCGAAAAGTCGAACGCAGAGCGGCCGAACATCTTCCGAACCGGGCATGCCGTTCATGCCCCGCGCTTCGGGTCATCCCAATTATGTTCTTGCACTACGAGTCATTCGATCGTCCGGCGGTGCCGTGTCGCACCTGTCAAGAGCCCTCAGCCTCAATTGCCGAAGCGTTGAGCGCGATAGCCGTTCGCTTACCTGCTTAAGTCCGTCGTCCGGGCCCGGTGCCGCATGGCTCGCGGCGCCCGTGCCGAATGAACGGCTCATGCTGGAGCTGCGCCCGAACTGCGAATGCTGCGACGTGGATTTAGCGCCCGAATCTACGGCGGCGCGCATCTGCACGTATGAGTGCACGTTCTGCGCCGCGTGCGCAGAGGGTGTTTTCGCCGGCCGGTGTCCGAACTGCGGCGGCGGCTTTACGCCGCGGCCGATCAGGCCGCCGTGGCGTCTGCAAGCGGACCCTGCTTCGACGGTCCGCGTCCTGCGCAACGACCCGCTGTGCGCGCGATAAGGCTCCGGTTGTTAGGACGCCCTCACTGACGCACATAGCGCACGTGTGTGGCGGTTTGACCATCAACGACCCGGTCAATGCGAAACTGCGGCCCGGGCTCGCATACGTTCTCGAAGAGACGCCGCCCGCCGCCGAACAACACGGGTGCCAAGGCAATTTCCAGCTCGTCGACGACACCCAGGTTCAGGTATTGCTGGATTACATTCGCTCCACCCGCGATACGAATATCACGACTGCCTGCGGATCCCCGAGCCAGCTCTAGGGCACGCTCCGGCCCGTCGTTGATGAAGGAAAAGGTCGTCCCACCGGGGCGCACCCACGGTCCGCGGTTCTCGTGGGTGAGAACGTATACCGGTGTATGAAACGGCGCTTCCTCTGGCCAGGCGCGCTCGCCTTGCTCAAACATTCGCTTGCCCATGATGTTGGCGCCGATGCGCTCCGTCGTGCTGCGAATCAAATCATTGACCGGGCCGGTCTCGCCCCCTGGCCCGAGCTTGTGGGTCTCTCGGAAGTACTCTTGATTGAGGAGCCAGCCCATCAGCGCACCCCACTTCGCGCCCCAGTTCGCATACTCAGGATCGTCCCAATTCTGCATGGTCATTCCGTGCGGTGCCATGTAGCCGTCGAGGCTAAGTCCAATGTTGACGAATACTTTGCTCAAGATTTTCCTCTCGCATGTTCGAACGTCGGCCTCGACCTGACGTACCGAAGCGCGCATCGTACTCTTCGCGCCTCAGGACGCGACATTGTGCCCTGGGGAGCCGGCCCTCCTGTCAGCGAGCACTCCTGGTAGCGCGTGTTATGATAGAGAACATGGCTGGGCATGACTGATCAACTGACGAAGCCGCTTACCGTCTTCATTGATGTGGACGACACGCTGATTCGCTCGGTCAGCACGAAGCGCATCCCCATCCCCGCTGTTGTCGCCAAGATCCGACGCCTCAAGGATGAGGGCGCTGCGATGTATCTTTGGAGTTCGGGAGGGGCAGCTTATTGCGAGGCGGCGGCGGCCGATCTCGGAATCTTCGATTGTTTCAAGGGATTTCTCGCAAAACCAGATGTGTACATCGACGACCAGCCGGTCAGCGAATGGCGCTATTGCCGGCATTTCTATCCTGGGCAGATCGACGACGTTTGAGACCGGGTGTTTTCGTCTCACCCGCACCGCTGGACTATCTCACCGGGAATAACGGATCGGCGAACGCTCGGATTGTCGGCTCGCCACGCTTGTCGGCGACGATCTCGAAGGTGACGAATTCCGGCCGCGCACAGCTCGTCCGCGGACTGCGCCCGGCCGTCAGCGAGCAGCGTCCGAACCGCCGCAAGCACCGCGCCGTGCCCGGAACCTCGAATCGCCCGCTGCGCGAACAATCTCATCGATCCCGAGCGCGTGCGCCGAAGCTAACGGAAACGCGCGCCTTCGTCCCGCTGATATCCGACGACCGCGAGAATCGCGAAAGCGACGGTGTACAGCAGGAGCGACACAAGAGCCCATGCCGGAACGGCGTGCGGCCCAAGCGCCGCCCACACGATCTCGCCGTACGCGCGGGTGGGAAGAAACGGCGAGATCGGCTTCAACGCGTCGGGCAGGAACGCCGGCGGTGCCCACAAGCCGCCCACGTACGTGAGCGGGAGATACACCAAATTGGCGACCGGCACGGCGGCACGGGCGTCGACCCAGTACCCGATCGCGATTCCCAGCAGCGCAAACGGAACGCCGCCGAGGAAGAGCGCGAGCAGAAACGCCAACCATTGCGCCGGCGTCACCGACACCTTGGTCAGACTTACCGCGAGCACCACGATGATCGCGACGGCGAGCCCTGAGAACACGAGCGCGGCCAGCACGCGTGCGGCCAGCCGCGCACTTGCGCCGACCGGAAGCGTCCGCACGTATCGCTCCCACGGGACGCTGCGCTCGACCGCGATGCCGACACCGAACTGAAAGATCACGACGCCAAGCACCGCGAACATCGAGTACGAACCCATGAAAAGGTTGGCAAACTGGTGCGACTTGCCGTTGGGCAGCGCGAAAAACGCGAAGAACAGCGCGGGGAACGCCAGCGTCGGAACGAGATACGCAGGCATTCGGGCAAGCTGCTGGATGTTCTGCAGGAAATGCGCGCGTATCAGCTGCGTGACCGGGACCGTGGTCGTCATCGCGAATCTCTTCCCGTAATGGCGAGGAACGCGTCCTCGAGGCTGACCGGGTTCACTTCGACGTTGGAGAACGGCACGTTCGTCGTAGCGAGCTGCCGCAGCAGCTGTTCGGGCTCCGCCGTTTCGATCGTGTAGCGCCCGTTCTCGAGCTGCGCCGACTCGAAACCCGGCAAGGCCGGCAGCGACGCGGCCGCAAAACGCAAACGTTTGCGGCCGACGACGTTTCGTAATTCGTCAACGGTTCCGTCGGCGAGGACGCGTCCGCGATTGATCACCGTCACGGTGTCTGCAAGGTGCTCGACCTCTTCGAGGTAATGCGTCGTGATGAGCATCGAGCCTCCCGCTGCGACGAAGTCGCGAAAGCGCGCCCACACGAGTCGCCGCGTATCGACGTCGAGGCCATTGGTCGGCTCGTCGACGAAGACCAGCTCGGGACGTCCCGCAAACGCGACCGCAATCGCCAGCTGTCTCTTTTCTCCACCGCTCAGCCCGCCGCACTGGCGGTTCGCAAGTTCGCCGAGGCCGAATGACTCGATGATCTCCGCAAGCGCGAGCGGGCGCGGATAGTGCGCGCGCGCGAAGTCGATGATTTCCCGAACCTTGACGTTGGCGGGAAAACTGACGTCCTGCGGCGTGCATCCGATCTGGGCCCGCCGGCGTGGATCGCGTGGGTCGCCACCCACGAGTGAGACGCTGCCGCTGTCCGCGCGGCGCAGTCCGAGCAGAATGCTCAGCGCTGTCGTCTTCCCGGCGCCGTTGGGGCCGAGCAGCGTATGAAACGAGCCGCGACGGGTCGCGAACGAAACGTCCTCCAGAACGCACTGCTGCCCGAGACGCTTGCTCACACCGGCGAGCCGCGCGACGATCTCCGGATCGGAAGCCGGCGCAACGCCCATCAACTACTCCTCACTTTCGAGACGACAACGGGCGCTCGAGGACGTATCGCACGCTCCAGGTTCGATGGAGCGGTATTGCCAACGTGCGAAACGGATCTCCGCCTGATGCGATCCCGATCGCGCTGTCCGGCTCCGTGTACGTCCGCGAGTAGCTTCCCAGAACGTTCTGCACTGAAAATTCCAACCGCCCCGGACCCACGACCGTCGCCGCCCCGAGTGAGACGACCGTATGCGAGGGGAGGTTCTGCGCATTGTTCGCCGACGTGAAGAGCGCATCCGCCGCGACGCTCCAGCGGGTTCCGGCATACGCAACGAGCGCGTTCGCGCGGTGGAGGGGAACGCCGGGAAGCTGCGCGTTGGACAGAAGCGTCGTTCGCACCGCTGCAGCTTGAGGGCCGGGGTCCACCGCCCGATCCGCAAACGTCTCGTAGAACCCGCTGACGGTGAAGCGGCCCTTGCGCCACGTGTCGCTCACGTACAGTTCGTCGCCGCGCAGACGCCGGACGCTCGCGACGCCATCGGTCACGATACCGTCTGCGGGAAGCACGGCGCCGCAAACGCTGCGGTATTCGAATCCGAGCGCTGCGGCAAGCGCGGGGTCGAGCGCCTCGTCGACCGCCAAAAGGCGTACGATTGCATTCGTCGTCTGCGATGCGAACCCGCCGACGCGAAATTGGCCGAACCTCGAGCGCGGCGGATCGAGCGCGAACGAAAGCATGGCCGTCCGCGGATGCGCGGTCGGCGCGTCGGAGGAACCCCGAATCGTCGCCGTCTGGCCGTCGCAGCTGATCGCAGCCGCATTGGGCGTGTCGAACTTCGTCACACGCGCGGCGTCGAACTCCCGCTCCTGTGTCGGAGCGACCGACGTTCCGAGCCGCGCGCGCCAGCCATTGAGCATCGTGGTCGCCTGGACGTTTCCGCCGAGCATGGATGTTTGCAGGCCCGCGATGGAACGATAGCCCTTCAACTCCAGCGTGAGCTCGCTATTCGAGCTTCTGCGCTGAAACGAGAGGCCCGCGGTATCCGCCGAGGTCGCCGCTGTGTTGGCGTAGCCCGTCCCGTGCGCATCGATCTGAACGCGCTGATCGGTTGCCTTGAGCGTCAGCGATCCGGCATCGAACGCGCGCGTTGCCGACGCTTCCTCGTAGCGCCCAGCGTATGCAAATGCGCTGAGCGATGGAATCGGGCGGGAGTCGGCAAACGCGCGCCGGTCGTCCAAGGCGGAAGATCCGCCGAACGTGACCGCAACGACTTGCAAGGTGTCGCGGCCGTGGGTCGTCGCCAGCCGCACGAAAGCGGTTCCGGCGTTCGCCCGGATTTCGTTGTAGGGACCGACACCGGCGAGTTGCCCGTCCTGCTCCGACGTACCGATGTCGGCTTGGCGTGCCCGCGAACCGAACGCGACCAGTGAGATCGAGCTGCTGACGTTGGGATGATAGCTGAACACCGCCGAGCCGTCGATGTGCCGCGCGTGCGTCGAATGGTCGTACGAGAGGCCGCTGCTATCGCTCAGCGTCGTGCCGGCCAGCGGCCCGCCGTCGCCGCCGCCTGCGGCGACAAGCGCGTACCCGAAGTGGCCGTGCACGTCGCGCACCGACGATTTCCACGTCGATCCGTCGTACGCGCGGGCGCCGGCGGAAAACGAGACGGCCCCGGGAGACGTCGGCGAGAGCAGGTGGAAGTTCGGAACGGTCGAGCCGCTCTCGGCCTCCGTCACGCTCGCGGATTCGACCAGGTCGTCGGGGACTGCAGACTGTCCCCCCGGTGCGGGGGGAAGCGGGAGCGGCACGCCCTCGACCAGCGTCGTTCCCGAACCGCCCTGCTCCGCCGAGCGGAAGTTCGGGACGAGGTCGAGCGCCGCCGAAGCTCCCCCCATCGCAAGTGCTTGCGGCCCCGTCGCGCGGAGCAGCGTGCTCGAAGGATCCACTCTCGCCTGCGCCGTCCCGATGGACCGGATGAGAACGAGCACGAGCGAGCCGTTCGCGGGAGGCATCGTCGCCGTGACGATGCCGTCACGCTCGGCATGATAGCTGCCGCGATGTTTCACCGAGACGTCGATCGCGCCGTTCGCGCCCGTGACGCCGATGACATGTGACGACTCGTCCAGCACCCGCGCACCGGGGACCGGCGTCCCAGCGCCGTCGACAACGAGGACATGGAGCGCTTCGTCGGCCAGCACGGGAACGGACGTGCCGACGACGAGCGCGAAGGCGAGTACGAACGCGCATGCGGATCGGAATGCGACATCCAAGCAGCGCTTCATGCGGCGTGCGTACATCGCACCTGCATGCGCACGAGCAGCGTGACGTTATAGGCGACGTGCGCGCAGATCGCTGCCAGCAAGTCGTGAGAGAGAACGAACACGCCTCCGAAGAGCGCGCCGGTGAGCAGGTGGACGCCAAGTGCCGACCAGCCTTGCGACGCGTGGGCGATGGCGAACGCCACGGTCGCGAGGATGAAGCCGGTCGCACCGCCGTAGCTCGCGCTGAACGCGCGCAGCAAGAATCCGCGCCAGAGAATTTCCTCGAACGCGGACTGGAATATCGTCCCGATCACACGGTCCGCGAGCCGTCCGCTGAGCCGTGCCGGCACACCGCCGACGGCGAGCAGGGCCAGCGCGAGCGCAGCGCCCGCGGCCGCCCCCGCGAGGGGGTCAGCAATCGCAAACGCGCCGTGCGGAGCGATGGTGGCGCGCCCCGTGGCGAGCAAGAACGCCGCGATCGCCGTCTCCGCGACGATCGCCGTCAACAGCATCGGGCGCGTCATGGCGCGCCGAAGGACAGCATGTACAAGACGGATTCCCGGACACCGTCGAGATGGAGCAGCGCTTCGACCTCTCCGTCGTAGAAGCCACCGTTCGGCACCGCGGCAAGACCAAGCGCGGTGGCGGCCAGCAGCGCATTCTGCGCGCAGTGCCCCGCCTCGATGAGAGCGAAGCGGTAGCCCCGTAAACCGTACTTGAAGCGCGTGCGCATGAACATCGCCGACATGACGATCGTGAAGGCGCCGTCACGCAAGAGCTCCGGCTGCACAAGCGTCCGTTCGAGCCGCGGTATCGCGTCGGCGCCATCGAGGCGCTCGAGCAGAAACCGCATCGGGTCGAAGTGATAGAGCGCGGGCTCCAGCCCATCGACGCGCACGGCGGCCACGTAGAGCTCGAGCGGATAGAGCGCGCCGCCGGACGGCGTCGCGCGCAGCGGCGTCACACCGTCCGTATCGAGCGCGTGCGTGCGCCCGTACGCGGCGTGCAGCACCGTCGCCAGTTGTGGCAACGCGACCGCCTGCGGTGTGAAGGCGCGCACCGAACGGCGTGCCTCGATCGTGGCCCCGAACGTCGCCGCCGGCCACTGCGGCTCCGGCAGCGCGACGTGCGGCAGGTGCTCGTACCGTTTGGAGGCTCGCGTCGCGACGATCTGCAGCGGGCGGCTTGCCGCAAGCATGCGGGATCCGATGACCTGCCGCGATATGATCGACCGCTGAAACTTCGACGCGTCGTGATAGGTCTCGGCCGGATCGTCGAACGGTATCGCGCGCTGGTCGACCACGTCGACCGCGAGCCCAAACGTATCGACGTGCGTGTCGCTGTCCACGTCGCTCTACGGAAACGGGTGCGGTGCGGAATTGAGTTCGGCGACCGCCAGCGCGCGGTCGAGCATACCGCGCGCGACGGGTGCCTCCCGCAATCGCGGCACACCGAGAAAACGGCGGCGGTGGCTGGCGTCGAGCGCCGCAAGCTGGGGTGAGAACACCTTCGCGACGTGCAAACCGGCGTCACGGACGTCGGGCGTCGTCAGGTCGGCAGCGTACAACGTCGCACCGCATGCCTCCGCGCGAAGCAAGACCTCGTGCAAGCGTGCCGCCGGAGTCGAACCCGGCAGCGGCTGGACGTCGCGCACGTGGCGCCGCTCCGCAGACGCGTCCAGGAACGCGGCGTGTTCGATGTTTTCCGAACGCGCGTAGAACTGCACGTGGTCGCTGAACGTCCGAATGTCGTCGTGATCGGCCGCGAACGAACGGTTCGGGTTGCGCCGCCGCTCGCGCCGGGCCCAGCTGCGCGTTTGGAACGCCTCGGCGATCGCCTTTCGCCAGGCGCGTTCGATCGTCGGAGCGCTCGCTGCGCCGACGGAGAGAGCGGCCAGCGCGCCGCCGTCGCGAACCAGGCACAGCGCCGTCGGAATCCCGTGAAACGCGCTCAGGTCGACGACCGAGTAGTGGACGCGCGCCGGCGCGAACGACAACGCCTCGGCGCGTTCCATCGCGGCCTCTCCGTCCCACTGCAAGAGCGGCAGCGACAGCCGGTTGGACCACGTGATCATGAACGCATCGCGTTCGACCAGCTCGAACGCGCCGCTCAGCAGCGCCTCTTCCCACGTCGCGCCGCACGCCATCCCGCTGCTCGTTGCGTAACCGACGGCCGTCTCTTCAGGCGCGACGTCGTGCAGGAGCTGGACGAGCTGGAGCGGCGCGTACATCCGCTGCGCGTCGCGCAGCCGGATGACCGGGATCCAACGAACGTTCGTGTCGAGGTCGAATCGCGAAAACGGAAACGCTGCGTTGCCGTACTGCGACTCGTCGAAGAGGCGGAACTGGTCCGGACCGACGGCGGCCTCACCCAGCTCGCGCGCCGAGCCGAAGACGATGCGGCGTGCATCGACGGCGGCGCCGCAATATCGCTCGACGGCCTCTCCCAACGTAGCGGCGATCGCGCTGCGCGCGTCGTAGCCTGCGGCCCCGTTGAACTCCTCGACGTGCTCGCCGATGAGGTGCTCCGTCTTGACGGTCTGACAAACGTACTGCACGATCCGTGCGTCGTCGGGTTCGGCGAGCACTTCCCAGTAGCGGCGTACCAATCCGGTCAAGGGCGATACGATGCTCTCCAGGCGCGCGAACGATGCGTCGAGCGGCGTCGGCTGCGCGGAAAGATCCCAGGCGACGGTGTTCACCCGGCGCTCTGCTCGTACCACGGAAGCATCCCGGCCGTTCGAGCGGCAATCGAACAGCTCGGGCAGCGCGGGACACGATACACCATGTGCGGTGCGAGGGCGATGTCGTCACCGAGCGACAGCGCGTAAAAGCGGCCGGGCAGCGACGGGTCCGAGCCGAGCAGCCATCGCGTCACGAGCAGGGTGACGAGCCCCTCCATGATGCACTCGATCGCGTCGAGCGAGGGAACTCGTGCATCGGCGTCCGCGACCCGGCGATAGGTTTCGCCGTCGGCGACGTTGCTCGACCGGCGCAACGAATAACACGTGGCGCAGCACGTTTCGCCGGGAACGAAGACGGGGCCGATTGCGGCAAACGAGCCGTCGAAGGCAAAAACCTGCATCCAGGGCTGCTGAGCTGCGAGGGCAGCTTCATTGAAGGCAGCCAGGCGCGAGCGCTCGTGCGCGCCGGGTGCGACGACGGCAAAGCCGTCATGGGCGCGCGCATCGGACCACTCACGCTGCACCACGTGCGTCATGCCCGAGCGCGAAAGCGCACCGGCGATCCGTACCGCGAAGCTGGTGGTTCCGACGACGCTGACCTGGGCGCGAAGGCGCTCCTCGATCGAGCTCACCGACGTTTGCAGACCGTCGTTGATGCTCCAGAACGCTGCCGGTGCATCGACGCCGAGCGTTGCGAGCTCATCACCGTCGATGAGGACCTTTCGTAGCTGCAGCATCTCGAGTGCGCGCATCACCGGCGCCGCCAGCTCCGGACTGAAATTCGCGAGGATTTGATCGACGGTCCGCTTGCCGTCGAGTAAGTCGAGCAGCGGCGTCAGAACGGGCGCTACCGCCTTGCCATGAAAAGAAACAACCGATTCGCCGTACTGGAAAACGATCGAATCGGCATCGGAATGACGACGATACCATGGGCGAAGCATCGGCTTTGCAGGAATGCCTGCAGCAGTCTGCATGGACCACACCCTTCCGTTGAAGCGGACTGCCAGCGGTTCGTTTCCGGAATGATACCCCGCTGGCATTCCGCCCCGGGAAACGAACTAGCTCGTGGGTTGGATCACGTTATGCGCAGCAACAGCAGCAGCAGCAGCAGTTGATCGTGATGCACGTTTCCGCCAGCCGTGCCAGGCCGTTGACGTTCGTCTGTTCAGTGCTCTGCAGATCGAGGACGTCGGTTTTTTTCACGAGATCGGTCATTGGACACCCTGCTTTCAAATGCGACTCAAGAAGGATCGACCAGTCAGTTAGCACCGACGGTCGCCCCGGGTACGCTTCGCCGCCGCTAGCGCCGTCCCTTGGACAAAGGAAACGTTTTGGTTATTTCGCGACCGGCGCAAGCGACCAAACCCACCCAAGCTTCTGCGTTTGGGGTCCGGCTTGCACCAGTTCGTCCACCGCGCCGTTGGCGCGCCGCAGCCCGTCGTTCGCAACCAGTGCGGAGATGCGCACCGTCAGCTCGATCGGAATCGACATCCCGGAGTAGCTCGTCGTCGCTGATTTGGTTCCCGTTGCCTGCAGCAGAACGCGGTCGCCGTCGACGCTCGCGACCTTGACGTCGACGCTCACGGACGTGGTCGCGGTCGGCGATGTGTTGATCACGATCGCGGAACGCCAAGCGTCACCCACTTTCGGACTCGCCGTCATGCCCTGCAGCATGGCTGCGACGGCGTTCAAATCCGCGACGCTGCCGGACGACGGCTTGACGTCGAGACCGCCATCGGATCGAAGAACGCCGACCGCATTCGATTTTTCGGTGCCGGTCGCCGTCTGCAAGGAGACTGACCGATCGGCCTTCACCGCGACCGTCACCGTGGCGTCCTCGTGACGCTTTTCGCCGTCCCAAAAATGGCCGTCGAACGTCGTGCTGTAGACGACGGTCTGGCCGGGGACGATGACCGGCCGCGGCGTGCCGGCAGCCGCGGTCAGCGGCGTCATCGCGATGACAAACGAAAGGGCCGCAACCTGGCCTGAAGCGAAACGACGGCGCAAAGTACTCCTCCGATCACCCACATGAAGAAGGGGAACGATGCGCCTTCCCGACTGCGCCGATGGGTTCCTCTCCTGCTTGCAGTCCAAGGTTGCCATCGTCGTCATCGCGTCGTCGATGGTCGCATTGCAAATCGCGCCGTCGTCCGCGCAGTCTGCCGGCCAGCCCATGGTGCACCACCCGATCCATACCGCGTCGCCGTTGGCGCAACAGCAGTTCGATCAGGGCCTTGCTGCATTATACGCCTTCAACCGCGAGCGAGCGTATGCGGCGTTCCGGGCGGCGGGCAAGGCGGACGCCAATTCCCCCATGCCGGTGGTCGGGACGTTCCTCGCGCTCCTCGGCGACATCAACGTTCCCGCCGATCCCGCGCGCGACGACGAGCGTCAGGCGCTCGTCGCGCAAATGAAAAAGCTCGCTCCCGACGCGCCGGAAAACGAGCGCGCATACGTCGCGGCTGCGACGGCACCACCAGAACGCCGCGCCGACGCGTTCCGCGCGCTTGCGACGGCATTTCCGGCCGACGACGACGCCCAGGTCTTGTACGCCGAGCAACTGATGGACACCGCGCCATGGCGATATTACGGTGCCGACGGTAGCCCGTTACCCGTGACGCGGACGATCGTGGCCGTGCTCGACCGGGTGCTGGCGCGCAATCCGCGGCACATTGGCGCACTTCACCTGTATATCCATGCTGTCGAAGGGTCCGCGCATCCCGAGCGGGCGCTCCCGGCGGCGAACGCGCTTGCGGCCATGACGTTCGACGACGCTGCGGAGCACTTGGCGCATATGCCTTCCCACATTTACGTGCGGCTGGGGCTCTTCGAGCGCGCGATGGCGGCGAACGAGCGTGCGATCGAAGCCATGCATTCGGCAGGCGGGAAGCCCCACACCGGCTACGTCGGTCACGACTATCACACGTTCATCGTCGCGGCGTCGTACGCCGGAATGTATGCGCGTGCGCTTGCCGCAGCAGACGAATACGCGAGCACGACCGGCGTGGAGACAGAGCGTTCGCTCACCCTGGTCCGCTTCGGCCGCTGGCATGATATCCTCCAGCTTCCGCCGCCGTCGTTCGAAACGGCGTACACGCATTTCGCTCGCGGCATGGCGCTCGTCGCGACGGGCCGCACCGACGACGCAGAGCGCGAGCTCGCGCAAACGCGGCTTGCGGCACGCAGCGATCCCACGGCCGCATTCGCGGTGACCGTGCTCGAGGCGCGGATATTGGGTGCCCGCGGGCAGGCTGCCGAACGCGTGCGCTTGCTGCGCGACGCCGTCGCGCGCCAGACCGCTGAAGCCACGGGAGAGTTCGGCGCCTGGCCGTACTCGCTGCGCGAGGATCTTGGCGAAGCGCTGTTGGCCAGTGGCGCCTACCGCGAAGCACTTGCGACGTTCTCCGCTGCGCTGCGCGAGGTTCCCGGCAACGGGCGCGTTCTGTGGGGAGTCGCCCGTGCGTACGAACGGCTGGGCGATGCAGCATCCGCGGCCCGCGCGCGCGTGGCATTCGAGCGCGCGTGGCGAAGCGCCGACGTCACGATGTCCGACGATCTTCTATGAACCCCGACCGCGCCACGTTCTTGGCGCTCCTCGGCGCGGCGGCCGCGCGTTCCGCGACGATGACGACCACGACGGAACCGGCGCGCGTCGCGCTGGGATCGCAGGTGGCGTACACTCCCCTCGACCTCGTTCGCGGTCTCGACACGCCCAACGCGCTGTTCTTCGTCCGGAACCACGCGGGTATCCCGGTGATTCGCCGGGACGCGCACGCGCTGCTGATTCATGGCCTCGTCGATCGTCCGGTCGCGCTCACGCTCGACGACCTGGCCGCATTCCCGCAAGTGCGGCGCCGCGTGTTCCTCGAGTGTGCCGGCAATAGCAGCGCCCGGTACGGCGCGCGCGTGTTGCCTTTCGCGTTCAACTACGGGCTCGCCAGCTGCGCGGAGTGGAGCGGCGTGCGGGTTGGGGATGTACTCGCGCACGCGAAGCTGCGAAGTGAAGCCTGCTGGATTCTCGCCGAGGGCGCCGACGCGTGCCACTTCGAGCGTTCGATCCCGCTGGATGCCTTGGCAGACGCGCTCCTCGTCACGACGCAGAACGGCGAACCGCTGCGTGCAGAACAGGGCTTTCCCCTTCGGCTTCTCATCCCGGGAGCGGAGGGCAGCGCGAACGTGAAGTGGTTGCGCCGTCTGAAAGCGCTCGCCTCGCCCGTGTATTCCCGAGAAGAAACGGCGACCTACACCGGTTTGCTGCCCGACGGCACGGCTCGTGCCTTCGACCTGCGTCTCGGCGTGAAATCGCTTCTCGTGTCGCCGGCGCCCGGCATGGATCTGAAGGCGAACCCGGTGAGCGAGCTGCGCGGCATCGCATGGTCGGGCGGCGGCCGGATCACGCGCGTCGACGTCAGCGACGATGGCGGCCACAGCTGGCGGCGGGCGCGCATGACGTCGCCCGCCGAGCCGTGCGCATTTACGTCGTTCGCGATGCCGTGGCGCTGGTCCGGCGCCGCGGTGTCCTTGCAAAGCCGCGCGTTCGATGAGACCGGTGCGCGCCAACCCACGCGCGCAGAATTGCTGCGCACGCGCGGCGCCGCATACGGCTACCACATGAATGCAATCTCAACGTGGTCCGTCGATTCACGCGGACACGTCGACGAGACCTATGCATAGCCGTCGCTTCGTCGCCGTGGCCGGCGCGCTGCTCTTGGTCACGGGCGCGCCTGCGTCGAGCCAGTCACGGGTCGGCGCGAACCCTCCGGCGGCGCGCGTCCTGGAGCTCGAGCGCGCCTGGGACATCGACATCTCGCCCGACGGCGCTGCACTTCCGGCAGGATCCGGGACAGCCGTTGAAGGCCGTGCCGTTTTCGCACGAGCGTGCTCCGGCTGTCACCTGGTCGACGGTTCGCGCGACGGACGCAATCTCGTGGGTGGTATCGGCACGCTGAGCTCGGCGGAACCGCATCGAACCGTAGCGAGCTTTTGGCCGTACGCGACCACGCTCTACAGCTATATCGCGCGTGCAATGCCTGCCGACGCGCCGGGGACGCTCACACCCGACGAAGTGTACGCCGTCTCGGCATTGCTGCTCGGACAAGACGGCATCGTGGCCGCCGATGCACGGCTCGACCGCCGCACGCTGCCGCTCGTGCAGATGCCGAATCGCGGAGGTTTCCGCATGACCTGCGCGTGCCCGCAACCGCGATGCAGGCGCTGCTGCGCGCAGCCTCCAGCGCAGCTCGAACACGGCGTCCGATAGCGCACCTTTCGGAGCGATGAACGTGGAAACGCGTCGGAGTCTGGGTAGGGCTCAGGATTCGAGCCGCGACTTGAGTTTTGCCAGGAGTACGCGCAGCCTGTCCACTTCGCCGGGCTCGAATCCGTCGGTGGCGGTGTTGATCACCTGCGCCGCGTAGGACAGCAGCTCTTCGCGCAGACCGCGTCCGCGCGCGGTGAGATAGATGTGTGTCTTGCGGCGGTCTTGTTTGCTGCGCACGCGCACCACGAGATCGCGTTGCTCCATCGCGTCGATGGTCGCGACGGCGGACTGTTCGCCGATGCCGATGCGCGCGCTCAGCTCGCGCTGGGTCGCGCCTTCGCGCTCCCACAGCTCGCGCAGCACGAAGTACTGGCCCAGCGTGACGTCGTGCGGTTCCAGCAAGAGCTGCAGCTTGGCGAGGATCAGCCGCGCGCTGTCCCGGATCAGGTAGCCGACGCTGCGCTGCGGGTCCGCATCGAACGCGCTCTCGACGGCGGCCTTCGCGCTTTCGACGGCAGGTTTCGTGCGCGCCATCGTTACCGGCTCGCCGGCGCGCCGAGGATCGCGGCGAGGCGGGCGCTCAGCGCGGCCGACCGCGCATCGCCGCCGCGATCCGCCTGGACCTCGCCCATCCCGAGATAGCGCTCGACGATCTCCGGGGCGCCGAGGAGCTCCCGTCCCGTACCCTGCGCAACGATGCGGCCGTTTTCGAGGACGTAGCCGCGGTCGGCGAGCGCAAGCGCCATGCGCGCGTTCTGCTCCGCGATCAGCACCGTGACGCCGAGGCTGCGCACGTCGCGCACGATCGCGAAGATCTGGTCGACGAGCGCCGGCGCGAGCCCGAGCGACGGCTCGTCGAGCAGCAGCAGCCGCGGCTTCGCCATCAGCCCGCGCCCGATTGCGAGCATCTGCTGCTGGCCGCCGGAGAGCTCTGCGGCGGGCCGGTCGAGGCGCTCGCGCAAGATTGGAAACCGCGCCAGCACGTCGTCGAGCAGCGTCGCGATCTCACAAGCGCCGGCGCGGCCGCGCAGCGCATATGCGCCAAGGCGCAGGTTCTCGCCCACCGTCAGGCTGCCGAACACGTCGCGTCCCTCGGGGACGTGCGCGATGCCGCGCGCGACCCGCACCGATGGCGGAACACCTGCGAGCGTCGCGCCGTCGAACGCCATCTCGCCGCCGGTGACGCGCACGAGCCCGGAGACCGCTTTGAGCAGCGTCGTCTTGCCCGCGCCGTTCGCGCCGACCAGCGCGACCGTTTCGCCGGCGTCGACGTGCAGCGTCAAACCGCGCAGCGCGCTTGCCGCGCCGTATCCGGCCGAGACGTCGCGCAGCGAGAGGATCATTGCGCCACCGCGGATTCCGCGCGACCCACGTATGCTTCCACGACCGCCGGGTCGGCCTGGATGTCGGCCGGCGACCCGCTCGCGATGAGCGCCCCGGCGTCGAGGACGATCACGCGATCCGCGATGCCCATCACGAGCGACATGTTGTGCTCGACGACGAACACGGTCGTCCCGGAGCGGTGGATCGCGACCAGCAGCCGCGCGAGTTCCGCGGTCTCCGCATCGTTCAGCCCGGCGGCGGGCTCGTCGAGCAGCAGCAACCGCGGTCGCGCGATCAGCGCGCGCGCGAGCTCGACGATCTTCTGCGTGCCGAGCGCCAGCGAGATCGCGGGCCGGTCGCGAAGCGCGGCGATCCCGAGCGCGTCGAGCAGCGCGTCGGCGCGCTCGGTCAGCGCGCGCTCTTCACGTGCCGCCGCGCGGGCGCGCACAGCGTGCGCCCAGCCGGATACGCGCGCCGTCATGTGCGCGCCCGTCAACACGTTTTCCAGCACCGTCATGCCGGGAAACACGCGCGCCGTTTGGAACGTGCGCACGAGCCCGAGCCGCGCGATCGCGTCGGACCGTATGTTCGCGAGCGGCGTCCCGAAGAACGCGATCGTGCCGCGATCGGCGCGGTAGAGGTTCGTGAACAGGTTGAACAGCGTGCTCTTCCCCGCGCCGTTCGGTCCGATCAGCGCGGTGAGCGTCCCCTCGGGCACGTCGAGCGACACGTCGCGGATCGCGTGAACGCCGCCGAACGACTTGTCGACGTTGCGCGCGGCGAGTGCGAGCGCGCCGCTCACGTCCCCGCTCCGGTCGGCTGCACGGCCCGCGGATCGTGGGTGCCGCCGCCGGCCCGCGCGAGCAACGCGGCCACCGCGCCGAGGATCCCGGACGGCAGCAGCAGCAGCCCGCCGACGAGCACGAGCCCCGAGAACAGCGTCTTCACCTGGTCGAGCGCCTGCACCGACGTCGGCAGCAGCACCAGCAACAGCACGCCCAGCACCGGCCCCGCCAGCGAACCTTCGCCGCCGATCACCAGCATCGTCACGTACTCCAGCGACCGCGGGGTGCTCACCATATCGGGCGAAAGGAACTGGAAATAGTATGCATACAAGCTGCCTGCGACCGATGCGCAGGCGGCGCTGATCAGGAACGCATAGAGTTTGTAGCGCGGCACGTCGATGCCCAGCGCGAGCGCGGCGGTCTGATCCGTCCGGATCGCGCGCAGCGCGCGCCCGAAATCCGAGCGCAGCAGGTTCGCAAGCAGCACGAACACGACGATAGCGACGGCCCACACGAGGTAGTAGTTCGCGCGCAAATCGGCAAACGTGAACCCGCCGATCGCAAAGTGCGGGATTCGCGTGAATCCGGACGGCCCGCCGGTGACGTCGCTCAACCCGATCGCCAGCGAGTCGATGAGCAGACCGAACGCAAGCGTGGCCAGCGCCATGTAATGCCCGCGCAACCGCACGGTCAGCAGCGCGAGGACGGCCGCGCACGCGAGCGAGACGACGAGCGCGACGAACACGCCGGCGAGCGGCGCAAGTCCGAACCGGACCGTCGCGACCGCCGCGACATACCCCCCGATCGCGACGAACGCCGCGTGTCCCAGGCTGACTTGTCCGGCGAATCCCATCAGCACGTCGAGGCCCATCACGGCGATGAAGACGATCCCGGCGATGATGAGCGAGCTCAGCATCCCGCCGCCGGCGACGGCCGGCAAGACCGCGATGACGACGAGCGCCGCCACCGCGGCGACGCGCGCGACATGCGGATCGAACCGCGTCGTCAACCCCACGATGTGGCCGCCGCCGATTCGGTTGTCCTCGCGCCGCGCGCCGCGCCCGAACAGCCCGTGCGGCCGCCACACGAGCACCACGATCAGCACGCCGATGGCCAGCGTCGTCGCGAAGATCGACGAGACGTATGCCGCGCCCATCTGCTGGACCAATCCGAGCCCGATCCCGCCGAGCAGCGCGCCCGCGAACGAGCCGAGCCCGCCGATCGCGACGGAGATGAAACCGTACACCGTGAAGAACCGCCCGCCGCTGAACTCCAGCGACACGATCGGCCCGATCGCGATCCCGCTCAGCGCACCCAGCACGCACGCGGCGGTGAACGACAGCACGCGCACGCGTGCGACGTCGATCCCCATCAGCGCCGCCGCGGCGGGATTCTCGGCGCATGCTCGGAGCGCACGGCCGAACGCCGTGCGCTGCAGCACGTACCATAGCAGCGCGACGACGACCGCGGTGATCCCGATGTCCCAAAACGCCTGGGTGGGCACGAGGATGCTGCCGAGCTTCACCGGCCGGTAGCCGGAGAACGGCGGCAACTGATACGGCTGGCTGCCCCACACCAGCAGCGCCGCACCCTCGAACACGGTCAGCAGGCCGCTGGTGAGCATCACCATGCCGCTGGGCGGCAAGCGCCGCAGCCCCGGCGCGAGCACGGCGAGCGCGAGCACGACGCCGACCACCGCCGCGACCGCGAGCGCACCAAGCACCGCGAGCGCGGCCGGCCAGTGCAGCGTCTCTTCGAACGTGTACGTCGTCAGCCCGCCAAGCACGACGAACGCGCCTTGCGCCAAGTTGACGGTGCCCGTCACGCGGAACACCAGCGCGAAGCCGATCGCCACCAGCCCGAAGACCGATCCGACCACGATGCCGCCGATCGCGATCTCGATTGCGGCGTTCATCGGCTAGAGCGGGTCGCCGCCCGGCTTGCTGACAGGGGTGAAGAGCTCGCGCTGCTGGTCGTAGCGCACGAGCACCGCGTTGCCCACGCCGAGTCCGCGGTTGTCGCCGCTGTGAAAATCGTACACGCCGTTGATCCCGACGTAGCCGTGCATCCCGAGGATCTCGTCGCGCAATTGCTTCGCCGTCGCATCCGGACCGAGCTTGCGCAGCGCGTCGACGACGATCATCGCCGGATCGTAGCCCAGGCCCTGGCCCAGATCGGGCTTGTTCGGCGCGATCGCTTGGCGAAACGTCGCGATCGGTTTCTTGAGCGGACCGTTGATCTGCGCGGGATCGCGGAAGTACTGCACGCCCGCGAAGAAGAGCTGCTTGGGAAGAAACTGCGTGTACTGCTTCATCTGCGCGTAGATGATGTTGCCGTTCCCCGCGCCGATGGGAAGGTCGATGCCGGTTTCCGCGATCCCGCGCAGCACGGTGCCGAACGGCGTCCCGGTGGTCCAGCCGACGAGCGCCTGCGGGTTGGCGCCCTTGATCTTCTCCAGTTGCGCGGTCACGCTGACGTCGCTGGGGTTGAAGTGCTCCTGTGCGACCAGCTGCATCCCGCGGTTCTCCGCCAGCGCGACGGCCCCGACGAAATTCCGCTCCGCGTCCTGTCCCGTCGCGTCGGTGGACGTCAGCAGCGCGAGCCGGTTCCAGCCGCGCTTGTGGAAGAACCGCAGCATCGCGATCGCTTGGTCGCGCGTGGAGACGCTCGACGAGAACGTGTACCCGCCGTGCTCGGGATGGATCCCGGGCGAGAAGCAGTAGTGCAGCGGTCCGTTATCCCTCACCAGCGCGGCCATCGCGTTGCACTGCGCGACGAGCGACGAACCGAGGATCACCGGCACTTTCTTCGCGACCACGGCGTTCAGGAGCTGAACGCTGACTTGCGGGTTCGATTGGTCGTCCGCGATCGCGAAGTGGATCTTCCGCCCCTTGATGCCACCGCGCGCATTCTGCACTTTCTCGACGGCCTCGAGCGCCTGCTGCTCCTCCTTGCCGAGAAACGCAGCGCTCCCGGTGAGCGACACGATCGCGTTGATCTCGTAGGGCTGATCGGCGCTGCTCACCGGCGTGACGCCTGCGCCCACGAGCGTGAGGGCCAGCGCGGCGGTCGTCGCCCGCAAGCGAGGGGTCGGGTGCATCATGGCGCGATTCTCCGTCGAAGCGATCGTTCAGGACCCGAATGGTTCGGGATGTCTCTCACCTCGCGCCCGCAATTCCTCCCGTGGTCGAATAGGGTTTCGCGCGGTATCTTGCCAGCTTGCGGGTGCTTCGGTATAGTTCATGGAGCGAATGATCAGCGGGATGAGGAGTTGAGCGAACCTCTGCGGCTCGGCGTCGTCGGGCTCGGCCGCGCTGCCGCGCAGACGCTGCCCAGCATCGTGGCGCACCCGCACGTGCGCGTCGCCGCGGCGGCCGATCCGTCGGCGGAAGCGCGCAGCCGCTTCGCCGCGGATTTTGGCGCGCCGGCGTTCGCCGGCGTCGAGGAGCTATGCGCGCGCGCCGCAGTCGATGCGCTCTACGTCGCGACGCCGCACCAGCGCCACGTCACCGACGTCTTCGTCGCGGCCGCGCACGGCAAGCATGTGCTGGTCGAGAAGCCGATGGCGCTCACGCTCGAAGACTGCCGTGCGATGACGTCCGCCGCAGCGCGCGCCGGCGTCGCGCTCGTCGTCGGCCCGACGCACGGCATGGACCCTGCCGTCGTGCGCATCGCGCAGATCGCGGCGAGCGGCGAGCTCGGGCGCGTGCGAATGATCGCGAACGCCGTGTACGGCGATTTCCTGTACCGCCCGCGCCGCCCGGAGGAGCTCGACACCGCGCTCGGCGGCGGGATCATGTACAACCAGGTGCCGCATCAGATCGAGATCGCGCGCGAGATCGACGGCGGTCCGCTGCGCACGGTCCGCGCATCGACCGGGGTGTGGGACGCACGCCGCCCGACCGAGGGCGCGTCCGCGGCGTTCCTGGAGTTCGAGAGCGGTGCGGTCGCGCAGCTCACGTACAGCGGCTATGACCATTTCGACAGCGACGAACTGTGCGGCTGGATCGGCGAGCTGGGCGCGGAGAAGCCGCGCGACCGCCACGGCGCCGCGCGCCGCGCGCTCGCGGCGCTCGCAGGCGCCGGCGACGAAGCACGCGCAAAAGCCGCGGCGGGATTTGCGCGGGCGGGCGTCATGCGCGCGCAGGGTGCCGTACACCAGCCGCACTTCGGCTTTCTGATCGTCTCGTGCGAGCGCGGCGACCTGCGCCCCTCCCCCGACGGCGTGCTGATCTACGGCGACGACGGCGTGCGCGAGATCGCGCTGGAACAGCCGCGCGCGTTTCCGGACAAGCTCGGCGCGATCGACGAATTGTACGACGCCGTCGCGCTCGGCGTCGCGCCGCGGCACGACGGCGCGTGGGGCACCGAAACGCTCGCGACGGCGCTCGCAATGATGACCTCGGCGCGCGAACGGCGCGAGGTGTCCCTGGCCGCCGTGGCCGGCTCATAGGAAGGAACGTCATGCTCTCTGCCCAGGAAAACGAACGTCTCACCCGCGTGACCGGCGATGCGCCGATGGGCCGCATGATGCGCCGCTACTGGGTCCCCGCGTGCCTGAGCGAAGAGCTGGCCGAGCCGGGCGGCACGCCGCGCCGCATCCGCATCTTCGGTACGCCGCTCGTCGCATTTCGCGACAGCGACGGCCGGCTGGGCGTGCTCGACGAGCACTGCCCGCACCGGCTCGCGTCGCTCGCGCTCGGGCGCAACGAGGAAGGCGGGCTGCGCTGCGTCTACCACGGCTGGAAGTTCGACGTGAACGGCGCGTGCATGGAGATGCCCACGGAGCCGCCCGGCTACAGCTTCCAAGACCGCATGCGCACGCGCAGCTTTCCGGTGCGTGAAGCCGGCGGCCTCGTGTGGACGTACCTCGGCGAGGGCGAGCCGCCGCCGTTCCCCGCCTACGACTGGACGGCGATGCCGAAGGAGCAGGTTGCGATCATCAAGGTGGGCGAGCGCGTGAACTACCTGCAGGCGGTCGAAGGATCGATCGACTCGTCGCACAGCTGGTTTCTGCACCGCGACACGATCTGGGACTGGAAGAAACGCAGCCAGATCTCGAGCGATCTGTCGCCGAAGCTGGAAGCACAGGACGAACCGTACGGTTTTCGCTACGCGGCGATCCGCAAGCCGAACGAAAACCCGGACTCCGCGAAGTACGTGCGCGTCACGCAGTTCGTGCTGCCGTTCACGGCATTGATCCCGCGACCGCTCGATCGCACGGAACCGGCGCACGGGCAGCTCTTCGTGCCGGTCGACGACACGCACACGATGTTCTACGGGATCTTCTTCAGCCAGGACGGCGCACCGGTCGACGAAGACGCGCAGCGCCGCAAGCACCACGTCGTCCCGGGCACCGACCTTGACCCGGCGTGGTTCCGCGTCGTCTCGGTCGACAACTGGTTCGGGCAAGACCGCGAGGCGATGAAGAACGGAAGCTACACCGGCATCAAGGGCTTCACCAACCAGGACATGGCGTGCCAAGAGTCGATGGGCCCGACCGTCGACCGCACGCAGGAGCATCTCGGCACGTCGGACGTCGCGATCATCCGCATGCGGCGGCGCATGATCGAAGCGCTGCGGCGCTTCGAGGCGGGCGAGCCGCTCATCGGGCACGACGCGGCGACGCCGTTCGAACGACTGCGCGGCGACCAGAAGGTGATCCCGATCGACGAGCCGTGGCAGTCCGTGGGCTCGTACGCAACCGACTACGCGTCCGCCTGAGCGCGCGATGTCGAAGCTGCGCCTCAGCCTCGCGTGCTGGGACTACGACCGTACGCGCGCGCTGGCGGACGGGCGCGTTCATGCCGACGGCATCGACCTCGTGTACCAAGCGCTGCCGGTCGAAGAGACGTTCTTTCGGATGATGCGCCACCGCGAGTTCGACGTCGCCGAGATGTCGCTCTCGTCGTATCTCGTCTCGACGTTCCGCGACGACCCGTTCGTCGCGATCCCGGTGTTTCCGTCGCGCTCTTTCCGGCACTCGTGCATCTTCGTCAACGAGCGCAGCGGCATTCGCGAGCCGCACGACCTCATCGGCAAGCGTGTCGGCGTGCCCGAGTATCAGCTCACGGCGAACGTCTGGGTGCGCGGCATCCTCGCCGACGAATACGGTGTTTCGGTCAGCTCCGTGACGTACTGCACGGGCGGTGAAGAGTCGCCCGGCCGCGTCGAGAAGCTGGCGCTGGATCTGCCGCCGGAGATTCACGTCGAACCGATCGGCCCGGCGCAGACGCTGTCGGCGATGCTCGCCGCGGGCGAGATCGACGCGCTCTACGCGCCGCGCAAGCCGTCGTGCTACGGCGACGGCACCGTGCGGCGGCTGTGGGAGGACTACGTCTCCGTGGAGCGGGCGTACTTCGAGCGCACGCGCATCTTCCCGATCATGCACGTCGTCGTGATCCGGCGCGACGTGTACGAACGCGACCGCTGGGTCGCGATGGCGCTGTTCAAGGCGTTCAAGGCCGCGCAAGCGATCGCGTACCGTGACCTGCAAGTCACCGCGGCGCTGAAGACGATGCTGCCGTGGTCGGTCGCCGAAGACGAGCGCACCCGCGCGCTGATGGGCGACGACTTCTGGCCGTACGGCTTCTCCGCGAACGAACGCGTGCTCGACGTCTTCACGCGGTATTCCCACGAGCAGGGCCTCTCGCCGCACAAGCGCGAACCGCGCGAGCTATTCGCTCCGGAAACGCTCGAAGCGTTCACCATATGAGGTTCGCATGACCCAAGCCGGCCGTGACCCCGCCGTCGACCTCGTGATCGCCAACCGGGTGCTGGTGCGACACGGGATCATCGACGCGTTCGGCCACGTGAGCGCGCGCTCGAACACCGATCCCGAGCATTTTCTCCTCGCGCGCAACATCGCGCCGGCGCTCGTCGAAGCGCAGGACGTGATGACGTTCGCTCTGGACGGAACGCCGCTCGGCGGCGACGTACGCGACCCCTATTTAGAGCGCTTCATCCACGGCTCGATCTACCGCGCACGCCCGGATGTCGGCGCCGTCGTGCACAGCCACGCGGCCTCGCTGATCCCGTTCGGCATCGTGCGCAGCGCCGAGCTGCGCCCCGTGTTCCACATGAGCTCGTTCTTGCGCGCCGCCGTGCCGGTGTTCGAGATCCGCGACGCGGCCGGTCCCGACAACGACATGCTGGTGCGCGACGAAGCGCTCGGCGACGCGCTCGCGCGCGTGCTCGGCGGCGAGCCCGCCGTGCTGATGCGCGGTCACGGCGCGACCGTTGTGGGCGGTGACGTGCGCGAAGCGGTGTTTCGCGCCGTCTACACGGCGCAGAACGCGGCACTGCAAGCCGAAGCGATGCGCCTGGGCGAGGTGACGTTCCTCAGCGACATGGAATCATTGCGGTCGTCACAGACCAACGCCGGCCAGATCGAACGCGCCTGGAGCGTCTGGTCACGCCAAAGCTGACCTTCAGGCTACTTTGCCAGCACGAGCAGCGCGTTGTTCAGCTGCCGTCCGGGTGCGGTTACGTAGGTGCCGCCGAACCACAGTCCGGCCGACGCGCCGCCGTCGAGCGCCATCGCTTGGTACGCGCCCAGCCCCTGCATCACGGCCGCCATTTCGCGGATCGTGCCGCTCGACGTGGCCAGGATCATCGTGGTGCCGTCGCGCGTCAGGCCGACGGCGCTGCGCGCGGCGGAGTCGTAGAGAATCTTCGGATCGCGAAAGCCTTCGGCGGCCGGATCGACGGTGATCCGCCCGTCCGTCACCAGCCGCGGACCGCAGCCGATCGCTTCGCGCGCGGACGCGAAGCCGCCCATCGGTTTGCCGTCCGCTCGCACGACGCGGTAGCGCGCGGTGCGGCCGACCGCAAAGTGCGATGCGGCCTTCGCTTCACCCCGAAAGTACACGACGAAGCCGTTGCGCGGGATGATCGTCGAGCTGTTCTGGATCGCGGTGACGACGCCGTCGGCGACTTGCACTTGCGGGCCGCCGGCAAGGCCGGTGCGTTCGCCCCATTCCGGCGTGAAGATGGTGATCGTGTCGCCGGCGCCGGCCGGGAACCGGTTGATCCAGTACGCGTACCAGTTGTTCGGCCACGTCCAGCGCCCGTCGAGACCGCCCTCGATCTTGAGCGGCACGCGGTCGATCTGCGCGCGGCCGTCCGAATCGAACCACAGCACGTCGCCGACGTCGCCCTTGAACATCAGCCCGCCGCCCGTGATGAGCGTGTGGTTCGGATTGCGGATCGGCGCGCTGCCGTAGGCTTCGTAGTCGCCGCCGTTGATCGCCGCCACGGCGCGGTAGCGGCGCGCGATCGCGTCGAGCGGCTCGACGCGTCCGGGCCTCCCGCCGGCAAGCCCGACGCGCGTGCGCACCGCATCGAGCCGAACCCGCAGAAACGACACCGGCCGGCCGGCGAAGACGCGATGGCCGACGACGACAGCCCCGGCCGCAACCGGCGCCGACGCGCTCGGCACTGCGGTCGAGAGCAAGAGCACGGCCCACAAGACGACGGCGACCAACCGCATGCGGCCGGTAAACGCTTGGCGGACTGTCAGCGTCTCAACGCGCCATCGCATTGAAGAACTTCTGGTGCCCGGCGACGATTCTGCGCTCCGTTTCCGCATCGGGCGCCGTGCTCCAGTTCCAGTGCTCGAACGTGCCGCCCAGCACGATGCCGTCGGAGCGCGGAAACATGTAGCCGATCGGCGTCAGCGTCAAATAATCGATGTTCGGCTGCGGTGCGAGCACGGAGAGCTGCCCGCGCACGGGCTCCAAGTCCTGGTCGCCGAACAACGCGCGCGCGCCGAGCCCGGAGCAGTTGACAACGAGTTCTTGCTCGAGCGCGCGCACCTGCGACACGTCCGCGAAATCACGCACGACGACGGTCCCGCCGCGCAGCGTGTAGTCGCGCAGCAATGCGCGCAGGTAGCGGTTCGGCTCGATGATCATCGTGAGAAAGCTCGTCGCGTACCGGCTCGGGAACGGATGCTCGCCGGGACCGTATTCGCGGACCTCGGGATAGAGAGGCCGAATCCCGGGATGCAGGTTGTCGAGGAAGCTGCGCCCCGCAACGTCGTAGCAGCTATAGTTCTCGATCCAGCGAACGCCGTAGTCCTCGCCGAGCAGCGTTTGATAACGCCGCTGCGCGAGGGTCGACGCCTCGACGAAGCGCGCGAGGAACGCCGCATCGACGGCGTCCGACGCGTAGACGCTGGTCGGGCTCCACTGTGCCCCCGACATATTCGACGTCGTGAGCGGCGGCAGATCGCGCGCATAGATCGTCACGTCGAAACCGGCGTCCTGGAGCACGCGCGCTGTGGACAACCCGATGACGCCGCTGCCGATGACGGCGGCACGGCGTTTGGTCGTCGCGAGCGCGAGATCGCGCGCGAGCAGCGCGACGCCCCAGGAGAGCGACATCCCGCCGCCGCCGTGGCCGTAGTTGTGCACGATGGTCTGCCGGTCGATGCCCTCGGCCCGCAACACGAACCCGCTCCGCCGATACGGTCGCAGACCCACCGTCGTGCGCGTCACGCGATCCAGCGACACCGCGACCGGCTGGAGCTTGCGCACGGACCGCGCCTGCGCGAACGAGCGCGCCGGCGCCGCAGCCGCGACGAACGCCGCGCCGGTCGCGACCAAAAACGACGAGCGTTTCACCGCAGAACGCCTCCCCGCGCCTATTGGCGCCCGACGTGACCGCGGACCGACGCGATCAGCTTCGCGGAATCGTAGCCCACGCCGTCTTTGAACACGGTCACGACCTGCTCGATGTCGGCAATGTTCGCCGAAGGATCGCCTTTGATCAGCACGAGGTCCGCGTTCTTGCCGGTCGCGATCGAGCCGATGGTGCGCTCGCGCCCGAGCCCGATCGCGCCGTTGAGCGTGGCGACGCGAATCGCTTCGAGCGGCGTCATCCCGGCTTCGACCATCAGTTCCATGTCGCGCTGATCGCCCAGCCCTGCGATGGTCGATCCGTATCCCGTCGGGTCCGGTCCTTGCGTGAGCAGTCCGCCCGCGCGCATGAACGCGATCTCGAACGCGCGCTCTTTGTCGAAGATCGCTTTGCGCGCGGCGACGTCGGCCGCCGTGCGCTTGGCTAAAAAGTCGCGCACCTGCTTGACGTCGGCGACCGTCTCCGCATCTTCCAAATCGAACATGCGCTGCGCGACGGCGTCCGGCTCGGGCAGCGCGCCTTCGAAGTTCGCGAGGGTCGAGCTCAGCGCGACGTGATGCGCGATCATCTCGTGAATGAGCGCCTTCACTTTAGGTCCGTTCACGTCGAGCGCCGCGATCGACTGCCGCACCGCGTTCGCGTCGCTGGGACACACGCCCGGTTTGCGGTTGGGCACGAACTCCGTGTCGATGATCAGCCCGTGCTCGAGACTGTCGACGCCCATGCGCGCCGCTTCCGTGAAGCCGATCGAGCACAAGTGCGCGACCACCTTCAAGTGGCGCGTGCGCGGCCGCGATCGCGGCTCGCGCGATGTCGGGCGGCAGCGAGGTGTAGAGCTTGAACGACGTCACGCCGCGGTCCGCCCAGAAGTCGACGGTCCGCTTCGCGTCGGCGGGGTTGCGCAGCGCGCCCATCTGCACGAAGAACGGTTCCCAGCCCGTCAGATAGACGCTCGTCACGTCCATGTGCGGCCCGACGAGCTCGCCGCGCCGGATCGCCTCGGCGATGTGGAGATCGGTGTAGGGCTCGAGGCTGCCCGCGGTGCGAATCGTCGTGACGCCCGCGCCGAGATAGAGCCGCGGAAAGCTGAACGGCATTTCGCGCGTGATGAACAGCGGCCCGCCGCTCACGTAATACAGATGATCGTGCGTCCCAACGAAGCCCGGCGTAAGCGTGTGGCCGGTCCCGTCGATCGTCGTGCTGCCGCTCGGCGCCGTCACGGACGCCGACGGACCCACGGCTCGAATCTTGCCGTGGTCGATGACGACGGTTTGATCGGGCCGCGCCGCCGCGCCGGTCCCGTCGACGACGCGCACGTGCGTGATCGCGATGACCGGCTGATCGTACGCGATCACCGCCGCCGCCGGCGGCGCGTTGAGGACGTTGGGCACTTGGATGTCGTCGTCGTCGGCGCGCAGCGGCGCGGCCAGCGATGCGACGAAAAGCCCGATCAGCGTGAGGACGCGCAGCTTCTTCATGCGGGCTCGTTAGCGAAGACCGCTGGACGGGTCCTCTCCGGCTTCGCGCCGTTACGGCACGCGGCGCATGCTGGCGCGCGCGACGCGCATCAGATCAGCGACGATCTCCGCCGCGGGCTTGGCAGTCGCGAGCGGCGCTGCTTGACCGGCCCACAGCGAGAGGAACTCCGCGCGGCCCTGCTCCGCGGCGGCGGTGCGAACGTCGCGCGTCATGGCGTTCTGGAACGGATACGGCGCGATGTCCGCCGGGTCGGCGAGCTCCTCGATGACGCGGTTCGGAATGCCGCGCGCCGTACGGCCGGAAAAGGCGCGCGTGAGCACGGTGCGCGCCGCGTCCTCGGAAGCGAGGACGCGGCGATACGCCGGCGAGATGCCCGATTCGTTCGCGAGCAGAAATGCGGTGCCGAGCGCGGCGGCGGTCGCCCCCAGCGCAAGCACGGCCGCCACGCCGCGCCCGTCGCCGATGCCGCCCGCGGCGAATACCGGGAGCCCCGTCGCGTCGACGACCAGCGGCACGAGGGCCAGCGTTCCGACGAGCGAGTGTTCGGCGGGTGCGAGGAACGTGCCGCGATGCGCGCCGGCCTCCGAGCCCTGGGCGAAGATGCCGTCCACCCCCGCGGCTTTCAATGCGACGGCTTCGTCCACGGTCGTCGCCGTGCCCATCGTGAAAATGCCGGCCGAGCGGAATCGCGCGAGCGTCGCGGCCTCCGGGATTCCGAACGTGAACGTGAACACCGCGGGCTTCGCGTCCAGCACCGCTTCGATCTGCTCGCGGTAACGGTCGGGCGGCGTGGCCGGCTGGGGCGGATGCGGAATCCCGAGCTCGTCGCGATACGGGCGCAAGCGCTCGTGAGCGTGCGCGACCACGAGCGCATCGGCAACATACGGCGGCGCCTCGACGAACAAGTTCAGCGCGAACGGACGGCGCGTCGCCTTGCGCAGCGCCTGGGTCTGCGCCGTTATCTGGTCGGGGGTCAGATAGGGACACGGAAGCACGCCGAAACCGCCGGCATTGCTGACCGCAGCGACGAGCTCCACAGTCGCAGCACCGCCCATCGGCGCAAGCACGATCGGAAGATCGAGAAACGGAAGCGACACGACGTTCTCCTTCGCGCGGCTTGGATTAGCCTACGCTACGCCGGCCACGCAGCGTTGTCTGCGACGGACGTCGCTGAACAGGGAGACCGGACGGTGTACCGCGCTACGACGTCACGCGTTCGCGCGAACGGGAAGCTTCCAATCCGGGCGGATGAAGTGACAGGTGTAACCGGACGGATAGTGCTCGAGATAGTCCTGATGCTCCGGCTCGGCTTCCCAGAAGTCCCTGGCCGGCGCCACTTCCGTCACGACCTTGCCCGGCCAAAGCCCCGACGCGTTCACGTCGGCGATCGTGTCTTCGGCGACGCTCTTTTGCTCGTCGCTCGTGTAGAAGATCGCCGAGCGATAACTCATCCCGCGGTCGTTGCCCTGTCGGTTCGGCGTCGACGGATCGTGGATCTGAAAGAAGAATTCCAAGATCTTCCGGTAGCTGATCGTCTGCGGGTCGAACACGATCTCGATCGCTTCCGCGTGCGTGCCGTGGTTGCGATACGTCGCGTTCTTCACGTCGCCGCCGGAATAACCGACGCGGGTCGAGATCACGCCGGGGTAGCGGCGCAGCAGCGCCTGCATCCCCCAAAAGCAGCCGCCCGCCAGAATCGCTCGTTCCGTGGATGCACTCATCGCCTACCGCAACCCGCGTGAAACGGCGGCTGGTTGCACGTCACGCGCCGAGGATTTTCCGCTCGCAAGCGCAAGCCCGCGGCGTGCGCGCATCGTTCTCCGGGCTCTGGATCGGTACGATCCTCGCATTCGTTGTGCTGTGCGCCCTGGCGGCCGTCAGAGCGATCGACTGGAGCTACGGCGCGGACACCGGGACGTTCGTGCAGATCATCCTGGATGCGTTCGGCGGCATGCGCAACGGCGTCGAGGGCACGACGCACTACCGCTTCCACTGGTCGCCCACCCTCGTGCTGCTTTGGCCCTTGCTCACGCTCACCCACAGCGTCTGGGTGCTGCAGACGATCCTCGCCGCTGCGACGGTCGCGTGCGCGCCGTTGCTCGCGGCGATCGCGCGCTGCGGCTTCGGCCGCGGGCGGCTCGATCAGGGCATCGCAGACCGGATCGGCGCCGTCGCGCTGGTGTACCCGCCGCTCATCGCGGTCGGGTTCGGCGAGTTCCGCGACCTCGGTCTGCTTCCGCTGCTCGCGCTAGGCTGGTGGCACGCCCTGCAGAGCCGCCGCTGGGGCTGGGTCGCCGTGTGCGCCGTCCTGCTCGCGGGCCTGCGCGAAGACGTCTGCCTGGAGCTCGCGATCATCGCGCTCTCTGTCGCCACCGTCACCCTGAGCATGTCGAAGGGTGCGCCCCGGTCGCGAGACCGGGCGAAGCTCGCCGCGGCGCTCGGCTCCGCAGCGATCGCGCTCGTCTCCGCAGCCGTCTACGCCTTCGTCGTGCTGCCGCGCGTCGGGCCGTGGCCGCCGTCGCACTTCTACGACTATCCGTTCGCGCACGGCCCGGCGGCGCTGCTGCTCGCGCCGCTGTTGCACCCGCTCGCGTTCGGCGCGGCGATCTTCACCGTCGGCCGGCTCACCTACGTGCTCGAAGCGCTCGTCCCGCTCGCGTTCGTGCCGCTGCGCTCGCGGCTCGCGTGGCTCGCCGTTCCCGGCTTCGCAATCGTGCTGCTCGCGAACAGCGGCCTCGTGTGGCGCATGGGCATGCATTACGCCGCGCTGTGGATCCCCTGGCTGCTGATCGCGTTCGCCGCCGGGATCGCCACGCTGCGCGCGCCGCGCCGCTGGACGACGATCGCGTTCGTGCTGTCCGCGATCGTGCTGATCGCGTTCAGCCCGCTGCACCCGCTGCATTATCTCAAGCCGTCGTACCACGCGCTCGGCGAAGCGCGCGCGGTGCTCGCGTCGATCCCGCCCGACGCGCACGTCGCAACGCACGACGAGTGGTACACCGCGATCGCTGCGCGTGATCCGAACGCGAGCGTCCTTGGCACCGGCCCGCTTCCGCTCGCCGCGGCCTACATCGTGTTCGCGGACGACTACCCGAACCAGGATTTCCAGCACCGCCTGCTGCCGCAAATACGCGGCGTCCTGCAGGCAGGCAACTACAAGCTCGTCGCGCGCCGCGGCGCGGTGTCCGCGTGGAAGGCCGGCCCACCCAGCAACCTGCGCTAGGGACGGCCGCCGGGCGCAACGGCGGGTACCATGGCGGGGTCGAATCGTACGACGCTTCGTCACGCACGCCTCATTTCTGAAGGAGAACCCGCTTTGATCGCATGGCTCGGTACCGGACTGCTCGGCGCCAACTTCGTTCGCAAGCTGCTGGAGCGCGGTGAGACCGTGCACGTGTGGAACCGTACGCCGGAAAAAGCGCACGCACTAGAAGCCGACGGCGCCAAAGCGTTCGACCAACCGATCGACGCGGTGCGCGGGGCAGCGGAGATCCACCTGACGCTCAGCGACGATGCTGCGGTCGACTCGGTGCTGGATCCGCTCGGGGACGTCATTCTGCCGACGGCGTTCATCGCCGACCACACGACGACCGCGCCGACGCCGACAGGTGACCGCGTGCAGCGCTGGCAGCAGCGCGGCCGCACCTTCGTGCACGCACCGGTCTTCATGGGCCCGTCGATGGCCCGCAATGCGACGGGCTTGATGCTGCTCTCCGGCGATCCGCAAATCCGCGCGCGCGTGAAGCCGCGCCTCGAGCCGATGACCGGGAAGATCGTCGAGCTCGGCGACGACCCGACGCGCGCCGCGTCGTTCAAGCTGTTCGGCAACATGATGCTGCTGGTGATCACGGGCGGGCTCGCCGATGTCTACCAGCTCGGCCGCTCGCTGGGCATCGACCCGCAGGACGCGTTCACGCTCTTCAGCGAGTTCAACCCCGGCAACGCGATCCAGGGCCGCGGCAAGCAGATGGCCGAGGGGAAATTTTCGCCGCCGAGCTTCGAGCTGACGATGGCGCGCAAGGACCTGCGCCTGATGGTCGACGAGGCCGCCCGCCACGGTACGAAGCTCGACGTCGTGCCGGCCGTCGGCGCGCTGATGGACCGCTACATCGCCGCGGGCTTCGGAAGCGACGACTCCGGCGTGATCGGCTCCGGTAAGGCGTGAGCCCGCTCTACCTCACCGAAGGCGACGTCGTCGCGACCCTGACGATCCGCGACGCGCTCGGGCTGGTGGAAGACGCCGCGCGCGCGCTGGCCGAAGGTCGCGCTGAGAACCGCCCGCGCCAGCGCGCGTACACGCCGTCGTCGGTGATCCAAGTGCTCGCGGCCGCATACGGCGGCCGCATGGGCCACAAGACGTACACCGTCGCCCCCAAAGGCCGCGGCGCGCGGTTCTGGTACACGCTCTTCAACGACGCCGGCGAGATGCTCGCGCTCATGGAAGCGGATGCGCTGGGCCAAATCCGCACGGGCGCTGCGTCGGGCGTCGCGACGCGCTTCCTCGCCCGCGAAGACGCGAGCACGCTGGGCATCATCGGCACCGGCTGGCAAGCGCGCTCGCAGCTCGAAGCCTGCTATCACGTCCGCAACATCTCGCGCGTCCTAGTCTACGGCCGCGACCCGAAGAAGCGCGCGGACTTTTGCGAGCTGATGCAAGAAAAAGTGGACGCAAAGATCGTACCGGTCGAAACGGCCCGCGACGCCGTCGCGGAGGCCGACGTGATCTGCACGATGACGAGCGCGTCAACGCCCGTGTTCGAAGGCGCATGGCTGCGCGACGGCGCGCACGTCAACGCCGCAGGCTCGAACCGCGCGAACGCGCAAGAGATCGACATCGAAACGGTCACGCGCGCAGCCGTCGTCGCGGTCGAAGACGTCGCGCAAGCCAAAGTGGAATCAGGCGACCTGCGCGCGGCCAACGAAACCGCGCACTGGTCTTGGGATCATGCAACGCGTCTGAGCGACATCATCGCCGGGCACGCACTCGGCCGCACGTCGGACGACCAAATCACGCTGTTCGAATCGCTGGGCATCGGGCTGTGGGACCTCGCCGTGGCATCGCACGTGTTCGACGCCTGCGTGACGGAAGGCCGCGGAACACGGTTGCCGATCCCGAGCTGATGGAAACTCCAGCGAAGAACGCCAGTTTCGTGTTCCACGGCACGGTTGTCGAGCCGGGCGCAAGCACGATGCCGAATCAGGTCGCGCCGTCGAGCATGACCGCGACCGTTCGCATCGACGACATCGTGTCCGCACCGCCCGCCCTCGCAGGCTACGCCGGACAGAACGTCACGGTGCTGCTGCAAGACCGAGAGCACGTGCGAGCCGGCGAACGCGCGACGTTCTTCACGAACCCATCCGTCTTCGGCGAGAGCGTCGCCGTGCAGTCGCTGGGTCATGACGACGCCGGCTCGCCGCGCGCCGCGGAGCCCGAGCTGCGCGTTCATGCGCCGGCCGCGCAAACCGTGGTCACCGGCACGGTGACGAGCACGCATCCGGCAAGCGCTCCGGCAGCCGCGACGGAGCCGGGATCGACGACGCCCAGACCGGTCAGCGAGCACGACCCGGATTGGCACGATGCCGTCGTGACGATCGCGAACGCCGGCGAGGGCGGCCAAGGGCAAAAGCAGATCGTCGTGCGGTACCCGAACAGCACGGACGTGCGGTGGTACCGCGTGCCGAAGCTGCGTGCGGGCATGACCGGATCGTTCATTTTGCATCCCGCGGATTCGCCGGAGATCGCGGACGCCGCGTCGGCAGACATGCTGCGCAGCGCCGTTTCCGCAACGCCGCAACCGCCCGAGTTCGTCCTGTTGCATCCCGAGGATTTTCGGCCGCAAGAATAGGCCGAGCTGTAGCCCTACTTGCGTCGCCTCCCAAGGCCTGCTATCATGGCCTTCCCCCTTCGGGGTTGGAAGATTTGGTGTGGCGCAAATTGGGTGCCGATGCACCCGGCGAGGTCTCCATGGACGTTTTTGAACGTGTATTTCACGTCAGCCCTGACGGCGGCAACGGTTCTCTCGAGCTGACGTACGTCATCGCCGCGCTCGCAGCCGGTTTGACCTGGTCGCTGCGACGGTTCTTCGCGTTTCGCGCGCGCAACAGAATTCGGTAAGGGGCTCAGCGATGCAAAATCAAGCCAACGAAGCCAGTTTCGTTTTTCACGGAACGGTCGTCGAGCCCGGTGCGAGCACCATGCCGGCGCACGTGGCCGCGTCCGGCGCAACCGCGATCGTTCGCGTCGACGAGGTCGTGTACGCACCGCCCGCGCTGGCGAGCTATGCCGGACAGACCGTCACGGTGCTGTTGCAAGACCAAGAGCGGGTGAAGGCCGGAGAACAGGCGACGTTCTACACGAACGCGTCCGTCTTCGGCGATACGCTCGCCGTGCAGTCGACGGGTCACGAAGACGTCGACTCGGCGCGCGCATCGCTCGTCGCGTCGACAGGCGATCCCGTGCGAAACTCAGCGCAGCGCGATCTGCGCGCCCACGTCGCCGCCGCGGAGACCGTCGTCACCGGCACCGTGACGAGCACGTACCTGGCGAGCGTTCCCGCCGTCGCGATGGCGCTGGCGCCCACACCGGGGCCGATCAGCGAGCACGACCCGGAATGGCACGATGCCGTCGTCACGGTCGCCAACGTGGAAAAGGGCGCGAGCGGCCAAAACCAGGTCGTCGTCCGGTACCCGAACAGCATGGACGTCCGGTGGTATCGCGTGCCCAAGCTGCGGCCGGGAATGACCGGCTCGTTCATCTTGCACTCGCCGGATGCGCCGGAGCACAAGGACGCGGTCACCGCGGGCTTTCTGCCGAGCGCCGTTTCGGCCGCGCCGCAACCACCTCAGTTCGTGCTCTTGCATCCTGAAGATTTTCAGCCGCACGATCAGGTCGACACCGTTCGCGCGATGATTTCCGGCGCCGGGGGAACGCGAAAGTGATCTCGATCGTCAACATCATTCCGAAGTCCTTGAGCAACGAGACGCATCAGGACAGCGAACCCAACCTGAGCGTCAATCCGGCCCAACCGCTGCAGATCGCCGCAACGGCGTTCACGCCCAACCCGGCGGGCCCCGGCAACGCGCCGATCTACGTGTCGTCCGACGGCGGCACGACCTGGGCGCTCAACGCGACCGTTCCGGGCGGGAACTCGTTCTCCGGCACGGGCGACATCACGCTGCGCTTCGCCACCTCCTCCAACGCGCTGTACGCGGGCGATCTGCGCGGCGACGCGGGGCTCACGCTCAACGTCTTGCGAACGAACAACTTCGCCGGCGCGGCCACCATGACGGTGCTGGAATCGCGCGCGGGAAGCGGCGTGGACCAGCCGTGGACGCAAGCGGCGACGAATGCCGGCAAAGACAAGCTCTACGTCGGCAACAACGATTTCAACGCGCCCGGCGGCAAGACCGCAACGATCGACGGGTCACAGGACGCGCTGGCCGCAGCTCCGGCGTTCACGTCGGCGCGGATCGAAAAGCGCACGACGTCGGGACAGAACGGGCCGCAAATCCGCATGTCGGTTCATCCGAGCGGCGTTGTCTACGCGACGTTCTACGGCTGGCGCAGCTTCGTCGGCGGTGTCGTCACGGCTGACGTGGTCGTCGTGCGCGACGACGGCTGGGGAGCCGGCGCCAACCCGTTCACCGCGCTCGTCGACAGCGGCGACAACCTGGCCGGAGTCCGTGTCGCTACGGGATCGACGTTCACGTGGTCGGCACTGCTGGGCCAACAGCGCACGGGCGGAGATCTGTCGATCGCCGTCGACCCGACCGACGCGAAAAAAGTGTACCTCGTCTTCGCCGATCATCAAGCGGCGGGATACACACTGCACCTGCGGCGATCGACCAATTCGGGCGCCGCATGGAGCGGCGACATTCTGACCGTCGTTAACGCAACGAACCCCGCGGTCGCGATCAACAGCAGCGGAAAAGTCGCGTTCCTGTACCAGCAGGTGACCGGAACGAGCCCGAACGAGCGCTGGCAAACGCACATTCGCACCTCGCCCGACGGAGCCGCCTGGGACGACACCGTGCTCGCGAACACGCCCGCCGACACGCCGGCGCCGCAGTTCCAGCCGTATCTCGGCGACTACGTATACCTCACGGCGAACGGCGCCGACTTCTACGGCATCTTCTGTGCAAATAACACGCCGAACAACGCCAACTTCCCCAACGGCGTCGCCTATCAGCGCAACGCGAACTTCACCACCCAAACGCTGCTCGGCGTCAACGGAACCACGCCGGTCGCCGTCTCGATCGACCCGTTCTTCTTCAAGGTCACGAGTTTGCAGGGCCGGCTTTGGCACACGATCCGCGTGGCGAACGGCTCGTGGCAGAGCTTCTTCGGTCTGATCGAAGGCCAGGAAGCGAACGATCCGGGCACGTTCACGGCAATCGGCGCAGCCGGTGTCGCAAACGAGCTGCAGATGGTCGGCGTCGGGCCGGGCGGCCAGCTCTGGCACACGATCCGCCACGCGAATGGTACGTGGCAGGGCTCGTTCGGCTGGGTCGAAGGCCAGGAATCGAACAATCCGGGCGCGTTCACAGCGGTCGCCTGCGCCGAAGTGAGCGGCGAGCTGCACGTCGTCTCCGTCGGCCCGGGCGGTCAGTTATGGCATACGATCCGCCACGCGAACGGTTCGTGGCAGGGCTCGTTCGGTTTGATCGAGAGTCAGGAGTCGAACAACCCCGGCGTGTTCACCGCCGTCGGCTGCGCCGGCGTCAACGGCGAGCTGCAGGTGGTCGGCGTCGGCCCGGGAGGCCAGCTCTGGCATACCATCCGTCACGCGAACGGTTCGTGGCAAAGCGCGTTCGGCTGGATCGAAGGCCAAGAATCAAACAATCCCGGCGCGTTCACCGCTGTCGCCTGCGCGTCGGTAAGCAATGAGCTGCAAGTGATCGGCGTCGGTCCCGGCGGCCAGCTCTGGCACACCATCCGTCACGCGAACGGCTCGTGGCAGGGCTCGTTCGGCCTGATCGAAGGCCAGGAGTCGAACAACCCCGGCGCGTTCACCGCGATCGGCTGCGCCGGCGTGAACAACGAGATGCAAATGATCGGCGTCGGCCCGGGCGGCAAGCTGTGGCACACGATCCGCCACCCGAACGGCTCGTGGCAAGGCTCCTTCGGCCTGGTCGAAGGCCAAGAATCAAACGACCCCCGCGCATTCACGGCAATCGCCTGCGCCGGCGTCGGCAACGAGATGCAGATGATCGGCATCGCCCCCGACTGACCGCGCGTCGTTCGTCGCGGCGCACCCTTCGACAAGCTCAGGGTGACATGAACATCCGGCTACGAGCGGCCCTGCTTTAGCACGTCACCCAGCGTTTTAGCCGCAGACGCCTGCTGATCGAATTGCCGCGGGTTCAGGATCGCGAGGACGCTGAGGACCGACCAGCCGAGCGCCGTGATCCCGATATTCGTCTGAAACGCGTCGTCGACGCCCGGTATTCCGCGCCGGAACGCGATCGCGGCGATGGCTAGCGGAAGCGCGATCGAGACAAGGCTTCCTAGCGCGGCTAGCACGCGTGCGCGGCGCTGCGCCATCGCGACCGCGGGTGCCGCACGCTCCAGCAAACCCCAACATCCCGTCGCTTCTTTCTGCAACGCGTCCCATAAAAATGCCCGCACTTTGGCAGGTACGGAGTCGCTGGGGAAGACCAGTTCGGTCGCGATCGCGCGGTACGCCGCCGCGTAAGCGGCTGCATCGCTGCGAATCGACTCGTTGGTCCCGGCGAGCCCTACAACATAGCGGGAGATAAGCTCGCGTTCGATCCGTCGCGCGGCCCATCCCATGTTATCAGAATGCCGTGCACGTTGCTCCGGCAGCCTCCAGGAATCGGTTGTGTGCAGCCCCACCAAGACGGCTGCCGTCGTCTCGATGACCTCTTCCTCGGGGAAGGCGTTGATTTTGCGCCATGTGACGAACTGCGTCATTGCTTGCGAGAGCGTCAAAACGACCAGGTTCACCGCGCAGAAGACGGCGATCGCGGCCATCCCGGCTACCGCTCCGACTGACCACCATTCGGCGGTTCTGGCTGCGAACTGCGCGGCACTGGCAAAGGAGGCGCCGATGAAGAGAAGCGCCAGCATGTCGTACGGCCAGTTACGGGGCAGCATCGGCGATACCCTCGACGTCACCACGACGGCGATCACAATGCAGGCCGCTCCGAATCCCGCCGAGACCGGCGCGAAGGCGGCCTGTAGACGGTCATACGCCAAGAAAATCCCGGCCGCGGCCGCCGCTACGTTCGCGACGATGAAGCCGGCCGCGACGAACCTCCAAATTACGGGGTACCACGCCGAGAAGGCCGCGATGATGCGGATCGCGGCGGCGACCCGGCGCGCAATCGCCTGCTTTGCGTCGCGCCGATACGGGAGCCGTGCGAAGCCGCCGTACTCATCGTCGATGGTTGTATAGAACGCATCGAGATAGATGCCGCGGCTGATTCGCGAGACGCCCAGCAAGTCGAAAATCGGAACACGTGCGGCCCGGCGCTCTTCATACGTCATGTCCGGCAAGCCGAGCGCGCTCGAGGTGAGACGCGAATGCGGCGCACGTTTGGAGACCTTTGGCGACGCGGGCGCTCGCGCGGGTGGGGCAAAGGCCGGCACGAGGTCTACTCTTCGTCTTCCTCTTCCATGTCCGGAACGTCCGACTCGAAGTCAGGCCGATCGATATCCGGCATATCCGGACCGGGTCCCGGACGCCCCGGCATGCCGCCCGCTCGTGGCGACTTGATCACTTCGACGACCATCGACTGTTTCTCCGTTGGGCGGAGAGAGATTGAACATTGTTCGCCTTCTCGCCCCGGAACACTTGCCGTCCAGGCGTCCGGCGGTCGCTAGGAGTTACTTCAGGAGCGTCGCGGGAGCGGCGCATCACCATGACGGGTGCTCTGAACGAGCGAAGCGCAGGATGCGCGAGAGCGATGTGAAGACGCAGCGAGCCCCGGACAGGATGTCCGGGGCTCGCGTGCCCGTCATGGTGATGCGCCGCTCCCGCGACCCACCACAAGCGCCGGCTTACTTCTTGGTAGCGGCCTTCTTCTTGCCGGCCACGGTACGCTTGGGCCCCTTGCGCGTGCGGGCATTCGTCTTCGTTCGCTGCCCACGCACCGGAAGCCCACGCCGGTGCCGAAGCCCGCGATAGCACCCGATATCGGTAAGCCGCTTGATGTTCGAAGCGATCTCGCGCCGCAGGTCGCCCTCGACCTTGAGCTCGTCGACGATCTCGCGCAGCCGGTGCTCGTCCTCGGTGGTGAGGTCCTTGACACGCGTGTCGGGGCTGATGCCCGACTGCGCGAGGATCTTCTTGGACGTCGGGAGACCGATGCCGAAGATGGCGGTGAGTCCGATCTCGACGCGCTTGTCGCGCGGCAGATCGATGCCGGAGATACGTGCCATTATCCCTGAACCTGCTTGTGCTTCGGGTTGATGCTGCAGATCACGCGCACTTTGCCTTCGCGGCGAATGATCTTACAGGACTCGCAAATGCGCTTGACGCTCGGACGTACTTTCATGATGTTGCTCTACCTGGGACGGGTGCGGCCGGAGAAGCCATGGTTAGGCCGCGACCTCTTGGGCTGGACGGAACCGGTCGACGTCGGGGTGCTCGGCCACGTCCCGCAACGTCAGGATCTTCGGACCGTCGTCCGTGATCGCGATCGTGTGCTCGAAGTGCGCCGCTAGTTTACCATCCTCGGTCACGACCGTCCAGTTGTCCTCGAGGGTTGCGACCTCGAAGGTTCCCTCGGTGATCATCGGCTCGATCGCGAGACAGAGCCCCTTGCGGAGCAGCGTCCCCTGGCCGGGGTTGCCGTAGTTGGGGACCTGCGGGTCCTCGTGCATCTTGCGGCCGATCCCGTGGCCGACCAGGGCGCGCACGACGCCGTAGCCGTGGGACTCGGCGTGGCGCTGGACCGCATGCCCGATGTCGCCGAGGTGGTTGCCCGGCTGCATCTGCGCGATCCCGAGCATCAGGCACTCTTGCGTGACGTGCATCAGGCGCTGCGCGGCTTCGCTCACGGTGCCGATCGCGACGGTGACCGCGGAGTCGGAGACATAGCCGTCGAGCGTCGTGCCGATGTCGATGGAAAGCAAGTCGCCGTCCTGCAGCACGCGGTCGCCGGGCATGCCGTGCACTACCTCCTCGTTGACCGATGTGCAGATCGCCGACGGATAGCCGTTGTAGCCGATGAACGTCGGAATGCCGCCCATGGAGCGGATGGACTCGTCGGCGATGCGGTCGAGGTCGCGCGTGGTGATCCCCGGCCGCGCCGCTTCCATCAGGCGCACCAGCGTCTTGGACGTGATCTTGCCGCTGCGGCGCATGATCTCGATCTCGCGCGGCGACTTGATGTTGATCACGCCGCCGAACCGTTGTGCGAGAAACCGTTGCTGCTGACGAGCTTGACGAGCTGCTGCGTCACGTCGTCGATCGGCGCGAGCGCGTCGACGCGCACGAGCCGCGCATCGTTGGGGTCGTCGTAGTAGGCGATCAGCGGCGCGGTCTGGTCGTCGTACACCGCGAGCCTCGTGCGGATCGTCTCTTCTTTGTCGTCGGGGCGCTGCATCAGCGGCTCGCCGGTCTCGTCGTCGATGCCCGCGACCTTCGGCGGATTGTGCACGGTGTGATAGGTACGGCCCGACGCCTCGTGCGTCCAGCGGCCGGTGAGCCGCTCGGTCAGCACGTTGCGGTCGACGTCGAACAGCACGGCGACCGCGGACTTCTTCTTGCGCCGCAGCAGGTCGTCGAGCGCCTCCGCTTGCGCGACCGTGCGCGGGAAACCGTCGAGGATGACGTTGCCCGCAGCGTCGAGCACCGGCTCCATCATGCGAATGATGAGCTCGTCCGGCACGAGCGCGCCGCGGTCCATGAACGACTGCGCCTCGACCCCGAGCGGCGTCTTGTCGCGCCGGTGCGCGCGCAAAATATCGCCTGTGGAGACC
>CAVRRP010000002.1:0-429653 GCA_963723635.1 Vulcanimicrobiota bacterium | reverse complement strand
GCGTCGCTTCGATGAGGCCGTCGGTGTAGAGCACGATCAGCGCGCCCTCGGCGAGGTCGAGCGTGTCGACACGCGAGACGGTTGCGCCGCGCAGGCCCAGCGGCAAGCCGGGGTCGACCGGCAGCTCGTGCACGCTGCCGTCCGCGTCGCGCACGAACGGCGGACAGTGTCCGGCCGAGGCGTAGCGCATCGTCATCGTCGCGGGATCGATCACGGCGGCGAGCGCCGTCGCGAGACCGTCGGCATCGTCCAGGCGCAATGTCGCGTCGGCCGCGCGCAGCATCGTGAGCGGATCGGCGTCGAGCACCGCGGCGGCGCGAATCGCCTGGCGAACGTTGCCCATCTTCACCGCGGCGTCGAGCCCGCTGCCCATCACGTCGCCGACGGAGACCGCGATGCGGCCGTCCGGCAGCGCGAACGCGTCGTACCAGTCGCCGCCGATCTCCGCCTCGCGGCTGCCGGGAACGTAGACGGCATCGAAGCGCAGCGCGTCGCATGCCGGCAGCTCGCGCGGAAGCGATGCGGCTTGAAAGCGCGTGGCGATCTGGCGCTCGTGCTCGTACAGCTGCTTTGCCGCGTCGACGTCGATCGTCGTGCCGTACCATTTCACGACGTCGCCGTGCTCGTCGAACACCGGGACCGCCCGCACGACGTGCCAGCGATACGCACCGTCGGATGCGCGGCGCAGGCGAAACTCGTGCTCGTGCACGCGCCGCTCGCGCAGGGACGCCGTCCACGCGCCGGCCGTCGCTTCCCGATCGTCCGGATGGACGAGCGCGCCCCACATGTTCTCGAGAGTCTGTTCGTACGATAGTCCCGTGTACGCGAGCCACGCCTGGTTGACGTAGTCGATCGTGCCGTCGGGCGCGGCGCTCCACACGACGCCGGGCAGCGCATGCGCGAGCGCGTGCAGCGACGCTTCGCTGCGCGCGAGCGCTTCGGCGTCGCGGCGGCGGCTGGTGATGTCGCGCGAGGACGCCAGCAGCTTTTCCGGCATGCCGTCGGCGCCGAGGATCGGCGTGACGACGACGTTCCACCATTTCGGCGTGCCGTCCATCGTCGCGGCGTACGCTTCGAACTGGCCGCGTCCGCCCGCGCGTGCCTGCGCGACTGCGGCGCACGCTGCGTCGTGATCGGCGCCCTGCCACCAGCGGGTCCAGTCGGTGCCGACATGGGCCGAGACGTCCTGGATACCGAGCAGCACGGCGCCGTTCGGGCTGATGAACAGCAGGCGGCCGTCAAGATCGAGCAGCTTGATGCAATCGTCGGAACTGGCAAGGAGCCGCCGCAGGAACTCTTCGCTCGCGCGAAGGCTCTCCACGACGTTATTCAGATCATCCACCGGATGGTTGGACTTGCCCGGGACGCTTCGCGCTCCTGTAGCATTGCAAAGTTTTCAGCGCCTGCGGGTGGTTCGGACGAAGCCGGGAGGATGAAGCGGGCGCTTCCTCGCTGCCAGGAACGGTCTTCTCGCCCGGCGATACACCGAGCGCAAAGGAGGTCTTCCATGATCCGACGCCTCTGCGCCGTTGCGCTTCTCGTGCTTGCCACCGGCTGCGGTCACAAAGACGCGCAGTCGACCACGTCCACCACGACGACGGTGCAGACGCCGTCCGCGGCCGCGCCCGTCGGTGCCGTCGCAACCGGCGTGCCCGCCGCCGGCACCGGCAACGCGCCGGCCGCCGCGAACGGCAACCCGCCCGGTTTCGCCGACGAAGCGTCGGCGAAGGCGCATTGCGCGACCGACGAGGTGGTGTGGCTCAACATGCGCAGCAATATCTATCACGAGAAGGGCACGCGCTTCTACGGCACCACCAAACTCGGCGAGTACGCGTGCCGCAAGGAAGCCGACGCCGCGGGCGATCGCAACTCGAAGAGCTAGCGAGGTGCGGTGACCGGGTCGCGGTGAACGGCACCGGATGGCAGACGATCGCGCGCTTCTGAACGGCCGGTACCGGCTCGGCAGCCTGCTCGGTGAGGGCGCCGCCGGCATCGTATCGCGCGCCTGGGACGAGGTGCTGCACCGCGACGTGGCGGTCAAGACGCTCAAGCCGGCGTATGCGTGCGACGCGCGGACCGTCGCGCGCTTCTACGCCGAGGCGCGCGCGGCGGCGCGGCTCGCGCACCCGCACGCCGTGCTCGTGCACGACATCGTCGCGGACCGCGACCGGCACGCGATCGTGATGGAGTACGTCGCCGGCATCTCGCTGGAGCGCGTGCTCGCCAACGAAGGCCGGGTCGGCGAAGCGCGCGCGGTGCGGTTCGCGCGCGAGATCGCGCAGGCGTTGGCAGCGGCGCACGCGGGCGGCTTGCTGCACCGCGACGTCAAGCCGGCCAACGTGCTCATCACGCAGAACGACAGCGTCAAAGTGGCGGACTTCGGCTTGGCGAAAGCGATCGTCGACGCCGGCACGTCGACCGAAGCGGGCCGGCTGATCGGCAGCGCGTCGTACGTGTCGCCCGAACAGGCGCAAGGTTTGCCGCTGACGCCTGCGACCGATCTGTACAGTTTGGGCGTCGTGCTGCACCGGCTCGTGACCGGACGGTTGCCGTTCGAAGGCGCGTCGCCGATCGCGGTCGCCGTCGCGCACGTCACCGCGCCCGCGCCCAGCGCGGCGCAGCTCGCGCGCGAGATGAGTCCGGCGCTCGCGGCGATCGTCGCGCGGCTGCTGCAGAAAGATCCCGCGGACCGTTTTGCAAGCGCGGCCGAGCTCGCCGCGGCGCTCGCCGCGCTCGAGACGGGCGCGCCGCGTGCGGTGCCGGCCTGGGATGCGCCGACGGTCACCGCCGAGCGCGTGCGCGTGCGAACGCCGCGTGCAGCGCGACCCACCGGTAAGGTGCCCGCGGCATCAGCGCGCGGCGTGGGCGCGTCGCGGATGGAGCGGGCGGTGGGGATCGCGCGCGAAACGATCACGGCGCTGGCGATCTTCGTGGTCGTCGTCGCGGGCGTGCGCATTGTGGGCGACCATCACGTCACCGCAAACGGCTTGCGGCATCTCACGTTGCGGCATGCAGCGCACACGGCGCTCGTCGAGCTCGGCTTGCGGCCGGGTCCGCGCTCGCAGCTGTCGCCGGCGGCCGACGTCGCGACGATCGAATCCGAAGCACCGGACGGCGGGCCGAGCAGGTAGCTCGCCGGACTGACCCAATCCCGCTGCGCTCTTACGTCGCGCCTTGCGTGAAGCCGGTGTAGAGCGCGAAGAACGGAACCGACGCGGTGCGCCCGTGCGGCGTGCCGAGAAAGGCCGACCACGTTCGCGCGACGTACCGCGCGTGTCCGAAGAAGGCGGCGCACGGGTTGTGCAATAGCTGCCACTCCGGGAAGAGGGCCGTCGGCGAGCCGTTCGCGCCGCCCTCGTACGAGCACGGCGCGCTGTGGATCTCGGCGAACCAGCTCGGCCCGGTGCGGTCGTCGTACGGAAACACGTTGGTGATCTGCGTGCCCGTGCGCGTGCAGGCGTTCGTGGTCGTGCACGTATACTGTTCGTTGCCGAACACCGCGTAGGCGGCGTCGACGATCGTGCCCGGCGGGAGCTCCTCGATCAGCGTGGGGAGCGCGAGGCGGACGCGGAACAGCGGATCGCTCGCGTAGTCCTCGATCTTGCTCGCGCGCGGAGCGGTGCGCATCGGCATCATCTGCGCGTGCGCCAGCGCCGTGATGAAGCGCGCGTACTTTGCGCCGTTCGGCGGCGGCGTCGCGAGCGGCCGCGGGCGCGCTTCGTGCGTGACCGCGGCGGCCGGCGCCGCCAGGGCGTAGATCGAGAACCGCCACTGCATCGAGTTGGTCGGCACGAACACATGGCCGTCGGCGACGGTGGGCCCGGCGAAATGCGGCACGGCGCCGATCGCGTCCCACCACAGCAGCTTCAAGTCGCTCGCGCGAAACGCGTAGATCCGATCCTGGCTGAGCAGGTCGTACGCGCGCAGAACCGCCCAGACGATTCCGCTGCTCTCGTCGGTGCCGTTGGCCGTTACCGTCAGCATGCCGCCCGGCATCGCGTTGAGACACAGCACGTCCATGACGCACGGCGCGGCCAGGATGTCGTTCTCGCGCGCCACCCACGGGTGGTCGATCTGGCTGCGCACGTTGAAGACGCCGTGCGCGCGGTCGAACTCGTACTTCTTGAGGTAGTCTTTCTCGGCCCATTCATAGACGTAGCCCTTGGCGGGCGAGACGGCCCAGAACGTCGGTGAGCCGTGCAGGTGGGGGCCTTGATTCCACGTCTGATAGCGTAGCGTGCCGTCCGGGTCGGGCGCGCGGTGGTCGACGCCGACGACGATCGACTGCTTCGGCGCGAGGTCGCCGTCGACGACGTAGAAGATCCCGGTCTTGCCGCCGCCGACGACGCGCCGCGCGCCGCCGGCGCCATCGACGACCATCGGTCCGGCCGAACCGAGGTCGACGTCGAACGTCTCGTCGTTGTCGCGTTCCGACGGCGCCCACGAGCGGTCGACGCCGAAGTCCGCGGCCGACGTGCCGCCGCCGGGCTTGCTGTGGAGGCGCACGATGCTGTCGCCGTACGATCCCTCGCGCGGACGGTAGTGGCCGTTGCCGGTCATCACGTAGACGTTGCCGTCGCGGTCGGCCGCCGGGCCCGCGCCGCCTTGCCAGATGCCGCCGCCTTCGCCGACGCAGGCCATCGCGTTCGCCGCGATCGGCGGCACGTACTCCCACGGGTCGAGCCGCCCGTCCGAGGGCTTGTAGCATGACAGCGCCGGCGCACCCGTCGAGACGGGAACCGGGCTGGGCGGCGTGGGCGACGTCCAGTGCCATGAGTGCGGCGTGGTGTTGAACGCGCCCGCGTACGTCAAGTCGGCGGCTTTGTAGCGCAGCATCCAGCCGTAGTACTGCGATACGTTCTCGTTCTGCCGCGCGCTGAACGACACGTAGACGTAGCCGTGATCGAGCAGCAGCGACGCGACGTCGTTCTCCTGGTTCGGATCGAACGTCATCGTGACGCCGTCGTCGCGCACCATCGAACCGTGCAGCTCGGCCGCCGGCACGACGGTCTTGCCCGTGGCGAGATCGAGCTTGACGAGGTAGAAATGCGCCGCTAGGTGCTTGCGCAGCTCGAGCTCGTCCTTGACGAAGACGGCGAAGGGTAACCAGTTCGCCGCAGTGCTGTACAGTACGTCGATCGTGCCGTTGCCGTTCGCGATCTCCAGCACCGGCGTCGCGCCGATACCGCGCGCGTACGCGGGCTTGGCGTCGAGCAGCGCGCGGTGCCACAGCAGGCCGTGCTGCGCGCCCGGTGTACGGTCGTCGGCGTCGAACGCGTACACGGAGTTCGCGCTGGTCGTGACGTACGCGACGTTGCGCGGCTTGCCGCCGACCATCACGCCCGGCGCGTACAGGATCTGCGTGTTGATCATGCCGTCGACGGAACGGTCGACGCGGCGCAGCCGCCACGCCGCCACCGCAGCGGGCGTGAGCGCCGTCTCGCCGAGGTTCGCGCCGGTGCGCTGGTTGTCGTTGTGCTGCGTCGGCACGACGACGCCCGCGAACGCGCTCGACACGGCGCCTGCTATCAGCAGCACGGCGAGCGCGCCGCTGAAGGCGGCGCGCGAGACGGCGTATTTCATGATCGGCGTCCTTTCGGCTGGCTCTCGTTCGAGTCCCGTTCCGTTGCTTTTGCGAGTCGAACAGGACTACGATAGCACTCCCGCCTTGACGGAGCCGCTCATGCCCCAAACGTCACCCGCTGCGACCTGGTTCACCGTGCCGCGCAATCTCGGGCCGAGTTGGAGCATCCCGCCGGTGAGCGCTCCGGCGTGTTTAGGTCTGCTCGACCAATTTCAAACCGAGTGGTGGTACTACGTCGGCGTCGTGGAGGCGGCGGACGAGCAGTTCTCGATCCAGATCGAGATCCTGCGGTCGAACGTGGGCCGGCCCGGCACGCCGCTGGAAGCGGTCGTCGGGTACATCGGGATCGGCACGCAGTCCGACAACCGCTACGTGTCGTCGCTCGGCTTGAACTTCGGCGTGTCGACGGACCGCGGCACTGCGGCGGGGTTCACCATCCCGCCCGTGACGGACCATTGCTACGACGCCGATTTTCACGACTGGACGACCACCATGCAGGTTCGCGCGACGTACACCGGCGGCGCGGACGATGCTCCGGTGGGCACGCCCGGTGCGCGATATACGGTGCACGCGAACGGGCTCGATGCGCAGCTCGCGCCGGTGACCGCGGACTTCGTCCTCACCAATCAGCGCGGCATGGTGCTCGAGGGCCAGTCGGGGTACGTCGGTCCGCACATGCCGGGCTCCGTCGAGCTCGGCGGGCAGCTGAGCTCGTACGAGTTCGCCGAGCCGCTGCTCGATGTTGAAAGCGGTTCGATCACGCTCGGCGACCGGTCGTACGCGATCACCGGCGGCAACCTCTGGCTCGACCGGCAAGTGATCACGCCCATCGCTCCGCCCGTTGCGGAACTGCCCGTGTGGCCACCGAGCGACGTGGCGGCGCTCGCGACCGTGCTGACGGATGCCGGTACGACCTCCCCCCTCTATTGCGGCGACTGGATGACGATCAAGCTCGACTGCGGCCCCACGATCGTGCTCGCGACGTTCTGGCAACCGGCCGCCGAGGGCGAGCAGCAATGGTTCACCGGAACCGCAACCGGCAGGCCACCGCTGGGTGGCGTCGGGACGATCTATTTTCCGCCTGACGAGACGTCGCTCAACGGAGGACTGGGCATCATCGGAGCGCACGCCGACATCAAGACGGTTATCACCGACGACGTCGATTTCGATCTGAACGTGTTCGACCCGAACGATGCGGAGAGCTCGCCGCACTGGCAGTCGCCGGTCAGCGGCAACACCTACGCCACCGCGTGGCAGTTGCGCTTCGCCGCGCGCCTGCGCGCCATGCAGGTGCCCGGCGCGATGTACGTGCGCGCGCTCGTGGACGGCTGCGAGGTGGACATGCTGGGGAACTTCTTCTACGAAGGCGCGGCGCTGGTGTACGCGGATAAGGCGCTGACGCAGCGCATCGGCACCGCCTACGTCGAGCAGATGGGGTTCAACTGAGCGCGGATTACAACCGTTCGCGCAGATACTCCGCGAGCGCGCCTTCGGAGACGCGGTCTTGTTTCATGCTGTCGCGGTCGCGCACGGTCACCGTGTCGTCGCCCAGCGTTTCGTAGTCGATCATGATACAGAACGGCGTGCCGATCTCGTCCTGGCGGCGGTAGAGCTGGCCCACGTTGCCTTCGTCGTACTGCGTGCGGAAATCGGCGCGCAGCGCGCGCTCGATCGTGCGCGCGCGCTCGACGAGATCCGGCTTGTTGCGCGCCAGCGGGAACACGCCGACTTGCACCGGCGCGATCTTCGGGTGGAAGCGCAGCACCGTGCGTTCGGTCTGCTTCTCGCCTTCGACCACCGTCTCGCGGTCGTACGCATCGATCAGCATCGTGAGCGTCGTGCGGTCCATTCCGGCCGACGACTCGATCAGGATCGGCGTGTACTTCTGCTTGGACGCCTCGTCGAAGAACTGCAGGTCCTTGCCGGAGAACTCGATGTGGCGGTCGAGGTCGTACGTGCCGCGGTGCGCGATCGACTCGAGCTCGCCCCAGCCCCACGGGAACAGGTATTCGACGTCGATGCCCGCTTTTGCGTAGAACGGGCGCTCTTTCTCGGTGAGCTCGTAGAACCGCAGGCGGTCGGCTTTGACGCCGTAGTCGCTGTACCACTTCTTGCGCGCGTTCACCCAGGTCTGGAACCACTCCATGTCGTTGCCGTCCTGCGGCACGAAGAACTCGAGCTCGGCTTGTTCGAACTCGCGCACGCGGTAGGTGAAGTTGCCCGGCGTGATCTCGTTGCGGAACGACTTGCCGATCTGCGCGACGCCGAACGGCGGTTTCTTGCGCGCGCTTTGGTAAATGTTCTTGAAGTTGACGAAGATGCCCTGAGCAGTCTCCGGTCGCAGGTACGTCTGCGCCGACGTGTCCTCCATCGGGCCGATCGCCGTCTTCATCATCAGGTTGAAGCTGCGCGGCTCGGTGAGCGTGCCGGTCATGCCGCAGTCGGGGCATTTGTCCAGCGAGGCGATGTGGTCGGCGCGGAAGCGGTGCTTGCAGTTGCGGCAGTCGACGAGCATGTCGTGGAACGCGGCGACGTGGCCCGACGCTTCCCACGTGCGCGGGTGCATGATGATCGAGCTGTCGAACGCGACGACGTCGTCGCGCAGCTCGACGTTCTCGCGCCACCACGCGTCCTTCACGTTGCGCTTGAGCACCGCGCCGAGCGGGCCGTAGTCGAAGAAGCCGCCGATCCCGCCGTAGATCTCGCTGGACTGGAACATGAAACCGCGCCGCTTGGCGAGCGCGGTGATCTCCTCCATCGACACGCGGGGCTTGTCTTCTTGCACGGTACTCACGTCGCGTCAGGTTTCCGCGCGCGGCGTTCCTTGTCCTCACCGTCCTCACCGCCCGCGGCCGGCGCGCCTTGGTCGCGGCCGAGATCGCCGCGCTCCGACGCGATCTCAGCCGTGGAGATCGCGGCGACGAAGGCGACGCCGCCGATCGAGTTGCCGAGCAGCGTCGGGACGATGAAGGCGACGACGTCGCTCCAGCCGATCGCGCCGTGCCAGGCACCGTAGAACGCTTCCACCGAGCCCGCGATGATGTGGCCGAAATCCGCCGCGGCGACGACGTACGTGAGGATGATGATGACGAACACCGCAGCGTCTTCGGCGAGCGGCAGCAGCCAGACCATGAGCGCGATCAGCCAGCCGGCGAAGATCGCCTTGGTGAAGAGCACCCAGAACGGGTGGTTCGTCGCGGCGCGGGCGAGCTCGTCGAACGCCTTGAGTGAGTCGTCCGGAAAAGCGCCGCTGAACGCGACCAGCGCCGACGTGGCGAGCGCCGCAACGAGATTGCCCGCGAGAATGACCGCCCACAAGCGCACGAGCTTGGTGAACCGCCATGCCTTGGGGTCGTAGAAGATCGACAGCAGCGGCGTGAGCGTGTTCTCGGTGAACAGCTGCTGGCGCCCGAGGATGACGATCAAAAAACCGACCGTGTAGCCCAGCGAGGCGACGATATGGCGCCAGGGCGTATCCGGCATGTGGGCGAGCAGCACGCCCATGGTGATCATCGAGAACGTCATCGACCCGCCCGCCGCGACCGCGGACCAGAACAGCGACGCCGGCGCGCGCTGGTACGAGTCCTCGCCCTCGCGGCGAATCGTCTCGAAGATCACCGCGGAGCGCGGGCGCTGGCGCTCCTCGACCTGCTCGACTTCTTCTTCGCTGATCGGCGTGCCGGCGGCGCTCATTCGAGGCGTGTACCCGGTTTACGCGCGCCCTCGCACGACGATCGTGCGCCAGCGCTGGGGAGTTCGGGCGACGAACTCGCGCTCGACCTCATCGAGCACCCGCCGCTGCGAGGCGAACTCGAGCAGCTCGGCGGCTTGCGCGAACGTCACCCAGCGGTGCTCGTCGTGCACGCCCGCTTCCAGCGCCACCTCGCCCTCCGCCAGGTAGGCGACGAAGAACGGTACGTGCACGATGCGGTCGCGCACGGGATCGTAGAACGCGTCGAGCTCGCCCGCGGTGAACAGCGCGGTCGCAGCGCAGCCCGTTTCTTCGAGAATTTCGCGGCGGGCGGCGTCGGTGGCGCGCTCGCCGTCCTCGACGCCGCCCATCACGAACGTCCACGCGCCGGCAAACGCCCCGCCCGCCCGCCGCAGCAGCAGCACCTCCGCCGTGGTGACATCGGCCGTGCGCAGCACGACGACCGCGACGGCGTCGGGCTTGCTGTCGGGCTTCAGCTGGCTTTCGCTCGGGGCTGCGTTTCCACGCGGAGCTGGCCGCAGGCGGCGGCGATGTCGCGGCCCATCGGGGTGCGCACCGTGATCGCGACGCCGCGCGCTTCGAGGATTTTCGCGAACTCCCAGATGCGCTGTTCATCCGTGCCGCGCACTGCCGCGTCGGGCGTATTGTTGTACGGGATCAGGTTCACGTGGTACAGCGGGCCCTTCATCAGGCGCGCGAGATCGTGCGCGTGCTGGTCCGTGTCGTTCACGCCGGCCAGCATGACGTACTCGAAGAACACCTTGCGGTTCGTCTTGCGGATGTAGCGCTCGACCGCGGCCATCAGCTCGGCGGTGGAGAACTTGCGGTTCACCGGCATGATCGTCGAGCGCGTCGCGTCGGTGGGCGCGTGCAGCGAGATCGCGAGGTTGACCTGCGTGTGCTCCTCGGCGAAGCGGTCGATCTTGTCGACCAGCCCGACGGTCGAGATCGTGATGTGGCGGTGCCCCAGGCCGAAGCCTTTCGGGTCGTTGAGCAGCGCGACGGCGCCCATCACCGGCTCGAAATTGGCGAACGGTTCACCTTGGCCCATAAAAACCACGTTGGTGATCTTGCGCCCTTGGCGCGCGAGCTGCTTGGCGAAATAGCGCGCCTGGTCGAAGATCTCCGTCGCGGTCAGATTGCGCGAGAACCCGGCTTGGCCGGTCGCGCAGAACGTGCACGCGTACGCGCAGCCGGCTTGCGACGAGATGCACACCGTGTTGCGCTCGCCGTGGTGTTCCATCAGCACCGCTTCGACTTCGTTGCCGTCGTGCAGGCGGAACAAGCCCTTCGTGGTCTGGCGGTCGTTCGAGCGCTGGATCACCACCGGCTCGATGCCGTCGAGCCCGAAGCCCTCCGCCGCGAATGCCGCGCGCAGCTCTTTGGGCAGCGTCGTGATCGCGTCGAGGTCGTCGGCGAGCTCTTTGGTCGCGGCGCGGTAGAGCTGGTCGATGCGATAGCTCTTCAGGCCGTGCGCGGAAGCGAGCGCCGCGCCGTTTTCGTAGCCGGCGCGGCGCGCTTTTTCGTCGATCCAGAGGTCCCGCGCGCTGAGCATGACGGACCATTCTACCACGCCATGCCCGGCGCGGCGGACTACGTAAGCAGGACCTTGTCGAGCGTGGTGATGCAGCCGTTGTCGGCCCGCAGGTCGCGGCTGACGACGTGGGCGCCCGCCGACGGTCGGTGCGCTCACCGTCCATGCCGAACTCCAGCGAACCGCCGCCGGCGGTCGGCGCGGAGCCGCTGGTGATGGCGCTGTCGCCGTCGCGCATCACGATCATGTCGTTGACCGTCATGGCCGAGCAAGCAGCGCTTTGAGGCGGGCGGGATCGTGCATGAGCGCGTCGCGGTCCGGCGCGGGAAGCTTCGCGAACGCCTCGTCGGTCGGCGCGTAGACCGTGAACGGTCCGGCGGCCTTGAGGGTGTCGTCGAGGCCCGCGGCGTGCACCGCGGCGACGAACGTGGTGAGGTTCTTCTGCTGGCCGGCGAGGTCGAGGACCGTCGCCGCGCGAGGTTGGGCGAGCGCGGGCCCGGTGAGGCTGAGGGCGAGCAGGCAGCCGGCCAACGACCGGAATGCGGCAGCACGGGTAAGGCGCATGAGAGACCTTCCTCCGGAACAAAGGGGTGCTGACGATCGATCGTTACGCCGACTCTACTATTTCCATAGGAGTTTGTTTCGAGAGAAAGATTAGATTTTTAAGAATTGGCGGCAAATCAGCAGTTCGGCGGTGCGAAAGGCGCGCGCCGCTACGGTGGAGCCGAGTAGAACTCCTGGATGAAATCGGCCCATGCCGGCGCTCGGACCGGTTTTCCGTCGGCGGTGGTGGGCCGCGCGTTCGCGTTGTTGCCGAGGCCGATCCACGTATGCGCGGGATCGATGATGTTCGTGTAGTGCTTCACGTAGCCGCCCTGGACCGGACCGTTCGGACACGTTCGCGTGACGTTGCATTTCTCGCGCATGAACCATGCGTCGGCCGCCGGCCACGACGCGTACGCGGCATTGCTCGGCGGCCAGCCGACGTAGAAGTTCTCCGTCCAGTTCGCACCGGGCGCGATGTCGAGCGCGCCGCCCAGCGCGAGGTAGAGATCGTTCGGAGCGGTGTAGCGCGGCGCGTACGACGGCGGAGGAGTCAACGGAAACGTTGCGACCGCGTCGCACCGCGTCGCAGGGATGCAGTGCTGGTAATACGCGTTCACCGCCATGAAATCGGCATGCGCGCGCGCCGTCTCGAACGCAATCTCGTCCGGGACGAGCGGCGCTGCACCGTTGGCCGCGCGGTCGGCGGTGATGAGGTCGAGCTCCGCCGTCTCCGCGGGCGACGGCGCGTACACGTACAGCGTGCGGATGCGTTCGTCCGCGACGCCGGCCCGCGCGTGCAGCGCGACGTGCGGATCGCCGGGCGGCGGAAACACCATCACGTACGTCGTTCCGCGCGTGTCGTAGCCCGTCACCGCATAGGAGCCGTCGGCGCCGGTCGTGGCCGCGGCGTCGCCGCGCGGAACCGTGGCGGGAGCCGTCGCGCCCACCACGAGCCGAGAACCGACGATCACCGTCGCGCCTGCGACCGGCGCTCCGACGGCGTTGCCGTCGTCCGCGTAGCGCTGCGCGCCGAGATCCCGCACCGTGCCGTGCGCGGTGACGGTTCGCGCGGACACCGCAGCCGTCGAGAACGCCGGCGACGCCGCGACGAGCGCGAACGCGGTTATTCGAAGAGCCCGCGTTGTTCGACCCTCACGGGATCGGCGGGCACCGGCGCGTCGAGCCGCGCGCGGATCTGCTTGAGGTCGTCCCAGACCAGCTTCTTCACCTCGGTCATCGCGCCGCCGGTCTGGCGCAGGATGTACGCCGGGTGGAACGTCGCCATCACCGGGATGCCGTCGGGGCCGTCGAACCACTGGCCGCGCTGCTTGGTGATCGAGAAACTTCTCGCCCATGAACGACTTCGCCGCCGGTGCGCCCAGCGCGAGGATCACGCGCGGCCGGATGATCGCGATCTGCTCGTCGAGATACGGGCGGCAGTTGCGCATCTCGTCGGGCGTCGGCGCGCGGTTCGCGAGCCGCTGGCCGGTGTCGAGCGTCGGGCGGCACTTGACGGTGTTGCAGATGAACACGTCCTCGCGCGGCAAGCCGATCGCGAGCAGCATCTTGTCGAGCAGCTCGCCCGCGCGCCCGACGAACGGCCGGCCCGAGCTTGTCCTCGGTCTCGCCCGGTCCTTCGCCGACGACCATCAGCGCGGCGCACGGATCGCCCTCGCCGTAGACGCTGTTGCGCGCGCGTCGCGCCGATCCCGCACTTGCGGCACTGCGCGACGACCGCCGACTGGCGCGCGAGCTCGCGCTCCCGCGTCGCGCGCTCTTGCAGGCTCATCGGCGGCGCGCGGCTCCAGCAGCACGGCTTCGCCGAACGCGAGCACGCGCGTCGCGCCGTCGGGGCCTTCCGAGGCTTGGAACTGCAAGCCCAGCACGCCGTTCGCGCCCATCCCCTCGGCCTTGCGCAGCAGCATCTCCAGCGACTCGGTGCGCGTGCGCTCGGCATCGGTGAGATAGTCCACCGGCGCGAGGCCGATGAGCACGCCGATGCTGCGAAAGGTCTGCTTGAGCACGTTGCGCGGCCGGCTCGCGCTTCCGTACGCGTAGCCGAACGACCGCACGACGCGATAGCCTTCGACGCGCTCGAACGTGGTGACGGCGTCGGGCGCGAGCGCCATCAGCGCAGCATTCTCCGGCCGAGCACGACCACGCCGACCGCGACGCCGGCGTACAGCGCGTAGCGGCCGACGAGCGCGCCGACGAGGCTGTAGTACCACGCGCGGCCGTGGTGCTTGAGCCAGTACTTGCGGCGCGACGTCTGCTTGCGCTTCTCGACGTTGTACTGGCCGCGCGCGGAGCCCATGCCTTCGTGCACCGCTTCGCTCGCCGGCACGAACCACGTCTCCCAGCCCGCGTCGGCGGCGCGCTTCGCGAAGTCGACCTCTTCGTGGTAGAGAAAGAAGCGCTCGTCGAACGGGCCGATCGCGTCGATGACGGCGCGCCGGATCGCGAGCGCGGCGCCGATCGCGAGATCGACGTGCTGCGGCTTGTCGTGATCGAAGCCGCGCAGCCGCGCGCCGTTCGCGAAGCGGCGCAGCAGCGGCCACTCGCCCCACGCGCTGCTGCGCAAGAACGCGCCGGCCCACGTGTCGAACTCGCCGACCGACTCCTGCACGCTGCCGTCGTAGTTGTAGATGCGCGAGCCCGCGATCCCGCACGCGCGGGTGCTCGTCCATGAACGCGACGATCTCCGCCAGCGCGCGGTCCTTCAGTTCCGCGTCGGGGTTGAGCAGAAAGACGTACTCCGACGACGTCGCGGCGAACGCGCGGTTGCACGCCGCCGCGAAGCCGAGGTTCGCGCCGTTCTCGACGATCTGCACGCGGCCGCCGTAGCGCTCGCGCGATGAACTCGCGCGAGCCGTCGGACGAGCCGTTGTCGGACACGACGACGTTCGCGAAGTCCGGATCGTGCCGGATCTCGCGTCAGCGCGAACACCGAGTCGAGCGCGGTCGCGATCTTCTCCTTGTCGTTCCAGCAGACGACGATGACGTCGACGCGGCTCATCGGCGCGGCACGCTCACGCAGCGTCGCCGCCGCGGACCGGCGCGAAGGTGTTGCGGTTCTGCAGGTACGGCCAGATGAAGCCGTCGAGGTCGCCTTCGAGCACCGCTGCCGCGCTGCCGGTCTCGACGTTGGTGCGCTGGTCTTTGACCAGCTGGTACGGGTGCAGCACGTAGTTGCGGATCTGCGAGCCCCACTCGTTGGCCATGCGGTCGCCGCGCAGCTCGTTGAGCTTCGCTTCCTGCTCCTCGCGCGCGCGCTGCACGAGCTTCGCGCGCAGGATGTTCAGCGCGACGTCGCGGTTCTGCATCTGCGAGCGCTCTTGCTGCGACGCGACGACGATGCCCGTCGGCAGATGGTAGATGCGAATGGCCGACTCGGTCTTGTTGACGTACTGGCCGCCCGCGCCGCTGGCTTTGAACGTCTCGACCTTGAGGTCGTCGGGCTTGATCTCGACGTCGCCGGCGTCGCCTTCTTCCATCTCGGGCACGACGTCGACTTCGGCGAACGACGTCTGGCGGCGGCCCTGGTTGTCGAACGGCGAGATGCGCACGAGGCGGTGCACGCCGCGCTCGCTTTCGAGCATCCCGTACGCGTTCTTGCCGCGGATGAAGAACGTGATCGAGCGCAGCCCCGCTTCGTCGCCCGGCGCTTCTTCCACGACGTGCGTCTCGTAGCCGTGGTTCTCGGCCCAGCGCAGATACATGCGCCCGAGCATCTGCGTCCAGTCGGCGGCGTCGGTGCCGCCCGCGCCGGCGCGGATCGTCACGATCGCGCCGTGCGAGTCGTACGGGCGGTCGAAGTTCGCCGCCATCTCGAGCTCGTCGAGCGCCTTGGTCGCGCGCGCGAGCGCCGCTTCGGCTTCGGCCTCGGCGCCGGGCTCGTCGCCGAGCACGTCGAGGATCTCCGCGGCATCGGTCAGCGCGGCGTCGACCGCGTCGACCGCGTCGAGGTCGGCGCGCAGGTCGGCGATGCGCTTCATCACGCCGCGCGCGCGCTCGGGATCGCTCCAGAAGTCGTCCGCGCGCGAGCGCGCCTCGAGCTCGGCTACGCTGCGGCGCTTGCCGGCATCGTCAAAGCCGCACCTTGAGCGCGCTCAGGCGCTCGCGGGCGCGGTCGATGGCGGTGGTTTGGGCGTCTGACACGGCCCGTCCGGGTTCTCCGGCGAGTCGGCGACGCCCTACCGCCGGCGGTGAAAGCTCCCACGCCCGGCGCGGCGCCGAGCGCACGCCGGGTGACCTGCTCCGGAACGAGCCGCAAGTCGAGCAATACTGCTAGTTGTCCGTGCGTTTCACGACGCGATACAGTTCCAAGCATACACGCGCAGACGCGCCGGCATCGCTGCGCTAAAAGCTGCGTGCGCGAGACGTTTGGCGCCGAAGCGCGCACGCGCGCGCGCCGCATGGCGATCATGATGAAGCATGACGTCGTGAAGCATGACGTCGTGCACAGTTTTCGCGCGCGCAAAGAAATTTAGCGCGTTGCGCGCGCAGCGTACGTTGCTCGCCGATCAGTTTCGATACGACGTCTTGACAACCACGTTTGCGCCGGTATCATCAGCCCAGCATGCATCACCGTTCGATCGGCGGCGATCGTGCAACACAGCGCGCCTCATCGGTCCAGGGGTGTCGGACACATAGCGCTACCCGCTCCCGCGTACCGTTCGGGCGACGAAGCTTTCTCGAATTGTGAGAAGGAGAATCGGCCTTGAAGAAGTTCATGATCGCGGTCGCAGCGGCGGTACCGGTCCTCGGGACCATCGCGGCTTCCGCTTCGGCCCAAGCCGGCGCGCAAGCGACGGCGACCCCAGCGCAGCGCGTCGCGGCCGCGACGCGGAAGGTGCACAACGAAGTCGTCTTCACGCAGACGATCGACCAGCACCACATCGAGGGCAAGCGTAAACCCGGAATCCTGTCGCCGTCGTCCGACGCCGACCTCAGCAAGACCCTCGACCGCTAGCCGCGACGGCCGAGCGGAGGGCGTGCAGTGCAGGCCCTCCGCTGGGTCCGCGCTCATTCGTCGTCCGCGGAGTGCCCGGATATGATCGCTCGCCTCTACGTACTCGCGTTGTCGTCCGCGTTCGTGACGCACTTCTTTCTGGTCTTCTTCTCGGCGATGCCGGTGAACCCGATCTCGCTTCAGTTCCGGCATACGATCGAGTCCTACGTCCAGACGCTCTTCAGCCAGAACTGGGCGCTGTTCGGTCCGAATCCGCTGGATTCGGACCAGTCGATCCTCGCCCAGTACGAACTGCGCGACGGAACGCGCACGACGGTGACGCCGTGGTATGACGTCTCCAAGAGCTTGCGCGCGGAGGTTTCGCGCAACCCGGTCACGCCGCTGGCGGTCTTCACGCAGATCCTCAACCGCACCGCGGAGTCGCTCAGCAACGCGCACGCACCGCATAAGCCGGGCGATGACTTCGACCTCGACGCGCCGAGCGCGGAAGAGGTCGCCGCCCGCGTCGCGGTGGCGTACGCGCCCGCACTACGCCTGCGCGGCGATCTGCGCGCGGTCCGCATCTCGCTCGTCCTCCACCACTACCCGCGCTTCTCGCAGTACGCACGAGCCGACGATCCTTCGCGCGAAACCGTGCATTTCGACTATCCTTGGCGGCGCGACATCGCCGGCGTTGCGCGCTTTGCGCAACTCCTACCATGACCGGCACGCTCACGATGATCCTCGCACCGCTCGACGCCGCCGTACGGCGGCTGCGCGAGCCCAACTCGCTGATCGCGGCAGCCCTGTTCCGCATCGCGATCGGGTTCTACATGCTCACGTTCTATCTCGTGCACTTCGGGCAGCGCGCGGCCCTGTGGGGGCCGGCCGCCGTCTATCCGTACAAGACGTTCGCCGGCGCGCTCGCCGACGATCCGCGCCTGGCGCTCTACGCGCTCAACGGCTCGGCCGGCTGGGCGGAGTTTCTCTACTGGGCGGGGCTGATCGTCGCGGGCCTCTATGTGGCCGGTGTCACGCCGCGAGTGACCGGGATACTGCTTTTCTGGCTCTCGTTCTCGGTGTTCTCGCGCGATCCGTGGACGACCGACGGCGGGACCACCGTGATGCGCCTCATGCTGTTCTACATGCTCTTCGCGGAGACCGGCTGCTGGTTCGCGGTCGGCGCAGCGCGCCGCCGCGAGCGGTTCTTCGCCGCGACGCGGCTCGCCGAGCTCGCGCGCATCACGCACAGCTTCGCCGTCGGGGCATGCCTCGTGCAGCTCGCGCTCGTGTACCTCACGTCGATCTTCTACAAGCTGCAAGGCCACAAGTGGCAGGACGGCACCGCGCTGTACTATATCCTGCGGTCCAACACGTTCGACCTCACGCCGCTCTCCGCGCTCGTCTACCGCCACCCGCTCATCGTCGCTGCCGCAACCTACGGCACGCTGATGATGCAGCTCGCATTCCCGTGGCTGATGTGGTGGCGCAAAGCGAAGCCGGCTCTGTTCCTGGCGATCGCTTCCATGCACGTGGGGATCGCGATCGCGATGAACCTGGTGTGGTTCTCGTTCATCATGATCGCCGCGGACCTGTTGCTCTTTCCTGACGACATGCTCCGCAACGCCTACCGCACCGCGCGGGCGTTTGCCCAAGGTGCGCACCGCCGCCTCGCGGCCGCGCTGCGCCGGCCCGTGCCCGTGCCGGCCAGCTTTCTCGACGACCTTCGGGAGCCGACATGAACGTTTCGCTCGTCGCCATGCCCTGGATATCGCTCGCGTATCCCTCGATGGCGCTGGGAATCTTGCGCGCGCGCGTGCAGTCGTCCGTCCCCGGCGCTCGCGTGACCGACCACTACGGCAACCTCGCGTGGACGGAGCGTCTTCTCGCCTCCCGCGACGCCGGGACGGCCTGCACGCTGTACGAGACGCTCGCCGGAACGATCTTCGACGGGATCGGCGAATGGGTTTTCGCCCGGGCGCTGCGCGGCGAGCGGCCCGAGCGTGACAGCGGTCTCTACGCGTTCGCGGAAGAGAAAGGGATCGACGTCGGGATGCTGCGGGAGGTCAGCGATCTCGCCATCGCGTTCGCCGACGAGTACGCGGCGCGGATCCTCGCGAGCGACCCCGACGTCGTCGGTTTCACCACGACGTTCTCGCAGAACGTGCCGTCGCTGGCCGTGGCCGAACGGATCAAACGGCTGCGCCCGGACGTGCGCGTCGTGTTCGGCGGAGCGAACTGCGACGGCATCCAGGGCGTCGGGCTGCACCGCAATTTCCCGTTCGTCGACTTCGCGATCCGCGGCGAAGGCGAACAAAGCTTCGTGGCGCTCATCGAGGCACTGCGCGACGACAGCCCGCTCGAACCGATTCGCGGCTTGTGCTGGCGCGACGAAGGCGGCGCGCAACGGGTGAACCCGGAAAGCGGCATGATCCCCTTTGCGACGGTGCCCGCCCCCGACTACGACGGCTGGATCGAGCAGATCGACGCGTCGCCGCTGCGCACGGAGATCAAGCCGATCCTCGTGCTCGAGACCGCGCGCGGCTGCTGGTGGGGCGAGAAGAGCCACTGCACCTTTTGCGGCCTCAACGGCAGCACGATGACGTTCCGCTCGAAACCGCCCGCTCAGGCGCGAGCCGAGATCATGCAAGCCGTCGCGCGCTACAAGCTGCTCGACGTGATGATGGTCGACAACATCCTCGACACGCGCTACTTCGACACGCTGTTGCCGGAGCTGGAGCGGAGCGACCTCGACCTGCGGGTGCACTACGAGGTGAAAGCAAATCTCGACGCCGACCAGATCGACGCCCTGCAGCGCGCGAAGGTGGTGCACATCCAGCCCGGCATCGAGAGCCTCGATTCCACCGTGCTCAAGATCATGCGCAAAGGCGTCTCCGGACCGCAGAACATCGTGCTGCTGCGCGAGTCCGAGTCCGTAGGCCTCACCGTCGCCTGGAACTACCTGTTCGGATTTCCCGACGAGTCGGCCGCCGACTACGAGAAGGTGCTCGCGCAAGTGCCCAACCTCTACCATCTGCAGCCGCCCAGCGGCGCGGCACGCATTCAGATCGAGCGCTTCAGCCCCTTCGAGAAGCAGCCGGAGCTGGGCTTCGCCGACAAGAAACCGGCGCGCTTCTACCGCTGGATCTACGATCTCGACGATGCGGCGCTTGAAGACATGGTTTTCCTGTTCGACGCTCCGCCGGCGGGGATCGGCAGCGAAACCGCCGCCACGCTCGCCGACGCGATCACGCTCTGGAAAGAGTCCTACGAGCAGAGCTCACTCGACGTGCACGCCTACCACGACGGCTTGGTGTTCCACGACGCGCGAGCCGGGCGGGAGCCGCGCGTCGTCCACGTCACCGACCGCGACTACGTGCTCATGTACGAGACGCTGCGCAAGCCCTGGTCGGCCGACGGTCTGCGCAATGCGCTCAACGCGGGGCGCGCTGCGAGCGCACAGCTGAGCGCGGAAACGGTCCGCGCGTTCCTCGACGAGTTCGTGGGCTTGGGCCTGCTGTTCGAGAACTGCGGGAAGTACGTCGCACTCGCGTGTACGGCCCGGCGCCGCGCGATCAAGGGCGCCGTGAAATCGAGCGCAGCATGACGAGCGTCAAGTACGTCGTCGGGACGCCCGGCGCGATGCGCCTCGGTCGCGCTACGTCCGCTCGCTACGACGGGTTCCGCCCGCTGCCGTCGCGCGAAGACTGCGCCGAGCTCGCGCGGACCGGAATCGAACGCGCGCACGTGGAGCGCCCGTTCGACGCCTCGGACGGCCGCGCAGCGCTGGAGCTGCTGCGGTTCGTGCGCGACGCGCTCGCGGCCGGAATCGTGGTGGAATGGACCGTGCGCGATCCGGGTCCGGTCGGCGCCGGCGCGCTCATGCACCTGCCGCCGCCGTCGGCGTTTCCGGGCTTCGAGGCCGATCTCGAGCGGTGGCGCGACTTCACGTTCGGCGTCTTCTACTGGCGGCGCGGACCGGGATTCGCGATCGTGCAAGACGTCCGGCCCGACTTCGACGCGGCGCAGTACTGTATCGACGACGAGGCGTGTCTCGCCGCGTTCACCGACTTGCAGCAGCCCATGCTCGCCGCGCACGCCCGGCGCGCGCACGGCGAAGCGCTCGAAACGCTCGCGTCCGCAGCCATGGTGCTGGAGGTCGGCGGCTGGGTAATGGCGCTTCCGTACCGCATCGTCACGTGGCCCATCCCGTACTCCGCTATCTAGCGCTGGCAGCGCTGCTCGCCGCGTCGCCCGCCGTCCCCGCCGCGGCGCACAGCGCTGCGGCCGCGCAGCCGCGGTGCGCGGCGCACGCGCTTGCGCCGCGGGCGCTCGGCGTCGCGAAAGCGCGGGCGGCGTCGAATCCGCCCGGGATCGTCACGGTCGTCGCCGCGCTCTTCCCCGGTGCATCTGACGCCTGCACGCTGACGTTCAGCTCGGGCGGGACGCCGCGCGATGTCGCGGAGCGCCAGTTCGAGATCGGTTCGGTCACGAAGGTGTTCACGGCACTGCTGCTCGCCGACATGGTGCGGCGCGGAGAAGTGCGGCTCGACGATCCCGTCGCGCGCTACCTGCCGTTCACGTTCGACGGCCCGAAGCGCTGCGCGCGCCCGATGACGCTGCTCGACCTCGCGACGCACTACTCGGGCTTGCCGCGCCTCCCGGACGACCTGCACGCGGCCGACCCCGCCGACCCCTACGCGTCGTTCGACCGGCGCGATTTGAACCGGTATCTCACGCACTACGATTTCCGCACCTGTCCGGCCACGCGGTACGAGTACTCGAATCTCGGTGTGGCGCTGCTCGGGCACGTGCTGGCGCTCCGGCTTGGAACGACGTACGAGCACGCGCTCCAAACGCGCATCCTCGATCCGCTCGGACTGCGCCACACCGGCTGGTCGTCACGCGAAGTGAACCGTGCCGCAAACACGCTGCTCGCGGGACACGACGGCGACGGCGGCCGCGTCGCGCACTGGCACCACGCCGTGCTCGGTCCCGCGGGGGAGCTGCGTTCCACGGCCGGCGATTTGCTGGCGCTCGCGCGGCGTGCCTGTCCGGCGCGCGCGGTGCCGTCGCCGACGACTGCCTGATCGCGCGCGCACCGCGCCGAACCACCCCCGACGGCGATCGCATCGGGCTGGTCCTCGCCACCGATACCCGCGCGCGCACGGTATGGAAAAGCGGCCAAACGGCGGGGTTCAGCTCGTTCTTCGGCCTGCAGCCCGAGGCGCGCACCGCCGTCGTCATCCTTGCGAACGAGGCGTTCGACGTCGACGACGTCGGGCTGGCGCTGCTCGCGCCCGAGCGCGCCGCGACGCTGCCGGTTCCGAATGCGGTCCAGCTCCCTCGCGGCGTGCTGGCCCGCTACACCGGCGTGTATCGCTTTACGCGCAATACGATCGCGACCGTGCGCGAAGACGATCACGGCCTCGTCGCGACGATGACCGACGTCCCGCCGTTTCGGCTGTATTCCACTTCGCGCACGCACTTCGCCGTTCGCAAGTTCGGCGGCTCGTTCTCGTTCGATTTCACGAAAGCGCGGGGCCGTGAGGGCCTCGTTCTGCACCAGGCCGGCGCAGACGCGGTCGGGTGGAAGACGGCGCCTACTGCGTCGCGCGGTTCAACAGCAAGGCGCTGATCTTCCCGCGTGCGTCGAGTCCGAACCACCAGGTCATGGCCGCCGACTTGAACCGCACGCGGTAGACGTAGATCGTCGTGCCGCCGGGCTGCTCGCGCTTGTCGGCGTACGTGAAACCGAGCGGCTCGCCGAGCGGCCCGAATTCGGCGGCGTCCGACTTCACGGCGGCGGCGTCGAGCAGCGCGCTCAGCTGCGGCGTCAACTGCGACCGGTCGATCGTACCGGACTGCACGCGGAGCAGCCATGCTTTCGCCCGCGCATCACGCATTGCGTCGGCATTCGGTGCGCCCTGCTGCGGGCCCGCCGCGGCCGTCTGCGCTTGTACGGCATGCGTGCCCGCCAGCCCGGCGACGACGAGCACGGCTCCCAGCGTGCGCATGATCGGATTCACCGTCATCTACCCCGTCAATTCCTCGGCATGCGTTTCGAAAAGACGCGCCTGGAACGCGCGCGCGACGAGTTGCGCGCGCGAGCGCGCGTCGAGCTTGCCGTAGAGCACGCGGATGTGGAACTCGATCGTCGCGCGGCTCCGACCGAGCCTCGTTGCGATCTCTTTGCTCTGGAGACCGTCCGCGAGTCCGCGAAGGACGGAAAGCTCGATACCCGACAACCTGTTGTGCATGACATCACCCGGCAAATGCTCGCGCGTGGCGTGAACGGTCCGTTTCCGCGCTATACTCGGCGTAGTACCGAAATACCTAGCAGCGAGGGAGTGCGGAGATCACATCAGCACGTTCGCTCGCTGGTCGAGCAGCGTGGCACTCTTTCCTTTTGCCCCAGGGAGGTTCCGGAACATTGCCGGAAAAGCGCCGCCGTGAGCAGCATCCTTCTCCGGCCGGCCGCGGTGTTCGACGGCGACCAGCTTCACGACGGCTGGCACGTCCTGATCGAGGGCGATCGGATCGTCGCCGCAGGCGCCGCCGCGGCGATTGGCGCACCGGATGGCGCGCGCACTATCGACCTGCCCGGTGCGACGCTGCTGCCCGGGCTGATCGACCTGCACACGCATCTGCTGCTGCACCCGTACGACGAGCGGCCGTGGGCGGATCAGGTGCTGCGCGATCCGGAGTCGCTGCGCGTTGCGCGCGCCGTCGTCGCGGCGAAGCGCACGCTCGCCGCGGGCTTCACCACGCTGCGCGATCTCGGCACCGAAGGCGCGGGCGAAGCGGACGTCGGCCTGCGGCGCGCGATCGAAGAAGGCGTGATCGAGGGACCGCGGCTGGTGTGCGTGACGCGCGCGATCGTCGCGCGCGGCACGTACGGGCCGACCGGATTTCATTCCGGCTGCTGCGTGCCGCAAGGTGCCGACGAGGTGGACGGCCCGGAGTCGATCCTGCGCGCGACGCGCATGCAGATCGCGCGCGGTGCGGACTGGATCAAGGTGTACGCCGACTATCGCTTCGGCCCGGCGAACGACGCGCGGCCGACGTTCTCGCAGGACGAGCTCGCGCTGATCGTGCGCGTCGCGCACGACGCGGGCGTGCCGGTCGCCGCGCATGCGACGACGGCCGAAGGGATGCGCCGCGCGGCGCTCGCAGGCGTGCAGACGATCGAGCACGGCAACGAAGGCACGCCCGAGGTGTTCGCGCTGCTGGCGGAGCGTGGCGTTGCGTACGTGCCGACGCTCGCGGCGTACGAAGCGCTGGAGCGCATCCGCGGCTTGTCGAAAGACCACCCGACGGTTGTCGCGAAGCGCGCGGCGTTCGACGCGGCGCGCGCGAGCGGCGTGACGATCGCGAACGGCAGCGACATCGGCGTGTTCGCGCACGGCGAGAACGCGCGCGAGCTGGAGTTGCTGGTGGAACACGGGCTGACGCCCACGGAAGCGCTGCGCGCCGCGACGTCTACGGCGGCGCGCGTGCTGCGCCGCGACGATCTCGGCGTCATCGCGGCCGAAACGCGCGCGGACCTGGTGTGCGTGCACGGCGATCCGACCGACATCGATCGCCGCGCTGCGCGACGTGCGGCTGGTGCTCAAAGACGGGATCGTCGCGCGCGACGCTGTTTGACCGCGCCGATTACCGCAGCGCCCTACTCGCCGTTCCATTCCTGCGCTGTGCTGCGACTCGGCTTCGTTCGGGCCGCCTTGGATCACGTACAGCAGCGCCACGGCGATCACCGCGCCGATCAGCGGCCCGAACGTGAACACCCACCAGTCCTTCAGCCCGCCGCCGAGCAGCAGCGCAGGGCCCGAGCGTACGCGCTGGATTCATCGAGCCGGTCGAGATGTGATAGCCCACGAGGCGGTCGAACACCGTCGTCGCGCCGTTCGCGAACGCGGTCTGCGGGCCGATGAAGCGCGCCTTGTTCGCGGTCGAGATCGCGACGATCACGAGGATCACCGTCAGCACGATCTCCAGCCAGAACGCGGGCCACGGGCCGAGCGCGAGCTTCGCATGCAGCGCGCCGCGGTTCGGGTGCAGGATGCCGAGCACGAGCGCGCCCGCGGCAACTGCGCCGAGAAACTGCACGGCGACGTACGCCGGCACGCGCGACCAGTCGAAGTCGCCGCGCAGTGCGAACGCGATCGTCGTGATCGGGTTGGTGTGCGCGCCCGAGACCGTGGCCCAGCGCGTAGATCACGATCATCGTCGCGATGCCGGTGCACGACGCGACGCACGGCGTAGCCGAGATGCAGCCCGAGCCCGTCCTGAACCGCAAGCGGCAAGAACGAACCCAGCGTAACGATGAGCGTGCCGACGAACTCCGCCGTGTAGCACGCGACGTGCCGGCGCGCATCGCGCTCGCGGTGCCTGCGCCGCTCGCGCTCGAGCTTCGCGCGCTGCTGCGGGGTGATCTCGCTCAGGCGGTCGCCCCGTGGCAGCGTTTGTACTTCTTGCCGCTGCCGCACGGGCACAGCTCGTTGCGGCCGACCTTGTCGGCCGCCGCGGCCTTCGGCTTCGCCGGTCCGCCGTCGTCGCCGCGGTTGGTGTGGATCTGCGTCGCTTCGTACTTCGGCGCGGGCCCGAGCAGGCGTTCCGCCATCGCGGGGTCGATGCGCGACTCCGCGGGCTGCGGCGCGATCTGGCCCGTCGGGATCGGCTCGAACGCCGGCGCGCCGTTGGACGCCGCGCCGTTCGCGTACGGCTGCCCGTTGGCGTGCGGCGCAGCGGCGGCCAGCGTGCCGTCCGGGCGCGAAGCCCTGGAACTCCTCGGGCGGCGCCGCTTCGATGCGCACCGCGAACGCCGCTTTGATCGCTTCGTCGGCGATGTTGTTCTTGAGGTCCTCGAAGATCTCGTACGCTTCTTTTTCGTACTCGACGCGCGGGTCTTTCTGCCCGTAGCCGCGCAAACCGATGCCGGTCTTGAGCGCGTCCATCACGTACAAGTGATCCACCCAGAGCCTGTCGATGATCGGCAGCATGATGTACTGCGACTCGACCATCCGCATGATCTCGGGCGTGACCTCGGCTTCTTTTTCCTCGTACGCCGCGAGCGCGTGGTTGAACAGCAGCTCCTTCATGCCCTCGCGGTCGAGCTTCTCGAGGTCCTCGACGCTGACGTGCTCCTTGATCGGGAACAGCAGCTCCAGCTCGTCGAGCGTCGCCGACAGATCCCACTCCGACGGATGCTTTTCTTCGGGCGCGCCGGTGTCGACGGCGAACGCCGACCTTGTTGCGCAGCGTGTCGACGAAGAAGTCGCGCAGCGGCTGGCCTTCGAGCACCCGGCGGCGTTCGCCGTAGATGACCTCGCGCTGCTTGTTCATGACGTCGTCGTACTCGAGAACCTGCTTGCGGATCTCGTAGTTGTGGTTCTCGACCTTGCTCTGCGCGTTCTCGATCGAGCGCGACAGAATGCCCGCTTCGATGGGCGTCTCGTCGGTGAACTTGACGAAGTCCATCATCTTCTGCAGCCGCTCTTGGCCGAACAGCCGCATCAGCTCGTCTTCGAGCGCGATGTAGAAGCGCGTCGTGCCCGGATCGCCCTGGCGGCCGGCGCGGCCGCGCAGCTGGTTGTCGATGCGCCGCGACTCGTGGCGCTCGGTGCCGATGATGTGCAGGCCGCCCGCGTCGGGGACGCCTTCGCCCAGCTTGATGTCGACGCCGCGGCCCGCCATGTTGGTCGCGATCGTCACCTTGCCGGGGATGCCGGCGTCCTTGATGATCTGCGCTTCCTGCTCGTGGTACTTCGCGTTGAGCACGTTGCACTCGACGCCCTTGCGGCGCAGCATCATCGCGAGCCGCTCGGACTTCTCGATCGAGCGCGTGCCGACCAGCACCGGCCGGTCCTTGCGGTGCTCTTCGATGATGTCGTCGATGACCGCGCCGAACTTCGCGTTCTCGGTGCGGTACACGATGTCGGCCATGTCCTTGCGGCGCACCGGCATGTTCGTCGGCAGCACGACCACGTTGAGCCCGTAGATCTCGCGGAACTCGCGCTCCTCGGTTTTCGCGGTACCGGTCATGCCGGCGAGCTTGTCGTAGAGCCGGAAGTAGTTCTGGAAGGTGATCGTCGCGAGCGTCTGGTCCTCGCTGCGAACGTCCAGCCCTTCCTTCGCTTCGATCGCCTGGTGGATGCCTTCGGAGTAGCGGCGGCCGTACATCAGCCGGCCGGTGAACTCGTCGACGATGATGATCTCGCCGTCCTTGACGATGTACTGCTGGTCCTTGTGGAACAGATTCCACGCCTTGAGCGCCGCGTTGAGCTGGTGCGTCAGCTCGAGATTGCGCTGGTCGTACAGGTTGCTGACGCCCAGCATCTTCTCGACCTTCGCGACGCCCTTCTCGGTGATCGGCGCGGCGTGCGACTTCTGGTCGACGGTGAAGTCCTCGTCCTTCACCAAGCGCGGGATGATCTTCGCGAACTGCCCGTACAGTTCGGTCGCGTCGTGGCCCTGGCCGCTGATGATGAGCGGCGTGCGCGCCTCGTCGATGAGGATCGAGTCGACTTCGTCGACGATCGCGAAGTTGAGGTGGCGCTGCACCATCTGGTCGAGCGCCCACGCCATGTTGTCGCGCAGGTAGTCGAAGCCGACCTCGTTGTTGGTGACGTAGGTGATGTCGGAGTTGTACGCTTCTTTGCGCGCGTTGTGGTCGAGGTCGTGCTGGATGATGCCGACCGTCAGCCCGAGCGCTTCGTACAGCGGCCCCATCCACTCCGCGTCGCGCTTGGCGAGGTAGTCGTTGACGGTGACGAGGTGGACGCCTTTGCCGGTCAGCGCGTTGAGGTACACCGGCAGCGTCGCGACGAGCGTCTTGCCTTCGCCGGTGCGCATCTCGGCGACGTTGCCTTCGTGCAGCGCCTGGCCGCCCATGATCTGCACGTCGAAGTGGCGCATGCCCAGCACGCGCTTGCCGGCCTCGCGCACGACCGCGAACGCTTCGGGCAGCAGCGCGTCGAGCGCCGCCTTTTCGGCCTCACGCCGTTCTTTGGGGTCGCCGCCGGCGCGCGACTCTGCTCAAACGCGCGCGGAACTCGGCGGTCTTCGCGCGCAGCTCGTCGTCGGACAGCGCCGCGGTCGCCGGCTCGAGCGCGTTGACGCGATCGGCCGTGCGGCGCAGCCGCGCGACTTCTCGTGCGTTCGCATCGAACAGGGTCTTGAGAAAGGCCATACAGGTCTACAACCATTCGCCGGGCGGTGGGGTTCCTCCCGAGTACCGCTTTCCGCCCGCGGAGGTTACCGAAGCGCTCAGCCGCCGCCGAGCGGCGTCTTTGCAGGCCGGTTGAGCTGCTCCGCCGAGGTCCGGCGCAACAGCTCGCCCACGGTCACGAAGGTGAAGCCGGCGCGCCGGAACCGGCCGACGACCTCGGGCAGCGCCGCGACGGTCGCCTGCCGCCCGCTGTGCAGCAGCACGATCTCGGGCGCGACCGCGTGCGCGAGCACGTGGTCCCGCAGCGCGCTCGGCGGGCACCGCGCGCCAGTCGCCGGGATCGTCGCTCCACAGGATCGTGTCGAACCCGGCCGCCTGCGCCGCCCGCAGGTCGCCGTGGTGAAGCGCCCGTGCGGCGGCCGAAAGAGCGTTCGCTCGGCGGGATCGGGCGCGATGCGCTCCAAGCTCGCCGCGCCGTCGCGCAGCTCGGCGCGTCACCGCCGCGTCCGGCAGCCGGTCCAGGTCCGGATGCGTCAGCGTGTGGTCGGCGATCTCGTGCCCGTCCGCGGCGATCGCGCGCGCCAGGTCGGGAAACTGCTCCGCATCGCGCCCGATGAGAAAGAACGTCGCCGGCACGCGCACGTCGCGCAGCGTCTGCAGCAGCAGCGGCGTCACGACCGGATACGGCCCGTCGTCGAACGTCAGCGCCACCAGCCGCGGCCGCGCATCGGCGGGCGCGCGCGCCTTGCCGAGCAGCGCGTCGAACCGCGCGCCCAGCGACGGCTGCGCGAGCGCCGCCGCGTCCGCGCCGCGCAGCACGACGACCGGCCGCAGCAGGTCGTCCGACTTGAGCCACAAGCCGCCGCCCGCCGTACGCCGAGCACGACGCCACGACGGCGACCGCGACCGCCGCAGCGATCGCGCGCCGCGCTCAGCAGGCTCGCGGCACGCGATCAGCGCGCGGCGGGCGCGACGGACGAGGTCGGCGCGGCGGTCGCGCTCGCGGCGGCGTAGTCCTTGCCGACGATCACGGTGACGAGCGGGTGCGGCCCCGGCGTCGTGTCGGTCGCCGGCGCGACCACCGCGCCGGGCACGCCGAGGTCGGCGCGCACGCGCTCGCCCAGGAACGGCATGGCGGTCGCGGGCCGGACCTGCGTGACGTCGTAGCCGAACGTGTCGGCGTTGGCGACCGAGTCGACGACGTAGTGCAGCTTCTCGAGCTTCGCCGAAACGATGCCGGCGAGCCCGGGCACGCCGCTGCCGTTCTGCACGACGACGTGCACGGTGGACGGCTTGATCGCCTGCAGCGCGCTCGCCGGCGGCGGCGTCACGTTGCCGTACGCGCCCAGGAAATCCGCGAGCACTTTCGCCTTCTGCACCGGATCGGGGATCACGACCTGACCGCCGTACGGCGTGTCTTTCACGTCGCTGTACTCGAACGTCGCGGCTTTGCTCATGTCCGCGATGTTCGCGTCGCGGAAATGCCACGCGAGCGACTTCTCCTCGTCGAACGTCATGTTCGTCTTGACGTTCTTGTTGAGCGCGTCGAGCAGCGCGCCGATGTGCAGCAGGTCGTTGAACTTCTGCGACTTCAGCTTGGCCATGGTGAGGTGGATGATCTGCTGCTGGCGCCGCGTGCGGCACACGTCGCTGCACGCGTCGTGGCGGAAGCGGCTGTACTCCATCGCCTTCTGCCCGTTCATGTGCTGCAAGCCGGGCTTGAAGTGGATGTGCAGGTCGCCCCAGCTGTCGTCGTAGTCCATCGTCTCGGTGACCGGCACGTCGATGCCGCCGATCGCGTCGACGAAGTCCTTGAGCCCGCGCGCGTTGACGACGATGTAGCGGTCGAAGGCCGGCTGCTTGTCGGCATGCGGCAGCGACAGGAAGTCGCCGATCACCGCGTCGGCGAGCTTGACGCCGCCCTGCGAGTACGCCTCGTTGATCTTCGTCTCGTGCCCGTTGACCGATCGCGTCGGAGTCGCGCAGGACCGACACGAGCTTGAGCGAGCTGCGACGGAAAGTCGAGCCCGGCGGCCATGATCGTGTCGCTGCGCGCGCCCTTGGAGTACGGCATCCCTTTCTCGTCGCGGTTGTAGTCGGTGCCGAGCACCATCACGTAGATGCGCTCTTTGCCGAACACCGACGACGGCGACGGGATGAAGATCTCGCTGATCGAGCGCGGCACCGGCTGGTGGTCGTGGAACACGCGGTACGCGACGAACCCGCACACGACGCCGACGACGATCAGCACCGCGGCGAGCACGTACGCGAGAACGTGCCGCCAGCGCGACGGCGGCGTGTCACCGCCGGGCGGCGGATCGGAGCGGCGCCGCGGCCGGTCGTCGGTCGGCGGCTCCGGCGGCGCGGGCGGGTCCGCGACGATCTGCTTGCTCACGCGGACGCACCGGCGAGCACGGGCGCGTGCACGAGCGACCCGAAGAAATCGAACGCGGTGTTGCCGTCGAGCCGCACGTCGACGAACTCGCCGATCCGCACGCTCGGATCGAACGCGAACACGATCGCCGCCGTCGACGCCGGGCGCCTCACCCATCGACCGCCCGACGAGCACGTCGCGCTCGCGCAGCGCGACCGCGAGCGGATCGGTCTTGCGCAGCGTCCGCCGCTCTTCGACCAGCACGCGCACGACCGTGCCCGCGCGCTTGGCGCGCGCGCGCTCCGACGCGCGCCGCTGCGCGTCGCGCAGCCGCAGCAGCCGCTTGCGCTTCTCGCGCTCCGGCACCTGATCCGGCAGCAGCGCGCCGGGCGTGCCGTCCTCGCGCGAGTACGTGAAAAAGCCGACGCGGTCGAGCTCCGCGCGCGCGATCCAGTCTTCCAGCTCGGCGACGTGCTCTTCGGTCTCGCCCGGAAACCCGACGATGAACGTCGAGCGCATCGTGATCCCGGGCACGCGCCGCCGGAAATCCTCGATGATCTCGAGATAGCGCGCGCCGTTGGACGGCCGCAGCATCCCGCGCAGCACCGGCACGCTGACGTGCTGCAGCGGCATGTCCATGTACGCGCACACTTTGGGCAGCGACGCCATCGCGTCGATCAGCTCGGAGTCGACGGTCGCCGGATACAGGTACAGCAGCCGAATCCACTCGATCCCGTCGACCGCGTTGAGCTCGCTGCAGCAGATGCGCCAAACCGCCGCGCCGGAAGCCGCGGTCGCGCCCCCACATCGACGTGTCCTGCGCGATCAGGATCAGCTCTTTGGTGCCGCCGGCCGCGAGCGCGCGCGCTTCGGCGAGGATCGACTCCGCGGACCGCGAGCGGAACGTGCCGCGCAGCTGCGGGATGATGCAGAACGTGCACGGATGATCGCAGCCTTCGGCGATCTTCAGATACGCGGTCGCCGACGGCGTGGTGATGAGCCGCGGCAGAAAATCGTGCTCGGGCTCCGCTTCGAATCCCAGCCGCACGGGCTTGCGGCCGGCGCGCGCGTCCTCGAGCAGCTCGGCGATGGACGCGTAGGCGCCGGTGCCGATCACGCCGTCGATCTCCGGGATCAGCGACTGCAGCTCCTCGCCGAACCGCTGCGACAAGCACCCGGCGACGATGAGCTGCTGTCCCGCGCGCTTGCGCTCGGCGTGCTCGAGGATCGTCTCGGTCGACTCGGCCTTCGCGGGATCGATGAACGCGCAGGTGTTGATCACGACCGCGTCCGCGTCGCCGGCGTCGGGGACGAGCGCCCACCCGGCCGCCCCCAGCTTGGCGATCATCACCTCGCTGTCGACGAGGTTCTTCGCGCACCCGAGGGAGACGAACGAGACGGTGTTGGTCCGTACGGCGGTCGCTGTCATCGATAATTGGTGAACTGCAAGGGCAGCTCGTAGTCCAGCCCCTTGAGCAAGCTCATAACCTTTTGCAGATCGTCCTTGGATTTGCCTGAGACGCGGATCTGCTCGTCCTGGTACTGCGCCTGGACCTTGAGCTTCGAGCCCTTTGATCGCCTCGATGATCGGCTTCGACTTGTCCTTGGGGATGCCGGCGCGGATCGCGATCTTCTTGCGCACCGAGCTCCCCGACGCGGCCTCGGGCTCCTTCGACAGATCGAGCGCCTTGAGGTCGATTCCCCGCTTCACGGCCTTGGACTGGATGATGTCGATCACGTTGCGCAGCTTCATCTCGTCGTCGGCGAGCACGGTGATCGTCGTGGCGTCGTTCTCGATGGACGCGATGGAGTGCTTGAAGTCGAAGCGCCCCGCGATCTCTTTGCGCGCTTGGTTGAGCGCGTTGTCGAGCTCTTGCGGGTCGACTTTCGAGACGACGTCGAACGACGAGTCGGTTGCCATGCTACGTTTCCTAGATCAGAGGGTGAAGCGCTGCTCGACGACGTCGCCCACGTTGCCCATCGGTTTGGGCGAGCGGTCCTTCGTCGCCGACGACGACGCCGCCGGCGTTGCCCGCCCGCACCTCGGCGACGTTCCCTTTGAACGTCCGCACCGTGCCGGCCGGGAAGATCCCTTCGAGCTGCTGCGTGCCGTCGACGACGACGCGCAGCCAGGACCGCTGGGTGAGGCGAAGCGCGAGCTGGTGCGGCGCCGACGCCCGACGCCGCCGGCGTCGCCGTCGGTCGCGGCGGACGCGGCCGGAGCCTGGGACTCGCCGCCGGTCGCCGCGGGTTGCGGCGCTTGCGTCGCGCGCGCGACCGCGGTCGCCGCCGCCCGGGTGCGCGTACTGCCACCACTCGTAGCCGACGAAGCCGACCAGCACGACCGCGACGAGCGTCGCGACGACGGCCCACAGCGAGGGCCCGGAGCGCTCGTTGTCGCTGAGGGTCGCCGCCGAAGCAGAAGCGACGACCGGTCGCTCGACGGGCGAGGTCAGGTTGAAGCGCCCGACCGCGTCTTCGGCATCTTTGCCGAGGAATCGCGCATAGGTGCGGATGAACCCGCGGACGTAGACCGGCGCACCGATCGACTTCCAGTCCTCGTTCTCGATGGCGTTGAGGTAGACCGAACGGATGTGGATCTGTTCGGCGACGTCCGAGAGCGTGAGCCCGCGCGCTTCACGCGCGCTTCGGAACTCGTCTCCGAGCGCTGGCATTGGTCGAACCTTCGCGGGTGCACCCGGTTCTCCCGGTGCGCGGTCATACGGTGAAGAACGAGGATGATGAGCGAACGAACACGCGTCGTCGCCGCGATGAGCGGCGGCGTCGATTCGGCGGTTGCGGCGGGCCTGCTGGCGGAAGCGGGCTACGACGTCGTGGGCGTGACGATGAAGATGTACGCGCCGACGAAGCCCGCGCACGCCAAGTCGTGCTGCGGCGCCGACGACTTCGACGACGCGCGCCGCAGCGCGGCCGCGCTCGGCATCCCGCACTACGTGCTCGACTTCGAGGAAACGTTCCGCCGCAGCGTGATCGACCGCTTCGCGCGCGACTACGCGCAGGGCCGCACGCCCAACCCGTGCGTCTCGTGCAACAACGAGGTGAAGCTCGGAACGCTGCGCGCGTACGCCGACCGCCTGGGCGCGCGCTGGGTCGCGACGGGCCACTACGCGCGCCTCGAGCACCGCGCCGACGGCCCGCACCTCTACCGCAGCGACTCGCCCAAGGACCAGGCCTACGCGCTGGCCCAGCTCACCCCGGCCCAGCTCGACCGCCTGCTGCTGCCGGTCGGCCAGATGACGAAGGCGGAGACGCGCGCCCACGCGGCGCGCCTCGGCCTGCCGGTGGCGGAGAAAACGGAGTCGCAGGACATCTGCTTCGTGGAAGGCGGCGACTACCGCGACGTGCTGGCCCGCCTCGCCCCGGAGACGACGCGCCCGGGCGACGTGCGTACGACGGCCGGCGAGCTGGTCGGGCACGCACGCGGGGATCGGCGGCTACACGGTGGGCCAGCGCCGCGGCCTGCCGTCAGGCGACGAACCCGCGCTACGTGACGCGCATCGACGCAGCGACGAACACGATCGTGATCGGCCGCGAAGACGAGCTCGGCGTCGACGCGCTGGTCGCCGACGAGGTGAATCTGATTCGCCCGGAACGGTTCGCGGGCGGGCGCGCGCGCGTGCTGGCGATGACGCGCTACCGCGCGAAGCTCGCACCGGCGGACGCGGTGATCGTGGACGACGGAACGCTGAAGCTGACGTTCGACGAGCCGCATCGCGCGGTAACGCCGGGCCAGCTCGTCGCCTTGTTCGACACGGACGGCCTCGAAGTAATCGGCGCAGCAACGATCCGCGAAACCCTCCCGTCACCCTGAGCCTGCGAAGAATGCGCCACAATCGCGGCGGACGAGCGGCGCCTGCAAAAAAGGTAAGCGCCGGGACAAACCCGGCGCAAACGTCGACAGTTGTCACCCTGAGCCTGTCGAAGGGTGCGCCACGATCGCATTAGTGAGCGATCGAACGACAAAAGGACAGCGCAACAGTTTTTCCCATCGGCGGCAGTATCGCTATACCAGCCCAACGCGTACTTTTCGGCCAAGCTGAAACCATACGATCGGCAAGCGGCATATCGGCGTCCGGTATGCGGCGAAGCAACGAGTGGCAATTCAACTGACGAAAGCGAAGCGACGTGGCGCAACCTCCGACACGTCGGTTGATCGCGAGATTTTACCGTGATCCCGACGGAATAGAACCGGTAGACGAATTCATCAAACGCCAAAAACTCGCGGTTCGACTCGCGATCGACCGGCAAATCGATCGCATCAACTCCCTCGACGACGAGCATCCACACCTCGCATTTCCTCATAGTTCGCAGATCGAAGGCGAACTACGCGAGCTGCGATGCCATTACGGCAATATACTTTATCGAATCTTATATCGCCGTAGCAGGCAGTTCGTTGTATTACTGCACGCATTCACGAAGTACGACCCGCGAGTGTCAGAGGCGGATGCCAAGATAGCGCGCGACCGGTGGACGGACTTCCGGCAGCGTCTTGACGCCGATCCTCGAAGACGTCCCGGGCCGGTCGGGAGGAAAGCGCCTCCGAAGAAACGTTGACTCACCTTCTCACATCTGATAAGATGAGAACCACAGTGCCACGCAAAGAGTCCCACCATCGCGTTAACCCGCTCGGCCAGAGCGCCCGTGACGCGGCATCGCGCCGGCGCGTGTCCGACCCGAAGTATGCTGAACTCGAACAGAAGCACGAGGTGGCGCTCGCAATCGCGGACCTCGTGATTCTTCACCGTACGCGAACCGGCCTCACGCAGGAAGCTCTTGCTTCGCGAATGAGAACGAGCGTTTCCGCAATATCGCGCTTGGAGTCGGGTTTCCACGTTCCTTCAATCGATACGTTACGTAAGCTTGCGGCCGCGCTAGGTGGTCGAATTAAGATCGATATCATCGATATCGAATCGGAAATACAACCCTCGGACGATAAGAAGCGCGTATCATCTCGCGCCTAGCTCGTTACGACACGCCGCACAGAGCACGAAGCGCGGCGCAGTAAGCGACCAACGCGAGATGGACGACCGTCGAGAATTGTCAGCTGACAATAACGACAGCGCAACTATCCTCCTTCCGTGCTGTAACCCGCAATCGCCTCGGTCGTCGCAGGATCGAACACTACACAGCGCGGCATCCAGCAATCATCTTTTTTCGTGGCGACATACGCCCCGCACTTGTCGCACTGGAGGTTTGGGCCATCCATGCCGTCCAGACCACAGCAGCTCGCGAGCCGCTTTCCGTCGTTCGTCAGGTGAACGCCGATCGCATCGTCTACGTGCGCGATATACGCGTTCTGTCGTTCGATGAAAAATGAACCGCCCTCTTTGCATGGTAGTACCACGCCGAAGAAAATCCTGCCCATCCGCCTCGCTATGAAACCGCGTCCGATGCGTTCTCCCCATGCGCGATTTGCAACGACCTCAAATAGCGCTCCAGCGAGTCTTTTTCGAGATCGGCCATATATCCGATAAACTCGGTGGGATCACCCACGCCGGGAATCGCGACTTGCGAACGTTCGAGCACTTCGAAGTAGCGCGGCTTTTCCTGCGGGCCGATGAGGATCGGCGCGAAGCCTTCACGGATGAGGTGAAGGTTCTCCAAGAGCCGTGCGGTTCTGCCGTTGCCGTCCTTGAACGGATGAACAGTCAGCAAGTCGAAATGCAGCACCGAAGCAACGCGCACGGGATGTTCTCCGGCCGAAATGCCTTCGTCGTAGCGCGCCAGCATCTCGTCTACGAGCCGTGGAACTTTCACGTGATTTGGCGGCACGTGCAACGAGCCACGAATATAGACGGATTCGTCACGGAGCTGGCCGGCGTACGTCACATCGCCGACCAATGCGCGATGCAGCTGGAGAACAGTTTCCAGCGTGATGCGCGCATGCTTCTGAGCGAGGTGCAGCATCGCGGTATAGGCTTTTTGCCCGTTGACCGCGTCAAGATGGTCGGACAAAGGCTTGCCGCCAACGGTTATTCCGTGCTCGAGAACCGCCACGGTCTCACCAAGGGTAAGTGTGCTGCCTTCCACCGCATTGGTCGCGTAGACGAACAGCGCATCCTCAGCCTTCCATTGCGGCCACAGCAAGGCAACGCGATCCGCACCTAGCGGTCGTAGTGCGTCAAGCCGGCTCTTGAGGGCGCTGCTCGCTTCCATAGTTCCTTCAGTTGAACGGTACGACGCCGAATGGGACGGATGCCTGCGGGAACCGTCCAATTTCGCCTCACGAGTTCACCCTTCCCCGGTGCGACGCGGAGCAGGGCGACGGGCGCCGGTACGGTTGACCGCTCGCGCGTAACAAATCGACCGAGGAAAACCGGGTTTACTTCACGCCGCGGAACAGGAACGAACCGCCGATCTTATGCGCCATCACGTGGATGTCGCCGCGCATCGAGCGAAGATCGCCGTCGAGCGTGCGCATATCGCCGCCCATCAGCTTCAAGGTTCCGTCCATGTCGACGAGGCGCCGCTGCGCGCTTGCGAGACGGCCGTTCGTCGCGGCCAGCGCGGTGTTCGTATGCCGAAGCGTGCCCGACATCTCACGCAGATGGCCGTCGAGCGTGTCGAGCTGCACCTGCATCCTCGCCAGGCGATCGAGCTTCGTGCTCATCGCGTCGAGTTTGGTCATGCGCTGGGCGACGGATCCAAGGGTCTGGTTCATCATGTGCAGGTTGGACAGCACGTCGACGACGACGAAGACGACGCCCGCAAGCAGCATCGCTCCGGCGAGCGCCCAGGCGATCCAAACCAACTCGTGTTCGCGCCCCGCGCGGCGTCCGGCTGAATGTACCATACCGGTTGATCCCCAGAAGGTGTGAAAAAAGCATGAAAACCGGTCCTCAGGAGGCCGCATACCTGCCCGCTCGAAACCTTCACGAGCTACTCCACACCGAGTCGATTAGGTGGTGAAATGAACGCCGCGCCGCACGGTGCATCCGGCGCTCCGACGATCTCCGAGCAAGCAGACCTGCTCGAGCAGCGCTGGAGTGACGAGCTCGACGCACAGATCGTCAAATCAAACCTGTACACGTCCGGCGAGGACGACCCGCGCACGTACCGAACGCCCCCGCTCGCCGCGGGCAAGCAAGAGTATCTGATGGGCGACGATCCGCGCCTGCCCCGCATGCCCGATCGTCCGGCGCTGCTCGATTTCTTTCGGTACCGGTTCGGCCCGGCCGCGCACGTTCTGCAAAGTGCGGCGCACGCGCTCGCCGCCGGCCAATCGGAGAAAATCGTACTGGCCTGCCTGCTGCACGACATCAGCGTGATCGGTTTCATTCGCGCGGATCACGGCTATTGGGCGGCCCAACTCGTCGAGCCGTACGTCGACGAAGAAGTGAGCTGGGCGATCCGGTACCATCAAGCCCTGCGGTTTTATCCCGACCCGGCAGCAGGCTATGCATATCCGGAGGCCTACGTTCGGTTCTTCGGTGACGCCTACGAGCCCGAGCCGCACATTGCCGCGGCGCACCAGTACGCGCGCAATCACCGGTGGTACCTCACGAGCAGGATGATCACCGTGCACGACCTCTATGCCTTCGATCCCGCTGCGGTCGTGCGCCTGGAGACGTTCGAAGACATCGTCGCGCGAAACTTTCGCCAGCCCCGCGAAGGGCTCGGCTTCGACGATAGTCCCTCCGCCCACATGTGGCGCACCATCAATCAGCCGACGCGGTTCCTCTAAGAACACCGCGATCCAGGTGATAGTATGAGCACGTTCGTCATCCACACCCACGGCCGGCTTCAAGAATGGGTCGCGCAAGAGCACGGTTATTTTGCGGACGAAGGCCTCACGGACTACGTGCTGCGCGCAAACGATCTCGGCTTCGACCGCCATGCGCCGCCGCCCGCCGCGCGCGGGCTCGAGTACGGGGCGTACGAATCGTACGAGAAGGGGCGCGACGCGACGGTGAGCTGCGCGTGCCACTGGACCGTCAACATGGCCGCATCTGCCGAGCACGGGACGCTGTGGGGGGAAGCGTACTCCGTGTGCCCCGGCGCCATCGTCGTCGCGCCGGAATCAGCGGTACGAAAACCAGCCGACCTTGCTGGCGTGAACGTCCACGTCGGCTACCATTCGGGCAGCCACTACACCGCGATCCAGGCACTCGAGGCCGTGCTGCCCGCAGCCGACATCGCGCTGCACTTCGGCGGCGGCCCGGACCAACGGCTGGCGAGCATGATCGACCGCAAAGCCGATGCGGCGAGCGTGTTCGGCCTTCAGCTCTACGTCCTCGAGCAGCTCGGTTTTCGCAAGATCGTGGACACCACGTTCATGATGGCCGGAATGATCGCAAAAGACGCGGATATCGACGACGTCAGGCGGTACTATCGCGCGCTGCGCCGCGCTCAGGCGGACATCGACGTGCGGCATCAGCGCTACACGCATTACTTTTTGAACGAGCTTCCGGAACGTTTCCACGCGCTGGTCGACGTCCGCGCCTTCGGACCCGGCGAACGTATCGTTTTCGAGCCGTACACAAAGGCGATGTATGATTCGACACAGGAGTGGGTCGAGCAGCGCGCGCTGTTCGACGCGGCTGACGTGCATCACGCCCCGTATCAAGACGCGGTAGCGTTCTCATGATCGCAAACCAGAGCGCATCGCTATCCATGCGCTTGATGCCGGCGCTCACGGAAGTCGTTCTGCAACGTTTTGCATGGAAGAAGCGTAAACGCTAACCTTCCACGCAACTCCGGGGCGCCGACGACTTGGCGTTCCACGCCACCGGCGGCCTGAGCCTGTGCAGCCGAAAGGATTGGCCGTTCGGCGGATACGACGCGCGCGGGCGCTGTGGTAGCATCCCAAGCCGTGGCGTCTTCACGCGTGCAAGCTCGATTGGCGATGGTGGTCGGCGCGATGGGCGTCGTCTTCGGCGACATCGGAACCAGCCCGACTAGGACGGATGCCTGCGCGAAGCGTCTCAATCCGTCTAGCGAGGGTCGCGCCCGCGCTCAGCGCGGGCGCCCCTGCGTCATCCGTGCCTGCCGCACTTGAACGCAAGCCCGTTTGGCACAACTATGGCCGCCGCACAAGAGCCGGCAAAATGGCACGCCGAGCGCCGTCGCAAGCGCCGGGAGGATCCGCTTGTCGATACGCTTGCCCGACTCGAGCCGTTGGATCGTCCACGCTGCGAAGTCGGCCGCTTCAGCGAGCTCGTAGACGCTATACCCGCGTGCGATGCGAAGGCGGGCGCACCGGGCGCGTAGCGATTCTACCGGCGCGGTTCGTCGTTGGCCGTTCCATCGCGGTGAATGCGGCGACCGTGAATGCTTCCACCTCACCGCTTCCCTTGGCGCACCAGACGCGGCTTCGAGCGCGTAGCTGATCGATGCGCGCGTTTGAGATCGTGCGCCCGCGCGGCAATGTGGTTCGCGGTTCGGGCCAGTCGTCGGCGGGATGGTTCAGCCGAAGCGCCGGTCCACATGTTGCGTAATCAGCGAATCCCGCCCGCCCGCGATACGCCGCTGCACGTACTCCGAAATCGAGTTGTACCACTCTTCTCGTTGGCGTTCGCAACGAGCTTGCGCTTCAGTGCCTCGGTGTAGATCTCGACGTACGTGCGCGGTCGCCCGTCAGCGAGCACCACCAGCGCGGCGTCGATGATGCTCCTGTTGTGCTTGTTGGTGCGGCCGGCTTGCCCGCCCTGGAGCACCCGGGCCCGCAATCGCGCGACGACGCTTCTCGAAAGCACCCGCGCAGTTCCGTGCGGCGCATGCCCGCCAGCCTGCTTGCTCCCCTCGATACGACCCTCTAGCACGCGCGGGGCGGGATCAGCCTGCTTGCTCCCCTGATACGGCCCGCTGACACGGCACCGCGAAAGGGTCCGATTGCGCGGAGCGAATCAGAACTGCGTGCACGCCGGCCTGGGATCCCGTCTCGCGACGATCGCGATCGCCGCGATACTGCTCATCGTTCCCTGGACGGCGCTCGCCGGCGCTCCAACGGCTGACGACGAGAAACTATACACGGACACGATCGCCACGATGCGCGATCTTCCGGAACCTCCATATCTCACGTTTGTCTTCGACGTCACGCTGCAAGGAAAGATAACTACCACCATGCTCGATCGTCACGGCAGAGCCGTGTTTCGGATATGGACCGGCAACGCAAGCGGAGGGGGCCAGCCGAGCGGATCGTGGGCAACCAGTCATCGGGCGAGTGATGACCTCGGGTCGGTCGCGACCACACCGTACCGCCATCTCCTCACGCGTTCGCCGCTCTTCAATCCGACGTGGACCGGCGCATTCGACTGGTTGCGGTACGGCATTGAGGGACGGCCCCCGCCGAAGCCGGCGACACAACCGTCGGCCACGCCGAATGAGCAACTGAAGGTCATCGGCATGGTGACGGTTCTCGGTCCGAGTGCTTACCGCATCACCGCCTCGGACGCGACCCGTTGCCCAGGTGGTGAACCGGGTCGACATCTTCAGTTGTCGCCGCGAAATGGTGATATCCGGATGCATCCGCTCACGGACGTGGTCATCGATGTCGCTCATGCGCGATTTTGCAGTATGCGCTTCCACTCGCCCGCGCAGGCGGGCGTTTCGTTCGCGGAACTTCATTTTGGCGCCGTTCATGGATATTGGGTGACGACGAGCATCGATACCGACCTTCGTACCTTCGGCCAGTTCGGCATCGGTGGTGAACGTTCGTCATGGCATATTGCATACGACGATATGCGCTTCCCCGACGCGCTCGACGACGCCATGTTTCGTATGCCCGACGCTCCTGCGTCCGGCGTGCAGCCGGCCGGCGCGGCGGTAACGACGGAGCACTTCGATCCAGCGCCATACCTGCAAGCACAACGCATGGTCGACATCGGCGGGCGGCGATTGAATCTTTACTGCACGGGGAGCGGCTCGCCAACCGTCATTCTTGATGCCAACGAGAGCGACGATACGTCGAGCTGGCGCTTCGTGCAGCCGCTCGTTGCGCAGCATACACAGGTGTGCTCGTACGACCGGGCGGGGTTCGGATTCAGCGATCCGGGACCGCTTCCGCGCGACGCGGCGGCCACCGTGAGCGATTTGCGGGCACTGCTCGAGAAGGCTCCGATCGCGCGGCCGTTCGTTCTCGTGGGCTATTCTTCGAGTACGCTCTCTGCACGATTGTACGCCGATCGGCATCTGGATGAGCTTGCAGGCCTCGTCCTCGTCGAGCCGGACATCGAGGACCAAGAAAGGGCGCTGTTTGCCGCTGCGCCGGCGCTCGAACCGATGTTCGCGCAAGGCTGGGCGGCAGCGAAGGCGTGCACCACAGCGACGGAGCACGGCGCGTTGAAGCCCGGCACCGAGGTCTATGACGTCTGCACCGCGCATGACCCGAACTTGCCGGCGTCGCTGGCTGCCGTCATCGCTCAACGGCAGATGCGCGCCGAGTGGTGGCGAACCTATAATTCCGATCAAACGTCGGACCGAACGATCAGCTCGACGGAGGTCCACAACGAACAGCGCCAGTACGGAAGCTTGCCGCTGACCGTCGTCGCGGCCACGGACGTCTTCTTGGACTCACCCCTTCCGCCGGATCAACGCCGCGCCGCAGAAAAGTTCATGAGCGACTTTACCGCGCCGCTGGCGAAATACTCATCGGCCGGCTCGCGCGTGAAAATAGACGGCTGCAGCCACGGCGACATCGTCACGCGCTGCGCGTCGAGCGTTGCTTCTGCGATCGACAACGTGGTCGACGCGGCGCGCCGTTCCGTCAGGTAGCGCCGCCGGCAAACTCCGCCGCTGCCGTGCGAATCTGCCCCGCCATCGCCGGCGGCGGCGTGTAGCCGAGCACGAGCTCGATCATGTTCGGGTTCGCCAGCAACAGGCTGTTGATCGCGAAGTCCGCCGCGTCGGCGTTGGAGAAGCGCGCCGCGAGGACCAGCACGACCGCGAACACCGACGCAGCACGGTCGCCCGTCGAGCAGTGGATCAGCGCCGGACCTCGCCCGCCGTTGCTCAACAGCGCGATCGCCGCCTGGCTCGCGGCCGTGTCGAACTGCTGCTGCGTCATCGTCCGCGTGATCGGGATGTTCTGGTACGACACCCCCAGCTTCGCGAGCTGCGCCTCCTCCGTGGTGTCGAACGGCGTCACCGGTGGAACCGGCGGCGGGACCGCGGGTTCGCCGGGCTGGCGCACGCAGACCACCGACCGTATTCCGGCCGCAGCGATCGCGGCATACGCCGGCGACGACGGCTGGCCGGTGACGTAGTAGCGGTCGAGCACGATCCGCGCGCCGCTGTACGCGACGAAGGCAAGGCAGTTGATGGTTGGAAACGGGTACGCGCTCACGTCAGCCTCCTTGAACCCGGCCCAAGGTCGTTTTGACGGGCAGGTCGGCGTACCATGCGACCCGGGAGGGTACACGTTCCACGCGATGAGAGCCACCTGGAAGCCCCATTCCAAACACGGCACCCTCACGGAGCGCGGCGACCTCCCCGACAGCGTCTTCGCCTATCCCAAAGAGCGCAAAGAACCGATGACCGATGCGTCGCACGTACGCAACGCGATCGCGCGGTTCGACCAAGTCGAAGACGTCTCGGACGCCGAGCGCGAGCTCGCGTTCGCGAACATCAAGAAAGCCGCGAAGCATTACGACGTGGATATGTCGGAGGCCGACTGGCACGAGCTCGGCCGCCGGCCGAGCACGGGCCGCACCACGGCCGCCCGCAAGAAATCCGCCGCCAAGGCCGCAAAAACGCGCACAAAGCGCGGCACCGGCAGCACCTCGACGCCCGCCCGCAAGCGCGGCGCGAAACGGGCCGCAGCCACGCGCAAGAAATCGGCGACGGGCAAGAAGGCCGGTGCGAAGAAGTCGGCCGCCAAGAAGACGGGCCGCAAAACGGCCGCCAGGAAACGCTAGGGGCCTTGCGCTTCGGCCACTGGGAGTTTTCGGTACAGCACGGCGCGAAGGAGCAAAGTCCGGCTGATCGCCCGCTGCATCCTCCGGTATAATGAAGGGCGGACTGGTGTTCGCACCGGCCGTTCGACGGGAGGGCTGATCCGATGCCTCTGTGGGCCAAAGGTTCGCGCGCTCAGGTGTCCCTGAAGACGTCCTTGTGCTATCCGCTCGCCGTCAACGACGGCGACGTGCTGGCGAAGTTTCATTATTACGAGATCATTCGCAGCTACATCGTGCACGAGGACGATCTCGTCAACAGCCGCCTCACGTGGTGCCTGACGATCAACGGCTTCTTGTTCACGGCGCTGGCGGTCCTCGGCCAGCGCGCCGTCGATCTCACCACCGGAAACATGGTCGGACCGGAATCGGCCTCGCGCTGGTGGACGGCGTTCGCCATCTTTGTCGCGCTCACGACGATCACGGCTCTCGGCGCGATCGTGAGCTCGCTCGCGTCTCGCGCCGTCGCCGCGGCAAACTATTCGCTCGAAAGTCTGGATGCTCTCATTCACGGCGACCACGGTCCGGACAATGTTCGCACCAACGGCGTCTTCACGCTTTGCGTCGCGGAGACCACGACCGATAAATTGCGTTTGCCGCGCATCATCGGCGGCGGAGCGCCGGACAACCTGGCGCACGCGCGGGCGGGTCAGTACTACTTGCAGATCACCCGCTTGATCGCGTTCGTCTGGTTCATCATTGCCGCCCTTTGTATCTTCGGCATGAGCCTATCGGCGTGGCACGGCGCAACTTTTCCGCCAGCCGGCACCGCAACGGCGGCCGGCGCACCAGCAGCCGAAAGCTCCGCACCCCGTCGGAGACCATGAGACGCACGGAAGCGGGTAAAGTTGTTATCTTCGCGAAAGCCCACGTCCGTGGCTAGCATAAAAAATATCGAGCGCGATATCCGCGCCTTAGAAGGTTTCTCGGTCGTCATCCATGGGAGCGGTACGAACCGCCGCAATTTGCCAGAATACGATTACGATCGCGCGGCGCGGGCCCCGTTCACCGTCGCGGACTGGAAGCGCCGGCGGATCGAGCCGAATTATCCCGATCTGGAGGTCGACGTCCTGCGGGCCGACGGCCGCCGCGCGAGCGCCGCGATGACGCTCGCAAAGATCCGCGCCGACTACGACTAGCCCGGTCGCGTAGCAAACACGAAAAAAGGACGGCGCCGCGAGGGCCGTCCTTCCTTTCGTTTCCCGCAGCGTCAGCGCGTGCGGTCGTCCAGCAAATCGGCGGCGACGTTTCCATCGGTTTCGAGGTGGGCGCGCTCTTTGCGAACGGTGCCGCCGACGGTTTCCGTCTCGTGGATCTGCCGCTTCTCGAGGCCGATCTCGTCCGTGACCACGGTGCGCTTGTCGACGGAGACTTCCTCGCGCATCACCGGCACGCTGATGTCCTCGTCCTCCCCGATCGCGCCGGCGTCGCCAACGTATTCGCCTTCGGCGACCGGCCGGCGGGTGACGTGCACTTCTTCACGCGTCACGGGGACGTCGATGCTCTGCTGTTCCGTCACGACGTCCTTGCCGAGGCGGACCTCGCCTTCTTTGACGGTCTGCTTGTCGACCATGAGCCGTTCTTCGCGCAGCTTGAGCGTGCGCTCATCGCTCGCAACCGCGCTCGTACCGGTCGTTGATCCGCTCGGCGTCTGAATCGAGCCGTCGGCCTCGAAACGCGCGTCGTACCGCGTTAGGATCGGCCGCGCGAGCCCGCGGTCGTCGTATACCGTGACGAGCGTTCCGCCGGCGTACGATTCGTGCTCCGCCTCGCCCGTGAAGAACCGCTTCAGACCGTCGAGAAACCCGCCGCCGTGCGACTCCTGGCTGCTCACGTGGATATCGCTTCGATTGATTCCTGCGGCCTCCAGCTCGCGTACTGCTCGCTCGGCTGAGTCGGCGTCGTTGAAATAGGCGGTTTCGCTGCCGCGTGCGTTCATTGGGTGTCCTCTCGAATGTGGTAATGAGCGCACCGCTTCTTACCCCAGTTGATTCCGATCATTCAAGGGAGACGACCGACCCTACGGTGCCTCGTCGGCGCGCATCACGAAGTCGCCGCGTTGCGTGACGGTCGCGATTTCGCGGCGAACCGGTTCTTCGATATGGCGAATTTCTTCGTATTGCCGTTTGCGAATCACGACCTCGTTCTCCACCACCGTCCTCCGTGTCACGTTGACGTCTTGGTGGGTCAGTGGAATGCGAATAACTTCGGCAGGCGCGGCACCGCTCGCATCGGTGCGCTCGATGACCAGCTCCTCGCGCACGAGCGGGATGTCGAAGCGCTGGACTTCCGTGGCGATCTCTTTGTGAACGTGAACGTCGCCCGCGTGCACGAGGTACGTCGCAACGTCGAGCACTTCGGACCGCAGCGGCACGCGGACCTCATGCGCGCCGTCCGCCGCCGCGCCCGCGGCCGTGTCGCCGAGATCGGCACCCGCAGCGCGCAGCACGGAGAGCGCCGCGCCGGGTTGTTCGACCTCATCCAGCACCAGCAGCACGCGGCCTGCGTCCAGCGCGTTTGCAAAGTAGCGCGCCTGCGCCGGCGAAACATGGCGCTCGCCCAAGGCGGATTCGACGTCCGCGATGCTTGCGGCGCCCAGCGCCGCAACGCCCAGCCGCGCGCTCAAGTCGCCCACGACGCCGTGTTGCGCCCTGACGGCGTACGCGTGAGAACGTTCGATCGGTTCTCGGCGACCGTCACCTTGGTTTCGGTGCCGCCGCGTCTAACCGACCCGCAATGCGAGCACAGGTGACGTTCGAGCCGGTGACGCCGCGGCGGTACGACGCGTGGCGCGCGCACTATTTGCGCTACGCCGCCGCACTCGGCGAGCACGCGGACGACGCCATCGCCCAGACGGTGTGGTCGTGGCTGCTCGCGGGTACGCACCGCGTCGAAGGCATCCTCGGGATCGCCCCGGACGATGAGCTCGCCGGCTTCGTGCATTTTCGGCCGTTCCCGCGGACGCTCGACGGAAACGAGGCGTGCTTCATCGACGACATCTGGGTGGCCGAATCGCACCGCGGGTCCGGCCTCGCCGAGGCCCTCGTCGACCGGGTCCGCTCGACGGCGCGCGAGCGCGGCTGGACCCACGTCCGCTGGGTGACCGACGCGGCAAACGCGCGAGCCCGCGCGTTTTACGCGCGAATCGCCGAAGACGCGCAGCTGGTCACGTATCGGATAGAGCTAAGCGGCTAAAGCGATCGACCGCCTCACCGGTTGAACGATGAGCGGTTGGTCTGAACTGACGTGCAGGTGCCGCGCGAAGGAATGCACGAGAATACGGCATGGCCTTGCTACGGGTTTTCATCGCCACGTCGATTGCCGCGTCGGCCGTCGTCGCGGTTCCGTTCCGCGGCGGCGCGGTCGCCGCAACCGTGACCAACGATGCGGCCGCGATCTTCGCCAAGCACGCCGCCTATGTCGGACAGCCGCAGGGCCTCGTCCTCACCTATCGGGCGAAGCGGACCGCGAAGGCACCCGTGCCCAAGACGACGCCGGCGCCCGGCGACTCGGGATTCGCGGCAGAGCAAACGACGACGTATCGCCGCGGCGCGCTGTACCGCCAAGTCGACGAGTTTGCCGGCGTGAGCGAACAGGAAGGCTTCACCGGACGCGCATTCTGGTCGGCGAACGTGAACGGTTTCACGGTCATCGACTACGAGAATGCAGCGCGCCGCATGCTGACCGGGAACGTGATCGACGGCGATCAGCTCGGACCGGACGTCTCGGCGTCGGCGCGCGGAACCAAGACGATCGACGGCGCCACGGCCGACGTCGTGCGCATCACGCCGGCGAACGGGATCCCGGCCGACGTCGCGTTCGACCAAAAGACGGGCGCCTACGTCGAGGTGACGTACGATCCCGACAACCGCTGGGAACGCGAGACCGTGCACGTCGACGGCTACACCGAGATTGCGCCAGGGATTCGCGTGCCTAGCGGCTACCACACCGGCGAGTACGTGGAGTGGACGCTGGCAGACAAGGCCGTGCGCGCCGTGACCAACGACGACCTGCGCGGGCCGGTCCCCACGGCGAAGTGGAATTTCGCATCCTCCGACGCGTCGCGCATCGACTTGGTGGAACATCAGACTCCGTACGCGTTCATGCCGCGCGGTCAAGCCGTGCACGTGCACGCGTCGATCGGTGGACACGTCGGAACGTTCTTGCTCGACTCGGGCGCGTCCGGCATCATCATCTATCGCCCGTATGCCGACGAGCTCAAAATGACCAGGCTCGGGCGAACCGGCTTCGGCGGCGTGAACGGGCGCGGCGTCGCGGCACGTTTCATGCGGCTCAACGACTCGATCGACATCGGCAAGAACAGCCTTTCGAACGTAATCGTCGCGGTCGCCGACGGCAAGTTCTCCGAAGGGATCGACGGCATCCTCGGGTACGACTTCCTGGCCGGCGGCCTGGTCGACGTCGACACGGCGCATCAAACGATTCGCATCCTGGACCCGAGCACGATGGAGCCGGCGCTCGGCCCGGGCGCATACGCGTTCCCCGTCAACCTCGCCAGCCGCCAACCGGAGATCGTGCTGAAGGCGGGCGGCGTTCAAACGCGCGCGATCTTCGACACGGGCGACGACTTTTTGGCCGTGCTCAGCGACGATCTTCAGTCCAGCGGACGCCTCGTCGCGCTCACCGACACGATCAACGTCGGCGGTATGCCGGTGGAGTTCAGGATCTCGTTCTTCGGCGTCGACGGTCCGGCGCAGGTTCCGGCGAAGTGCTCGCGGCTCAACGAGCTACAAGTCGGCCCGTACAAATACCAAAACGTCGAAACGTGCTTCGGCGGCGCAAGGGTGTTCGGGCGCGACGGCGGCCTGATCGGCTTCGATTTCCTCAAGCACTTCAACTGGACGTTCGACTATCCCGAGTCGAAGGTGGTGCTGACGCCAAACGGCAAGTAACCGCGCGCTCAGGCGCTCCCCGCGTTACGCCGTCGCGAGCGCCAAGTCCGAGCGCAGGTTCCAGTACGTGTCGCGGATCACCGGCGTGAAGCCGGCGCCGCGGATGATCTCCTCGACTTGCGTGCGCGTCGCTTCGTTCGTGCTGCCCGCGTCGTGCACGACCTGCTCCTCGATGATCGTGCCGCCCATGTCGTCGCAGCCGTAGAACAGCGCGAGCTGCCCGAGCTTGAGGCCGGGCGTCAGCCACGACGCCTGCAAGTGCGGCACGTTGTCGAGGAACAAGCCGCGACACCGCCAGCACGCGCAGGTACTCCAGGCCGCTCGCCTCGCGGCCGCGCAGCGGCGTCTTGTACGGCACGTAGTACCACGGGATGAACGCGGTGAAGCCGCCCGTCTCGTCCTGCAGGTCGCGGATGACTTGCATGTGCTCGATGCGCTCTTCGTCGCGTCTCGATCGAGCCGAACATCATCGTCGCGGTCGTCGGCATGCCGAGCAGCTGCGCCTCGCGCATCACGCCGATCCAGTCGTCGGGCACGATCTTGCGCGCGCTGATGCGCTTGCGCACGCGCTCGACGAGGATCTCCGCGCCGGCGCCGGGCAGCGACTTCATCCCCGCGGCCTTGAGGCGCACGAGCACCTCGCGCACGCGTCAGGTCTTCGATCTTCGCCAGGCCCGCGATCTCCGACACCGACAGCGAGTGGATGTCGACGCCGGGAAACTCGCGGCGACGCGGCGGAACAGCTCTTCGAACCACTCGATGCGCAGCTCGGGGTTGACGCCGCCCTGGATCATGATCTGCGTCGCGCCCTGTCGGCGGCGAAGCGCACGCGCTCGAGCACCTTGTCGTGCGACATCGTGTAGCCTTCGCTGTGCTGTTCGGGCCGGAAGAAGGCGCAGAACGTGCAGTGCACGTTGCAGACGTTGGTGTAGTTGATCGTCGTGTCGACGACGTACGTCACGTCGTTGGTGGGATACAGCGCCATGCGGCGCGCGTGCGCGGCGGCGCCGAGGTCGTGCAGCGGCGCCTCGCGGTACAGGCGCACGCCCTCGTCGAACGAGATGCGGCCGCCGGCGGCGGCGCGGTCGAGCACGTCAGCGAGCGACATGCGAACCCTCCGAACCGACGGCGTCGCGCTCGATCGGCCGCCAGCAGCGCGGCGAAATGGTCCAGCCCGCGCAGCGCGCGCTCGTCGAGCGTGTACGACAGGCGCGTGAAGTAGTCGTCGTAGAGCGCCGCGGTGATACGGCGCCTGCGCGAGCGCGGCGTCGACGACGGCGTCGCGGTGCGCGTTCGCCCCACGCGCGCGCCTTGCGCGAGCGCGTCGGCGAGCGCGGCGACGTCGTCCGGTCGCGCGGCGAGCACGTCGCGGCGCACGGCCCACACGGCGAACACGAACGGCAGCCCGGTCCACGCGCGCCACGCCTCGCCGAGATCGTAGATGCACGCCGGGCGGCAGATCTTGCGCGCGACGAGCGCGTCGTCGCCGATCACCAGCGCGGGCCGGCCGTTCGCGGCGGCGCGCGAGCGCGTCGTCGACGACCTCGTACGTCGGCTGCACGCCGCTGCAGCTTCTCCAGCAGCGTCGCGAGCAGCGCGCTGCCCGTCGCCGACTGCGCGGTGACCGCGATCGACGCGCCGCCGAGCAGCGCCGGCGGCACCGGCGAGACGCAGCAGCACCGAGCGCACCGGACCGTCGGCGCGCGATGCACAGATCGCCGCACGCAGCTCGAGCGAGTCGCGGTGCTCGAGGTAGTGCGCGGCGCTGATCGCGCGCGACGTCGAGCTCGCCGCCGAGCAGCGCGGCGTTGAGCCGCGTCGGCACGTCGGTCACGACGTCGGCGTCGCGCGTCGACGGCGCCCGCGTCGAACGCCGTCTCGACCGGCGCGACGTTGACGTACGCGATGCGGCCGTAGCGCAGTCTCGCCACGGCGTCAGGCGCCCGCGCCGACCAGCTCGCGGCCGGGGATCGTGTCGTCGGGCTTCCAGTCGTACGGGAACGTCTCGTACGTCGAGTTGCGGCGCACCGCGACGTAGCCCGCCTCTTCGATCAGGCGGCGGAACTCGCGGTCGTCGACGTGCTGGCCCGAGCGCGTGCCGGCGCTGTGGTAGATCAGCTCCTCGTCGGTCGAGCCGTGCGTGCCGTCCATGTCGTCGGCGCCGAACTTCAGCGCGAGCTGGCAGATCTTCAGGCCCTGGATCATCCAGTACGCCTTGATGTGGTCGAAGTTGTCGAGCATCAGGCGCGCGACCGCGAACATGCGGATGTCGTCGAGCCCCGACGTCCAGCCGTGGTGCGAGAGCGCGTTGCCGTCGGGATGGAACGCGAGCGGGATGAACGCGTTGAAGCCCGGCGAGCGGCGCTGCGACTCGCGCAGCATGATCAGGTGCTCGACGCGCTCCTCGAGCGTCTCGATCGTGCCGTACAGCATCGTCGCGTTCGACGCGACGCCGTGGCGGTGCAGCGTCTCGTGAATCTCGAGCCAGTGCGCGGCGTCGACCTTGTTCGGGCAGACTTCCTTGCGGAAGCGCTCGCTGAACACTTCGGCGCCGCCGCCGTTGACGTTGTCGAGCCCGGCCTCGCGCAGCGTGCGGCAGATCTCGTCGTACGACAGGCGGTGGCGCCGCGCCATGTAGTCGATCTCGGCCGCGGTGAAGAGCGAGAGCTGCACGTGCGGCAGCAGCTCCTTGAAGCGGCGCATCAGCGGCAGCCAGTAGTCGAGCGAGAGCTGGCGCGGATCGTGGCCGCCGACGATGTGGAGCTGGTTGAAGTTCGTGCCCGGTCTCGAGCGCCTTGGCGACCACCTCGTCGGCCGACATGCGGACCTTGTCCGCGTCCTTCTCGTCGGCGCGCGAACGAGCAGAACGTGCAGTTCGCGTAGCAGACGTTGGTCGAGTTGATGTAGCGGTTGAGGACGTAGTAGACGTTCTTGCCGCTCTTGCGCTCCTTGGCGGCCGTCGCGAGGCGGCCGAGCGTATGGATGTCGCGGCGTGCGGAAGAGCGCGAGGCCGTCCTCGAGGTCGAGCGAGATCCCCTCGTCGATCTTCGCCTCGATCTGCTGCAGGGTCGCGTCGATGGCGGTCGGCACGGATGAACCTCGATCGGATGGCGTGGCAGGGTGCGGCGCGGCGTTCTTCGGTGCTAGCCTAGCGCCCCGATCGCTCAGCAAACAAGGACTAAGGACGGACGTCTCCGCGTCCCGTCAGGGCTTCGGCGAGGCCGCCGGCTGCGGAGACGCCGGGCGGAGCTTCGCGAGCTCTGCGTCCGCCGCCGTAACGATCTCCAGCGCGACGGCCTTGTAGCGCGAGCCGTTCCGGTCGTTGTTTCGCGACGAAGAGTTCCCCGCCGCGCCGCTGGACATCTGGTAGGACATTGCCTGCGGCTGCCACTCAGAGACCTCGGTCGCCAGCGATCGCGCCTTCCGCAAGTCGGCCATCGCCTGCTTGGCATCGCCCAGGAGCGACTCGACGCGTCCGGCGACCACCAAGAACTGCGCCGACCGAGTCTTGTCGTAGTTCACCAGCGGTTCGATGGCCACGCCCGAGCCCTGCGCGTCGGAGCCGCACAATGCATATGCCTCGGCTGCTCCGTGTGCGGCGGCGACGATCTTATCGGCGTTGTTGCCGCCGGAGACCTCATTGTACTCGATGACCTTCGGAACGGAGCGCGGACAAAGCGTATCCGAAAACGGCTCCGCCGCGACGGCGGGGAGAGAACCCGCGAGCAGCGCGCACGCGACACCAGCGAGGGTAACAACATATCTGCGCATGGACGGCCTCTTCACGGTGGGGGGCCGCGTTCGCCTTCTTGCTGACCCAAGCGTTCTCGCATTTGCAGCGAGAAATACGGAAGAGGCACGGCCCTGCGGCCGCGCCTCTTCATTTGTCCGAAGACCGAGAGGAGGAGCTACTCCGTAGCTGCCGCCGCGTTGGACTCCGTGAGGTCGGCCTGCCCCGTGCACGTCGAGTTCGTTGCGTTGAACGTGCACGGCGTACCGGTGTTGTTGATCAAAGGAGCAGCCGGCGGGTTGGCCCCGATCGGAGCCGCTTCGAAGGCCGGGTAGTCGAAGCCCACTGCAATGATGCGGAGTGTATCTGTTGCCGGGATCGACCCGGCCGGAAGCGTCGCCGTTTGGACGCCAGTCCCCCGGATGAACAGCGTGTAGTACGTGAGCTGAGTCCGATCAGTGATGAAGATTCCCGTCTCCGTGACCCCGGGCGGTATCGTCACGGTTACCGTGCCGCCGCCCGCGCCGTCGCTCACGTACACCGGAGTTCCCATGAGCCCCAGCGGCGTGATCGTCGTCATGGTCGTCGTCGCGGTGTAGGTCGGTACCGGCGTACTCGTGCCGCTCAGACCGACCGACAGCGAGTACGTTCCGGTCGTCGGCGCCATATAGAACGTCGTGAAGCCGGAAGGAGCACCGACGTAGTTCGTCCCGGTCGGCGGAAGCGTCGGAAGGAACGGGTTGCCCGGCCCGATGTAGAACGGCCGCTGCGCGACCGTTCCCGCGGCCGGAGCGTAATAAGGTGAACCGAACTGCCCCGGGTTCGAAGTCGGACCGTAGAACAACGAGTTGTTCGCGCCGGTCGTGGCCGAGTTCACGCCGAGAAAACCGTACGCGAAAGCACCGACCGCGGTGCCGAACGTCGTCGGAACGGCAGCAACGCCGTTTGCCGGTTGCGGCGATCCGCTGATGTGATTCGTACCGGCGTCGGTGTTGCTCCCAGTCGCGCCGGTGTTGGTAAATGGCAGCGTGATGACCGGGGTGCTATCGAGCAGGGCCGAGAGGCCTGTGTCCGCCCGATACGTCACCACGGTATTCAGCCCGAGAGTACCGTTGAGATTCGCGGTTCCGACTTGGAACTGCAACTTGTTCGAGGTAAGAGGAGCGATCGTCCTCGGGGGCTCGAACGCTGAGTTCCCGGCCGTGCAGGCCGGGAGGACGATGAGTCCTCCCAGCGCTGCGATTGCTAGGGTGCGTGTGTACACGATCCGTCCTTACAGGCTCAACTGGTAATAGAACCGGTATTGGGTCGGGCTACCGTTGGGCGTATCAAGATACGGCAACGTACCCGTACCGGCTCGAGGGGTAGTTCACGTAGCCGTACGGCAGACCGAACGTCGCCGCGGGCGACGTCGTCCCGGTCCGAGGACCGCTGATCCCCGTCGCAACCGGCTGATACCGGCCGTTCAGGGACGGAATGCCATAGACATTGTTGAAGAGGTTCGACACCAGCAAGCCAAACGTGCTCCGCGTTCCCGGCTTGTTGTACTCGACGGTGATGTTCGCGAGATTGACGCGCGAGTTGGTCAGCTGTCCGCCGGCCGAGTTGTTCTCCGGCGTGCCGCGCGCGGCGGCAATGTTCGGCGCGAAGATCGAGCCCGGATTGGCCGGGTCGACGTATCGTGTCGCGGCGGGCGCCCCGCCGAGGGCCGGCTGGATCGAGACGTTCGTGTTCGGCACGTTCGCCGCGACGCCGTTGACCGTTGTCGCCGTGAGCAGGCCGGACCCGTACGGGTAGCCGACGTTGAAGCCGATGATCGGGTTCACGCGCCAGCCGCTGCGCCACTTGTACTGGAACGCCGCCACGCCGTTCAACGGCGAGATGAATCCGACCCGGTACAGGTTGCCCAGCGCCAGCGACGGCGGCGGGATCGAGGGGAAGAAATCTTCGCTCGACACCGTCGGGATCACGTTGGTGAACTCGTTGATGTAGGTGAGCGAGAGCGAGCCGGACAGACCGTATGCCGCGGTCTTGGTGAGGTAGAACTCGACGCCCGTCGTGCGGTTGATGCCCGCGTTCGACGTGACGTTCGGGTTCAGGATCGGGTTGCCGTTGGGATCGAACGCCGGCGCGCCGTTGATGATCTTCTGCGTCGCGCTCTGAACGAGCACGTCGTACCCTCGGCGGTAGAACGGCGTGAGCTTCGCCGCTACGCCACGACCGAAGTCGTGCTGGAACGAAGCGTCGAAGTTGTTGAACGTCTCCGCCTTTGCCGGCGTGTACGGGATACCGTCGAAGTTCTGGTAGTCCCACTTCAGCTGGTCGGCGTAGTCACGGCAGACGCGGTCCTGGGTGGGCCCGCAGACATCCGCCGTCGACGGAATCCCTCTGAACGCCGTAAACGGCGTCGTGGGGAAGTGGTTGTCGACGAAGGTGATCGGCGGCAGCTCGGCCGAGCGGCCGTAGCTGAACGTCAAGCTGTTTTGCGGCGTGAACTGGTACGCGAATCCGAAGCGCGGTTCGACGACGCTCATATGTTGGAACTGCCCGACGGGGGCGAAAACGTCTTTCGTGGGGTCAGGAACGCCGCCGGTGAACCCGGTCGCGATCGGAAAGTAGCTGCCCGACGCGTAGCCGCCGGGCACGTTGTATCCGCCGTCGGTGACGTTCGGGAAGTTCATGCCCGTCCCGTCAATGCGCACGCCGCCGGTGATCTTGAGCTTGTCGCTCGCCTGGAACTGATCGCTCAGGTAGTAGGCGAAGTCTTTGCGCTGGATGGTCGGGTTCTGGTCGTAGGCCGGGACGCGCGGAACGCCGCCCGGGAAGTACGTGGAGAGATAGCCCGAACCGAATGGCGCAGCGGCCGGCAAGAAGTCGCCGAACGCGAAGTCACTGCTCGAGTATCCCGCTGCGACGACTCCCAGCGACGCGCTGAGGAAGCTGTCGATGGGGTGGATGAACTCGTACTTGCCGCCGAAGCCGAGCAGGTGCTTCGACCCCAGCTGCTTCGTGAAGTCGAGGGCGAACCCGGTCCGCTGACCGCCCTGGATCACGGTGACGTCGTCGGTCCCGCCGAACGCGAGCGCCGCTGCCGCGGCATCGGGCTCATCGAAGACGGCGACCGCGTTGACCTTGTAGGCCTTCAGGGTAAAGAACGTCGACGAATTCAGCGCGTTGCTGTACTGAATTTTGAACGTATCGTTCGGCTGGATCTGCGTGTTCGGGGCTCGGTTGAGCGTCTGCGGGATCTCGCACCTCGTCGTGATGTCGATGCAGAACGCGGTCTGGCCGACCTCGAGCGGGGTGACCGCGGCGAAATACTTGCGGTCGAGGATCCCCTGCGCGTCGGTGGCGGCGGAGCCACCGTTCGTGCCCACCAGATTCGGGATGAAGTTGGCGTCGAACACGGGATCGCCGACGCGGAACGTGTTTCGGCCGAAGTTGTTGGCGGAGACGAACGTCGCATAGCTGTTCTGATAGAACACCTGCAGCGACTGGGCGTTGTCCTTGCCGAACTTGAAGACGTTGTTGCTGATCAAGTCCCGGTTGATGTAGTGGTTCGGGAACTGCTGGCACCCGGCGAAGTTGATGTCGGTTCCCAAGCGCCCGCAGGTGCTGTAACCGTTGTCCTCACCGTTAAAGGTGCTGTAGCTCGAGAAGCGGCCGTTCGGCGTGGCGAACCCGTATTCGCTCGAGAAGAAGTGGTCGAACAGCGGCGTCCCGGCGTCGAGCTCAGCGGAGCCGAAATGCGGATACGATCCGCGCTTCACCGTCGCGTTGATCGCGCCGGTTCCGGTGTTGCCCAGCGACGGATCGCCGGCACCCGGGGTCAGCTGGAAGTTCGCGATGCCGTTGAGGCGCAGGTTGTTGACGAACTGGTTCGTGAAGGCGTCGGTGTAGTCGATGCCTTCGAACTGGAACCCTTCGTCGTTCTCGCGGCCGCCCCGAAGGACCGGATAGCCGCTCTTGTCGAGCGAGGCGCCGGGGAGCGAGACGAGCAGGTTCGTCTCCGAGGTCGCATGCGGCTTGCCGAGCAGCGTCTGGATTTGGTTCGCGTTGACGCTGTACGTATCCACCGGCTGCTGCGGCTGGAACGCGCTGACGCCAGTCGACCGGCTCGTCGTCGAGCCGATCGTCTTGAGCTGCGCGCTCACCGCTTGGTTGACCGTCGTCGTCTGCGTCGGGTTGACGGTGACGCCGTTGACGGTCGCCGGGCTGTAGCCCGTGAGAGAGAATGAGACGCTGTACGTGTCAGGGCTGACGCCGACGATGCTGAAAAAGCCTTTGGCGTCGGTCTTGGTGATGAATCGGCCTGAAGGCGCGACAGCGACGACGTTGACGTTGGGGACCGGCTGGCCGTTGGCCGTGACCGTTCCTGAAATGTTGCCCGTCGTCGTGTCGGCGAGCGCCGGAGCCGCGATGGACGCCATCAAAGCAACCGCCAGCGCCATTCCTATGATGCCGCGCCAGGATTGCTTGAGGGCGTGTGCGATTCGTTGTAGCACGCGCTTCCTTTGTTGTGGACGAATTGAAAGCAACCTTAAAGGTTGCCGGGAAACCCTGCTTTCCCCCGTTCCCAATCTCCTTCTAATACTGCCAGAACTAGGTCTTTCGTCCGCAAAGGCCTTGAACGGAATCGCTCCGTAGACGGGGCCCGGTGATCGCCGCCGAGAGCCCGCGCGTCCGCAGCTTCGCCCTCGACGTCTGGCGCCGGTTCGGCCGGGCTCCGGGCGGGCTGGTGGGCGCCGGGGTTATCCTGCTGATCGTCGTGCTCGCGGTCTTCGCCCCGCTGATCGTGCCCAGCGACCCCCTCGCCCAGGACGTTGCGCGGGGCGCGCAGCCGCCGTCGGCCACGCACTGGTTCGGGACCGACAAGCTAGGGCGCGACATCTTCGCGCGCATCCTCTACGGCGCGCGGATCTCGCTGCGGATCGGATTCGTCGCGGTCGGCCTGGCGATCAGCCTTGGGACCGTGATCGGCCTGGTTGCGGGCTACGCCGGGAAGCGGGTCGAGGCACTGCTGATGGGGGCGATGGACGTGATGCTGGCATTTCCCCCGATCATCCTGGCGATCGGGATCACCACGATCCTCGGGCCGAGCATCAACAACCTGATGCTCGCGGTCGGGATCGTCTACATCCCACAGTACGCTCGGCTGGCGCGCTCGTCCGTGCTGGCCGTCAAGGAGCACGCGTACGTCGAGGCGGCGCGTGCGATCGGCGCCGGCGTCCCGGCGATCCTCGGGCGGCATGTTCTGCCGAACATCCTGGCACCGCTGCTCGTCCAGGCGACCCTGGGCATCGCGACCGCCGAGCTCGAAGCAGCCGGGCTCTCGTATCTCGGCCTCGGCGCCCGGCCGCCGGCGCCGGAGTGGGGCGCCATGTTGAACGACGCCCGCGACTACTGGCTTTCAGCGCCGTGGGCGCTGATCTTCCCCGGCGTCTCGATCACGGTGCTCGTTCTCGGCTTCAACCTGCTCGGCGACGGGCTCCGCGACGCGCTCGACCCGCAGCAGCGATGAACGGCTACTTTGCGGCTGCGGGGTCCATCGAGACGACGAGGAGGTAGTCCTCGCCGGCGATCTTCCACGGGTACGCAATCGCGACAGCGGGGTCGAAGTCGTCCTCGATAGACGTCTTCGCATCGGTGACGAGGACGTTGTTTCCGCCCGACGCGTCGCCGCCCGATTGGCCGTAATCGAAGTCAGCTTTCAGATGGGCCTTCTTACCGCCCGTGACGGCGAAGACCCCGTACAAGCCGAGCGGGGCCCGCGGCATTCGGCTGTAGTCCCACGCGCCGTCGATGGCGTCGCCCCGCTTCCCGGCCGCCACGGTGACCTCGATATGGCGGATGGTCCGCTTGTCGCGGACCCGGTCGAGGCTCGCCGTGCAATGAAACGAGGGTGGGGTGTCCGCGGCAAGCGCCGGCGCCGCGGAACAGATGAAGGAACTGACACCCGCGACAAAGGTCGCGCGATCGATCGAGCGCATAGGAGGAGAATTCAGCGAGCGCGGCGCGACTCATGTCGGCCTTCCGCTCGGCAGTGTTGCCGAGCAGCTTACAGCGTGGCCCAGACGTCGAGCTTGGTTTTCACCTTGGCGATCACGGCGTCGGTGAACTCGGTTGTCGACGCGTGCCCGCCGAGATCGCTCGTCGCGAGCCCCTCGCGCACGGTTTCCAGCACCGCTTCGTAGATCGCGCGCGATGCGCTCGCCGCGCGCTTGTCGTCCACGAACGTGAGCAGCGCCGCGATCGCGAGGATCATCGCCATCGGGTTCGCGACGTTCTTGCCTTCCGAGTCGCGGCGCAGTGCCGTGCGGCGCTTCGGTCATGACGACGTCGGGCTTGCCGTCCGGCGTGAACGACATGAGCGTCGACTCCGCGCCCGCGATCGAGCCGAACAACTGCATCACGAGATCCGAGAGACAGTCGCCGTCGCGGTTGAGCGACGGGATCACCATGGCGTCGCCGGCCGTCGAGATCAGCAGCGCGTACGTCGCGTCGATGAGCTGCGGCTCGTAGACGACGTCGGGATACCGCGCCGCGGCGGCATCCATCTCTTCCTTGAGCATGCCTTCGTACACGGGGCTCACGGTGTACTTCGGCCCGCCGAACACTTTGGCGTTCGTGCGCCGCGCGTGAAAGAATGCGTACTCGGCAACCACGCGGCAGACCGACCGCTCGATCCGCTCGGTTCGAAAGGCCACTTCGTCGCCGCCGACGGTCTCGCGCCATTCCTTTGCGCCGTACGCGTCGCCGACGGCCATGCGCACCACGGAGATCGGCGCGTGGATGCCCGCGACCGGGCGAACGCCCGGGATGCGGCGGCCGGTGCGCACGATGACCTTGCCGTCGATAGCCTCGCGCAGAATGCGGTTGGGGGAACCGACGTCGCCCGCGGTCTCGGGCGTGATCGTCGCCGCCTTCAGCCCGAGCTTCGTGCGCTTCATCGCCGCGGCGGCGTCGTAGACGATGCCGTTCTTCGTTTCGCGGCGCTTGGCGAGGGACAGGTCGTAATGCTCGAGCTCGACGTCGAAGCCGACGACGTCGGGAGCGAGGACGCGCAGCGACTCGACCAGCAGTTCTTGTCCCGTCTGGTCGCCTTGAAGGACGACGATCGTCGGCGTGGCCACGGGAGGCCCGCGTTCGCGCCAGATGCGAGCAGCTCCGCCCGGCCGTTTCTCAGGCTGGCCGTACTTGACCATGCTACCATCACTCCATGGCGCGAGCGATCGTATCGGTACTCTGTTTGATTTGGGCGGCCGGAACGACCGGTGCGTTGGCGGCGCCGCCGCCGGTCGCGGTCGCCGATCGCATCATCGCGGAGCCTGCTCTGTTCGACGGGTGCGCCGAGGGACGCGCAGCGATCGAGCTCTTGGCGCTGCGGAGCGACGCGGCGGCGATCCGCACGATCAACGACGCGTTCGAGCGCTGCACGCGAACCGCGCACAATCAGGATGGCGTCGCCGCAGCGGAACTCGGTGTCGCCGTGACGGCGTTCGCCGCCGCGCGCCGCGGCGATGGCCCGACGGCCGCCGCCCAGTACGATCGCGCGGCGCTTTATGCGCGGCGTGCTGCGATCCGGTCCGCGTCCGTGCATCGCAATGATGTCGTCGTCGTCGCTCGACCGGCCGGACGTGGGTCCTCGTCGGGCATGCCGACGCACGTCGTCACGTTGCCGACCGCGGACGGTCCCGTGCGTGCCGAGGTGGCGTCGCCGATCGGCTCCCAGCCGGGCGTCGCGTATGTCCCGCCGACCGTGCTCGCGGAGGCCGAGCCGGCACCAACGGGCCTGCTCGTGAAACTGGCTAGCGAGCTCGAGTCGGCTGCGCACCTCGCGCGCGATACGATGTCCGCACGGAAGTAGACCCCCGCGGCGCGCGGCCAACACGAGCGCGTCGATAACCGTCAAATCAGCAGCACGTCGGCTCGGCGCCTTGAGCCTCAACTCCGCCGACTTCATCGCAGCGAGCGAAATGGAACGGCCCAAGCCTGCCAAACACCGTGTCGCAACCATGATCGTGCCGGACCTTTCGAGCGGCGTCGCCATCGGCCGCGAACCGGAACTGCAGCTGCTCCACGACATGCGGCGCGAGCTCGGCAAGAGCCGCGGCAACCTGGTGCTGATCGGCGGCGAGGCCGGGATCGGCAAGACCCGGCTGCTGACCGGATTCGCGTCGGCGCTGAGCGGCAACCGGGCACCCATGTACGCGCAGGCCGAGTGCGCCGAGCACACGCTGCGCCCGTTCGGGCCGGTCCGGCAGATCCTGCGCACGTTGCGCGCCGGTGCGCCGGCGGCGGTCGCGAACGCGACGCCGCTCGTGCGCCGCACGCTCGCAGCGCTCGTGCCCGACGCCGCCGGCGCGAGCGAGCACGCGCCCGTGGAGCTTGCGAAGGCGGAGCTGTTCACGGGCGTGCTGCATTTTCTGGAGAGCATCGCGGCGAAGCGCGCCGTCGTCATCGCGATCGAGGACGTGCACTGGGCGGACGCGGCGACGCTCGAGCTTCTCGTGCACCTGGCGCCGCGCATCGCCACGCTGCGGATCATGCTCGTCGCGACGTTTCGCGACGACCAAATCCATCATGGACATCCGCTGTTCGCGCCGCTGTCGGCGCTTGCGCGCGAACGCAACGTGCGCCGCATCTCGCTCGAACCGCTCGATGCCGGCGAAGCCCACCGGTTGATTCGAGCGGCGCTCGGCGACCGCTTCGACGTCGCCCCCGACCGCTTGGACGCGATCGTCGAACGCGGACAAGGCAATCCGTTCTTCATCGAAGAGCTGCTCAAAGACGCGATCGTGCAGTCCCGTGCGACCAAACCGGCCGAGTTGCCGCTGTCCGTCCGCGCAACGATCCTCAAACAGCTCGAAACGCTCGATGCCGACGCGCGCCACGTGCTGGAGTACGCGGCCGTGCTCGGCCAGCGCTTCAGCACCGCCACGCTCGGCTACGCCGTCGAGCGGCCGGTATCGGACGTGCTGCCGATCCTGCGCCGTTTGCGCGATCTCAACGTCGTCGTCGAAGAACCGGGGCCGCGCTCGCGCGTGCGCTTCCGCCACGCGCTCACGCGCGAGGCGGTGTACGACGGTCTGCTGACCGCCGACATGCGCGCGCTCCACGCGCGCATCGTGACGACCCTCGAAGCTGCGGGCGATCCCGCCGACCGTCTCGACGAGCTCGCGCATCACACGTGGGAGGCGGGCTTGCGCGAGCAGGCGCGGCGCTACAACGAGGCTGCGGGCGATGCCGCATCGGGGCTGCACGCCGCCGCCGACGCCAGACATTACTTCTCCCGCGCGCTGGAGCTCGTCGACACGGACGCCGACCGCATGCGGCTGCTGGGCAAAGTCGGCGATTCGGCGCGGCGGCTCGCCGACTTCGATGCGGCGATTGCGGCGTACTTGGCGCGCCACGACGTCGCGCTCCGCTTGGGCGACTGGGATACGGCGGCGCTGTCGTTGTCGAGTGCCGTCGGCGAGATGTGCAACAGCTTGCGCGGCAGCGACGGGTTGAAGCGGTTCGAGGCCTTCGTGGCGGACTACGGCGACCGCCTGAGCCCCGCGGTGTACGATCACGTGCACGCCGCCAACGGCCGCGGCGCAACGTTCATCGAGGATTACGCGAGCGCGCGCCGCTGGCTGGACGGCGTGCGCGATCCCGCGCGGCTGCCGACCAGCGCGCATCAGCTCTTCTGGACGGCGCGCATGTTTCTCGCGATGGCCGAGGCGAACCCCGTCGCGTGGTTCGAAGCGGTTGCCGCCGCGCGGCCGAAGGTCGCGGAGCTCGAGCCGCTGCTGGGAGCGCAGTTCCTGCACACCGTCGCGATGACCGGCATCGAGCTGGGCGAGACCGCGATCGCGGAAGAAGCGGTCGACGCCGCGCTCGCGGCGGACACGAAGTTCGGGTTCGCGCGGCTGCTCGCATACGTGAACGCGATCAAAGCGGGAATTCTGTTCATGCGCGGCCGTCTGCAGGAAGCGCGGCGCCATGTCGAGCTGGCTTTGGTCGAGCCGGAACTCACGGCGATGCGCACGATGCTGCTTGGAAGCGGCGGTGCGCTGGCGGCAATCTTGTCGGCCGACGACGAGCTGGCGCGACGCTGCATGGACGCGGGGACCATCGCCGCGGCGAAGCGCGCGTACGGCCCCGAGGTGAACGCCGGCATCGCGACGTCGGTTGCCGCCGCGCTCGAAGCGGCCGGACGGACCGCCGAGACGAAGGCGGTGCTCGACGAGGCGCTCGACGCATTGCACTCCGCGGCCGTCCCGCCGGACTTCTTCCGCTTGTGCGCGCAGCATGCGGACGCCGGCCGCGTTGCGCGCATGCGCGGTCTCATCGCGGCGGTCGCGGGCATGCGTGGCGACCGCGTCATGGCGGCGACGGCCGAACTGGTCGATGCGATCGCCGCGGACCGCAACGGCGACCGCGACGCTGCGCGCAAGCACGGCGAACGTGCGGCCGGCGCGTTTCGCGCGATCGGCTGGCCGCTGCTCGAAGCGCGCTCGCTCGAGGCGGCCGGACGGTCCGCCGACGCGCTGGCGATCTTCCAGTCATGCGGCAGCGTGCGCGACGTGCGGCGCCTGGAGCGCCACGAGTCCGCGAAACCGAGCGCGTCGGCGAAACCGCTGTTGAGCGAGCGCGAACGCGCGGTGGCCGAGCTGATCACGCGCGGGCTGACGAACCGCGCCATCGGCGGCGTGCTCGGCATCGGCGAGAAGCGCGTCGAGAAGCACGCATCCGCAATTTATGCCAAGCTCGGGATCTCCACCCGGGTCGAGCTCGCCGCGCACATCGCGCGCGACGTCGCGGCGTCCTGAGCCGCCGCCAGGCGGGTTCGAAGTAGCGGGCGGCGTCGATGCCGAACATGCACGGCAATGGCTCGCGTTCGCCGCAAAGCCAGCGCCACGGCGCGCTGGAACCTCGAGATCGCCGGCATCGTCGCGCTCGGCTTCGCGATGCTGCTGGGCGTGGCGCTCGTCGCGCCGGCGTCGCGCACCGGCGTCGTCGGCGGCGCGACCGCGTTCGCGCTGCACGCGCTGTTCGGTATCGGCGCGGCGTTCTTCGTCGTGCTGATCGCGCTCGTCGCGGCGATCGTGTTCCTGGAGATCAACGTGCCGCGCATGATCGCGACGCTCGGCGGCGCCGCGTGCGCGTACTTCGTCGTGCTCGACACCGCGTTCGCCGCGGCGGGCCGCGACGGCGGCATGCTGGGCGGCCTGCTGCACCGCGCGCTGCACGCGCTCGTCGGCGACGCCGGCGTGTGGATCGTGCTGGTGGTCGCGTTCCTCGCGGTGACCGTTGCGATCACCGGCGTGAGCTTGAAGAAAGTCATCGGCTGGTGCGCGACTCGCCTCGCGCCGCCCCGCGCTGCGCGGACCGTCGCGCCCGCAGCTCGCATCGTCACTGCGCGCCGCGTTCGCGCTGCCCGCGCTGCTGCGTCCCGCGCCAGCGGGATTGCCCGTGCCGGCGCACACCGTCGTGGAGCCGCCGCCGGAACGCGTCTACGACGAGGAGCTTCCCGACGACGAAGACGCGGACGACGACGAGGTCGACGACGACGAATACGACGATGAGGACGACGAGGCGTACGACGACGACGACGACGTACGCGGAAGATTCGGTCGACGACGACGACGACGGCTCGCCGACGAGCCCGAAGACGACGCGCCCGGCGACGTCGAATCCAACGTGCAGGACCGCGCGGCGCTGCCCGCGCTGACCGGCGACTACGAGCCCGCGCAGCCGCGCCCGGCGTACCGCCTGCCCGACGTCGCGGCGATCTTCGACCCGGCGCAGGCGCAGAAGACCGACGACGAGAGCCGCCGCCACGTGCTCGAAGACACGCTCGCGTCGTTCGGCGTCGGCGCGAAGGTGACGCACATCGAGCGCGGCCCGTCCATCACGCGCTACGAGCTGCGGCCGGAACGCGGCGTGAAGATCTCGCGCATCTCCTCGCTCGCGGACGACATCGCGCTCGCGCTCGCGGCGACGTCGGTGCGCATCGAAGCGCCCATCCCGGGGAAATCAGCCGTCGGCATCGAGGTGCCCAACACCACGGTGTCGGTCGTCGCGATCCGCGAGGTGTTCGAGCGCGGCCCCAAGGACAGAGCGCCGCTGTCGATCGCGCTCGGCAAGGACATCACGGGCAAAGCGGTCTTCGGCGACCTCGCCAAGATGCCGCACCTGCTCGTCGCGGGCGCGACGGGCGCCGGCAAGTCGGTGTGCCTCAACTGCATCATCGCGTCGCTGCTGGTCAACGCGACGCCCGATCAGCTCGAGCTGCTGATGATCGATCCCAAACGCGTTGAGCTCACGGTCTACAACGGGATCCCGCATCTCAAGAACGAGGTCATCACCGACCCCGGCATGGCGGCGGGCGCGCTCGCGATGATCACGCGCGAGATGGACCAGCGCTACGAGCGCTTCGCGCGCGACGGCGTGCGCAAGATCGAAGAGTACAACGCCAAGAACCCCGACGAGACGCTGCCGTACATCGTCGTCGTGATCGACGAGCTCGCCGACTTGATGCTCGTCGCGCCGGCGAAGGTCGAGATGCTCGTCATGCGGCTCGCGCAGCTCGCGCGCGCCACCGGAATCCACCTCGTCGTCGCGACGCAGCGCCCGTCGGTCGACGTCATCACCGGCCTGATCAAGGCCAACATCCCGTCGCGCATCGCGTTCGCGGTCAGCTCGCAAGTCGACTCGCGCGTGATCCTCGACATGGGCGGCGCGGAACGGCTGCTCGGCCGCGGCGACATGCTGTACTTGCCGATCGACGCGCCCAAACCGATTCGCGCGCAGGGCGCGCTCGTCACCAACCACGAGATCGACCGACTCGTCGCGTTCTGGAAGCGCCAGCCCAAGCCGCGCGGGCGCGAAGACGATGGAGATCACGCCGATCCGCGACGACGACGAGCGCAACGGCGGCGACCGCAAGATCGACGACCTCTGGTACGACGCGGCGAAGTTCTTGCTCGACGCGCGTGTTGCCAAGGGCGAAGCCGGGCGTCGGCTCGACCGCGGCGCTGCAAGCGCGCTTCTCCATCGGCCACCCGCGCGCCGTGCGCCTGATGCGCAACCTCGAAGAGCTCGGGATCGTCGGCCCCAACGAGGGTACGAAGCCCCGCAACGTGATGATCGAATCGCCCGCCGACCTCGAACGCCTCGCCGAGCGCATCGGCCGCCCCGCGCAAACCGACCTGTTCGCGGGATAACGCCTGCGGCTCACTTGCGAGTGATCCGCCCGCTTGCGATCGCCGTCGTCGCGGCGATCCTCTACGTCGCGCTGGGCGCGGCGGTCTCGCACGTGCCGCCGCACGGCATCGACCTCGCCGGCCGTGCGCTCGCCGGGCAAGCGCAACACCTCGCGCTGCTGTTCACGCGCGTCGTGTCTGTGGTACTCGCTCGTCGCGCTCGGGCTGATCGCGGTCGGCGTCGCAATTCGCTTCCCCGCGTGGCGCGCGCGCACGATCTACGCGATCGTCACCACGCTGATCACCTGGCAGGTCAGCGACGCGCTCAAGAACGTGTTCCGGCGGCCGCGGCCCGACTACTGGCGGCTGATCCACGAGCCGACGTTCTCGTACTCGAGCGGCCACGCGATGTTCGCGCGTGCTCGTCTACGGGCTATGGGCGTGGTTCATCTGGAACAGCGGCTTGCCGCGCAACGTCCGGGCCGTCGTCGCGCCGCTGTTCGCGCTGTGGGGCTGCGGCGTGATCTGGTCGCGGCTCGCGCTGGGCGCGCACTACGTCACCGACCTCGTCGGCGGCGTGCTGCTCGCGGTCACCGGCGCTCGGCGCGTCGCGTCGAGCGAGTCCGGCGCGGCGATCCGCTCAGGCCGGCGCGTGCGTGACCAGCGGCGGGTGCTTGCGGTGGAACGCGGTCTCGCGCTGGTAGCGCGCGCCCAGCGCGGTGAGCGCGGCTTCGCCCCACGCGCGGCCCAGCAACGCGAACGACGTCGGCAGGCCGTTGGGTCCCATGCCGTTGGGCATCGCGAGCGCCGGTAAGCCCGCGAGATTTCCCGGCGAGATCAGCGACGGGCCGCCGGGATACTTCGGATACGCCTTGTCGAAGCCGAGCCCGATCGGGTACGTCACCGTCGGCAGCGTCGGCGACACGATCGCGTCGTAGCCGTCCATCGCTTTTTCGAGCAGCGCGTTGAGCTTCGCGCGCTGGCGCAGCGCGTCGATGTAGTCGACCGCCGGCGTCGCGTACGCCACGTAGCCGCCGAGCTTGTCGTCGGCGTTGCGCAGCTCGCGCGACTTGCCCGACTCGATCAGATCGCGAAACGCCGCCGCGCCTTCCGCGTCGACGATCGTGCCGACGACCTGCCCCCACGGGCCCTTCGGCAGCGCGACCTCGCCCGCGACGTCAGCGAACTGTCGCGAGCATTTTCAGCGAAGCGCGAAAGTTCGCCGCGACCTCGGGCATCGCGCTCTTGGTCGCGTTCTTGAGCACCGCGACGCGCAGCCGGCGGCGCGGCGCGGTCATCGGCGCGTCGACCGCCGTCGGGTCCTGCGGATCGGCGCCGGCGATCGCGGCGAGCACGAGTTCCGCGTCGCGCGCGCTGCGCGTGAGCGGGCCGAGCTTGTCGAGCGTCCAGCACAGCGCCATCGCGCCGTGGCGCGACACGCGCCCGTACGTCGGGCGCAAGCCGGTCACGCCGCACGCGGTCGCCGGAAACAAGATCGAGCCCGACGTCTCCGAACCGATCGCGAAGCCGACGAGCCCGGCCGCGGCGGCGATCCCGCGAGCCGCTCGACGAGCCGCCGCTCCAGAACTTCGCGTTCCACGGCGTGCGGCCGGGACCGGTGAACGACGCGTCCGCGTCGCCGTACCCGAACCCGCCCGCGAGCTCGACCATCGCGAGCTTCGCCAGCAGCACCGCACCGGCGTCGCTGAGCTTCTTCACCACCGTCGCATCGAACGCGAAGCGCTGGTTGCGGTACGGCTGCGCGCCCCAGGTCGTCGGCGCGTCGGGCGTCGCGAGCAAGTCTTTGACGCCGTACGGGATGCCGTGCAGCGGGCCGCGCACGCGCCCGCGCGCGCGCTCGGCGTCGGCGCGCTTCGCTTCGCGGCGCGCGCGGTCGTGCAGGATCGTCACCACCGCGTTGTAGACGGGGCCGTACGTTTCCAAGCGCTTGAGGTACAGCTCCGTGAGCTCCACCGACGAGACCGTCTTCGCGGTGAGCAGCCGCTGCAGCTCGACGACGTCGGAGAAGGCGAGCTCGTCGTGCGTCATCGCGCGCTCCGCGCGACGGAGAAGCGCGTCACCGGCTCGTCGCCGTTCTTGAGCGCCGTCGCCTTGTTCGGGTTGAGCCGCGCGGCGCCGCGCCGGTTGTCGTCGATCGCGTGCGCGATCGTGTCGAGATCCTTGTCGCTGAGATTCGCGTCGAAGCGGCGCATCGACGCGGCGATCGCCGCCGCGAGCGCCGACGCGGGCTTCGGCGACGCGCTCGGCTTGGGCGACGGCGCCGCGGACGGCAGCGGCGAGTTTTTCGGCGGCGCTTGCGGCGCGGGCGCCTGCGCCTCCGCCTTGGCGGCGAGCAGCACGGAAGCGGCGACGCCGGAAACGGCGCCCAAGAACGAACGACGATCTGCCATAGCAGACGGTTAGACGCGCTGCACGTTCGGAAGCCCTCCTGCGCGGAGGGCTTCCGAACCGCATGCGATTACGGCCCGAGCGCCGTGTTGAGACCGTCGACGCTGACGCTGCCCATTCCCGTGGTGTAGTCGTAGTTCGGCAGGGCCGTGTACGCGCCGTTCGTACCGGACAGCACGTCGTGGAACGGTCCGTGTTTCGCGGTCGGCGGCGGGCCCGCTTCCGCCGCTCCCGCAGCGCCCGCGGTGAACGCGCGGTACAGCGCCGGCGCAGCGAAGCCGACGGCCGGGTGCGCGTTGCGCATGCGCGCCCACACGCCCGCCATGAGCGGCGACGACAAGCTCGTACCGCCGATGACCGTCCAGCTCCCTTGCATGTAGAGGATCATGCCGGTCTGCAAGTCGCCGTCCATCGCAACGTCCGGCACGCCGCGATAGGTACCGGCCGGCGTCGAGCTGCCGATGGGCTGCACGGCGGCCTCCCACGACGGCGAGTACTCGAACTGGCTGATGCCGCCGCCGCCCGCATCCCAGGCGGACTCGCCTTGATAACCGCCGGGAACCGTCGAGAACAGCGTCGTGCCGCCGACCGCGACGGCGTACGGCGATCCCGCGGGGTACTCGGTCAGCGGTACGCCGCCCGGAACTCCGTTCGGGTTTCCGACCGAGCAGAACGAACCGGTGTCGCCGGTCGACGCGAACAGCGTCTGGCCCTGCGCGGCGCCTTCCGCCAGGATCTCGTCGTCGACGAGCATCGAGCCGTCGACGTACGGAAACGCCTCGCAGCCGCCGAACGACGCGTTCGCGATCGGCGCCTTGTCGTCGGTCACCCAGCGGTTGAACATCAGCGCGATGTCGGAATCGGTGAACGACGTCGCCGCGTACACGTCGAGCGCCTTGACCGCGCCGGCCATTCCGCTCGACGCGGTCATGTCGAGCGTCCACTCGCCTTCGGCATCCACGCTCGTGTCCGTGCCGGGAAGCCCGACCGGCTTGATGTTGACCGGGACTTGCGGCAGCCCGTCACCTTGTTCGTTGACGCGAAAATCCGAAACCGCCGCGCTGGGATTGCCCTCCGTCAGGATCGCGACCTTGACGTTGGCGGCCGCCGGCGTGTCCTTCACGTGATACGCGCGCCAGTAGTCCGAGGGCGTGTAGTTGCGCGGGCATCCGACCGTGCCCGCGGCCGGCGTGGGGACCGGCTGCGGCGACGGCAGCCCGATGATGAACACGCTCGAGAACGAGCAGGGCGATTCCGGCTGCGGCGCCGGCGCCGAGTCCGCCGGCAGCGCGTGGTTGATCGCGAGCGTCTTCGGATGCTTGCTGACGGCGAACGCCGGAATGTTGCTGAGGCCGAGCACGGCGACGACGATTCCGCTGAGACGCCACCGGAACGTAGGCCGGCGCCGTGTTCGCGTAGACGGCCGAACCGTTCAGCGTGAAGCGGTGCACCGTCGTGTTGAACGCCGCAGACACCTGCGCCGCGGAACCCGTGGCGCTGACGAGCAGGTTGTTCGGCTCGGTGGTGATGTTGCTGAAGCCCTGGGACTGAAGATAGCCTGGTGACCTGCGCGACTTCGGCCGCGGTCGGTCCGTAGGCCGCGTTCACCTGGCTGGGCGTCAGCTGCGCGCCCGAACTTGCGGCCTGTTTGAGCCCGTCGACGTTGTGCAGTTGCAAGCCGAGCCGCACGGTCAGCGTATGGGTGGCCTTCAATGCGCCGAGGTCGGCCCCGCCGGTGGGCGTGATGGCCTGGGTCGCGGTGTTCGCCCAGCCGGGCGGCGCCGCGGTGAAGCTCGCGGATTTCGCCGTCCGCATCCCGGCGACGGACGCCGGTGCCGAGGCATGGCTTTCCAGGCTCGCCGGAACGGACGACGACGCGCCGTGCCCTCCCGAGCAGGACGCCAACGGCAACGCGAGAGCCAACGTGGCGCCGATCAATCGCTTCATGGATGTGAACCTCCTGGCCCGAACGTACGCGAGTCGAGTGCGACCTGATATACCGGAAACCGGGTACCCCGCCGGCGCACGAGTTCACGGAAGGACGCGCTTGCTCGCAGCGCGGCGCATGCCGCCATGCGGTTCCGAGCCGGGTACACCGTCGCATATGGATACCTCCGCCATCGCGCGGCTCGATCACGAGCGCCGCGATCGCACCGGCGTTCCGGAGGTGATCTTCGCCGCCGGAAAGACGCTCGAGCAGAACCTCGCGCTCGTCGGGGCGCTGTTCGCGCGCACCGGCTTCGCGCTCGCGACGCGCATCCCGCAGGACCAGCGCGCGCCGCTGCAGGCGGCGTATCCCGACGCCGTGCTCGAACCGCTGTCGGGCACGCTGCGCCGCGGGACGCTGCCGCGCACGGGCGCGCGCGTGGCGGTCGTGTGCGCCGGGACGTCCGACCTGCCCGTCGCCGAGGAAGCGGCGTTCGCGCTCGACGCGCTCGGTCACGACGCCGTGCGAGCGACCGACGTCGGCGTCGCCGGAATCCACCGCCTGTTCGACGCGCTCGACGACATCGCGGCGTGCCGCGCGGTGATCGTCGTCGCCGGCATGGAAGGCGCGCTGCCTAGCGTCGTCGCGGGCCTCGTGCGCGCGCCGGTGATCGCGGTGCCGACGAGCGTCGGTTACGGTGCGGCCTTCGAAGGGATGGCCGCGCTGCTCGGGATGCTGACGTCGTGCGCGCCGGGGATCGGCGTGGTGAACATCGACAACGGCTTCGGCGCCGCCGCGCTCGCGCACAAGATCGTCTCCGCGCCGTGAGCGGGCGTGCGCGCGATGAGGATCGCGTACGTCGACATGATCGGCGGCGCCGCGGGCGACATGCTGCTCGCGGCGTTCCTCGATGCCGGCCTCGACCGCGACGCGCTCGAACGCGCGCTGCGCGGCGTCGTGGCCGACGGCTGGACGCTCGCGCCGCGGCGCGTCGTGAAGCGCGGCATCGCCGCGACGTACGCGGGACTGGTCGTCCCCGGCGAAGACGGCGACGACGAGCACCATCATCATCACGACGAGCACGACGAGCGCCGATGCACGCGCACGCGCATGCAGGCCACCATGGAAACGGCGCGGGGACGCGGACGCTCGCCGACGTGCTCGAGATCGTGGACGCAAGCGGCCTGACGCAGCGCGCCGCGCGAGCGGGCGAGCGCGGTGTACCGGCGGCTCGCCGAAGCGGAGGCGCGCACGCACGGCACGACGGCGGACGCGATCCGGTTCCACGAGATCGGGCAGCTCGATGCGATCCTCGACGTCGCCGCGACGTGCGTCGCGCTCGACCTGCTCGGAATCGACGAGCTGCGCTGCTCGGCGTTTCCGATCGGCCACGGCTCGATCGGGATGGCGCACGGCTCTACCCCAATCCGCCGCCGGCGTCGGCCTACCTGATGATCGGCTGGGCGACGCGCGCGGTCGACGTCGCGGGCGAGCTCGTCACGCCGACCGCCGCGGCGATCCTCACCACGCTCGCCAAACCGGGCCGCCCCGATGTGGTGATCGAGAAGGTCGGCTACGGCGCGGGGCGCAGTGACTTCTCGGTACCCAACGTCACCCGCGTGCTCATCGGCACGGCCGTGGAAAGCGCGCGGACGGACGCCGCACGGCGCACCGGCCGGCGACGACGTCGTGGTGCTGGAGGCGAACATCGACGACATGTCGCCCCAGCACTACGAGCTCGCGACGGAGCGGCTCTTCGCAGCGGGCGCGCTCGACGTGTGGCTGACGCCGATCACGATGAAAAAAGGCCGGCCGGCGATCACGCTGTCCGCGATGGCCGTCCCGGAGCCGACGAGGACGCGGTCGCGCGCGCGATGCTCGACCGAGACGACGACGATCGGCGTGCGCGTGCGCACCGAACGCCGCCACGTCCTCCCGCGCGCTATCGCAACCGTCGAGACGCCGTTCGGCACGGTGCGCGTCAAACGCGCGGGCGACCAACGGCGAGACGCGCGCGCGCGCCGAATACGACGACCTGCTGCGCATCGCGCGCGAACGCAACCTGCCGCTGCCGGAAGTCGCGCGCATCGTGGACGCCAGCATCCAACGAGAAAGCCTCTCACCGTGATCGATACGACCGCCGAACCGACGCTCGACGCGAAAGGAAGCGCACCTGCGCGCGATCTTCCGCGAGCTCGGCAGCTGCATCGTCGCGTTCTCCGGCGGCGTCGACTCCGCGCTCGTGCTGCACGTCGCTGCCCAGGAGCTGGGCGAGCGCGCGGTCGGGATCACGGCGCGCAGCGAGTCGCTCGCCGAGCGCGAGTACGCCGGCGCGGTGCGCTTCGCGAGCGGGATCGACGCGCGCCACGAGGTCATCGAGACGCGCGAGCTGCACGACGCGTCGTACGCGGCGAACCCGGTGAACCGCTGCTACTTCTGCAAGAGCGAGCTGTACGGCCGCCTGGCGGAGATCGCGCGCGAGCGCGGCATCCCGCACATCGTCGACGGCTACAACCGCGACGACGAAGGCGACTGGCGCCCCGGCCGCCAGGCGGCGCGCGAGCACGGCGTGCGCAGCCCGCTCTACGAAGCGGGCTTGCGCAAAGCCGACGTGCGCGCGCTCGCGCACCGGCTCGGCCTGGAGGTGTGGGACAAACCGGCGCTGGCGTGCCTGTCGTCGCGCTTCCCGTACGGCACGCCGATCACGCTGGAGCTCTTGCGCCAAGTCGACCGCGCCGAACAGGCGGTGCACGACGCGGGCTTTCGCGCCTGCCGCGTGCGCCATCACGGCGACATCGCGCGCATCGAGCTCCCGCCCGACGACATCGCGCGCCGCCGCCGACCCCGAGCGCCGCGCGCGCATCGTCGAAGGCGTCCGCGCCGCGGGCTACCGCTACGTGACGCTGGATCTCGGCGGCTACGTGCGCGGCGGCTTCAACGAAGGCACGTAGCGGAAGCGCACCGTGCTGCTTCAGCACCTCGTCGCGGCCGACGCTCATCGTTGGATTTCCGATCTGGGATTTCTTCCAGATGAAGCAGCTGCGCACGACGACCGACGTCGAGCGCCGCACGCGCGCCTACGTGGAGATCATCATCGTGGAGTGGCTCGTCACGGCCGTCGCCGTGCTCGCGCTCGGCGTCCGCCAGGTGTTCACGTTCGACGTCGCCCCGCGCCCGAGCTGGTTCCCGCTCGCCCGACGCAACGGCGGGCATCATGATCGGCCTGACCGCCGGCCTAGCGGGCGCACTCGCTCGCGACGACCGCCATGATCCGCCGCGCCGCGCCTGACGGCAAAGCCGCGCGCGCGTTCGCGAAGATCGACTTCATCCTGCCGAAGACGCGGCGGCAGCGCCTGATCTGGATCCTCGTCGCGGTGACGGCCGGCACGTGCGAAGAGCTGCTGTTCCGCGGCTTCATCTTCCACTACGTGCGCGAGGTGATCCCGTCGCTGTCGCTGTGGGGCGTGCTGCTGCTGGGCGCGGCGCTGTTCGGATTCAACCACGCGTACCAGGGCATCGCGGGCGCGCTCGGCACGGCGCTGATGGCGGTGGTCTTCGGCCTGATCTTCCTCATCACCGGCAACCTCGCGATCCCGATGGTCCTGCACACGCTGATCGACCTGCGCGTGCTCGCGATCCCGTCCGCGCCCGCGCGCTGAGGCGATCAGCGCTTCGCGCGAGCGAAGAGCGCGCTCACGTCGAGCGCGAATCCGGGCAGCACGGAATGACCAGCACGTCGCCGGCGCTCAAGCGGCGAACGCCGTTGCCATCGTGCACGGCGATCGTCTCTTGATGCGGGTCGACGACGATCACCGCCGACGTTCCAGCCGCCAGGTACGTCACGATCTTGTGCTCGACGTCTGAGACGCCGGTCGTCGGGCGAGAGAACCTCGACCGCAACGGTCGGTGCGCCGAGCGGCACCTCGACGAGCTCGCGCGCCGCATCCGCGGGCAGTCCGCATATGCGAGATACGCGACATCGGGCACGAGTGGACGCACCACCGCACCGGGCGGCGCGATGCGAAAGCGCCACTCGGTTGCAACGCGGCCGTGCGCGGCGTCGTCCGCCCACGTGCGCAACGCCGTGAAGAGCAGCCCTTGCAAAGTGCCGTGGGAGTAGGTCGGGCTCACCTTCTGGCGCGCCCGGCCGCGGACCCATTCGGTCTCCGGCTTCGTTTCCGGCAGTACGATCTCGTGAATCGACATTGTCTCACGCAAGTCTATCACGCGCGTCCTGCGGCTTGGCAATACCGAACCGGCGGTCTCGATGCAACCCGGCGCTCAGCGCTTCGCGCGGGCGAACAACGCGCCGGCGTCGAGCGCGAAGCCGGGCAATGCGGAATGCGTGAGGATGTCACCGGCGCGCAGAGCGCGCACGCCGCCCGCGTCGTGAACGGCGATCGTCTCACGGTGCGGGTCAACGACGATCACCGCGGACGTCCCCGCGGCAAGGTAGGTCGCAATCTTGTGCTCGACGTCGGGACGCCGGTCGTCCGGCGAGAGAACCTCGACGGCGACCGTCGGTGCGCCGAGCGGAACCTGAACGAGCTCGCGTGCGGCGTCCGCCGCCAGGTCCGCATACGAAAGATACGCAACATCGGGCACGAGCGGACGCACGACCGCACCGGGCGGCGCGACGCGAAAGCGCCACTCCGTTCCGACCCGGCCGTGACCGCCGTCGTCCGCCCAGATGCGCAACGCCATGAACAGCAGCCCCTGCAAGGCGCTGTGATCGTAGGTGGGACTCACCTTTTGGCGCGCCCGGCCGCGGACCCATTCCGTCTCCGGCTTCGTCTCCGGCAGGACGATCTCGTGAATCGACATTGTCTCACACAAGTCTATCACGCACCCTCCGCCGCATGGCAATACCAAACCGGCCACTAACGGTCTTTCCGCAACACGATCCGCAACTTCGAGTCGCCTTCGGACGTCGCGGCCGAATACATCTCCGGACGCTGCAAACGAGGTTCCGGCGGCTGTTCCGCTGTTCATGCTCCAGAATGCCGTCGCTGCCGCTCACCCGGCTCGTTGCAACCGCGCCTCAGGCTACGGCGGAGACCCTATCTCTGCTGTAATATTCGTTCGAATAGTGCGGCTAGCCGGCTGTCATCACCGTTATAAGAGGCAATGCATGCTGCGATCTTTCGTCAGCCGTAACGTCGTCCCAATCGAATTTCAGTCCGCGTCAACCAAGCAGCTGGCGAAAAAATAACCGTTGGGTCCGTGAGTTTGTTTGCCGTGATCGTTTACCTGAATCTGGGCGCAAGCCGGCTGCCTCTCGGTAAAGCTGTTCAACGAAACGCTTCCGCAGAGCAACGCCTTCGAGCCTGGCCGATGCTACGGCATGCCGAACAGCGTCTTTGGCATCAGCATCGAGCACCGTCTTCTTATGACGGCCCGCAGTAACCCCGTCGAAGCGGATTCGCAGTTCCGATCGAGTCGTTACTATGAAATTTATGGCGCGGAGGTGATGTCTGAACATCACACTTCCATTACCACGGGGATCACGATGGGCCTGCGGCGGGACTTTTCGAACACCGCTTTGGCCAGGCCCGAGCGGATGTGCTCCTTCACGTTGCCGATGTCGCGGATGCCTTCGACGCTGCAGTCCGCCAGGATGTCCGACAGCTTCGCCTTGAGCTCGTCGACCAGCTCGCCCGATTCCGGCAAGTAGAACACGCCGCGCGAGATCACGTCGGGGCCGGCGACGACGCGCGCTTCTTCGGAATCGACCGTCACGACGACCATCATGATGCCGTCGCCTGCGAGGTGCTTGCGGTCGCGCAGCACCGCTTCGCCGATGTCGCCGACGCCGGAGCCGTCGACCATCACGTTGCCGCCGTAGGTGCGGCCGATCTTTTGCGCTTCTTCCTTGGTGAACTCGAGCACGTCGCCGTTCTCGGCGACGAACACGTTGTCGCCCGCGACGCCGGTCTGCTGCGCGAGCCGGCCGTGCGTCACCAGCATGCGGTACTCGCCGTGGATCGGGATGAAGTACTTGGGCCGCACGAGGTTGAGCATCAGCAGCAGCTCTTCTTGCGACGCGTGGCCCGAGACGTGCGCGTTGCCCGAGCTGCCGTGGATCACGTTCGCGCCGAGCCGGTACAGGTTGTTGATCGTCTTCGACACCGACTTCTCGTTGCCGGGGATCGGCGTCGCCGAGATCACGACCGTGTCGCCCGGGACGATCTTGAACTGCTTGTGGTCGCGCACCGACAGGCGCGTCAGCGCCGACATCGGCTCGCCCTGCGAGCCCGTCGTCATCACGCACACCTGCTCGGGCGCATGCTGCGTCCACGTCCTCGAGCCGAATCACCAGGCCCTCCGGAATGTCGAGATAGCCGAGCTGGCGCGCGAACTGCACGACGTTCTGCAGCGAGCGCCCCAGGAACGCGAGCTTGCGGTCGTAGCGTTTGCACTGGTCGACGACCTGCTGGATGCGCGGCACGTTCGAGGCGAACGACGTCACGATGAGCCGGCCGTGCGCGCGCGCGAAGATGTTCGAGAACGCTTCGCCGACGATGCGCTCGGAGAGCGTGTGGCCCGGCCGCTCGGCGTTGGTCGAGTCGGACAGCATCACCATGACGCCTTCGTCGCCGACGCGCGCGATCGAGGCGAAGTCGGCGGGATCGCCGTCGATGGGCGTCTGGTCGAACTTGAAGTCGCCGGTGTGGAACACCGTCCCGACGCGGCGTGCGGATCGCCAGCGCGCACGCGCCCGCCAGCGAGTGGTTGATGTGGATGAACTGCGCCTCGATCGCGCCGTACGCGACGCTTGTCGCCGGGCTCGACCTCGCGCGCGTTCCACTCGCCGGGCTTGTGCTCTTTGAGCTTCGCTTTGATCAGCGCCAGCGACAGCGGCGTGCCGACGACCGGAACCTTCGGAAACTCGCGCAGCAGGTACGGGATCCCGCCGATGTGGTCTTCGTGGCCGTGCGTGACGAGCAGCGCGCGGAACTTGTCCTGCCGCTCGCGCAGGTAGGTGAAGTCGTTGATGACGATGTCGACCCCGAACATCTCCTCGTCGGGGAACATCAGGCCGCAGTCGACGACGACGATGTCGTCGTTGGTCTCGATGACCGTCATGTTGCGGCCGATCTCGCCGCAGCCGCCGAGCGGGACGATGCGCAGGTAGGGCTCGCTCGGGGGAGCCGGGACGACGAAGGTATCGGGATTCAAAAAGGGTCCTAGTCGGAGGGCGGCGCGGTGGGAACGAAAGGCGTGAGACACGCGATCTTCACCGTCGCCGGGCTGGTGCTCTTCTCTTCGACGCTCGCGACCCCGGCCGACGCGTCTACGGTTCCACTTCGGGCGGCGACGCCGCGCCCAGCCCGCCGCGCCCTCCGGCGGTCCGGCGACCCGCCCGGCCTGCGCCGCCGCCGCACCAGCTTGCTCTACTCCCGGCGCTCGCGGCGGCTCGTCCAGTCGTACTTGCGGCTCAAGGTGCTCGAGATGCGCGAAGCCGATCTGGAGCGCGCCCGCAAAGTCGTCGAGCGAAAACTCGGAATCCGCGCGCTCCTCGGCGAAACACCGCCTCCGAACGCCCGGTAGGACTGGGTGTCTATCGCTCGTTTCACCGGGAGAGAGCTTTGAGCACGTCCGTGCCACCCGTCGAGCCGCGCAGCGGCCTCGCCAACGTCGTCGACATCATCATCGCGCCCAACGCGGCGTTCGAGCGCATCCGGCAGGTGCCGGTCTGGGGCTGGGCGTTCCTGGTCGCATCGCTGCTCGGGATCGCCGGCGCGCTGCTCGCCGGCCCGGCCGTCCAGCACGCGCTGGAGACCAGCCTGCCGGCGCAGCTCGCCGCCAACGCCAGCGATCGCCAAGCTGCCGCCCGACCAGCAGCAGAAGCAGATCGCGACGATCATGAGCGTCTCGCAAGATCTTCGCGAAGCTCTCGTGGATCTTCGTCCCGGTCGGCGATCCTGATCGTCGGGCTGATCCAAGGCGCTCATCATGCTGATCGCCAACGCGGCGACGCGCGGCGACGGCACGTTCAAGAAATATCTTCGCGCTGAGCATCACCGTCGCGGTGGTCGGCGCGGGCCTGGGCTCGCTCGTGCTCGGGCTCATCGTGATGATCCGCGGCGCGAGCTCGTTCGAGACGACGACGTCCGTGCAGAGCCGCGCTGCCCAGCCTCGCGCTGCTCGCGCCCGGCGCCAAGGGCGCGCTGGCCGGTTTCCTCGGCGCGCTGAACGTCTTCTACGCTCTGGGCCACCGCGCTGCTCGCGCTGGGGATGACGCGCGTCGGGCGGATCCCGCGCGGCGCCGCGTGGGCGACCGCGATCATCATGCTGCTGCTGACGGCCTGCTTCGCGGCCTTCGGCGCGCGCGCGAACGGCTGATCGTGCGCGTCTTCGCCTGGGGCGCCGCGGTCGCCGCGTGCGCCCTCTTCGCCGCGCCTGGGGCCGCGCACGCCGCGCCGGCGCCGCTCGATCTGCGCGCGGCGGTGCACTACGCGCTCGACCACGATCCCACCGTGCTGAACCGGCGCGCGACGCTGGCGCAGAACGAGTCGACGTTCGCGCGCAACCACGCGGCCGAGTTTCCGACGCTCGCCGGCACGCTGCAGAACCAGGTCGCGAAGACCAACGGCAACAACGGCGGCTCGTTCTCAGCAGTTCGGGCTTTCGCAAGCGCAGATCTTCTCGCAGAACACCGCCCAGATCGGCACGACGTTCAACCTCTACAACGGTTCGCTGGCGCAGATCCAGGCGCAGGAGGCGAAGCGCCAGGTGGAGGGTTCGCGCGAAGACCTGCGCCGCGCGCGAGCAGCAGCTCGCGAGCGACGTCACCGCGGCGTTCTACAACGCGGTGCAGCAGCGCGAAGCGGTCGTGCTCGCGCAGGGCGACCGCGCGTACCAGCAGCAGTTGCTCGACGTCGCGCGCGCGCAGGAGCGCGTCGGCCGCGCGGCCGGCGTCGACGTGCTGCGCGCGCAGGTCAACACGCTGCGCAGCGACGCGAACCTCACCTCCGCGCGCGCCAACGCGCTCAACGCGCGTCGAGTCGCTCGCGCAGCGGATCGGCGCGCCGCCCGACACGCCGTTCGCGCTGCCCGCGGTGCTGCCCGAGCCGGCGCTGCCGCAGACGCCGGTCGACGCGCTGGTCGCCGCCGCGCTGGGCGCGCGCGCCGACGTCGCGAGCGCGCGCGCGCAGATCGCCGTCGCCCGGCTCGCCGACGCGGCGATCGAATCCGATCGCCGCCCGCAGCTCACGCTCACCGGCGCGTTCGGCAACAACGAGACGCCCGGCCAGACGCAGTTCGCCGGCATCCCCGGACAAACGCCGGCGCGGCCGGGGTTCTGGCAGATCGGCGCCACCGAGACGCTCACCGTGCCGTTCATCGAGTACGGCGCGCGCCGCGCCGCGCACCGCGCCGCGCGCGCGCAGCTCGACGGCCGCGGAAGGCACGCTCGCATCCGTCGAGTCCGGCGTCGCGACCGACGTGCGCCAGGCGCTGCGCGCCGTGCAGACCGCGTACGCGAACCTCGCGACCCAGCGCGAAGCGCAGCGGCTCGGCGCCGAGTCCGCGCGCATCGCGCAGCTCCAATACCGCAACGGCTTGATCTCGCTCACCGACGCCACCGCCGCAGAGCAGAGCGCGCTCTCGGCCGCGAACGACCTCGTCGCCGCGCGCGTCAGCTATCTCGACGCGCTCGCCCGCCTGCGCGCTTCGGTCGGCGTCGCCGACCCGCTCGCCGTCGTCGAACCGGGGGCCCCGTGAACTACGCCAGCACCACGACCACGCAGACGGTCGCGCAGCCGCGCTCGAACCGTCGTCGCAACGTCATCATCATGCTCGTCGTGCTCGTGGCGATCATCGGCCTGGGCGCGTTCGCGGCCCGGCCGCACAACGACGCCGTCACGGCGCGCGTCGTGAAAGTCGCGTACACGCACTATCAGATGAAGCTGCCCGAGACCGGCGTGGTGCAGCGCCCGCTGACCCAAACGCTCACGGCGCATGGTGGCCGGCAACATCGCGCAGATCTACGTGCGCCCCGGCCAGCGCGTCAGCGGCGGCCAGCTGCTCGCGACGATCTCGAACCCGCAGCTCGTCAACGCCGAGCAGACCGCGCACGAGGCGTACCTCGCGTCGGCGGGCCGCGCCCGCACCGCCGCGTCGACCAACGCGGTGCTCCCGACGCAGAACCGGTCGAGCATCGTGCAGGCGCAGGCGGCGCTCGAGCAGGCGCGCTTCAACCTCAACCAGGCGATCCAGGACCAGCGCGCGGGCGCGCAGTCGGGGCTCGGCTACGGCGGCACGTCGGCGTCGCAGCAGCGCGCCGCCGCCGACGCGAACGTCGCGCAGCGGCAAACGGACCTGCGCGAAGCCGATCGCATCGCCACCGCCAACCGGGACCTGTACGCGCAAAAGGCGATCTCGAAGGACACGCTCGACCAGTCCGTCGCGAAGCTGGACCAAGCGCGCGTCGCGTTTTCGCAGGCCACCCGCGACCGCAACGAGACGTACGCGCAGATCGCGCGGCAGAACCCCGTGCTGTCCGAGCGCGTGCAAGCCGACCGCGACGCGGTGACCCAAGCGCAAGCGGCGCTCGCGGCGGCGCGCGCGAACGCCGGGCAGGACAAGAGCGGCGACGTGCAGGCGGCGCAAGCCGACACCGCGCAGCGCTACGCGGACTGGCGCTACGCCGCCGATCAAGTCGCGCGGTTGCGCATCACGGCGCCGTTCGCCGGCATCGTGCAGACCATCGCCACGGAGACCGCCGACACGCTGCGCCCGCTGCAACCCGGCGACACGGTGACGGCGGGACAGCCGATCGTCACGCTGTCCGGCGACTCCGGGTTCATCGTGCGCACCCGCGTCGACGAGCAGGACATCGCCAGCGTGCGCACCGGCCAGCCCGCAATCGTGTCGGGTGAAGACCTCGGCACGACGAAGCTCGCCGGGCACGTCGCGGCGATCGGCGCCGTCGCGCAGAAGAGCGACGATCCGTCGAACACGGCGCGCCAGGTCATCACGACGGTCGCGCTCGACCGCACCGTGCCGTTCCTGCGCGACGGGATGACGGTCGACGTCGACATCGTCACGCAAGACCGCCCGCGCGTGCTCGCGGTGACCGCGGACGCGATCCGGCGCGACGCCAACAACAAGCCGTACGTGCTGCTCGTCAGCGGCGGCAAGACCGTGAAACGCCCCGTGACGCTGGGCTCGAGCAACGAGTCGCAAGCGATCGTCACGCGCGGCCTCGCGCCGGGCGACGTGGTGATCGGCGAGCGCAACGTCGGCATCGTCGAAGGGATCCGCGTCACGCCGACCATGCTGCCGTCCGCGAGCCCGTCACCGAGCCCGTGACCCGACTTCTCGCCTACCTCGGCGAAGCGTTCACGGCGATCTGGCGCAACCGCACCCGGTCGCTGCTGACGATGCTCGGCATGATCATCGGCACGTCGTCCATCATCGCCGTGCTGGGGATCAGCCGCGCCGCGTCCGGCGGAATCACGGGAACGCTGAACTCGTTCGGCGACCCGGGGATCACGATCGGCGTCGATCCGAATCAGGACGATCCGAAAGCCGCCGCGATCCAGTACCGCGACGTGCGCACCATCGCGAGCGATCTCGGGCCGCTGCTGTCGTACATCGAACCGTCGTACGCGCGCGGCTACACGCTGCGGTGGAACGGCAAGAAGACGACGACGTTCGTGGTGTCCGCAAGCCCGAAGTCGCAAGTGAGCCTCACGCTGCGCGAAGGCCGCGCCCTCACCGACGACGACGTCACGTCCGGCGCGCACGTGTGCTTGCTCACCGCCGACCTCGCCACGAAGCTGTTCAAGGACACGCCGCCCACGGGCCAGGTGCTCGACCTCGGACCGACGCGCTGCACGATCATCGGCGTGTACAACGAGATCAAGGGCGCGCTGTTCAACAATGCCGGTTCGAGCGAGTTCGCGATCATCCCGTATACCATGTTCCACGCGATCGCGCCGGGCCAGATCGACAGCTTGACGGTCTATGCGGCGCCGGGCGTTCCCGTGAGCCGCGTATCCGACGCCATCGACGCCGAGCTGCAGCGACTGCACGGCCCACGCGCCCAGTACGCCACGCAAGACACGACCGCGCAGCTGCAAGGCTTCAACCAAGTGCTGGGCATCGTCGCAATCGGTCTCACCGGAATCGGCAGCGTCGCGCTCGTCGTCGCGGGCATCGGCATCATGAACATCATGCTCGTCTCGGTCACGGAGCGCACGCGCGAGATCGGCTTGCGCAAAGCGATCGGCGCGAAGCGCGGCGACGTGCTGCTGCAGTTTCTGCTCGAAGCCATCTTGCTCTCGTTCATGGGCGGCGGCGTCGGGACGCTGATCGGCTTCGTCGCCACCGTGCTCGCCTACACGTCCATCGAAAACCTCGTCGGGCCGGCGCCGATCCCGTACCTGCTGATCGTGTCGGTCGCCGTCGGCTTCTCGACGCTGGTCGGCTGCGTCTTCGGCACGTACCCGGCGATTCGGGCCGCGCGGCTCGACCCGATCGCGGCGCTCCGATCATGAGCGTAAGGCACGTGACACCATGAGACTCTCGCAGTACTGGGCCGAAGCGATCGCGGTGCTGGCGGCGAACCGCACGCGCACGCTGCTCACGGCGATCGGGCTGATCATCGGCGTGATGGCCGTGATCTCCATCCAGGTGCTCGGCGTCGGCATGTCGGGCGCGATCACGGGCGTGCTCAGCATCATCAACGACAACACGTTCTACGTCGCGCCGAACCAGCAGCAGACCGACTTCACGCGGGCGGCGATCAAGCTTTCCGACCTGCAGCGCGCCCAGGACGAGGTGCCCAACGTCATTGCCGCGATCCCGGGCGGCGGCCAGACCTTGCGCGCGCGGTACGGCCACAAGACGCAGCGAATCTCGCTCGGCGCCGGCACCGAAGAGCGCTTCGCGCCGACGACGCCCATCAAGTACGGCCGCAAGCTGGTGCCGGACGACATCCAGCTCGCGCGGCACGTCGTGGTCGTCAGCGATAAAGCCGCCGACAAGCTGGGCATCACCGGCGACGCGACGGGCGAGTCGATCCGCGTCGGCGAGCACCGGTACACGATCGTCGGCATCCTCGGCAAGTCGGCCGAGGGCATCATCCCGGGACCGCAAGTCGTCGACCTCTCCGTCCCGTACACCACCTACGAACGCGAGTACGCGCGCGGGCGCCAGATCGTCTTCGCGCGCGTGCTGATGGCCGATGCGTCCCAAGTGACCCGAACCGAAGCCGACATGCAGGCGTGGCTCTCCAAGCTCAAAGGCGGGCGCGTGGAGTACCAGACGTTCGACCGCAAGGCGCTCGCCAAGGGCATCGACGGCGTCTTCGGCGTGATCACGTTCGTCGTCGCGCTCATCGGCGCGGTGTCGCTGCTCGTCGCCGGGATCGGCATCTTGAACATCATGCTCGTCAGCGTCGCGGAGCGCACGCGCGAGATCGGCCTGCGCAAGGCGATCGGCGCGACGCGCTTCCAAGTGCTGCTGCAATTCTTCATCGAGGCGCTCGCGCTGTCGGTCTTCGGCTGTCTGGTCGGCATGGTGCTGGGCTTGGCGATCGGCGGGACGATCAACGGCCTCTTCATCGTGAAGCTGTCCGGCATCACGGCGCCGATCCCGTGGCTGCGCAGCATCGTCATCGCAACCGGCTTCGCGACGCTGGTGACGCTGGCGTTCGGCACCTACCCCGCGTGGCGCGCCGCGACGCTCGATCCCATCGAGGCGCTCCGTTATGAATAGCATGCAAGCCGCGATCGACGTGCGCGACGTGACGAAGACGTACGAGCTGGGCGACGTGAAGGTCGAAGCGCTGCGCGGCGTGACGTTCACGATCAGGCGCGGCGAGTACGTCGCGATCATGGGACCGTCGGGGTCCGGCAAGTCGACGCTGATGAACCTGCTCGGATGTCTGGACCGGCCGACGCAGGGCCACTACCTGCTCGACGGCACCGACGTGTCGACGCTCGGCGACGACGCGCTCGCGCTGATCAGGCTCAAGAAGCTAGGCTTCGTGTTCCAAGGCTTCAACCTGCTGCCGCGAACGAGCGCGATGAAGAACGTCGCGCTGCCGCTGTTCTACGCGGGGGTCGGGACAAGGGCACGCAACGGCCTGGCGGCCCAGCAGCTCCGCGAGGTGGGGCTGGGCGACCGGATGGACCACAAGCCCAGCGAGCTTTCCGGCGGCCAGCAGCAGCGGGTCGCGATCGCGCGCGCGCTCGTGAACGACCCGGCGGTCGTGCTCGCCGACGAGCCGACCGGGAATCTCGACTCGCAGACCAGCGAGGAGATCATGGCCCTCTTCCACCAGCTCAACGAGGGCGGCCGCACCATCATCATGGTCACCCACGACGAGGACGTCGCGAGCCACGCCAAGCGCATCATCCGGGTGCGCGACGGGCGCATCGTCGACGACCAGGCGACGGGTAGAGGTTAAAACTCCGGGAAAATACCGACTGGGACGCGACCATGGGCGACGCGGCGTGGTAATGCGGCCCATCCAAACCTCCCAGGAGCACACTCCAACGTGAAGTCTCGTACCAGCATCTTCGGCATGGCCGTCGTGGGGCTCATCGGCGCGATCATCGGAAGCTTCTCGATGATGCTCTACGCGAGCACCCATTTCGCGGGCGTCGCCGGCCCCGGCAACACCCCGCCCGCGGTCAACGCGGCCCCCCTGCTCGCCACGGCGGGCACGACCGATCAGGACCGGATCATCAACGCCGTCAAGCGCGTCGAACCGTCGGTGGTCGCGCTCCAAGTCATCGTCAACGGCACGCAGCTCGTGCCGACCGACCCGATGTCGCAGTTCTTCGGCGGCGGCGGGCCCGTCCAGCGCCAGCGCGTCCAAGAGCGCGCGTCCGGCTCGGGCTTCGTCTACTCGCGCGACGGCCTGATCGTCACCAACGCGCACGTCGTCCCGCGCGGCACCAGCAAGATCACGGTCGTGTTCGCCAACGGCGACCGCCAGACGGGCCGTCTCTTCTCGTCAAACCCGGCGGCCGATCTGGCGCTGGTCAAGGTCGACGGCTACGCGAAGCTGCCGCCGCCCGTGGAGTTCGCCGACAGCTCGAAGGTTCAAGCCGGTCAGTGGGCGATCGCTATCGGCGAGCCGTTCGCGCTCCAGCGTTCGGTCTCGGTCGGCGTCGTCTCCGGCTTCAACCGCGACGAGCCGATCCAGGGCGAAGACCAGCAGCTGCACCTCTTCCGCGGCATGCTCCAGACCTCGGCGCCCATCAACCCCGGTAACTCGGGCGGCCCGCTCGTCGACTACGACGGCCGCGTCATCGGCGTGAACCAGTCGACGGCCAGCCCGGGCTACGCGCAGGGCATCGGCTTCGCGATCCCGGCCCAGACCGTCGTGCAGAATGCGCAAGTCCTCGCGAAGAGCCAGGGCAAGACGATCGACGCGGCCGGTACCGGCACCGGTAAGGGCTTCCTCGGCGTCGCGCCCGTCAACATCACGAACAACGTCCGCACGCAGCTTGGGGGCTACCACGACCAAGGCGGCGTCGCCGTCGGCACGGTGGTCCCCGGAACCGCAGCCGATCAGGCGGGCATCCAACCCGGCGACGTCATTCAGTCGATCAACGGCAAGCCCGTCAACTCGTCGAGCGACTTCACGGCGGCGGTGAGCGGCATGAAGCCGGGCGCCCAAGTGAGCCTGCGCGTCTGGTCGCAAGGCGTCAAGAAGAACGTCCAGGCAACTCTCGGCGAGCAGCCGGTCGAACAGTACCTCCGCAACCAGCAGCAGAGTCCGTAGCGGCCGCAGACGGTTTTTCGAACCGAAACCAGAGGGCGTCGAGACCGGCGCCCTCTTTCTTTCGTTTCTGCAACCAACGTGCCAGAAAAGATGTCACACTGAATAGACTGGAACAGAACCGCCGAAACGACGTATGATAGGCGGTGCGTCGCCGCGGGCGGCGTCCAGGCTCACAACCCTTGAGCGGCGGTAAGCGGCAAGGCCCGAGCCGGGTTCGCGAGAGCGACCCCGTGACGGCTGGTCCACGCGGCTCGGAAAGCGAGAACTCTTTTCTATGGCTAAAGTGGTCGGGATCGACCTCGGCACGACGAACTCCGTCGTCGCCGTGATGGAGGGGCAGAGTCCCACCGTCATCGCCAACTCCGAAGGATCGCGAACGACTCCTTCGGTCGTGGCATTCACCAAGACCGGCGAGCGGCTCGTCGGCCAGCTGGCGAAGCGCCAGGCCGTCACCAACCCGGACCGCACGATCAGTTCGATCAAGCGGCAGATGGGGACGGACCATAAGGTCAAGATCGACGGCAAGGACTACACGCCGCAAGAGATCAGCTCCATGATCCTTCAGAAGCTGGTCAACGACGCGTCGTCGTATCTCGGCGAGCGGGTCACCAAAGCGGTGGTCACCGTGCCGGCGTACTTCAACGACGCGCAGCGCCAGGCGACCAAAGACGCCGGCAAGATCGCGGGGCTCGAAGTCCTGCGCATCATCAACGAGCCGACCGCGGCAGCGCTCGCGTACGGCCTCGACAAGAAGGGCAACGAGACGATCCTCGTGTGGGATCTCGGCGGCGGCACGTTCGACGTGTCGATCCTCGAGGTCGGCGACGGCGTCTTCGAAGTCAAGTCGACCAACGGCGACACGCACCTGGGCGGCGACGACTACGACGCGCGCATCCGCGACTATCTGGTGAGCGAGTTCCGCAAGGAGCAAGGCATCGATCTGTCCGGCGACCGCCAGGCGCTCCAGCGTCTCACCGAAGCGGCGGAGAAAGCGAAGATCGAGCTGTCGGGCACGGTCCAGACGCCGATCAACTTGCCGTTCATCACCGCGGACCAGAACGGTCCCAAGCATCTCGACATGACGCTCACGCGCGCCAAGTTCGAAGAGCTCACGCAAGATCTCACCGACCGCTGCGTGCAGCCGTTCAAGAACGCGCTGGCCGACGCCAAGCTCGACGTGAGCAAGATCGACGAAGTCGTCATGGTCGGCGGCTCGACGCGCATGCCCGTCATCCAGGAGCTCGTCAAGAAGCTCACGGGCAAAGAGCTCAACCAGTCGGTCAACCCCGACGAAGTGGTCGCGATCGGCGCGGCGATCCAAGCCGGCGTGCTCGCCGGTGAGGTCCGCGACGTCGTGCTGCTCGACGTCACCCCGCTGTCGCTCGGACTCGAGACGCTCGGCGGCGTGAACACGAAGCTGATCGACCGCAACACGACGATTCCGACGCGCAAGACGCAAGTCTTCACGACGGCCGAAGACGGTCAGACGTCGGTGGACATCCGCATTCTCCAAGGCGAGCGCGAAATGGCCAACGACAACAAGGAGCTCGGGCGCTTCCGGCTCGAGGGCATCCCGGCTGCGCCGCGCGGCGTGCCGCAGATCGAAGTCACGTTCAACATCGACGCCAACGGCATCGTGAACGTCTCGGCCAAAGATCTGGGCACCGGCAAGGAGCAGCAGATTCAGATCACGGCGTCGACCAACCTCAACAAGGACGAGGTCGATCGCATGGTGCGCGACGCGGAAGCGTTCGCGGCCGCGGACAAGGCCAAGAAGGAAGAGGCCGAGATCCGCAACACCGCGTCGTCGCTGATCTACTCCACGGAGAAGTCGCTCAAGGAAGTCGGCGACAAGGCCGAGGCGGGCGTGCGCGGCGACGTCGAGACGGCGCTGACCGAGCTCAAGAAGATCAGCGAGAACGGCAGCGCCGAAGAGATCAAGGCGGCGACCGAAAAGCTGCAGCAGGCGTCGTACAAGATGGCCGAGACGCTGTACAAGTCGACGGGTGCGTCGGCCGACGGCGGAGGCGCCAACGGCGCCGCCGAGGGCGCGGCGGGCGCGCAGCACGACGGTACGTCGGCGAACGGCGCGAGCGCGCCGAACGAAGACGTGATCGACGCCGAGTTCAAGGAAGCGAAGTAACGCGACCGTGAACGAGGACACCGCGACGACCCTTCGGCAGGCTTCGGGTGACACCGACGAGCCTGCCGAGAACGGCGCGGCGGCGGCGACGGAGCAGAACGGCGAGGGAGCGGACAGCCCCCTCGCCGCCGAGCTCGCCGCGGCACGCGCGCAAGCGGAGGAGAACTACAACAAGTTCCTCTACGCGATGGCGGATTTCGAGAACTACAAGAAGCGCATCGAGCGTCAGCTCGGCGACATCGCGCTGCACGGCCGCAAGTCCGTGCTTACGAAGATGCTGCCGGTGCTCGACAACCTCGAGCGCGCGATCGCGTTCGAAGACTCCGACGGCCTGCGCGGCGGGCTGCAGGCGACGCTGCGCATGTTCGAGTCGGCGCTCGCCGGCGAAGGCGTGAAAGCCGTATCGCTCAAGGGCCTGCCGTTCGATCCGCGGCTCGCCGAAGCGATCGCGACGCAGCCGCCGCCGGACGGTATCGCCGAGGACACCGTCCTCGACGAAGCCCACAAGGCGTACACGATGGGCGACGAGGTGCTGCGTCCCGCGCAAGTCGTCGTCGCCAAGACAGCGTGAACTACAAGGACTATTACGCGATTCTCGGCGTGCCGAAAAATGCGCCCGAGAAAGACATCAAGAGCGCGTACCGCAAGCTCGCGCGCAAATGGCATCCGGACCAGAACCCGGACAACCAGCGCGCGGCCGAGGAGAAGTTCAAGGACATCCAGGAGGCGTACGAGGTTCTCGGCGATCCCGAGAAGCGCAAGAAGTACGACGTCCTGGGCTCGGATTGGCAGCGCGCCGCGCGCGAGGCCGATCAGCAGCGGTCGTACCGCCAGGCGCAAACCGCCGACTTCGGCGGGTTTTCCGGCTTCGGCAACAGCAGCAGCGGCTTCGGCAACGCGGGCGGCGGTCCGGGTGCCGGCGGGAGCGGGTTCTCGGACTTCTTCGACATGTTCTTCTCGGGGATCGGCCGCCAGCGCGCGGCCGGTCCGTCGGGATTCAGCGCGTCACAGCAGCGAGGTGAGGATTTGGAATCCACCATCGAGCTCACGCTGCACGAGGCGTTCGAGGGCGGCAAGAAATCCGTCGCCTTGCAGGTCGAAGATCTGTGCCCGCGCTGCCACGGCAGCGGGACCGATCGCAGCAAGATCTGCACGCAGTGCCACGGCACCGGGCGCGTGCGCGAGACGAAGCGTTTCGACGTGACGATCCCCCGCGGTGTGCGCGACGGCCAGCGCATCCGGCTCGCGAGCCAGGGCGCGACAGGACCGGGCGGCGGACCGCGCGGCGATCTCTATCTGGTCGTGCACCTCAACGGCGACGGCCAGTACGAGCGCAAAGGCGACGATCTCTACCTCGACCTCCCGGTCAGCATCTACGAACTGATCCTCGGCGGCGAGGTGCGCGTGCCGACGATGACCGGCGACGTCACGATGACGATCCCGGCGGGCACGCAGAACAACAAGATGCTGCGCCTGTCGGGCAAGGGCATGCCCAAACTCAAAGACGGCGGCTACGGCGACGAGTACGTGCGCCTGATCGGCCAGCTCCCGACGAACCTCACCGACAAAGAACAGAAGCTCTTCCGCGAGCTGTCCGGAATCCGCAACGGCAAGCGCTGAGGGAACCTCGGCGCTCGGAATGGGTTCTATGAACTGATGTTAGGCGGCGGCCCCCCGGTGCATTTGATGTGGTCCAGCACGTTCAGCCCGGATCGTCCGAAGGTGACGAAGCGGGTCGACGTGCGCCGCATCATGGCGTTCTTCCGCCCGTACCTCGGGCAGCAGGCGCTCGTCCTGGTCTGCATCTTCTTGATCTCGCTGCTCGGGCTGATGCCGCCGCTGTTCACCAAGTGGCTCATCGACGGCGCGATTCCCGCCCGTGATGCGCACGGCGTCTGGCTCGACGTCGGCGGCATGGTCGCGACCGCGGTCGTGGCGGGACTGCTCGGCGTCTACCAGGGCTATCTCAACTCGCTCGTGGGCGAGGGGATCATGCGCGACATTCGCACGAGCCTCGTCGCGCACTTGCACAAGATGCCGCTGTCGTTCTTCACGGGGACGAAGACCGGCGAGATCATGAACCGCGTGTCGAGCGACGTCGACAACATCGACAACGTCGTCACCGGCACGCTGGTGACCATCGTCACCAACGTGTTCACGATGCTGACGACCGTCGTGACGGTCTTCATCCTCGACTGGCGGCTCGCGCTCGTCGCGCTCGCGATCGTGCCGCTGATGATCCTGCCGCTCTCGCCGGTCGGGCGCAAGATGTACGACATCCGCAAGCTCACGCGCGAGAAGCGCGACCAGATCGAGTCGATCACGCAGGAGACGCTCTCGATCAGCGGGATCACGCTGATCAAGACGTTCGTGCGCGAGCTGTTCGAGCGCACGCGTTTCTACAAGGCCGGCACGGAGCTGATGGGGCTCGAGATCCGGCTCGCCATGGTCGGCCGCTGGTTCATCGCCGCGATCACCGCGATGGTGATCGTCGGGCCGGCGATCGTCTGGCTCGTCGGAAGCTATCTCGCCATCTCGCATGCGGTCACCATCGGCACGATCGTGACGTTCGTGATGTACCTGGGCCGGCTCTACGGGCCCGCGTCGGCGCTTGCCGGCGTGCAGGTCCAGATCGTCTCGGCATTCGCGGTGTTCGAGCGCGTCTTCGAATACCTCGACATGGAACCCGAAGGCACCGTCAAGACGGCCGAAGGCACGGTGAAAACCGACGCGACGAGCGCAGGGCAGGCGTTCCGCGGCGAGATCGTCTTCGACGACGTGAAGTTCGCGTACACGCCGGAGCGCACCGCGCTCGACGGCGTGTCGTTCCGCATCCCGCCGGGCCGCATGGCGGCGTTCGTCGGACCGTCGGGGGCAGGCAAGACGACGATCACGCAGCTCGTGCCGCGCTTCTACGACCCGCAGTCGGGGGCGATTCGCGTCGACGGGCACGACATCCGCGACGTCACGCTCGCGTCGCTGCGCGAGAACGTCGGGATCGTCACCCAGGAGACGTACCTCTTCCACGACACGATCAAGGCGAATCTGCTGTACGCGCGCGAGGACGCGAGCGACGAGCAGCTGATCGCCGCCGCGCGCGCCGCGAACATTCACGACTTCATCGCGTCGCTCCCCGACGGCTACGACACGATCGTCGGCGAGCGCGGCCACAAGCTGTCCGGCGGCGAGCGCCAGCGGCTCGCGATCGCGCGCGTGCTGCTCAAGAACCCGCGCATCCTCATCCTCGACGAAGCCACCAGCGCGCTCGACTCCGGCAACGAGGCGGCGATCCAAGCCGCGCTCGTGCCGCTGATGGAGGGCCGCACGAGCCTGGTGATCGCGCACCGCCTCTCCACGATTCTCGACGCCGACGTCATCTTCGTCGTCGAGCACGGCCGCATCGTCGAGAGCGGCACGCACGCCGAGCTGCTCGCGCGCAACGGCGCATACGCCCAACTGTATTGGAAACAGTTCCGCGACCGCGCAACCGACGAGGCCGTCGTCTGAGCCTGAGCGTTCGCGGGCTGGCGAAACGCTTCGACGGCAAGCTCGCCGTCGACGATCTGTCGTTCGAGGTCGCACGTGGCGAGATCGTCGCGGTGGTCGGTCCCAATGGCGCGGGCAAATCGACGACGTTCCTGTGCCTGTCCGGCCTCGTGCGCCCGGATGCCGGCACGATCGCGTTCGAAGGTGCGGTGCTCGGCGCGCAGCGCGGCCGCACCATTGCGCTGATCCCCGAGACGCCGGAAGTCTATCCGCTGCTGACCGTCGCCGAGCATCTCGCGTTCGTCGCGGCACTCACGAAGCAGCCCGCGGGCTGGGAAGCGCGCGGCGACGCGCTGCTCGCGCGGCTCGCGATGACGGCCGAACGCGACACGCTGGGCAGCGCGATGTCGAAAGGAATGCGCCAGAAAACGCTGCTCGCCGCGACGGTGCTCGGCGAATCGCCGGTGCTGCTGCTCGACGAGCCGATGATCGGACTCGATCCGCTGGGCCAGCGCGAGCTGCGCGCCATCCTCGCGGACCTCCGTGAGGCCGGACACGCCATCCTGGTGAGCACGCACATGATCGAGAACGCCGCCGCGATGTGCGACCGGATGCTGGTGCTCGACCGCGGCCGGCTCGTCGCGAGCGGGACGATCGACGAGCTGCGCGCGCGCCGCGGCGACGGCTCGATCGAAGACGTCTTCCTCGACGTCACGCAGCGGTCCACGTGAACGCGCTGGTCGCCCTCTCGTACGGCGACCGCCGCGCGCTGATCAATTCGCTGCGCACGCTGCGCCGCCGGCCGGCCCGCGCGTTGATGTGGGCGGTGTACGCCGTCGCGATCGTCGGTTTCGCCGTGGCGAAGACGGGGCCGTGGAGTCGGCATTCCACGGCACACAACGGCGCCGTCACGATCACAGCGCTGCCGAGCGGCGGCACACCGTTCGCGGCCGAGTTCGCGGACCTCTGGGTGTGCGGGCTCGCGATCGCGTTCGGCATCGTGCTCGCAACTGGAACGGCACGGTGGCTCGGCGTGTTCTCGTCGCGCGCCGAAGCGCTGCTGCTGATGCGCGCGGACATCGCTCCGGTCACCGTCGCGGCATACCTCGAGTTGCGCACCGTCTGCACCGCGCTCGCGCAGGGGATCACGCGGTTCGCGTACCTCATCGTGTTCGGACTGCCGTCCGGTTCGACACCGGCCGCGCTCGTTGCGCAGCTGATCTTCTTCGCCGCGGCCGGCGCCGCGATCGCGAGCGTCGCGCTTCCGCGCGCGCTGGCGCGCGGCGTCACCCGCACGGCGCTCATCCTAGCCGGCTGGACGATCGCGTTCGCGGCCGCGCTGCCGCTGATCGCGGATGCGCTGCGCATCGCACGGCTCGCGGAATTCGCCGCGCTGCTGCGGCACGTGCCCGCAGTCCATCCCGGCCGGCTGCTGCTCGCGCTCGCGGCCGGCGACATGCGCGCCGTCGCGCTGCCGCTGGCGATCGCGGCATGCGCGACGGCCGCGTTCGCGGTGGCCGCGCGCGACGCGTATCCCGAGCTCTACACGCTTTCGCTCGCGAACCTCGACTGGCGCGAACGCGTGCGGTCACGGCGCGGCGCGCGCACCGCGGCTCAAGCGGCAGAGCGCGCCAAGAACGTGCGGAGCACCGCAAGCACGCGCCTGCGCGGAGCGCTCGCGTTCGTCTGGATCGATGCGGTGATGTTCGGCCGCCGCGTCTCGCCGCCGCTCGCGGCGCTGGTCGCGGCGTTGGCGCTCGCGGCCGGTGCGGGACTCGCCGCAGCGGCGCGCACCGGCTACGCCGACCGGGTACTCGGCATCCTGTTCGGCACCGTGCCCTTCATCTACATCACGATCGCGTCGACGATGGGAGTTCGCCTGGCGCCCGTGCTGCGGATGCCGCTGTTCTGGCTCGGCGACGTCCCGCTGGCCGCGCGTCTCGCGGCGTGGACGTTCGGCGGGTTCTGGCGCGACGCGGGGGTCGTCGCGCTCGCCGTCACCGGCTACGTCGCGGTCGGCCGTGAAGCGCGCATTCCGTTCGCGGTGTTCGTCACGGTCCTCGGTTTGCTCGCGCTGACGCGCGCCGTCGGGCTCGCGGTCTTCGCGATGCTGCCCAACGCGCTCGATCAGCGCGGCCCAGGCGTGGTGCTGCGCGTGTGGCTGGCGTTCGTGCTGATCGTCCCCGCCGTCGCGGCGGGCATCGTCGCGGCCGTCGTGGTTTCCCGCGCGCCGTTCGCCGCCGGCACGATCGCCGCCACGCTCACCGCGCTCGCCGAATCCGCGCTTCTCTTCGTCTTCGCGGCCTGGCGCCTCGCCGGCCGCGTGGACAACCTCAGCCTTGCGTAGACCAGGCGCCGGTTACGTGCCCTCTTCCCAACCTAAGACGCGGGCGGTCAGCTCGGTGCGGTTGCGCGAGCCGGTCTTCCGCAAGAGCTGCTTGAGGTGGAACGTCGCGGTCGAGCTCGAGATCGAGAGGGACTCGCCGATCTCGGTGCTGGACGAGCCGCGCAGCACTTCGCTCAAGACCTGGCCTTCGCGGCGGCTGAGCCCGTAGCGCGTCATCGCGCGCAGGATCGTAGCGCGGCGGCGCGCCGGTTCGACGGCGACGAGGTAGAACGGGGCCGATCCGCCGGCGAGCCGCGCCAAGCGGACGAACGCGAACGGCAGCGCGCGGGTGACGGCCGCGCCGGGCGGCGCGCTTTCGAGCTCGTGCACGAGGTGCGCCAGCGTCTCCGCGAGCAGCGGCGGTGTGTGGCCGTCCTGCGGGCGATAGAGCGCGTGCAGCGGCGAGTCGTCGACGGCGGGCTCCTCCGCGAGCACCGGGCGGAGCTGCGCGTCGATCACGAACATCACGGGGGCGCTGCTGCGCCGCCAGCCGGGCGCGGCGCCGTCGACGATCCAGTGGGTGATCGCGGCGCCGTGCTCGTCGAGAAAGCGGCGCGTCTCCGCGATCTGCGCCGGGCGGAACCCGCGCGTCCCGTCGACGTGCAGCCGGATCACCGCGAGCGGACCGCCGTGGCGGCCGAACACGAGAAACATCGCGCCGCCGCTGCGGCTGCGAACGACGAGCGCCGGCAGCGCTTCGTCACGCAGCTGCAGGTCGCGCAGCAGCACGGCGAAGTCGCGATCGGCTTCCGCGCAATCGCGTTCGGCAGGCGCGCCGTCGACGAACGTGCGCAGGACGTAGCGGTCGGCGCCGGCGATCGCGGCGAAGACGTCGGCGGCATAGCCGAGCGCCCCCGACGCACGGTCTTCGCGCACGGTGAACTGCGGCTCGCTCAAAGCGATCGCTTCACGGATCATGGCTCGCTCCACGTCGTCGTCAGGCTCCTTCCTCTTTCGACTTCGCAGCGAAGGTACCCGAAAACCAGGCGAGCGCCCTATGCCAAAGAGGAAACTGGCCTAGACTTAACAGAGACTTTGGGCCTCTGAACGAGGCCCAAAGTCCTCCCTGGGCTGCGCCCAAGTCCGAAAACGGAAATTTTTAAGAGCGCGCTACCAAGGATCGCGGACGCCGGTACGGCTCGAGCGGAGCCAGTCGGCAAAGTCGGGCGCCGTCATCGGCTGGGCGATGAGGTAGCCCTGGAGCTGCTCGACGCCGTTGGCCACGAGCCACTTCGCCTGCTCGCGCTCTTCGACGCCGTCGGCGATGGTGCGGATCTGAAGCGTCTGCGCGACGCCGATCGCGGCGCGCGCCAACCGCTTCCACTGGCCCTCTTCGGACGTCGGGTTGGTGACGCGGCGGTCCACCTTGATGAAGTCCAGCGGCAGCGAGGCCATCGCGGCGAGCGAGGTGGGCGCGGCGCCGAAGCCGTCGAGGCCGACGGGAACGCCGAGCCGGCGCGCGTGGCGCACGAACGAGCCGCCGGCTTCGGTGTCGGCGAGCATCGTGGCTTCGCGCACTTCGAGCGCGAGCCGGTCCGCCGCATCTTCGACGTCGCGGATCATCGCTTCGAGCTCGGCCCACACCACCGAGTTGGCGTTGGAGATGTTGATGTGGATGCGCGCCTCGAGCCGGTCGTTGGGCGTGCGCAGCATGTCGGCGATCGCGCGGATCACCTTGACGTCGAGCGCGGACGACGCCATCGCGCCGCCGCGAAAATCGAGGAACGTGCGCGGCGTGAGCCAGCCGCGCGACGGGTGGCGCCAGCGCACCAGCGCTTCCGCGCCGACGACGCGCATCGTCGAGGACGAGACGATCGGCTGATAGCACAGCATGAAGTCGCGCTCGAAGTTCGCGTCGCGCAGCCGCTCGCGGAACTCGCGCCGCGCGCGCACTTCCTGGCTGACGCCGTCGCGGTACCAGCGCACGCTGTTGCCGCCGCTCTCCTTCGCGGCGTACAGCGCCTCGTCGGCGTGCTGCAGGAGCTGCTCGGGCGTCGTGCCGTCGTCGGGTGAGACCGCGATGCCGATGCTCGCGTGCACGAGGCTGGTGAACCCGCCCTCCTGCACCTCGACGAGCACGCGCTCGAGAAACCGCTGCGCCGCTTCGACCATCTCGAGCTCGTCGTCGACGACGGTGAGGACTGCGACGAACTCGTCGCCGCCCAAGCGTCCGACGAAGTCGTTGCGGCGCACGCTTTCTTTCATACGCCGCGCGGCCTCGATCAGCGTCTGGTCGCCGACCGCGTGGCCGAACGTGTCGTTGATCGCCTTGAAGCCGTCGAGGTCGATGAAGAGCACGCCGACGCGGCCGCCGCCGCGCTGCGCGGCCGCCAGCACGTTGTCGAGGTGGCGCAGCGTCGCGGTGCGCGAGGGCAGCTCGGTGAGCGGATCGATCGCGCCGTCGCGCACCGGCTCGACGTCTTCATCGGCGCGCAGCAGCAGCCGCGCGATCGCTCCGGCGACGGCGCGCGCGACCTCGTGCTGAGCCGAACGGCCGCGCGCCCAGCGCAGCGCGATGACGTACGGCGCGGTCGCGGTGAGCCGCGCGACGTAGCGATGGTCGTCGATGCTCTCGCGGCCGGTGATGTGCGAGGCTTCGGCGGCGAGCAGGTGCGCCGCGTCGTCGTCGACGCCGTCGGACGTGGCGAACGCGACGAGCGCGCCGTCGGGGCCGCACACGAGCGCGACGTCGGCGCCGGCGAGCGGAAGCGCGCCGGCGAGGAGTACGCGCATCAGGTCGGGCGACGAACGCCGCGACTCGACGGCGGCGTGAAACAGCTCCGCCAAACCGTCGGTGTCGGCACGTTCTCGTCGCCGCTCAGGCGTCATCATCTCCACGTCCTTGGGTTTCGACGTTCCCGCCTCGACGGCGACGTGCCCTTCGTCGCGCTGTGAGGCACCGAAAATCTCCCCGCCCGGAGAGGGCCCGATCAGCTCTTTCACGAGCCGAACGAATCCGGATGGTTACTTGCCCACCGAACGAGCTCGTGCAAACCCATGGGTTCTGCTAGTCCGCGCACGGCGGTCGCGCCGCGGCGTGCAGTAGCCGCCCTGCCGGCTCGCGGTACCAATACGGCTGCGCGCCGCCGACCGAGGCCGCGGCCATCGCGGCGGCGCTGGCCTTGTCGACGAGCTCGTGCGGTTGCAGGCCGTCCTCGGGACAGATCGCGATGCCCACGTTGGCGGCTGCGTCGGCCGAAGCAGCCGCGGCGACACGCAGCAGCCGCTGCGCCGCCGGATAGGCCTCCGACTCGCCGGCGCTCAGCGACACGAGCGCCAAGAACGCGTCGCCGCCGAGATGCCCGAGGTGGTCGTTCGCGCGCACCTCGCGGCGCAGGCGCCGGGCGAGCGCGTCGCGCGCGATGCCGTCGGCGGCCGGCGTCTCCGACGTCTCGACCTCGACGTAGATCACCGCGAACGAACGCTGCATCCGGCGCGCGTCGTGCACGAGCTGCTCCAGGCGGTGGAGCGTCTCGGCGCTGTTCGGAAGGTCCGCCGGCGGGTGCGCGGTCGCGACCCCGTTCTCCAGCGCCCACGCGCAGCTCACGACGATCGCCCGCGCGGCCTCGAGCGACGCCGCGCTCGCAGACCGCCACCGCAGCGCGACTCGCTCCGGCCGTTCCGGTGCGATGCGCGCGACGTACAGGCCGGGCGTGATCAGTTCGTCCTCGAGCACGCGGCGCGCTCGCTCGAACAGCCGCTGCATCACGAGCGCGTCCGCCGCGCCCGGCGCGGCGGCGAGCACGCCGGCTTCTCCGAACACGATTGCGCGCTCGGCGCCGGCAAGCGGCCGGGCCAGCGAGAGGATCCCGCGCAGCCGCTGCTCCGGCTGCGTGATGTGCTCCAGCGCGCGCGTCCATGCGCGTGCGAGATCACGGGGCCGGCGTGCGTCGCGTTCGTCCTCGGCCACACGTAATCGATATTGTCGCACGAAATTGCTCCCAGCCTAGCGCAGCCAGGCCGCTTGCGTCACCTCTGGAGTCGGAGAGTCTTCCTGCGGGACCCCGCGCGCGCTGTGTAGCACTACACGTGCTCGTATGGACAAAGTCGTCGCTTCGTGTGCCGAGGCGGTCAAAGACCTTGCGAACGGCGCATCGATCGCGGTCGGCGGCTTCGGGCTAAACGGCATCCCGCACAACCTGATCGGCGCGGCGCTCGACGGCGGCGCGTCGGATCTCGCCATCGTGTCGAACAACTGCGGCGTCGACGGCTGGGGCCTGGGCGTGCTGCTCGACGCGAAGCGCATCCGGCGCATCACCGCCTCGTACGTCGGCGAGAACAAGGAGTTCGAGCGCCAGTACCTGTCGGGCGAGCTCGACGTCGAGCTCACGCCGCAAGGCACGCTCGCGGAACGTTTGCGCGCCGGCGGCTGCGGGATTCCCGGTTTCTACACGCCCGCCGGCGTCGGCACGCAAGTCGCCGACGGCGGCTTGCCGTGGCGCTACGCGCCGGACGGTTCGGTCGCGCTGGCGTCGCCGAAAAAAGACGTGCGCGCCTTTCACGGGCGCGACTACGTGCTGGAGGAAGGGATCGTTACCGACTTCGCGTTCGTGCGCGCCAGCGTCGGCGACCGGCACGGCAACCTGATCTTCCACAAGGCGACGCGCAACTTCAACCCGCTGTGCGCGATGGCCGGCAAGATCACCATCGCGGAGGTCGAGGAGCTCGTCGAGCCCGGCGCGATCGACCCCGAGCAGGTGCATCTGCCCGGCATCTTCGTGCAGCGCGTCGTGCAGGTCGGTTCCGGCGGAAAACGCATCGAGCGCGTCACGACGCGCAAGCGCGCGGAGGGAAACTGACGTGGCGCTCACCCGCACGCAGCTCGCCGCGCGCGTCGCGCGCGAGCTCAGCGACGGCCAGTACGTCAACCTGGGCATCGGCTTGCCGACGCTCATCCCGAACTACGTCGCGCCGAACATCACCGTCGTGCTGCAAAGCGAGAACGGGATCCTCGGCATGGGCCCGTATCCGTTCGAAGGCGAGGAAGACCCCGATCTGATCAACGCCGGCAAAGAGACCGTCACCGTGCTGCCCGGCGCGTCGTTCTTCGATTCGGCAACGTCGTTCGGCATGATCCGCGGCGGCCACATCGACGTCGCGGTGCTCGGCGCGATGCAGGTCGCGCAGAACGGCGATCTGGCGAACTGGATCATCCCCGGCAAGATGGTCAAGGGGATGGGCGGCGCGATGGACCTCGTGCACGGCGCGAAGCGCGTGATCGTGATGATGGAGCACACCGCGAAGGGCGGCGCGCACAAGATCCTCGCGCAGTGCACGCTGCCGCTCACCGGCGCGCGCGTCGTGCACCAGATCATCACCGACCTCGCGGCGATCGACGTCACGCCCGACGGTTTGGTGCTGCGCGAGCTCGCGCCGGGCGTCAGCGTCGATGACGTGCGCGCGGCGACCGGCGCGCCGCTGCACGTGCCGGTCGAGCCGCAGCAGATGACGGTTCGCGACTAGGGCTGATAGATCGCGATCCCCTTGATGTCGCCGTACGGCACGGCGCTCGTGATCGTGCGCAAGGGCGCGTCGCTGCCGTTGGCCGTGGCGGAATACACGCGGACCCGAGGCAGGGCGGGATAACCGGAGGACGGGTCGAGCGCGACGTAGAGCAAGCCCTGGGCGTCGACCGCCATTGCGGTGATGTAGTTGTGCCCGAACGGTCCGATCGTCCGCGCGGGCGAGGTCGCGCCGGGGGGATATGCATCGACCACCTCGCCGTTGAGCTGCCCCGTGTGCCCATTCGCAATGTAGACCGTGTCCGATACGGCGATCGCCCAGGGATAGTAGCCGCTGGACAGGGGGAACGTCTTCATCGCGGTCGCCGAGCTCGTCGAGCCCGCGTCGTACTTGTTCACGGTGCCGACCTCGCCGACATAGTCGCGACCCGTGTTGTTGGTCGCGATCGATCCCCAGCCGCCGCCGGTCGGGAGCACCAAGGTGCTCGTGATGGTGCCGCTGCCGTCGAGCCGCTCGACCGCGTAGTTGCTGCCGCTCTGGTTGTACGCTTGGCGGTACAGCACGTCGTAGCCGTTCGCGCCGCGTGCGATCCCTTCGGCCTGCGTCGTGGTCGTCGGATCGCACTTATGGGCGGTTGGGGTCGGCGTGTTCGCGTCGGCGTTCGGCGGATAGATCAGCGTCTTGCAATACTCGTTCTGGCTCTGGTCGAAGTAGTCTGCCAGAACCGCCAGGTTGCCGTTGGGCGCGGTGGCGACGCCGGCGAAGCTGTCGCCCGACGCGGCGGGAATGGTCCGCACCGGGCTCGTGCCCTCGCCCGCGTCGAGCGGATACACGTCGACGACACCGACGTTGGCGACGTAGATGACGGGCGATGGAGGTGCCGTCTGCGCGACGCGCGGGGCTCGCGTTGCGGAGGACGCGCTCTGCGCGCCGGCGCCGGGCGTCACCGACGACATGCCGCCGCCGCCGCACCCGGCGAGAACCATGCCGGCCACCGCGACCAGAGCAAGACGACGAAGCGGTACCATGATAAAACCTCGCACGGCAAAAGAAGCGTGTGTCGTAACGCGCACGTTGGGCCCTCGCGGGTCGGTGCTACCCTGACACACTACCAAGAACCTTGCCGCCGCGGGAGGGGGGAGACCCCGCCCCGCGCCCGGGGGCACGAATCTTTACGCGTCGAACTCCGGGGCGCTATGGCCATCGCACCTCCCAGACCTGACACCTCCGACGAAGAGGCGATGATCCTCGACGTCGTCCGCCAGCTCGTCAAGGAGCGCGTCGAGCCGCGCGCCGCGGAGATCGACGCGAACGGCGAGTTCGCGTGGGATATCAAGGACCTGTTCGCCGAGAACGACCTGCTCGGGATCCCGGTTCCGGCGGAGTACGGCGGCTTGGGCGGCTCGTTCGTCACGTACGTGAAGGTCGTCGAGGAAGTGGCCAAGGCATGCGCGTCGTCGGCGCTGCTCATTGCGGTGCAGGAGCTCGGCGCGCTGCCGATCATGATCGGCGGCACCGACGAGCAGAAGCGGCGCTGGCTGCCCGATCTCGCGAGCGGCAAGAAGCTCGCGGCGTACGCGCTCACCGAGCCGGGCTCGGGCTCCGACGCGGCCGGCTCGATGCGAACGCGCGCGGTGCGTGACGGCGACGACTACGTGCTCGACGGCTCGAAGATCTGGATCACCAACGGTAGCGTCGCCGACATCACCACGGTCTTTGCGGTCACCGACGCGACCAAAGGGCCCAACGGCATCAGCGCGTTCGTGCTCGAGAAGGGCACGCCGGGATTCAACGTGGGCAAGCTCGAGAAAAAGATGGGCATCCGCGGGTCACCGACGGTCGAGCTGACGTTCGAGAACTGCCGCGTGCCGGTTGCGAACATGCTGGGCGACGAAGGCCAGGGCTTCAAGATTGCGATGAAGGTGCTCGACAAGTCGCGCCCCGGCATCGCGGCGCAGGCGCTCGGCATCGCGCAAGGCGCGCTCGACTACGCGACCGAGTACACGAAGCAGCGCGTCGCGTTCGGCAAGCCGATCTCGCAGCAGCAAGGCCTGCAGTTCATGATGGCCGACATGAAGACCGAAGTCGAATCGGCCCGCCTGCTGCTGTACGAAGCGGCGCGCAAGTGCGACGAGAACGCCGCCGACGTCACCACGTGGGCCGCGATGGCGAAGCTGAAGTGCGGCGACGTCGCGATGAGCGTGACCGTCGACGCCGTGCAGCTGCTGGGCGGGTACGGCTACTCCACGGAGTACCCGGTCGAGCGGATGATGCGCGACGCGAAGATCACGCAGATCTACGAAGGCACGCAGCAGATCCAGCGCATCGTCATCGCGCGGTCGATGGTCGGCAAATGGAGTCCGCCGAAACCCTGACCTGAACGGATGGGGTAGAATCGCAAGGTGAACCCCAGCGAGGCCGCGAGCCTCCCGCAAGTCCGCCTGAGCCGCACCCAGTGGGTGAGGATGGTGATCGTCGGGATTCTCGTCGTCCTCGCACTCGGGCGCGTCCTGGGCGACGTCGTCCGCGTCGCATACCCGCTGAGATACTTCGGGTACTCGACCAACGGCAACGGCGTCGTGGTCACCGCTCCGGGGCCGCCCAAGCCCGTGCCCGGCGCAAAGCGCGCGGCGAACCCGGCGCCGGCCGGCGACCGCGTACGGGTCGGCGACCGCGTGCGCATCGACCGCATCCCGCTCATCGACCGCAAGCCGGGCATCGCCGGCGCGCGCACCTTCACCTACGACAACCCCGATCGCTATCTGCCGATCGAGCGCCGCGGCGAGGAGCGCATCCTGCACCTCGTCGCCAAGCCCGAGCAGTGGCCGGCGCGGTTCACCGACATGCTGCGCATCCTGCTCTGCGTCGTCGCGGTCGCGCTGGGCGCGATGCTGTTTCTCATCAAGCCGAGCATCGCCACGGCGGCGTTCTTCGTCTTCAGCTTGAGCGCGGTCGAGGCGCCGGCCACGTATTTCGACCTCGTCACGCCGATGCCGTGGCGGCCGCTCGCCCAGCTCGCCGACGACGTGCTGCGCGGCTTCGTCCGCCCGGCGCTGCTGCTATTCGCGTTCTGCCTCATCGACGGCGACACCGATCCGCGCCGCGAGTCGGTCTTCGCGTGGTTCGCGGGCGCGCTCGGCGTCGTGCTGGGCGCGCTCACCGCCTACGCGCAGTGGTCGCTGGTCTACGCGGGGCAGCCCGCGGAGCAGCTGGAGCGGATCATCAAGGGCTCGTCGGTCATCTTGAGCGTCCTGACCGCGATCGCGCTCGTCGTCGCGTTCGCGCGCGCGCCGGCGAACGACCGGCACCGCATCAGCTGGATCGTCGCGGCGTTCGTCTTCGCGGGCATCGCGCGCACGCTGTCGGAGGCGTATTTTCCCGGTCACATGCCGTTCTGGGTCAACAGCCTGCTGGTGTCGGCCACGATCGTGCCGATCGTGACGATCTGGATCGCCGTGCTGCGGCATCAGTTCTTCAACGTCGACTTCGTCGTCAGCCGCGCCGTCGTGTACGCGTCGATCACGGTGGCGGCGTTCGGCACGATCTGGGTGGTCGAAGACATCGGCACGTACCTCTGGTACAACAGCAGCAACTTGACGTACGCGGTGTTCTACGCGGCGTCCATCGCGATCGGGCTGTCCACCGGCAAGCTCAAAGGCGTGCTCGACCACGTCGTCGACCGCTTCATCTTCCCCGACCGCCTCGAGCAGCGCCAGGCGCTCGAGTTCATCGCCGGCTACATCCTCGACGCCGAGACGGTCGAGGACGTCTACCGTGCGCTGCTGCAGGACGCGGCGCACGCGCTGAAGCTGTCCTTCGGCGGAATCCTGGCGCGCCAGCCCGACGGCGGCTATCTGCTGGCGCAAAGCTACGCGTGGCCCGAGGACTTCGACATCAAGCTGGGCCCGAACGACGAGCTGACGCGGGCCGTCACGCGCACGCGCGGTGCGCTCACGTTCTCCGGCAAGGACACGCGCATGATCCAGCGCTCGTTCCCCAACGAGCGTTTGACGTTCGTCGCGCCGCTGTTCTTCGACCGCACCGTCAGCGGGATCGTCGTCTACGGCCACAACGTCAGCGGCCTCGACCTCGATCCCGACGAGCGCGAGCACCTCGTGCGCGTCGTCGCGCACGCATCGATCGCGCTCAACACGATCGAGCTCAACCGCTACCGCAACGCCGCCCCAAACGGAGCTCCGGAACCGCTACCGCTGCCGGCCACGTAGGTCGGTGTGTCACCCCTGAGCTTGTCGAAGGGTGCGCTACCATTCTGAACCTACGGCACGATCGTGGCGCATGCTTCGACAGGCTCAGCATGACAAATGTACCTAGTTCCCTACCCCTGAATACCGGTTCAGGCCGATGCGCCAGAACACGTATGCGACCGCGACGAACACGACGCCGATCGCGGGCGTCAGCAGGCCGACGCCCGCGGGCAGCATCGCACCTTCGTGCGCCTTGTGCAGGAAGAACCGCGCCGGAAAGTAGTTCATGAACGCGAACGGCACGACGAACGTGAGCAGCAGGCGCACGCCCCGCGAGTAGATGCTGATCGGGTAGCGGGTGAACTCCTGTTCGAGCTGGATCACGATCCAGCGCAGCGCGTCGACGCGCACGAACCAGAACGCGACCGTCGAGATGAACAGGTTGAACGCGAGATCGATCAGCGCGCCGCCCAGCACGATCAGCGGCACGAACACCACGAACGTCGCATCGACGCGGATGCCGGCATACCACGTAACGATGCCGAACGTCACCAGCCCCAGGATGAGCTCGTCGGGAAAGATCTGGCCGGGCGTCGCGATGGCCTGGAACAGCGTGTCGAGCGGGCGCACGAGCAGCCGGTCGAACTCGCCGTCCCGGATATGCTCCGGAATGTCGCCGACCGTCGAGAAGAACGTGTTGTGCAGCGCGTGCGCGACCATCCACAGCCCGTACAGAAACGCCATGTCGCGGAACGACCAGCCGTTCATCGCGGGAAACCGGTTGAGCACGATCCAGAGCGCCGCGACGGCCGAACCGTGGTAGACGAACGTGAACGCGAACCAGATCAGAAAGTTCTCGCGGTATTCCAGCGTGGTCAGGATGTTGATCCGCCAGTACTGCTTGTAGACGCCGAGCATCACGCGCAGGGAACGGCCGGGGCGGCCGGCACGCACGCTCACCTCAGCCGCCCTGCACGACGACGCGCTTCGCGCCGGCGCGCCACATCACGGTCGCGAGCAGGCCGAGCACGACCACCCAGAACAGCTGCGCGCCCAGCGCCTGCGCGTAGCGCGCGGGCTGGATGACGCCGACGTAGATCAGCAGCGGCGTGGAGAACATTGCGGCGAACGGCAGCACGAACGCGATCTTCTGCAGGAACGCCGGAAAGATCACCAGCGGGATGAGCTCGCCGCCGAACAGATCGCTCACCCACGTCACGATCAGCCGCGCCGCGTGGATCTCCAGCGTCCAGAACGCGATCATGTTCAGGATGAAGTTGACCCAGAAGCCCACCAGGTAGCCCAGGAAGAAACTTACGAAGAACGTCGCGAGCACGAACGGGCCCGGCACGTCGATGTGCACGATCAGCAGCGAGAACAGCAGCGACGGCACGATCAGCACCGCGTGGAAGAGCACCTCGCCCGAGCCGTCGCTGAAGAAATAGAGCGGGACGTTGATCGGCTTCATGAAGTCGGTCGCGATCGTGCCGCTGTGCAGCTTGTCGTGCAGCACCCGCGTCTGGTCGATGTCCATCACGAGCCCCATCAGCAGCGCGATGGTCGAGTACGTGATGATCGCGTGCAGCGGGAGATCGCTGGGCGCGGCGTTGCGCGTGTACAGCGCCACCCACACCATGCGCAGCAGGTACACGCGCACCAGCACGGACGCGATGGTCGTGAAGACGTCGAAGCGGTAGGTCGCCTCGCGCGCCGCCGCCTTCTGCGCGAACTGAACGTACGGCTCGAGCCGGAAGCGCGGCCGCGGCGGGGCGGCTTGCGCGGGCGCGCTCACGACGGCGTGTCATCCGGAGGTTGTCGAGGGACCACCGTGCCGTCGTGATAGCCTTCGAGGTAGATGCGCCGCACGATCGACTCGATGTCGGGCTCGGTGATGGCGACATCGACGATCTCATAGCGCTCGGTGACCCGGCGGATGAGCGCCTCGGCGGTGAGCTCGCGCCGGTTGAAGCGCAGCCGCACGGTGTTCGCCTCGCGGCTCTCCACCTCGGTCCCCGGCACCACCACGTCGGGGTAGGACTCGGCCAGGGTCACGATCAGCGTGCGGTGCGTGCCGTACTCCTCGCGCAGCCGTTCCAGCGGGCCGTCGTAGATCACGATCCCTTCGTCGATGAGGATGATGCGCCGCGAGAGGCGCTCGACGTCGGCGAGGTCGTGCGTGGTGAGGATCACCGTCGTGCCGCGCTCGCGGTTGACCGTCCCGATGAAGGCGCGGATCGCTTCCTTCGCCACCACGTCGAGCCCGATCGTCGGCTCGTCGAGATACACGATCTTGGGGTCGTGGAGCATGGCCGCGGCGAAGTCGCCGCGCATCCGCTCGCCCAGCGACAGCTGCCGCACCGGCGTCGACAGGAACCGGTCGAGATCGAGGATCTCGGCGAAGTGCTTCATGTTCTCCAGGTAGCGCGCCCGCGGGACGTCGTAGATCGAGCGCAGCAGCTCGAACGACTCGCGCAGCGGCAGGTCCCAGTAGAGCTGGCTGCGCTGCCCGAAGACGACGCCGATATTCGCCGCGTTCGCCATGCGGTTTGCGTGCGGGACGATCCCGGCGACCCGCAGCGTGCCCGACGTCGGCACGAGGATCCCGGTCAGCATCTTGATCGTGGTCGATTTGCCCGCGCCGTTGGGGCCGATGTAACCGACCAGCTCGCCGGGCGCGAGGGTGAAGTTCACGTCGTCGACGGCGACCTTCTCGACGTACGTGCGCGAGAACAGTGCGCTGATCGCGCCCCCGAGCCCGGGCTGTCGCTCGATCGAGCGGAAGACCTTGCGAAGCCCGATCGCTTCGATGATCGCCATGCTCGGCCGCGGATTCCGCCGCGGACCGCACGCGGCCTTTACGAATCGGAAAGGGAGGAAAGCCGGGCGGGGGGAACTGCGCCGATACCAACAGACGTTGGTAGCACAGATCCGATGCCTTCAGGCACCGGATCGAGTCTGACTACGTGAGGGGGTGAGATTTACAACATGGCAGCAAAGAAGAAGGCCGGCAAGAAGAAACCCGGCAAGAAGGGCGGCAAGAAGTAAGCCCGTCCACCCCTAGATAGAACGATAAAGAACGGATTCTCTCAGTCATCATCCATCTCGATATTGCGCGGTCGGCAACGACCGCGCTTTTTTATGCCGGCGCGAGCGAGAGCGCGCGCGCGGCCAGCCGCTCGAGGTTCGCAGGCGCCGCATCCGCGATCCGCTGCGCGGCGCGGCGGAGCAGCAGCCCCGCCAGCGGGCCGCCGACCCCGACGGTGTGCACGATCGTCGTGCCGCCCGCTTCCGGCGTGAGCTCCCACCGCAGCCGCAGCGTCGCGACCGGCCCGAACCGCAGCGCGAGCGCGAGCAGGTGCTCGGGGTCCACCGCTTCGATGCGGAACGCCGTCTGCGGCGCGCCTTTCGGTTTCATGGTCAGCAGGCCGCCGGGCTCGAGCGCGCCTTCTACCGTCATCCAGTCGATGCCCGGACTCCACAGCGACCAGCGCCGGCCGTCGAGCAGCACGTCCCACACGCCCGCCGGCGGGGCGGCCGAGGTCGCCGCGGCGGTCCGTTCCCAGCTCATCGCGAAGGCTCTTCCATGGACGAGCCGCAGAACCCGATCGTCGCGATGGCGGAGAAGATTCGCGCGCGCCGCGATCTCGGCGCAGCGATCGACTCCGCCACGGCGGACGCCGCGCCGCCGCGCGCCGACGATGCGGCAAGCCGCTTCTCGGCGCTCGCCGAGGTGCTGGCGGTCGGCGTGAAGCGGCTGAACTCGATCCTGGGCGCCCGCACCGGCGTGACGATCGTGCGGCTGGAGAACCCGCCGCGCGTGCGGCTGCGATTTCGTGACAAGCGGATCGCGCTCGACCTCGATGCGGCGCGCCAGCTGGTGGTGGTGAGCGGCGGCGGGCTCGACGGCGAGTACCAGTTCGTCGGCGGCGACGTGCCGGCGCTGATGAACCTCTCGAAGTTCTCCACGGACGCCGGCTACCGCGACGCGCTGACGGGCTCGGACTTCCTCAAGACGGTCGCCGAGGACGCGCAGCTCCCGCGCCCCGCGCACCTGGACGAGCCGGGGCCGATGCAATTTTAGTGCCGCCCTGCGCTTGCCGAAGGGCCGCCTTGACGGCAAGGTAGCGCGCGACGAGCGGGCGCGACGGGCACATCGTCACCGGGCAGCGGCCGCAGTGCGGGACGGGCGCCTTGCAGATCTCGCGGCCGTGGAGGATCAGCCAGTGGTGCGCGTGGCGCCATTGCTCGCGCGGGACGAGCTTGGTGACGTCTTCTTCCACGCCGCGCGGCGTGGTCGCGAGCGTCAGCCCGAGCCGGTGCGCGACGCGGAACACATGCGTGTCCACGGCGAACGCCGCTTCCTCGAACGCGATGGACATGACCACGTTGGCCGACTTGCGCCCGACGCCGCGGAGCGCTTCGAGCGACTCCCGGTCGCCGGGCACCTGCCCGCCGTGCTCGGCGACGAGCGCCTGCGCCGCGGAGATGATGCTCTTGGTCTTCTGCCGGAAGAACCCGCACGACTTGATGATCTGCTCCACGTCGGCCGGGTCGGCCTTGGCCAGCGCGTGCGCGTCGGGATACTTCGCGAACAGGTGCGGCGTGGTGAGGTTCACGCGCGCGTCGGTGTTCTGCGCGCTCAAGATCACCGCGACGAGCAGTTGAAACGGGTTCCCGTAGTCGAGCGCCGTGACGGCGTGCGGGTACGTGCGCTCGAGGATCACGAGCTCCTCGGCAGCCACCGCGCGCGTCACCTTGCGTTTGGGGAATGGAATCGCCACGGGGCGGAACCTTCGGGCCGGCGGCGCGAATCCTGTCTTGCATGCCGTTCCTCAAGCAGAAAGACGCGTCGGTGCCGCCGGGCCAGACCGTCACCGAAGGCTTCCCCGTCCTGCACGTCGGCGACGTTCCGCGCATCGACCCCGCGACGTGGCGCCTGCGCGTATTCGGCCAGGTCGAGCAGCCGTTCGAGTTGTCGTACGACGAACTGCGGGCGCTTCCGGCGAGCGAGTACCGGGGCGACATCCACTGCGTGACGCGCTGGAGCAAGAAAAACACGTACTGGATCGGCGTGCGCTTCGCCGACATCGTGGCGCGCGCGAAACCGCTCGCCTCTGCGAAGTTCGTCGTGCAGCACGCGGACAACGAGTACACGACGAACCTTCCGCTGGACGTGATGCTCGACGACGACGTGCTCGTCGCGTACGAGTTCGACGGGCAGCCCGTCGAGCCAATCCACGGCGGCCCGGTGCGCATGGTCGTGCCGAAGAAGTATTTCTGGAAGAGCGCCAAGTGGCTGCACGGCATCGAGTTCCGCGACACCGACCAGAAAGGCTTTTGGGAAGTGCGCGGCTACAACAACGACGCCGACCCGTGGAAGGAAGAGCGCTACGCCGACCTGCCGGCATGGTTCGGGTAATGCAGAACGCCGGCGCTGACGCGACCGGCGTTCTGATGATCTTGCGCTGTTGCAGTTTCTAGTGGCTGTCGAAGACGCCGATCAGCGCGGTGCCGCCGACGCAATGCGCTCCGGTGGGAAGGGTCGCGGTGCCGTTGCACGTGATGTCGTAGATCGAGGCTCCGGCATCGCCGGACGGTACGGTGAAGTTGTTGTTGCCCGCGTTCGGCTGCGTCGTGCTTCCCGGCAGCATCAGCGCGCCCGCATCAAGCGTGTTCGTGGACGTCGACGTCTGACCGCCTGAATTCGGGCCGACTGCGAACGACACGTTCGTCGTCGAACCGAGCGTCACCGGAGAGACGGCGGTGTACGAGGAAGCGGCGGAGTTGCCGACTGCAGGCTGCCCGAACGGCGCCGTTCCCGCTACCGTGAAGGTGGTGCCGACAGCGCCCGGCGCGGTCGTCGTTCCGAACGCAACGGTTGCCGGCGCGTTGGGCGACGCGTTGTGGAACCGGTACTGTCCCGCTCCGGTGTACACCATGTCTTGGAAGATGATGCAGTTCAGGGCGTTGTTCGCGACGGCGATGACGATCGAATAGTTCGCGTTGTTTCCGAACTGCGGAACCGGGCACGACGTCAGCGCACCGGAGCCCACAGATGGCGCCGGTCCGCCTGCCGTCTGAACGATGACGCTACCCGCAACGGTCGGGAGCGTTTTGTAATCGCTTGCAACGCCGTACGGCAACGCCGAAATGAGCGGCGATGAAGGCGACGCGCTTCCTGTCGATTGAAAGTACACGTCGACGTTTTGATTGGTCGGTGAGCCTTGAACAAACCGAACGTTGGCTTGTTGAGCGAGGCCGCCGCCGCCGCCGCCCACGATACCGCTGGATCCCCCGCCGCACCCCGCAAGCAGCGAGGCGGCGCAAACCGCGCCGAGCGCGGTCAGACGAGTTACTTTCATTTTTTTCCTGTCGCAGAGTAGCGTCGAAGAACTGTTTCGCGACCGTAGACGTACCCGTGCGAGTACGCCGGAAAACGAAAACTTCATGAGCGCCGAGTGAGCGTTAGCTGATAGTTAGCTGAGCCGCACGAAAGCATCGACGCGCGTCACGATGCCGTCGCGCACGAGCGCGTCGACAACGCTCGGTATTTCGTGCAAGCGATCGGCGGGAACGACGTGCGAAAGATCGTGTTGCAATGCATCGACGGCGAGCGAATCGCGTGCCGGAACGTCGCGCAAGCGGTCGATGATTCGCCCGCGCAGGAAGCGCGTCGTGCGCTCGAACGGGATGGCGTTCTGCGGCGGCTTGCGCGGCGCGTGCGTGCGCGCGCGGGCGGCGAGCAGCGCCGGATCGACGGGCGCGGCCGCGCACGCGTCACGCAAGGGGCACACCAAGCAGCGCGCCGCGCGCGCCGTGCAGATCGTCGCGCCGAGATCCATCAGCGCCGAGTTCCAGTCGTGCGCGGCGCCGTGCGGCACCGCCGCGAGCGCCAGCGTGTCGAGCGCGCGCGCGTCGGCGAGGGGCGGAAACTCCAGCCCGAACGCGACGCGGTGGATCACGCGCCGCAGGTTCACGTCCATCGCCGCGTCGTCAAGCTCGAACGCGAACGCGCGAAGCGCGGCTGCGGTGTACGCGCCGATTCCCGGCAGCGCGCGCAGCGCGGCGGTGTCCTGGGGAAGCGTGCCGCCGTGGCGTTCCACGACTGCGCGCGCAAGCGCGTGCAGCCGAATCGCACGGCTGTTGTAGCCAAGGCCTCGCCAGGCGCGCACGACGTCGCCGGCGTCGGCCGCGGCGAGCGCTTCGAACGTCGGAAAGCGTGCGACGAACGCTTCGAAGAGGGGGATGACGCGCTCGACTTGCGTCTGCTGCAGCATCGACTCGCTCACCACGATGCGGTACGGATCGCGCGTCGTGCGCCAGGGCAAGTGCGTGCGCCCGTGCCGTTGGTACCACGCGAGCAGCGCCGCGGACGGAAAGCGATTCAGCGGGCGGCCTCCGCGATGCGGCGGATGCCTTCTTCGATCGCCTCGCGCGCCACCGGCGTGAGCGCGAGGCGAAAGTTGTGGTCGCCGCCGGACTGCGCGAAGAACGCTTCGCCGAACAAGAACGACGCGCCGCGCCGCTCGGCGTTTGCGAGCAGCGCGCGCGCACGTATGTCGCGCGGCGACGACGCCCACAGGTAATAGCCGTCGCCGAGCTTGGGCGCGCGCATCGTCGCCGGCCAATGCCGGTCGATCGCGTCGTACGCGAGCGCGCGCCGCCGCGCGAGCTCGCCGCGCAACGCGCCGAGGTGCGCGTCGTAGGCGCGCTCGAGATAATCGCGCACGCCGGCTTGAATGTACATCGACGTCGCCATGTCGTACGACTGCTTGCGCAACAGCAGCCGGTCGTAGATGGTGCGCGGCGCCACAAGCCAGCCCAGCCGCAGCGACGGCGCGATCGTCTTCGAGAACGACGACAGGTAGATCACGTACTCCGCGTCGCGCGCGAGCAGCGGCGCCGTCGCCGGCGAGGCCAGCTCGCCGTACGGATCGTCTTCCACCAGCGGCACGCCGTGCCGTTTCGCCAGCGTCACCAAACGGTCGCGGCGGTCGCCGTTCATCGTCACGCCGGTGGGGTTGTGAATCGACGGCATCGTGTAGATGAAGCGCGGCCGGCGGGTGCGGAGGATCGCCTCGACGTGGTCGACGCGCATCCCGTCCTCGTCGACCGGCACCGTAATCGCGCGCAGCCCGGCGATTTGAAAGATCTGCAGCGCGCCCGGATACGTCGGCGCCTCGACGACGATCTCGTCGCCGGGCTCGGCGAGCGACTGCGCGACGAGCGTAATGCCTTGCGTGGAACCGGTGAGCACGAGCACGTCGCGCATGTCCACCGTGCAGCCGCGCGCGCGCATGCGAGTCGCGATCGCCTCGCGCAGCGGGCCGTAGCCTTCGCTGTCGCCGTACGTCAGCACGAAGTTCACGTCGCCGCCCGCGCGCGCGAACGAACGGGACAGCTCGGCCAGCGGCGAGGGATCCGCGGGCGGCACGCCTTGCACGAACGCGATGAGGTCGCCGTGCTCGGTCGCGGCGAGCTCGCCCAGCACGGAGGGGAACTGGCCGACGCGCCACGGCGGCAGCGTGACCCACCACGGCACGCCGGCGGCGCGGTCGGGACGGCCGCCGTCCAGCGACGCGACCCGCGAGCCGGACCCGACCCGTTGCGCGATCAGGCCGTCCGCAGCGAGGTCGCGGTACGCGTGCACGACGGTGGACCGGTTGACGCCCAGCTGCTCCGCGAGCGTCCGCTCCGGCGGCAGGCGCGTGTCCTCCGGCAGGGCGCCGGCGAGGATGCTCTCGCGCAGCCGCTCGTAGATCTGGCGGTAGATCGGCACGATGCTGCCGCGGTCGAGCGCGAGCGACAGTTCCGGCCAAGCGGTGGACACCACCATCCATTCGTGCCGGCGACCCCGCCAATCCCCCGTCCGCGGCGAGGCAATCGCCGGCATTGGATGGTTCGGCGAGCGGATTGGCGGACGGACAGCGCTTCGCTGCGCGCTAGCATAGGGAGTGGCGCACGCTTCGACAAGCTCAGGGTGACATACATTGACCCTAGCCTAGCGTCACGCCGACCCTAGCGTCACCCCGACCCTAGTGTCACCTGAGCCTAGTGTCAACCTGAGCCTAGTGTCACCCTGAGCCTGTCGAAGGGTGCGCCACCAGACGCGACTTCCGCCTCGACGAAGGACCGCCATGATCGACACGTCCACCGAAGCAGCCCTTGCCACGAACGGCGCCGCCGCCAAGCCGGCGGCGCAGCCCGATCCGCAGGAGACGCGCGAGTGGCTCGACGCCCTCGACGGCGTGATCGAGGCGGAGGGCGCCGGGCGCGCGAGCGAGCTGGTGCGCGCGATCGTCGAGCGGGCCGCGACCCGCGGGGTGCGCACCCCGGCCGCGCAGACGACGCCGTACGTCAACACCATCTCGGTGGAGCAGCAGGCGCCGTTCCCCGGCGACCACGACATCGAGGAGCGCCTGCGCCACTACGTCCGCTGGAACGCGATGGCGATGGTTGTGCGCGCGCAGAAAGATCATAGCGAGCTGGGCGGCCACGTCGCGACGTTCTCGTCCGCGGCCACGCTGTACGACGTCGGATTCAACCACTTCTGGCGCGGCCCGTCGCACGCCAACGGCGGCGACCTCGTCTACTTCCAAGGCCACTCGTCGCCGGGAATCTATTCGCGCGCGTTTATCGAGGGCCGCATCACCGAAGAGCAGGTCGACAACTTCCGGCGCGAGGTCGACGGCAAAGGGCTGCCGTCGTATCCGCACCCGTGGCTGATGCCGGACTTCTGGCAGTTCGCGACGGTGTCGATGGGACTCGGTTCGCTGCAGGCGGTGTATCAGGCGCGCTACATGCGTTACCTGCACGACCGCGGGCTTTCCGACGCCGCCGACCGCAAAGTGTGGGCGTTCCTGGGCGACGGCGAGATCGACGAGCCCGAATCGCTCGCCGGATTGGCGATGGCGGCGCGCGAGAAGCTCGACAACTTGATCTTCGTCGTGAACTGCAACTTGCAGCGGCTCGACGGTCCCGTGCGCGGCAACGGCAAGATCATCCAGGAGCTCGAAGGCGTGTTCCGCGGCGCGGGCTGGAACGTGATCAAGGTGCTCTGGGGCTCGCGCTGGGACCCGCTGCTCGCCGCCGATCACACCGGCATGCTCGTCAAGCTGATGGGCGAGACGCTCGACGGCGACTATCAAACGTTCAAGTCGCGCGACGGCGCTTACGTGCGCGAGCACTTCTTCGGCAAGTATCCCGAGACGCGCGCGCTCGTCGAGCGTATGACCGACGAAGAAGTCTGGGCGCTCAACCGCGGCGGCCACGACCCGTTCAAAATGTACGCGGCGTACAAAGCGGCGACCGAGCACAAGGGCGCGCCGACGGTCATCCTCGCCAAAACGATCAAAGGCTACGGAATGGGTTCGGCGGGCGAAGGCATGAACATCGCGCACCAGCAGAAGAAATTGCTGGTCGAGCAGCTGCGCTCGTTCCGCGACCGCTTCGCGATCCCGATCTCCGACCACGACCTCGAGGACGTGCCGCTCATCAAGCCCGCGCACGACTCGCGCGAAGCGACGTACCTGCGCGACCGCATCGCGAAGCTCGGCTCGCTGCCGGCACGCCGCCGCAACGTCGAAGCGCCGCTGGCCGCACCGGAACGGAAGGCGTTCTCCGCGCTGCTCGAATCGACGGGCGACCGCGAGATCTCGACGACGATGGCGTTCGTGCGCGCCCTCTCGACGATCTTGCGCGACAAGCAGGTCGGCCCGCGCGTCGTGCCCATCGTTGCCGATGAGTCGCGCACGTTCGGCATGGAAGGCATGTTCCGCCAGCTCGGCATCTACTCGGCCGTCGGACAGCTCTACCGCCCGCAAGACGCGGACCAGCTGATGTGGTACCGGGAAGACAAAGCCGGTCAAATTCTCCAGGAAGGCATCACCGAAGCGGGCGCGATCTGCTCGTGGATCGCCGCCGGCACGTCCTACTCGACGCACGGCGTGCAGACGCTGCCGTTCTACATCTTCTACTCGATGTTCGGCTTCCAGCGCATCGGCGACCTCGCGTGGGCCGCGGGCGACATGCGCACGCGCGGCTTCTTGCTGGGCGGAACGTCGGGCCGCACGACGCTCAACGGCGAAGGGTTGCAGCACGAGGACGGCCACTCGCACCTGTTCGCGGCCGGGATCCCGAACTGCGTTCCGTACGATCCGACGTACGCGTACGAAGTGGCGACGATCGTGCAGGACGGCGTTCGGCGCATGCTCGCCGAACAGGAAGACGTCTACTACTACATCACGCTGCTCAACGAGAACTACCAGCATCCCGCGCTGCCGGCCGGCGCCGAAGACGGCATCCTGCGCGGCTTGTATCTGCTGCGCGACGGCGGCGCCGCGAAGCAAGGCCAACCGCGCGTGCAGCTGATGGGCAGCGGCGCGATCTTGCGCGAGGTGCTCGCTGCGGCGGATTTGCTGCGCGACGACTTCGGCGTCGCGGCGGACGTGTGGAGCACGACGAGCTTCACGCTGCTGCACCGTGACGGCGAATCCGCCGCGCGCTGGAATCTGCTCCATCCTACGGAGACGCCCAAGCGCGCATACGTCGCGGAGCAGCTCGACGGTCACGACGGCCCCGTCGTCGCGGCGACCGACTATGTGAAGACGTTCGCGGAGCAAATTCGGCCGTTCGTCGAGCGCAGATTCCACGCGCTCGGCACGGATGGTTTCGGCCGCAGCGACACGCGCAAGCAATTGCGCGCGTTCTTCGAGGTCGACCGCCGCTGGATCGCGCTCGCCGCGCTCAACGCGCTCGCCGCCGAAGGCACCGTCGACCGTGCCAAAGTCGCCGATGCGATCGCGAAGTACGGACTCGATCCGAACAAGCCCGAGCCGACGACGGTATAGCGGCGATGGCGCAAGTAGAACTGACGGTCCCCGACCTCGGCGGCTTCAACGACATTCCCGTGATCGAAGTGCTCGTCGCGCCAGGTGAGACCGTCGCGAAGGACACGCCGCTGGTCACGCTGGAGTCGGACAAGGCGACGATGGAAGTGCCGGCGTCGGCCGGCGGCATCGTCAAAGAGCTGCGCGTCAAGATCGGCGACAAGGTGTCGCAGGGGAGCGTACTCGCAACGATCGAGTCCGCTGAAGCGCCCGCGGCGGCGGCGACGGCTCCACCGCCCGGGCCGCCGCCGAATGCAGCAACGGCTGCCACCAAAGACCCGGCCGGAGCGGTCGCGGCCGACGCGGGCGCAAGCGAAGAAGCCGCAACGCCGGCAACCGGAAGCGCGCCGGCAAGCGCAAGCGCGTCGGCGAGCGGAAGCGCGACGGCGGAAACGGTCGTCGACCTCGTCGTACCGGACATCGGCGACTTCACCGACATTCCGGTGATCGAAGTGCTCGTTGCGCCGGGCGACACCGTTCAGAAAGAATCAGCGCTCGTCACGCTGGAGTCCGACAAAGCGACGATGGAGGTGCCGGCGTCGACGGGCGGCGTCGTGCGCGACGTGCGCGTCAAGGTCGGCGACCGCGTATCGAAAGGTACCGTCATCGCAACGGTCACAACGAAGGAGGCCGTCCCCACCGGAGCCGGCGCTTCAGCAACCGGCTCCGCCGATGTCACCCCGAGCTTGTCGAAGGGTGCGCCACCAACCGCCCCCGGCAACGGTGACGCGCGGCCGCCGTCGACACAGCCTTCATCCGCGCAACCGTCCGCAGCGCCGATGTCGACCGCGCCCGCCACAGCGCCCGGCGCGTCGGCAAACGGCATCGCGGCCGGCGGTCACGTGCACGCGTCGCCCGCGATTCGGCGGTTCGCCCGCGAGCTGGGCGTCGATCTCAGCCGCGTGCACGGCAGCGGCCCCAACGGCCGCATCACGCGCGACGACGTGCAGAACTTCGTGAAAACTACGATCGCGTCACCCGCAGCGGCGAGCGGCGCCGGCGTGCAGGCGGGCACGACGAGCGGGCTCGGATTGCACTTGCCGCCGTGGCCGACCGTCGACTTCGCGAAGTTCGGCCCGGTCGAGCGCGTCGCGCTGACGCGCATTCAGAAGATCAGCGGACCGGTGCTCGCGCGCAACTGGGTGATGATCCCGCACGTCACGCAGAACGAAGAAGCGGACGTGACGGACCTCGAAGCGTTCCGCAAGCAGATCAACGGCGAGCGCAAGGACGTCAAGGTCACGATGCTGGCGTTCTTGATGAAAGCCGCGGTCGCCGCGCTCAAGCGCTTCCCGCAGTTCAACTCCTCGCTCGACGGCGACGAGCTGGTGCTCAAGAAGTACTACCACCTCGGCTTCGCGGCCGACACGCCGAACGGACTGCTCGTCCCCGTCATCCGCGATGTCGACAAAAAAGGCGTGATCGACATCGCGCGCGAGACGTCGGAGCTTGCGGCCAAAGCGCGCGACGCAAAGCTCGGCCCCGCCGACATGAGCGGGGCGACCTTCACGATCAGCTCGCTGGGCTCGATCGGCGGCACGACGTTCACGCCAATCATCAACGCGCCCGAAGTCGCAATCCTCGGCGCATGCAAAGCCGACATCCGCCCCGTGTGGGACGGCATCGCGTTCGTGCCGCGCCTGATGCAGCCGCTCAGCCTGTCATACGATCATCGCGTGATCGACGGCGCCAACGCGGCGCGCTTCGCGGTCGAGATCAAGAACGCGCTGGCCGATTTGCGGCGGACGCTCCTTTAGCGGAGCTCCGCCGCATCAGCCGATCGTGGCGCACCCTTCGACAGGCTTAGGGTGACATTGGGCTCAGGGTGGCATTGGGCTCGGGGTCACACGAGCCCGGTACGGTCTCTCCGGAGTTAGCCGTTACCGCCTGTGGTGCCGGTGGCCGACTGGATGTTCATTTGCGTCGTCAGCCACGCGCGCCATGCCGCGTCGGCTTGGGCCTGCGTCATGCCCTTGGTGTCGGGGCCCATGGTCGGCGTCATCTTCATGTTCTTGCAGACCATGCCTTTTTCGCCCATCATCGCCATGGGCTTCTCGCCCTTCATCGCGGGGCGGCACATCATCGTCGCTTCCATCGCGGGCTTTGCCATCTCGCCGTTCGACATGGGGTCGGCCGCGAACGCCGGCGCGCCGAGCATCATGAGGGCCGCGGCGGCGGCAAGGAGAGTCTTCTTCATAGGTGTGTCCTTCTGGTACGTGAGAGACCGTGTGGGCTCACGGTACCGCTTCGGGCGCGAACGCGCCGTAAGGCTCCTTACCTCGGGCGCTCGTTTCATCCTAGACGGCGGCCTGCCGGAAGGGCTGCCGGCATCCGCAAGCGCCGTTTCCGAGCGAAAACGGTCGGGTACCTCATACGTCGTCCGCTCGTTGCTGCCCGGAGGACCGTTGGCCGTCTCGACCTCGCACGTCACCACCGACATCCCGTTCCGGCTCGACCGGCTACCGTGGGCGAAGTGGCACTGGATCATCGTCATCGGGCTGGGGATCACGTGGATCCTCGACGGGCTCGAGGTGACGATCGTCGGGACCATCGGCCCCACGCTGACGTCCAAGAACGGGCTGGGGCTGAGCGACCAGCAAGCCACCGCGGCGGGCACGTTCTACCTGATCGGCGCGTGCGCCGGCGCGCTCGTGTTCGGCTATCTCACCGACAAGCTCGGGCGCAAGAAGCTCTTCCTCATCACGCTCACGTGGTATCTGGTCAGCACGCTGCTAACCGCGTTCGCGTGGGACTTCTGGAGCTTCGCGATCTTTCGCATGCTCGCGGGCGCCGGGATCGGCGGCGAGTACAGCGCGGTGAACTCCGCAATCGACGAGCTGATCCCGTCGGCGCGGCGCGGCGTCGCCGACATCGCGATCAACGGCTCGTGGTGGATCGGCACGCTGGTCGGATCGCTTGTGTCCGTTCCGCTGCTGAACGGGCACTTCATCTCGCCGTCGATCGGCTGGCGGCTCGCGTTCGGGCTGGGCGCGTTTCTCGCGATCGCGGTACTCGCCGTGCGGCGCGGCATCCCGGAGAGCCCGCGCTGGCTGCTGACCCACGGCCGCCACGACGAAGCCGAATCGATCGTCACGAGCATCGAGGAGGAGATCGCGCGCGAAACGCACGCGGAGCTGCCGCCGCCCGCCGATCGGAAGCTGACGTTCGACACCGCGCGCAAGCACGGCATGCTCGACACGGTGATCGCGATGGCGAAGACGTATCCGCAGCGCACCGTGCTCGTCATGACGCTGATGATCACGCAGGCGTTTTTGTACAACGCCGTGTTCTTCACCCAAGGGCTCACGCTGACGACGTTCTTCAAGGTCGCGCCGGGCGACGTCGGCTTGTACATCATCCCGTTCGCGATCGGGAACTTCGCGGGCGCGCTGATCCTCGGGCACTTTTTCGACGTCGTCGGCCGGAAGATCATGATCTCCGGCTGCTACATCGTGAGCGGCTTGCTGCTGGTCCTCACGACCGTCTTGTTCTTGAACGGCAGCCTCACCGCGACGTCGATCGCGCTGTGCTGGTCGGCCATGTTCTTCTTCGCCAGCGCCGGCGCGAGCGCGGCCTACCTCACCGTGAGCGAGATCTTTCCGCTGGAGACGCGGGCCGCCGCGATCGCCGTCGTCTACGCGGTCGGTACGCTCGTCGGCGGCGCCATCGCGCCGCTGGTGTACGGGCACCTCATCGCGACCAAGGAGCCGCGGATGCTCGCGGAAGGCTGGCTGTTCGGCGCGGCGCTGATGATCGTCGGCGGGCTCGTGGAAATCGTTTTGGGGGTCGACGCCGAACGCAAGTCGCTGGAGGACGTCGCCGCACCGCTGACGCTGGCCGCCTGATTTGCAGAACGATCCGCTCTGGTACCGCGACGCGGTCGTGTACCAAACTCACGTCAAAGCGTTCCAAGACACCAACGGCGACGGCATCGGTGATGTCGCGGGCCTGACTGCGCGCCTCGACTACCTCGCGGACCTCGGCGTGACGGCGCTGTGGCTGCTGCCGTTCTTCCCGTCGCCGCTGCGCGACGACGGCTACGACATCTCCGACTACGAAGGCGTGCACCCGTCGTACGGCACGCTGGAAGACGTGCAGCGGCTGGTCGAGGAGGCGCACGGGCGCAACATCCGCATCATCGCCGAGCTCGTCGTCAACCACACCTCGGACCAGCACCCGTGGTTCCAGCGCGCGCGCCGAGCGCCTCGCGACTCGCCCGAGCGCGACTTCTACGTGTGGTCCGACGACGACCGCCAGTTCGCGGGCACGCGCATCATCTTCACCGACACCGAGACGTCGAACTGGGCCTGGGACCCCGTGGCCGGGCAGTATTTTTGGCATCGCTTCTTCTCGCACCAGCCGGACTTGAACTTTCAGAACCACGCGGTGACCGGCGCGATCGTCGACGCAATGCGCTTCTGGTGCAACGTCGGCGTCGACGGCTTCCGGCTCGACGCGGTGCCGTACCTCTGCGAGCGCGAAGGCACCAACAACGAGAACCTGCCCGAGACGCACGGCGTCATCAAGATCTTGCGCGCCGCGCTCCAGAACGAGTTCCCGGACCGCATTTTCCTCGCTGAAGCCAATCAGTGGCCGGAGGACCTGTCGTCGTATTTCGGCGAGGGCGACGAGTGCCACATGTGCTTCCACTTCCCGCTGATGCCGCGCTTGTTCATGGCGGTCGCCGACGAAGACCGCTATCCCGTCCACGATATCTTGCGCCAGACGCCGCCGATCCCTGAGGACTGCCAGTGGGCGGTGTTCCTGCGCAACCACGACGAGCTGACGCTGGAGATGGTGAGCGACCGCGAGCGCGAGCGCATGAACGCGGTGTACGCGGTCGAGCCGAAGATGCGCATCAACGTGGGCATCCGGCGCCGGCTCGCGCCGCTGCTCGAGAACGACCGCCGCCGCATCGAGCTGATGAACGGCTTGCTGATGTCGATGCCGGGCACGCCCGTGATCTACTACGGCGACGAGATCGGGATGGGCGACAACCTCTTCCTCAAAGACCGCGACGGAGTGCGCACGCCGATGCAGTGGTCGCCCGACCGCAACGGCGGCTTCTCCAACGCCGAGCCGGTGCGGCTGTACGCACCGGCGGTCACCGACCCGACGTACGGTTACGCCGCCGTGAACGTGGAGGCGCAGGCGCGCAACAGCACGTCGCTGCTGAACTGGATGCGGCGGATCATCGCCGTGCGCAAGGCGACCAAAGTGTTCGGGCGCGGAACGCTCACGCTGCTGTACCCCGACAACCGGCGCGTGCTGACGTACCTGCGCGAGCACGACGACGAGACCATTCTCGTCGTCGCGAACCTGTCGCACACCGCGCAGGCGGTGCAGCTCGACCTCACGCACTTCGCGGGCCGCACGCCGTTCGAGATGCTCGGCTCGTCGCCGTTCCCGCCGATCACGACGGCGCCGTACGCGGTGACGCTCGGACCGTACGGCTTCTTCTGGTTCGCGCTGGTGCGCGATCCGCACGGCGCGGCGGCGCCGATCCGCTCGAGCGCGCTGCCGGAGCTGCCGACGATCGTCGTGCCGCGTTCCGGCGTGGCGTTCGACGCATGGGCGCGCGCGGTCGTCGACAGCGACGTCGTGCCGCACGCGTTGGGGGCGACCGAACACGGGCACGTCGTCGACACGTTCGTCGCGGACGAGGTCGATCCGTCGCTGGCGTTCGTCGTCGTCGGCCAGGGATCGAACCGCACGTCGCTCGTGCTGCGGTTCGTGTGGAACCAGCCGATCCGCGAAGACGCGCTCGCGCGCGCGCGCAGCGGCCCGCGCGAAGGGTGGGTCGCCGACGCGGCGTCCGACGCGACGACGGCGCGCGTCGTCGAGCGCGCGATGCGCGCCGGCACGGTGCTGCGCGACGACGGCACGCTGGCGTTCGCGTGGGAAGGCGACCCGCGGCCGGACGCCGACACGTCCCAGCGTTTCGGCTACGCGCCGGGCGCGCAGCGCTGGATCCTCGACGACTCGCGGCTGCTGACGCTGCACCGCGAGATGCCGCACGTGCAGAACAGCACGGTGGCGTTCCTGCGGCACTTGCGCGAGCGCGGCTTCGAGCAGGCGCCGCAGCTGTTCGGCACGGCGCTCGTGACCGATCGCAGCGGCGAGACGTGGGTCGCGGTGACGTCGCAGAGCTTCATCCAGAACCCGACCGACATCGAAGCGTCGCTGCGCGAGATCCTGCGCACCGGAACCGCCGACGAACGCCTCGTGCGCAGCGCGGAGCACGTCGCCGACGCGCTGGCGTCACTGCACCGCGCGCTCACGACGCCCGGCAGCGATCCGACCTTCGGCACGCACCCGCTTCTGGCCGAGGACCTCGCGGCGTGGCGCGCCGCGGCGCACGCCGATCTCGCCGCGATCGCCGGCGCCGGCATCGGAGCGCTGGATGACGCGCGCGATGCGATCGCGGGTGCGATCGACGCGCTGCCCGGCGCGGTCGAGGCCGCGTCGGCGCGCGCGCACGGGCGCCTGACGCTGAGCCGCGTGCTGCTCGTCGACGGTCTGCCGGTCTTCGTCGGGTTCGGCGAGGCGCTCGCGCGGCGCTCGTCGCCGCTCAAGGACGTCGCGCTGCTGGCGCGTTCGTTCGACGCGGTGACACGCGACGCGATCCAAGCCAGCGCCTTCGACCCGACCGCCGATCGTGCGCTGGAGCGCGCGACGATGCTCGAGCTGACGGCGCGCGTGCGCGAAGCGTTCCTCGCCCGCTATGCGGCGAGCGCGACCGATCTCGCGACGATGCCGGGCGATCCGGCGCAGCGCGACGCGCTGATCCGCTTCTTCCGCGTGCAAACGGCGCTGCGCGACGTGCGCGACGCGCTGGCGCGCCGCTCCGGCGAGCTGGCTGCGGCCGTCGACGCGCTGCGCGCCGAAGTTCCGGTGACACCGGCATGACGCGCTACGCCCACCCGATGCCATTCGGCGCGGAGCTGCACGACGACGGCGTCGATTTCCGGCTCTGGGCGCCGTCGCGCGACCGCGCGGCCGTCATCGTCGACGGCGCGGAGTACGCGCTGGAGCCGCGCGCGGGCGGCTGGTTCGAGCGCACGGTGCGCGACGCGCGCGCCGGCTCGCGTTACGCGTTCGCGTTCCCGGGCGCCGACGTGCGCGTGCCCGATCCCGCGTCGCGTTTTCAGCCCGGCGGCGTGCATGCGGCAAGCGAAGTGATCGATCCGCGCGCGTACGTCTGGCAGCACGCGGACTGGCGCGGCCGGCCGTGGCACGAGATCGTGCTGTACGAGCTGCACGTCGGCACGTTCACGCCCGAGGGCACGTACGCCGCTGCGGCCGCGAAGCTCGACGAGCTGGTCACGCTGGGCGTGACGGCCGTCGAGCTGATGCCGCTCGCGCAGCCGGCCGGCGACCGCAACTGGGGCTACGACGGCGTGCTGCCGTTCGCACCGCAGCGCGCGTACGGCACGCCGGACGAGCTCAAAGCGTTCGTCGACGCGGCGCACGCGCGCGGGCTGTGCGTGTTCCACGACGTGGTCTACAACCACTTCGGCCCCGAAGGCAACTACCTCAATACGTTCGCCGAACCGTTCTTCACCGAGCGCCACCACACGCCGTGGGGCGCCGCGATCAACGTCGACGCGCGCCATGCCGAGCTGGTGCGCGAGTTCTTCGTGCAGAACTCCCTGTACTGGCTGCGCGAATACCGCTTCGACGGGTTGCGCTACGACGCCGTCCACGAGATCAAGGACGATGCGCCGCGCCCGTTCCTCGACGAGCTCGCCGCGCGCGTGCGCGCCGGGGTCGAACCTGGGCGCCACGTCCACCTCGTGCTCGAGAACGACAAGAACGAATCGCGCTGGCTGGACCGCTACGACGCGCAGTGGAACGACGACGTGCACCACGCGCTGCACGTGCTGGCGACCGGTGAGTCCGACGGCTACTACCGCGATTACGCGCGCGAGCCGGCGTGGCTGCTGGCGCGCGCGCTCGCCGAAGGTTTCGCGTACCAAGGCGAACCGTCGCCGCATCGCGGCGGGGCGGCGCGCGGCGAGCCGAGCGCGGAACTGCCGTCCACCGCGTTCGTCGACTTTCTGCAGAACCACGACCAGATCGGCAACCGCGCTTTTGGCGAGCGCATCACCGCGCTTGCGCCGGGCGACGCCGCGCGCGCGGCGGCTGTCGTGGTGCTGCTCGCGCCCGCGATCCCGCTGCTTTTCATGGGCGAGGAGTGGGCGGCCTCGACACCGTTCTTGTTTTTCAGCGATTTCGGTGCCGAGCTCGCGCTCGCCGTGACCGAAGGCCGCCGCCGCGAGTTCGCCGCGTGGCCGGCGTTCGCCGACCCGGCGACGCGCGAGCGCATCCCTGATCCGCAGGACCCAGCGACGATGCGCGCGTCGGTGCTGCGCTGGAACGAACGCGCGGAACCGGCGCACGCGGAGATGTTCGCGCTGTACCACGAGCTGCTCGCGCTGCGCACGGGGATCATCGTGCCGCGCCTTGCGACCGGCGCGCACGGCGACGGCTGGCAACTGCTCGGCCCGGCCGCGGTGCGGGTGCGATGGCGATTCGGCGACGACTCGCGGCTCACGCTGATCGCGAACCTCGGCCGGCGACCGGCGACGGTATCGTACGCTGCCGGCGGCATCCCGATCTTCACGCTAGGCGACGTGCGCCGCCACGCCGACGCGACGACGCTGCGGCCCTGGACCGTCGGCTGGTTTCTCGATTCGTGACGCCGCGCGCGACGTACCGCCTGCAGTTCCATGCCGGCTTCCGCTTCACCGACGCGACGGCGCTGGTTCCGTACCTCGCTTCGCTGGGCGTGTCGCACGTCTACGCATCCCCCTACTTGAAAGCGCGCGCCGGGTCGACCCACGGCTACGACATCGTCGACCACGCGTCGCTCAACCCCGAAGTCGGCACGCCGGCCGACTATCGCGAGTTCGTCGACACGCTGCGCGCGCACGGCATGGGGCACATCCTCGACTTCGTCCCCAACCACATGGGCGTGGGCGGCGACGACAACGCATGGTGGCTGGACGTGCTCGCGTGGGGCGAGAACTCGCACTATGCCGATTACTTCGACATCGACTGGAAACCGCTGCGCGGCGAGCTGCGCGGAAAGGTGCTGCTGCCATTCTTGGGCGCGCAGTACGGCGACGTGCTCGACGCGGGCGAGCTGCGCTGGGAGTACGACGGTGCGGGCGGCTTCGCGCTGCGCTATTACGAGCACCGCTTTCCGCTGGCGCCGCCGACGTACGCGCTGATGCTCGCGGACGCCGAGCCGGCGTCGCTGGCGTCCTTCGCGCCGCTGTTCGAGACGCTCGACACGATGCCGGACCACGTCGCGCGCCGCGCGGCCGCGGCCTCGCTGCGGCGGCTGCTCGCCGAGACCGAGCCGGACAACACGCGCGCGCACGCTGCGCGGCTCGACGCGGCGCGCACGACGCCGGAAGGCAAAGCGCTGATCGAGCGCGTGGTCGACGCGCAGCACTGGCGCCCGGCATCGTGGAAGGTCGCGGCCGAGGAGATCAACTACCGGCGGTTCTTCGACATCAACGCGCTCGCGGCGATGCGAATGGAGAACGCGAACTGCTTCGGCGACGCGCACCGCTTGGTCTTCGAGCTGGTCGCGCGGGGCGACATCGACGGCCTGCGGCTCGATCACGTCGACGGCATGTTCGATCCCATCGGCTACTGCGATCTGCTGTGCTCGCGCGCCGAGATGCTCGGGCAGCCGATGTACCTCGTCATCGAGAAGATCCTCGCGCCCAACCAGGAGCTGCTGGGCCGCTGGCACGTCGACGGGACGACGGGCTACGAGTTCATGAACGCGGTGACGGGTCTGGCCGTCGACGGGCGGAACGCGCGCGCGTTCGACGCCGTCTACCGGCGGTTCGCGCGCGATCCGGCGCCGTTCGGCGAGGTGGCCTACGGCGCGAAGAAATTCGTGCTGGAGACCGCGCTCTCCGCGGAGCTCAACGTGCTCGCACTGCGGCTCGACCGCATCGCGCAGCGCGATCCGCGCACGCGCGACTTCACCTTGGGAGCGCTGCGCCGCGTGCTGGTCGAGACGATCGCGGCGTTTCCGATCTACCGCACGTATGTCACCGGCGCCGCCGTGGAGCCCGCCGACCGGCTGTTCATCGAGCGCGCGATCGCGATCGCCCGCGCGCGCGACGCGACCGACGAAGGCTCGACGTACGAGTTTCTGCGCCGCGTGCTGCTGACCCAGCATGCCGACGACGCGGTGCGCGAGCGCTACGTCGAGTTCGCCATGCGCTTCCAGCAACTCACCGCCCCTGTGACCGCCAAAGGCGTCGAGGACACCGCGTTCTACCGCTCCGTGCGGCTCGTCGCGCTCAACGAGGTGGGCGGCGATCCCGCGCAGTTCGGCACGCCGGTCGCGGACTTCCACCGCCAGAACGCGCGCCGCGCCGCGCACCACCCGCATGCGATGCTGGCGACGTCGACGCACGACATGAAGCGCGGCGAGGACGTGCGCGCGCGCATCGCCGTCCTATCCGAAGTGCCGGATCAGTGGCGGCGCGCCCTCGCACGCTGGTCGCGGCTCAACCGCAAGCACCGCGGGCCCGTCACGCCGCTCGCGGAGTACCTGCTCTATCAGACCATCGCCGGTGCGTGGCCCACCGAGCTGCTCGCCGACGAGGTCGACGCGGACGCGCTGACGGCGTTTGCCGACCGCATCGTCGCGTACATCGTCAAAGCCGCGCGCGAGGCGAAGCTGCGCACGAGCTGGACCAACCCCGACGCCGACTACGAACGCGCGCTCGAAGAGTTCACGCGCACCATTCTCGATCCGAGCCGGTCGCCGCTGTTCTTCGAAAGCCTGCGCATCGGCGCGCGCAGCCTCGCCGCGTCCGGCCTCACCAACGGTCTCGCGCAGGCGGTCCTCAAGGCGACGGTCCCCGGCGTTCCCGACACCTACCAAGGCACCGAGCTGTGGGATCTCAGCCTCGTCGATCCCGACAACCGCCGCCCGGTCGACTTCGCCGCGCGCATCGCCGCGCTGCGCGCGCTCGACGACGCGCTCGAGCGCGGCATCTCGCGCGAGACGCTCGCGCGCGAGCTGCTCGCCGCGTGGCCGGACGGCCGCATCAAGCTCTACGTCCTCGCAACGCTGCTGCGCCACCGCGCCGCGGCGGCCGCCAAGGCCTCCTGGCCGGAGAACGCCTACGTCGCGCTCGACGCGGTCGGCGAAAAGGCAGTTCACGTCGTCGCATTCGCGCGCGGCGGGACGATCGTCATCGTGCCGCGCCTACCGCGCACGCTCTCCGGCGAGTCGCCGCCCATCGGCCGCGACGTCTGGGGGACGACGGCGCTCGCGCTCGGCGCGCACGGTGCGCCGCGCTATCGCGACGTGCTCACCGGGAGCGCGGTCGACGCCGTCGAGCGCGACGGCCGCCGCATGCTGCTGCTGGCCGATGCGCTCGACGTGCTGCCCGTCGCCGTGCTGGAGCCGGCGGACGAGCGCTAGAGGCGCCCGAGCAGTTTGGCCTTGACGGCGGCGAACTCGGCCTCGCTCAAGCTGCCGTCGGTCCGCAGCTTGTCCAGATCGGCCAGCAGCCGAACGGTGTCGGCCGGCCCGCCGGCGTCGTCATTACCGCCGACGGTCACCGAAGAGGTCGTGATCGTCCGGCTGCCGTCGGCGTTGATGACCGCGGTCTCACCCTGAGCCAGCCCCGCTTGGCGCAAGGCGTCGAGTACGGCGGCCCGCACCTGCGGCGCTGCAGCTGCTCCGCCCGTGAGGCCGAGCCCGGCGGCATTCGCGGCGCGCAACGCAGCGCTCGCGCCGTCGTCACCGCTCAGCACGACGTGATCGCGCTTCACCGGGTCGACCCGCACGCCAAGACTCGCGCCGTTATCCGGCGGCGTGAACGTCAGCAGCTTGAGCGACGTTTCGTACGACGCGCCGGCCCCGTCGATGCGCAGGTGAAGCTTCCACTGCGGCATGTTGTTGATCGTCAAGCCCGTCATCGTCGCAGACAGCACCGTCGCGCTAGCGGCCGTGCCCGCAAGGCGAATGCGGTCGTCGTCGGCGCGCCCGCGCAAAGCGCGCAACGCGAAAAACGCCATGCCCCCGAAAACGACGAGCCAGATCCCACCGACGATCGCGCCCGCCGGCGCCGGCACGAACAGCATGAACCCGAAGGCGCCGACCACGAAGCAGATGCCCATCACGAGGAGCATGACGTAGGTCCAGCGCGGGATGGTTTGGTAGCGCATGCCGTCCTCCAAAGCGATGGAAGCGACCACCTTCCCGGGTCCGGCCGGGGGCTCCCGCGGGGCGGCGCGAAGAGCGCCGAACCTCTCGTGCTGCGAGCGGGTCGTGCTGAACGGCCAAGGCTTCGCGAAGGCGAAAGCCTCCTGGTCTGCGCCGAGTCCGAATAAGGAGTTTCAAACAAACCCATGGCATCGTTCACCGTCGACGCGCTCGTCATCGGCGCCGGTCCGGGCGGCTATCACGCCGCGATCCGGCTGGGCCAGCTCGGCAAAAAGGTCGTGTGCTTCGACCGCGACGAGGTCGGCGGCGTGTGCTTGAACTGGGGCTGCATCCCCACCAAAGCGCTGCTGCACGTCGGCGAGATCTCGCGCCAGATCGACCATGCGGGCGAGCTCGGCCTGAAGGTCCCCAAGGCCGAAGTCGACCGCGAAGGCGTCGCGAAGTTCGCCGACAAGGTCGTCAAGGCCAACGTCGGCGGCGTGAACCAGCTATTCAAGGCCAACAACGTGGAGTTCGCGTACGGCGACGCATCGTTCGTGAGCAAGAACGTCGTGTCGCTGAAAAAGAAAGACGGCACCACGGACGAGTACACGGCGCAAGCCGTCGTCATCGCGACGGGCAGCGCGCCCATCAACGTCGGCGCGTGGCCGCACGACGGCGACACGATCATCAACTCCGACGACGCCGTGAAGATCAAGCGCATTCCCAAGAACATGCTGATCGTCGGCGGCGGCGTGATCGGATTGGAGTTCGCGACCGTCTACACGCGCATGGGCGCGAAGGTGCTCGTCGTCGAGGCGATGCCGCAGCTGCTCACCGGCACCGACTTGGAGATCAGCAAAACGCTGGGCCGCATCCTCAAGAAGCAGGGCATCGAGATCATGCTCAACACGAAAGTGGAGACGATCGAGAAGACCGGCGAGCAGGCCGCGAAGGTCACCATCAGCGGCGAAGGCACCAACAACAAGCCCGAAACGCGCGAGTTCGATCAAGTGCTCGTCGCGGTCGGCCGCAAGCCGATCACCGACACGCTCAACCTCGCCGCGGCCGGATTGCAGACGACGGACAAAGGCTTTCTGGAAGTCGACGCGCAGCGCCGCACGAAAGTGGACGGCATCTTCGCCATCGGCGACGTGACCGGCGCACCGATGCTCGCGCACAAAGCGATGAAAGAGGGCGTCGTCGCGGCCGAAGTGATCGCCGGCGACCGTGCGAGCGCGTTCGACCCGGTCGCGATCCCGAACTGCGTCTACACCGACCCCGAAGTCGCCACGATCGGCCTCTCCGAGGAAGAGGCGAAAGCCGCCGGCTACGACGTGAGCATCGGCAAGATGAACCTCATCGCGTCGGGCCGCGCGCGCACGATGAACGAGACGGACGGCCTCATCAAGCTGATCGGCGACAAGAAGACCGATCTTTTGCTGGGCATGCACATCGTCGCCCCGCAGGCGGAGTCGCTGATCGGCGAAGGCGTGATCGCGCTGGAGATGGGCGCGACGGTCGAGGACATCGGCCTGTCGATCCACCCGCATCCCACGCTCACGGAATCGATCATGGATACCGCGGAGTTCATGCACGGCAAGGCGATCCACATCGTCAACCCCAAACCGGCCAAACAACCCGCCGCGGTCTGAGGACGCCGCCGGGGCAACCGCCGTGGGTTCGAATGCGGTCTTGAACCTCGGTATGGAAACACGGGCGCGACTGATCGACCTCGGGCGCCGGCGCTACGCGCCGGTGCTCGAATTGCAGCGCGCGCTCCACGCGGCGGTCGCCGAGGGCCGCGAGCCCGACACCTGGCTCGTCGTCGAGCACGAGCCGGTGATCACCTTGGGCCGCAACGCGAAGGAGGCGAACGTCCTCCTGCCGCGTGCGCTGCTCGAAGCGCGCGGCGTGGACGTCGTCGAGATCGAGCGCGGCGGCGACGTGACGTACCACGGACCGGGCCAGGTCGTCGTCTACCCGATCCGCCGGCTGGAGCGCTTTCGCGAGGTCGTGCCGCTCGTGTCCGCGCTGGAAAGCGCGGTGACCGGAGCGCTGTACCGTTTCGGGATCGCGTCGCAGCCGCGCAGCGAGCACCGCGGCGTGTACGTGGGCGACGACGCGATCTGCGCGATCGGGCTGGCCGTCAAGCGCATGACGTCGCTGCACGGGCTCGCGCTCAACGCGTGCACCGCGCTCGACTACGACCGCCTCATCACGCCCTGCGGCACGCCGCAGTTCGGCATCACCTCGATCTCCGCGCAGCTGGGGCGCGACGTGTCGTGGGCGGAGGCGCGCGACGTGCTGCTCGACTCGCTCGAAGGCGCGTTCGGCATCGAGTTCGCGCGCGAGACGCTTGCGCCGAGGGCGCCGCTGCCGTTCCCGTCGAACCCCGTTGCGGAACCCGTATGAACACGATCGACCTCATCACGCCCGAACCACGCGACCCTGACGGCTTGCCGAGCACCCGCAAGCCCAAGCCCGAGTGGCTCAAGGTGCGCTTGCCGTCGGGTGAGTCGTACGAGAACGTGCTCGGCGAAGTGCGGCGCCTGCAGCTGCACACGGTCTGCCAAGAAGCGATGTGCCCGAACATCGGCGAGTGCTGGGGCGCCGGCACCGCGACGATCATGATCCTGGGCGACACGTGCACGCGCGGCTGCCACTTCTGCAACGTCAAGACCGGTTCGCCCAAGGGTGAAGTCGATTGGATGGAACCGCTGCGCGTCGCGCAAGCGGTCGCCGAGCTAGGCTGGAAATATCTCGTGCTGACGGCCGTCGACCGCGACGACCTCGCCGACGGCGGCGCGGCGATCTTCGCCAACACCGTGCGCATGATCCACAAAAAGGTTCCCGACGCGAAAGTCGAGTGCCTCACCGGCGACTTCGCGGGCGATCTCGCCGCGCTCGACATCGTGCTCGACGCGCAGCCCGAAGTGCTGGCGCACAATCTCGAAACCGTCGACCGTCTCCAAGCCTCGGTGCGCGACCGCCGCGCGAACTACCGCCAGTCGCTGAGTATCCTCGACCACGCGAAGAAATCCGGCAAGGTGACCTACACGAAGACGTCGCTGATGCTCGGCCTGGGCGAGACCGAACCCGAGATCGAACAGGCGATGGACGACGCGCGCGCGATCGGGGTCGACATCTTCACGATGGGCCAGTACCTGCAGCCGACGAAGCGCCACCTGAACGTCGAGGAGTTCGTCACGCCCGCGAAGTTTGCGCGCCTCAAGACGATCGGCGACGCGAAAGGCTTCGTGCAGGTCGTCGCCAGCCCGCTCTCCCGCAGCTCCTACCACGCCGAACAAGCGTTCACATAGCGGACACCGCCGGGTAACATCGATCGTGTCAAATGAGAGCGTGACGGACGAGATCATCCTCGAAGGCTTTCGCAGCCTCAAAGAGACCATGGAGCACGGCTTCGACAGCGTGAACCGTCGAATCGACGCGCTCGAAACGCGCATGGACCAACGCTTCGCCGACGTGGACCGGCGCTTCGCTGATCTGGAGCACCGCATGATGCGGCGCTTCGACGAGCGGGACGTCCGCCTCGACGACCACGCACGGCGCATCACGACGCTCGAAGCGAAACGCTGACCACGCCGCCCGAACGTTCCGACGGTCTGCCGCTGCCGCGGCGGCGGATCGCCTATCTCGCCATGGCCATCGCGACGACGATGTCCGTGCTCGACGGCTCGATCGCGAACACCGCGCTCCCGACCATTGCGCGCGATCTGCGCGCGTCGCCCGCGGAGTCGATCTGGGTCGTCAACGGCTTTCAGCTCGCCGTCACCGCGTCGCTCTTGTCGTTCGCGGCGCTCGGCCGGCTGCGTGGGCCCTCGCGCGTGTATCGCGCGGGCGTCATCGTGTTCGTCGCGGGCTCGCTCGCATGCGCTGTCGCGCGCTCGTTCCCGCTGCTGATCGCCGCGCGCGTGCTGCAAGGGCTCGGCGCGTCCGCCGTCATGGCGATTTCGCCGGCGATCCTGCGCGAGATCTTTCCGCGCGCGCAGCTCGGCCGCGCGCTGGGCCTCAACGCGCTCGTCGTCGCGACGAGCGCCGCGGCCGGTCCGACGGTGGGAGGTTTCATCCTTGCGGTGCTGCCGTGGCCGTGGCTGTTCGCGATCAACGTTCCGTTCGGCATCGTCAGCGTTGCGCTCAACCGCGCGCTGCCGCGCGAACCGCGCAACCGCGGCTGGCTGGACATGCCGAGCGTCGTCACGAGCGCACTCGGCTTCACGGTGATCATCTGGGGTCTCGACGGCTTCGCCCGCCACGAGCCCGCCTGGACCATCGCTCTGCGCGTGCTCGTCGGCGTTGCGGCGAGCGCGTGGTTCGTGCGGCGGCAGTTCGCGCTGCCGCGACCGATGATTGCGCTCGACCTCTTCCGCATCCCCGCGTTCTCGTCCGCGAGCGCGACCGGCTTCGCGACGTACGCGGCGCAAGGACTGGCGTACGTCGCGCTGCCGTTCTTCTTCCAAGAGGCGCTGGGCAAGACGCCGCTGCAATCCGGCCTGCTGCTGACGTCGTGGCCGCTCGCGGTCGCCGTCGTCGCGCCAGTCGCGGGCCGGCTCTCCGACCGCTTTCCGGTCGGCATCCTCGCAACCGCCGGGCTCGCGGTGATGAGCGCCGGCCTCGCGCTGTACGCGACGCTGCCGGCGAACCCGACCGGGCTCGACATCGTGCTGCGCGGCATCGTGTGCGGGCTGGGCTTCGGCTTCTTTCAGTCGCCCAACAACCGCGAGCTCATCGGCAGCGCGCCGCGCGAGAAGAGCACGAGCGCATCGGGACTGCTCGCCGCGATGCGCGTCGGCGGTCAGACGGCCGGTACGGCGCTCGTCGCGATCGTGTTCGGCGCGTTCGGCGCGTCGGTCGCCGGCGGCGCCGCACCGCACGACATCGTGACCCGCGCCGCGCCGGCGGTGCTGTGGCTCGCATGCGGATGCGCAGCCGTCGCGACGCTCGCCAGCGCCGTGCGGCTGCGCGGGATCAGAACCGGCGCGCCAGCGCCGGACTCGTGAGATCGAGGTCCGTTGCTTTGACGACCAGCACGTCCGGGTGCGCCTTGCGCAGCGCGTCGATGAACGCGGACGCGTTACCGACCAGCACGATCGTCGGCGGCCCGGCGAGCGCCGCGCCGGCGAAGCGCGAGACCGCCGCCGGTTCGACGGCGTTCAAGGCCGCAGGCGCAGTGCTGAGCGCGTCGAGCGGCAGCCCGGCAAATGCGTTTGCGGCGACGCTGCGCACGAGCCCACCGATCGTCTCGATCCCGCTCGCCATCCCGCCGAGCAGCGACGTGCGGCGCGCGAGCAGCTCGCCCGCATCCGTCGGCGCGCTTCCGCCCAGCGACGAGATCGTGCTCAGCATGAGGTCTAGCGCCTCCGGCGCCTTCGCGTGCTCGACGAGCGTGCTCGCGACGATGCCGCCCGCATACCGGCCGGTCACATACAACGAGTTGGCGCCGTACGAGAGCCCGCGCTTGACGCGAATCTCTTCGTTGAGCCGCCCGGAGTAGCCCGACAAAACGGCGTTGGCGACCATCGCGGAGGCCCAGTCCGCGGAGGTCCGCAACGGCGCTGCGTGCGCGACGACGATCGCGGTGCGCCCGGCCGCCGGCTGGTCGACCACGACGATCCGCGGCGCGGCAGCGACCGCTGGCGCGGGCGTCGCCTCCGGCACCGACGGCGCGCTCCAATCGCCGAACGCGCTTTGCGCGAGCGCGAACGCGTCGCCCGCCGTGAGGTCGCCGCCGATGGTCAGAATCGCGCCGTCCGGCCGGTAGTGCGCGCGGTGGTACGCGACGATCGCGTCGCGGTCGATCGCCGCGATGGAGCGCGCCGTCCCCGACACGGGCCGCCCGAACGCGCCGGCAAAGAGCGCGCGCTGCGCGACGAGGCCCGCAAGCGCCGACGGAGAGCCGCTCTGCAGCGTGATGCTGCTGGTCGCGCGCTGCTTGGCGAGCGTCAGCTCCGCCGGCGCAAAGGCCGGCCGGCGCACCACGTCCGCGAGCAATGCCAACGCCGCCGGAAAGCGCGCCGCGACGGCATCGGTCGTCACATCGGACCGATCGTTCACGGCGCGCGCGTCGAGCGTCGCCCCGAGCGCATCAAGGGCGAACGCGATTTCTTTTCCGGAACGCGTCGCCGTCCCGCGCGTCAGCAGCGACGCCGTCAACGACGCGACACCAGGCGTCCCGTCGGGATCGGCGACCGCCCCGCCGGGCAGCGTGAGATCGGCCGCAACGAGCGTGCTGCCGGGCACCCGCACCGCGATCACCCGCAAACCGTTCGGCAGCACGGTGGCAACGGGCGTCGGATACTGCACGGTGCGCGGCGCACCGGGCGGCGGCGGCGTCGACGTCGCACCCGGAACGGTCTGACTCTCCTGCGCCCCGACGGACGCCGCAGCCGCAAGCACCCCGGCGGCCGCAACGGCAAACGCAAACACGGCGCTGCGCGCCGAGGCTCCGGCGCGCATCACTTCGCCGCTCCCTGCGCGCCCGCCGGCGCAGCCGTCTGATACGCCACCACGGTACTGTTCGCGACCGTCAGATACTTTCGCGCGACGCGCTGCACGTCGGCCGCGGTCACCGCGGCGTACTGCGCGGGCAGCCGGTTCACCGCACCGGGATCGCCCTGCACCACCGCGGCGCGAACGAGCGCCTGCGCGACGTTGTCGTGCGTCTGCAGCTGCCGCACGAGCGCAGCAATCGTCTGCGTCTTCGCTTTGTCCAGCTCGTCAGCGGAAACCGGCTCGTCCCGCAACCGCGCGATCTGCGCCTCGAGCGCCGCTTGCAAATCGCTCGTCGTATGCCCCGCGTTGGCAATCGCGTACACGTCGAAAAGCCCGGGCTGCTGCCGCGCGTCCGCGTTGGCAACGGCCTGCGACGCAAGCCCGCCGTCGACGACGGCGGTCCGCAGCCGCGAGCTGGGCCCGCGCCCGAGCAACACCTCGATGACATCGAGCACCGCCGTATCCGCCGCCTTCGCCGGCGGAATGTGATACGCGATCAGCGTCGCCGGAAGCGGCGCGTTCTTGCTGACATAGGAAATCTGCCGCAGCGACGTCTGCGGCGGCTCGACGACCGTCACGCGCGGAATCGCCGCGGACGGCTTGCGCAGCGCACCGAAATATTTGTCGACCCACGCATTCGCCTGCGCCGGATCGAGATCGCCGACGAGCACGAGCACCGCATTGTCGGGCCGGTAGAACGTGGTGTGAAACGCGATGACGTCGGCGAGCGCCGCCGCATTGAGCTGATCGGGATTGCCGATGACGCCGCGCTGGTACGGATGCTTGACGAACGCGCCGTTCGCGAGCTCGTACAGCATCCCGTACGGGCTGGAGAGAATCGACTGATCGTACTCGCCGATGACGACCTTGCGTTCCGTAACGAAGTTCGGCTGGTCGACGGTGAGGTTCGCCATCCGATCCGCCTCGGCCCACAGCAGCCGCTCGAGGTGATTGGACGGCACGATCTCGTAGTAGTTCGTGATGTCCTCGGCCGTGTACGCATTGTTGTAACCGCCGACGTCTTCGGTAAAGCGGTCCATCGACTCGGGCTTGACGTTCGCAGTGCCCTTGAACATGAGATGCTCGAACAAGTGCGCGAACCCCGACCGCCCCGGCGGATCGCTCTTCGCCCCGACGTCATAGCCGACATCGACAGCAACCGTCGGCGTCCGATGATCCTCGGCAATAACCACCCGCAGCCCATTGGGCAGCGTCCGCTGCGTAAAAGCAATGGGCGCCACGACGATGGGCGCCTGCTGCGCACGCCCCACCGCGGGCGCAACCAGCACCACGAGCACCGCAAGCGCGAACACACGACCGAACCTATGCATTCTTCCGTACTGCGCGATCCGCGACCCCGACCCCTCGCAAGCCGCACGGCACGAAGCGCCGTCGCCCGCTCGTTCGGTTCTCCCGGAGCCGGGTACGATACCGCAGATGGAAACGACGGTCGAAGAACTACGCACGCTCGCCGACACGGGCGCAACGATCCTCAACGTGGGCAAGCACGCCGGCCACCGCGAGATCCGCGGCGCAGTCCGCTACCGCCCCCACGACCTGCTCACCCCGGACCACCTGGCAATCCCGATCGCCCCGGACAAACCGGTCATCCTCTACGACGAGCACGGCGACGGCGACCTGACGAAGCAAATCGCCGAAAAACTGGCGGCCAACGGCTTCACCGACGTCCGCACCCTCCAAGGCGGCTTCGCAGCCTGGGAAAAAGCCGAAGCCCCCACCCAAGAAGCAAGCATGGAACAAGTCGTCCCCCCAACCCACCCATCAGAAGTCCAAGAACTAGACCGCCGGGTCTAACACGATCGCGCACGACGAGCAGGCGCCCCCAACGCGAACCCTCTACCGCCCGGTAGGCCGCCAAGAGTACGCCCTGATCGCAGAAAGCGGCTTCCGCCGCTTCCCGCCGCGCCTGCCGGAACAGCCGATCTTCTATCCGGTGGTCACCGAAGAGTACGCCCACCAGATAGCACGCGACTGGAACACGAAAGAACCAGAAGCAATCGGCTACGTCACCGCATTCAACGTGCGGATCGACGTCCTAGACAAATACGCCCCCCAACAAGTAGGCGCAAAAGAACACACGGAGCTGTGGATCCCAGCCGAAGACCTCGAGTCGTTCAACGAAGCAATAATCGGCCAAATAAGAATCCTAGCCGAATACCACCACCAACCATAATCAACGCGACAACACGATGGTGGCGCACCCTTCGACAAGCTCAGGGTGACATTGAAGCTCAGGGCGACACCGGGCGCGTGCGCGGTGCCACCGCGCCGGCAACTCCACGATCCCGCAACCACCCCGCACCTGGCACGCACCCGATCGCGCCGTCGCGGGGGCGGCGCACTACTGCGTCGGGGTCTGCGAGCGAGTGAAGCGCAGGATGCGCGAGAACGACGCGAGCACGAAGCGAGCGTCGCACACGAAGTGCGAGGCTCGCGTCCCCGACGCAGTAGTGCGCCGCCCCCGCGACAACGCCACATAGGTCAGCCTACGCGTACACCCCACGAGCCTTAAGCGACTTCACGACCCGATCAATAGCCACCATATACGCAGCAGTCCGATACGAGATCCCCCGCTCCGCAGCAATCCCCCGCAGCACGCCAAAGTTCTCGAGCAGCACTTCCTCCAGCCGAGCATTGACCTCGGACTCTTTCCAGAAGTACCCCTGCCGGTCCTGAACCCACTCAAAGTACGACACGGTAACCCCGCCGGCATTCGCCATGATATCAGGAATCACGACGATCCCGTTCTTGGCAAAGATATGATCGGCCTCAGGCGTCGTCGGCCCATTCGCCCCTTCGACGATCAGCTTCGCCTTGATACGCGAAGCGTTGTCGACCGTGAGCACTTTCTCGAGCGCAGCAGGCACGAGCACGTCGCACTCGACCTCCAGCATCGCCTGGTTGGACATCTTCTCGCCGCCGCGATACCCGTCGAGCGAATGATGCTCTTGCGCGTACGCGATCGCGCCGTCGAGATCGATGCCGTTCGCGTTGACGTACGCCCCGGTGACGTCGCTGATCCCGACGATCGTGCATCCTTGGTCGGCGAACATCTTCGCCGCGATCGCGCCGACGTTGCCGAACCCTTGCACGACGATACGTGCACCCTTGGGGGCGATGCCGAGCCGCGCCATCTCGTCGAGCGCGACGATGGAGACGCCCCGCCCGGTCGCTTCGACGCGCCCGCGCGATCCGCCGATCTCCAGCGGCTTGCCGGTGACGACGCCCGGCGTGTTCTGGCGGACGTGCATCGAGTACGTGTCCATGATCCACGCCATGTGCTGCGGTGTGGTGTTGACGTCGGGCGCCGGAACGTCTTTGTCGGGCCCGATCACCTCGACGAGCTCGGCGGCATACCGCCGCGTGATCCGCTCGATCTCGGGCATCGAGAGCGTGTTGGGATCGCAGGTGACGCCGCCTTTGCCGCCGCCGAACGGCAGGTCGACGACGGCGCACTTCCACGTCATCCAGAACGCGAGCGCGGTGACCTCGTCCAGCGTGACGCCGGGGTGGAAGCGGATCCCGCCCTTGGCCGGCCCGCGCGCGAAGTTGTACTGCACGCGGTAGCCGGTGAAGACTTCGATCCCGCCGTTGTCGCGCTGGAACGGGATCGAGAAGATGATCTGGCGGGACGGGTGGGTGAGGATCGCCTTGATCCCGGGGTCGAGGTTGAGCAGCGCGGCCGCTTCGTTGAAGTACGCGATCGCGTCACCGAAGACGCTGACCTCACGAACCGCTGTCGTGCCGGTTACGGCTGTGGACATCGAGACAATGGCCTCCTGAGCCGTCCGAACCTTTTAGGACATTCGGCGAAAACCCCTGGCATGGCGTTCGCCATGTGGCGAATCGCAGGGACGCTCGCTTGGTCTACGCGAAGTCCCCGCCATGCAACTGCTCGCTCAAACGACCACCACCACCGACGCCACCAACAACGCGGCCGCAGGGATGGCCGCACTCCTCGGCGGCGGTACGTTCCTGATCTTCCTCCTCGTCACCATCGTGATCGGGATCGCGCTCTACTATCTGATCATCAAGAAGACCGGCTACAACCCGTGGCTGTCGCTCTTGGTGCTCATCCCGGGTCTGGGCGGCCTGATCATCATCATCATGCTCGCGTTCACCGAGTGGCCGGTCCAGCGTGAACTGCGCGAGCTGCGCGCACGAGCCGGCGGCACCGGGTACGGCCCGGGACCCACCGCATACGCGCCGGGTGCCTATCCGCCGGGCCCGGCCGCGGGCGGACCGATCACGCCGGCCTAACGCCCGGCGCGGCGACCGCGATCCCGTTTCGCAAAGGAACGCGTCTCGCGACCTCCAAGCGAACGGGATCGCGGACGCGCACGCCGCGATCCAACCGTACTTCAGAAGGGGTGTTCCTTGAAGACATCGATCCAGGCTGCGTTCGGCGCGGCCGTTCTCGCATTGACGCTTGCCGGCTGCGGCGGCGGAGGCGGCGGTTCGGCGGCAACGCCGCCGGCGCAAGGCGCCACGACGCAAAACGCCACGCAGCGCGCTCCGAAATTCAATCATCCGTGCACGCCGGACTCCTACGGCTACTGCTTGAGCCCGACCGGCTATCCGCTGCAGTACGCCGCGACGTGCGAAGACGGCAACGGCAACCTCGTCAGCTACGAAGTGTTCAGCGAAGGGTACGAGCTGTACCACAACGGCGTGGCCGTGCAAGGCTACTCCGAATCGAACCAGTACAGCACGGGCTGCCCGCCGCCCGAAGTGTGGAGCCCGTCGGATCCGCGCACCGACACCGGCGATCCGAACCTCCCGTAGCACGCGCGACGGCGGCGTCGTCAGACGTTGAAGCGGAACTCGACGACGTCGCCTTCCTGCATCACGTACTCCTTGCCTTCGGAGCGCAGCTTGCCCGCGCTGCGGATCGCGTCCATGGTCTTGTACGTGACGTAGTCCTCGTACGACACGATCTCGGCGCGGATGAACCCGCGCTCGATGTCGGTATGGATCGTGCCGGCCGCCTGCGGCGCTTTGGTGCCTTTGGCGATCGTCCACGCGCGCGTTTCTTTGGGGCCCGTCGTCAGAAACGTCATCAAGCCGAGCAAATCGTAGGCCTCGACGATGAGCCGGTCGAGCCCGCCCGACGTGATGCCGTAGTCGGAGCGGAACTCCGCGACGTCCTCGTCGCTCATGCCGGCGAACTCCGATTCGATCTTGCCGTTGAACGCGATCGCGCGGCTGTTCTCCGCCTTTGCATGCGCGAACACCGCCTGCGCCATCGGCCCGGGATCGGTGATCTGCGCTTCGTCCACGTTGGCGACGTACAGCATCGGTTTGGCGGTGAGCAAGAACGCGTCGCGCGCGATTTCCGCTTCGGGCGAGCCGGGCGGGAACGCGCGCGCGGGCGTGCCGTTCTCCAGCGCGGCGATGAGGGTGTCGAGCGCGGCGAGCTTGGGCGCTTCCTTGGGATTCGCGCGCACCTCGCGCTGCAGCTTGTCGCGCCGTTTCTGCAGCGACGCCAGATCGGCCAGCGACATCTCGATGTCGATGATCTCGATGTCGCGCAGCGGGTCGGGATCGCCCTCGACGTGCGTGACGTTGTCATCCGCAAAACAGCGCACCACCATCGCGACGGCATCGGTTTCGCGAATGTGCGAAAGAAACGCGTTTCCGAGGCCCTGCCCGCTCGACGCGCCGCGCACGAGCCCGGCGATGTCCACGAAGCGCATCGTTGCGGGCACGATCTTTTCCGAGCGGCTGAGGTCGGACAGCACGCCGAGCCGAGGGTCGGGGACCGGGACCTCGCCGACGTTGGGCTCGATGGTCGCGAACGGATAGTTCGCCGCGAGCGCCTGCGCCGAGCGCGTGAGCGCGTTGAAGATGGTGGACTTTCCGACGTTCGGAAGCCCGACGATACCGCACGACAATGCCACGGAGCGCCTTCGTACGCGACGCCGCCCGAATCGACCCGCCGAATCCAGAGGAGTTGGTCCCGGACCCCCAGGAGTATCATCCGATGCGGCAGATGAAGGTCGACAAGCTCGGGATCGATCTCCTCACGCACGATCCGGTCGTGATCCTGAAGGATCTCGAAGGCAAGCGGTACCTTCCCATCCTGATCGGACCGTTCGAGGCCACGGCGATCGCGCTGGCGCTCGAGGGTACCGCGGTGCCGCGCCCGCTGTCGCACGATCTGATGCGCACGCTGCTCGAATCGCTCTCGGCCAAGCTCGAGCAGATCATCATCCACGACATCAAAGACTCGACGTTCTTCGCCAAGCTGATCGTGCGCACGAACGGCGAGGTCCAGGAGATCGACGCCCGGCCGTCCGACGGGATCGCGCTCGCGCTGCGCATGCAAGCGCCCATCTTCGTGAGCGACAAGATCGCGCTCGAGGAGACCACCCCCGACAAGGCCGGCGACGCCGAGGACCCCACGAAGTTCAAGAAGTTCATCGACGAGCTCAAGCCGTCGGACTTTTTGGACTAGGCGGAATTTCGTGGCGGCGCGTCCTAACATAGGCGCGCAATGTACACGACGGACGAACGCGCCGACATCGGCGTCTACGGCGGGTCGGGGTTCTACTCGCTGATCGAGAACCCGCGCGAAGTCTGGGTGGAGACGCCCTACGGGCTGCCCTCGGACAAGATCGCGCTGGGCGAGATCGCGGGCAAGAAGGTGGCGTTCCTGCCGCGCCACGGCAAAGACCACCGCTATCCCCCGCAGTCGATCAACTACCGCGCGAACGCGTTCGCGATGAAGGCGCTCGGGGTTACCCGCATCATCGGCCCCACTGCCTGCGGCTCGCTGCAGGCCGGCGTCAAGCCGGGCTCGATGGTCGTCGCCGACCAGATCGTCGACCGCACGACCGGCCGCAAGGACACGTTCTACGACGGCCCGGTCACCACGCACGTGTCGTTCGCGGATCCGTACTGCGCGCAGTTGCGGCCGCTCGCGGTCGACGCGCTGCGCAGCCTCGACATCGACACGCACGACAAGGGTACCATCGTCGTCATCCAAGGGCCGCGCTTCTCGACGCGCGCCGAATCCAAGTGGTTCAGCTCGCTGGGCTGGGAGGTCATCAACATGACCAACTATCCCGAGTCGTACCTCGCGCGCGAGCTGGAGATGTGCTACGTGAACATCTCACTAATCACCGACTACGACGTCGGTCTCGAAGGCATGACGGGCGTGCAGCCCGTGTCGCACGCGGAAGTCATGAAGGTCTTCGCGAGCAACAACGAGCGCGTGAAGAACGCGATCTTCAAGATCATCGCGGCGATCCCCGACGAGCGCACGTGCTCGTGCGGCAGCGCGCTCGCCGGCGCGCGCGGCTAGGCGAAAACCGCATGCGGCGCGCACCGTTGCCCGGAGTCGACCTCTCGGTGTACGCCAAAGCCGTGCCGCTGCTGGTGCGCAACCCGTCGATCGTCGTCGTGCCGCTGCTCATGGCGGTGATCGGCGTGCTGCTCGGGCTCGTCATGGTGCCCTACAGCGGCGGCGTGATCGGCGGCATGACCGGCGGGCTCGCCTATTTCATCCTGATCCTGCTCGAGCTGTTCGGGCTGGGCGCGGCGTGCATCATCGCCGACGACGCCTGGCGAAAGGGGCGCGCGTCGTTCGAGAACGGCTGGGCCGAAGCGCGCCGCAAAGGCGGCGACATTCTCTTCGCGTCGCTCGGCGTCACGCTGCTGCTGTGGGTCGCGCAGTACGCGGGCACGCTGATCGGACCGCTCGCGATTGCGCTGATGGTGCTGGTCGTGGTGTTCTTGATCTGGACGATCCCGGCCGCGGCCGTCGGCGGCATTCCGGGCGGCGCGGCGATCCAGGCGTCGATCGACCGCGTGCGGGGCGCACCGCTGCCGGCCGTCATCGCGGCGATCGTCTCGGTGGCGCTGCTCGCGCTCGGCGTGCCGCTGCTGTCGTCGTATCTCGGCGGCTTGCTGCTGCCGCTCATGGCTGCGAGCGTCATCCCCGAGCTGCTGCTGAACGCGCTGCTTCAAGGCATCGCCGTGGGCTACGTCGCGCTGATCCTCACCAAGACGTACACCGACGCCGCGTTCGGCACGCGCCGCTGGTAGCAGCGGCCTCGTCGCAGCGGTGCGAGACGCTCAGCGCGACGACGGCGCCAGCGCCATGCGCACCAAATCGGCGACGAGCGGCGGGCTGACGTTCGTGCGCGCGATGCGTTCGGCATCGCTGATCGACGCCAGCATCCTCGCGAACGCGGCGGGCTCGCGCGGCGGCAGCTTTTCCAGCCGCGCGCGCTGATCGCGCGCGAGGATCGGCACGCTGCCGCCCAGGCCCAGCGCGATCCAGTCGCGCGCGAGCGTCTTGACCGTCTCCAAGCCCGATTCGAGCGCCGGCCGCGTCGCCCAGCCGCTCGCATCGGCTTCGTCGCCCTGCGCCGCGGCGAAGAACCACTCGACCGCGGCGTCGCGCGTCGCGCCTTCGCCTTCGTTCAAATACGCCAGCGCGCGCGTCACGCTGCCGTTGGCGACGGTCGCACCGCGCACTGCGTCGTCGTGCGCGACACCGCGGCGTTCGAGAATACGAACGACCTCGTCTTCGCTCAGCAGCGGGAACGTCACCTCGACGAGCCGCGAACGGATCGTCGGGAGCACGCGCCCGATGGCGTTCGTGGTGAGGAGCAGTACGACGTGCGCGGGCGGTTCCTCGAAAAACTTCAGCAGCGCGTTCGCCGCCTCGCGCGTGAAGTCGGCATCGCCGAGGATGAAGACGCGGTTGCCGCCGGCGTACGAGTGCATCGAGAGCTGGCGCACGAGATCGCGCGCGGTCGCGTCCTCGGCGTCGTGAAAACCGCCGCCGTCGCGGTCGCCGATCTTGAGCTGCCCTTCGGTGAAATAAAAGTCCGGATGCGTCCCCGCTTCGACGCGTGTGCAGCCCGTGCACACGCCGCACCATCCGAGCAGCGCGCGTTTCGGCGTCACGCACAGCAGCGAGCGCCCGACCTCGCGCGCGAACGTTTTCTTGCCGACGCCTTGCGGCCCGGTGAAGAGATAACCGTGCGAGAGCGTCGCCGCGGTGAGGTGCTCGAAGAACGCGCGCGGCCCGGCGGCCCCGATCACGTCGAAGTTGCCGTCGATCACTCGAAGAGTGACTCCGTCATGCGAAGCGTGACTCCGTCATCGGGAGGCCTCCCGCCGCTGCTCGAACACGCCCCACGCGCCCGCCGCGAGCACTTCGGGCGGCTCCAATCCGTCGAGCACGACGTAGCGGCCGGGGAAGCGTTCGGCCAGCGCGAGATAGCCCTCGCGCACTCGCAGGTGAAACCCCGTGCTTTCGAGCTCCAGCCGGTCGGCGCCGCCGCGCGCGCGCACCCGCGCCTGCGACACCTCCACCGGAAGGTCGATCAGAAACGTCAGGTCGGGCGCGATGCGATGCGTCGCGACGAGGCAGATCTCCAGCAGCGAGTCGACGTTGAGCCCGCGCCCGTAGCCTTGATACGCGACCGTCGCGTCGAAGAACCGGTCGCACAGCACGACGCTGCGCGCCTTGAGCGCCGGCGCGATGACGTCGGCGACCAGCTGCGCGCGCGAGGCGTTGAGCAGCATGACCTCCGCGATGGGATCGACGGCGAGCGCGGGATCGAGAAAGACGCCGCGCAGCGCGTCGCCGAGGGGAGTACCCCCTGGTTCCCTGGTAACGAGGACGACGGTACCGCGGGTGGTAAGTTCTTCGTTCAACGCCGCGATCAGCGTCGATTTCCCGGCGGCTTCGATCCCTTCGAAGGTGACGAGCACCCGGCGCTCTTCGCGACAAGCGCGTCCCGGCCATCGCGGAGGTCAGATTGTTCAACGAGTTGCTCAAGCGGCTCGGCTCGCACAACAAATCCGAACGCCGCGGCGCGGATCGGGTCCGCCGGCGCTTCCCGATCGCCTGGGTCAAGAACGGCACGCTCGTGAGCGGGCTGGGCTTGGAGATCAGCGAGAAAGGACTCCTCTTCGCCACGAAGGAGAGCCCGCCGGGAGCGACCGTCGAGGTCGCGCTCGACCTCAACGCCCGGCGCGTGCGCGCGCGGCTCAAGATCGTGCGCAAGGGCGCGATGACGCGCGACGGCGTCGAATGGGCCGTGATCGCCTGCGTCTTCGAAGGAATCGCCGCGGACGACTGGGACCTGATCGTCCGCTTCTGCAAAAACCTCGACGATCCGGGCAACAAGGCGGCCCAAGAACTCTCCGCGCTGGCCGGCTCGGACGACGACGCGTATCGCCTGCTGCCGCTGCGCGTCCAGCAGCGCGTGGTCGCGGTGCTGGTCAAGGCCGGCCGCCTCGCCGCGGGCAGCGACGCCACCAAGAACCCGCTGCTGCGCATGTCCTACGACGGATCCACGCGCACCGGCGAGCACCGCCTCGCCGTGCACAGCCGCCGCCTCGTCGATGGCGAGATGCTTCAGTTCGATTCGATCCTGATCGTCGACGACGCCGGCAACGTCACGCTCGAGAAGTAACTCGAACGGGGATTCGGCTCCGCCGAATCCTAGACGTCGGGGCCCTTGAAGATTCGCACCCGGCGGTTCGGCTCGAGCCCGGTGGAACGCGACTGCACCCGATACCGCTCCGCCAGCTGATGCTGCATCCGCCGAATATACGACGACTGCGGCGTCAGCTCGATCGCACGGGAATCGAGGAGCACCTGATACACGGCCTCCTCGGCCTCGCGCATCGCAATCTCTTCGACGTCCAGCGACGGCAGGTTGAACACGTCCTTGAGCGCGTTCTGGATCTGCGTGGTCGTGTTCGTCTTGATCGAGTAGATCGGCACGTTCTCGGCGGCGATCTGCTTGAGCCGGTCGGACTCCTTGCGCTCCAGCGTCTTGAGCGTCAGCACGACGTCGGCATCGTCCCACTTGCGTGCGATCGACGCGTGCACGCGCAGGTTGTGCACGGCGCGCTCGATCTTGTTGCGCGACACGCCGTAGGGAAAGATGAACAGCGGCTTCGCATCGTCGGGAACGGACTCACCGGTCGCGCCGAACAGCGCCGCGTCGTCGTCGCGCGGCTGCGTGCGCAGCTCGCGAATTTTTTCGACGGAGATCGCTTCGGGGTTGGCGTGCTGCACGATGTCGATCGTGCCGCCGACCGTCCGCTGCCGGACTTCGGGCTGCGGCTGGTACCCGCGCAGCAGCGCGTCGACCACTTCGCCCACGTTCTGGTGGATCGCCAGCCGGTCGCGGTCCTGGATTTCCACCAGCACGTCGAAGGTCGGCGGCTGCTTGCGCTCCAGCACCGTTTTGCGCGTGCCGCGGCGGCGCGCTTCTTCGTCGGAGAGCGTCACCGCGCTGATCCCGCCGAGCAGGTCCGACAGCGTCGGGTTCATCAGCAAGTTTTCGAGCGTCTGGCCGTGCGCGGTGCCGATCAACTGCACGCCGCGTTCGGCGATCGTGCGCGCGGCCATCGCTTCGGCTTCGGTGCCGATCTCGTCGATCACGATGACCTGCGGCATGTGGTTCTCGACCGCTTCGATCATCACGTTGTGCTGCAGGTGCGTGTCGGCGACCGGCATGCGGCGCGAGTGCCCGATGCCCGCATGCGGCACGTCGCCGTCGCCGGCGATCTCGTTCGACGTATCGACGATGACGACGCGCTTGCGGTCTTCAGCGAGCACGCGCGCGCACTCGCGCAGCATCGTCGTCTTGCCGACGCCCGGGCGCCCGAGCAGACAGATGGATTTCCCGCTGCGAATCACGTCGAGCACGATGTCGATGGTGCCGTACACGGCGCGCCCGACGCGGCACGTGAGGCCGACGATACGCCCGGTGCGGTTGCGGATCGCGCTGATGCGGTGCAGCGTCTGCTCGATGCCGGCGCGGTTGTCGCCGCCGAACGGCGACAAGCGGGCGGTGACGTGCGCGATGTCTTCGGACGTCACCGGCGTGTCGCTCAAGAACACGAAGTCGTCGTCGAAGCGCGCTTCCGGCGGACGGCCGAGATCGAGCACCACTTCGATGACGTTGTCGAGGTTCGGTAGACGGACGAGCGCTTGTCGGATCGGGAGGGGGAAGATGTCCAGGAGCTGAGTGAGCTCCCAGTTCGGCACGAAGGACTCGGCGCTAACTGCCAACGCGGCTCCTAGTCGACGTCTGTCGATTGTCGTTCGTCGCCGCCTCCGTCGCCGGAGAACCTCGACGGGTTGTGCGCTTCCCGCCCGCCTGCTCGATCACCTGGGCCATACGTCCCACAAGATACCCGCGCGTACCGCGGCGGTTTCGGTCGCTCTGGCCTCATGGCGGGCGAACGACGGGCCGCGCCCTGGAGGATTTGCGCGGTCCCGGCCGATGAGGGACGCGCATGGCCACCCGCTACCTCGAAGACTTTCCGGCCGGCACGAGTGCCGAGCTCGGCAGCGTGCACGTCACCGAAGACGAGATCCTATCGTTCGCGAAGCGCTACGATCCGCAGCCGTTCCACACCGATCCCGAGGCGGCGAAGCGGTGGCCGTACGGCGGCCTCATCGCGAGCGGCTGGCACACGGCGGCGATGATGATGCGCGTCATCGTGGACGAGTTCATCGATCCCGAGACGAGCCTCGGCTCGCCGGGCCTTGGTCCGATCAGGTGGACGCTCCCGGTGCGGCCCGGCGACGTGCTGCGCGTGCGCGCGCGCATTTCCGGCAACCGCCGCTCGCAGAGCAAACCCGATCGCGGCACGCTCACCTTCGAAGTCGAAGTGCGCAATCAGAACGACGAGGTGGTGATGACGGTCGAGAACTGGCTGGCGATCGTCAAGGCGCGACCGGAGCCGCGCTGAGCGCGCGCAGCGCAACGTCGTACTCGCGCGCGAGCCGGGCAACGAGCTCGCCTGCCGTGGGGACGTGGCCGACCGCGCCGATTCCTTGACCCGAACCCCAGATGTCGCGCCACGCCTTGGTCTTTTCCGAGCCGAAGTTCATCTTCGACGGATCGCTTTCGGGCAAGTTGTCCGGATCGAGACCCGCGCGCTCGATCGACGCGCGCAGATAGTTGCCGTGCACGCCGGTGAACAGGTTCGTGTAGACGATGTCCTGCGCGCCGGACGCGACGATACTCGCCTTGTACTCGTCGCTCGCGTGCGCTTCGCGCGTGGCGATGAACGCCGACCCGACGTAGCCGAAGTCCGCGCCCATCGCGCGCGCCGCAAGCACGGCGCGGCCGTTCGCGATCGCGCCCGACAGCGCGAGCGGTCCGTCGAACCAGGCCCGGATCTCCTGAACGAGCGCGAACGGCGACCACGTTCCCGCGTGCCCGCCCGCGCCGGCCGCGACCGCAATCAAACCGTCCGCGCCCTTCTCGATCGCCTTGCGCGCGAACGCGACGTTGATGACGTCGTGCAGCACGACGCCGCCGTAGGAGTGAATCGCGTCGTTCACTTCGGGCCGCGCGCCGAGCGACGTGATGACGATCTCGACGCGGTGCTTCACGCACAGCTCGAGATCGTGCATCAGGCGCGGGTTCGACTTGTGCACGATCAGGTTGACCGCGAACGGTGCCGATGGCCGCTCGGGATGCGCCGAATCGTACTCGGCCAGCTCGCGCGCGATGCGTTCGAGCCACTCCTCGAGCACCGGCTCGGGGCGCGCGTTGAGCGACGGAAACGCGCCGATGACGCCGGCCGTGCATTGCGCGATCACGAGCTCGGGCTGCGAGATGATGAACAGCGGCGCGCCGATGACCGGCACGGTAAGACGGTGCAACGCGAGCGCGTCCGGCAGCATCGTCACACCGCCTGCCGGTCGAAGTCGACGGCGACGGTGTTGCCGCCGCTGATGACGACGCCGACGCGCTCGCCGCTCGCGCAGCGGTAGCGGCCCGAGAGCAAGCCCGCGAGCGCAGTGACGCCGCCGGGTTCCGCCACGACGCGCAGCGCATTCCACAGCGTGCGCTGCGCCGCGCGAATGTCGTCGTCGGAGACGAGCACGACGCCGCTCACGTAGCGCTGCGCGATCGGGAACACCGTCGCGCCGATGCGCTTGGGGGCGAGCGAGTCGGCGGCGATGCTGCCGGTGGGCGAGTCCACCGGCTCGCCCGCAGCGAGCGCGTGCGCCAGCGTCGGTGCGCCTTCCGGTTCGACGGCGACCACGTTCGTCGCGCCCGCGTACCAGGCCGCGATCCCGCCGATCAAGCCGCCCCCGCCCACCGCGACGAGCACGGTGTCGAGATCGGGAGCCTGTTCGGCGAGTTCTAGCGCGAGCGTACCTTGCCCGAGCAGCGTCTCGGTCTGATCGTACGCGTGCACGGACAGCGCGCCCGACGTGCCGGTCCATTCCTCCGCCGCGGTAAGCGCATCGGCGTACCGCTCGCCCGTCACGACGAGATCCGCGCCGTAACCGCGAATGCGCTCGACCTTCGCCGCCGAGGAAATCGTCGGCACGAAGATCTTCGCCGGACGCCCGAGGCGCATCGCCGCATACGCGACGGCAGCGCCGTGGTTGCCGCCCGATGCAGCGACGACGCCCGATTCGGGCACGTCACGCAGCAAGAGGTTCACGAACGCACCGCGCGCCTTGAACGAACCTGAATGCTGCAGCAGTTCGAGCTTCAGCGTGACGGTCGCGCAGTCGACGCCGAGCTCATCGCCGCGCAGTTCGATGACGGGCGTGCGACGGATGTACGGGCGAATGATGCGCTCCGTGGCGATGATATGTTCGGCATCGACGAGGGCGACGGGATTCGGCGGCACGCGTCGTTGGTCCGCAGATCGCGCTAGGATTTCCTCTGTTCAAAGCATCACGAGGCCGAGCCGGACGCCGATGGTGACGGCTTCGGTTCGAGTGGTCGCGCCGAACTTCGCGAGGATCGCGGCGACGTGCGCCTTGACGGTGTTCTCGCTGATCGTGAGACGCTCGGCGATCCGGCGATTCGAAAGGCCGTTCGCGAGCATTCCGAGGACCTGGCGCTCGCGCTCGGTCAACGGCTCCGTCAGCGCTGCAACACGTGTGGCCGTCGCCGCCGGTGCGAGCGCGTCACGCACCGCTGCGTCGAGCACGACGAGCCCGATTTGCACCGCCTCGAGCGCCGCCATCAGCTCTCGCGAATCGCTTTGGCGCGCGAGCACTGCCGACGCGCCCGCGCGCAGTGCGGCGAGCGCGACGTCCGCATGGGGATCGTCCACGAGCAGAATCGTCGGCACGCCGAAGCCTTCGGCGATTGCGGCGAGCGCGTCGCGCGCGTTCTCGGTATCGCGGATGACGAGTGCAGCGCGGTCACGTGGAACGATGTCCACGCGACCCGCGAGCGTTCGCGCGATCCGCTCGTGCGACGCCGGGCCGGCCTCGATGGCGACGCGCGCGCCGTCAGGCAGCGCGCGCGCTCTCCGCGACGCTCGGAATCGGCACCGCGATCGTCACGCCGCCGCGCAGCACGTCGAGCGCGCTCGCGAAGCGCAAGCGTTCGACGTCCCGTGCGAGCACGACGTCGCCGGCGATGAGGCCCGCGCGGTGTGCGCGGCTGCCCGGCTCGACCGCGACGATCGCGAGCGCGTCGCGGCCGTCGCGCAGCCGCGCCGGTGCGAGGTGCACGCCGAGCCGCGACGGCGTCGGGATCATGCCGGCGAAGCGCTGGACGTCACTAGCCGGGACCGCGAGCGCGAGCCCGCCGACGACCATGCTGTTGATGCCGACGACGCGGCCCTGCACGTCGGCCAGCGGCCCGCCGGAGTTCCCCGGCGCGAGCATCAGGTCGGCTTGGACGAAGCGCGAGGCGGCCGTCACGGGCGCGTGGGCGATCCCCATCGTGAGTGCGTTCGGGATTCCGAGCGGATGTCCGACCGCGACGAGCACCTCGCCGACGCGCACGTCGCGCGGATCGCGGGCGGTCGCCGCAGGTAACCCGGCCGCGTCGATGCGCAGCAGCGCCAGGTCGCGGCGCTCGTCGCGCCGCTCCACCCGCGCGCGAAAACTGCGCCCGTCGCCGAGCACGACCTCCGCCACGGGACGGCTCGCGACGTGCGCGTTCGTCACGATCGCGCCGTCGCTCGCCCAGATGACACCCGAACCGGCACCACCCCGCCCGAGCCGCACCGCAACGGTACTCGCGCGCAGCCGCTCGGCGAGCGCTTCGAGCTCGCGCTGTATGTCGTCCTGACCATGTCGAACCATCTAATCGTGCTCCGGGCGTTCGCCGACGGTTACCTGCACCTGGTGCGGCGTTCCGCCGCGGCGCACGTCGACCGCGAGCTGCTTGCCGACCGTGCCGGCGCCGAGCTGCGCGTGCACGTCGTCCGCATCTTCCACTGCTTTGCCGCCGATCGCGGTGATGATGTCGCCGACGATGAGCCCGCCCTGATCCGCCGGGCTCTTCGGTTCGACGCCGAGCACGATCGCGCCGCCCTGCACGCCTTGCAGCGCAACGCCGAGATACCCGCGCGGGATGCGTCCGCCGCGGGTGAGCAGCGCGTCGATGATGCGTTCGATCGTGGACGCCGGCACGGTGAGCGTCTGGCGCCGCGACAGCCCGCCGGTGTTGAGCCCGATCACGCGGCCGGTCACATCGACGAGCGGACTGCCGGAAAACCGCGGATACAGCGAGAGATCGGGCCGGATGAAGCGGTCGATTTCGCCGCCGTGCCACGTGCGCCACGCGTCGCCGACGGCGCTGATCACGCCCATCGCCGCGGCGAGATCGCCGTCGTCGTCGCGCGCGACCGCGAGCACGATCGCACCGACGCGCAGCGCGTCCGGCGCCGCGAAGTCCAGCGGCGTGCCCGCGTTGTCCACGCGCAGCAGCGCGAGGTCGGTCGACGGGTCGCGCCCCGCGATCGCGGCGGTTTCCGTCTCGCCGTTCGCGCGCACGATCTCGATCTCGTCGCTTTCCAGCGCGTGATCCGCGGTGAGGATCAGGTCGGGCCGGACGTAGAACCCGCTCGACCCGATGCGCGCGCGCCCTTCGACCGCAACGACCCCGCTCGCGACGCGCTCGACGGTCGCCGGCGATGTCGTTGGAGAGCGCGGCAAGCGCGCTCGTCGTTTCGGATAGCCATGTCCGCATCCTACGCGCGCGCCGGCACGTCCGCATCACCCGATCGGGTAATGCGTGGCCGGCGCGCGAGGACGACTCCGCACGCCGATGACCAAGGCCTGGATCGGTGGAGATAGACCACGAAGCGCACGTGTACGGAACGACGGTCACGATCACGTTGCGCCATGATCCAGCGCGCGACGAGCGGGATCATGTGCAGGTTCACCGCCGAGAACGCACTGACCGCGGCGATGTACCCGGCGAGCAGCAGCGTGCAAGATGACGGCACGATCCGACGCCTTGCGCGGCGGGGCTGCGCGACCGTCGGTACAGCGCGTTCGCGCCCAGTGTGAACGCGTCACGACGCGGAACGTCGCCAGCACCGCGGCGAAGCCCGAATGCGCGAGACTACGGCGAGCAGCAGCAGCGCGCAACCCGCGACGAGCACGCTGGCCGCCGCGGCGACGTCGACCGGGAGTGACGCGGTCGTGCGCGCGCGCCGCGCGCCATGCCGCGAACAGAGATAGCCGCTCAGCATGCAGATCGCGACGAGAAAGAGGTCGTGAGAGACCGGCCCGAGCACGAACGCGCTCAGCGGCCGGCGTCGCCATCGACGAGCACGAACACCGTGCGCCACCGGAGGTGCATGTGCCGCCCGTGCGCGCGATCATGGCGTAGCGGCGCGGTCAGAGCGCGACCGAGCCGGACAGGATGTGCAGGAGCAGCAGGAGGCGGTTTGCGAGCGGGGCGTCGGCGTGCGGACAGGAGGAGCTCCGATAGCGACACAGTAGACCGGCCAGAATGGAACGTAGCGCACAGCGCGCCTCGGATTCAGGCGGCGGTTGCCGGACGTCGAGCTCAACGCCACGGCCGATTCGACTGCTCGGCTTCCTCCACGAGGCGCCGCGCTCGGGCTACGATCTCGAACTCGTCATCGACGGCTCGCTCGTCCGGTTCTGGAACGTCACCCGAAGCCAGTCTACCGCGAGCCGCGCGCGCTCGCAGACGCCGGCCTCGCGTCGTCGGCGGAAGCCGCGCGCGCGCGCGCCGCGACTACGCGCAGACCGCGCGCGGCCGCGAGGCGATCGCCGACCGGCTGGCGCGCGGCCCGGCGCACCGCATCCGGATCCCGTTCTTGCGGTCAGGTATGCTTCGCGAACACGCTGCCGCCGGAGGCGCTCGCCGCGACGCGTGCGCCAACGCCGCGCGTTCCACGAAGCGCAATGCGCGCGAATATCGCCGGCGCGCTCCCGCGAGGTCGAAGCGGCGGCGCCGTTTCCGGCGCTCCCGATGCGCTTCGGCACTGCGCTACGCCGAAGCGAGCTTAGCCCGGCTCGACGACATCGACGCGCTGGCGAGAAAAGACGCAAACGCAAACGACCGCCGCACAGCGATCAGCGCACGACGCGGATGAACTTCAGCTCGTCGTCGTACGGGCCTTGCATCTTCACGCCCGCCTTCTTCTCCAGCGTGAGGTAGTCGATGATCTCCGTCGGTGATCTCCTCGCCGGGCGAGATCACCGGAATCCCCGGCGGGTACGGCGTGATCACTTCGGAGCACACGCGGCCCGCCGACGTCTTGAACGGCACGAACTCCGTGTCGGCGAGGAACGCTTCGCGCGGCGCGAGCCGGATCGGCGGGATGCTGGGCAGCTTGTACGTGCCGGTGCTCATGCGCCGCTCCAGCACGCCCGACGGCGAGAAGATGTCGACCGGGCGGTCTTCGCGCGCGAGCTCGCGCACGCCGTGGATGAGCGTGTCCGACGCTTCGGTCGTCGTGCCGATCGTGTAGAGCGCGACGACGTTGAACAGGTCGGCGAGCTCGACTTGCACGTTGTAGCGGCGGCGCAGAATCTCTTCGGCTTCGTAGCCGGTGTAGCCGAGGTTCTTCACCGTCACGGTGATCTTGGTCGGATCGAGGTCGTACACGCCGGGCCGGCCTTCGAGCTCCTCGCCGAAGCAGTACACGCGCGGGATCTCGTTGAGCCTCGTGCGCGCGTCCTGCGCGATCTCGATCGTGCGCGAGAGCAGCGCCGGACCGTCGAGCGCCATCTGGCGCCGCGCGACGTCGAGCGACGCGACGAGCACGAGGTTCGGCGACGTCGACAGGAACAGCTTGTAGACCGCCTTGAGCCGGTCGAGGCGGATGCGGTTGCCCTGCACGTGCAGCATCGCGGTCTGCGACATCGAGCCGAGCATCTTGTGCGTGGAGTTGATGCACATGTCGGCGCCGGCTTGCATCGCCGACAGCGGCAGCGCGGGATGGAAATGAAAGTGCGGGCCCCACGCCTCGTCGACCAGCAGCGGAACGTTGTGCTCGTGCGCGATCGCCGCGATCGCTTCGAGGTCCGCCGCGACGCCGTAGTACGTCGGCGACACGATGTAGACCGCCTTGATGTCCGGGCTCGCGCTCGAGCGTCGCGCGCACCGTCTCCGGCGTGATCGTGTGATCCATGTGCAGCGCCTCGTCGACCTCGGGCTGCATCCACACCGGCACCGCGCCCGACATGATCAGCCCGCCCATCGAGCTCTTGTGCGAGTTGCGCGGCAGCGCGAGCTTGTCGCCGGGGTTGAGCGCGGCCATCATCATGCACTGGTTGCCGCTGGTGGAGCCGTTGATCAGAAAGAACGACTGCTCCGCGCCGAAGCACTCCGCCGCGAGGTCCTGCGCCTCGACCAGCGCCTCTTCGGGCTGCAGCAGATCGTCGAGGCCGCGGATCTGGGTGAGGTCGATCGCGAGGACGTTGTCGCCGACGAAGTCGCGAAACGCGCGCTCCATCCCGATCCCTTGCTTGTGGCCGGGCGTGTGGAACGGGATGACGCCCGCGTCGACGTAGTCGAGCAGGACCTGGAAGTACGGTGCGCGCGTCTGGTCGAGCGCCGTCGCCGAGGGCCCCCGAAAGTTCACAACGCGAGCGAGTATAACACGCTCGCGGCGCGAGCGCTGGGTCCGATCCGAACTAGGCGCCGGAGCCTCGTGCCGGGCGCGACCCGCAGAGCAGGCAGGCGGACGGGCAGCCCGTCGGCGCCCAGGCCGTTCGCCGCGGTGTACGCCGCGAACGCCGTGTAGGCGGCGAAGGCGGCACGGCTGATCTCCACGGTGTCGCAGCCGTTGGAGTACCGCAGCGCGAGCTCGGGCGCCGCCTGCGGCTCCGCGACCGGCGCGACGCGCGGCACGCGGCGCGCCTCGCCGAGGCGCACGGGCCGGGCAAGCGTGGTCGCGTCGAGGCGGAGCGATCATGCTTCCGTGTTGCCCCGAGCGGCCGCGGCGAAGCCTGCACGACCGGGTAGTGATGCCGGCCGTCCCGCGCTAGACTTCGACCCGCTCCTCGATCGAGACGTTGTAGAGGAACAGGAACTGGTGCCACTCGCCCGGCAGCGTGTTGCGCTTGACCCGGATCCACGGGATGTACTTGGGCGCCTTGGGCTTGCGCTTGAGCTTCATGTTGGCGTGCTCGGGCGTGCGGTTGTTCTTGCGGTTGTTGCAGCGCATGCACGCGCACACGAGATTTTCCCAGGTCGACGGGCCGCCTTTGCTCTTGGGCAGCACGTGGTCGACCGTCATCATCCGCTCGCCCTTGAGCTGGCAGTACTGGCACGTGTAGTCGTCGCGCAGCAGCACGTTCTTCTTCGTCAGCGCGACTTTTTGCATCGGGCGCTTGATGTAGTACAGCATGCGGATGATCGACGGCAGCTTCATCTCGTACGACGTCGACTTGATGACGTCGTCGCGCTTGTGCACGATCTCGGCCTTGCCGGAGAACAGCAGCTTCACGGCGCGCTGGAACGACGTGATGTTGAGCGCTTCGTAGGTGAAGTTCAGGACGAGGACGTCGGTCACGATGGCCCACCGGAATGCAAGAAGCGAGCCACTAGAGTGCCTCGCTTCGGGAGAACGACATGGGGCCGCGCGGGAACGGACTGCGAGAGTCGTTCCATTCGGCTGGCCTCAACCGTTGGACGCGGCGCCGGGCGTCGGCATGCCGGGGCATTCGCTCCCTCGCCGGGTTTTCACCTCGTATACCGGCGGATCGCCCGCTTCGGTGCTGGAGCGACCTGGAAAAGCCGCGATTCGGAGCGGCTAGGCTGGTACCACCGGCTCGCGCCTGCGATCCAGGTTCCGAACGCTTGCCGCTGCCCGATGCTGTTGCCACGCTTGACGTGCGAGCCGTGCCCGCTCCCGCGAACGCGCCTCGGCAATCAAGTCGTCGCGGCCACTCTTGGAGCCAAGAATTTTGCCAAAGGCAAGCGTGCCGAACAACGCGCCCAAGCCGCTGAGAACCGCCGATAGTATGCTTAGCGTCGATGACGTCATGACGTGGCTTGCTTCTTTCGAGAATCGCGCTCTCGCTCCGCTTTTTCCCAATCTTCGGAGCCTGCGGCGTAAAGACTTAGCGCCTTGAACCATCCGTACCACAGGGCGCAGACGGCAAAGATCAACCAAGCTGGAGCCGCTAGCGCCGCGCCGACCGGATGGCTCACAACGCTATCCAACATCCCGCTATAGTTGCCGAAGCCCGTTATCAGCGCGAATACGATAAATACCATTGCAGTTGCTGCCCGCTCTAAGCTCAGCGCGTCTACCACGCCGGCGACTGCGATGATAAATCCGAACAAGTACAAGTCCGCTATGAGAACGGGCCCGAACCTGACGCACATATTGGACGATTGTTCATTTGCTTGAACAGCGAAGAGGTGTGCCCCGATCGGCGCCCCGCCGAGAACGTATACGACGCAGAACGCGACTGTTGCTCGAGCTCTTATAAACCATATTATTCGGACGCCCCGGACGATGTCGGGCCAAGCTTGAATGATAAAGTACAATACGACGGAAAAAACAATGACGCCAAGGCCTAGCGCCGCTACAAAAACCAACCACCCGGTGTTCACAGAGCCTAGCTATTCTGCGCCAATCTCTACCGCCCTCGTGAACGAGCGTCATGTATCGAGCATCTTCAAGAAGTAGCCGTGGACCCGGTCGTCGCCGGTCAGCTCGGGATGGAACGACGTGCCGAGCACGTTGCCCTGGCGGACCATCACGCCGTGGCCGTCGCGCTCGGCCAGCGTCTCGACGCTCGGGCCCGGTGCGCTCGATCCACGGCGCGCGGATGAAGATCGCCGGGAACGGCTCGGCGCCGAGCGCCGGGATCGGCGAGCGGCACTTCGGCCGAGTCGACCTGGCGGCCGAACGCGTTGCGGCGCACGGTGACGTCGAGCAGATCCAGCGTCGGCTGCGCGATGTCGGCGACGTCGTGCGCGGCGACGATCATGCCCATGCACGTGCCCCAGAACGGCATGCCGTCCGCGCACGCGCCGCTTGATCGGCTCCGTCAGGCCGAACCGGTCGAGCAGCCGGATCACCGTCGTCGACTCGCCGCCGGGGACGACGAGCGCGTCGACGCGCGCGAGATCGTCGGGCGTGCGCACCTCGACGACGTCCGCGCCGGCGCGCTCCAGCGCGTGCACGTGCTCGACGACGTCACCTTGCAGCGCCAACACGCCGACGGTGCTCATCTCAGCGGGCTTGCGACGTACGAGCTCGGCGCTAATTTCCGCGCGACGCCAGGAGCTGGTGGTCGGCGAGCTGGCGGATGTCCAGGCCTTCCATCGCCTTCGCTTCTTCGGGGATCGACTTGTGCGCTTTGAGCACGACGTCGGCGTCCTGCCAGTGCGTCGTCGCGTCGACGATCGCGCGCGCGAACGCGGCCGGGTTCGTCGACTTGAAGATGCCGCTGCCGACGAAGATGCCTTCGGCGCCGAGCTCCATCATCAGCGCGGCGTCGGCCGGCGTCGAAACGCCGCCCGCGCAGAACAGCACGACCGGCAGCTTCTTGTTCGCCGCGATCTCGCGCACGAGCTCGAGCGGCGCGCCGAGATCGCGCGCGCGCGCGACGAGCTCTTCTTCCGGAACCGCGGCGAGCGTCGCGATGCCGTCGCGGATCGCGCGCATGTGGCGCACGGCCTCGACGATGTTGCCCGAGCCCGCTTCGCCCTTGCTGCGGATCATCGCCGCGCCTTCGGCGATGCGGCGCAGCGCTTCACCCAGATCGCGCGCGCCGCACACGAACGGCACGGTGAACGGCGCCTTGTCGAGGTGGAACAGGTCGTCGGCCGGCGTGAGCACCTCGGACTCGTCGATGTAGTCGACGCCCAGCGCCTGCAGCTGCCGCGCCTCGCCGATGTGGCCGATGCGCACCTTCGCCATCACCGGGATCGTGACGGCGTCCATGATGCGCTCGATCAGCGCCGGGTGGCTCATGCGCGCGACGCCGCCGTCGGCGCGGATGTCGGCCGGGATGCGCTCGAGCGCCATCACGGCGACCGCGCCGGCTTCTTCGGCGACCTTGGCCTGCTCGGGCGTGACGACGTCCATGATGACGCCGCCCTTGAGCATCTGCGCGAGCCCGCGCTTGACGGTGTCGGTCCCGGTCTGCTGCGACTGTCCGTTCATATCCGCCCCATTGTCCTGCTCGAATCGTCCGTCGTCAATGCGGACAATGGGGACAATGGCGCACTTCGACAGGCTCGTACACTGCGGACGGATCCGAGCTGGCGACTGAGCGCGGCGGTCTGCGTCGCGCCCACGGACGGCGCGACGTTGGCGCGCTCTTCGGGCGAAAGCGTCGGCGGCTCGGTCTCCGTCGCGCCCGGCTCGTGCGAGACGAGCGGGATCGGCAGCGGCGGCGAGGTGTAGATGCCCGCGGACCGGCGGCAGCGGCTGAGCGTCACCTCGGGGATCGGCGTCGGGTGGTAGGGCGGCGGCGTGTACGGCGGCTGCGTCGGCCGCGGCGGCGGCGTGACGCGCGGGTCGGGGAACGCCGGGTCGGTCGCGACCGACACGACCTGCAGCCGCTTCCAGTTCTTCAGCTCGCCGTGCGGGACGCTCGGCGCCGGCCTCCGGGACGGGGGTCACGCCGGAGCCGATGATCGGGACGCGGCGCTCCGTCTGCAGCAGCACCCGGTCGCCGAGCTTCTGGCCGATCAGGATCGAGACCAGCAGCACGACGGCGCCCCCGACCAGGAGCGCGGACAGCCCCGGGCGGCGGCTTGGCGGCACGGCGCCGTGGTTCTAACCGACGGGGGCGGCGGCCTCTCGCGGCTCGTGGGTCGGCATCGCGTCGACCAGGACCGGCTCGCCGAACCGGATCTCGAGCATCCGGCCCGGCCTCGACGCGGCGGCGGAACGTCTCGCCGCGGAACTCGACCGTGACGTCGCGGGCGGCCGCGCGGTCGTTGCACAGGTAGATCAGGATCGCCGCCGCGCCCGTCCTCGAAGCCGACCGCGCCGACCTCGACGGGCGAGGTGCGGATCTCGTCGGAGATGTCGCGTCCCGGCGAAGTACACGCGGTACGGCTCGTCGGCCGACGCGAAGTCCATGTCGCCGACGATGATCTTGCGCTCGGCGTCGATCACGTAGCTGTGGCGGCGGCCGCCCCAGTGCACGCGCACGGCGGCGGTCCACGTCCAGTCGGCCGGCAGCAGCGGCGCGATGTGCGGGCGGCCGCTGGTGCGGTAGCCGTCGAGGCCGCACACCGTCTCGGCGACCGCCCACAGATATTTCGCGCCCGTCCACGGCGAGAGGTACATGCCGCGGTTGGTCAGCGAGCCGCCGTCGAACCACTCGCCGAACTGGCCCGGCACGGTGTTGCGCGACGCGCCGGCTTCCATCGTCTCGTAGATCGCTTCGAGCCAGTGCGCGGCTTCGTGATACGCGCCGTTGCGCGCGAGCGCGACCACGAACCACAGCGTGAGATCGGGCCACACGCCGCCGAGCAAACCGAAGCCGTGCGACGGAAAGTACCACGAGTCGGCCGTCGAGATCGTGCGCAGCCCGACCGGCGTGGTGAAGTCGGACTCCATCAAGCGCTTGAGGATCGCCTTGCGCACCGCCGGCTCGGCGACCTCGAACAGCACCGGGAACACTTCGTCGGCGGTGAAGTTGTCCTGGTAGTTGCCGTCGATGTCGTAGTTGAGCACGAACGCCGACGTGTCGCCGTTGAAGAGCTTCGCCAGCATCGCCTCGCGCAGCGCGGTCGCTTCGCTCGAGTAGCGCTCCCACGCGGCGCTGTCGTCGACGATCGCCGCCAGCCGCGCCGTCGCTTCGAGCGCGAAGTACGCTTCGGCGTTGATCTCGGTGACCGCGCCGTCGAGCGTGTAGAGCGGGATGATGTTGCGCCACGACGTGATGCCGAACATGTCCACGCCGCCGGCCTTGCAGAACAGCAGGCCGTTGGCGTCGCGCTGCGTGAGCATGTAGTCGGCGATCTTCGTCACCAGCGGGAACACGCCGCGCAGCCACGCGTCGTCGAGCGTCGCGTTGTAGTGGTGCAGGATCGCGATGATGTGCAGCGGCGTGTCGTCGTTGACGTTGAGATCGTAGAACGTCGAGAAGCCGTTCACGCCGCGCACGTACTCCACCACCTGGCCGCTCGGTTCGAGGAAGCGGTTGAACAGCTCGATCGCGTCGCGCGAGAACTGCGGCATGAAGTAGTCGTAGCCGTGCACGAACCACGACGTGTCGCGCGACACGAGGATGTCCGACGGCGGCGAGTTCGTCGAGCCCCAGCCCTGCGGATACTCCTTGACGACGCGCAGCATGTTGACTTTGGCCCAGTTCACGCCGCGGTTGATCAGCGGCGACGGCGTGAGCAGGCGCGCGTCGGCGAGCTTCTCGGCGTAGTAGCGCTCCGTCGCGGGCAGCGCGTCGGGATCGCGCAGCAGCTGCTCGAGCACGGGCTTCGTCTTGTCGTCGCCGCCTTTGTTGTACACGACCGCCAGGCGCAGCGACTCGCGCGCGCCCGGCGCGACGTCGATGCGGTACTCGAACGCGCCGAAGATGCGGCTCGACGAGAACTCCGCGAGGTGCGGCGTGATCTCGTCGAGATGCGCGACGTCGTCGAGCGTGCCGTGCATCATGCCCTGCAGCAGCGCCTGCTCGCGCAGCGCGACGACCACCGCTGCGGCGTGCGCGAACCGCCCCACCAGCGCACGCCGCCCGACTCCTCGCCGAAGGAGCGGATGAAGCGGCTCGCCGGTGCTGGCGCGCACGTGCTTCTCCGGCTCGCCGTAGAAGCGCTGGCCGACCAGCAGCGCCCACGGGAAAGATCTGCACGGCTCGCCGGCGCCGCCGACGCGTTGTGGACCGTGACGTCGACGACGAACGACACGACGCGGTCGTGCAGCGGGCCGTGCGGCACGTAGAACGTTTCGGTGACGCGCAGGTCGGGCGCGATCGCGAACTCCGCGATCTGCGCGTACGGCAGAAACGTGAACTCGCGCGTGATCTGGTGCGGGAACAGCGTCTCGCCGCCGCCCGCGCGGTACGCGATCTGGTGCGCGCCGAAGATGATCTGATCGGTGTCGGCGTCCCACAAGCCCGCGGATGCCGCCCTTGGGCGTCGAGGTCGCGAACGTCTTGAAGTTGCCGAGCGTCAGCCCGAACGGAGTCTGCTCCTCGGGCAGCACGTACGCGCTGAACTCGTTCCGCTGCGCATCGAAGGTCGGTCCCACGCGTCATCCCTCTACCCGGGGGCGAGCGGCGGCGGCCTCGCTCGAACAGGTGCGCCGGTGCGAAATCCGCGTCGCTCGCAGGCCCCGGCGAAGATCAACCTCACGCTGGAAATCCTCGCGCGGCGCGACGACGGCTATCACGCGCTGCGCAGCGTCATGGTGCCCATCGCGCTCGCCGACGAGCTCGCGTTCGCGCCGAGCGAGCGGTTCGCGTTCGCGTGCGAGCCGCCGTCGCTGGCCGCCGACAACCTCGTGCCGCGCGCGTTCGCGCAGGTCGGGCTCGCCGCCGCGCCGGTCGCCGTCACGCTGCGCAAGCGCGTTCCGGTCGGCGCCGGGCTCGGCGGCGGCTCGAGCGACGCCGCCGGCGTGCTGCGCGCGGCGATGCGCGGCGCGTTCGGCGACGCCGGCGCGCGCGACTGGCTCGCCGACGCGCGCGCGCTCGGTTCCGACGTGCCGTTCTTTCTGGTCGACGGGCCGGCGCTGGTCGAAGGCACGGGCGAGCGCGTCACCGCGCTCGGCGCGCCGCCGCCGTGGTGGGTCGTGCTCGTCGTGCCGGACGTGCACGTCGCGACCGGGCCCGCATACGCGGCGCTCGACGCGGCGCGCGCCGCGCAGCCGGCGCCGACGCGGCCGCGCAGCGGCTCGGCGACGCTGCGCTGCGGCGAAGCGCTGCAGCGCGCCGACTACGCCGCGGTGCTCGCGACGCTGACGAACGACTTCGCACCCGTGGTCCGCGCGGCGTATCCCGCGGTCGACGCGGCGCTGCGCGCGCTCGACGACGCCGGCGCGCCGCATCCGCGCGATGCTCTCCGGTTCGGGCGGCGCGTGCTTCGCGCTGTTCGCGGACGAGGCGTCCGCGCGCGCGTTCGCGCCGCGCGCTGCGCGCGCCGGACGGCGCGGCGGTCCACGTCGTTCCGTTCGCCGCGAGCGGCGCGTGGCGCTAGACGCGATCGTGCTGGCCGGCGGCGGCGCCGACGCCGTCTCCGCGCTCGAGCCCGGCGCGCCGAACAAAGCGTTCGTGCGGATCGGCGGCGTCCCGCTCGTGCAGCGCACGATCACGGGCCTGCGCGCGTCGTCGCGCATCGACCGCATCGTCGCGGTCGCACCGCCGTCGGCGGCGGCGCATCCGGCGCTCGCGAACGCGAGCGAGGTGCGCGGCGACGGACCGCGCATGCTCGAGAGCCTGCGCTCCGGGATGGCGGGCTTCACCGAGGACGCGCTGGTGCTCGTCGTCGCGTCCGATCTCCCCGCGCTCGACGCGGCCGCCGTCGACGAGTTCGTCGACGCGGTGCTCGCGCGCGACCTCGACGTCGCGTACGCGTGCCTCGAACGGCGCTATCACGACGCGATGTATCCGGAGTTTCCGCACACGTGGGCGCGCATGCGCGACGGGCGCTACTGCGGCGGCGGGCTCGTCGCGCTGCGGCCGCGCGTGCTGCCGCGCCTGAACACGTTCATGGACGCGCTCGGCAGCGCGCGCAAGTCGCCGTGGCGGCTCGCGGGCCTGTTCGGCTGGGACGTGCTGGCGCGCTTCGCGATCGGCCGGCTCGCGATCGAGCACGCGGAAGCGCGCGCGTCGCGTCTGCTGAGCGCGCGCGTCGGCGCGATCCGCAGCACGCAGCCGCAGATCGCGCTCAACGTCGATCGCGTCGAAGACGTCGCCCGCGCGAACGCGCGGTTCGGCGGGCCGGACGTGAACTGACGCGGCTTCACGCGCGTTTCCGGGCTGATGTACCACCGTGCTTTCGGCGCTCGCGCTCGCCCTCTCGCTCGCCGCTTCGGCGTTCGGATCGCGCCGGCGCCGGCGCCGGTCGCGGCTCGGCGTGCGATCGCGCACGAGGCGAACCTTGGCGGGATCGGGCGCGTCACCGTGTTCGCCTTCACCGGGCCGGTGTTCGGCGGGCGCGTGTGCGCCACGGTCGCCAATCTCGGGAGCGATCAGTTCACCGCGCGCGTCGCCGACGCGCCGTCGGACGACGCGCTGGTGACCGCCGCGCTGACCGGTGGCGGCGACGTGAGCGCTCCGCTCGGCGACGCTTCGTCACCGGCGCCGGCCCGTACGTGATCGCGCCGGGCGGCGTGATACCCGCGTTCGGCGCCGACACCGCGGAGCAGCCGCGCGTCGTGCTCGCGTATGCAGGCCAGCGCACGTTTCTCATCGCGACGATCGCCGATCGCGCTCGTCGATCTTGCCAAGGAGCTGCGCACGCAACCCGGCGCGTTCGGCGCCGACGCGTTCGAGCGCGCCGTGCTGCTCGCGAGCGGACCGAACGCCGCGCTGTCGCTGCGCACGGCCGACGGTACGGTGGGGCAGCGAGCGTCACCACGCCGCGCGTCCTGCTCATCATGAAGCGCGGCTGAGAATCCGCGCTGCGGCGCGTTTCTCAGCCCTTTCTCAGTCGCACCGGGTAGCACCGGCGCATGCGCACCATCACGGTGCTCTGCGACCGCGTCGGCGACGTGGGCGGTGCGGAGCGCTACTGGGAGACGGTGCTGCCCGCCTTGGCGTCGCAGCGGTGTTCGCGTGCGCTTGCTCGCGCGGGAGATCGCGCGCAGACGCGGCGCCGGGCGTCGACGCGCGCGCACTCGGCTGGGCGGACGACGACGGTCCGCCGTCCGCGACCGCCGGCGCGCGCCGTCGCCGACGAGCTGCGCCGCGAGCGGCCCGACGTCGTCGTCACGGCGAGCGTGTTCGACACCGCCGTGCTCGACGCGGTGCGCGCCGCGCGGCGCCGCGCTGGATCGCGCGCGTCCACGACCACCGCGCGTTCTGCCCCACCGGCGACCGCGTGTTCCCGCAGTTCGAGGCCGTCGTGCAGCGCGCCGATGGGCGGCGCGTGCCGCGGCGCGACGATCGTGCGCGGCTGCGTGCACGGGCCGCGGCCCTCGTCGTTCCGCCGCATCGCCGAGCGCGAAGCGCTGCGCGACCGGCTCGCGCTTGCCGACGGCGTGCTCGTCTCGAGCGAGCACATGCGCGCGACGTGCGTCGCGAACGGCATCGACGCCGCGCGCATCGCGATCACGCCGCCGCCGCTGCCCGACGCCGCGTACGCGGCGCGAGCCGGCGCGGCGGCCGCGCGCGCGCACGCTGCTGTTCGCATCGCGCCTGACGCCGCGCAAGGGGCTGCGCTCGCTGCTGGGCGCGCTCGCGCAGCTCGCGCCGCGCGGAGCGGCCGCAGCTCGTCGTCGCCGGCGAAGGCGACGCCGAAGAGCGCGACGCCCGCGCGCAAGCGGAACGCGACGGCGTCGGCGTGACGTGGCGCGGGCGCTTGACGGCGGCGGAATTGCGCGCGGCGATCGACGACGCGGATGCGGTTGCGGTGCCGTCGCTGTGGCCCGAGCCGTTCGGTCTGGTCGGCATCGAAGCGCAGGCGCGCGGGCGGCCCGCCGTCGCGTACCGCGTCGGCGGCATCGGCGACTGGATCGGCGGCGCGGGCATCGCGGTGCGGCGCGGTGACGAGCGCGCGCTCGCGGCCGCGATCGGCACGGTGCTGGACGAGCCGGCGTGGTCCACGCTCGCGGCGACCGCGCGCTCGCATGCGGAACGCTATCGGCTCGGCGCGCACGTCGAGCACTTGTTCGACATCTTTCGAGGAGCGGCATGATGAAGGTCCTGGTGATCGGCGGCGACGGCTACTGCGGGTGGGCGACGTCGCTGTACCTCTCGATGCGCGGGCACGAGGTCACGATCGTCGACAACCTCGTGCGGCGCGCGTGGGACCGCGAGCACGGCCTCGACTCGCTCGTGCCGATCGCGTCGACGCGCCGCCGCATCGACGAGTGGTCGCGCCTCACCGGCCGCACGATCGCGTTCGAAGACGTCGACGTGACCGACTACGCCGCGCTCTGCCGCGTCGTGCGCGCCACGGGTCCGGCGCGCGATCGTGCACTTCGGCCAGCAGCGCAGCGCGCCGTTCTCGATGATCGACCGCGAGCACGCGGTGCGCACGCACCTCAACAACACCGTCGGCAACCTCAACGTGCTGTGGGCGCTGCACGAGCACGCGCCGGACGCGCACCTGGTGAAGCTCGGCACGATGGGCGAGTACGGCACGCCGAACATCGACGTCGAAGAAGGCTTCATCACGATCGAGCACAACGGCCGCACCGACACGCTGCCGTACCCGAAGCAGCCCGGCTCGTTCTACCATCTCACGAAGGTCAGCGACAGCGATCAGATCTTCTTCGCGTGCAAAGTGTGGAAGCTGCGCGCGACCGACTTGAACCAAGGCATCGTGTACGGCACGACGACGGAGCAGACCGCGCTGTCGCCCGCGCTCGCCAACCGCTTCGACTACGACCACATCTTCGGCACGGTGCTGAACCGCTTTTGCGTGCAGGCCGCGCTGGGCCACCCGCTCACGGTGTACGGCACCGGCGGCCAGCAGCGCAGCTTCCTCGACATCCGCGACACCGTGCGCTGCATCGACATCGCGCTGGAGCATCCGGCGCGCGAAGGCGAATACCGCGTCTTCAACCAGTTCACCGAGATGTTCGGCGTCGACGAGCTCGCGGAGCGCGTCGCGCGCGTCGCGCGCGAGCGCGGCCTGTCATGCACGATCGCGCACGTCGCCAACCCGCGCGTCGAGCGCGAGTCGCACTACTACAACTGCGTGAACTCCAACCTGCGCTCGCTCGGGCTCGAGCCGACGCTGCTCTCTGACGACACCATCGCCCGGCTGATCGCGCTCGCGCAGGAGCACGCCGCGCGCATCGACCTGCGGCTCATCCCGCCGCGCGTGGCGTGGCGCGCCGAGGAAACGGCCGCTGCGGGCACCTCGGCCGTCGCGTAGCGGCAACCTTCGCGGGGCCGCGCGCGTTCGCGAAGGGTGATGCGATTCGCGCTCGCCGCCGCCGTCCTCGCGCTCGCCGCAACGGCTCACGTGCCGTCGCACGTGCCGCCCGCGCACGCCAACGGCAAGCCGCCGCAGCCGCCCGTCACGCTGACCGCTCATATCGTGTCGGGGAACGGACAGATCGGTACCGCCTATGCCGACTGCTGCCGCGCCAAGTACGTCACCGAGTTCACGGACCCGCTCGTGGTCACGATGGCAGGCCGGCCGCGCAAAGGCGGCTCGCCGCGCGTGTACTTCCATTGCGAGACGCCGCACTGCGCGCTGGCATCGACGGAGCAGCCGCATAACGGCGACTTCGTCGAGCGCACCGATCCGACGACGTACAAGGCGCAGATCGTCAACGGCCGCGCTTCGATCCGCATCGCGGTGGAGGCGGCACAGCCGACCGGTACGTACGTCGTCTCGGCGAAGGCGCATGCGTACAATCGCGAGCGCGTCGTCGCGGCCACCTTCACGCTGACGTCGCGCTGACGGGATCGGCCTAAGCGCCGGTCCAGCGGGCGAAGAGCTTCGCGTCGATCCCGAACTGGTCGAGCGCCTTGCCGACGGTGTGCGCGACGATGTCGTCGACGGTTTTCGGGCGCGAGTACCAGCCGGGCACCGGCGGGAGAATCACGGCGCCCAGCTCCGCGAGCTGCGTCAGCGTGCGCAGATGGCCGAGGTGCAGCGGCGTTTCGCGCACGACCAGGACGAGCCGTCGCTTCTCCTTCAGGCACACGTCGGCCGCGCGCACGAGCAGGTTCGCATTGAAGCCGTAGGCGATCGCCGACGCGCTCTTGATCGAGCACGGGATCACGAGCATGCCGTCGGTCTTGAACGAGCCGGACGAGATCGACGCGGCCAGATCGCCGTCGCGGTGCACGACGCCCGCCAGATTTTCGAGCTCGTCCGCGGTGGTATCGGTCTCGAGCTCGATCGTCCGGCGCGCTTGCTGCGAGAGCACGAGGTGCGTCTCGATGTCGGCCATGCCGTGCAGCACGCGCAGGGCCGCGACCGCGTACGCGCTGCCGCTCGCTCCAGAAACTCCCACGATCAACCTGCGCATCGAATCCACCGATTCCACGTCCGTCCACAATCTCCGCACCGATCTGTGGGCGGTGGCGCGGGTCGCGCCGTCCCGGCGCCCGAACTGGTGTGCGTGCTCCTCGTCGACGAACGCCGGCTGCCCGTCCCCGCGCAGGACGGACTGGGCGACGCGCTGGCGCCGGCCGCGTTCCTTTCGCGGCTGGTCCGCCGGCGCGTGCTGGGCGAAGGCGAGCGGCGCGCGATCGTCCGCCGGATCGCCGCGACGCACGAAGACGCTGCGCTCGCACCGCACGTCCGTTCGAGCCCGTCGTTCGCGGGACGCGTGCTCGACGCGCTCGACCGCGACGCGGTCCCTGCCGCGTTCGAGACGCTGGCACAGCACGTGCGCACGCTGGTTGCGTTCGCCGACGCGCTCGACGTGCGCAGCGCGCTGCGCCACGCCGTCGCGGCAGAGCCCGCGCCCGGCGGTGAGACGCTGTCGATCGATGCGGCGCTCGTCGCGAACGCCGACGACGCGTTCGCGTGGCGGCGGCTCGCCGGGGAGGCGGGGCTCGCGCTCGACGTCGTCGAGCTCGGTCGCGCCCGCACCGCCGCCGCTCGACCTGCGCGCGGTCGACGGCGTCGTCGTGCTGCTGCGGTACGTCGCGTCGCAGAGCGACGCCGACGCGCGCCGCGCGCTGCTCGCGCCGCAGAGCGGCGTGCGGCCCGACGACGCGCGCACGCTGCTCGCGACCGCCGGCGAGCGCGCGAACCTGCTCGACGTGATCGCGAAAGGCGCCGTCGCCGATGCGAACCGCTTCGCGCACGGGCTCGCCACGATCACCGCAGCGTACAAAGCACCGGATGCTTCAGCGCACACACTGCTCGCGGCGATCGACGCGGCGTTTCCACTGGAAGACTCGCCGGCGCGCGCAGCGCTCGAGCGGGTTGCGCGCGACTTCGACGCAGCGCGCGCGTTCGCCGAACCGTGGGAAGCGCACGATCTTATCGCTGAGATCGACGCCGAGCTCACGGGCTCGCCCGCGCGCTCCGCGAGCGTGTCCGGCGTCGAGCCTGCGGCACCCGTCGCCGACGAGCCGGCCGCTCCGGTTGCGATGCGCAAGCTGTCGTTCAGCGCGTCGTCGCTCAACACGTACGCCGAGTGCAAGCGCAAGTGGTGGTTCCGCTACGCGTGCGCGGCGGTCGAGGACCGCGGCTCGTCGGCGTCGTTCTACGGGATCGCGTTCCACGCGGCGCTCGAAGACTTTCACGCGACGCACACGCGCTTCGCGGACGGTGACGGCGCGGCGCTCGCATCGGTCGCTCGACTACTGCGTCGTGGCGGCGTTCGACCGCCACCGCACGCGCTTCGACGCACCGGTCGAGTTCGAGCTGCAGCGCCGGCGCGCGCGGCGCACGGCGAAGAAGTACCTGTCGTGGCTGCTGGAGCGCGCGCGCCGCGCGCCGTTCGAGGTGATCGGCTGCGAGACGCAAGCTGACGTCGAGCTGGGCGGCCACCGCTTCATCGGCTACATCGACCGGCTCGACCGCGACGAGCGCACCGGCACGGTGACCGTCGTCGACTACAAGACCGGCTCGATCGCCACGAGCGCCGATGAATATCTCGCCGAGGTGCGCGCGTTCCGCGAGTTCCAGCTGCCGTTCTACTATTGGGCGCGCACCGCTGCGGGCGACGTCGTGTCGCGGCTCGCGCTGGTGCCGCTGAAAGACGCGCTGCTCGACGTCGCGCCGGTCGAGCTCGAAGTCGTCACGACGTCGCGCGCGCCGCGCAGCCGCGGTGCGACCGGCGAGATCGCCGTCGCGGAGCTGGAGCGCGCGCGCGAACGCATGATCGCGCTCGCCGCGGAGCTGTCGTCGGGAACGCTGCAGTCGTTCCCGGCGACGGACGACCCCGGCGCATGCCGCTACTGCGCATACGCCGAGGCGTGCCGCGAGCGGCCGCTCGCGCTGGAAGAACGGTTCGGCCGGTGACCGCGCCCAACGTCAGCGTGCTCGCGCTTGAGCGCGCGCTGACGCTACCCGCCGAGCACGGTTTGCTCGCGTTCACCGGCCCGCCGACGAGCGGCAAGACCGAGGCGCTCGTGCGGCGTTTCACCGCGCTGGTCGCTGTCGATCCCGCGCTCGCTGAAGCCGCGATCGTCACCGCCGCGCGCGACGACGGCGCGCGCGCGCTCGCCGCGCGCATTGCCGATGCGAGCGGGATCAACGTGCGCGGCGCGACGCTCGACGCGCTCGCGTTCGAGCTGCTGCGCGCCCACCCGCTGGAGACCGGGCTCGCGCTCGATCTCGAGCTGGTCGACCCGCTCGACGCGGAAGAGATCTTCGAGCGCGCCGCGGCGCCTCTGTTCTCCGCGGAGTGGAGCGACTGGCTCGGCACGGACGTCGACCCGGAGATCGCCGGGCTGCGCACGCCCGCGCGCTTCGCCGATGCGGCGCTGCGGCTGATCCGTAAGCTGCGCGACGCCGGGATCGACGACGCGGCGTTTCTGGCCGTCGCGCAGCGCGGCGCGACGACGTTCTACGCCAACCCGCCCAACCTCACGTCGCCGGCATTGCTGTCCGCGACGAAGGACGAGCACCGCGCGTCGCTCGCCGTCGGCCCGTCGGAGCTGGACCGCCAGCGCCGCCGCGAGCTGGATCTCGCGAAGATCCTCGCGCGGCTGTACCGCGCGTACGTCGACGAGCTCGTGCGGCGCGGCTGCCTGACCGCAAGCGACGCGCTGACCGAAGCGACGCGGCTGCTGGAAAACCATCCGGCGATCGGACGCCGGCTTCGCCAGCGGCTGCGCGTCGCGTTCGTCGACGACGCGCACGATCTCTCGGCCGCGGCGCTGCGCTTCTTGCGCGCGCTCTTCGGCGACGCGCTCGACGGCGTCGCGGTCGCCGGCGATCTCGACGCGGCGACGCAAACGTTCGCCGGCGCGCGGCCCGAACGGATCTTCGGGCGCGCCGTCACGACGGTACCGCTTTCGCCGCGCACGCTGCCCTCGCAAATCCTCGCGGTGATGCGCGGCGTGATCGACGCCGACCCCGCGCGCCCGGTGCCGCCCGGCGATGCGCTGCGAGTGCTGCGCCCGAGCGATCGCGTCGCCGAAGCGAACGAGGTCGCCGCGCGCGTCGTGACGCTGATCAACTCGCGGCACGCCGCCGGCGCGCATCGCGGTGCTGCACCGCACGCTGCGCACGCTCGCCGACGTTCGAGGACGCGCTCGTCGCGCGCGACGTGCCGCTCGCGCTCGCCGGCGATCCCGCGCTGCTCGAACGCGCCGACGTGCTCGACGCGCTCGCGCTGCTGTGGACGGCGGTCGATCCGTTCCATCACGTCTGGACGCTGCGCGCGCTGCAGACGCCGATGCTGCGGCTCGTCCGACGCGTCGCTCGCGGTGCTGTGCGGCGAGCCCGCGAGCCCGCAGCCCGCGCTGTTCGCGATGCCCGACGCCGAGGACGGACGGCGACCGGCGCTGGGACCGCAAGCGCGACCTGCGGCTGGGCACCAACGTGCTGCACGGCGAGCGCGACGCGGACCTGTCCGATGTCGCACGCGAACGGCTGCTGTCATTCCGGGCGCGGCGCAAGCGCTGGTGCGAGTGGCTGCGCGCGACCGACGTCGCGACCGCGGCGCGCGCGATCGTCGAGGACGGCGGCTTGCTGCTGCCGCGCAGCGGCGAGACGAGCGCGCGCGCGCGGCTGCGCGCGACGCTGATCGACCGCCTCATCGCGCTGCTCGGGACGTACGCGGCGCGGCATCCGTTCGACGATCTCGCCGCCGCGCTCGCGTACTGCGAGCGCCTCGCGGCGGCCGAGCACGGCCCGGAGCTCGTCGACGAGCGCGACGACGCGGTCGTCGTCGCAGCGGTGGAACGGGTGCTGAGCCGGCGCTTCGATCACGTCTTCGTCGTCGACGCGCGCGCCGGCGCGTTCCCGCCGTACTACGTGCCCGACGCGTTCTTGTTCAGCACGACGTACGGCATGATCCCGAAGGACAGCGCCGGCGACACCGTCGCGGCGCGCACCGCGAAGTTCACGTGGTACGAGCACCACGCCAAACCGCGCGCCGCGTACGTGCGCGAGCAGCGCCGTCTGTTCGCCGCCGCGCTGGGCCGCGCCGACATCTCGGCGACGGTCAGCGCGAGCGGCCGCCCCACGCGCGGCGTCGCCGCGCCGGAGCTTGCGAGCGAGATCGCGGCGCTGCTGCGAACGCACCTTAAAGCAAGAACGCCGCGACGGGAATCGCGTCGTCGGAAACGCGCGCGGCGCGATCGTGCCGTCCCGGCCGACGATCGCGGTGCTTGCATAGCCCTGCTCATGCGGGTCCGCATGCACCTCGACCTGGCCGTCCACGACGTTCACGATCCACAGTTCGGGCACGCCGTTGCGGGCGTATGCGCGCAGCTTGCGGCCACGGTCGTAGGCGAGTGACGAGTTCGACACCTCGACGACGAGGAAAACGTCCTTGGGACCCGGGTGCCCGCTCTTGTACCAGTCGCCCCGGCGGTGGATGAGCGTAAGGTCCGGTTGCGGTTCCGACGTGCGGTCGAGCTTCATCGGATTGCCGGGGCGCACCATCGCGCGACCCGCGAATCGCTGCACGAGCACCTCGTTCAGCGCAGCGACGGCGCTGGCATGGGGCGGCCCTTCCGGCGGCATCGCGATCAGCTGGCCGTCGAGCAGCTCGACCGGCTCGTGCGCGGCGATGATGCCGGCCTTGAGCATGCGATGATACTGAGCGGACGGTGATCGGCCGGATACGTATGTCGCGCTGTTCCATCTCACTCATCGCAGTCTGAGGCCTCCGCATGGCCATTTCGTGTCGCGCGCATTTCCGCCTCGTGATGCCGGCGCATGCGTCGACGCGCTCGGCAGGCGAACTCTCACCGCGCTCTCATCCCACGGTGACCGTGCGCCGCGATGATGGTGAGGCCCAGGACGTTCGGAGGATACCGTGCTGACGCCCAAGCTCGACACGTCGACCGATCCGCAGGTCGGTTTCCGCCCGCCCGGCGCGCTCGACCCGGCGCCGCTCGCGCCGTACGCGGGCCGGTTCTCCGCGCGCCACGCCGCGCATCTGCTGCGGCGCGCCGGGTTCGGCGGTTCCGCCGCCGACGTCGCGCGGCTCGCGTCGCTCGGCATGCCCGGCGCGGTCGATTCGCTGCTGCACCCCACCGCGCCCGACGCCGACTTCCCGCTCTATCCGCCGTCGGAGATCCTCTTCGATCCGAAGAAGGCGCGCCAGGCGACGCAGCTGTGGTGGCTCGACCGGATGCTGCGCACGAACCGCCCGCTCGTCGAGAAGATGGTGCTGTTCTGGCACGGGCACTTCGCGACGTCGCTGGGCAAGGTGCAGCCGCAATACATGGCCGGGCAGATCAACCTGTTCCGGCAGCTCGCGCTGACGCGCTTTCCGGTGCTGCTGTCGGCCGTGACGCGCGATCCCGCGATGCTGATCTGGCTCGACAACCGCGCGAACGCGAAGGCGCACCCGAACGAGAACTACGCGCGCGAGGTGATGGAGCTGTTCGCGCTGGGCCTGGGCAACTACACCGAGGACGACGTCAAGGAAGCGGCGCGCGCGTTCACCGGCTGGACGCTCGACAAGAACCAGCAGGCCGCGTTCGTCCCCGCGCGCCACGACGACGGGATCAAGAACGTGCTCGGCCGGATCGGCGCGTTCAACGCCGACGACGTCATCGCGATCATCGTGTCGCAGCCGATCCACCAGCGCTTTCTCGCGCACAAGCTGCTCGAGTTCTTCGTCTACAGCGACCCCGAGCCGGAGCTGATCGAAGCGGTCGCGCAGACGTACGCGCTGTCGGGCTACGACGTCGCGAAGACCGTCGGCACGATCCTGCGCTCCAACGTCTTCTACTCGCCGCGCGCCTACCGCGCCATCCCGAAATCGCCGATCGAGTTCGCGATCGGGACGCTGCGCTACGTCGGCGCGCAAACGGTGCCGGCGAACTTGGTCTACCAGCTCGCGCGGATGGGCCAGGAGCCGCTGCGCCGCCCAGCGTCAAGGGCTGGGACGGCGGGCCCGCGTGGATCAACACGTCGACCATGCTCGCGCGCTTCAACTTCGTCAACGGGCTCGTCGCGCAGACCGCGCCCGGCAAGAACGGCGTCGCCGCCGTGCCCGCACCGAACGTCTCGCCGGACGACATCGTGCGGCGCGTCGGCATGGACCCTGCGAAGGTCGCCGAGACGATCGTCGGCGGCGTCGTGCAGGACGACGTCACCTCCGACGTGCGCGCGACGCTCGTCGCGTACCTGAACTCGCAGACGCCGAGCGCAGCGATGCAGAACCCGATGCCGTTCGGCCCCGAGAACTACCAGGACAAGATCCGCGGCGCGCTCGCGCTGGCGCTCAACCTCCCCGTCAACCAGCTGACTGATCGAGGCCAACTTCCGATGCAAACGACAGACTTTCGTCACCTCACGCGCTCTCCGTGGCGTTCCTCGGCGGGAACGCGAGCCGCGTGCTCGCGCAAGTCGCGGGCGCGTCGCCGGTGCTGCCGGCGTTCGCGAACGGCGTCGATCCCGACAACGTGCTCGTCGTGGTGCAGATGGGCGGCGGCAACGACGGGCTCAACACGGTGGTGCCGTGGAGCGACGACGCGTACCACCGCGTGCGCCCCGCGATCCACGTCACCGAGACGCAAGTGCTCAAGCTCAACGACCGCATCGGCTTCAACCCCGCGCTCAAAGGGCTTGAACGAGCTCTACAAGCAGGGCCGCGTCGCGCTGCTGCAAGGCGTCGGCTACCCCAACCCCAACCGCTCGCACTTCGAGGCGACGCAGATCTGGGAGACGGCGTCGCCCGACCGCCCGCAGCAGTACGGCTGGCTCGGCCGCTACCTCGACCGGCGCTTCTCCGGCACCGCGAAACCCGCGTCGCTGTTCGAGGCCGTGTCGCTGGGCGACACGCTGCCGGCCGCGCTCGTCGCATCGCACGTCGAAGTGCCGGCGATCGGCGCGCTCAACGCGTTCGCGTACAACACCGGCCGCGACCTCGCGTCCAAGCAGAGCGCCGGCGTGCTGTACGACGGCGCGAAGGCCGGCCAGTCGCCGTACCTGTCGATGATCGCGCAGACCGCGCGCGACGCGTACCACGGCGGCGACGTGCTGCGCAAGCAGACCGCGGAGTTCACGAACAAGGCGACGTATGCGCCCAACGGCTTCGCGCAGCAGCTCGCGCTCGCCGCGAAGCTGATCGGCTCGAGCGCCGGCTCGAAGATCGTGTTCGTGTCGATCGGCTCGTTCGACACGCACGCGGGCCAGCGCGCGCAGCAGGACCGGCTGCTCGGCTATCTCGGCGACGGACTGCTGTCGTTCTACCAGGACCTCGCGGCGCACAACCTCGACAAGAAAGTGCTGACGATGACGTTCAGCGAGTTCGGCCGCCGCGTGTCGCAGAACGCGTCCAACGGCACCGACCACGGCACGGCGATGCCGCTGTTCATCGTCGGCGGCGGCGTGAAGGGCGGCATCTACGGCGAGCACCCGTCGCTCACCGACCTCGACCACGGCGACCTCAAGTTCGCGACGGATTTCCGCGCCGTGTACGCGACGGTGATCGAGAAGTGGCTCGGCCGCAACCCGAGCGACGTGCTCAACGGAAGCTACCCGACGCTCGCGTTCGTCTGAGGGCGCGAAGGGCTGCGCCGGTTCGCCGTCGGACGACGCTGCGATGAACGGCGGACGCTCGGCGCACGCGATCCGGCTCGACGTCGTCGCGCCGGACGACTACGTGCGCGACGTGCTGCCGCATTCCGGCGCGCTGTGGGCGGGCGCGCGCACGTTCGACGAGTACGCCGCCGAGTTTCGCGCGACGGCGAGCTGCGCGTGGGGCAAGCGGCGCTTTCGCACGCTCGGCTGCGCGTCGGCGGTGAGCTCGTCGCGTCGTGCAAGCGCTACGACCGCGTGCTGCGCTGCGGCGAGCGCAGCTACAAAGCGGCCGGGATCGGCGCGGTGTTCACGCCGGACGCGCTGCGCGGGCGCGGCTACGCGACGGCGCTGCTCGGCGCGCTGCTCGATGCCGAGCGCGACGCGGGCACCGATCTCGACCTATCTTTTCAGCGACATCCATCCCGCGTTCTACGAGCGGCTCGGCTTCGTCGCGCTCCCGTCGCGCACGATCGCCCTGCGCGCCGACGCGCTGCCCGCCGAACGCATCGAGGTCGCCGCGCTCGGCGACGCCGACGCCGCGTCGATGCGCCGGCTGCTCGGCGCGCTCGACGCACGCCGGCCGTTCGCGTTCGCGCGCACGCCGCTCGACTGGGAATGGCAGCGTCTGCGCGCGGCGTCGCGCGAGCACGCGGCGCAGCTGGTGCGCTTGGGCGTGCGGCGCGGACGCGCGCTCGCGGCCTACGTCGATCGGCCGCCGCATCCCGGCGGCGGACGCGTTCGTCGTCGACGAGTTCGCGTTCGCGCGCGACGACGACGCGCGGCTGATCGCGCCGCTGCTGCGCGCCGGCGCCGGCGATTTGCGCACGGTTCGCGGCTGGCTGCCGCCCGCGGTCGCGCGCGACGTGCTGCCGCGCGGCGCCGTGCGCGCGCGCAAGGACGCGATCGCGATGGTGCTTCCGCTCAGCGCACGCTTTCGCGCGGCGTTCCGCGTGCGCCAACCGCACCGCCGCGAAAGCGCGGACCCGTGCTGGAGCACCGACCACATCTGAACGGGCGTCAGAACAGCTTCAGCTCGCGCGGCTCCTCGTCGGTGAGCGACGCGACGCGCGTGCCGAGCAAACGGATCGGCACGCCGTACATCCCCGCGCGCTGCCAGCACCAGACCGCCGCGTCGTGGATCGCGTCGGCGTCGTTGGTCGCGACGGCGAGCGACGTCTGGCGGCCGGTGACGGTGTGGTCCGCCTTCTTGATCTTCACGCCGACGGTCGACGCGCGCAGCGCCTTCGCTTGCAGGTCGCGCGCGAGCTCGTCGGCCTGCACGCGCAGCAGCGCGAGGATGCGCGCTTCGTCGCGCTCGTCGTACTCGAACGTCTCTTCCGTCGAGATCGACTTGCGCTCGCGCGACGGATCGACTTCGCGGTCGTCGACGCCGCGCGCGAGATCGCGGTAGAACGTGCCGCCGCGGCCGAACACGTCGAACAGCCGCCGCTCGTCGAGCGCCGCGACGTCGCCGATGGTGCGAATGCCCGCCGCTTCCAGCCGCGGCTGCGTCTTCGGGCCGATTCCCCACAACCGCCCGACCGGCATCGGCGCGAGAAACTCCGCCTCGGTCCCCGGCGGCACGACGGTCAGCCCGTCCGGCTTGTTCACGTCGCTCGCGATCTTCGCGACCATCTTGCCCGACGCGACGCCCGCGCTCGCGGTCAGCCCGACCTCGTCGCGAATGCGCGCGCGCACGCGCTGCGCGAACGCGACCGCGGCGTCGAGGTCGAGATCCGGCGCGCGCGACGAACGCTTCGTCGAGCGACAGCCCTTCGACCGCACGCGCGCCGTCCTCGAAGATCGCGAACACGCGTTCCGAGCTCTCGCGGTACGCCGCGAAATTCGGCGGCACCACGACGAACTGCGGGCACATCTCCAGCGCGCGGTACAGCGGCATCGCGGAGCGCACGCCGAACGGCCGCGCCTCGTACGACGCCGTCAGGACGACCGCGCGGCGCGACGAGCCCGAGACGGCAAGCGGCACGCCGCGCAGCGCCGGATCGTCGCGCTGCGCGACCGACGCGTAGAACGCATCGAGATCGAAATGGACGATCATCGGCGATCGCTCCGCTGCGGCCGCGGCGCGGGCGCAATCACGGGCTACTGCGCCGGCGGCGGTTGCTCGGAGTCGACGATCTCGTCGATCTGCGCGCCGTCGCTCTCGGCGATCGACACCGCGACGCGGCCGTCCGGCGTGGAGCGCACCACCTCGGCCATGATCTCGCGCTCGCGGCCGTCGAGCCCGGTGACCGCGACGCGCAGCCGCGTGCCGTCCGGCGCCGCTTCCTGCGCGACCAGCAGCATCCCGCGGCGCGACACGTTCTCGGTGGTGCCGTGCTTGGGCGTGCCGTCGGGACCGCGGTAGACGACGGGCAGCCGGATCGCGACGCGCTTGGCGGTGCGGCGCTCGGGGGCTTTGCCCGGCTCGGGCGTTTCGCTCATTCTTTCTCCCGGGGCGCGGTCGTCATGCGGCGACACCTTCGAGCACGGTCTGGATCGTGCGGAAATTGCGAAGGTCGTCTTCCTCTTCACCCGGCGTCTCGAGGATCGCGACCTTTCCTCGAACTCCCGGATGCGCGACGATGGCGCGGAACCCTTCGATCCCGATGCGGCCCTCGCCGATGTGCCAGTGCCGGTCGCGGTGGCCGCCCAGCTCGATCTCCGTGTCGTTGAAGTGGAACATCACCACGCGGTCGAGCCCGACCTCGCGGTCGACCAGCTCGAAGAAGCGGTCCACGCCGTCCCGCGTGTCGATCGCGTAGCCGGCCGCCCACGTGTGCGCGGTGTCCAGGCAGAAGCGCAGGTTGTCGTGCCCGAGCGCGCGCACGAACGCGCCGAGCTCCTCCATCGTCCCGCCGCACAGCTGGCCTGCGCCGGCGCTGTTCTCGATCACGAGCGCGACCTTGGGATCGATCCCGGCGAGCGCGTCCGCGAGCGCTTCGACGACGGTCGCGAAGCCCTCGTTGCGGTCGCGCTTGCCGTACGAGCCGAGGTGCGTGTTGACGTACGCGATGCCGCCCACCGCGGCGATCTTCAGATCGTTCTTCAGCAGCTTGAGCGAACTGGCGACGGTCTTGCGGTCCTCGCTCGCGAGGTTGATGAGGTACGACGTGTGGATGACCGCGGGATCGATGCCGGCGGCCGCGCGGTTCTTCGCGAAGCGCTGCAGCGCCGGCGTGTCGATGCCGCCGACGCGGTACGTCTTGGGGTTTCCGGCGAAGAACTGCAGCGCGCCGCAGCCGAGCTTTTGCGCGTACTGCACCGCCGCGTCGTACCCCGCTTCGACGCGGACGTGCGAACCGAGCCGCATTCCCGTCAGCGGCGGCCGTAGTTGAACTGGCGCGCGCGCGTGCCGCGCGGCATGAACGACTTCGCCTTGGGCGACGCCATCGCGCGCGACGGGTTCTTCTCGAACGTCGTGCCCGTCAGCAGCACCGCGTCGGACGGCCGCTCGCGGCGGCCGACCCGGCCGATGAGCTGCTCGATCTCCGACTCGCCGAACGCGTCGGAGTCGGTGATGACGATGAGGTCGGCCGCCGGGATGTCGATCCCGCTGCCGATCAAGTTCGTCGCCGCGAGCACCGCGGGCGCTTTGCCGCGGAAGCTGTTCATCATCTCGATGCGCGTGCCGACTTCGTTGACGCGCACGCCCTTGCGGCGGTGGCGCCGCCCTTGTTCTTCGGTGTCCGCCATGTCGCCGCGCAGCTGCTCGACGTCGATGCCGTACGTCTGCTCGAGCCGCTCCGCGATTCGCGGCACGTCGCCGCGCGTGCGGCCGATGACGAAGATGCGCGAGCCGCGCGCGAGATGATCTTTGATGAGGTCGTCCGGCGCGCGTCATCTGCTCCGCCGGCGGTTCGCCCCACACGCCTTCGACCTTGTGGATCTTGGTCGGCAGCACGTCGAACGGCATGCCCTTCATCGCGACGACGTTGTCCATCGCGCCGACGCGTTCGAGGAAGCGCCGCAGCTCGTCCGGCGTCGCGGTCGCGAAGAGCATCGGGCAGTCGAGGTCTTGCAGCAAGCGCAAGTGCTCGCGCTCGTCGAACGCGTTGACGTCGTCGACGATGAGCAGATCGCTCTTGTCGAGGATCTCCCAGTGGCGGTCGATCGTGAGCATCATCGCCGAGCCGACCACGACCTGGATCGCGCCGCTCTCGATGCCGGCTTCGACCGTGCGCCGTTCGCCGGGCGACGCGCCGCCGTGGATCTGGCCGACGCCGATGCCCGTGCCTTCGAGGCGGTCGGTGAAGTACGTGACGTGCTGGCGAATCAGGTCGCGCGTCGGCGCGAGGATCGAGATGTAGCCGCCGGTGGCGAGGATCGTGTCGACGCCGACCCGCAGCATCACCTCGGTCTTGCCCGAGCCGGTCGGCGCCTTGAGCAAGAACTCGAACTTGCCGTCGTCGAGGCCGGCGCTGAGCTTGTCGATCGCTTCTTTTTGGCCCTCGGTGAGGGAGAACTGCTCGCCCGGCTGGATGAGCTCGTGCAGCAGCGCGACGCGCTGGCAGTTCTTGTCGATTTGCGCCCAGACGTCCGCGGGCGCCATGTCGGAAGGTGGGCTCGCCGGTGGCGAGCTCGCTAGACGGGTGATGGCTGTGGCTCCGTTTCTTTCGCGACGGTCGTCTCGACCGGCGGCTCGTTGCGGTTCTCTGCTTCCGCTTCGTCCTGTAGGACCGCGTCCTCGCCGTCCGGGGTTGCCTCGACCGCCGTCTCGCCCTCGTGGGGCGCGAGGATCGTCGGGATCGGCAGCGCCAGGGCCAGCTCGACGGGGGTGGTGCCGTCGACGTCGACCGGCGGCAGCTCCTCGAGCGAGCGCAAGCCGAAGGCCTCCAGGAACTCGGGGGTCGTCTTGTACAGTATCGGCCGCCCGGGAACGTCCTTGCGGCCGGACTCGGTCAAGAAGCGCCGGTCGACCAGCGTCGCGATGACCGAGTCGGCCGACACGCCGCGGATGCCTTCGATGTCGCCCTTGGTGGTGGGCTGCGTGTAGGCGACGATCGCCAGCGTCTCCAGCGCCGCCGGGGAGAGGTTGGTCTTCGGCGGCATCAGGTACGCCTCGACCGCCTCGCGCGCGCCGGGCGAGCTGGCGAAGCGGTAACCGCCGGCGATCTCGCGCAGGACGATCCCGCGGTGCGCGAACTCCTCGTCCACCTTCTGCAGGGCGAGCGAGACTTCGCTCTCCTCCGCGCCGGTCAGCTTCGCGAGCTGCTTGATCGAGAGCGCTTCGGAGGCGACGAAGAGCAGCGCTTCGAGGTCGCGCTGCAGTTTGCCGGTGTCGACGAGTTCAGGCTGCACGGTCTTCTTCTGGGACGGGGAGGAGCTCGATGTCGCCAAAGGCGGCGTCCTGCGCGACGCGCAGGCGCTCGCGGCGGACGAGCTCGAGGACGGCGAGGAACGTCACGATGATCGCGATGCGGTCGAGCCCGGCGCACAGCTCGAAGAACGATGCGCGCCCGGCCCGGCGGACCGTCCGCGCCACGACGTCCATCTGCTCGTTGAGCGAGACGCGCTCGCGCACGATGGTTCGCTTCTCCGGCTTGGCGCCGCGCAGCGCGGCCGCCAGCGCGCCGGCCAGCTTGACCGCGTCGATCCGGTAGCGCTGCACGAAGTCCGCGGTCGCGTCGCCGCCGTCGGGCCGCAGGAAGTAGGCCGACGCCTCGGCGGCGCGCGCTTTGAGCTCCTGGCCGGCGTCGCGGTATTTCGAGTACGCGATCAGCCGCTCGCGCAGCCGGGCCTCGATCGCCTCGGCCGACTCCTCGGGATCGCCCGCCAGCTCGATCGGGATCGGCGGCAGCAGCGCCTTCGATTTCAGGAAGACGAGCGTCGACGCGACGACGAGGTAGTCGGCGGCGAGCTCGACGTCGAGCGCCTCCATCGCCTGGATGTAGGCGAGGTACTGGTCGGCGACCAGCGCCAGGGGGACCGTGGCGATGTCGAGCTGGTGCTCTTTGACCAGGTTCAGCAGCAGGTCCAGCGGACCGTCGAACACGTCGAGCGAGACGCGCAGCCCGGCAGGCTCCGCCTGGCCGTCGTCCGGCAGGGTCGGGGTGGGGTTCAAATCAGGCGCTCGTGTCCCCGACCGACTGCGCCGCGGTGACGGTCTCGGGTTCGAAGATGCCGCTGCCGTCCTGCTCGAGCCACTCCAGGCCGAGGTCGACCAGGCGCTTCTCGTTGACGTACTTGAGCGCGCGCTTCGCGGCCTTGATCTCGAACCAGCGCGCCTCGTCAACTTCGTGGTCGTGATTGGCCGTGTCGCCCGAGAGGTAGCGCATCAGGTAGAAGTGGACGGACTTCTTGTGCTTGGTGCGGTTCAGGTAGAACCAGTACGAGATGTCGGACAGCTTCGAAAGAATCTCGGCCCAGCAGCCCGTCTCCTCGCGGACTTCACGCAGGGCGGCCTGCTCGTGCGTCTCCTTGGCCTCGACGTGGCCCTTGGGCAGCGACCAAACACGCGGCTCGCCCCGCCCGATGAGCAGAGCTTCCAACGAGTTTCCGTTCCGCCGCAAGACGAGTCCGCCGGCGGAGACTTCGTACTTGATCCGCATGTTGTCCCCGGAGACAGTGACAGCCCGACGTCGGGCTGGTTTTCTCTAGTATAACGCGAGGGCCCAAGAGGACGAAGCGGCGGCCCGGCGGTTTACGGCCCTTGGACGCGGGCGGGGAGACGGTACCAGATCAGGCCCGAGCCCAGGTCGACGGGCCCGGAGGTCGGATCGTCGGCGACGATCGCCGCGGCGCCCGCCCCGGCGGCCGGGACCGGCTTGCCGGCAGTTGCGGGCTGGTCCGCTGCGTCGTCGGGCGAGCGCAACGGGCCGAAGCAGGTCCGGCACTTGCGGTGCGGGGCGACGAATGCGAGGGTCTCCGTCGGGCCGAGCTCCGGGCGAATCGAGGGAATGCGGCGGGCCTGCGTGCCGCGCGACGGCGCCGGGTCGGCCGTGCGCGGAACGGCGCGCTGCGCGACGGTGGCGATGATGCGCGCGACCTGGTGCTCGTCGCGCTCCGGCGTAGCCGGCGCGGCGGGCGCGGGAGCGGGTGCGGACGCCGGGGCCGCGACCGGCATGCTGTAGCTGTAGGCCAGCGTCTTCGCGTGCGGCGTGCTCTTCGGGCGATGGACGCGCGCGGCGACGCGCGCGACCGCATGGCGCGGCGCTGCGGCGGTGACCGCGGCATGCGGGCGAGCCGCGGCGGCGGCGGCACGCGAGCCGGTCCCGGGGACGGCGAGCACGGCGGCCGCGACGACGGCGAAGGCCGCGGCGGTGAAGGCGCCCAGCGCCGCGGCGCGCAGCACCGGACCGCGTTGAGGGGTCGGCCGGACGAGGCGCTCCACCCGAATCGCGACGTGCGAGCGGCGCGCCCACAGCCCGGGGGCGACGGCGTCGGCGCGGTCGGTGGCGAGCCGCAACAGGCAGGCCGCATAGCGGCGCGCGCCCGTCTCGCCGGCGGCGCGCTCGTCGCTGGCGAGCTCGCGCTCGAGGTCGAGCGCGCGCGAGAGGATCCACAAGCCGGGCATCCACCAGCCGGCGCGCAAGATCGCGCTCTGGAGCGCCTTAGCCCAGTCGTCGCCGCGGGAGAGGTGCGCGCACTCGTGTGCGACGACCGCGTCCCACTCGCGCGCGTCGACCCGGGCGCGGAAGCCCTCGGGGAGCACGACGGCGGGGTGGAAGTAGCCGATCGCGGTCGGCGTCGTGACGGTCCCGGATAGCCCGATGCGGGCGCCCCGCACCGCGACGGAGCCGAGCGGGACCGCGCGGCGCTTCACCCGGCGCAGCCGGACGACGTCGCATGCGAGGCCGAGCAGCAGCGCGCCCGCGACGACGACGGCCAGCGCAAGCGACGGGAGCGCCAGCGCCGGGAGGGCCAGCGATTTCAGCAGGCCCGCCGCGGCGATGCCGGCCGCAGGCAGCGTGTCGGGCGCGGTGCGCAGCGCCGCCGCGGCGAGCGCGAGCGGCCCCACGAACGCGGCGGCAAGAAATCCGGCCGCGACGATGCGGTAGCGGTCGGCGGCGTGCGCGAACGGGCGGGCCGCGATCAGCGCGCCGGCGGCCAGCGGCAGGCTGGCGACGACCGCGGCCAGCGCCGCGAGTGCCGCGACCGAGGCGTTCAGCCTTCGGTCTCGAGGAGCGAGCGCAAGCGGCGCTCCTCGTCCGGGCTCAGCCGCTCGGAGGCGAGCAGGTTGAGCATCAGCGCGCGCGGCGAACCGTCGAAGAACGTCGCCAGCACGTTGTCGACGACGGTCCGGCGGGCGGCGTCGCGCTCGACGCGCGGCTTGTAGACGTTGGCCTTGCCGCGGGTCGTGTGGCGGACGTAGGCCTTGCGCTCGAGGATCGTCAGCGTCGACAGGACGGTGGTGTACGCGATGGGACGGTCTTCGAGGCGCGCGTGAACGTCGGCCACGGTCGCACTGCCGAGGTCCCACAGAATGTTCATGAGGCGATATTCCGCCTCGGTAAGGGTCGGCGTAGGGCGCCTTGCCATGTTCGCCCTGATACGACGCCGACTCCGCATTCTCCGCGAGGTTTCGTCAACAATCGGTTCGGTTCAAACGGCCGCCGTCGCCAGCCAGCCGTCGACCCGGCGTTCGAGCACGTCCAGCGGGAGCGCACCCTGCTCGAGGACCACCTCGTGGAAGTCGCGGACGTCGAAGCGCGCTCCGAGCCGGGCGCGGGCGCGCTCGCGCAGCTCGCGCAATTTCAGCTCGCCGATCTTGTACGCGAGCGCCTGCCCGGGGCACGTGATGTAGCGGTCGATCTCGTTGTCGACGTCGAGCCGCGTCTTCGCGGCGTTGTCGAGGAAATAGTCGGTCGCGCGCTCGCGCGACCAGCCCTGCGCGTGGATGCCGGTGTCGACGACCAGCCGCACCGCGCGCCACATCTGGTACGTGAGGGCGCCGAACTTCGACTTCGCGTCGTCGTACAAGCCCATCTCGTCGCCCAGCGATTCGGCGTAGAGTCCCCAGCCTTCGATATACGCCGTGTAGGCGAGCGACGCGCGCCGGAAGTCGGGCAAGCCGTGCAGCTCTTGCGCGAGCGCGATCTGCAGATGGTGGCCCGGCACGCACTCGTGCAGCGACAGCACCATCATCTCGTAGATCGGGCGCGCTTGCGGACGGTACAGGTTGACGTAGTACAGGCCGGCGCGCGAGCCGTCGAGCGCACCGGGATAGTAGTATGCGGTCGTCGTGTCGGGCGCGAGCGCATCGGGCACCGGCACGACGCCGTACGGCAGCCGCGGCAGCGTGCGAAAGACTTTCACCAGCTCCGGATCGATGCGCTTGGCGATCGCGCGGTACGCGCTCAGCAGCGCGTCGCCGGTCGCGTGATAGTTCGCCGGATCGGCGCGCAGCTGTGCGAACACGTCGTGCAGCGAGCCGTGATAACCCGTCTGCGGCGCGAGCGCTTCCATCTCGGCGCGAATGCGCGCCACCTCGCGCAATCCGAGCTCGTGCATGTCGGCCGGCGTCAGATCGGTCGTCGTGTACGTGCGGGCGAAATACGCGTAGAGCGCGTCGCCGCCGTGAACGTGCGCCAGCCCCGGCTGCTCGGGCGCCGCCGGCAGGTAGACGTCGACCATGAACGCGCGCAGTTCGCGCAACGCGGGGTTGACGCGCCCGGCGATCGCGGCGCGCGCGCGTTCGCGCAACCCCTCGGCGCCGGCCGCGGAAACCGACGCGGGGATGCGCGCGAACGGCTCGTAGAACGGCGAGCGCTCCGGCTCGGTGACGAGCCGGTCGAGCTGCGCGGGCAGCCGTTCCATCGACGCGCGCGGCCACAGCAGTTTGCGCGCGACGGCCGCGCGCAGCAATGCAATGGTGTCGGCGATGGCGCGCGGGTACGCGTCGAGCCGCCGAAGCCAGTTCTCGTAGTCCGCGGTGTCCGCGAACGGGAGCTGCTCGGCGTAGTGCGCGTACGTCTGCACGCCGTGGCGCGGGTCGAGCGCGAGGAGGTGGACGCCCAGCTCGTAGCCGTCGAGCGCGTCGCGCAGCTGGCCCGCGTAGAGGTCGCGGTTCAGCCGCGCTTCGTCGCCGAGCTGATCTCCCGGCATGGCGTCGAGCCGCGCCAGGACGGCGCGGCGGTGCGCGTCTTCCTCGGCGAGCGCCGCTTCGGACTGGTCGTCCCAGCGGTCGTCGCCCGACCGGTCGCCGTCGAGCGACGCGGCCACCGGATGGCGGCGCCGGTAGTCGCGCCAATCTTCGGCAAGGAGCGCGTCGAGCTCGGCGCCGGCAGTATCCACCCGGTTCATGCCGCTTGCTTCCCGAGGCGGGCCTGCGGCGGCCTGCATCCCGAGGCGTCGCTACGTGACTGCGCGAAAACCGCGGTGATGCTCCACGTCCTCGCCGCCACGGCGGCGCTCGCGATCGCGTTCGCCGCCCGCGCCGCGACGCCGTTCCCGATCGGCACGCTACAGCCGTTCGGAACCGGAACGCCCGCCCCGGCGCCGCCCGCCTCGAACCTGCCGGAGATCGGCCGCGTGCGCGCCGCGACACCGGCCTGCGCCACCATGCGCGATTTGATCATCCCGTCGTTCGCGGCCGCGCGCCGCGCCGACGTGCGCTTCGCGCAGACGCGCGTGCGGCTGCCGCAGTACATCGACTTCGCGGACGATCCCGAGCATTCGACCGACGTGTTCCGCGAGTCGGCCCTGCAGAAGATCGACGCCGACGCGACCGCGATCCTCAACGAGACGCTCGTGCTCAACAAAGCGCTCGGGGACCCGCGCTTCAAAAACCCGACCGATCCGCAGGTCGTGACCGAGAAAGCCCAGCTGCAGCAGCTCTACGACACGCAGCAGGCGCGCGCGAACCAGCTTCAGGAGTTCGTCATGCGCCAGCGCAACGCGATCGCAAAGAACGGCATGGAAGATTCCGGCGCGTTCCGCGGCCACAACCAGCCCGCGAGCTTCCCGTCGGACGCGCCCGTGCCGGCGCTGACGGCCCCGCCCGGGATGCCCGTGTTGAACGGCAAGATCGCGATGGCCGACAAGAACACGATCAACGACTGGAGCGGCTCGATGGCCGCCGCGGTGCGCGCCAGCGAGAACCTCGCCGCGCGCATCTTCCTGCCGATCGCGTACACCTGCCGCTGAGCGGCGCTATTCCGCCGCCGCCGGCCTCCAGCGGAGGTCCGGCTGGCGCGCGGCGCGCGTTTCGTCGATGCGGCCGACCGCGGTGTTCACCGGGGTTTCGAGCACCTTTTCGGGATCGGACTTCGCCGTCGCGATGATGTCGCGGAAGTCCGCGATGAACGCGTCCAGCGTCTCCTTGGACTCGGTCTCGGTGGGCTCGATCATCAGGCACTCGGGGACGATCAGCGGGAAGTAGACCGTTGGCGCGTGGTAGCCGCGGTCGAGCAGCGCCTTGCCGATGTCGAGCGCGCGCACGCCCGTTTCGCGCTTGAGCGACTGCGCGGACGCGACGAACTCGTGCCGGTTGATCTCGTCGTACGGGATGTCGATCACGTCGCGGATCGACGCGCGGATGTAGTTCGCGTTGAGCACAGCCAGCTTCGACACCGTGGTGAGGCCGTCGGCGCCGTTGGCGTAGGTGTACGCGAGCGCGCGCACCATGTGCGCGAAGTTCGACCAGAACGAGCGCATCGGCCCGATCGAGTCGGGTCGCTCGAAGTCGAGCGCGAACGTGAGGTCCGCCGTTTCGCGCCAGCCGCTCGCGTCCACGGCTTTGCCGTCGGCGTCGTAGGCGCGCACGACCGGCGTCGGCAGAAACTCCAGCAGATGCGCCGCGACGCCGACGGGGCCCGCGCCCGCGCCGCCGCCGCCGTGCGGGATGGTGAACGTCTTGTGCAGGTTGAGGTGCATGAGATCGAAGCCCATGTCGCCCGGGCGCGTGTTGCCCATCAGCGCGTTCGCGTTCGCGCCGTCGTAGTACATCAGCCCGCCGGCCTCGTGCACGACGTCGGACACTTCGTGGATGCGCGGCTCGAACAGCCCCAGCGTGTTGGGGTTGGTCATCATGCAGACCGCGGTGTCGGGGCCGACGACCTTGCGCATCTCCTCGGGATCGACGCGGCCCTGCGCGTCGGACTTGAGCGAGAGCACCTTGAAACCGACCATCGCCGCAGATGCGGGATTCGTACCGTGCGCGGTGTCGGGCACGATCACGACGTTGCGCTGGGGCTCGCCCTTCTTGCGGAAGTATGCCTTCGCGATCAGCAGCGCCGCGAGCTCGGCGTGCGCGCCTGCCGCGGGGTTGAGCGAGAACGCCGCCATGCCGAACAGCGACGCCAGCGCGCGCTCCAGCTCCCACATCACCGTGAGCGCGCCTTGCGCGGCGTGATCGGGCGCGAACGGATGCACGTCGCGCAAGGCCGGGATGTTCGCCATCGCGTCGTTGATGCGCGGGTTGTACTTCATCGTGCACGAGCCGAGCGGATAGAACACGGTGTCGATCCCGAACGACTTCTGCGACAAGCGCGTGAAGTGCCGCACCAAGTCGAGCTCGCTGTTGTCCGGCAGCGGCAAATCGTCGCGCAGCGCCTCCTTCGGCAGCAGGGTGTCGAGCGCAGGGCCTTTCGGCAGATAGCAGTTCGCCCGGCCGTCCTGGCCGGTCTCAAAAATCAGGGGCGTGTCAAACGCTGGCAGCGGCACGAACGGGGATCTCCGAGAGCGCGGTGACGAGGCGGTCGACGTCGGCGCTCGACGTGAGCTCCGTCGCCGTCATGAGGATGCAGTCGTCGAGCTCGGGATAGAACCGCCCGAGATCGATGCCGCCGAGGATCTGCTTTTCTTCGAGCGTCGCGAGCACGGCGGCGGCGCGCCCCGGCACGCGGATGACGACCTCGTTGAACGTCGGCGTGCCTTCGAACCGCGCTGCGAAGCCGGTCAGCGCCGAGACTTTGTCGCGCAGCTCGTTGCTGCGCGCAATGTTGAGCGCCGCGCAGTCGCGCAGGCCGGTCTTGCCCATCGCGGCCAGGTACACCGTCGCGCACAGCGCGCAGTGCGCCTGATTGGTGCAGATGTTCGACGTGGCTTTCTCGCGGCGGATGTGCTGCTCGCGCGCTTGCAGCGTCAGCACGTACGCCGTCTTGCCGGCGCTGTCGACGGATTTCCCGACGAGCCGGCCCGGGATACGCCGCAGATGCGCCGTCGTGGCGGCGATGAAGCCGACGTGCGGGCCGCCGTACGCGATCGCGTTGCCGAACGACTGCGCTTCGCCCACGCAGATCTCGGCGCCCCACGACGCCGGTGCGGCCAGCGCCGCGAGCGACATCGCCTCGGCGACGACGCCGATCACGACGGTCTTCGTCGCCTTGATCGTGTCCGCGACACCCGCCGGCAGCGCGTCGATCGCGCCGAAGAAGTTCGGCGACTGCACGACGACCGCGGCGTAGCGCTGATCCGCGAGCGCGGCTTCAAGCGACGACAGATCGGTGCGGCCGTCCGTGCCGTACGGCAGCTCGTCGACCTGGAGCTCGAGCCCTTCAGCGTACGTGCGCAGCACCGCGCGGTAGTTCGGGTGCACGGCGCTCGACACGAGCACGCCCTTGCGTCCCGTCGCGTTCACCGCCATTATGACGCCTTCGGCGAGCGCGGTAGCGCCGTCGTACACCGACGCGTTCGCGACGTCCAGCCCGGTGAGCAGCGCGATGTAGGTCTGCCACTCGTAGATCGCTTGCAGGTAGCCTTGCGACACTTCCGCCTGGTACGGCGTGTACGAGGTCAGGAACTCGCCGCGCATCGCGATCGCGCCGACGACCGGCGGCACGTAGTGCCGGTACGCGCCCGCGCCGAGGAACGCCGTGTAGTCGCCGGCGGTGGTGCGCGCCGCGTGGCGGCGGAAGCGTTCGGCGATCTCGATCTCGCTGAGCTGCGGGGTGACTTCGACGGGCTGGCGCAGCGCGATGGCGTCGGGGACGCGGACGAGATCGTCCAGCGAGTCGACGCCGATGACGCGCAGCATCGCCTCGATGTCGCGATCGGTATGCGGCGTGTAAATTTGAAGGCGCTCCGGCCCTGCGGGCCCATCACGAAAGTGCGTACGTTTGCGGATTCCCCGAGGGGGCCCGCAACACCATTTTCTCGACCGCGCCGGTCGACGGATGGTTCCGCGCTAGGCCGCGGCGATCAGCTGCTCGTACTGCTCGGGGCTCAGGAGGTCGTTCGTCTGGCTGACGTCCGCCAACCGGACCTTGTAGAACCAGCCGTCGCCGTACGGGTCGCGGTTCACGGCGGCAGGATCGTTCTCGAGCCCGTCGTTGATGCCGACGACCTCGCCCCCGACCGGCGTGAAGATGTCGGAGACGGCCTTGACCGACTCCACGACGCCGATGCTGCCGAACTGCGTCAATCCGGCGCCGACGCGCGGCAGTTCGACGTACACGATGTCGCCCAGCGACGATTGCGCGTAGTCGGTGATCCCGACCGTCGCGACGTCGCCGTCGAGCTTCACCCACTCGTGTTCTTTGCTGTACAGCAGCCCGTCCGGTACTCCGTTCGCCATCTCGACGCTCATGGTAGTGCCTGGGACGCCGTGGAACCTTCCGGCTTCTGTCGCTGCGCGTTCAGGCCGGCTTGGGGCGCTTGTAGAACTGGACGGGGACGACGACGCCGGCATGGTGCGTGCCGCGGACCTCGACGTCGAGCGCGGTGCCTTCCGCTGCGGCCGACGGCTCGACGAGCGCCGTCGCGATGTTCTTGCCGACGGCGGGCCCGAACGAGCCGCTGCGTATCTCCCCGACGCGCGCGCCGTTCGCGAAGACCGGATAGCCCGCGCGCGCGGGGACGCGGCCTTCCATCGTGAGCCCGACGATGCGCGGGTAGTCGTCGGCGTCGCGCTGCGCGACGAGCGCGTCGCGCCCGACGAACGCCGGTTTGTCGAACTTGATCGCCCACGCCTGGCCGGCTTGCAGCGGCGTGATCTCTTCGGTCATCTCGTGGCCGTAGAGCGGCATGCCGGCTTCGAGCCGGAGCACGTCGCGCGCGCCGAGGCCGCAGGCCTCGAGCCCGCGCTCGCGGTTCTCCGCGAGCAGCAGATCCCACACGGCAGTGGCTTCGTCCGACGGCAAGAAGATCTCGAAACCGTCCTCGCCGGTGTAGCCCGTGCGCGCGATGACGACCGGCTCGCGCAAGCCTTTCACGCGCGTCTCGGCGGCGGCGTAGTATTTCATCGAGGCGAGGTCGGACTTCGATGTACGGCTGCAGCCACTCGACCGACCGCGGCCCTTGGATGGCGATGAGCGCGCGCTCGCCGTGCAGGTTCGTCGCCTTGACGTCGCCGGAGAGGTTGGCGCTGACGTGCGCCCACATCTTGTCGGCGTTGCCGGCGTTGACGACGAGCAGCCAGCGGTTCTCGCCGAGCCGGTAGAAGATGACGTCGTCGTGCGCGCCGCCCTGCTCGTTGGTGAAGATGTTGTAGCGCGCCTGGCCGGGCTTCATGTTCGCAACCTTGTTGACGGTCAGCGACTCGGCCCAGGTGCCCACGTCGGCACCGCGGAGATCGAACTGCGCCATGTGCGAGAGGTCGAACAAACCCGCTCGCTTGCGAACGGCCTCATGCTCCTTGAGGATGCTTGAGTACTGTACGGGCATCTCGAACCCGCCGAACGGCACGATCCGCGCCCCGAGCGCCAGATGTGCATCGTAGAGCGCGGTACGGCGAAGGGTGCCGTTGATCTCGGTGGTCATGGTAAACCTCGTTCAGGCGAAGATGTCGCCGTCCTTCGCCAGCTCGCGGCGGAGATACAGCGGAAGGGCAAACAAGCGACGATGCGTCTCGGCGTCGTAGAACCAGCTTTCACCGCGCAGCTCGGCGACATACGCATCGACACGATCGGGCGCGATCCGCGATACATCGACGTCGTCGCTGCAGGCGATGAACGCCCAGTCATTGTCGAATGCCGGCACGTGCGTGTAGAAGCTGCGCACGTGCGTGAAGTGCGCGCGCAGCGAGCGCGCCATCTTCGCGTGCAGCGCCATGTTGTGGAACCCTGCAGTCGACGCTTGCAGCACGTACACGCCGTCCGGCGCTAGCCTGGCCTTGACGTCGCGAAACACGTCGCCGTTGAACAGCGGGAACGACGGCGAGTCTGGGAGCGGCTCGGTGAGATCGCTGATCACGACACCGTAACGGTCGCCGTCTTCCTTGATGAACTTCAGCGCATCCCCGATGATCACGCGCGCGCGCGGGTCGGCGTAGGCACCGTTCGAAAACTCCGGCAAATATTTCTTCGACAGCTCCACGACCTCGCCATCGATGTCCACCATCGTGCAGCGCCGCACCGACGGATCACGCAGCACCTCGCGCAGCGTCGCACCCTCGCCGCCGCCGAGGATCAGCACCTCACTGCGGTCGTCCACCGCCGCCATCGCCGGGTGCACCAGGGTCTCATGATAGATCTTCTCGTCCGCTTGCGACGACTGCGTGTCCCCGTCCAGGATGAGCATCTTGCCAAAGACCGGCGTCCGGATCACCGCGACCGACTGGAACGGCGTGCGCCCCGCGTAGTATGTCTCCTCGATCGCGTGCGCGTGCAATTCCGTCGGCGCGAACTGCTCGGTGTACCATTGATAGTGCTCGGTCTTGGGCATGGCGCTCGTCGGGTTGTCCGAGCGGACGCCATGCCCTTCCAACGAAGAAGCCCGCCGTTCGCACGGCGGGCTTCGGGTTCTCTCAGAGCCGGGTTCCCGAGGGGGAGCTTAGGCCGTTGCCAGCAGCTCGCGGGTGTCGTGCTCGGTGGTGACGACGTGGGTGAAGCGGTTGTGGCCCGCTTCGACGCCTCGTTTCACCTCGGTGGTCAGCATGGTCTTGGCGTCGAGCGCCTCCGCGGCGTATTCGCACGCCGCCCAGGGATCGGTGTGGTCGCCGCACGTGTAGAAGTCCATCGCGGCGTAGCCGGTCTCCGGCCACGTGTGGATCGACAGATGCGACTCCTCGATCACCACCACTCCGGACACCCCTTGGGGCTGGAAGCGGTGGAAAGCCGTCGTGACGATGGATGCGTTGGCCGCCTTCGCCGCCTTCTCCATCATCGCACGGACCGCGTCGACGTCGGTGAGCTTGGCTGCATCACAGCCGGACAGCTCGCAGACGATGTGCGTACCGAGTGCTTTCAATTGTTAGGTCTCCTCGGGAGCTTTCGGTTGGGAGAATCCCACCTCCAGGTGCGTCGTCCAGCGCGTGCGGTACACCGTCTCGCTGCCGACCTTTCAGCAGACTCTTGCCGGCGCGGTCTCCTTTGGACCGAACGGGCGTTCCACTGCGATGGCGCGTAGGGCGCGCCGTCCCCCTTGAACTGCGGCGACCCCATACCCATAAGGAGCACGGGGCCGATGAAGTCCGTCGCCTATGGTACCCCCCGGGGGGTCCCTTGTAAATAGCTTTCGCCCGCGGCGTGAAGCGTGGGCCGAATGTCGAAGGCGGACGGATGCGTGCCGATCCCGTGCGCCCACCCGTCATCAGCCCCGCGGACGTCCGGGCGCGCGCAGCCGAGCGGGCGCTGCCGCTCGACGAACTCGTGCTCGAACTGCTGCCGTGGGCCCAGGCCTATGCGCGCGCGCCCGTTTCGAATTTCCGCGTCGGCGCGATTGGGCTCGGGCGGTCGGGCGCACTCTACGCGGGCGCGAACCTGGAATTCCCCGGCGAAGCGCTGAGTTTCTCTGTCCATGCAGAGCAGGCAGCAGTCTACAACGCCTGGATCCACGGCGAGACGGGCGTCACGCTGATCGCCTCGACCGCGCCGCCGTGCGGATATTGCCGCCAGTTCCTCAACGAGCTCACGACCGCAAGCGAGCTGCGCATCCTGGTTGCCGGCCATCCGCCCACGACGCTCGCCGAGCTGCTGCCGTCGGGGTTCGGGCCGCGTGATCTCGGCATCGAAGGCGGTCTGATGCAGGCGACGCGCGTCGCGTTGACCCTGGCGCCGATGGTCGAGTCCCCCTCAGCGGCCGACGACCCGCTCGCTGCCGCCGCCCTGGCCGCTGCATCGGCGGCCTATGCACCCTACAGCGGCACGCTCGCCGGGGTGGCGTTGCGCACGGCCGACGGATCGGTCTTCGAAGGCCGCTACGCCGAAAACGCCGCCTTTAACCCGAGCCTGTCGCCGCTCCAAGGCGCGCTCATGGCGCTGACGCTGGCAGGCGGTTCCTATGCCGCAATCGAGGACGCGGTGCTCGTCGAGGGATCCGCACGGCCAACCGGCAGGTTCCCAGCCGTACCGAACCTTCCACCCGTCGCGAGCCAGCGTGCCTCCACGGTCGCCGTCCTCGGCACGGTCGCGCCGAACGTCCGGTTGCGGTACTTCCGCGCGCAGCGCAGCGGCGAGGAGGCCGCCACGGTGCAGGCCCCGGGCGGGTTAGATAGTACAGATACCTCTGCACTTTCTTGACCGAGCTGGTGCGGACCGATACGCTGGGAGACCCATGGCCGCCACGACCGAATCGCTCATCGAGGAATACCGACACGGTTTCCACGACCCCGAGGACAAGTACGCCTTCAAGTCCGACAAGGGCCTGAACCGCGAGATCGTCGAGCGCATCTCGTCGATGAAAAACGAGCCGGCCTGGATGCGCGACTTCCGCCTCAAAGCGTACGACGTGTTCCGCGCCAAGCCGATGCCGACGTGGGGCGACACCGAGCTCCTCAACGAGATCGACTTCGACAACATCCGCTACTTCGTCAAAGCCGGCGAGCGCACGGAACAGAACTGGGACGACGTCCCGGACGACATCAAGCGCACCTTCGACCGGCTCGGCATCCCGGAGGCGGAGCGCAAGTTCCTGTCCGGCGTGTCCGCGCAATACGAGTCGGAAGTCGTCTATCATTCCGTCATCGAGGAACTTGAAAAAGACGGCGTGCTGTTCTGCGACATGGACACCGCGCTGCGCGAGTACCCCGAGATCGTGCAGAAGTACATCTCGACGGTCATCCCGATCCAAGACAACAAGTTCGCGGCGCTCAACTCCGCGGTGTGGTCGGGCGGGTCGTTCGTCTACGTGCCCAAGGGCGTCGAAGTGAAGATGCCGCTCCAGGCCTATTTCCGGATCAACACCGAGAACATGGGCCAGTTCGAGCGCACGCTGATCATCGCCGACGAAGGCTCCAAAGTGCACTACATCGAGGGCTGCACCGCACCGCAGTTCTCCACGTCGTCGCTGCACTCGGCGGTCGTCGAGCTGATCGCCATGGAAGGCGCGTCGATCCGCTACACGACGATCCAGAACTGGTACCGCAACATCTACAACCTCGTCACCAAGCGCGCCGTCGCGTACAAGAACGCGACGGTCGAGTGGGTCGACGGCAACATCGGCAGCAAGCTGACGATGAAGTATCCGGCCATCTACCTGATGGGCGAGGGCGCGCGCGGCGAGATTCTTTCCGCTGCGTTCGCGGGCGAAGGCCAGCATCAGGACGCGGGCGCGAAGGTGATCCACGCGGCGCCGAACACGACGTCGGTCGTCACGAACAAGTCGGTCACCGCGCACGGCGGCAAGACGACGTACCGCGGGCTCGTCGAGATCCACGCGGGTGCCGTCGGTGCAAAGACGCGCGTGAAGTGCGACGCGCTGATCATGGACGACAAGTCCTCGTCGGACACCAAGCCCACGATGAAGATCGACGAGCAGCGCTCGACGGTCGAGCACGAAGCGTCGGTGTCGAAAATCGGCGAGGAACAGCTGTTCTACGCGATGAGCCGCGGCCTCACCGAAGCCGATGCGACCGCGATGATCGTCAACGGCTTCTTCGACTTTTTCGTCAAGGAACTGCCGATGGAGTACGCGGTCGAGCTGAACCGGCTCATCAAGATGGAGATGGAGGGTTCGGTCGGGTAGACCGGCCCGAACCCCTCGCGAGCCTGCGGGCTCGCTCCGAATAAGGAAGTTCCAGCCATCTGGGAATAGAGACGGCGTGCGCGCTCGATTGCTTCTTGGCTTGGCAGGCGCTGTGGCTGTTGTCTCGCTGGTTCCGTCGCCGGTGCGAGCGACGAAGGTGTGCGCCTGGCAGATCCCCAGCGAGATGGTCTCGACGGTCTTCTCCGGCGACGCGCACAGCGGCGAGCCCTTCCGGTTCAAGGTCGCGGAGAGCACGCAGCTCGACGACGGGACGAAGGTGCCCGCGGGCACGCTCGGCTACGGCATCATCCGCGCGGCGAGCTCCGCCGGGCGCCACAACCGCGACGGGATGCTCGCGCTCGAGCCGCGCTACATCGTGCTCGAGAAGGGGAAGGGCGTGCCGGAACGGGTCGTGCCCGTGACGATGAACCCGCAGCTGCCGGTCACGTGGACGCCCTCGGAGCCGCTGCTCAACAAAGCGGCCGGACACATCCCGATGCCGATCCCCGGCCTGGTGATGACGGGCGTGAACATGGTGCGCTGGGGCCGCAACATCACGCTCGGGCCCGGCTTCACGTTCACCGTCCTGCCGGTCGAGAATCTGGCGCGCGGCCCGGTCTGCTGACGTGCGCGGACGTCGCGCGCTGCGCTGGTGCGCGATCGCGTTCGGCGCGGTCGCCGCATTCGCCGCGGTCGCGCTCGCCGTCGGCGCCCCGGTCCCGATCGGCGACGCGCAGCTGCTCCATCCGCCCGAGCGTCCGCCGCTTGCGGCGTGGCACCAGCGCGGCGTCGAGACGTTCTCAGTGCGCGCCGCGGACGGCGTCGTGCTGCGCGGCTGGATCCTCCGTGGACGTCCGGGCGCGCGGTGGGTGCTGATGGACTACGGCAACGCCAGCACGATGCGAACGATGTATCCGCTGGCGACATGGTTCGTGCAGCACGGTTACACGACGGTGATGTGGGATTATCGCGGATACGAGTTCTCGGATGGGCATCTCGGCGCGCTCGCGACGCGCGACGACGCGCTGCGCATCTACGACGCGATGCGCGCGCGCATGCCCGGCGCGCCCTTCGTGTACGGGTTGTCGTACGGCACCACGGTCGCGGTTCACATGGCCGCGTCGCGTCCCGTTCGGGCGCTCGTGCTGCACGCGCCGCCGTCGGACGCGACGACGGAAGTCTACGCCGTGCGAGACCGGCACGTGCCGTGGCCGATCAACCGCCTGCGGCCGGTGCCGACGCGCTCGGTGCGCATCGCGCTCGACGAAGCGCGAGAGATCAGCCGTGTCCGCGCGCCCGTCATCGTGCTGCATGGCGACGCCGACACGTTGATCCCGATCTCGCAAGGACGCGCGGTCGAGCGGGCGGCGAAGTCACGCGACAAGCGGTTCGTCGTCATCCACGGCGCAAACCACGGCCAGGTGTTCTACGCGAACACCCCCGCGGGCAACGCGATCGCGGCGTTCCTCGCCGCGCACTGACCTACCTTACACCGAGCAGTTCGACGTCGAAGTTCAGCGTCGCATTGGGCGGGATCACCGGCGGGTAGCCGCGCTCGCCGTACGCGAGGGCCGGCGGGCACACCAGCTTGCGGCGGCCGCCGACGCGCATCGTTGCAACAGCTTCGTTCCAGCACGGGATCACGCGACCGCCGAGCACGAACTCGAACGGCTGGCCGCGGTCGCGCGAGCTGTCGAACTTCTTTCCGTCGAGCAGCGTGCCGGTGTAGTGGACCACCGCGGTCTGCCCGGCGCGCGGCATCGCGCCCTTGCCGACCTTGAGGTCGGTGTACTTCAAGCCGTCGGGAAGCGTCACGGTCTTCGCGGCCGGCGTTTTCGCCGCCGCGGTTTTGTACGACATGCGCGTCGCGGCGCCGGCCGCGGTGGTGAGAATCGGCGCGGCCAGCAGCAGCGCGAGCAGGATTGATACGGAACGGGTCATGCGGCGCCCTTCGCGAACGAGGCCGCGTGCCCCAGCCGGTCGCCAGCGTTCACGAGATCCCACCCGGTACGACCAAGCGCGTCGTCGTCGATGCCGTCGAGGTGCTGCTGTGCAACGTCGACGGCGACTTATACGCCATCGAAGACGTGTGCACGCACGACGGCGGCCCGCTCGACCAGGGCGAGCTGCAGGGCCGCCAGATCATGTGCCCGCGCCACGGCGCGCTGTTCGACGTGACGACGGGCCGAGCGCTCACGCTGCCGGCGGTCGTGCCCCTCGAAACCTACACCGTGCGCGTCGAGGGCGACGAGGTCTTTGTCGAGGACGTCTGATCGCGTCCGGGCCTAAACGTGCTCGTCGGGGCCGGCCTGGTGTGCGTCGCGCTGGTCGTCCCGGTTTTGGTCCTCGTCGCTCTCGCCGTACACCACTTCCGGCGTCGTCGTGATGCCGGCGACGTCCGCCTCGCGGCGGCTCAGCGAGCCCTCGTCGTCGGGCTGCGTGCGGAGCTGGCGCGGCATGTCGGAGCCTGGGTGGTCGGTGACTTCCGAGGGAAGCGCGTTCTTGTAGTCGCCCTGCTGCTCGGTGCTCGTGCTCGTGTCGCGTTCCATACGGACGCCGTACCCACGACCGTCCTTCGACAAGCTCATGACGACAAGCCGACATGGTGGCAGCGCACCGTTTGTCGAACGACACCGGCCGCGCTTCGCGCTACGCTCGCTCCATCATGGCGACGAGGTTTTTGGTCTGCCCGCCCGGTCACGACGACGCGACGGCGGACGCACAACGCCAGTGGGCGCGGTTCACGGAGCTCGCGGGCTGCGTCGGCGAGGTCGAGCTCGTGCCGATCGACGCCCAGGCGCGCACCCCGGATCTCGTCTTCACCGCGAACGCGGCCCTCATGGTGGACAACCTCGCCATCGTGTCGAGCTTTCGGCACGCCCAGCGTCGCCGCGAGCAGCCCGTCTACCGCGCCGCGCTCGCGCGCGCCGGCTACGCCACGACGTTCCTGCGCCAAACCTATTTCGAAGGCGCCGGCGACGCGCTGTTCGACCGCGTGCGCCCGCTGCTCTACGCGGGCTACGGCTGGCGCACCGAGCGCGCTGCGACGCTGCAATTGCAAGAGATCGTCGGCTGCCGCGTGCTGCCGCTGCTGCTGGTCGACGAGCGCTTCCAGCACCTCGACACCGTGCTCTGTCCGCTGTCGAGCGGCCACGTGCTTGCCTACATGGACGCGTTTTCGCCGCACGCGCAGACGCTGCTGCGCCGCGCGGTTGAGCCCGGCCGGCTGATCGAGGTGTCCGTCGACGACGCGCTGCACCTCGCGTGCAACGCGGTGGAGATCGGCGGCGCGGTGATCATGCACGAGTGCACGCGGCGGCTGCGCGAACGGCTGCACGACGCGGGCTACAGCGTCTGCCGCACCGATCTCTCGGAATTTCACGCCGCGGGCGGCGGCGCGAAGTGCCTGACGCTGCGGCTGGACGACGGTCCGGCCGCCGTGACGGCGGCCGCCGCAACCGCGTAAACCCCACGGCGGTCCTCCGCGCTAAGGAGGTCCGAGCCTGTGACGAGTTTGACGATCAACGGCGTCTCGCATGACGTCGACGTTCCTGCCGAGATGCCGCTGCTCTGGGTGATCCGCGACGTCGTGGGCCTGACCGGCACGAAGTTCGGCTGCGGCGTCGCGCAGTGCGGCGCGTGCACGGTGCACCTGGACGGCGCGCCGGTGCGCTCGTGCGTGACCCAAGTGTCGCAGGCCGCCGGCAAGAAGATCACGACCGTCGAAGGGCTCTCGCCCGACGGCTCGCACCGCGTGCAAAAGGCGTGGGTCGAAGCGGCGGTGCCGCAGTGCGGCTACTGCCAGTCGGGCCAGATGATGTCGGCCGCGGCGCTGCTGACCACGTCGAAGACGCTCAGCGACGCGGAGATCGATACCGCGATGAGCGGCAACATCTGCCGCTGCGGCACCTACCCGCGCATCAAAGCGGCGATCAAGCGCGCCGCGGAGATCGCGTGATGCAGCGCGTCGCGTTCATCCGCACCACCGCGGCGTTCGGCGCCGGTCTCGCGCTCGCCGCGTGCGAACGACATCCGGCCCAGGTACCCGACTATCAGCCTTCGCCCGAGCCGAGCGTCACGTTCGCGCCGAACGCGTGGGTGCACGTGCGCGTCGACGGCACCGTGGCGGTGCTCATCAACAAGAGCGAGATGGGGCAAGGCGTGTACACGGGCCTGCCGATGCTCGTCGCCGAGGAGCTCGACGTTCCGTTCGACCGCATTCGCGTGCAGATCGCGCCGGCCGAGGACCAGTACGCCGACCCGGTGTTCAAGGACATGACGACCGGCGGCAGCACGAGCATCCAGGACATGTACCCGCTGATGCGCGGCGCGGGCGCGGCGGCGCGCGCGATGCTCATCGCCGCCGCGGCGAAACAGTGGAACGTCGACGCGTCGAAGCTGACGACCAAAGACGGCAACGTCGTCGACGCGGCCGGCAACCGGACCGCGTCGTACGCCGATCTCGCGGTCGCCGCGGGGACGCTGACGCCGCCCAAGGACGTCAAGCTCAAGAACGCGTCCGACTTCAAGCTGATCGGAACGTCGCCAAAACGGCTCGATCTCGACGCGAAGGTGCGCGCGAAGGCGACCTACGGCATCGACGTCGTCGTGCCGAACATGGTGTACGCGAACGTGCTCAAGGCGCCGACGTTCGGCGGCACGGTGGACACGGTCGACGACGCCGCGGCGCGCAAGGTCGCCGGCGTGTTCGACGTGGTGAAGATCTCCAGCGGCGTCGCGGTCGTCGCGAAAAACACGTGGGCCGCGATGCAGGGCCGCGACGCGCTCAAGGTGACCTGGAAGAACGACGGTCCCGCCGCGCACGTGAACACCGCGCAGATGTTCGCCGACGCCGAGAAGGCGGCGCGCGGCGGCGGCGTCGTCGCCGGCAAGCAGGGCGACGTCGACAAGGCGCACGGCAAGGTGGTCGAGGCGGTGTACCGCGGGCCGTTCCTCGCGCACGCCGCGATGGAGCCGATGAACGCGACCGCCGACGTGCGCGACGACGCGGTCGAAGTGTGGGCGCCCACGCAGGTGCAGACGCGCTCGCGCGACGCCGCGATGAAGATCACCGGCTTCACCGCCGACAAGGTGACGATCCACACGACGTTCTTGGGCGGCGGCTTCGGGCGCCGGCTCGATCCGGACTACGTCGTCGACGCGGTCGAGATCTCGAAAGCCGTGAAGAAGCCCGTCAAGGTGACGTGGCGGCGCGAAGACGACATCAAGAACGACTTCTACCGCCCGATGAGCGTGAACGTCGTGCGCGCGAAGCTCGACGACGCGGGCCACGTCGCCGCGTGGGAGCACCGCATCGCGTCGCCGTCGATCGTCAAGCGCTGGGCGCCGCCGATGTTCAAGAACGGCGTCGACTTCACGTCGATCGACTCGGTGACGCCCGCGTACTACGCGTTCCAGAACGCGCGCACGACGTACGCCGATTTCGAGCCGGGCATCCCGGTCGGCTTCATGCGCGCGCCGGGCGCGAACTGGAACACGTTCGTCACCGAGTCGTTCATCGACGAGCTCGCGCACGCCGCGGGCAAAGACCCGCTCGCGTTCCGCCTGGCGCTGCTCGGCCCGAAAGGCGCGCGCGTGCGCACGGTGCTGCAGCTCGCGGCGCAAAAGGCCGGCTGGGGACATCCGCAGACGCCCGGCGCGTCGCAGGGGCTGGCGATCTGCGACTGGGGCGGGAGCCTGGGCGCGCTCGTCGCCGAGGTGACCGTGAAGGGCAAGGACGTCAAGGTGCACCGTGCGGTGATGGCAGCCGACTGCGGCACGGTCGTGCATCCCGACATCGTCGCGGCGCAGCTCGAAGGCGCGATCAACTACGGCATCGCGATGGCGATGACGGCGAAGATCACGTTCACCGACGGCAAGGTCGACCAGAACAACTTCTACGACTACACGGTGCTGCGCATGAACGACGCACCGAAGATCGAGACGTACGTGGTGAAGAGCACGGAGAAGCCGAGCGGCATCGGCGAGCTCGGCACGCCGCCGATCGCACCGGCGATCGCCAACGCGATCTTCAAAGCGACCGGCAAGCGCGTGCGGCAGTTGCCGTTCAGCGAGAACCTGGCCTAGCGCCTCAGCCGCGCGCTTGGCGCGCGCGCGCTTCGGCGCGCGCCCAGGCGTCCGGCGTGTCGACGTCGACGACGTACGCGTCGTCGACTTCGTCGAGCGCGCACGTGCGCAGCGCTCGGATCGAGCCGCACGCGCATCGGCGGTTCGTCGGCGCGCAGCGCCGGGATGTGGCTGCGCGCCTTGGGCGACCACACGACGGGATGACCGGGCACGCCGACGACGACCGGCCAGGCGAGGTCGGCGTCGTCCGAGACGCGCGCGACGAACCGGCGCACGCGCTCGGCGTCGATGAACGGCAGATCGCATGCGAGCACCGCGAGGTACGCGTCGGGCGGGACGCGCCGCATGCGCGAGCGCCAGCGTCGCGCTCGGCCCGGCAGTCGGCTCCGTGACGACGACGCGCACGCCGCCGAGATCCGAGATCGTGTCGGCAACCTGCTGCGTCGTGACGAACAGCGGCTCGAGCTCGAGCAGCCCGCGCGCGATGCGGCGCGCGAGCGGCTCGCCGTCGAACGGCGCGACGAGCTTGTCGAAGCCCATGCGCTGCGAACGGCCGCCTGCGAGGACGACCGTTCGCACGTTGTCGATCCGCAAGCGCGCTAGACCGCGACCGAGCCGAGCAGCTTCTCCGGCACGATCGGCAGATCGCGCACGCGCACGCCGGTCGCGTGGTAGACCGCGTTGGCAACGGCCGCGGCGACGCCGGTGATGCCGATCTCGCCGACGCCGCGCGCGCCCAGCGGGTTGAGGTTGAAGTCCGGCTCTTCGACGAACTCGACCTCGATGTTCGGGATGTCCGCGTTCACCGGCACGTGATAGTCGGCGAGGTTGTTCGTGACGACGCCGCCGCCGCGCGTGTCGCGCACGGTCTCCTCGAAGAGCGCCATGCCGATGCCCCAGGTGATCCCGCCGATCATCTGCGAGCGCGCCGTCTTCGCGTTGAGGATGCGCCCGCAGTCGAACACGCCAAGCGCGCGCGACACGCGCAGGTGCGCGAGCTCTTCGTCGAAGCGCACCTCGACGAACTGCGCGCCGAAGGAGTGGAACGAGAACCGCTCGCCCTCGTCGCCCGGCCCGGTGCTGCCGAGCGCCTCGATCGCGCCCGTGCCGCCGAGCCGCACGACGTCCGCGTACGAGATAGCACGCGACGGATCGTCCTTCGCGCGCAGCACGCCGTCGCGCACTTCCACCGCATCGTCGGTGAGGCCGTGCAGCGGGGACGCGCCGGACGACGTCGCGATGGTGAGCGCATCGCGGCACGCGCGCTGCGCCGCGGCCAGAACCGAAGGACCGACGCTCGCGGAGCTCATCGAGCCGCCTGCGACCGGCGCGACGGGGAACGACGAGTCGCCGATGCGCACGCGCACGTCGCGCGGGTTCACGCCGAGCGTGTCGGCGGCGATCTGCGCGAGGATCGTGTACATGCCGGTGCCCAGATCGTGCGTCGCGCTCGCGACGTCGATCGTGCCGTCCGCTTCGATCGTCACGCGCGCCTGCGCCGGCGAACGCATCGCCGGATACGTCGCGGTGGCGACGCCCCAGCCGATCAGCTCGCCGCCGTCGCGCATCGAGCGCGGCGCGTGCGAGCGCGTGCTCCAGCCGAACGCTTCCGCGCCGCGCTCGTAGCATGCGAGCAGGTGCTTCGACGAGAACGGCAGGCCGTTCGACGGATCGGTGTCCGTGTGGTTGCGGCGCAGCACGTCGAGCGGATCGAGCCCGCACGCGTACGCGAGCTCGTCCAGCGCGCTGCCCAGCGCGAACGATCCGGGCGCTTCGCCCGGCGCGCGCATCGCGGTCGGCGTCGGGACGTCGAGCCGCGCGAGCCGGTGCGAGATGGCGACGTTGGGGACGGCGTACAGCATCTCGCTGACACCGCCGGCACTTTCGATGAACGTTCCGACGCGCGACGACTCGCTGACGACGTCGTGCAGCACCGCCTGCAGCTTGCCGTCACGCGACGCGCCGACCCGCAGGTGCTGGTGCGTCTGGCTGCGCCGGCCGACCGAGGTGAACATCTGCTCCCGCGAGAGCACGAGCTTCACCGGGCGGTTCGTGAGCTTCGCCGCCATCGCGGCGATCGCGGTGTGCGCCCAGAAGAACCCCTTGCAGCCGAACCCGCCGCCGAGGAACGGCGCGATCACGCGCACGCGCTCCTCGTCGAGCCCGAAGTGCTTGGCGAGCGCGGCGCGCGTTCCGCGCACCCACTGCGTGGAGTCGTGCACCGTCAGCTCGCCGTCGCGCCACTCCGCAACGGTGACCGACGGCTCGAGCGGATTGTGGTTTTCGGCCGGCGTGACGTACGTCGCGTCGACGCGCACGTCGCTCGCCGCATACGCGCTCTCCGGTTCACCGCGCCGGGCCTGCACATCGCTGCCGAACCACTGTTCCGGCAGATCGACCTGGCGCGCAGCCTCGATCGTCACCTCGGCGGACTGCGCTTCGTACGCGATGCGCAGCAGCGCCGCGCCTTCGCGCGCGGCTTCGAACGTCGTGCCGACCACGGCTGCGACGTGCTGGCCGTCGTAATGCACTTCGCCGGTTTGCAGCGGCGCCAGCTCTTCCTGAACGGGCATCGTGAAATCGAACGGGATCGCCGGCACGCGCGGCGCGTTCTTGTACGTGACGACCTCGACCACGCCGGGAACGGCGCGCGTCGCGCTCTCGTCGATCGACGTCATGCGCCCGCGCGCGATGGTCGACTGGACGATCACGGCGAACAGCGGCGCGTCGACGGGCGCGTCGGCGGAATACGGCGCCGCGCCGGTGACTTTCGCACGGCCATCGACGCGGTCGATCGGCTGTCCGATGAACCCACGCGTCGCGGGACGTTCCGCCGTGACGGTCATGCCGCACCTCCGCATACCGTGCGCAGCGCGCGCACGATCGCGCGCTTCGCAAGCTCTATTTTGAATCCGTTGTGCTCCCGCGGCTGCGCGCCCGCGAGCGCGATGTCGGCCGCGCGGCGGAATCGCGGCGTCGTCCGGCGCGGCGCCCGCGAGCGCCGACTCGGCGTCGCGCGCACGCCACGGCACCGTGCCGACGCCGCCCAGCGCGAGCCGCGCCTGCGCGATGCGGTCGCCCGCGATCTCCACCGCACAGGCCACCGACACGAGCGCGAACTCGAACGACGCGCGGTCGCGCAGCTTCAGATAGTGCGAGCGCGCGTGCAGCGGCTGGACGTCCAATTCCACCGCGGTGATGAGCTCGCCCGGCGCGACCATCGTCTCGCGCTCCGGCCGCTCGCCGGGCAGCACGTAGAAGTCGTCGACCGCGATGATCCGCTCGCCGTTCTCTCCTTCGACGACGACGCGCGCAGACAGCGCCGCGAGCGCGACGGCGAAATCGCCGGGATACGTCGCGATGCACGCGTCGCTCGTGCCCAGGATCGCATGGCTGCGGTTGAAACCGTCCATGGCGTCGCAGCCGCTGCCGGGCTCCCGCTTGTTGCAGCGCCAGCGCGTCTCGCGGAAGTACGTGCAGCGTGTGCGCTGCATCAGGTTGCCGCCGACCGTCGCCGCGTTGCGAATCTGGCCGGACGCGCCGCTCAGCAGCGCCTGCGACACCGCCGGAAAGCTCTCCGCGATCAGCGGGTCGTACGCGACGTCGCTGTTGCGCGCGAGCGCGCCGATGCGCACCACGCCGCCGCGCCGCTCGATCGACGCGAGCGGCAAACGAGAGATGTCGACCACGCGGCGCGGGCGCTCCACGTCGCTCTTCATCAGATCGATCAGCGTCGTGCCGCCGGCGTAGAAGCGCGCGCCGTCGACCTCGCGAGCGAGCGTGCGCGCCGCCGCGGGCGACTCCGCGACGACGTACTCGAACCCGCGCATCAGCGCACTCCCTGCGTGCGCATCAGCGCACTCCCTGCGCGGCGGCGATCGCCGCGACGATGTTCGGGTACGCGCCGCAGCGGCATAGGTTGCCGCTCATCGCCTCGCGGATCGCGTCTTCGCCGTTCGCGCGCCCCTCCGCGATGACGGCGACCGCCGACATGATCTGACCGGGCGTGCAGAAGCCGCACTGCAAGGCATCGTGCTCGACGAACGCCGCCTGCACCGCGTGCAGCTCATCGCCGTCGGCCAGTCCCTCGATCGTCGTGATCTCATCGCCGGCATGCGGCAAGGCGAGCGCCAAGCACGAAAGCGTTCGGCGGCCGTTGACGAGCACCGTGCACGCGCCGCACTGGCCGCGGTCGCAGCCTTTCTTCGTCCCGGGGAGGCCGGCACGGTCGCGCAGCAGGTCGAGCAGCGTGACCTGCGGTTCGATCGCGAAGGTCGCGTCGCGCCCGTTCAGTTTGAGGGTGAGCGGGACGACGTTGCGGGATGAAGCGAGCGGCGGATCGGTTGTTCTCAACGGTGAACCCTCAGTCGGACTCGAGCCTATAGACGGTGAGACACGACAAGTCGCGTTGACGATCCACCCGGCCGCGTGATAAAGTTCCGAGGTTATGTACGCGATCGTTGAGACCGGCGGCAAGCAGTTCCGCGTGTCCGAAGGCTCCGTCATTCGGACCGATCTCATCGAGACCGAGGTCGGCTCGTCGGTGACGTTCGACCGCATCGTCCTCGCCGCCAACGGCGACGACGTCTCCATCGGCAGCCCGCTCGTCAGCGGCGCCACGGTGACCGGCACGGTGCTGCGCCAAGCCAAGGACAAGAAGATCCTGGTCTTCCGCTACAAGTCGAAGAAGCGCGTCCGCAAGCTCAACGGCCACCGCCAGCGGTTCGCCGAGGTCCGGATCGACAAGATCGCCCTCTGATCCTTCGACGAGCGCAGGGATGCTCGAGGTCCGTTTTCGCAGGGACAGCCGTGACCGGCTGTCCTCTGTCGTTTCTACGGGCCACGCCGGACAGGGCGAGCCGGGCGAGGACATCGCCTGCGCCGCCGTCTCGGCGCTGCTCCAGGCCGCCTGGGTCGGGCTCACCGATGTGGCCCACGTCAAGGTCGCCGGCCACCGGCGCAGCGGCGACTTGCTGATGCGCTGGCCCGCGGACGACCGCGACCGCGACGACGTTCGCGCGATCGTGGCGACCGCCGAGCTCGCGATCGAGCAGATCGCCAAGCAGTACCGCGGCGCGATCCGGTACGTTCGCGAGCCGGAGGCCGAGCACACGTAGTGCCGGATGGGGATTCCGGGTACACCGGCGTCGAAAGGAATCCCACGATGCACGACACGACCAAACCCCTCAACGGGGAGCTCCAGAGCAAGACCGGCGGCGACGCGGCCGCCAACTCCGACGCGGGACGGACCGTCCTCGTGGGCGTCCTGGGCGGCATCCTCTCAGCCGCCGGCTATCTCGTCTACCAGCGCCTGCCGGACGAGCAGAAGGACAAGCTCCACCGCCAAGTCCGCGGCGCCCTCGAATCCCGCATCAGCGAGATCCGCTCGAACTTCAACCTCTAGCCGCGCGCCTCGCGCGCTAACCGCGAAAAGGGCGGGCACCGCATGTCGTGTGCTCGGCCCTTTTCTTGCTTCCGTCCTCATCGCGTACGCCTCGGCGCTGCGCGCGTTCGACCCCGCGCTCGACGATCTGCACGCGACGCGATTAGCCGCGCGGGTGGTCGCGGAAGCCGACGCCGTGCGGATCGACGCGCGGCTCGTGGTCGCGCTGGTCGCCGTTGAATCGGCGTGGAATCCGCGGGCGGTGTCGCCGGCCGGAGCGCGCGGGCTCGGCCAGCTGATGCCGGCGACGGCGGCGGGCCTCGGCGTCGATCCGGACGACGCGGAGGCGAACCTCCACGGGACCGTGACGCACCTCGCCGGGCTGCTCGCGCGCTACCGCCGCCTCGCGCCGCAGGAACGGTACGCCCGCGCGATCGCGGCGTACAACGCCGGGGCGGGCGCGGTCGACCGCTACGGCGGAATCCCGCCCTACGCCGAAACGCGGCTAGAGGTGCGGCGTGTGATCGGTCTCTGGCGGCGTCTCTGCGGGGGCTGAACGCGCCTCGGCGGGCGCCGGCGCCTGCGCTTGCAGGTCGAGCGCCGGCCGTGGCTCGGCCAGTTTCTCGCTCACGCTGTCCGCCGTGAGACCCTCCGGGGCATGCTCCGGCGCCGCGGCGACCGGCGCTTCGGGCTCGGGCGCCGGCGGTTCGTACTGCGACGCATCGTACGCTGGGGACGCGTCGTACGCGACCGGCGCCTCGTACGCGCTCGCGTCGTACGGAACACCGTCGTACGGCGGGGGCTCGTACGGCTTGGCGTCCTTGGCGTCTTCCATGTCGGCCGCGCGCTCGAGCTCGCGGATGAACGACTGGGACGTGTTCTGGATCTCGCGCATGACGTTGCCCGCCTTGCGAGCGACGCGCGGGAGCTGCTCGGGACCGAAGAACAGAAGCGCCGCGGCGCCCAGGACCGCCATGTCGGGGATCGATAGCATGCAGAGGGTTTCTTCCCGGTCCCGTGCAACGCGTCATGCCCCGCGAGGTGCGATAGGCGGCGCGCGCGGAGATTACCGAAGGCCGGCCCACGCCCTGAAGATCATCTACACCCGCGGCAACCGGACCGAGACCTTGGCGTCCATCGCGACGCTGCGGAAGATCCTCAACCGATTCGTCGCGCACCGCGTGTTCTACGAAGTGAGCTCGCGCAACAAGCGCGGGCATGAGTTCTTCTCGGCCAAGAACACGTTCGTGGTGGGCTCGATCGAGATCGTCAACCGCGACTATCTGACCATCACGATCTTCGACGCGAACAACGCGTCGCACTCGATCGAGATCCTCAACCCCGCGGCGATGCGCATCTACGACGACACGCTGGGCAAGGGCTTCGCGGTCTCGTTCTTGAGCGAAGGCGCGGGCGGCGTCGAGTCGCGCTGCTATCTGCGCGACGAAGGCGAGGACGGCGACGTCATCAAGGAGCGCAGCGAGCTCGAGAAGATCACGCTGCCGCAGCTGTTCACCTACCTCGAAGACATCCGCACCGTGGACGCAATCGGCACGCAGACGCAATAACCGCGATCGGCACGCAGACGCAATACCGACGCGTCGCGTTCGCGCGCGCGTCGAAGTTAGAGGCCTTCGACGGCTTTGCTGACGCCTTGCGGATCCGCGCCGAACAAGCTCAGCAGATCGCGGTCTTTGACCGCTTCGGCGGCGAAGCCGTACACGAGGTGCTTGGCGCGGTAGACGCCGACGGCGCGGCGCGCGCCTTCGATGAAGAGCCGGTACGACTCCGCATCGAGATAGAGCGTGCGCGCGCCGTCGCGCGAGCGAAACGCGAGCGACTCGTAGCGCGCGAACGGCGGCTGCCGCGGCGTCGGCCGGCGTCTCTTCCGACACGTCGGCGAGCTGCGGCGGCTTCGGCGCTGCAGCGGCGGCTTTTTCGATCTTTTCGCGTGGCACGAGCGGCGCGATCGCCGGCCCGACCACCGGATGCGCCAGCAGCCCCAGCAGCAGATGCGGCGGGGCGACGAACTCCGCGCCGTGCTCGAGCGCGTGCGTCACGCCGGCGCGCAGCACCGTCAGGAGATCCGCATCCAGCCGCAGCTGCTCGCCGTCGGTCACGAGCGTCTCATGCGCCCTTCGAGCCGCGTCGCCTTCCGCAGCATGCGCACGGCCTCGCCGCGCCGGCCGGTGCGGTGGAACGCCACGCCGAGATTGTGATACGCCGGCGCGTAGCCGTCGTCGACGAGGATCGCGTACTCGTAATGCGCGATTGCTTCGTCCATGTCGCGGTCTTCCAGCAGCAGATTGCCGATGGTCGTGATCGCCGCCGCGCAGCGCGGTTCGGCTTCGAGTGCGGCGACGAGCTCTTCGATCGCGAGCTCGCGGTTACGCCGCTTGATCGCGACGATCGCGCGCTTGTTGCGCACCGCGGCGATCTCCGCGGCGGTGTGCGCCACTCCGAGCGCCTCGGCGAAGGCAGCTTCCGCGCGGTCGAGCCGGCCGCGGTCGAGCTCGCGCGCGCCGCGCGCGAACGGCCCCGACGGCACTCCGCCCGGGACCAGACGACGCAGACGGTCGAAGAACGCCACGTGGGGGTCTTGCACGTCGACGTCGTCTCGCTCTTCCCGGAGATGTTCGCGCCGGTCATCGGCCTGTCGATCGTCGGCCGCGCGGTCGAGCGTGGCCTGGTCGAGGTGCGCATGCACAATCTCCTCGATGCGCTCGAAGGCCGCGAGCGCGCCGACGAGCGCCCCTACGGCGGCGGCCCGGGCATGGTCCTCCGCATCGAGCCGCTGGCCCGCACGCTCGACGCGATCCTCGCCGAAGCACCGCCGGACGAACGCCGCCGCATCATTCTCACCTCGGCCAGCGGCCCAGTCTTCCGCCAAGCCGACGCGGCGGCATGGGCCGAATTGGACCGCCTCATCCTGATCTGCGGCCACTACGAAGGCGTGGACGAACGCCTGCGCGAGCTCTACCCGGTCGAGGAGATGTCGGTGGGCGAGTTCGTCCTCACCGGCGGCGAGATCGCGGCCATGGCCTTTGTGGACGCGACAGTCCGCCTAATTCCGGGCGCAATCGACGCCGAGTCGGCCGCCTCAGAATCCTGGACGGGCGCCGATCTCGACCACCCGGCCTACACGCGCCCGTCACGGTTCCGCGGAGTCGACGTCCCCCCGGTCCTGCTGAGCGGCGACCACGCAAAGATCGCAGAATGGCGCCGAGAGCAGTCGCGAGCACGAGCGACAGCCCGCAATGCGCGCCTACCGCCCGACGGTGCGGTATAGCGGGCGTCGGCAAACCGGCGCATACTGCCTCGGATTTGTGCCGAGTCTGCTGCGAGCGACCAGTCCCTCGCCAAAGGAATGGAACGCACACGGGATAGGCCGCCCTTGCCGGGGTAGGGGCCTCGTGGTACACTACCGGGGTTGCCGCCGCCCCAGCGGCGCTTTCGCTGTTCTTCAGAGAGCTGTCATGAACGTACTCGACCTGATCCAGAAGGAACAGGAGAAGCCCTCCGTCCCGGACTTCCGTCCGGGCGACACCGTCAAGGTCTACTCCAAGGTCGTCGAGGGCGGCAAAGAACGCATTCAGATGTTCGAAGGTGTCGTGACGGTCCGCCAGGACGGCGGCCTCGCCGAGACGATCACGGTTCGGCGCGTCGCCCACGGCGTCGGCGTCGAGCGGTCGTTTCTGCTGCACAGCCCGCGCGTCGACCGCATCGAAGTCTCCAAGCGCGGCATCGTCCGCCGCTCGCGGCTCTACTACTTGAGCGAGAAGGTCGGTAAGGCCGCGCGCATCAAGGAGCGCAAAGTCGACCGCAGCAAGACGGAGCGCAAGACCGCCAAGTAGGTGGTCTCGCCGTGACCCCGCTCGAACTGCTCGCGCTCATCGCGGTCTTCGCGATCCTGCGCGTGGCGATCACCTTCCGGGCCGACCGCGTGCCGGCCGGGCCCGGCGTCGAGACCGCCAAGGCCCCGTCGACGCGCACCGTCATACGCGAGTACCTCGACGCGTTCATCGTCGCGGGGCTCGTCGCGCTGTTCCTCATCACGTTCGTGGTGCGGACCTTCTTCATCCCCAGCGGGTCGATGGAGCCGACGCTGCAGATCCACGACGTGCTGCTCGTCAACGAGTTCGAGTACCGGTTCATCAAGCCGCACGAAGGCGACATCGTCGTGTTTCCGCCGCCGGAGATCAGCCCCAACGACTTCATCAAGCGAACGATCGGGCTGCCGGGCGATCGGCTTCGCGTGCACGACGGCACGGTGTACCGCAACGGCGTCGCCATGGCGGAGCCGTACATCGCGGACAGGCAGAACTACGAGCTCGAGGTCAAGAACTACGGCATCTACGTCGACGGTACGCCGCTCGATCCCGCGATGGCGAACATTCCGCCGCGCGAAAAGTGGAGCGCGCCCGACCGGATTCCCGACGGCTGCTACATCATGTTCGGCGACAACCGGCGGTTCTCGGCCGACTCGCACGTCTGGGGCTTCGCGCAGACCGGCGGTACGTTCGCGAGCGGGCCGCGCAAAGGCGAGAAAGCGTCGTTCACCGGCCATGCGTTCCTGTTGTTCTGGCCGCTGAACCGCATCAGGATTCTGCACTAGCACGGTCGAACGTAGCCGCCCGTGGCGAAGACGCGGACGATCGTTTCGCTGTCCGCGCAGCTCGCGGTGCTGCTGCTGATCGCAGCCGCGTTCTTCATGCGAACGTCGCCGGTCGACGGGCTCTCGATGGAACCGCGCGTGCACGCCGGCGAGCTCGTGCTGATCAACACGCTGGCGTACAAGCTCGGGCCCATCCGGCGCGGTGATGTCGTCGCTTTTCGGCACGACGCGCCCAACCCCGAGACGTACATCAAGCGCATCGTCGGGCTTCCCGGCGAGCGCGTCGAGGTGCGCAACGGCGTCGTGAGCATCGATGGGCGCCAGCTGTCCGAGCCGTACGTGCGCTTCGACGACCGCCGCAGCGCCGCCGCGGTGACCGTGCCGCCGAATGCATACTACGTGCTCGGCGACAACCGCGCGGAGAGCGACGACTCGCGGACGTGGGGCGTGCTGCACGACACCGACGTCGTCGGCAAAGCGCTGGTCGGCATCTGGCCGCCCCGGACGATCTGATGCCCGACGAAGACGGCACGGTGATCGACTCAGCGAAGCGCCCGTCGCTGCAGGCGACCATCCAATGGTACCCCGGCCACATGGCGACCGCGATGCGCAAGCTGGGGGAGCGGCTGGCGATCGTCGACGTCCTCATTGAGGTGCTCGACGCGCGGGTGCCGCGCGCGTCGTCGAACCCGGCGCTCGACCGGCTCGCCGCGCGCAAGCCGCGGCTCGTGATCCTGGGGCGCGAAGACCTTGCCGACCCGCATGCGACGCGTGAATGGCTGGCGTGGCATGAAGCGCGCGGGCGGAAGGCGATCGCGGTCAACGGCAAGGACCAGGGCTCGGTGAAGCGCATCTCGGCGGAGCTCGCCGCGTTGGTTGCCGAGCACGGCACCACGCGGGCGATGGTCGTGGGCATCCCGAACACCGGCAAATCCTCGATCATCAACGGCCTGCTGCGCCGCACCGCGGCCAAGGCTGAGGACAAGGCGGGGGTCACGCGGTCGCTGCAATGGTTCCGCGTTGCGCCGAAACTCGAAGTGATGGACACGCCGGGCATTCTCGTTCCGAAGATCGCGACGCCGGAAGCGCAGTGGCAGCTCGCTTTGACGGGCGCGCTGCCGCGCGAGCGCTTCGACGCCGAAGAGGTCGTCGAACGGTTCGCCGCGTGGTCGCACGCCAACCGGCCGCAGTCGGACGTGCCCGACCTCGAGACGTTCGCGCGCGGGCGCTTCGCGCGGCGCGGCGGCGGCGCCGATCTGCACAACGCGGCGGGCGCGTACCTGAAAGACTTCAACGACGGCAAGTTCGGGCGCATCACCTTCGAGCGCCCGGAGCCCGCGGCGTGAGCACCGCCGCGGACAAGAGCCGCAAGAAACGCAACGCGACGCAGCGCGAGCGGCGCCGGCTCGACCGGCTGCACGCGTTCGAGGAGCGCGCGCGCGCGTCGGGCTATCGGCTCGTCGGCGGGATCGACGAGGTCGGGCGAGGGCCGCTCGCGGGACCGGTCGTCGCCGCGTGCGTCGTCACCGACGGTCCGCTGCGGCTGCGCGGGCTCAACGACTCCAAGCAAGTGCTGCCGGAGATGCGCGAAACGCTCGCCGTGGAGATCAAGGCGAACTGCGTCGCATGGGCGATCGGCGAGGCGACGGTCGCGGAGATCGACCGGCTCAACATCTACTGGGCGAGCATCCTCGCGATGGAGCGCGCGCTCGCGGCGCTGCACGTCGCACCGGAGTACCTGCTCACCGATGCCGTGCGCATCAAGGCCTGGACTGCGGGCGTGCAGGAACCCGTGATCAAGGGCGACGCGAAGTGCGCGACCGTCGCCGCGGCGTCCATCGTGGCGAAAGTGTATCGCGACGGGCTGCTGGTCGCGCTGCACGACCAGTATCCGGAGTACGGCTTCGCGCAGCACAAAGGCTATGCGTCGCCGCAGCACATCGCCGCGCTGAACGCGCACGGCCCCTGCGCCGAGCACCGGCGCGCGTTCTGGCGCGTGCGCGCGGCGTGGGACGCGCTGCCGGGCATGGCGCAGTTCGTCGCGGACGCCGAAGCGCTCGCCGACGCCGAAGCGCTCGCCGACGAAGACGCGCTTGTCGGCGAGGGCGCGGAGGACGCGAACGACGGCGCATTTACGCCGGACCAGATGGAAGACGACGCCGGCGAAGCGGCCGTGACGCCGTGAACCGCGCCGCACGCGGGCGCGCGGGCGAGGACGCCGCGGCGGCGCTGCTGGAAGCGCACGGGTACCGCATCGTCGGGCGCAACGTCCGCTTGCCGGGCGGCGAGATCGACATCATCGCGCGCGACGGCGACACCGTCGTGTTCGTCGAGGTGAAGGCGCGCGCCAGCGGCGCGTTCGGCAGCGCGGCCGGCGCCGTCGACGCGCGCAAGCGCGCGACGCTGCGCGCGATCGCGAGCGACTGGCTGCAGATCGCGGCGCCGCGCGCGCACGCGCGCTTCGACGTCGTCACGTTCGACCGCGGGCGCGCGAGGCTGCACCGCGGAGCGTTCGCATGAACTCGCTCGAAGGCAAGACGCTTGCCGAACGCTACCGCGTCGGCGCGCTGATCGGCCGCGGCGGCATGGCCGACGTGTACCGCGGCGCGGACGTCGTGCTCGACCGCGACGTCGCGATCAAAGTGCTCACCGAGCGCGACGACGGCGAGCGCGACCGCTTCCTGCGCGAAGCGCGCTCGATGGCGCGCCTCAACCACCGCAACATCGTCGGCGTGTACGACGCGGGGCGCGACGACGGCTGGTCGTACATCGTCATGGAGCTGGTCGAAGGCCGCACGCTCGGCTCGGTGCCCGCGCACGAGCTGACGGTGCACACCGCGATCCGCCATTACATCGAAATGCTCGAAGCGCTGCAGTACGCGCACGACAACGAGGTCGTGCACCGCGACGTCAAGCCGGCCAACGTGATGGTGCTGCCGAGCGGTGCGGTCAAGGTGATGGACTTCGGGCTCGCGCGCCGCACGAGCGACATGTCGAGCGCGTCGAGCGCGGGCGAGATCGTCGGCACGATCGCGTACTTGCCGCCGGAGCGGTTCCTGGGCAAGACCGCCGACGCGCGCAGCGACCTCTATTCGGTCGGCATCATGCTCTACGAGACGTTCACGGGAACGCTGCCGTTCAAGAGCGACTCCGACGACCTCGTGGCCGTGATCTACGGGCACGTCAACGAGCCGCCGCCGCCGCCGCGCACGGTGAACCGCGCGGTGCCGCCCGAGATCGAGCTCGTGATCCTCAAGCTGATCGAAAAGGAACCGGACCGGCGCTATCAGAGCGCGCAGCACGTCATCGACGAGCTGCGCTCGCTGCTGGGCGAAGGCCCCGCCGCCCCTGCCGATCCCGCGCTGCAGCAGCATCCCTCGCCCGCCGCGGCAGCGAAATCGAAAGCCGGCACGTCGGACAGCGCCGAACAAGACCGCCGCCGCAGCACCATCGAGGCGGACGCGCGCGAGATGCTCGCGCGCACGTTCGGCAAGTCGAAGTCGACCGTCGACGTCGGCTACTCCGAAACGCTTGCCGGGATGCTCGCGACGCGCAAGCGGGACTATCCCGAAGCGGTGCGCGCGTACCGCGCGGCGCTCGCCGCGTTCACCCAGTCGCAGAACGACCTCGAGCGCGCGAAGACCGCGCTCAAGTACGCGACCATGGAGCTGCAGCGCATCACCGAAGCCGACCGCACCGGCGCGCGCATCGACCGGCGCGAGCTCGCCGACGCGGTCAGCGAGATCGGCGACGCGATTCCGACCTTCCGCGGGCGCACGATGCTCAAGGAAGTCGAAGAGGGGGAACGCCTCCTCTACGCGCTCCAGCGAACGCTGATCCGGATCCGCTAGCTCCCATGGCGATCGATGCGATCGAGCACCGCGACGCGGGTGCTGCGCTGCGGCGCCTCGCGACGCCCAACGCGCTGGCGCTGGTCGGCGATCAGCTGCTGGGCATCGTGGACACGATCGCGATCGGCGCGCTCGGCACGGCCGCGCTCGCGGGCATCACCGGCGCGGTCGGCGTGTTCATGGTGCTCGGGATCGGGCTGTTCGCCTTCGGCAGCGGCGTGCGCATCGCCGGCGCGCAAGCGATCGGCGCGGGGCAGAGCGAGCGCTACGGCGCGATCGTGCGCGCCGCGGTCGTCACGCCGCTGGCGATCGCGGCCTTCGCCGCGCTCGCGTCCACGCTCGCCGCGCGACCGCTGATGCACGCCATCCTCCCCGCCGGCGCGCCGCTCGACGCGTCGGCGCACTATCTGATGCTGCGCTGCGCGTGCCTGATCCCGATGGTGTGCAGCGGCATGCTCGCCGTCGCGTTCGCGACCGCGGGCGAGTCGAAGCCCACGCTGCACCTCTTGCTCGTCATCAACGCGGTGCACGTGCCGCTCGTGTTCGTGCTCGCGCTGGGCGCGCTGACGCACCACCCGTTCGGGCTGACCGGCGCGGGCCTCTCGTCGCTCATCGCGGAGCTGGTCGGCCTCGCGTTCATGGTGCGGGTGACGATGAAGCGACCCGATCTGGGCATCTTCTCCTCGCGCGCGATCGACCGCCGCCTCGTCGTGCAAACCGCGTCGATCAGCTGGCCGGAGTTCGTGTTCCTCACGCTGCAGATCGCGCCGGAACCGGTGACCATCGGGCTGCTCGCCCCGTACGGCACGGAGACGGTCGCGGCGTTTCGCGCGATGTCGCTCGTCAGCGACGCGACGTGGGCGCTCCCCGGCGCGCTCGGGGACGCGTCGGAGGTCGTGCTCGGCCAGCGCATCGGCGCGCGCGACTACGCCGGCGGGCGGGCGTTCCAGCGCGACGCCACCCGGTACGGCGTGCTGGTCTGCCTGCTGGTGGGCGCGCTCGTCGCGGGCCTGGCGTGGCCGCTCGCGGCGATCTGCACGCTGAGCCCGGCGCTCGCATCGATCGCCGCGTGGCCGCTGGCGGTGCACGTCGGCGTGACGCTGCCGCTCAAAGGCTACGCGATGACCGTGCTCGCGCCGATCCGCGGCGCGGGCGACACGCGCTTCGTGATGGTCATGGGAATCGCCACGACGATCGTCGCGGTCGCGGGGATTTGGACGGGGATCCGGCTGCTGCACTTCGGCTTGTGGGCGGTGCCGTTCGGCTGGATCGCGAGCTGGCTCGTGCGCGGCACGATCACCACGCTGCGGCTGAACGGCGGCGACTGGCAGCGCCGGCGGCTGGCGACGTGACGTTCGTTGCGATCGCGCTCGGTCTGGCACTCGCGGCGAGCGACGGCGCGTTCCTGCGCGCGTATCCGGTGACCGTCGACGCCCGGACCGTCCACGTCCCGCGCTGCAGCGACGCGGACGCGTTCGAGGGTCAGCTCGCCTTCGCCGACGTCGAGGTCACGGCGCACGTCCCGTTCCCGGGCGTCGACCGGCGCGGCCGGTACACCGGCCGCACGAGGTTCGCCATTCGCCGCGTCACGCTACACGTGCCCGCCGCCCTCACCTGGCCCGGGATGACCGAGGACGATCGCGCCGCGGCCGGCGCGGCGGTCGCGGCCTTGCGGCACCACGAGGTCGGGCACGTGCGCGTCGCGGCGGCGGAGATCGCGCGGCTCAACGCGCAGCCGCCGACCGTCACGCCCGACGCCGAGGTCTACCGCCGCACGGAGATGCGCCGCCAGACCGCCGGTCTCGACGCGATCGGCCGTGCGCAGCGCGCCTACGACGCCTTTACCGCCCACGGCCGCCTCCAGCCGCGCGCGGCCGGTGCGCTGCGCGGACCGGCCACCGAGCTGCGCTGCCCGGAACGGTAAGCGATCTGTAATCGGCCGAGCGCAGACTGCTCGTATCCCGAGGGAGGGATACGAATGGACGAATACCGCGGAGCTTCGGTTACGGACCTCGCCACCCGGCGGCGTGGCGACGACGTGCTCAACTCGGTCACGCTGGTCTTCGAGGGCGTGCACTACGGGACGTTCCCGGTCCGCGCCCGCTACCCCAAAGGGAAGCCCATGGTGCTGTACGTCGTGCCGGCGCGCGAGCAATTCGGCGGGTACGACGACGGCGTCTGCGGCCCCGTCGACTGTCTGATCACCGACGATCCCGCCCTCGCGCTCGCGCACGAAGCCGCCCGCTGAGCGATTCGGGCGGTCAGCGTTCGACCCGCACTTCGACCGACATGCCCGGCCGCAGGATCCCCGGTGACGCATCGTCGATCGCGATGCGCACCGGGACGCGCTGCACGACTTTGACGAAGGTGTTCGACGGCGCCGGCGGAGCCGCGCTCGTCATGTTCATGGTCGAGGCCCCGATCGCTTCGACGTGGCCGTCGATGGTGCGGCCGGATGCGTCGACGTGCACGCGCGCGCGGTCGCCGAAGCGGATGTCCCGCAGCTGGGTCTCCTTGAAGTTCGCGGTGACGTAGAGCCCACGCTCCGGAACCAGCACGAACAGCGAGTCGGTCGGCGCGATCGACTCGCCGGCGTTGACCGAGCGCACGGCCACCCAGCCGTCGACCGGAGCGGACACGCGCGTGTCGGCGAGCTGAGCGCGCGCGAGCCGCGCGTCGTGCACCGCCGCGTCGAGCGCGGCCTCCGCTTGCGCTACGTGCGAAGCTTGCGAGCGCGTGTGCTGATCCGACGCGCTCAACGCCGTTCTGCCCGCCGCGGCCGACACGGCGGCCGTCGCTTCGTTGCGCGCGGCGTCGGCGGCCGAAGCGCTGGCGCCGTCTTGCGCGGTTTTCGCGCGCGCGGCTGCGAGCGCGGCGTTCGCCGTCAAGATCGCGTCGCGCGCGCGCTCCACGTCCGCGTGCGCGCGCGCGTATGCCGCTTCCGCGGCGTTCATGACGTTGCGCGGCGCATAGCCTTGATCGAACAGATCGCGCGTGCTTGCGCGGTCGCTCGCCGCGCGGCGCTCCGCAGCGATTGCCGCCGGCAGTTCTTCTTGCGCTTGGTGCACCGCCGCGCGCGCCTGGTTTTCAGAAGCTTTGTCCGCGGTGACGAGCGCCGACGCTGCGAGATGCTGCTGCAGCATCGTCGTGACATGGCCCCGCGCAACCGACTCGTCGCCCGTTGCCGCGCGAAGCCCCTGCACTTCTTGGTCCGCTGCATATCGCATGTCGGCGCGCGCCGACACGAGCGCGGCGCGCTGCTGCGCGACCGCGTCGTCGGCCTGCGCGACGCGCGCGCGCGCATCGCGATCGTCGAGCGTGACGAGCACGTCGCCGGCGCGAACGTGCGCGTGCAGCGACACGGCCACGCGCGCAACGCGGCCTCCGACGCGTGCCGTGACGACGCGCTGCTCGGCGTCCACGTACGCGTCGTCCGTGGCGATCGCGCCCTGTACGACGACGAACCAGCGCACGGCGAGCGCGGCGGCGACGATCGCCGCGACGCCGGCGAACCACCACAGCGCCGCGCCGCGGCTCATGCCGGCCTTGGCGAGCGGGTTCGATGCTATCGTAGCGATGCGACCTCCCTTATGAAAGCGGAGGAACCGCGGCGGCGCGCGTGAACCGGAGCGTGCGCGTGCCGGCCCGGGCGCGCAGTCTACGGCGGAGGAGGCCGGTGGCCCTTCGAACGGCGGAGTCGATGCGCGTCGTCGCGGTGCTCGTGGCGGTCGGTCTGGCCAGTCTCGACCTGAGCATCGTGTTCCTCGCGTACGACACGATCATGGGCGCGATGAGCGCGACGCTCGACGAGATCTCCTGGATCACGACGGCGTACGTGCTGGGCGGCATCGCCACGATGCCGCTCAACGGCTGGCTGCACGCGAAGCTCGGACGGCGGCGCGTGTTTCTCGCCGCAATTGCCGTGTTCACGATCGGCTCCGCGGCGTGCGCGCTGAGCACGAGCGTCGTCACGCTGACGCTCGCGCGCACGCTTCAGGGCGCAGGCGGCGGGCTGCTGGCGCCGACCGGGCTCGCAATTCTGCTCGAGACGTTCCCGCCGGAGAAGCGCGGGCGCGCGCAGACGCTCTACGGCTACGGCTTCATGCTCGGCCCGCTGGTGGGCATCTTTCTGGCGGGCGCCGTGCTGACCGTCAGCACGTGGCCCGTGCTCTTCGCGATCAACGTTCCGATCGGCGTGCTCGCGTTCGTCCTCGCCGCACTCACGGTCGACGACGGACCCGCGGTGCAGGCGGCGTCGTTTCAGCCGTTCGCGCTGCTCGCGATGGTCGTCGGGCTCTTCGCGCTGCAAGACGTGCTTCAGCGCGGCGAAGCTGCCGGCTGGTTCGGCTCCGACGAGATCGTGTTCGCGAGCGCCGTGGCGGTCGTGGCGTTGACCGCGTTCATCCTGATCGAGCTCTCGACCGCACGGCCGATGGTGGATCTGGGGCTGCTGCGAATACGCACGTTCTGGACGGTGAACGCGAACGCGTTCTTGTTCGGGCTGGGCGCGGTCGGCATCCCGTTCTTGCTCACGGCGTTCTTGCAAGACGTGCTCGGCTACGATCCGTGGACGACGTCGGTCGCGCTTGCACCGACCGTCATCACGACGGTCATCGGCATGGCGGTCGGGCGCCCGCTCGGCGTGCGGCTCGGTTCGTACGTGACGATGGCGGCCGGCTTCGCGCTCATGGCGGCGGGGTGCTGGTGGCTCGCCGCGTTGCGGCCCGAGAGCGCGCTGTCGGACGTTGCCGCGGCGCGCGCATTGTTAGGTTTCGGTAACGGCCTGATGTTCGTTCCGATGGGTCTCGTGACGATCGCGAGCATTCCGGCGGACCGGATGCCGGCCGCGACCGGGCTCATCGCGATCGACCGCCAGATCGCGAGCGCGTTCGCGATCGCCATCGCGGCGACCGCGTTCGAGCACGCGCTCGTCGTCGATCGCGCGCACGTCGCGGAGCGCATGAGCCGCAACCTCCCCGCCGTCGCGCACGTGGAGCGCGAGCGAACGCCGCGGAATGCACCCGGCGGCGCCGCGCGGTTGCGCAGCGCGGCGGAGCGCGAAGCGCAGAACGACGCGTACGCCGAAGCATTTCGCGTCGGCGCCCTCGCCTGCGGCGCGGCCGCGGTGTTCGCCTTCGCGCCGCTACGGCTGCCTGCGCGCCGCCGCCGCCTTCAGATCGAAAACGCCGGCTGATCCGGAAACGATGGAATCTGCGGGCCGGCGCTCATGAGCGTCGGCGATTGCCGTCCGGTACGGCGCGCGATCGCGACGAAGAGATCCTGGTACGAGCCGGTGAACGCGCCGCCGGCCCACGCATCGAGCAGCGCGAGGGTGAAGACGCCGCCACGCTCGCCCGCGTCGAGCGCGGTGCACTCCTCGCGACACGCGCCGAAGTGTAATATTTCCGTTTGCAACGGCGGTGGGGCCGGCTGCACGAGCGCGTCGTACCGCTCGCGGTGCGCGGCGTAAAAACAGTCGAGATAGCCGGGAAACTCCCGAGCGTACGGATCATCCGGATCGGCCCGGACCGGCGCCAGCTCCTCGCCCCGGTAGAACACCGCACCGGAATGGCACGCGTCGACGAGCGACACGACGCGAACGCCGGGTGCGAAGGCCGCGAACGCGGCGTGCAGCTCGCGCGCGAACAGCATTCGGTCGAAGCAGGTGAGCGTCGGCGTGCGATAACCCGCGACGTCCGGATAGCCGCCGTGTCCGGAGAAGTAGAACACGACGAGATCGCCGTCGCTCGCGGCGGCTGCGAGTTTCCACAGACCAGCTAAGAGCGCTTCGCATGTAGCGTCGCTGCCGAGGATCAGCGCGGTGTCGAAGCCCGCCGCGCGCAACGTGCTGGCGACTTCGCGCGCATGGCGTTCGGCGCCGCGCAACGCACCGTCCCAGACGCGTTCGCCGTCTCGGTAATGGCGCTCGTCGAGCGCGTCGATCCCGACGCACAGCGCGGTTGCGCAAGGCATCGCACCGCCTATTCTGTCCCCCCTTGCAAGGCCCTTGCGCGCATGCTATAACTTGCGAACATCCGCCGCGCAACGAACGTTGTGAAACCCCGTTCGTATGCGCGCGATGTTTCGTGATCCCGCCAGCACAACTACGCACCCTGTTCAAGGAAGTGCCTGATGCTTTATGATCACTCGTCCGGTGTACGCGACCTCGGCGCTGCGAACCGGCACAAGATCGACGCGGAGCTGCACGCGCACGGCGACGCCGTAACAGCTCCGTCCCCACGTTTGGACGATGACGCGACGGGCACGCGTCCCATCGGCCCGATGTTCCGCGAGCTTGGCGCGGACAGCGCCGCCAAGATCGCCGCGGAGTTGGCCGGCGCAGGTGAAGAGGCGCGATCCGAATCAGCGCGATTTGACGAAGACGCCGCGGGTACGCGAATGGTCGGTCCGATCGGCGCGCGTTTGGACGATCACGCGACGGGCACGCGTTCTATCGGTCCGCTGTTCCGCGAGCTCGGCACCGGCAGCGCCGCCAAGATCGCCGCCGAGCTCGCGGGTGCGGGCGAAGAGCGGCAATCCGCATCCGCATCCATCGATGAAGACGCCACCGGAACGCGATCGATCGGCCCGCTCGGGCGATTCGACGAAGACGCAACGGGCACGCGGGTCACTGGCCCGATGTTCCGCGCGGTCGGTGACGGCAATGCGCAGAAGATCGAGGCCGAATTGGCCGGTGACGGTGACGCCTCGATATCGCCGTCCGAAAACCTCGACGAAGATGCGACCGGCACACGGGTCGCCGGCCCGTTCGGTCGCGATCTCGGCTACGAGAGCGCAGCAAAGATTGCCGCGGAGCTCGCCGGCGCAGACGAGGCGCAGTCCGAATCAGCGCGCTTGGACGAGGATGCCGTGGGCACGCGGATCACCGGACCGATGGGCCGGTTCGATGAAGACGCCACCGGAACGCGGATATCGGGGCCGATGTTCCGCGCGATCGGCGACGACAACGCGGAGAAGATCGCCACCGAACTGCGCGGGGAAGGCGACGCCGAAATCGCCGAAATATCGAAGCGATTCGACGAGGACGCCACGGGAACGCGGATGACCGGCCCGTTCGGCAAGTTCGACGAGGACGATACCGGGACGCGGACCTCTGGGCCGATCGGCGCCTGATGCTGTTCCGGCCTCGCACGCTGTCGGTCGTCACGACGTTTCAGTGCACGGCAGCGTGCGACCATTGCTGTTTCAGCTGCACGCCGAAGATGACGAAGCGCATTCCGAAGGATCGGATCACGCAGTCGATCGACGACGTCGCAACGATTCCCTCGATGCGCCACGTCGTCTTCACCGGCGGCGAATGCTTCCTGCTGGGGGACGAGCTGCGCGAGCACGTCGCGCACGCGGCGAGCTTCGGCTTCCTGGTCCGCTGCGTGTCGAACGGCTACTGGGCGGTGAACGAACGCGGTGCGCGACAGCGGCTCGAGCCGCTCGTCGCCGCCGGTCTGCGCTCGCTGGTCGTCAGCACCGGCGGAATCCACGTCAAATACGTTCCGCTCGATCGCGTTCGGACCGCGACGCGCATTGCGGCGGAGCTCGGCTGTAGCGTGACGGTCACCCTCGAAACCTTCGTCGGCTCGAGCGTCGACCGTGCAACGCTCATGGAGGATACGGCGTTCGCGGCGATGGTCGACAAGGGCAAGATCGTGATCGACGAGTCGCCGTGGGTTCCCGAGGCGGGAGGCAACGGGACGGCCGAGCTTTCGCACGTGCAAGACGTGCTGCGTTTCCGGGACGAGTCGGCGGCGACGCGCTGCGGCAGCATCCTCGATACCATCTCCATCACGCCCAACATGAACGTCACCGCGTGCTGCGGTTTTCCGATGGAGTATTTCGAAGAGCTCAAGCTCGGTTCGCTCGAGGACGGCGGGCTGCTCGAGGTGATGAACGCGTCGGCGGACGACTTTCTGCGCATTTGGATCCACGTCGACGGCCCGGAGCGCATTCTGCGGTTCGTGCAGAAGCACGACCCCAGCTTCGAGCTGCCGCTCGACGCCGCGCACATCTGCTCGAGCTGCGCGTACCTGCTCAAGAGCCGGCGCGCGATGGAGATCATCGGCCTGCACTACCACGACGTCGAGGACCGCGTCGTCGACGAGTATCTCGCGCTCTTGCGCGCGCAGGAGATGCGCCTGCGCGCCGCGCCGCGCCGGCAGGTCGAACGCGAACCCGCCGTCGCCGTGTAGCGCTTCAGAAGATTGCCGCAACGTTCACGAGGAGGTTCCCATGATCCACGATCACTCGACGTCCGGCTTGCGCGACCTAGGCGCTGAGAGCCGCCGCAAGATCGAAGCCGAGCTGCACGGTTACGGCGATCCCGAACGCGCCCCGTCCCCCGGCATCGACGAAGATGCGACCGGAACGCGGATCATCGGCCCGATGGGCGCCGCGCGCCTCGATGAGGACGCGCTCGGGACGCGGGCGATGGGTCCCATGTTCCGCACGATCGGAGACGAGAACGCCGAGAAGATCGCAGCCGAGTTGGCGGGTGACGGCGACGGCGCAACGCCGGCATCCACGCGCTTCGACGAGGACGCCACCGGCACGCGGGAGGTCGGGCCGATGTTCCGCGAGCTCGGCGGCGACGCCGCGGGTGGAACGCGAGTCTCCGGGCCGATCGGTGCGGCGCGTTTCGACGAGGACGCGACGGGAACTCGCCTCTCCGGCCCGATGCTCGGCTGAACCGGATCAGCGCGACGGTGAAAACGTCGCCGCGTCGTCCGCTTCGAAGATATCGAAGAAGTACACGAGCTCGGGACGCTGCGCGAGCACCGGATGGTGCTCGCGCACGCGTTCCTGAAATTCGGGCGGGAGGCGGTCCATCCGCAGCGTGGCGAGCTTCGCGCTCGTCTCGGCGGCGAGCTCGGGGCTGACGCGCTCGCGCACCCACGCTTCGACGTCGGCTTCGGTCTGCGCGGACGCGACGGCGGCGCGCAGCTCCTCCATGTCGATGCCGGTGCGCTTGCACATCACGGCGCTCATTCCGTCGGGGCGGTTGACGTACTTGCCCGTGTTCCCGCCGGGCATCTCGGAGCGCAGCTTGTCGATCGTGCGCGGCATGAACGCCAGCCCGGCAAGCGTTTCGCGCGGGCCGCGCGGCGGTTTCACGGTGAGGTCGAGCGGTTCCATGCGGCACGCTTCCTCGGCACCGGGCGGCGTCCCGCTCAGCGCGCGGCGAGGTACCGCTTGCGCAGCTCGTCGAGCACGACCGCGAGCAGGATCACGACGCCGAGCACGATCAGCTGCGTGTACGACTCGACGTGCAGCAGGTTCATCACGTTGTAGAGCACGCCGATCAGCAGCGCGCCGAAGAACGTGCCGACGATGGTGCCGCGGCCGCCCATGAGCGAGGTACCGCCGACGACGACCGCGGCGATCGCCTGCAGCTCGTAGCCGGTGCCGTTCTGCGGCGCCCCCGACGCGAAGCGCGACATCAGCAGCAGCCCGGCGACGGCCGCGCAGCCGCCGGAGATGACGTACACCAGCGTTTTCACGCGCACGGTGTCGACGCCGGCGAGCCGGGCCGCTTCCTCGTTGCCGCCCAGCGCGAGGACGTAGCGGCCGTACGCCGTGCGGCCGAGCAGGATGGAGAACACGATCGCGACGACGGCCATCACGAGCACGGCGAACGGAATTCCCGGCAGGCCGAACAGCCCGGGGAACAGATAACCGGTGCCGAGCCAGTCGAACGGCGCGCTGTTCGCGAGCGGAATCGGCTGTCCGTGCGCGAGGATGAACGCGAGCCCGCGCGCGACCTGCATCATCGCCAGCGTGGTGATGAACGGCGGCAAGCCCAGCCGCACCACCGGCAGCGCGTTGATGTAGCCGGCCGCGCAGCCGACCGCGAGCCCGACGAGCAGCGTCACGGTGAAGTTCCCCGCGCCGCCGAACGGCAGCGCGTTCGCGATCTGCGCCATGACCACGCCGGTGAGCGCGATGAGCGAGCCGACGGACAGATCGATGCCGGCGGTGATGATCACGAAGGTCTGCCCGACGCCCATGATCGCGTTCACCGTGATCTGCCGGAGCACGTTGGTGATGTTGCCGGCGCGCAGGAAGTCGCCGTGCGCGAGCGCGTTGACGACGAACAGCAGCACGACGAAGCCGACCGCGATCCCCGCCGTGCGAATGGCGGCCGCGCGACGGTTCTTTGCTGCGACGTCCCCGGCGCGCGCGGTCATCTCCGCGGTGACCTGCGCCTTCTCGGCCGCCTGGGGAACCTTCACGCCGGCCACTATGCGGCCACGCCCGTCGCGACCGCGATCACCTTGTCCGGCGTCGCGTCGGCGCGCGCGAAATCCGCGCGAATCTCGCCGCCGCGCACGACCAGCACGCGGTGCGACATGCCGAGCACCTCGGGCAGCTCGCTGGACACCATGACGATCGCCGCGCCGCGCGCGAGCAGCTCCACCATCAGCGCGTAGATCTCGGCTTTCGCGCCGACGTCGATGCCGCGCGTAGGCTCGTCGAACAAGAACACGCGCGCGTGGCCGATGAGCCACTTCGCGAGCACGACCTTCTGCTGGTTGCCGCCGGAGAGGTTGCGCACGGTCTGCTCGGCGGACGGCGTGCGGATGCGCAGCTCGGCGATCTCCGCGTTCGCGGTCTTCGTTTCGGCGGGCTTGTCGATGAACGCGCCGTGCTCGAATTGGTCGAGGTGCGCCAGCGTCGTGTTCTCGCGAACGGTCATGCCGAGCACGAGCCCTTGCGCTTTGCGGTCCTCGGTGATCAGCGCGATGCCGGCAGCGATCGCGCCGCGTGGCGAGCGCACGACGACACGCTCGCCGTCGATGCGAATCTCGCCGCTCGTGGGCACGTCCGCCCCCGCGATCGCGCGCACGATCTCCGTGCGGCCGGCGCCGACGAGCCCCGCCAAACCGACGATCTCGCCGGCGTGCACAACGAACGCGACGTCGTTCACGCGCACACCGCTCGCGGAGCTCACGCCGCGCACGTCGAGCACTACCTTCGCATCCGGCGCGACCGGCGGCAGATCGGGAAAATGGTTCTCCAGCGAGCGCCCCACCATCAAGCGAATCAGATCGTCGGGCGGCATCTGTGCCATCGGGCGCGTCTCGATGCCCTTGCCGTCGCGCAGCACGGTGACGCGGTCGGCGATGCGCGGTAGCTCCTCGAGCCGGTGCGAGATGTAGACGAACGCCACGGCTTGCGCTTTGAGCTTTGCGATGAGTGCGAACAGCGCATCGATCTCGCGGTCGGTAAGCGCCGCGGTCGGCTCGTCCATCACGATGAGCCGCGCCTTGCGCACCAGGCACTTCGCGATCTCGGTGAGCTGCTGCTGCGCAACCGACAGGCGTCGCGCCTTGCGATCCAGCGGCAGCGCGATGCCCAGCTCGCCGAGCACTTTCGCTGCTTCGGCCGCCGCCGCGGCGCGGTCGAGAAACATGCCGCGGCGCGGCTCCACGCCCAGCACGATGTTCTCGATCACGCCGAGATCCGGCACGAGGTTGAACTCCTGGTAGATCATTCCGATGCCGAGGCGTTCGGCGGTTTTCGGTCCGTCGATCGCGACGGTCTTGCCGTCGATCGTGATCTGGCCGGAGTCCGCGGGCTGCGCGCCGGCGAGGATCTTCATCAGCGTCGACTTGCCGGCGCCGTTCTCACCGACGAGCGCGTGCACTTCCCCCGCGACCACGTCGAACGTCACGCCGTCGAGCGCGCGCACGCCGGGAAACGTCTTCACGATGTCACGCATCGTGAGCAACGGCGCAAGCGCCGGCGCTACGGTGGCGTCCACGGCCCCCCGTCGTCAACGGTCATGGGGATGAACTCGAATCGTTGCGATGCCGATGAGCGCCTGTCGCGCTGCCGCTCGTCCGCAACGATCTCGTCGACCATCGCGGCATGCCACGGACGCCGCAGCATCAGTGCGGCATCACGCAAGACCGTGCATGCCGGTGCCAACAGGTCGCTTTCCGCGCACGCTCGGACCTCGCGCGCGACGGCGATCGCCGACGCCGGGAAACCGTCGCTCAGCAGCCGCGTCGCACGTTCGATCGCAGCTTCGAGGACACCGGCCTTCGGGTAATGATACGAGAGCGATTCGAGGTCCGGTCCGAACGCATCGGCCGGCGCGAGGACGCCGACGCGGTCCAGCGTCTGAACGAATCGATAGCCGTGCGGCGCAGGAAACGCCGGCACTTCGAAGCCGGGCCAGCGTACGGCGGGCAACACCTTTTCGAACAAGCCCGGAAGCTCGAGCGCTCGCGGTCCTTCGACGCTCGGATACGCGAGATACATCGCCAGGGCGGCGCCCAACTCGTCGCCGAGCAGGCACACCTCCGCTTCGAACTCCATGGGAAAAAACGTGACGAACGGAAGCTCGTCGCGCGCGAGTTCCGGCGCTAGTTCAAGGACACCGATCTTTTCGCCGTCGTTGCCGGTAACTGCGAACGCCATGAACTCAGGCGGCTCCCGATCGTATCGCAACGTCGATCGCACCGGTACGGGCACGCCGGGGTCCGCGAAGGCCGCAACGTCGTAGGCGGCATAGAGGCACGCGCGCTCCTGAAGCAACGCGGCGTGTTCGGGAACCTCGGCGAGCCATGCGACGAAGCGCGCGATCGATGCGGGAACCCGCGTTCCGTGATACGCGCTCAACCGATCGCGCACGACGCCGGTGTCGATCATCCGCGGCTCGCGGCTACTTGCCGGCGTCGGCCTTGGTGTAGGTGCCCACCGGTACCGCGATCTTCGCGGGCGGCGTCTTGCCGCTGAAGTAGTCGTGGATCGCGTCGATCGTCTTCGCGCCGATCTGGTCGGGGTGCTGGATCGCGTCGCCGTACATCGCGCCGTTTCCGATCGCCGTGCGCGCCTCGGGCGCGGCGTCGTAGCCGATCACCACGATCTTCCCTTGCAGCCCCGCGCCTTGGATCGCCTTGGCGGCGCCGAGCGCGGAGTCGTCGTTGATCCCGAAGACGCCCTTGAGGTCCTTGTGCGACTGCAGAATGTCTTCCATCGACGAGGACGCTTTGGCGCGCTCGCCGCCGCCGTCGATATCGGAAACCACGGTCACGCCGGGGCACGCCTGGATGCCCTGTTTGAAGCCCTTCACGCGGTCCTGGACCGACGTGACCTCGGGCTCGTCGATGATCGCGATCGTGCCGACGTGGCCGGGCAGCGCCGCGCACATCAGCTTGCCGGCCTGCATGCCGCCCTGCACGTTGTCGCTCGCGATGTGCGAGACGACCTTGCCGTCCTTGGACGCGCTGGCGATGTCGGCGGTGAAGACCGGAATGTTCGACTTGTTCGCCTCGACGATCGCGCTGCCGATGGCCTGCGAGTCGTACGGCGTGAGCACGATCGCGGCGACCTTCTGCGAGATGAAGTCCTCGACCTGACTCTGCTGCTTGGCGTTGTCGCGAGCGGCATCGACGACCGTGACGGTGTAGCCGTACTTGGCCGCCTCGGACTTCATCCCGGACTCCATGTCCTGGTAGAACTGGGCCTCGCGGTTCTGGATCGACACGCCGATCGTCTTGGCGCCTCCCGCGGCCGGGGCGCCGCTCGCGGCCGGGCTCGCGTCCGCGGTGGTGGTCGACGTGGTCGACGAGCTGGAGGTGTCCGATGATTTCGTGCAGCCGCCGAGGACGAGCGCCAAGGCGCACGCGAGAACGAGAGGCTTCTTCATACCGTCGGACCGGATGCGGGAGTCGGCGCGCGAACCCCTGCGAGCACGAGCGGCGTGCCCTTTTGCGACGTAGTTGAGAGCGGTTCTTACTTGGGCGGTGCGGCGCGTGCGGAGCCGCCTCGTGGCGCCGCGACGGGCTGCGCGCGCCGTCCACAGGCCCTATTCATTCGTAGAGAATGCGTTCGATATCGCCGTTTGGTGCGTCAAGCAGCAGGAAATTCGGCGGCTTCCTCAGCCCGGCGCTCGTCGCGCTCCGTCGGGCCGAATGCGCTACGGAGCCCGCAGGGACGAGCGCCCGTGCGGATGCCGAGCGCGGTTGCGGCCCTTATCCACAGTATCAGGCGTCACTCCTGTGTACCGTGTGGAGACCGATTCGCGGCTCGGCGCCCTGCCATGAACGTCAAGCTGCCCGACCGGGCACTGAGCGAGTCGACCGGTCTCGGCGAAGGCCTCGGGCCTGGCCTATGGGGCGACCAGCGACGCCTCGAACGCTTCCGGATTCTGCTTGTACTCCGCGATCTTCTTCAGCATCTGCTCGGGCGTGCGGCACGTCGCGGCGATGTAGCGCACGCTTGCGCGCGACACGCCTTCGAAGAGCGCGTTGTTCGTGCGGAGCGGCCTCGTGTCCGGGGGGCCGGCCAGCGGGCCTTGACCGAACGTCTCCTGAATCGCCGCGTCGTTGTCGGCAGCGGCAGTATCGTCTCTGTGCAGCACACCGTCGAACGCCGGCGCCTGCGGCATTCGCGCGAAGAAGCCGGCGCTGCCGATGTCTGCTCCCGCCCATCCGAGCAGCGTCTTGATGAGCGACGTGTGATCGAACGGGTACGCGCTGCCGGCCGGCGCGCGAAAGACGGTGTGCGGCGCGATGTACGGCGACATGAGGATCGTCGGCACACGCACGCCGAAAAGATTGAAGCCGAATCCGTTCTCGCTCACCAAGCCGTCGGGGTTGATCGCGCCCCACTGCGGCGCCACGTGATCGTACGTGCCGCCGTGCTCATCGAACGTGATGATGAGCAGCGTGTTCTTCCACTGCGGGCTTCGCACGAGCGATCCGATGACGTTGCCGACGAACCGGTCGCCCGGCGTGACGCTCGTCGGCGGATGCAGATCGGTTCCTTGCGTCAGCTCGATCGAACCGGACACGCCGTAGCCCCACGTCGGCTCGAGGTATGTGAACGGAAGCAGCGTTCCGTTGCGCGCGCGCGTGTAGAATTGCGAGATGTTCGCGATCTCGTCGCAGCCGTTCGTGAGCTGCGGAAACGTGTACTGCGTGAAGCATTGACCCTGCTGCCAGATGTCGGTGAAGTAGAGTCCGCACGCTTTTCCCGCCCGCGCGAGCGCGTTGAAGATCGTCGGCTGATTGAACTGTTCGACCGCGGAGAGCTGCTGATTGGCGTCGCGGCCGCGAGACGTGCCGATGAGCGAATACGCGCGATTCGGATTCGTCTGCGTCGGCACGGAAGAGAACCACGCATCGCTGATCGCGCCCAGCCGCGCACCTGAGGACAGATTCGGAATCTGCGACGGCTGGAACATCCACATTATGTCCATGCCTCCGTACGCTTCCGTGGTCTCGATCGTCCAGTAGTCCTGAAGAAATCCCAGCATCGTCGGCGGCGTGCCGTACGGCGGCTCGGTCGAGACCATGTTCTGATTGCCGAAAATCTGGTTGAGTACTCCATACCCCGTGCCGAACGGCGACAGATACGCCTCGGTCGGATCCCACCACGGAATGATCGACGGATCGTCGCCATCGTTGATGAGCTGCTGAATGGGAATCGGCACGACTGGATAGTCTTGCAGATTGCCCCACCAGTCGAATGCGGGGTTGCTCGCGCCGCGCGGGATGCCGTCGTACCGCTGCGGCGAGCCCTTGGGATAGAATGTCAGCGGTAGCCCGCTCCCCGCGTAGAGATAGCCGAAGAGATTGTCGAGCGAACGGTTCTCCAGCATGAGCATCACGACGTTGTTGATTTGCGGCATCGTCGATTGGGGCATCGGTCTCTCCTATCGCGGCAAGTGCAATCGCCAGACGCGAGGCGTGAGAGCTAGAGGCGGCCAGCCGGGTTCCGGCGCGTACCGGCCGCTCGTGCGTGCATTGCGCACAGCGGCGAAAGACTAAGATTCTCCGCGGTCGTCGGCATCGCTGTTCCCTTGCCATCGTGGTCTCGTGGCGTGATGTACCAGGGCATGATCGCCCTCGCCTTTTCCGCCGCCATCGCCGGGATCGATGCGCACGTGGTGCGCGTCGAGACGGATTCCGCCGCCGGCGTCCCGCACTTCGCCATCGTCGGGCTGCCTGATCGCGCGCTGAACGAGTCGCGCGAGCGCATCCGTGCGGCGCTGGTGAACTCCGGGTTCGGCTTTCCGCCGGGGCGGCTGCTCGCGAACCTCGCGCCGGCCGACATGCGCAAGACCGGCGTCGGGTTCGACCTTGCCATCGCGCTCGCGCTGCTCGCGACTGACGAACAGATTCCCGCCGGCACGCTCGGCGACTACGTCGCCTGCGGCGAGCTCGCGCTCGACGGCAGCCTGCGAGCGGTGCCGGGCGTGCTCGCGATGACCCTCGCCGCGAAGCGCGCTGGGTTCGTGCGCATCCTCGTGCCCGAGGCGAACCTCGCCGAAGCCGCGCTCGTCGACGGGATCGATGTGTACGCCGTGCCGACGCTGGGCGACGCTGTCGCCGTCGCGCTGGGCCACGGCGCGAAATTCCGCCGCCGCGGCACGACGGTGATCGAGCCAGCCGACCCCGCGGTCTGCGGCGACTTCGCCGACGTGAAAGGACAGACCGTGGCGAAGCGGGCGCTAGAGATCGCCGCGGCCGGCGGCCACAACGTCGTACTGGTCGGACCACCCGGCTGCGGCAAGACGATGCTTGCGCGGCGCCTGCCGTCCATTTTGCCGGCGATGACGACCGCCGAGGCGCTCGACGTCACCAAGGTGTACAGCGTTGCCGGTTTGCTCGGGGCGCGCCCGCGCGTGATCGCCACGCGGCCGTTTCGCGCGCCGCACCACACCGCGAGCCGCGTGTCGCTGGTCGGCGGCGGCGCGCAGCCGCGGCCCGGCGAGATATCGCTCGCGCAGCACGGCGTGCTCTATCTCGACGAGCTCGCCGAATTTCCGCGCTCGACCCTCGAAGTGCTGCGCCAACCGCTCGAAGAAGGTTCCGTGACGATCGCGCGCGCCGCAGGAACGCTCACGTTTCCCGCCCGCTTCACGCTCGTTGCATCGATGAACCCGTGTCCGTGCGGCTTTCGCGGCGACCGCGGCAGCGACTGCCGGTGCGACGACGCCGCCGTGCAGAAATATCTCGCAAAGTTGTCAGGACCGCTGCTCGACCGCATCGACTTGCACGTGACGGTGTCGCGGGTGTCGTTCGACGAGCTCGTACAAACCCGCGCCACGGACGGCTCGACGGCCATTCGCGCGCGCGTCGAAGCATCTCGGGCGCGGCAATCGGCGCGCCTGCGCGACACCGGCGTCGCGACGAACGCTGCGATCGCTCCTGCGGACGTACGGCACTTGTGTGCGCTCGACGCACCGACGCTCGAGCTGCTCGGAAGCGCGGTGTCGCGAGGCACGCTGAGCGCGCGTGCGTTCGACCGCGTCGCACGGGTCGCGCGAACGATCGCCGATCTCGCGGGCGCGGATCGGATCGCGCGCGAGCATGTCGCCGAGGCGCTGGTCTATCGCGGCATCGACCGCGTCGCGCGCTCCGTCTAGCTCGCGAAGCTCTCAGAACGGCGAGTCGCGCGAGTCTTAGCAGAGAGCAGGAGACCGGCCCCGGCGCCAAAGTAATAGCGGGCATGAAAGGCTTTGTGTTTCACGCGCTGGCGCTTGCCTGGTGTTTCGCCCTCGCCGCATCGCCGGTACGAGCGTCCGACGGCGACTTATACACGTGGTCGAGCGACGGCGGCTTCAGCCGTACGTTCACCCTGCACGGCGGCCAGTATAAGATCTATGTGAACGCGCATCAGCGACCCGTCCTCACGACGCAGCGCACCGGCTGCCAGTTCGGCGGCGCATTTCAGCAAGTCACGCCCAAGCACGAGTCGGTGCATCTGGGACCGGGCGTCCCGATCTCGACCGGGATCGGATACACAATCGGACCCAAGCTCATCAACCTCGACGCGGGAACATATCAGCTCTTCATCACCACGATGACGAGCTGCCACTGGACGTTCACGATATTCTCCGACCCCGAAGGAAAATGAACCGCAATGTGCCGGAACATCAGGACGCTGCACAACTTCACACCGCCGGCTACGGATGATGAGATTCGCGCCTCCGCGCTGCAATTCGTTCGCAAGCTCAGCGGGTTCACGCACCCCTCCAGAGCGAACGAACTCGCCTTCGACCGCGCGGTCGACGACGTGACGCGTGCCGCTCGCGCGCTGCTGGGTTCCCTGGTCACCAACGCGCCGCCGCGCGACCGGGAGGTTGAAGCGAACCGGGCGCGCGCCAAGGCAAAGCTCCGTTATCAAACCGCCAAGGCGGCGCCGTAAGGATTTACGGCCGCATCACGCCGGCGGGAACGCGTCCCGGCAAATTGAATCCGGCCTGCGCGACCGGCACGTTTTCGCGGCGTACCAGGGCCGCGTGCATGTCATCCCACGCGCGCTGGAGCGACGGCGTGAGCGTGCGCATGACGTGCGTGCCTTGCGCTTCTTCGTAGAAGCTCACCGGCAATCCGATGCTCGCGAGGTACGCCGCCGTCTGCTCGCCGTACTTCGTCGGGATGCTGTCGTCGTGCGCGCCGGTGACGACGTAGACGGGCAGCGTCTGCCACGCGATCGAGACCGCGCGCACGCCGCTGTTGAGAATGGCGCCGGAGATGCACATCGCGGCGGTCCAGCGGTAGCCGCCGCGCGGGCCGATCTTGAACACGCTGAAGCCGCCCATCGAATAGCCGACGAGATACGTTCGTCCCCGGTCAACCGGCAGCGCGTCCTGCACGGCACGCAGAAGGTCGTACACGTCGGTCTCGGCCGGTTCTGCGAAGTCGTAGATGCCGCGGCCGAACGGCGCGACGACGATCGTGCCGGTGCGATCGGCGAGACGGCGCAGATACGGCATGCCGAGCAGATGCGACTCCGTCTCGGGATTGCCGTGCAACGCGATCGCGAGGGGCGCTTTGCCCGGCTTCAACGACACCGGCACGTATATCGCGACGAGCTGCCAGCGCTTGTCGACGCGCGACGGCACGAGCAACTCGTGCAATCCTGGCGTCGCGCGCAACGGCGCGGGCGCACCGGCTACGAGCTGGTCGACGGCCTGCACGTCGAGGCTCAGCGTGCTCGCGACCGTGTCGGCCCAGTCGGCGGCCGTGTACCCTTCGGGCGGCGGCGCGACTTGCAGCTCCAGATCGTCGAACAGCCGGTTGTGCAGCGCCGCCGCTTCGTCGACCCCGAGCTCCGCCTCGTCCCGAGCGCGCGCGGCTTCGTACCGCTGGAGAGCATCCGCGATCGCGCTCGGCGCGTTCATTCCGGCCGCCGTTCCCGCATACGCCACCGCGCCGCACTGGGACGCCAGCGCGCCGAACTGACACACGGCTGCCACCAGCACGGCGGCCAACCAACGGTTCATACGCTTTGAGTGTAGCCCCGATGAGCGCACAGGTCGAGAGCCGATCATCGCGCCGGGCTAGGCACCGCCTCGTTCTTATCACGAACTGCAGCGCGCTGCGCGCCATGCCTATCGTACGCCGGTGTCTAACATTGGCCGTATGCGTGACAGTCGCAAGCGTCCATGAGCATTCGGCAGCGGCCGGCACGGGAGCCTGATCTCCGCGCATTGTTGGAGCGGAGCCGAACTGACTCATTGACGTACGCGCCGGCCGGCGTCTCGCTGGTGGCTCTCGCACCGTCCGGTTTGAAACGGCGCCATTGGACGACTCCGCTCGCAGGCTCGAACGCGTTCGAGCGAGCAGTCGAGGCGCTTCGCACATGGGCGATGCACCGCGGCGCGGGGCTACGCGTCGCTGCGGACGGACCGATCGCGATTGGTACGAATATCGCGTTCAGCGCACCGTTGCCGATCGGATTCATCGACGGAACGTGTCGCGTCGTAGCCGTCGTCGACGAACCGAATCGATACGGCTTCGCCTACGGCACGCTTTCCGTGCACCCCGAACGCGGCGAGCAGTCATTTATCGTGACGAGGGATGAAGCCGGCAACGTACGTCTCGACATCGTCGGCGTGTCTCAGCCGGCGCTACCGCTCGCGCGGCTCGCACCGCCGCTTGCAGGCCACCTACAAGACCGCGCCGTGCGGCGCTACCTCGCCGCGATGCGAGCGCTCACGCGCGATCAGATCTGAGCGGAGTTCAAAGCGTAATGAACCGTTCTGTGCTCGTGTCCATCGGCCATACCGACTTGGTAGAGCTGCGTCACGTCGTGCCTCCTGGTTGCGGCCGTGTCGCCGTCAAGCTCGAATGGCAAAATCCGACAGGCAGCATGAAGGATCGCATGGCGATCGCCGCGATTTCACGGGCCGAGGACGATGGCCGGTTGGCCGCCGGGGACACCGTCGTGGAGTACACCGGCGGCAGCACCGGAGCATCGCTCGCGATGGTGTGCGCAGCGAAGGGTTATCCCATCCACATCGTCAGCTCCACCGCGTTCAGCCGTGAAAAGCTCGCACATATGCGCGCGTACGGAGCTGCACTCACGTTGGTGCCGTACGACGGCCGCGGCATCACCAAGCAAGTCTTCCTCGATATGATCGATGCCGCACGCACACTGACTGCGCAACCGCACACGTGGTGGGCGAACCAGTTGGAAAATCGCGATATGGCGGCAGGATACGAGCCGATCGGGGACGAGGCGTGGCGTCAGACCGATGGCGGCATCAACGCGTTCGTGCAGATGGTCGGTACTTCGCACTCACTGCGCGGAATAGCAACGGCTCTCAAGCGCCACAATCCAAACGTCACGGTCGCCGCGGTCGAACCCGCCGAGTCGCGGGTGCTCTCCGGCGGCCAACCCGGTGCACACGACATCGAAGGTGTCGGAATCGGCTACGTGCCGCCGCTGTACGATGCATCGCTCGTCGATCGCGTGATCGCGGTATCGACCGAAGAAGCAAAGGCGATGGCGCGCCGCCTCGCGCGCGAGGAAGGTCTTTTTGCCGGCACGTCTTCCGGCGCCAATGTCTGCGCCGCAATCGAACTGGCCAGAGCGCTGGGACCTGATGCGTTCGTCCTGACACTGATGATCGACTCAGGCTTGAAGTACGCGAGCACGGATCTCTACGCGCAGTAATCGTGGTCGTCGTCGAAGAGCCGCATCGATACGGCGATAGCCCCGCTCGCCGACGACCCTCAACATCGAGGCGCCCGGCGCTATCTCGCCGCGATGCGAGCGCTCACGCGCGATCAGGCGTGAGCGCAGTTTAAGTCGGTGAGGTGTTCGACCGCTACGCGCGAATTGAAAGCGCACGATACCGCTCAATAGGCCACTAGTCGTTCTTGGGTCGTGGCTCCGATGAGCGCGAGGTCGCGGAGCCCCGAACTCATCCCGAGCTCCTCATGACGGCACCCGCCAGAATCGCGGCCGGGTGTTCTTTTCGCTTCTCAATGGTCTCGGTGAAGCGGTCCCAGACACCGCTCTCGATGGAGTACGGACAGCGCACCAACTCGCCAGATCAATAGTAAATGGTTTGGCCATCGCGACTAAACTCTTTCGCTGAAGCACGTTCGAGTTTGCGACTCGGCGGAGAGCCCTCTCGAAGAATTTTCCAATTGGAGTCTCCGGATGTTCTCGCGCGGCGTAAAAGACCATCTCCGCTGGGAGCCTCGTGAACGATTCCAATAGCACTCCTTCTCCTCGTAACGCTCTATCGGCTCTCTACACGATTTCGAACTCCTGAAGCCCTTCGGGCCAGATCGGCACAAAATCTTCACCATCGGTGGGCCGATACGCGGCTGCACCGCGGTCGAGCAGTGAATGCGCTATCATGATCGGCTTAATTTGCGCAAACGCCGCCGCCGGCTCGTTCGTGAAGAGGAAGAGGTTCGTCTCACCCGACCCGGCGTCATGTCCATCTACATCAACCAGGGCCGGATCCAGGTGCTCGATCAGGTCATCTTCTAGAGCAAGGACCTCGTCCAGGAGCGCGCCATCATCACCATCCAATATGAACTGAATGACGAGTTGATAGCGAGGCTCATTCATGGGTTCTTCAAACTCCCGGATGCACGATCGTCGCGGCCCAACCTTATTTGCCGTACCTGATCCATTGGTAGATACGATAGAATGATCGGCGCTGCTCCGGTCGTAGCGGCAAACAAGCGATGCATTTCTCGCTCCAGCGAGAACATCTCGCTACGGGCGCCGCAAGCTAAGATTTTGAGCGCTCCTCCCGCCATCTCCTTGGCGCTATTGCGCGTAGCCGGGTTAGCCGTGATGCCGAACATCAGGTGTTCGCCCGCTATCGAATAGCCCACGAGATACGTGCGCCCCCGGTCGACCGGCAGCGCGTCCTGCACGACGCGCAGCAGATCGTACACGTCGGTCGCGGCCGGCTCGGCGAAGTCGTAGAGCCGCGGCCGAAGGGGCCCGACGACGATTGTGCCGGTGCGGTCGGCGAGCGGGCGCAAATACCGCGTCCCGAGCACGTGCGAGTCGGTCTCGGGATTCCCGTGCAGCGCGATCGCGAGCGGCGCTTTGCCCGGCTTCAACGACGGCGGCACGTACTCGCGACGAGCTGCCAGCGCTTGTCGATGCGCGACGGCACCAGCGCCTCGTGCAAACCCGGCGCGCGACGGGGCAGGCGCACCGGCAACGAGTTGGTCGACCGCCTGCACCTCGAGGTTCCGGTCGGACTCCCGAGCGAAAAGGTCACGCCTTACGAACCAGTTCGCCGCAATGCGTGAAGTGTCCATGGAACCGCATCGCCTCCGGACATTAGATGAGCTAACTCATCGACGGATCGAGGTAGATGCGCCTCGACTCATTTACATACAACTCCGCGAACTCATCAAAGGTCCGCGCAACAAGCAGAGGCTTGGAGCTCAAGATATAAATCGCTCCGTGTCCGGCGACGCCGTCCCCGCGGAGATCAACCGCATACCGCCATGAAGCTTCGCGATAATCGACAAACGGAAACGTCCAGGGAAAGTCTTCGTCGGGAACGACCTCTCGAAACGCCCAAAAATGGAATGCTCGGTGATCCTGGCCCGCGGAACCCGAGACGTTCGTCCCATTAGTTGCCCGGTAGAACGCGCGTAGCGAATCGGGCAACTGGACCCCATACCGTCGTTCAAAGGCAATCAACTCCGATGCCGGGACGCCCGGGAAATGCTGTACTGCATGCACATCCCAATAAGTTAGTATTGAGTCAACGGCCGATGATCGGTTCATTTCTTCCCGATCCCCGTTGGCCAGTGGTCTAAGACGGATTGCATCAGATCCCGCCTATACCAGGCAATTGGATTATAAATTCCGGAATTGACCTCCCTTTGATAAACACTGAGCCAATGCTCCACGGCTTCACGGTCAACACCCTTCGCGATGTATGCACGAACTTTATCTTCATTCATCATACGTGCCTGTGACCAAACGCGTAATTGCTCCAAGGGTGAGTCACTTTTCCCCCAATCAAAGATCTTACCATATTCCGGATTGGTCAACCTTAAATTTGGACGTGCGGGTCTGTGAGGCGGTTTCGGATCATCACGGGGCCGGCCCTTACCCGCATATGCAACGACGTCTTCTCTGCAGTCGTCGGCCGGGTCGCCAATTCTTTGCACGCAAAAGCCGCTCGGATCGGAATATGCGTACGAGTTGTTGCCCTCGTACATGTAAGGTTTCTGCGAGGCGGGATCGTGGATTGAGCCTGCATATGCGTCGGGCGTCGTCCACTGAGTCAAATTTCCATCGACCCCGCGCACGCCTTGGATGGTGACCAATCCCCAACCGGTCAAGTTTTGAGGCCTCGGCTCGGAAATCGTCCCGAAACTAAAAGCAGGATTCGGATTTCCGAGCGTTCCGCCGAAGCGCCCGTACGCGTCGTTCCAACCGCTGGCCAGAGTCGTGTGGCCATCCCAGATTTCGCCCGCGGTGTCCCGGTCAAAGACCTGAATCGCGCCGTCGCTCGGACGGATCTCAGCGATGCTCCCGACCTTGATGTTGTCGGGAGGCCCCGACGGCGTCCCGCTCGTGAACAGGAGCGTGTCTCCGTCCCAGTGGAGATATTCCTGGTACGTGGCAATGCTATGGTTGAACGTGTTATCCGTGTTGTCCGTGATGCTTATTGGATGACCGTTCGTGCCCCAGTTCACGGCGTAGGTGTCGTTGCGGCCGAAGACGCCGCCGAAGCTGCATGTTGACGGCGCGGAAGAGCTGCCGTTGGCCTGCCAGAGCATGTGATCGTCGGCGTCGTACGTGTACGTCGTCATGCTTTCCGACGACGAATAGTTGCCGGATGAATCGTAACTGCATTGCTGCAGATCCGTTGAGCTCATCCGCCCGGACGCATCGTAGTTGTAGGCGTTTGTATAGTTCGTCGATGCCGCGGCTACCCCGTCGTAATACGTTCCGCTTGTCGACACGGCGAACCCATCGAGCGGATTGTATGCCGAGATATATCCGGGCGAGGTAACGGCCACGAGCGAAACAGGATTGATGCCGTCACCCTTCGCCCATCCGGGTTGCGGGCTCGGCAATGGTCCCGGCCCAGTCGGAAGGCGTATCCCGTTTGCAAACGTCGCCGGCACGACGCGGGAGTAGGTCCCGACGTCCTCACCGCGCACGGTGACCGGATCCACCTCAGAGACGTGGCCGGATGCGGACACAAACGTTTCGTAGGACTGATTGCCCTCGAGATCAGTTGAGATGTTATTGACGGGGAGGCCGTCGCTGTACGTCATGCCGGAGAGGGCGCCGGTGTTGCTGTATACGTACGTAAGTGGGCCGAAGACGCTCGACGTGCCGGTCGCCATGAGGATACCCAGAGGCGCAGACTCGGTCACCGCCCTTCCCGTCGTGGGATCCGTTCTTTGGAAAAGACGCCCGGCGGCCGTACTCTGCCATGTAAAGGTCTTCCAGCCGCCGCTGTAGACCTGCTGTTGCGCGAGCGCTCCGTTGGGCAGACGGCTATATGAAAAGAGTGTCCCGTTTATCGCCCCGCTCGTGCTGAGCGACGTTTTCCAGCCGTTACCGGCGTAGCCGCTCGTGACGGTATTGCCGCCTACGCCCGCGGGCTCCGTGTCCGTGATCTTTCTGCCGTCGGCGTCGTAGGTGAGCGTTTCCGTGCCGCGCGTCGACACTACCCGCGTTACATTGCCGCGAGCGTCATACGAATAGGTTCGTGACGGCGCGCCGCCCACGGCGTTCGTAACGCTGCTGGCCGGGTATGTCACCGAGGCCGTATGGCCGAGCTCGTCGTAGCCGGTGGACACGACTTCGCCCGTCGCCTTCGTATGCATCGCCTGGAGTCCCAGCGTCGACGTGCTTTGGTCGTACGCATACGAATCCCTCGCAGCGGTGCTGCGTGCAACATCGTACGATGCCACCTTTCGATCGAGCGCATCGTATACGGTACCCAAGTGGTCCACCCAGCGCGGCGCGCTGTCATCATATGACCACCCCAGATCGACGTACTCTTGCGTGTCGTAGAGATTTCCGTATGCCGAGAATGGCTGGGTGCTCGCGGCGGACGTCGTCGCCGACGCGGGTACTGTCAGTTGCCGCGTGCCTCCGAGGCTCAGGTCGTACAAATGGCGAGTCAGCCACGAGTACGTGTGATAATCGCTTTTCGCGTCGTGCGGCAACATGATCTCGACGAGGCGATCGGCGCCGTCGTACCACTTCGTCGTGACGCCGGGGGTGCAACCAGCCGTCGTCGTGCAGCCGTGGTGATGCGTTTCCGTGATCACGTTGCCGTCAAGGTCGTAGGTATATGATACTGCAGCCGCCGTCGACCCCGACGCGACATCGGCTGCATGCTGAATCGGAGTCTCGCTGAATTTGAGACTGCCGTCGGGAAAATACGCTTTGTAGGACGCGGTCGTGTACGACGATGACGACTTTCCGCAGCCTCCGAGCGAGCCGTCGTCGGGATCACCGTGCGCCGTCGCTCGGCTCAGCGCATCGTATTGGATCAGCGACGTCCCGACGCCGTCGGAATAGCACAGCACATTCCCGTTGGAATCGTATTGGTAGGTTTCTATTGGGGTCACTTGCGCGGGTACGTTTTGGCCGGCGGTCTGCGTGATCGGGTCACCCTGTACGGAAGTCGGCAGTCCGAAATCGCTTCCACCGGCGCCCTGCTTGGTGACATCGTATGCGATGTGTCGGCTGTATCCCATCGGCGTGGTGATCGTCGTGAGCCGGCCGTAGGGCTCCTTCGTGGGATTGGAAAACAACATGCTCGTGTGCGCAACGCCGTGCGACGAGCACAGGGTGTCCGACGCGCTGGGCGGCGAGGTCCAGTCCGCCCCGGCAGCGTGCGTCTCGCTCGGATCGCAGTAAGCAGTAACATTGTTGTAAGCGTCGTAATCGTAGAGCGACGTCGGCCGGAACGTGCCCTCCGTCGTGGTCGTCTGCGGCTCTGCCACGGCGATCGCGTTGCCCATCGTGTCGTACGCGTAGTCCGTCTCGTAACCGCGCGGATCGACCTCCGATACCAGATTGTCGTTCGCATCCCAGGTTTCGTTCGTCACAAGCCATGTACCGGTACACTGCTGTCCTTGATTAGGTACTCGCCGTGCATTGTTGGGTCTGTGATACGCGACCCGACCCGTCGACGACCCAGTTGGTCATGTGACCGTCCGTGTCGCGAAATGTAGGCGTTGTGACGCCCGTCGTGTAGTAGTCAGCCCGAATCGTCGAATAGTTTAATCCGTCCGGTCGGTAACCGGGATACAACGGCGTATTCGTGCCGTCTTGGATGGTCGGGTTTACCGTGACCGCATAGGCGGACAACGCCAGCGTTGAGGATGCGGCGCTCGTACCGTTGAAGCCGAAGTACGTCCAGGAGCCGTCATAGCCGCAAGCGCTGGCGCCGCCGCACCAGCGGGGGCTCGCGTCGTACTCCAAGATTGAGTCGCTGCCGATGCTCTGATACCCGTATAGAGTTTGAGGGCGTACTCCCGCAACGTTGTTCGGCGGATGCGAGACGGCCGCTAGATTGCCGCTCGCATCGTAGGCGTACTGCACATTCGTGGCAGCGTCCGGGTAGGTGAGCGTCTGCAACAGCCGGCGACCGTTGACGTTGGCAAACGACATCGTCGCCGTCATCCCCGACTCGGTCTGCGCCGAGATCGCGCTGACCTTCCCGCCCGGTCCCGAAATGCCACCATCCCACGAATAGTTGAAGACGATGTAGGAGTTGTAATTACGGCCGTAGATCGCCGCGAGACGCCCGGTGTATGCGCCGTACGATGAGTACCAAGGGCCGGCGCACTGACCGGACACCGCCTGTCCGGGCACCCAAAAGTAATACGCCGTCCCTGATTTCTTGAACCAAAGCAGGCCGCACCCGCCGTCGGAGACGAGCGCAGCGTGCTGGCCGGGCGGAGGCGCCCAACTCGTACCGTCGATGTACGAGTAGTCGTACCGCGCGCCATCGATGTCCCAAACGCTGATGGTGCCGGTCTGACTGCCGGAGACGTGCGCATCGAACGTATTCGTCCAGCCGTTTCCGTACAAGCTCGGGACGGCGCCATCGGTACCCGCCGTGTCGTGCCTGCTCTGCGAGTTGTACGTCCGCCGAAACGCCATAGCGACGCCCTTGTGTGGAACGGACATATCGTCGTGCTGCAGGAGCAGATTGCCGGTGCCGACGTTTATCATCGCACGGTCTCCGCCCGGCAGGTTTTCTTCTTGATATCGCCACCACGTGTTGATACCACTCCCCGACCCGCTTGGATTCGACGGCAGCGATTGAGCGCCACGCGGAACCGAGCCGCGATGAGGCATTCCGGGCTCGCCGAGCCTGCGCGGCGACCCTGCGGCCGGCGCGGGCGCGGGCAATGTTACAGATAATCGTGTACGGCTATGCGAACTGGCTCGAAGCTTCGCATCGATCTCGCTCGGGAGCAGCATCGGCGGCCCTTGCACACGAACGCCCGGGTCGGAACGAACGGCTTGCGCGAGCTTCGCCCGATTCGCGAGGACGACGAGTGGCCGTTTCACGCGCAGCGGCTCCTTCACCGGAGTCCGCGCGGGCGGCACCGCCGATGCGACGGCGACGTGCACACGCCGCAGTGACGCAACGCCGTTCGTGGATGCAAACACCGGCTGCGCCGGCGAAATCTGCAGGAACATCGCAAGCGAAAGCAACGCGGCAAGCGCTGCGCGAACAGATGTGGGCACGACAAAATCTCCTCATTCAAAGAGATGTCGGGCACAGCGCGAGATGTGCGTAAGCGCGGCGCCAAATGGTAACGACGCCCCAGCCAATAGGGATGACCTGGCGAGCGACCCTGCTCGTAACCTACAATGGAAACCCTAGTTTGGTCAAGAGGGTAGGCAAAGCAATCTTCGAGAGCGCCCGGATACCGTTTCCAGAGACAACGCCGGTGATGTACACGTGGTGGGCTCTTCCGGCGCCCAATGTCTGCGCCGCAATCGAACTGGCCAGAGCGCTGGGGCCTGAGGCTTTCGTCCTGACAGTGATGATCGACTCGGGCTTGAAGTACGCCACACAGATCTCTACGCGCAGTGATCGTGGTCGTCGTTGACGAGCCGAATCGGTGCGGCGATTAGCCGGACGACTCAGCGCTTCTTGAACGCCGACCACATGTTCTTGAGCGTGCCGGCCAATTTGCGCCCGGCGTCCGCGATCTGGCGCATCTCCTTCTCCGCCTCGGCATTGAAGTCGGTGATCTTCATCGCGCCCGGTCACACCAAGCGTCGTGAGACGGAACCCACCACCCAGCGTCAGCGGAACGAGGCTCTTTCTACCCGTCCCATGAATCAGGACGACCATCATGCTCGTGCGATCGATCGCACCCTCTGACGAAGATGCGTACCGCACGATCCTCGAAGCGACCAGCGCCGAGGACCGCTACTGCCGCTTCTTTCATCTCGTCGACCACTTCGATCCCGAGGAAGTGCTGCGCTTCGTCGAGGACCGCGCCGACACGATCGGCGTGATCGCATTCGACGGGACCGTACCGCTCGGTGCCGCGCACGCCGTGCTCCTCGACACGGAGTCGGCTGAGCTCGCGATCGTCGTCGCGCGGGGCACGCGGCACGTCGGGGTCGGCACGGCGCTGCTGGACGCGCTGGTCGAGCGCGTCAAGGCGCGCGGACTGCGACGGCTGGTCGCATGCGCGCTGCGGGAGAACCATGCGTTCGTGCACTTGGCGCGCCGTGCCGGTTTTCGGGTGGACGAAGCCGACGGCGCGACGCAGCATTGGGTCTTGCCGTTGACCGTCGGCGAAGGAGCAGGGGCGCGATGAGCGCGCACGCGTTCGCGCCGGCCAACGGCATCCAGCTGTGCTACGAAACGTTCGGAGATCCCGCGAACCCGCCGCTGGTGCTCATCATGGGGCTCGCGACGCAGATGATCGTGTGGGACGACGACTTCTGTGCGCTGCTCGCTGCCCGCGGCTTTTGGGTGGTACGGTTCGACAACCGCGACATCGGCATGTCGACGCACTTTTCGAAGGCGCGGACGCCGCGCATCGCGGAGCTGCTGCTCGCGCAGGCGACGCGCATCAAATTCCGCGTACCGTACACACTGCGCGACATGGCCGCGGACACGATCGGGCTGATGGACGCGCTCGGCATTCGCAGCGCGCACGTCGTCGGCGCGTCGATGGGCGGCTTCATCGCGCAAGAGCTCGCGATTCTGTACCCGTCGCGGCTGCGATCGATGACGTCGATCATGTCGTCGACCGGCGATCCCAAGCTGCCCGGACCTACGCCGCGCGCGCTCGCCGTGCTGTCGAAGAAAGTGCCGCTCGACCGCGCGGGCTACGTTCGTGAATATGTCCACACGTGGTCCGTCCTTCACGGCAACCACTTTCCGTTCGACGCCGAGAAGACGGCGCGGCAAGGCGGCGCCGCCTACGACCGCGGCATCAACCCGCCGGGCGTCGCGCGCCAGATGATGGCGATCATCGCGTCCGGCAACCGCCGCAAAGCGCTGCGCGGCGTCACGGTGCCGACGCTGGTGATCCACGGCACCGCCGATCCGCTCGTGCCCGACGCCGGCGGCCGCGACACCGCGCTGACGATCCCCGGCGCGCAGCTGATGCTGATCGAGGGAATGGGGCACTCCTTTCCGCGCGAAGTCTGGCCGCGCATCATCGACGCGATCACGCAGCACGCATTGGCGCACGAGCCGCAGCCCAGCGCATCCCCACGCTGACGCGCGGGCGTCAGCGTTGCACCGCGCGGCCGCCGCCGGTGCACGCGCGCCGCTACCACTGGTCCGCGCGTTCGATTATCATCGCGCGCACCGCGTCGGCGACTCGATTCATCGCGGTCTTCCGGTACGCCCAGCGCGGGTCGTCGTCCACGCCGGTGATCACCATCGTCGCATTGGCCTCGAAGACGACGACGCGTCCTTCGCGGTCGAAGGCGAAGTCGACGCCGCCGTAGTCGAGGCCGAGCTTGGACGCGATGCGCGCGAGCGCGTCCATCGCGCGGGGGCCGAGCGTTCCCGCCATGTCTTCGAGAAACATGCGCTCTTCGTCGCGATGGCGCGCGTCGTCCGCCATGCCGGCGCTGAAGTAGTGCACCTTCCACTGGGCGGCGATCGCGAGGTGCAGCGGATAGAGCTGCCCGTCGATGAACATCACGCGATATTTCCGCCACCGCTCGTCGGCGCCACGCGTTTCGACGTACGAGATCGCGAGCAGCTCCGGGCCCGGCAGCGACTCGGCGACGGCCGCGAGCTGCGCGGCGTGCTCGACGAGCGCGAAATGCTCGCCGGTGTGGAACCCCGGGCTGCGCAGCAGCAGCGGCCAGGTGAAACCGCGTTCCGCGAGCAGCATTGCACCCGCGGGCGCGCGCAGATCGTCGCGCGCGAACTCGACGATCGCGGGGCAGACGACGCCGTCCAGCATCGCGAGCCGCCGCGCGTTCGCCGCGCGGCCCGTCGCACGCACGAGCGACGGATGGTTCACGACCACCGCACCGCTCCGTTCGAGCGCGCGTTCGACGATCGCGAGCGCGCGTACGCTGCGGTCCGCTTCGCCGATCGCGTTGAGCACGACGCCGTGCGGCGGGAGAACGGTCATGCCGGGATCCGCCTCCGCGATCACCGTCGCCACTTCGAACACGCGATCGTCGAGCAGGTGCTGGATCGGGATGTTGCCGCCCATCGCCGACGTGACCAGCAGCACGCGCACCGGTGCGCTCGCGCCGCGGTAGGGCGTGATCTCCAGCGAGCCCGACGGATAGGCCTTGCGCCACGCGCGCTCCGCGGCAGCGTGATCGCCGCTGCGCTCGAGCATCGCCGCGAGACCGCGGTTCGCTTCGCGCAAATCGGGATCGAGGCGAAGCGCGTCGCGCAGTGCGGCTGATGCGGCTTCGAGCTCGTCACGCTCCAGGAGCACGTTGCCGAGGCGTGCGCGTGGGAGCGCACGTTCTGGGTGCCGCAGCACCGCTTCCGCGAAAAAGACCCCGCCACCGTTCGCGTCCCCGATGCGCGCGAACAGCTCGCCGAGGCCCATCATGGCGTCGTAATGTGACGGATCGCGCACGAGCACGTCGAGGTATGCGCGCTTTGCGTCGTCGTGCAGGCCCAGCGCTTCGCAGACGGTCGCGCGCTCCAGCCACAGCCGCACGTCCGCGCCGGGATCGCGCGCGAGCTGCTGCTCGAGCTCGTGCAAGCGGCGCGTGTGCGCGTGCCACTGCACCGCCCAGGGGCCGACCGACTGCGATTCGCCCACCGACCCCGGAGCCTACGCGACTACCCTGACGAGGCGCTGGGGACGACTCTCATATGGCTGTCAGGAACGACTGCGAGTCTATCGGGATGAACGTTTTCGCCTCCGTGTTTGGAGCGGCGGCGATGTCCGCAGCGCTGACCGTTTCCGCCGCCGGCGTCGCAACGGCCGCGCTCGCGCCTCCACCGATCCCTTCGCTGGTGCCCGCGCACGTCGGCAGCAGCGTTTCGTACCATTACGACGCGGTCGAGACCGGCGCGCGCGGAATGACGAGCACGCGCGCGGTCGTGACGCTGACGCGCGTCGTGAACGACCGCGTGACGGTGACGGTGACGCCCGACGAAGGGCCGGCGACGGCCGTCGTCGCGCGGCTCGGCAGAGACGGCACGCTGCGCGCGGACCCGGCCGGCGCACGGACGCCGGGCGGCCCCGGCGGCGAAGGCGCGGGCCGAACCGGTGGCGGCGCGGACGCAACCGATATTCCGTTGGACCGGCCGCTGGGGCGGACTCCCGGGCGATTCGCGCGGCGCGTCCGGGTCCGGCTACGGCTACGGCGGCGGCGGATTCGCCGCGCCGGTCCGTGAGGCGCGCCCAGCGATCCCGCAAAGCGTGCGCGTTCTGGCCGCGCTGCTTGCGTCGCGTCCGGCGGCGGGCGCGAACGCGCGGAGCTGGCCGTTCGCGGCAGCCGTCGAATCCTCGGAAAGCAGCAGCATTACGATGACGGCGCGCGCCGGCGAGGCTCGCGGGACCGAAACGACGCTCATCGCCGACGGCAGCGGCGACGTGCAGATCGCCGCCGCGCGCGACAACGTTGCAACGCAGCCGCGCAGCGGCAGTGGAACGGGCAGCGGCGACGGCGACCAGCGCGGCGGTGCGGGCGGCGACCAACGCGGCGGTATCCCCGGCGGTCAGCGCGGCGGTGGCGTGCTCTTTCCGGGCGGCGGCCAGGGCAGCCAGGGTGGTGGCGGCCAAGGCGGCGGTGTGTACGGCGGCGGGCGCGGGCGGCGCGGCGGCCAAAACGGGAGCGCTCAGAGCGCCGGTTCGGCCTTGCAGCAACGCACCGTCCCGGCGACGGTCAACCTCCACGTCGAATCGACGTTCCGCGGCGGGCGCCTGATCCTGGCGCGCGGCAGCGATGCGTCGACGACGCACGCAACGGGCGGCGACGTCACGACGACGGTGCGCTGGACGCTCACCGCGCTCTGACCCTCGGCAAGCAGGGTCAAAGAAATGGGCCGCCGCCTTCCGCGCGAAGTCTGGCCGTCCACCTTCTATGATCGCCGTCGCCGCGCACGCCCAGGAGCACCGATGACCGACACGCCTTGGATCGCATCGTATCCCTCGCCCGCGCGCTGGGACGCGCCGCTCGCGCTGGGGCCCGTGTACGAGATCCTCGACACCGCGGCGGAGCAGTTCGCGGACCGGCCCGCGCTGGAGTTCATGGGGCGGCGCGCGACGTATCGCCAACTGCGCGCGCTCGCGAACCGCGCGGCCAAGGGCTTTCAGCAGCTGGGCGTGCGGCCGGGCGTGCACGTCGGGCTGTATCTGCCGAACACGCCGCATTATCTGGTAGCGTTCTTTGGCGTGCTCAAGGCGGGCGGAACGGTGGTGAACTACTCGCCGCTCGACGCCGCGCAAGTGCTCGCGCACAAAGTCGAGGACAGCGAGACGCAGATCCTCGTCACGCTCGATTTGCCCACGCTGCTGCCGCAGATGGAAGCGCTCGTCGGACACGCGGGGCTGCGGACGCTGGTCGTCGCGAGCCTCAACGACCTGGCGGGTTTCCCGGAGTATGGCGCAGCGGCGGACGGCGGCGCGGCGGACGGCGCCGTGTCGGGCAACGATGCGCGCGTCGCGTTCACGGTGCTGCTCGCCAACGACGGCGCGTACGAGCAGCACCCGTTCGGCGATCCGGCCGAGACGATCGCCGTGCTGCAGTACACCGGCGGCACGACGGGGTTGCCCAAAGGCGCGATGCTCACGCACGCCAACCTCACGGCGGCGACGAGCCAGTATCTCGAGACGACGCGGCTCGACCCGCCCGTGCTCGCGGCGGGCCACGAGCGCTCGCTGCTGGTGCTGCCGCTGTTCCACATCTACTCGCTCAGCGCGTGCATGCTGCTGTGCATGCGGCTGGGCGCGGAGCAGGTGATTCACATCCGCTTCGACCTCGAAGCCGTGATCAAAGACCTCGCCGAGAAAAAGATCACGGTTTTCATGGGCGTACCGACGATGTTCACCGCCCTGCTGTCGTATCCGGGGCTCGGCCAGGTCGACCTGACGTCGCTGAAATACTGCGCGTCCGGCGGCGCGCCGCTGCCGGTCGAAGTGCAGACGCAATTCCGCGCCGTCACCGGTGCCGAAGTCAACGAAGGCTGGGGCATGACGGAGACGTCGCCGTCGGGCACGTTCACGCCGATGCGCGGAATGCGCAAGGGCGGCTCGTGCGGCATCCCCGTCCCGCAGGTGATGCTGAAGTTCGCGAGCGTGCAGGATCCCAACACCTACGTGCCGCTGGGCGATCGCGGCGAGATCTGCATCCAAGGTCCGAACGTGATGAAGGGCTACTGGAAGAACCCGCAGGCGACGGCGGACGGCATGACGGCCGACGGATTTTTCCGCACCGGCGACGTCGCGTACATGGACGAGGACGGCTTCGTGTTCATCGTCGACCGCATCAAGGACATGCTGCTGTGCGGCGGGTTCAACGTCTATCCGCGCAACATCGAAGAGGCGATCTACACGCATCCCGACGTCGCGGAAGTGTCGGTCATCGGCATCCCCGATGAGTACCGCGGCCAGGCGCCCAAAGCGTTCATCGCGCTCAAGAAGGGCGCGCAGCCGTTCACGATCGACGAGCTGAAGATCTTCCTGCGTGACAAACTCGGCAAGCACGAGATGGTGTCGCTGGTCGAGTTCCGCGAGACGCTGCCGAAGACGGCGGTCGGCAAGATCCTCAAGACCGCGCTGTACGACGAAGAAGCGAAGCGCCGCGCCGGCGAGACGGCGCAGGTCTGATCGTGGCGGACAAGGACAAGACGCCGGATCCGATGGCGCTGTGGCGCGACATGCTCGCGCAATGGGAGACGAACGTCAACGCGCTCGCGAACAAGACCATGGCGACGGACGAGTACAGCAGCAACGTGAACAGCACGATGGGCGGCATGCTCAAGCTGCAAGAGACGATGAAGCAGTTCATGGCGACGTATCTTGCCAACGCGAACTTGCCGAGCCGTGCGGAAGTGCTCGCGATCGGCGAGCGCATCGGCGGCGTGGAAGCGCGCCTCGACCGCATCGCGGAGCTGCTGCAGCGCATCGCCGACGCACCGCGTGCCGACGCGGTTGCGACGGCGACCGTGCCCGCCGCGCCGCCGGCGCGCCCGCGCCCGCCGCGCACGAAGACCCCGCCCGCCGCCGGGTCCTGAGCGTTCGAACGACGTGAACCCGACCGCCGAGCGAATTCAGGACGAGGTTCAGCGCGCGATCCAGCGCAGCCTCAAAGGCCTCGAGTACCTGGCTTCGCCGGCGCCGGCCGTCGGCCCGACGCCCAAAGATGTGCTGCTCGATCGGGGCACGCTGCATCTCTACCACTACCGCCCGCTCGCGGACGAGATCTACCGCGTCCCGATCCTCATCGTGATGGCGACGAGCAACCGCGGCTACATCCTCGACCTCACCGCCGGACAGAGCTTCGTCGAGTATTTCCTGCGCCAAGGCTACGACGTCTACCTGATCGACTGGAGCCCGCCGGTCGCCGCGGACAGCGGCTTGCGCTTCGAAGACTACACGATGCGGTTCATCCCCGAGTGCGTGCAGCTCGTGCGCGACGACAGCGGCGTCGACGACATCACCGTGCTGGGCTACTGCATGGGCGGCGTGCTGTCGGTGATCTACGCCGCACTGCACCCGCAGGACCGCATCACCAACCTCGTGTGCTTCACCACGCCGATCGACTTCAGCAAGATGGAGCTGTTCGCGAAGTGGTCCGACCGCCGCTACTTCGACGTCGACAAGCTCGTCGACGCCACCGGCAACGTGCCCTCGGAGCTGATCTTCACCTCGTTCGAGATGCTGCGTCCCGCCACGCGCATCGCCGGCCAGGTGCAGCTATGGGAGAACATGTGGGACGAGGCGTTCGTGCGCTCGTACCGCGCGTTCGAGCGCTGGTCCACCGACACGCTGCCGCTCGCCGGCGAATACTTTCGCGAAACGATCAAAGAGCTGATCTGGGAGAACCGCTTGCACCGCAACGAGCTCGTCGTGGGCGGCAAGCGCGCCGATCTGCGCAACATCACGGCGCCGCTGCTGCACGCGATGGCCGAGCACGATCACATCGTCCCGTACGACGCGGCGAAGCCGCTGCTCGAGCTCGTCGGCTCCACCGACAAGCAAGAGATCGTGCTCAAGGGCGGACACGTGAGCCTCGTCGCGGGCGCGAACGCCGTGAAGCGCTTGTGGCCGCGGCTCGACGCGTGGCTCGCGGTGCGCTCCGTATGAGCGCGGCGGGGACCGGCACCGGCGCGTATCCGCGCACCGTCGCAGCCGGCGGCGGCGACGTGGAGCTGCGCTTCATGCGCGCCGGCGACGAAGCGGCGGTACTGGCGTTCGCGTGCGAGCTGCCGTCGCACGACCTGCTGTTTCTGCCGCGCGACATCACGCATCCGAAGGTGCTCGGCGCGTGGGTGCGCGAGATCGAGCGCGGCGCGATGACCACGCTGCTGGCCTTACGCGGCGCGTCGGTGATCGGCTGCGCAACCATCGTGCGCGACCCGCTCTCCTGGTCGCCGCACGTCGCGGAGCTGCGCGTCGTGGTTGCGCGCGCCGCGCGCGGCCAGGGCCTCGGGCGCGTGCTCAGCGCGGCGGCCGGCGAGCTCGCGGTGTCGACGGGGACCGAGAAGCTCGTCGCGCACATGACGCCCGATCAGATCGGCGCCGTGACCGTGTTCGAGACGATGGGCTACCGCGCCGAAGGGCTGCTGCGCGATCACGTCAAGGACGGTGACGGCATCAAGCACGACCTGGTGATCTTGAGCCTGGACGTCGAGCGCTTTCGCACCCGCGCGGCCGCGTACGGGCTGTCGTCCGAGGGAATCGAGGTCACATGAGCGCCAACGGACCGGCGTCGTCGCCGAAGATTCCGCGCAACACGACGGACGACTACACCGACCAGCAGGCCGCGGTGCGGCGCGACTTCGTGCGCGAGCAGACCGGTGCGGACATCTCGCACGTCGGGCACTACTCCTTCGATCCGGGCGTGCTGCGCGGCAACGTCGAGAACTTCACGGGCGTCGCGCAGGTGCCGCTGGGCATCGCGGGCCCGCTGCGCATCAACGGTGAGCACGCGCAGGGTGATTTCTACGTCCCGCTCGCGACGACGGAAGGCACGCTCGTCGCAAGCTACAACCGCGGGATGCGCCTGTTGAGCGAGTGCGGCGGAGTGAAGACGACGGTGGTTGACCACTCGATGCAGCGCGCCCCCGTGTTCATCTGCGAGGACGCGCTCGCGGCGCGCGAGCTCGGCGTGTGGATCGGCGAGCACTTCGATGAGATCAAAGCCGCCGCGGAGACGACCACGCGCTCGGGCAAGCTGCAGAACATCGGCCAGTACGCGCTCGGACCGCTGCGCTACCTGCGCATGAACTACACGACCGGCGACGCCGCAGGCCAGAACATGACGGGCAAAGCGACGCTCGCCGCGTGCGAGTGGATCATGGCCAATGCTCCCGGCCGCGAGAACATGCGCTACTTGCTCTCGGGCAACATCGACACCGACAAGAAGCACTCGCAGATCAACATGCTGCTCACGCGCGGCAAGCGCGTCGTCGCCGAAGCCGTCATCAAGCGCGACGTCTTCCAGCGCTTGATGGGCGTCGACACCGTGGAGCTGTTCCACCACCGGCAGATCTCGATGTCGGGCGCGTTCTTGGTCGGCGCCGCGAACAACGGCGCGCACGCGGCCAACGGTTTGACGGCGATGTTCATCGCGACCGGTCAGGACGTCGCCAACATCGCCGAGTCGCACGCGGCGGTGACGTACACGCAGCTGCTGCCGAACCAGGACTACTACTGGTCGATCACGCTCACGTCGCTGATCGTCGCGACGTACGGCGGCGGCACGGGTCTTGCGACGCAGCGCGAGTGCCTGGAGATGCTCGGCTGCTACGGCAGCGGCAAAGCGGACAAATTCGCCGAGATCTGCGCCGCCGTCGTGCTCGCCGGCGAGACGTCGCTGACCGGCGCGATCCTCCACGGCGACTGGGTGTCGAGCCACGACCGACTCGGGCGCAACCGGCCGTAAGCTCCATTTGCCGATAGAAAAGAGTGCGAATGCGCTCGCTTGGCGAAGGCAAGCGTGCGCGTACTGCGGTTAGCGCAAAGACCGCCGGGGAACGATCATCATGATGAGAACGGTTTTCAACGCATGACGGCAGCTAGCTGGAATTTCGCCGGTTCAACGGCGCCGAGCCACCGAGGGCTCCGTCCCCCGTCGAGGCTGCTGTGGCTCGCGGAGTACCGTGCGTTCTGGGAGATCGGCTTCTCGCTCGCAGCGTCGCCGCTGCTGATGACGGCACCGCGCGGGGACGGGCACCCCGTGCTCGTGCTCCCGGGCTTCCTCGTCAGCGACGTCTCGACGAGCCTGCTGCGCCGCTTCCTGACGACGCTCGGCTACGAGACGTACGGCTGGGAACTGGGCCGCAACCTCGGCGGCGTGACGCGCATGCGCGCGAAGCTGCGCGACCGGCTGCGCACGATCCACGAGAAGACCGGCAAGAAAGTCACCGTCGTCGGCTGGAGCCTGGGCGGCGTGTACGCGCGCGATCTTGCGCTCGCAATGCCGGACGCGGTGCGCTCCGTGATCACGCTGGGTAGCCCGTTCTCGCGCAATCCCAACGCGAGCAACATCAGCGACGTGTACGAGTTCGTCAGCGGCGAAGGCCCGTGGGACACGAGCTCGCAGCACGAGCTCGACGCGCTCGCCGGCGATCTGCCGATGCCGTCCACGTCGATCTGGTCCAAGGTCGACGGCGTCGTAACGTGGCGCTCATCGGTGCTGAAAACGAACGCGCGCACCGAGAACATCGAAGTGATCGGCGCGAGCCACATCGGCCTCGGTGGCAACGCGCCGGTGCTGTGGGCGGTCGCCGACCGCCTGGCGCAGCCGGAGAACACGTTCACGCCGTTCGCGCGCACGGGCCCGTTCGCGATCGCATACGGAGCGGGCCGCTAGCTCAGAGAGTTCGCGCGGGTCACGACTCTCAGCCGCATGCCGTGCATTCCCGTCGCCGCTGCGTCGTTATGAACGCTCCGGGCTCAACAGCCGGCCCGTTCCGGCGTACAATTCCACGACCGGGATGCTGATGCCGACCGTGTGGATGTCGACGGTCTCGTCGATCCCGTAGACAGCGTCGGTCCAAACGCTACCCGGCATGCGCCGGTACACGCAGACCCAGACGCGGCATGAATCGACCAGCACGTACTCCATGACGCTCGGGATGCTGCGATAGGCGTCAAGCTTCTCGCTGCGGTCACGGTTCTTGCTTTCCGGCGAGATCACTTCGATGACGAGGTCCGGCGCGATGATCGCCGTTGCACTGGGGTCCAGAGGCTCGCAGGTATGCGAAACGTCCGGAAACATATAGCTGGCCCGGCTTTCGGCGCGGACGGCGACGTCGGACGTGAACGTTTGGCAAGGCGGGATCGTCGCGGCGTTCACGGCGGCGACCAAACGCGTGCACAAGATCCCATGGGCGACCGGGCCGCGGGCGAAGGCGAGGACTTCGCCTTCGAGGAGCTCCAGCTTGTCGACGGACCGCTCCAGGAGAGTCTCGAAATCGGCTACGCTCATTCGGCCGGGAATGGGGACTTGCATGCTCGCCTCTTCGCCGGACATTCGCCAAGGACCAGGATCCTCGTCGTGGGCACGCACCCGCGCAAGAGGGTTCCCAAGCCTCCACGACGTTCACGATAAGCGGTCGGTCACCATACCATGCCGCCGTGCGTGAGATAGTCGTGGACGGCGTCTAACGCATCGACTTGGTGTTTGCGCAGCTTGATCCCTAACAGGATCTCGGCGTGGTTCGCGGCGGCCTGAAGATCTTCGGCCACCGATCCTTGTCGCCGGGACACCATGGCCAACAGCAGGACGGATACCAAGCCGTTGGGGCCGCACGACAACTCGTAGGTCAGAAACGCTTCGCGCAGCGATCGCTCGGACTCGCTGCGCGCAGCTTGCGTCCAGTCGATGCCGAACTCGGTAAACTTCGTAGGAGCTCTAAACGGTACGGCGTCCTTCATACTACGGTCGCCCCGTGAGCCATTGGAAGATCATCAAGCTGCCCAAGAGGTAGAAGTAGAACCGAAACGTCCGGTCGGCTTCTTTCACGATCCTGAGCTCGTAACGGAACGTGTATGCCGACATGTCGAAACGGCGCTGATAGTCGGCAAGATTCACCGAATCATGCCGAAGGAGGTGCGCGGCGATCCAGGCGAGTCGAACGAGCCGAGGCGCATCCATGTAGGTGCTACGGCGCATCGGAATCACGGTCGAAGCAGAGCATGCGGTAATTGTTTGCCGCCGTCGTCTCGAGGTAGAAGCCGGCTTGCCGCAGCAGCGCGACATCGCGGCGAAACGACCGCAGCGAGACGCCGAACCGGCGCCGGTAGTCCGCGATGGTCACCGACTCCCGCCGGGCAAATAGTGCGGTGAGCCAGACGACGCGGACGATGTGGAACGCGACCCCGCCGCGGTTGGTGTGCGGGCTGGCGCCTCGGCGGCGCGGCCGGGTTTTCGACGCGAGCGCGTCGAATCGGGTGCTTGTCATTCGGTGGGCTCCAACCATCGGGTGACGGACTCGGTCGGTGTTCTAGCACCGGCCGAGTCGCTTATGTTTGCGCATTAGCGCGTAGCTAGATTATAGCATCGGCAGGTGCAGCGAGCAAGTGATGTATGCGCTTTATCTGCAAAGCGCCGAGCGGCGGCAACGTCGAGATAACCGATGAACACCTCATGAGTACCCACAAGAATGCCCCAGGAATCTAGGCAACAATCACCCGATTCGGCATTAGGTCAGTTGAACGTCTACGCCGAGTCGTGCAATCTGAACTGCGCGCGGCCGCTTTGGTAGATCGAGCGAGTCGCCGGCGAAACGGAGCGCGTAATAACGAATGGAAGATGACCGCTTCATCGGGACGACCCGCTCGCATGATGAGTTCGTCGATCTCGCGGTGCGCATCGTGATGGAAGGCGCAGCGCGCCGCAAAGAACCTACCGGTGCACGCGGAGGTGGCTACGCTTGTACGCAACGTGTGGGCAACGTTTTTGCGGAAAGACGCGACTGCCTGATGAGCCGTTGCGCTTTGATTGCCCCTTGTAATCACCCGTCGAATGACATGCCGATCGCCAACAAATGGCGACATTTGGGGGCACTGGAGCGGTTTCGGGATTTCTCTGCGACCGACGCCGGGAGATGTCCGCACTATAGCACGGGCATGCCTGCCGGCCGTCATGATACATTAGAGTGCCATACGTCCGGCACACCCGATTCTGGTGCGTCTGAACCACTATGGAGCGCGATGGTCGCCGATAAGCGGTTTCTTATGTATCCCGCCGCGCTTGTAGACTCGGCGCATTTGCGTTCGACTTGACCCGGTGGACGGCATTTCAAGGTGATCGACGCGGAAGCCGAAAAGAAACCTACGATGGCATCAGATCGAGGTGATGGCAACGAAAACGTCCGGGACCCGGCACGGCCGCACGGGCATGAATCTCTGCCGGTTGTACCGCCACGTCCGATCGCTGCAGCATTCTTGGTCGAGGAAACCGCAAGTGACGATGACGGTCTTAGTCCCCAGCTGGACAAATTGAGGCGAGGAAAGCCATGAGCAATCAGAATCCGCAAACGCCGCCACCTCCTCCACCAACGGCGCAAACTATTAGCGTTCCTGTTCGCGAAAACGATCGTCCACCTCATCCGAGATAGTTATCCTTCAACTGATTGCGCGGGCCCTCGAGTTCGCCGGTAGGCATTTCGAGCGTGGTCGTCGGCGCGACACTGAGCTGAAGAAAGACTTGCCTCAAGAGCCGCTCGCGGTGCCGGACGACGACTTTGAGACGCCGTTACGGATGCTCGTCGATCGACGGACTGTTACCTACTCCAGTCTTCAGAGGGTCGAGGCCAGAGTGGGCGTGCTCCTGGCCGGAACGCTGGCCGCCCTCGGTCTTGCAATCGGCAAAGGGGAGTCGGTTTTAGATCTTGTCGTAGCACTTGGCTATCTGTGGCCATTGAAGCTGTTACTCAATGCGTTTGCACCATTGGACTATACCGTCGCGCCAGATGCCACCGTTCTAGAAACGAGCTGGCCGTATTACCCAAGGGCAACGACAAAGGCCGTTTTCGGAGCGATCGGGATTTCACTCGCCGCACTACAGCGCGGTATCATCGAGAAGTCCGTACTGAGCCACCGCGCGATCAAAGTACTATTTCTTTGGAGTATCATTCTCGTGGCGGTTAGAGTGGCTGAGGCATTCGTCATTTCGTACGGGATCGCGCCAGGGATTATCGTCCCGCTTATCAGCAAAGCAACAGTGCTCGGGTCTGGGAATGCGTCGCCTTCGGCAATAGCATTAGGGCGATCTTCGGTGGACTTGATGTCGCCTACGTTAAGCAGTCAAATTGCGCTCCCCGTATCTCCATGCGAGAAGGTGTACGCTGAGCCGAAACTGGACAAAAGCATTCGTGGCGTCCACTGGAAGGTGTCGACTGCGAACCACATTGCCCAAGCGTATTTCGACCAGGGGGTCACGCAAGTCTACGGCTTCAATTACGAAGACGCCATGAGGGCCTTTCGGAAGGCCAAGTCGCTCGATCCAACATTTGCGATGGCGTCGTGGGGCATTGCGCTTGCGGCGGGCCCGAATATCAACATCGCCATGAGCGAACCGTGCGGCAAGCTAGCATCACGTGAGAGCACCGCCGCCGCGACGCTCGCCGAAAGCCAGTTTAAGGCCGGCAAGATAACACTACTCGAGTTAGATCTGACTCATGCGTTGCGCCTGCGATACGCGGAGGCGCAAATGGGGCCGTCAGACTATGCTGTCGCCATGCGGACGGCGTGGGACCGATTCAATCCCAACGAGAATGTCGGCGCGCTATACGCGGAGAGCTTGATGGATCTTCGGCCGTGGGGGTTATTCAACGTGGCAAAGCAGCCCGCGATTGATACGCCCGCGCTTGAGCGCGTGCTCCGCCTGTCGATGGCGCACGCACCTATTGCTGTCGGCGCGAATCATTTTTGGATTCATACCGTCGAGGCTGGGCCCGCGCCAAGTAGCTCGACCACCAGTGCCGACCTGCTTCGCACGCTCGTGCCGGGTTCCGGGCACCTGCTGCACATGCCGTCGCACACGTATATGCTCGTCGGTAAGTACGAGGCAGCTTTCCGGGTTAATGGGACGGCGATTGCGGTCGACAAAGCGCAGTATGCCGCGCCGTGCGTCGGGACGTATGAGCATTACGCCAAAAATCCTAATTGCTTGCAGCTCTACTACGGCCATTATGGTGCGCACAATTTATTCTTCCGCTCGGTGGCCGCGATCTTTGCAGGCAAATCCGCGGCCGCACTGAAAAACGCACGTGAAACGCGAGAGCATGCGCAGCACTTTATTGCAAACGAGCCGGAATTGCAGCGGTACGCGACGGCGCCGTTGATGACGCTCGTCGCTAACGGCGATTGGAAGGCCATGCTGCGCGAGCCGGAGCCGCCAACCTCGTGTTACGTGCAGCCGCCGTTTACACGCGAGACTGGCTGCCGTATCCTGCGTGCGACCTGGCGTTGGGGCCGTGGTATGGCGCATGCCGCGACCGGAGATGTGAAGAGCGCGAAGGCCGAATACAACGGATTTATTTCGGAGAAAGAGCTCATCACTGCACCCGGTCCGACAAGTTGGGGCAACAACAGTGCCGCCGCCGTGCTCGCTATTGCAAACGAAACTTTGCTTGCCCGCATCGCATGGGCGGAGGGGAAGCTGGACCCAACCATCGAGCACCTTAAGCTTGCGGTAACGTACGAGGATGCGCTCGTGTACGACGAGCCGCCACAGTGGGTCCATCCGTCGAGACAATCACTGGGCGGTGCGCTGCTCGCGATGAAGAACTTCCGCGACGCTCGGGCAGCCTTCACGGCTGATCTGCAGCTCCATCCGCTTAATGGCCGCTCGCTGTACGGTCTCGCGCGAGCGGTAAGGGCGCTTGGCAATCCGTCATGGAGTCGGATTGAGCAACAATACAAGGCCGCGTGGAAAGGGGCCGACTACCCGATGAGCGATTCTCGGCTGTGGTAATCGTCGCCGGAAGGTGTAGAGCAATAAGGCAATGCCCGCGCTAGCGCACTATAGAGAACATCCGAGGCACAGTGTAAGGCCGGATAAAACACAAGGGTATGTCAAGCGCAACTGCAGCGAGGTGATTCCGCTTCCTACTGTTTTTCTGCCTAACGTCGCTCGGCAGCTATCCGCAAGCGCCGTCTGAAAAACCAACCGTGGCCTTATAGTCAGAGATCGCGGATGCCGTCCAGCACGCGGGATACGGCCACGGCGCTTTTATTCGCGGCTTCGAGAAGCGGGAAGGCGTTGAGCGTGTCTCCTTCCAGCAGGGCAATAGTGACCTCGTCCGGCTTGATGTCGATGCCGAGTTCGTAGTGTTCTTCGGGGAGCGGACTCGCGAGCTTAGCGCCGCTCCTCACCGGCTGCCGCACGATGTCGGGGATCGCGGCCCCGCCTGACGCGCCCTTCATTCCGCGAACGGTGACCATGTACGTCAGGAACGCGCCGTCCTGGCGTTGGGACAGATTGACCCCGAGTCGGTACGCCGCCCAGACGTCCTCGCCCGGCCCGGTCGGATACGCGTGCAGTTCGCGGATGAACCGCTCGACCTGGGGGCCCGCGCGGTTGACGCTTGCCGCTCTGACGGCCGTCTCAAGGTCGCCCGGACGGTCGATGGTCGGGAAGCGGACGCCCCCGACGTCCGCACCCTTTTCCTTGACTTTCGCGCGGATCGCCGCGTCCAGCGCGCCCTGAAGATTCACGTAAACGTCGCGGGCGAGCGGACGGATCAGGCCGTCGAAGGTTTCGTTGCCCGCGACGAACACCGCCGCGAGCGGCTTCATGGTCCGTTCGGATTGCACGTCGCGGACGACCACCACGCGGTAAGACTGGTTCCGTAACAGCGTCTCGACCACGCTGTTCAGCGCGCGGATGCTTTTCTTCGCCTTGTCGATCGGGAACTGCGGCTCCTCGGGCATGGCGGTCCACTTCGCGGCCGCGGAAGGGGTTCATGCCTACGCCCCCATGGCGAAAGAACCCGCCGGTTTGGCGGGCGCTTTCCGTACGCATACGGTTTACCCGGCGTTCTTCCGCGCTTGTCTCTGCCGATGTCCGCGATGAGCGCCTTCGTGTACTCGTTGAGGAACGGGGGGTCGAGCCCCGTCGTAACGGCGAGGTAGATCAGCCGGCGCAGATTGTAGACGATTGCGCGCGGCGGCAGCGCATTCGCGCTGGATCCCGTTCGCTGCACTCAAGAAAATCAACGACGCGAAAATCGAGCGCCTCATACGCGAAAGTAACTTCTCCTGAACAAACCCGGCGCATTATTGGAAACAGCCGGTTGCACGCTGCAAATCTTCACCATCCCACGATCACCGAGGCATTCAAACCTTCCAGCACTTTGAAATGGATCGATGAATCCGTCGCATTCCTCCAACGCAACTTTTCTGCACGAGACGGTTTCGTACAAATAGACGGTGAGCGCGTGGCGCCGCTTACGCGGCGCCGCTCACCACGAGGGCCGCGTGCAACACCACGCCGGCGCAGCCGCCGACGATGCTGCCATTGAGGCGAACGAACTGTAGGTCAGGACCCAGTTCGGTCTCAATCTTTTGGCTAATCTCGTCGGCGTCCCAGCGCTGCACGATTTCGGTGATCAGCGCGGAGAACTGCTGCTGAAAGCGTGCGAGCACCGACTCCGCGATGTCGCACAGGCGCACGTTGAGGCGCTCCACGAGCGCGGGATCGTCCAGCATTTCGCGGGCGATACGCGACGCGATCTCCGCGAAACGCAAGCCGGTTGATTCCGGCGAATCCGACGGCGGGCGCTCCAGCCGTGCGCGCAGCGCGCTCCAGCCAGCCGTAATGAGCTGATCCAGTTCGGCGCCCTCCAGAATCGCGGTTTTCAGGCGCTCCGCCTGCGCTTGCATCTCCGGGTCGTCGCGCAGGCGCACCGCGAAGTCGCGAACGTACGCGTCGAACTCGCGCCGCATCGGATGATCGGGCGTGCGCGCGACTTCGTCGACGAGATCGACCATGCCGTCGACGAAGCGGTTCACGATGTAGGCGTCGACGAAGCCCGGCGTGAGCAGCGAGCGCTTTGCGAAGCGGCGCTTGATCTCGGGGCGCTGGCCGTCCAGCCAGCCCGCGAGCACCGGCAGGATGCGCGCGAGCACACGCTGGTGCGCGCCGTCGGCGGTGATGATCTCCAGCACGCCGCCCGTCGCGCGCGACAAGTCGACGTGCGCGACCTCGTCGGCGACGACCTTGCGGACGACGGCGCGGATGTCGTCGTCGTCGACCGCGTCGAGCAGTTGCGGCACGAGCCCGCGCACGTTCGCGAACAGCGCCGCAACATTGCGCGATACGGCAAACCATCGCAGCGCGTACGCCGCAAGGCCGAGCTCGCGCAGCTTCGACGCGATGAGCGTCGGCGTGAGAAAATTCTGTTCGACGAAGATGCCGAGCTGCGTGCCGATGCGGTCTTTGTTGTTCGGGACGATCGCGGTGTGCGGCAACGGCACGCCGCCGGGGTGGCGGAACAGTGCGACGACGGCGAACCAGTCGGCGAGCCCGCCGATGAGCGCCGCTTCACTGAACGCTTGCACCCAGGCGAGCCACGGGTGCGCGGGCACGAAGCGCGACGCGATCACGAAAACGACCGCCATCACGGCCAGCAGGCCCGTGGCGATCGTCTTCATCTGCCGCAGGCGGGCGCGCTTGGGGCCCGCGCCCGCGTCGATCATGGCTTACGCCTTTTCGGCGGTGCCTTCCGCGGCCGGGGTCTCGGCCTGGGCGGACTTGAGCAGGCTCACGAGCTGGTTCACGTACTCGTTCTGCTGCTCGATGAGCTTCACGGCGAACGCCGAGTTGAGCTCGCTGACCTGCGACACGACGGTCGGGATGTTCTTGAAGGTCTGCGCGCCGGGGAGCTTGCTGGTGGCGTTGGTGATGAGCTCGCGGAACGAGCTGACGGCCGCAGCCTGGGCCGCCTGGGCCTGCTTGAGGGCCTCGAGGCCTTGCGCCTGGAGCTTCTCGATGGTGTCGACGTAGGTCTCGTTCACGGGGGTCTCCTTGCGCGCTTGGCGCGGCGGGGATCGGGGCGGCGGGACCGCTGCGCTAAGTATACCAAGCACTATGCTGTGTTTGTCAAGCGGGCTGGTCGTACGGGCTGCGCCAGGCACCGGCCGAGCAAGAGGCTGTATGCCAAGCCCCGCCCGCGAGGGGGAAGCACTTTCGGCACGATAGCTAGCGGCGTCAGCATCGTTCGCACGGCGCGCGGCCACGCCGGAGGATAGCACCATCACTCGGGTACTGCTCATCGTAACGCTCCTCGTGCTCGCGTTCCGGACGGTCGCCGCCGCAGCCGACGACGGGCTCGTCGGCCACTGGAAAGGCGGCATGACGCACGCCGGCGCGACGGTGGGGGTGGAGTTCGATTTCACGCGGCGCACGGGCCGGCTCGCAGGAAGCTTCTCGTCCGCGCAGCAGCGCGTGCTCGAATATCCGTTCGACTCCGTCAGCTATTCCGCGCCGCGCATCGGCATCAAGCTCGGCGGCGGCGACGTCGTGTTTGCCGGGATGATCGCGCACGGCGAGATGCACGGTACGTTTCGCGATCGAGAGTTGGGTAGCGGGACCTTCGCGCTGCACGAGGTCACTCCCGAAGCGCCGCCATACGCATCCGAAGACGTGACGTTTCACAACGGCAGCGTCGCGCTCGCGGGATCGCTGTACGTGCCGTCCACGCCCGGGCGCCATCCGGCCATCGTCTTCCTCCAAGGTTCCGGACCGGAGATTCGCTGGGGTGCAAACCGGTTTTGGGCCGACTATTTCGCGCGGCGCGGGATCGCGGCGCTCATCTACGACAAGCGCGGTTCCGGCGGGTCGACCGGAAACTGGCAGACGTCCGATTTCAACGACCTCGCCGGCGATGCACTCGCCGGCGTCGCGCTGCTGCGGTCCCGGCCGGATATCGATCCGAAGCAGATCGGCATCCACGGTCATAGCCAAGGCGCGACGATCGCGCCGCTGATCGCCGCGCGATCCGGCTCCGTCGCGTTCGTGATCGCGGTTTCCGGTTCGGGTATCCCGATATGGAAAAGCGAGATCACCAGCCTCCACCATGCCATGACGGCGGCGCACGTCCGCGGCGATGCGCTGCGGCACGCCGATACGTTCATCGCTCGCGTCATCGAGTACGCGCGGACCGGAACGGGCTGGCAGCAGGTCGCCGCCGCACAAGCCTCTCACCCGAAGGAGCCCTGGCACGACGTGCTGAGCGTTCAAAAGAACTGGTATTTCTGGCCGTTCTTCAAGAAGATCGCAAACTTCGACGGCGCCACCTATTGGCGCCGGGTTCACGTACCGGTCCTGATCGTGCAGGCCGGCGCGGACGAGCACATCCCGGTCGAACCGTCGATCCGCGCGATGCGCAGCGCGCTCGCCGCGGCGAAGAACCCGGATTATACGATCGCGCTGCTGCCCGGCGCACCGCATACGCTCGTCGTCCACCCGCAAACCGCCTCGCACTTCGCGTGGCCGTTCCTGTATCCGGGCTTCGCGGACTTGCTCGGAGCGTGGGTGCGGTACCGAACGATCGATCGCACCGCTTCGCCCGCGATCTAGCCGCGTGAGCATCACTCGGCTCCTCATCGCGAATCGCGGCGAGATCGCAGTTCGCGTCGCGCGCGCCGCCGCAGCGCTCGGGATCGCGAGCGTCGCGGTGTTCTCCCGCGACGATGCGGAGTCGCTGCACGCGCGCATCGCCGACGACGCGATGCCGCTGGCGGGCTCGGGTCCGGTGGCGTATCTCGACATCGATGCGCTGCTCTATGCCGCCACGTCGGCGCGCTGCGATGCCGTTCATCCCGGCTACGGCTTTCTCAGCGAGAACGCGGAGTTTGCGCGGCGGTGCATCGAGGCGGGGCTCACGTTCGTCGGGCCGCGGCCCGACGTGCTGGAGCTCTTCGGCGACAAGGCGCGCGCACGCGCGCTCGCGCGCTCGCTGCACGTGCCGCTGCTGCCGGGCAGCGACGAGGAAGTCGACATCGTCGGCGCGACCGCGTTCTTGGCGTCGCTCGGCGACGGCGGCACGATGATGATCAAAGCCGTTGCGGGCGGCGGCGGGCGCGGCATTCGCGCGGTGTCGCGCGCCGAGAACGTCGCCGATGCGTTCGCGCGTGCGCGCGCCGAAGCGCTCGCGGCGTTCGGCCGGCCGGGCCTGTACGTCGAGCGCTTCGTGCGGCGCGCGCGGCACGTGGAAATTCAAATCGCCGGCGACGCGTCCGGCGATGTGTCGCATCTGTGGGAACGCGACTGCACGCTGCAGCGCCGCAATCAGAAGCTCGTGGAGGTCGCGCCCGCGCCCGGCTTGTCGCCGGCGCTGCGCGCGCGGCTCATCGATGCGGCGCTGACGATGGCGCGCGCGGCGCGACACGACAGCCTCGGTACGTTCGAGTTCTTGATCGACACCGAGGCGGCGAACGAAACGGCGTCGTTCGCGTTCATCGAAGCGAACCCACGGCTGCAGGTCGAGCACACCGTCACCGAAGCGGTGACCGGTGTCGACCTCGTCGTCGCGCAACTGCGCCTCGCGCAAGGCATGACGCTCGCGCAGCTCGAGCTGCAGCTTCCGCCGCCGCTGCCGCGCGGCATCGCGGTGCAGGTGCGCGTCAACTTGGAGACGATCGCCGCCGACGGCGAGGTGGTTCCGGCGGGCGGAACGCTGTCGCGCTTCGAGCCGCCGACGGGCCCGGGCGTGCGCGTCGACACGTTCGGCTACGGCGGCTACCGTACGAACGCGAGCTTCGACTCGCTGCTCGCGAAGGTGATCGTGCACGCGCCCGACGGCGACTTCGCGCACGCCGCCGCATTCGCCGCGCGCACGCTGCAGGAGTTCCGCATCGCCGGCGTTCCCACGAATCTCGCGTTCGCCACGGCACTGCTGCGGCGTCCGGAGGTCGTCGCGTACGACGTGTACACGCGCTTCGTCGCGGAGCACGCGCGCGAGCTCGCGTTCGAAGCGCACGACATCGCCGCGGAATCGCAGGATTTCGCCGCGCCGCACGACCGTGATACGGCATTGCACGCCGAGCCGCGCGCCGGCGTTTCGGATGCCGCAGCATCGGACGCGCGTGCGACGTCACCCGCGAACGCGACGTCACCGGGCCCGGCGGGCACGGTGGCGCTGCGAGCACCGACGCCGGGACGGCTGCTCACGATCGACGTCGAGCTCGGCACGCGCATCGCGCGCGGCCAGCGGTTCGCGCTGCTCGAAGCGATGAAGATGGAGCACGTGCTCACCGCGGATGTGTCGGGCATCGTGCGCGCGATCGCCGCGCAGCCAGGTGCGATCCTCGACGCCGGAGATCCCGTGCTGTTCGTCGAGCCGGCCGAAGTCGACGCAGAAGCGGCGGATGCCGCAACCGATGTCGACCTCGACGCGGTGCGCGCTGATCTCGCGGAAGTGCTCGAGCGGCGCCGAGCGCTCGGCGACGAAGCGCGCGCCGACGCGCACGCCAAACGCCGCGCGCAGGGCCGCCGCACCGCGCGCGAGCAGCTCGCGCACTTGTTCGACGACGGAGAGTTTCTGGAGTATGGCGAGTTCGCGCTCGCGGCGCAGCGCCGCCGCCGCGACGCGGCGGAACTGGAGCGCATGAGCCCGGCCGACGGCCTCATCACGGGGATCGGTCACGTCAACGGCGACCGTTTCGACGACGAGCGCTCGCGCTGCGCCGCGATGGCGTACGACTACACCGTGTTCGCGGGCACGCAAGGCTACGTCAACCACCTCAAGACGGATCGCATGCTGGGCCTCGCCGAGCAGCGCCGCTTGCCGCTGGTGATGTACGCCGAAGGCGGCGGCGGGCGGCCCGGCGACAGCGACGTGACGTGGGCGTCCGGCCTCGCGGTGCCGACGTTCGCGAGCTACGCACGCCTGAGCGGTCTGGTTCCCGTGATCGGCGTCGTGTCCGGGTACTGCTTCGCCGGCAACGCCGCCTTCGCGGGCTGCTCCGACGTGATCATCGCGACGCGCGACGCGAACCTCGGGATGGGCGGCCCGGCGATGATCGAAGGCGGCGGCTTGGGCACGTATCGTCCGGAAGAGATCGGCCCGGTGTCCGATCAAGCACCGAACGGCGTCATCGACGTCGTCGCCGAAAACGATGCCAAAGCAACGGATCTCGCACGCAAGTACCTGTCGTATTTCCAAGGTGCGATCGCGGAGTGGACGTGCACGGATCAGCGCGCGTTGCGCCGCGCCGTACCGGAGAATCGTCTACGCGTGTACGACGTGCGCGCGGTCGTGTCGTTGCTCGCCGACGAGGACTCGGTGCTGGAATTGCGAGCAGCCTACGCGCCCGGGATGGTGACGGCGCTCGTGCGCATTGCCGGCCGGCCGTTCGGGCTCATCGCGAACAACCCGCTGCACCTGGGCGGCGCGATCGACGGACCGGGCGCCGACAAGGCGTCGCGGTTCATGCAGCTCTGCGACGCGTTCGATCTGCCTTTGATCTCGCTGTGCGACACGCCCGGCTTCAACGTGGGCCCCGACGTTGAGCGCACCGGCCAAGTGCGCCGGGTCAGCCGGATGTTCGTCACGGCGGCGAGCATGACGGTGCCCGTGTTCTTCGTCGCGCTGCGCAAAGCGTATGGCCTCGGCGCGCAAGCGATGGCCGCCGGCAGCCTGCGCGAACCGTTCTTCGCGGTGTCGTGGCCGACCGGCGAGTTCGGCCCGATGGGCCTAGAAGGCGCGGTGCGCCTGGGCTACCGCAAAGAGCTCGCGGCGATGGAGAACCCGCAGGAACGCCAAGCCGCGTTCGATGCGATGGTCGCGCAATCGTACGCGCAAGGCAAAGCGCTGCACGTCGCGTCGGTGAACGAGCTCGACGCAGTGATCGACCCGCGTGATACGCGCGACTGGATCGTGCGCGGCGTGCGGGCGATGCCGTCGCCGCCGGCGCGAACGGGGAAGAAACGTCCGTCCATCGACACGTGGTAACGTAGGGCAAGCCGGCGGTAGACACGAAGCCAGCGGCCGCTGAGCTGTTGACGTCGGAGGCATTCGTGAGCGCACCAAAGATCATGGTGATCCGCCATGCGGAGAAACCTGAAACGGGCTTCCAAGGCGTGGAGCTCGCCGGCACGGCCGATCCCGAATCGCTGATCGTGCAAGGCTGGCAGCGCGCCGGCGCGCTGACCGCGCTTTTCGCGCCTGCGCGAGGATCGCACCAAGATCCGAATCTCGATACCCCGAACTCGTTGTTCGCCGCAAAATTCGACCCCACGAAGCACAGTAAGCGCCCATACGAAACGCTCGATCCGCTCGCGCTGAAACTCGGCTTGACGATCGACGACTCGAACAAGAGCTCGGACTACGCCACCATGGTCAAAGACGCGATCGCGTGCGCCGGGAACGTGCTCATCGCTTGGCAGCACGAAGACATCCCCGACATCGGCAACACGATCGTGGGCAACAAGACCACCGTCCCGCAGAGCTGGCCCGGAACTCGCTTCGACATCGTGTGGGTCTTCGACTACGACACGACCACCAGCAGCTACGGCTTCACTCAAGTGCCGCAGCTCTTGCTCGCGGGAGACTCGTCATCGCCAATCACGTAGCGCTCACCGATCTGTTCTCGCTCGCCGGCCGAACCGCGCTGGTCACCGGCGCGTCGAGCGGGCTGGGGCGGCACTTCGCCCAGGTGCTGCACGACGCCGGCGCCACGGTGGTGCTCGCCGCCCGCCGCACCGATCGCATCGAGGCGCACGCGGAGCGGCTGGGCGAACGTGCTCGCGCGCTCACGATGGACGTCACCGACGAATCGTCGATCGCCGCGGGCTTCGAAACGCTCGCGAACGACGGCATGCTGTGCGACATCGTCGTGAACAACGCGGGCATCAGCGGGTCGCATCTGATCCTGCAGATGGACACCGACGAATGGGACAGCGTCGTCGAGGTAAACCTGCGCGGTCCGTTCTTGGTGGCGCGCGAGGCTGCGCGGCGGCTGGTCGCCGCGAAGAAGCCGGGCAGCATTGTCAACATCGCGTCGATCCTGGGGCTCCGTGTGTCGCCCGCCGTCGCACCGTACATGGCGAGCAAGGCGGGTCTCATCCACCTCACGCGCAGTATGGCATGGGAGTTCGCGCGCTACGGAATCCGCGTCAACGCCCTCTGCCCCGGCTATTTCGCGACGGAGATCAACGCCGAATTCCTCACGACGGACTGGGCCCAAGCGTCGCTCAAGCGCGTTCCGCAACGCCGCATCGGCGACCTCAACGAGCTCACCGGACCGCTGCTGCTGCTCGCATCGAGCGCAGGTTCGTTCATGACCGGCGAAGCGCTCGTCGTGGACGGCGGCCAATCGATCAACAGCATGTAACGCGAACACACGACGAAAGACCCGCGGCCATGAAAAAACCGAAAGACTACGACGACTACATCGCGCACGTCCCGGAGCCGGCCCGCACGACGCTGAACAAGATTCGCGCGATGATTCGATCCGCCGTGCCGCCGGAGGCCACGGAGACGATTAGCTACGGCATCCCGACGTTCCAATACAAAGGGTCGCTGGTCGCTTTCGCCGCGTTCTCCCGCCATTGCAGCTTCTTTCCGATGAGTGCAACCCTCATCGCGGAGTTCGACGAGCTCCAGCAGTACGATACGTCGAAAGGAACCATTCGATTTCCCGTCGACAAGCCCCCGAGCGCCGCGCTTATCAAAAAGCTGGTGAAGGCACGAGTCGCACAAAACGAGCGCAAGGCAGCAAGCCCACGAAGGTGACGGCGCACGATCGGTTCGGTCTCTCAAGCAGTGATTGCGGAGACCGTATCAATTACGCTGCGCGGCAGTCGTCCAGCGGTAGGCATGATCGCCGCGCGGAAAATGCGACCGAAAGTGCATCAGCATCGAGAGCCCCATGGCGTTGCCGTCGTACAGCTCCGACATTTGAGGCAGGAGCCTTGTCGTTCGGGCCGCTGCAATCCACGCTGCTTCGGCGCCCGTCCAATCGCCCAAGCGTGCGCGTGCAAGGCCGACTAATGCCGTTTGCTCATCCGTGAGATCGTACGGACCGCCTCCCACCGCGCGGCGTGACCACGCTCGTATCGCTCCGCGAAGTCTCGTTGCAGCGCCCGATCCACGCCGGCTGCGATGACGCGATCCGGCGCAGGTGCTCGCGGAGCCACCATCGCGAGGTCCTGCGTTGCATCCCGATAGGCGCGAAACGCGTCGTTCCATCGCCCCGCGAACACGAGCCGGTCCGCAGCCGGTTCAAGAGTCGCGCCGCTGATCTGCCTCCACGTGGCATTCGCGCGTGCATCGTCGCGCATGAAGATCGCGGCGATCATCATCCCCCGTTCACAATCGATATATCCGCGGCTTTGTCTCATGAAGGCGTCCCAGAAAGGCAACTCGCGAGCGAACTCACGATAGGCGCGCTTCGCTTCGCCTTGCGCCAGATGAGTCCAGGCCGACGCAATCCGCTGAGACGACGCGTCCTGATCGCCAGCTGAAGACGTACGGGCAACGGCCGAGCCACACAGGACGCCGACCAAGAGCAGGATGACGAGCGCGACGGCGCGGCCGAACGTCACGTTGAACCCCATACGTCCAGATTGTATCTCTTGTTCGCGGTCAGCGTTTCGAGCCAGCGGTTCGCGGCCGCTTCGTCGGCGCCCGTCTTGCGGCGGTAGAGGGCGATGAGCGTCGCGCGGACGTCCGGTTCCATGCGGCTGCCGTCACCGCAGACGTACACCACGCCGTCGCCGGCGATCGCCGACCACACGTCGTCGGCGTGCTGCGCGATGTCGTGCTGGACGTACCGCTTCGCGTCCCCAAGCCGCGAGAACGCGACGTGCAGCTCCACGATCCGCTCCGCCGCCCACCGTTCGAGCTCATCGCGGTACAGATAATCCCGATCCGGGTGCCGGCAACCGAAGAACAGCATCGCGCGCCCGAGCGACTTGCCGTCGCGCTTGAGGACTTCACGTTCTTGCAGAAAGCCACGGAACGGCGCAAGTCCGGTACCCGGACCGATCATCACGATCGGCTTCGATGGATCGTCCGGCAGCCGGAAGCCGCTCTTCGAGTCTTTCACGAACGCGTCGATCGTCCGCTCGCCGGCGTGGCGCTCCAAATACGTCGATGCCACGCCTTCGAACGTGCCGTGGCCCGACCACGCCGGCTCGCGCACGACGCCCACCGTGATGCTGCACCGATCGGGCGCGGCGAGCGGCGACGACGAGATCGAATAATAGCGCGGCGTCATCGTCGGCAGCATGTCCAGGAACGTCTCGAACGGCAGCTCGCACGCGGGATTCTCGTCGAGCAGGTCCAGCACCGAGCGCCGCTTGCGCTTCACCTCGGTCTTGTATGCTGATGCGTCCGTATCGTCGACCGCCAGCGCTTCCAGGCGCGGCTTCGTGTTCGGGCACTCGGTGTGCTGCGCGAGCGTCGCGATCTGCTTGCGCGTCGCGGGATGCTGCAGCTCGACGTGATGCGCGAGCAGCCGTTCCAGCGACACCGGCGTATCGACCGGCAGCGTCGCCGGGCGTGACGACACCGCGCTCAGACGGACGTACGAGTCCTCCGCGAAGCCGAACCGCTGCAGCACGCGTGCGACCACCGCCGGCGGATTCTCCGCGACGACGCCGAGATGATCGCCGACGCCGTAGTTCGCGCCCGCCGGCAGCGCGATCTCGATGTGCCGCGTCGAGCGCTCGCCCGACTGCAGCTCACGGTTCGCGAGCACGCGCATGGCGTTCGCGCCGTGCACCGCTGCGAGCGGATTGGCCTGCGGTCCCGCCACCAGCTCGACCGCGTAGCGCGGGCGCGTGTCGGACTCCGCGCCGGCGTCGAACGTCACGCCGAAATCCTTGGCAACCTGCTGCCAGAGCGCGATGCGCCACGCGCGGAACTGGCCGTCCAGATCTTCCTGCGCGTCGCCTTCGCCACGCGCGAACAGGCGGTGCGCACCGAACTCCGCGAGCTTGTCGTCGATGAAGCGCGGCACCGCCTGATACGTCGATGCCCAGTTGCGGTTGCCGCAGCCGAACACCGCGTACTGAACTCCCGCGAGCGAGCCCGGCGCCATACCGTCTTGCAGCCATTGGTAGAACGCCGCGGCGTTGTCCGGCGGCGCGCCGTTGTACGACGCGCACACGATCAGCACGCCGCCCTCCGTCGGAAGCTTTCCGGCGAAGTCGTCGAGCCACGCGACGCGCGTGTCGAAACCTTGCGCTGCGGCGAGATCGGCGACGCGGCGCGCGGCGTCCTCCGACGTGCCGAGGTTCGAACCGAACAGCACCAGCAGCGGCGTGCCGTGCACCGGCAGTTGCCCCGGCGCCGCGCCGGCCGTAGCACCGGACGCCGCAGCACCGTTTCGCCGCGCCGGCGGAGCTTCGGTGGCGACCGCAGCCGCGACCGCGGACTTGTGCACGCGCCGCCGCACCTTCATCTTCAGCCCGTCGGGCTTGATCGTCAGCGTCTCTTTCAGGCGCAGCTGATACCGGTTGTGATCGATCAGCCGGAACCGCTGCAGCATCATGCCGACGACCAGCGTCGCTTCCTGCATCGCGAACTGTCGCCCGATGCACGCGCGCTGCCCGTTGCCGAACGGCTTGTACGCGTTGACCGGGCGCGCTCGTTCGCGTTCCGGCGCGAAATTATCGGGATCGAAAATCTCCGCCCGCTCGCCCCACACCGCAGGATCGCGGTGCAGCGCGGGCAGCAGCACGACGACCTGCGAGCGCGCTTTGAGCGCGTACTTGCCGCCTATCACCTCGTCCTTGTACGGCCGCAGCGCGAACGCCGGTGCGGTCGGCCACAGGCGCAGCGACTCCTTGAGGATCTGCTGCACGTACGTCAGCGCGTTGACCTGCTTCATCGTCGGCTTCGCCGACAGGTCCGTGCCGAGCACGCGGTCGACTTCGTCGTACGCTTTCGCCAGCGCGTCGGGGTTGTTCAGCAGATAGTACGTCGTGAACGAGAGCAGGCCGCTGGTGGTCTCGTGGCCGGCGATCAGGAACGTGATGATCTGGTAGCGGATGTTCGTGTCGTCGAGCCGCTCGCCGGACTTGCGGTCCACGCCCGCGAGCATGTAGTCCAGCATGTCTTTTTTCTGCGGCTCGTCGCCCTGCGCCGCGCGCGCCTCCTTACGGTCGTGGACGATCTGGTCGACGACTTTGTTGAGGTATTGTGCGTCGCCGGCGAGCCGCGCTTGGCGCGGGCGGGTGAAGATCTCCTCGAACGGCAAGCCGCGCTGGCTCATCGAGATTTCCAGCGCATCCACCATCGCGTCGACGAACGGGTGGTTGTCCTCGCGGTAGAACGAGTTGAAGCGGTAGCCGAAGCCGCAGATGCCGATCGTATCGAGCGTGAGCGCGGTCATGTCGTGGACGACATCGATCTCGTCGTCCGGATTCAGCCGCTCCCACTTGAGCATCAGCTGCTCCGCGACGTCGAGCATCATCGGGTGGTAGCCCTGCATGGCGCGGTCGCCGAAGTTCGGCAGCAGGATGTTGTGCGCTTTGGACCAGTTCGGCTCGCTGGTGAACGCGGTGAACAGCCCGTCGCCGGAGATGGTGCGCACGCGGTGCAGCGCGCCGCCTACCGCCTTGTCGAAGCGCGACTCGTCGCTGAGCTCGTCGACGAGCGAGAAGCCGGACACGACGGTGAGGGGCTTGCCCATCATGTCGAGCTGGAAGATCGGTCCGAGCTCGCGCGCGAGCGCGACGAGGTTCTGGATCGGCGCCGACGCGCTGACATCCAGCATGTTGCCGACGATCGGTTTCTTCGGCCGGCCGGGAATCGGCGCGAGCGTTTCGCGCGGCAGCGTGTCGCTCATGCGGTCAACGGTTCAGGCGGCCGATCCGTACGCGCGTTCGAGATCGTCGAGCTCCGCGGTGAGCATCCCGGTGAGATGCGTGACGTCCGGGATCACGTTGGCCGCGGCCATCAGCCCGAAGTCCAGCCCGTCGACGTAGCCGTGCACCGTGATGTTGAGCGCCTGCCCGTGCACGGGGATCGACATCGGGTAGACATGTTCGATCTGCGCGCCCGCGATGTAGATCGGCGTGCGCGAGAAGAACACGTTCGACACGACTACGTTCATCGGCGGCGGCACGCTGTTGGCGAGCTGGGAACGGCCCATGTACACCGCGAGCAGCTGCAGCAGCATCGGCGTGCCGAACGTCGGGATGTCGGCGAAGTGCGGGATCAGCGAGCGGAAGGGGTTCGCCAGCTCCTTCGACGTCGCGGCGGCCGACACGATCGCGTCCATGCGCGCTTTCGGATCGTCGATGTCCGTCCCGAGCGGGACGATCATGCCAAACACCTGGTTCTTGAGCTCGGCATCGCCTTTCTCGCGCGCGGAGATCGGCACGAACGCGGTGAGGGACTTCTTCGGCAGCGCTTCAAGCTCGTTCAGATAGCGCCGCAGCACGCCGCTCGAGAGCGCGAGCACGACGTCGTTGACCTTGCCGCCCGCTTTCGCGGCGATCTTCTTCACGCGCGCCATCGATACGGTCACGCCCGCGAAGCTGCGCTCCGACGAGATCGCGACGTTGATCGGCGTCGACGGCGCGGACAGCAGCTGCAGCGCCTTGAGCGAGTCCGGCTTGAACGCGTTCGCCAGCGCAGCGTTATATGCGGTGGCGATCTCACCGAGATTCGCACCGACGCGCAACGGCCACTCGACCGCGTGAATCGTCGCGTCCAGCAGCACCGACGCGAGATCGCTGCCGCCGCTGCGCGGCAATTCGAGGTTGCTCAGCGAGGACTGCTGGTACGGCGCGCGCCACAGCTCCGCGTACGCCGCGAACATCGACGACGCCACGTCGCGCACGTCTTGCTTGCGCGGCGCCGTAGCGCTGCTCGCCGGCGCGGACGGCTGCGCCGCCGCGGCCGGTCTGGGTTCCGCAGACGTCTCGTACAGAATCTCGGTGAGCGCCGCGCCCGCGCCGCCGTCGATCAGCGCATGGTGCATCTTGGAGTAGATCGCGGCCTCGCCGCCGGGCATGCCGTCGAAAACGTAGATCTCCCACAGCGGCCGCGCGCGGTTGAGCGTCTTCGCGTGCAGCCACCCCGCCAAGCGCTGCGCCGTGTCGCGGTCGTGCGGCGCAGGCAGCGCGCCGCGCAGGACGTGCCGGTTGAGGTCGAACTGCTCGTCCTCCACCCAGCTCGGGCGGTCGATGTCGAACGGCGTCTGCGCGAGCTTCCAGCGCAGGCTCTTCGCCAGGTGCAGCCGGCTCGCGATGCGCGCCTTGAAGTCTTCGTAGAAATCGCCGTCGTAGCCGTCGGGCAGCTTGACGATGGTCAGGCTGCCGACGTGCATCGGGCATTCCGCGGTTTCGGCGAAGAGGAAAGCCGAGTCCAGGACGGACAGTTTTCGTATCGTTTCGCTCATCGTGTCGCGCCCTTCGCTGCCAAGCGAGCAGTCGTCTCCACTTGGCGGGGCCCGCGCGAACCCCCTCGTCCGGCGCTACTCCGCCGGACGGCCCCCGCCGCTCGTGCCTGCGCCGCCCGCTGCGGTGTCGGGCCCAATCCAGACCGTCTGCACGTTGACGAACTCGCGGATCCCGAATTCCGAGAGCTCGCGGCCGATGCCGCTCTTCTTCACGCCGCCGAACGGCAGCCGCGGATCGGACGCGGTCATCCCGTTGATGAAGCAGTTGCCGGACTCCAGCCGCGCGGCGAGCTGTTCGGCTTTGGCGATGTCTCGCGTCCAGAGGTTGCCGCCCAAGCCGAAGCGCGAGTCGTTCGCGAGCTCGACCGCGTGTGCCGCGTCGCGCGCGCGCATGATCGCCGCCGCCGGCCCGAACGTCTCTTCGACCGCCATGCGCATGCCGGGCTTCACGTCGCCGACCACCGTCGGCGCGAAGTACGCGCCCGCGCCGGGGACGGGCTCGCCGCCCGCGAGCAGCTTCGCGCCCGCTGCGACGGTATCGCGCACTTGCGCGACCAGGTCGTCGCGCAGGTCGGCGCGCGCCATGGGGCCGATCTTCGTGTTGCGCTGCGTCGGGTCGCCGACCTTCAGCGCTTTCGTCTTGCGCACGAACGCATCCACGTACGCGTCGTACACCGCGTCTTCGACGATGAACCGCTTCGCCGCAATGCAGCTCTGGCCGGTGTTCTGGAAGCGCGCCTTCACGCCGATCTCCGCCGCCTGCTCCAGATCGGCGTCGGCGAGCACGATGAAGTAGTCGGAGCCGCCCAATTCGAGCACGGTCTTCTTGATCGCTTTGCCGGCCGCAGCGCCGACCGACGAGCCCGCGCCTTCGCTGCCGGTGAGCGTCACGGCGGCGACGCGCTCGTCGAGCACGACCGGTTCCATCTCTTTGCTGCCGATGAGCAGCGTGGTGAACGTCCCGTCGGGGAAACCGCTCGCGCGGAAAATCTCTTCGATCTTCAGCGCGACGCCCGTGACGTTGGACGCGTGCTTGAGCACGATGACGTTGCCCGCCATCAGCGCGGGCGCGGCGGCGCGGAACACCTGCCAGTACGGAAAGTTCCACGGCATGATCGCGAGCAGCACGCCGAGCGGCCGAAACGCGACGTAGCTGCGCGTCGCGCTCGACGCGATCTCCTCGTTCGCCAGCAAGCGCTGCGCGTTGGCGGCGAACCAGTCGCACGACACCGCGCACTTCTCGACTTCCGCTTCGGACTCCGCGATCGGCTTGCCCATCTCGCGCGTCGCGAGCTCGGCGAGCTCGCCTTTGCGCTCGCGCAACGAACGGGCAGCGGCGCGCAAGCGCTCGCCGCGCTCGTCGAACGATGTCTCACGCCACCGCCGCTGCGCGGCGACGGCAGCGTCCAAGCGGGCGTCGACCGCCGCGCGATCGTGCGCTTCGTAGCGCTGAATCGCCTCGCCCGTGGCGGGATTGACGGTCTCGATGGAAGCGGCGTGTTCGGCGGTCGTGCTCATACGCTACGTTTCCCCTTCCGCACGGCAGTCACCGCGCCCGCGCGCACCGTTTTCGTTTTTCCGCGCGACGAGCGCAGCGGTGCCCGCTTGGCGCTCGGCAAAGCGACCGGTGCCGCACGCCGAGCGGCGACCGATTCCGCGCGAAGCGCCGACGTGTGCTCTTTGTGACACGACGGGCAGAGCGTTTCCAAGTTGTCGAGATGGTGCGCGCAATCCAGCGCGCGGTGCCTGCCGCGGCACGGCACGATGTGGTTCACCTCCATGCGCGCCGTGCGCTTTTCGTTGCGCCACGCGCGCATCGCGACGAGGTATGCCGCGCGGTTTGCATACGCCGACTGCACCGGCCGCTTCGGCGCGCGCACGCCGCACCGGCGGCAGCGATAGCGGTCGCGCCGCTTGGCCGATTGCCGCGCGACCGACCACCAGTGATTCGCCCAGAACGCGTCGCCGCACCGGTCGCTGCACCACGACCGCCGTCCCGCCGGCAATTCCGTACCGCACCACGCGCACGCGCCGGCGCCAGGCCGCGCCGCAAGCGAACAGGCCGCGAGGAGCACGTCGCGCTTCGTCACCGCATCCCGCCGGGCGGCTCGATCCAGGGCGACCTGAGAATCACGGCGCGGGGCGGCGTGCGCAGACTTCCAGCCGCGTGCCGAGCGGGTCGGTGAAAAACACGGCCGGATATGATTCGTCGTCGCTGCGCTCGACTTCGCGCGCGCCGAGCTCCGGCAGCACGCGCGCCCACTCGTCGAGACTTTCCTTCGCGACGGCGAACGCGATGCGGCCGTGCGCCGGCGCGGCGCCTTCTTCTTCGATGACGCCGAAGAACGGTACCGGGCGACCGTGGACGTCTTCTTCGTGCCACTCGACCGCGTTGTAATCATCGCCGGCGGTTGCGTCGTTCCACGACTCGCCGCCGAACGTTACGACGGAGTATTTCTTGCTCGTCAACCCCAGACGAGTCAGAAATTTATCATAAAACCCTTCGACGGCTCCCAAGGCCGGTACACGCAGATCGATGTGGTCGATTCCTAAGAACGGCATGCTAGCGCAACACGGGCTGCGCGGCATCCGTTGCGAGCAGCGCGGGTGACGCTTCGCCGGCCAGGAACACGCCGAGCTGCGCGACCGAGAACTGCATGCCGGTCCAGAAGCGTCCGAACTCGCCGAAGCGCGACGACGCCTCGTCGAAGCGCATCGTGTAGACCAGCTTCTTGAAGACAAGCGGGTCGTCGGCGTACAGGTCGACGCCCCACTCCCAGTCGTCGAAGCCGATCGAGCCGGAGATCACCTGCGTGACGTGGCCGTGGAACGAGCGGCCGATCTTGCCGTGCTCGAGCATCAGCTTCGCGCGCTCGTCGTACGGTGTGTTGTACCAGTTGTCCGCGCCGTCGCGCTTCTTGTTCATCGGATAGAAGCAGACGTAGCGACGCTGCGGGATGCGCGCCCACAGCCGCCCGGCGTTGCGCGGCTCTTCGGCCGCTTCGCGCAGCAGCGCGTCGAACGCGTCGTTCCACGCTTCCGAATGCGGTTTCAAACCGCGGTCGCGCAGCTCGGCATGAAACTTCGCGGTGTCCGCGTACAGCCCGAGCTCGAGCATCGACACGTAGGACTCGTGCGGCTCGAGGTAGTCGCGCAGCGCGAGCTTGTCGACCTGCGCCTGCACCTCGCCCAGCGCGTCGAACGAGCGCGCGTAGTGCGTGAGCATCAGGTCGCCCTTGTGGCCCAGCAGTTGCGCGAGCCCGACGTCGGCATCGGCATCCCGCGCGAGCGCCGCGAGCAGCACCGCCGCCTCGCGTTCGATCGCGTCCTTGCGCGGCGCGGCGAGCGCGTCCCAGCGGCGGCGGTCGAACCGGAACATGCGGTGCAGGATCGCCCAGCCGTCGAGCGACTCGGGCACGTTGGAATGTCTCATTGAGCACTGACCTCGGCGACGAGCGCGGCGGGGCGCTCGCGGTACTTCGCCCACAGCTGGGGCATGTGCGCGACGTCGCTGAGGATGCGCGCGTACCCGGAGTTCACGGGCGCCGGGACGCCCGCCTCGCGCGCCGCCCGCGCGACCGCGCCGTTGAGCACTTCGACCTCGGTGCGGTGCTTGGCGCCGCGCAGGTCGACCAGCAGCGAGGGCGGCTTCTCGCCGCGCGCGCCGGCGATGCGCGACGCGAGCACGGCGCGCGCGACCGGGTTCGGAAGCTTCGCTACCTGCAGCAGCGCGCGGACCGGATAGCGCGGCAAGTCGATGGCCGCGATGCCCAGCGCCTTCATCGTCGCGCGCACCTCGCGGATGGCGCGGATCTCCAGCGCAAACACGGCGTCCTCGCGCACGAGCCGGTCGGGCAGCACGTCGAGGATCGCGCACGCCGCGTTCGCCACCACGTTGAGCGCGAGCTTCGACCACTTGAGCGATCGGTGGTCGGCGACCGCGAGCGTGGACAGCGCCGTCGCACCGAACGCGGCGAGCAGCCAGTTGTGCGCGCTCGACGAGCCGACGGGCGCGAACGCGATCCCGCCGCCTTTCGCCGCGACGCCCATCCCGTTCGGGCCCATGTCGACGGGCACGGTGAGCGCCGCTGCGACCACGTTGTCCGCGCCGAACGCGGCCGCGAGCAGGTCTTCGTTGCCGACGCCGTTCTGCGGCGTGACGATCGTCGTCGCGCTAGGATTGCGCAGCGCGCGGCGCAGCGTCTCGATGGCGCCGGGCGTGTCGTAGGCCTTCACGGTCACCAGCGCGAGGTCGGCGTCGACGGGCTCGACGGCGTCGAGATCGCGCGGCGCGTAGACGACGTCATTGCCGATCCCGCGCAGCAGCTCGCCGAGGTAGGTCCCGACCGCGCCCTTGCCGACGACGTACACTCTCATCGCTGCGAACGCACTTAGGTGCCGGTGCTGCCGAAGCCGCCCTCGCCGCGCTCGCTCGCGCCGAGCGCGTCCGCTTCGCGGAACGCGGCGTGCGCGACGGGCGCGACGATGAGCTGCGCGATCCGCTCGCCGCGCCGCACGACGAACGGCGTCGCGCCGAGGTTCGCGAGGATCACGCCCACGGGTCCGCGGTAGTCGCTGTCGATGGTGCCCGGGCTGTTCAGCAGTGTGACGCCGTGCCGCAGCGCGAGGCCGCTGCGCGGGCGGATCTGCACTTCGTAGCCCGCCGGAACTTCGAGCGAAAACCCGGTCGGCACCAGCGCGCGTTCACCCGGCGCGAGCACGACATCGGCGACGACCGCCGCGACGACGTCGGCGCCGGCCGCGCCCGCGGTCATGTACGCGGGCAGCGGGAGGCCTGCGCCTTCGGGCAGCCGGACGACCGCGACGGTGGGCGTCACTTCGCGAGCAGGTCTTCGAGCTCGGCGCGAAAGCTCGCGACGTCGCGGAAGTCGCGGTAGACGCTCGCGAAGCGCACGTACGCGACCTCGTCGAGCTTCTTGAGCGCCTCCATCACCTTCTCGCCGATCATCGTGCCCGCGACCTCGCTCTCGCCGCGCGTGAACAGCTCGCGTTCGATCCCCGCGACGACGTCCTCCATCTGCGCTTCCGAGACGGGGCGCTTCTCGCACGCACGGCGCAGGCCGTTGAGGATCTTGTCGCGGTTGTAGGCCTCGCGGCGGCCGTCTTTCTTGACGACGAACTGGCGCGGGGCTTCCATCCGCTCGTACGTGGTAAAGCGGTGCTTGCAGCCGAGACACTCGCGCCGCCGGCGGACGGAGTTGTCGTCGTCGCGCGAGTCGACGACACGGGTCTCGTTCTTGCGACAGTGCGGGCAGAGCAGGTCGGGTGGGTCCTCTCGTGGCGCTTGGGGTCGCTTGCGACCGCCGCCCCCACATCTTGTGGGTGCCCTTTGAGTATAGCCCGTCCGGCGCTGAAAACGAAAGCGGAGCTGCGTCCTCGCGGAGCAGCCCGAGAGCTGCCCCCGCTATGCGGCCGCAGCCGCGTCCGTCAGGACGCAGCCCCGATCTTGAACATCTTGGTCCCGCAAACCGGGCACTTGCCCTCGGTCGCGGGGCGGCCGTTCTTCATGGTGATCACGTGCGCGTCTTGGATCTCGCGCTTGGTCTTGCACTTGACGCAGTAGGCTTCGGCTGCCATGGTCGCTTGCTCTCTCCTCAGTACGGGCCCGGCCCGCAGGCGGGCGGTGGTCGCGAGGGCCGTTACGGGGGGCGTCGAGGGAATCCTTGAAGGGCGAGCTCGTCTTGCCGCTTGGCCGGTCCTGCGTGATAGACCGGCGTGGACACTTTGGAACGGCGCTGGGTGGCCCGCGCGGAGCTCGACGCGTTATGCGGCGAGCGGCTCGGCGACGCGGCGCTGGACGGCTTGTGGGTGGCGGGGTCGCTGGACGGGCTGCGCGCGCCGTGCGTCGCGGTGGTGGGCACGCGCGCGCCGTCGGACGACGGCCGCCGCCGCGCGCGCCGCCTCGCGGAAGATCTCGCGCGCAGCGGCGTGTGCGTGGTGTCGGGCCTCGCGCTCGGAATCGACGGCGCCGCGCACGAAGGCGCGCTCGCCGCCGGCGCGCCGACGGTCGGCGTGCTTGGCGGCGGGCACGGGCATTTCTTCCCGCCGCGCCACCGCGAGTTGGGCGCGCGCATCGTCGCGGGCGGCGGCGCCGTCGTGTCGCCGTTCGCGCCGGACGTGGTCGCGCGCCCGTGGCAGTTCCTCGCGCGCAACGGGGTCATCGCCGCGCTCGCCGATGCGGTGGTGGTCGTTGAAGCCGCCGCGCGCAGCGGCGCGCTCAACACGGCCGGACACGCGGGCGACCGCGGCATCCCGGTGCTGGCGATCCCGGGCGACGTCGACCGCCCGAAAGCGGCGGGCTGCAACGCGCTGATCCGCGACGGCGCGACGCTGGTCCGCGACGCCGAGGACGTGCTGGCAGCGCTGCCGTTGCCGCTGGCGCCGCTGCCCCGCGGCTCGCGCGATGGCGCGGCCGGCACGCGCGGCGGCCGCAACGATGACGATCCGGCCGCCGTGCGGCGCGTCATGGCGGTGCTGCGCGACGGCGCCTGTGATCCCGGCCTGCTCGCGGACCGCCTGGACCTCGCGGCCGCGGAGCTCTTCCCGCTGCTCACCGAGCTGGAGCTCTCCGGCCGCGTCACGTGCGGCGCGGACGGTTACGCGCTGCCGCAGCACCGGGTGCGGGATTGACATGGACATTCCGCGGCTGCAATACTCGCGTCACGCTCGCAAGCATCTCGTGAAGAAGCATATGGACGAGGGCGACATTGCAGCGATCGTCTGGTATCCTGCGCGCAGATATCGTACCTATCGAGGCGTAGAACACGAAGGATGGTTGCCCGATGGGCGCCCAATCCGAGTCGTCACGGATCATAGCGAACGCCTCGTCATCACCATCGTTGACAATGAGCGCCGGACGAGAATGCGGCGCTATAACAGATGAAGCAGCCAATCAATGTTACGGTCGACCCCGAGTGCTCCATTGCGTACATCCGATATCTCGGGGACGACTTCCCATTCGATGGGAGCCTTCCACTCTCGCGCGATGCGGACGGCATCGTTCGGGACTATACGTTTCGAGAGAAAAACTACATCGACTCCGGCGTCATCATCGACGTTACGCCAGATGATGACATCATCGGTTTCGAGATACTGACGATCGAAGACGCCGAATCGGTCGCCATCGCCCGTGACTACGCGAGCGACAACGACCTCGCATTTCCTGACGACATCCGCGCCGCGGCGGCGTCCCGGGATCCCGCCGCCTGAACGTTCGGCTGATCGCCGTCGGGAAAGTTCGCGAGCGGTACGTCGCCGATGCGCTCGCGGACTTTCGCGCGCGGCTGCGGCCGTATCATCGGCTGGACGAGGTGGAGGTACGGGCGGCGGACGGCGCCGATCCAGCGCGGGCGATGCGGACCGAGGGCGAAGCGATCCTCAAGCTGCTCGACCCCACCGACCACGTGTGGGTGCTCGAGCGGTCCGGCGAGCTGTTCTCCAGCGAGGAGCTGGCGCGCCGGATCGAGCGGCTGCCGCACCGCGGAATCGCGCGGCTGACGTTCGTCGTCGCCGGCACCTACGGCGCCTCGGAGGCACTTCTTGCGCGGGCCGACGTGCGCTGGTCGCTCTCGCCGCTGACCTTCCTGCACGAGTGGGCCCGCGTGCTGGTGGTGGAGCAACTGTACCGCGCGGCGAAGATCGCCCGCGATGAACCCTACCACCACTGAGGAGATCGCGCTGCTCTCGCTCGACGAGCTGGCCGCCCGCTTCGCGTCGGCCGCGCGCTCGCTGTGGCCGCAGGCCGATCCGGTGGTGCAGTTCGAGCCCGCGCGCCGGCCCGAGTTCGGCGACGTCGCGACCAACGTCGCCTTCGGCCTAGCGCGCACCGCGCGCAAGAAGCCGCAGGACATCGGCGAGGAGATCATCGCGCGCGCGCTGGCGGACGACGGCGTCCGCGCGACCGTCGCCGAGGCGACCGCGGTCGCGGGCTTCATCAACCTCAAGCTGCGGCCGGCGTTCTGGCAGCGCGTCGTCGGCGACGTGCTCCGCGACGGCGCGGACTACGGGCGCGGCGCACCCAACGGCGAGCGCGTGTCGCTGGAGTTCGGCAGCGCGAACCCCACCGGGCCGCTGGTCGTCGTGCAAGGCCGCGCGCTTTCGATCGGCGACACGCTCGCGCGCGCGCTGCGCCACGCCGGTTACGACGTGTTCACCGAGTGGATCATCAACGACGCGGGCTCGCAGCTCAACGCGCTGGGGCGTTCGCTCTACGCGCGCTACCGCCAGCTGTTCGACGGGTCGTACCCGCTGCCGGAGGACGGTTATCCCGGCGACTACTTGATCCCCGTGGCGGAGAAGCTGCGCGCGCGCGACGGCGAGCGCTGGCTGCACGTCGCCGAAGACGCAGCGGCGCCGGAGCTCGCAAAATTCGCGCGCGACGAGATCCTCGCCGAACAGCAGGCGATCGCACACCGCTTCCGGGTCGACTACGACCTGTGGCAGTCGGAACAAGAGCTGCACGACGCCGGCAAGATCGAGGCCGGTATCGACCGCTTGCGCAAGCTGGGCGTGCTCTACGAAAAGGACGGCGCGACTTGGCTGCGCTCGACCGACGCGGGCGACGACGAGGACCGTGTCGTCATCCGCAGCGACGGCCGGCCGACGTATCTCGCCAACGACATCGCCTACCATTACGAAAAGCTGCAGCGCGCCGAGCACGTGATCGACTTGCTCGGCCCCGATCATCACGGCTACATCAAGCGGCTCGACGCGCTTGCGAACGCCTACGGCCGCCCGGGCGCGTTCGAGGTAATCCTCGTCCAGCAGATCACGCTCAAGCGCGGCGACGAGATCCTCTCGATGTCCAAGCGGGCGGGGACGCTGATCACGCTGCAGGAGGTCATCGACGAAGTCGGCGTCGACGCGGCGCGCTTCTTCTTCGTCATGCTGTCGACGGATCAGCCGCTCACGTTCGACCTCGAGCTCGCGAAGAAGCAGTCCAACGACAACCCCGTGTTCTACGTGCAGTACGGCCACGCGCGCATCGCCTCGGTGCTGCGCAAGGCGCACGGCTCGCACGCGGCGCAGCTCGCGGCGGCGCAGCGCGGCGAAGGTCTCGAGGCGCTCACCGAGCCCGCGGAGCTCGCGCTCGCGCGCCGCCTGGCGGAGTTCGGCCCCACCATCGCCGGCACGGCGCGCGCGCGCGCGCCGCACCGCCTGACGAAGTACGCGCGCGAGGTCGCGAGCGACTTCCACCAGTTCTACGACGCCTGCCGCGTGCTGACGCCGGACGAAGCGACCACCACCGCGCGGCTGGGGCTCTGCATCGCGACGAAGACCGTGCTGGCGACCGCGCTCGCGATGTGCGGCGTGAGCGCCCCGGACTCGATGTAGTTTGCGCGTCCTGATGCTCGGGGGGACCGTCTTCCTCGGCCGTCATATCGTCGAGGCGCTGCTCGCGCGCGGTCACGAGGTGACGCTGTTCCACCGCGGCCAGCGCGGCGCCGAGCTCTTTCCGGACGTGGAGCGGGTGCTCGGCGACCGCGCGACCGATCTCGACCGGCTGCCGCCGAGTGCGGCGTGGGACGCCGTGGTCGACACGTCGGGTTTCGTTCCCGGCGTCGTCGCGACGAGCGCGCGGGCGCTGCGCGAGCGCGCCGGGCGGTACGTGTTCATCTCCAGCATCTCCGTGCACGACATGGCGCAGCCGCGCATCGACGAGTCGTCGCCGACGCTGGAGCTGCCGGACGGCGCGTCACGCGACGAGATGAAGCCGGAAACGTACGGCGCGCTCAAGCTCTTGTGCGAGCAGGAAGCGATCGCGGCATTCGGCGCGGACCGGACGTTCATCGTGCGGCCGGGATTGATCGTCGGACCGTACGATCCGACCGACCGTTTCACGTACTGGCCGGTGCGCTTCGCGCGCGGCGGCGACGTGCTCGTGCCCGACGCGCTGGACATGCCGGTGCAGTACATCGACGCGCGCGATCTCGCGGAGTTCGTCGTCGACGCGATCGAGCACGGGCATAGCGGCGTCGTCAACACCGTCGGTCCGCCGGCGCCGACGACGCTGGGCGCGCTGCTCGCCGCGTGCGCGGTCGCGGGCGCGAACGGGAACGAATCGCGCGCCAACGCCGTACCGGTCGACCGCGCGTTCCTGCGCCGGCGGGATGCGAGCCCGTGGAGCGATCTTCCGGTGTGGTCGGAGGACGGCTTCGGCTACGACGGCATCACGCGCACCGATCCGTCGCGCGCGATCGCGCTCGGCTTACGTTATCGCCCCGTCGAAGAAACGATCGCCGACACGTTGCACTGGGCGCGGCACGAGCGCGGCGACGCACCGTTCAAGGCCGGCCTCACGCCGGCGCGCGAAGCAGCGCTGCTCGCGCTCGCCGCGCACGAAGGCTCACGACGGTCCTAGCTTCACGGTCACGGCGACGGCCTGGGGCTCCGCAGCCGGCTCCGACGCGGCGTCCTGCGACTGGATGCGCACGACGTACGGCTGCACGAAGTAGCCGAACAGCACTTTGAGCAGCGCGGCGGCGGGGATGCCGAAGATCAAACCGGGGAAGCCGAACAGCTCGCCGCCCGCAAAGACGGCGAACATCACGGTGATCGGCGAGACGCCGACCGACTTCTCCATGATCTTCGGCGTGAGCACGTTGTCGGCGACGCGCGCGACCACGAAGATCGCGATCGTCACCCAGATGACCATGCCCGTGCCCTGCGGCACGGCGAGCAGCGCCGCCGCGACCTGCGCCACCAGCATGCCGACGAACGGGATCGCGTAGCCGAGCGCGCAGATCACCGCGACGAGCAGCGCGAACGCGAAGTGCGTCGGGAACAGCAGCAGCCACACCGCGGCGCCGACGATCGCGCAGAGCAGCACCTGGCCCGCGACGAAGTGCCCGAAGACGGCGGTGAGCTCGTTCAGCAGCGCGCCGACGCCGGCCCGGCGGCGCAGCGGAACGAACGCGAGCACGCCGTCGCGCACGCCGCTGCCTTGCAGCAGGAAGAACACCGACAGGATGAGCGCGGAGACGCCGATCAGCATCGCGGTGAACGCGCCGACGACGATCGTGCCCAGGCTCGCGACCGCCGCCGAGATGAACGCCGAGGCGCGCAGACCGGCCTGGGCTTGCATGTCGGTGTACGACGGCAGCGGAACGCGGTTGCCGAGCAGATGGCGCAGCGCGCCTTCGGCGCGGCGCACGGCATCGGTCGACCAGGCGAGGTACTCCGGCGTGTGGCCGACCAGCGCGAGAATTTGCGCGTAGCTGATCGGCACGACGACGAACGCGAGCAGCACGAGCGCGCTGAGCAAGCCGGCGTACACGAGCGCGATCGCGAGCGGGCGCGGCATGCGCAGCTCGAGCCGCTGCACGAGCGGCAGCGCGCCGAACGCGATGAACGCGGCGATGAGGAAGATCGAGATCGTGTGCGGGATGCGCGCCGCGAACAGCGCTGCCACGACGAGCACGATCGCCGTGACGACGACGATGATCGTGCGGCGCAGCAGCGTTGAGCTCATAGCGCTTTCGTCATCATGCGGCGCTCGGTCACGAAGCCGGACCCGTCGTACAGCGCGCGAGCGACGGTGTTGTCCTCGGTCACCATCAAGCTCAGATAGCCCAGACCCAGCGCGCGCGCATGCGCTTCAGCGGCCACGAGCAGCGCGCGGCCGACGCCGGCACCGCGCGCGTGCGGTTCGACCGCGGTGTACGCGATGAACGCCTGCTGCGTCAGCGTCACCTCGTCGGGAACGTCGTACAGCAGCAGGAGAAAGCCGACGCGCTCGCCGGCGCGCTCGGCGATCAGCGCGTCGTGCTTGCGGCCGAAGACGAAGTCCGCCAGGCGGTCGACCGACTCGAGCACGTCGTCGTGCTTCGCAAAGCGCACGGCGGAGACGCTGCTGGTCGCGGTGCGCCGGCTGAGGTCGCGCACGAAGTCGCGGTCGTCGCGGTCACCCCGGCGCACCGCGACCGCGGCGGTCATGCGTGCGCGAGCACCAGCGAGCTGAGCGCGTCGATCAGCAGCGCGTTCTGCTCCGGCGTACCGATCGTGATGCGCAGCCGGCCCGGCATGTGCAGCGCGTCCCCGCTGCGCGTCACGATCCCGCGCCGCAGCAGCGCCTCGTACGCGCCGTTCGCCGTACCGGGGACCGCGACGGCGACGAAGTTCGCTGCCGTTGGATATGCGTGCAGCCCGAGCCGTGCGAGCTCGGCGGCGAGGTACGCTTTGCCTTGCTCGTTGACCGCGAGCGAGCGGCGCACGAACTCGTGATCGTCGAGCGCCGCGAGCGCGGCGACCGCGGCCGGCCGAGACACGTTGAACGGCAGGCGCACGCGCTGCGCATACGCGACGAGCTCGGGATCGCCGAGCGTGTAGCCGAACCGCAGCGACGCGAGGCCGTACAGCTTGGAGTGCGTGCGCAGCACGATCGTCCCCGGCCGCGACTTCACGTAGTCCGTGCCTTCGACCGAACCGGGCGGCATGTACTCGCGGTACGCCTGATCGACGATCAGCACGACATCGGGCGGAAGCGCGCGCGCGAAGCGGTCGAACGCATCGCGTTCCACCCGCGTCGATGTCGGGTTGTTCGGGTCGACGACGACCGCGATCTTCGTCTTCGGTGTGACCGCGGCGAGCATCGCGTCGAGATCGTGAACGCCGTCGCGCAACGGCACGCGCACCGGGGTCGCGCCGAACAGGATCGCGTCTTTCGGAAACAGCGAGAACGTCGGATCGGCCAGCACGACCTCGTCGCCCGGGCTCAAGAACGCGCTGAACAGCGTGCGAGCGACGTCGTTGGAACCGTGTCCGAGCAGGACGTGCTCCACGCCGAGCCCGTACGGCTCGGCAACCCGCCACCGCAGCTCGGTGTGATCGTCGTCGACGTACACCTGCAGGTCATCGATCGCGGCGAGCGCGGCGGCCGCCTTCGGCGACGTCCCGAGCGGGTTTTCGTTCGACGACAGCTTCACGAACGAGTCGCGCGCGTACAGCTTAGCGGCCTGCGACACCGTGGTGCCGGCGCTGTACGCCTTCATCGAAGCAACTTGCGGCCGGACGACCTTCGAGTAGTCCATCTAAAGGCGCTCCACGCGCTCCATCACCCTCATCGTGCTTCCTTCGCGCCCAGGTAGCGTGAGCCCGGTTCGGTGATCGGTTCGCCTGCCGCGCACTGCGGGCACGACGCCGGCTCGAACGACGCGATCGGCAGGTCGAGCAGCGCCGTGGTGGGCACGCCGAAGTCGGCGTGCGCGCGGCTCACGATGATGCCGACGCCGGCGACCGCCGCGCCGCGCGCGCGGACCACCTCGAGCACCTCGCGCACCGAACCGCCCGTCGTCACCACGTCCTCGACGACGAACGCGCGATCGCCCGCGCCCAGCGCGAAGCCGCGGCGCAGCGCCGGCACGCCGTTCTCTTTCTCGACGAAGATGCCCAGCGTGCCGAGCTGTCGCGCCGTCTCGTAGCCGAGCACGATGCCGCCGACCGCGGCGCTCACGACGACCGTCGGCGCGTGTTCGCGCGCATGCGCGGCGAGCGCGGCCGCGACGCGCTCCACGAGCACCGGATTTTCCAGGATCCGGAATTTCTGCACGAAGCGGTTCGAGTGCCGGCCCGACGACAGCCGGAAATGGCCGGTGAGGATCGCGCCGCGCGCTTCGAGCTCGCGGAGCAGATCGGTCGCGGTGGCTTCGGTCATCCGCGCAGTTCCGCGAGGATCGCTCGCGCTGCACCTACCGGATCCGCGTCGTCGACGATTGGCCGCCCGACGACGGCGTAGTCCGCGCCGGCTTCGCGCGCGTCGCGCGGCGTCGCGGCGCGGCGCTGATCGCCGTGCGCGCTGCCCGCGGGGCGAATGCCGGGGCAGAACGTGCGAAACTCCGTCCCGAAATACGACTTGAGGTCCGCTACCTCGCGCACGCTGCACACGACGCCGGCGCAGCGCGCGTCGCGCGCGAGGGCGGCAAGCCGCATCGCGTTCTCGCCGGGACCGCCGATGAGCCCGAGCTCGCCGAGATCTTCCGGCGCGATGCTGGTCAGGATCGTCACGGCGAAGATCCCGGGCGTGGAAATCCCCAGCTCCGCGGCGCGTTCTCCGGCGGCGAGCACCGCCGCATCGAGCATCGGCGCGCCGCCCAAGGCATGCACCGTCAAAAGTCGCACCCCCGGCCGGACGACGGCACGCACCGCCGCTTCGACGGTATTCGGGATGTCGTGGAGCTTCAGATCGAGGGCGTATTCCGCGCCGTTTTCCGTCAGCGCTGCGCGGATGGTGTCGGCGTAGCCGTAAAACGCCTCGTAGCCGACCTTGAACAGCACGCCGAGCGGCGTAAGGTTTTCAACCAGCCGGACGGCACGTGCAGGATCGTGCACGTCGAGGGCGACGACTAACCGCGGAGGACTCATCCTTTCGTAATGCTTCGCTCAAAGGAGTGGAAGAACTTCACGAGCTTGCCGAACGTTAGGGATATACGGCGTCGACAACGTCGCCGGAAGGGAGAACGAGATGCCCGGAATCATGGTCTTCAAGACGTTAGCCGACGCGCTTCGAGCGGGCTACCACGTCTATGACCGCACCGACCACGGCTATCTCGTCCGCACGCGAACTGCTGCCGGCTGGGCCATGGCAATCGTCACCTGTCGTTGACGGTCCGCACGCGAACGGAAGTCTAGTCAAGACGGGCCGCCCAGGCGGCCCGTCTTTCTTTTTCAACCCGACCTTCACGCCGTAAGCGGAGGCGTTGAAGCGGCTAGCGCACGTCGGGCGGCTGGACCGGCCTGGTGAGCTCCTCGAACGGCGGCCGCTGCGCCCAGGGGGGCGGGGTCGACGGTGGCGGCGGTCCCGCCCGGTAGCCGGGCGGCGGCTGCGGCGGCGGAGCGCCCGGTCCGGGCGGAGGGGGCGGGATGAACGTCGTGCGGCCCTGCACGCCGGGAAGCTGGGCTCCCGATAGGACGGCGATGATGATCTGCGCGATGCCGACGAACATCGGAATCAGGCCGCCGAGGATGATCGGGTTGCCGGAGTAGCCGCCGAAGGCGATCCCCAGGCCGAGCGTGAGCGCGAAGCCGATCAGCGACAGCCGGATGCCCTTGAAGAGCGCGCGCTGCGGATCGTCCTCGGACGCCGACCAGTTGGGCGGCGGCGCCTGACCGGTCCAGGACGCCTGCCCGGGAAAGGGCGCCTGGGCGGCCCCCGGCGGCGGCCAGGGCGCGCCCGACTTGCGCCACGCGCGGTAGGCGCGCTTGTCGAAGTCGGGCGGCGGCATGATGCCGCGGCGCAGCATCTCGAGCCGCTCCTGGTGGCGCAGCACGCGCGACACGACGAACGCGAACACCGGTGCGCCGAACACGAACATGATGGCTGTGATTGCGATGACCGAATCGTCGCGCATGGCTTAGACCTTGGCTCCTTGGCTGACGGTGATGGACCCGCTCGCGGTCGAGACGGTGAAGCTGCCGCGCGCGGACCCGAGCCGCATGGTGCGGCTTTCCGCCGACTCGCTCGTGTCAGTGTCGGCGGCGGAGCCGGCACCCGTGATACTGCCGTCGTCGGTGTGCAGATTCACGTTGGCGTCGCTATCGGCGGCGAAGGTAACGCCGATGCGGCCGTCCTCGGTCGCGAGCGCGCCGTCGACCGCGCGCAAGTCGGTCGCCGCGATCGCACCGGATTTGGTATGCGCGTTCAGGTGCTCGGCGGCCACGGTCGTCAGCTTCAGATGCCCGTCGTCGCTGTGCGCGGCGATCGAATCCCCTTGCACGTCGACGAGCTCGACGTCGCCGGAATCCGTCGTGACGTCGAGATCGCCGCGATGGTTGCTGACGCGGATGGCGCCGTCGGAGACGTGCGCGATGAGCTTGGCGCGCAAGCCGCTCGCGTCGAGATGGCCCGCGCTCGCGATCTCCACCAGCGCCCCGGGCGGGACCGTCAGCCGCAAGGTGCGGGTGAAGTCACCGGGCACGTCGCTGGTGTCGCCGGCCGTGATCCGCACGCCGTCGGCCGTCGCGGTCGCCGTGATAGCGCCGTCGGCCGCGTTCTTGAAGCCGGACTTGCGCACGTCGCCCGCAACGTGGACGGACGCCGCCGTGCCGGTCTCCACCGCCACCGGAACATCGGTGACGTCGACGACGACGTGCGGCGTCAGGCCGCCCGCGGTGAACGTCCGGTCGAGGACGGTCGTGACGGGCGTGTCGGAGGCCACGGTCATCCGGAAGTGCCGGTGGTCGCCGGTCGCGTCGAAGTTCGGATGCACCTGATGAAAGCGCTGGTGCCCGCCGGCGATGGCCTGGCCGGCGGCGCCGAGGATCGCGAGCTCGACGACGACCAAGGCGCCGAGGAGGGTCGTGCGGGAAATCATGCCCCATGTACGACCCGTCGGCGGTGGAGTTTCGAAACCGGCGGGGGCGTCACGCGTACATGGGGGCACCATGGGACTCGCCCTCGCGGTGGAACCGCCGGTAGCGGCGCCGGTCGTCGACGACCAGGCGCTGATCTCGGCTACCCTCGCGGGCCGCGCCGACGCGTTCGGAGAGCTCGTCGCACGCTACGAACGCGCCGTCTACCACCTCGCCGTGCGAACCCTGCACGACCCGACCGAAGCCGAGGACGCGGCGCAAGAAGCCTTCTTCAAGGCGTACCGGGCGCTGGCGACCTTCCGCCCGGGCGCGAAGTTCTCGACCTGGATCTTCACCATCTGCTACCGGGGCTGCTGCGACCGCCTCAGCAAGCGCAAGCGGCTGTCCCGCGACGAGCTCCCGGACCGCGCCGACCCGTCGCCCGGCCCGGCGGCGCTCGCCGAGCGCAGCGACGAGGCGGTGCGGCTCCACGCCGCGATCGCCGAGCTTCCCGAGAAGTACCGCACCGTGATCACGCTGTATCATCTACAAGGGAAGCAGTACGACGAGATTGCAACCGTGTTAAACCTTCCGCTCGGAACGGTGAAAACGCACCTCTTTCGGGCGAAAGAACAGCTCAGGAAGGCCTTGAGCGTATGAGCGAGTTCGGGACACCAGAGCACATGAACCCCTTCGACCAAGACGACGACCTCGACCGCGCGCTGGCGGCGCTTCCGCTCGCGGAGCCGCCCGCCGGCTTCCACGCGCGCGTCATGGCCGCGACCGTCTACCGGCCCGAGCCGGCCGTGCGCGGCTGGGAGGTATGGGTCATCGGCACGCTGGTCGCGGTAGCTGCCTGGCTCACGTGGCTGGTGTCGAGCGCGCCGCACGCGACGCAGCGGATCGCCGATGCGCTGATCTACGCGGTGCAGAACTCCGGCGTGACCTCGCCGTCGACCGTTGTGTGGCTGGCGGTGGGCGCCTCCGCGGCCTGGTGGATCTCGCAGCTCACGATCCCGGCGACGCGCGGCCGCACCGAGGCCCGGTGAACGCCTCGACACCGGCCGCCGAGGAGCACCGCAAGTACAAGATCCTGCTGGTCGAGGACGACACGCAGATCACGCGCGTCCTCAAGCTCGAGCTCGAGCACGAGGGCTACGAGGTCGACACCGCCGCCGACGGCCTCTCCGGCCTCGAGAAGGCGCTCAAAGAGCCCGACCTCGTCGTGCTCGACCTGATGCTGCCGAAACTGGACGGGATGGAAGTCGCGGCGCGCGTGCGCGCCAAGTCGCGCGTGCCGATCATCATGCTGACCGCGAAGGACCGCATTCCGGACCGCGTCGCGGGGCTCGACCGCGGCGCCGACGACTACGTCGTCAAACCGTTCTCCATCGAAGAGCTCCTGGCGCGCATCCGCGCGCGGCTGCGCGACCGCGACCCGCACGAGAACGTGCTCGTCGCGAAGGATCTCGTGATGGACCGCGACCGCCACGAAGTCGTGCGCGCCGGGCAAGCCATCCATCTGACCGCCAAAGAGTACGCGCTGCTGGAGTACCTGCTGCTGCACCGCAACAAGGTGCACTCGCGCGACGAGCTGTTCAACGGCGTGTGGGGGAGCGACTTCCTGGGCGACTCCAACCTCATCGACGTGTACATTCGCTACCTGCGCGGCAAGATCGACGACCCGTTCGCCGACAAGCTCGTGCAGACCGTACGCGGTGTCGGTTACGCTCTAAAAGATTAGGTTGGATCGGCCTTCGGCGCGGCCGTCGCCCGTGAGCTCGCTGCGCACGCGCATCGCGGCCGTTTACGCCGCGCTCATCGTTCTCGTGCTGGGCGTCGGCGCCGTCGCGATCGACTTCGCGCTCAAGTCCGAGCTCATCGACCAGACGAAGCTGAACCTGGCCGAGACCGCGGACCAGATCGAGCGCAACGCGATCGAAGCGACGACGTTCGGGTTCGCCGGCCCGGGCTCGCTCACGCTCGTGCTGTCCAACCGCGTCACGCTCGATCATTTCGCCGCGGCGAACCAGTACATCCAGATCGACACCACCGGCGGGCAGATCCTCGGCAAGAGCACGAACCTCGGCGGGCTCGCGTTTCCGCCGTTCGTGCCGCCGCGCGGCACCGATCGCGCGTACGAGCAGTTGCCGGTGACCGGCGACCGGCCGGGCACGATGCTGGTACTCAACCGCGTGCTCCTCGAGGCCGACGGCCGGCCGATCGCGGTCGCTCACGTGGCCGAGCGGCTCGACATCGTGGCGGAGCTCATCGCGCGCGCGCGCACGATCTTGCTGCTGGTGACGATCGCGGCGATGATCGTCATCGTCGTCGCGTCGTACTTCATCGCGGCGTCGGCGATCGATCCGATCGAGCGGCTCACGCGCACCGTGGCGGAGATCGGTTCCGAGCGGCTCGACCGGCGGCTGCGCTGGCACCGCAACGACGAGGTCGGCCGGCTCGCGAGCGCGTTCGACGCGATGCTGGACCGCCTGCAATCGGCGTTCGCGCGCGAGCGGCAGTTCATCAGCGACGCATCGCACGAGCTGCGCACGCCGCTCACGGTGATCAACGCGAACGCGCAGATGCTGCAGCGCTGGGGCGACCGCGACCCGGAGATCACCCGCACGTCGCTCGAAGCGATCGCGGAGGAGAGCGGCCGGCTCGCCGGGATGGTGTCCGGGATGCTGACGCTGTCCAAGGCCGAAGCGGGCGATGCGATCCCCAAAGAGCCCGTCGTGCTGGAACGGCTCGTCGACGACGTCGTCGCGCACGCGCAGGACCGCGCCGCCGCGGAAGGGCTGGCACTCGCGTCGCACCATCCGCCGGACGCGAGCACGATCGTCGTCGGGGACGCGGGGCTGCTGCGCCAGCTCGTCGGCAACCTCGTCGGCAACGCGCTCAAGTTCACCAACGAAGGCCGCGTCGATGCCGGCGTGCGCTACGACGACGGCTGGGCGGTCGTGGAGGTCACCGACACGGGCCCGGGGATCGAGGCGGGTGCCGCCGAGCGCCTGTTCGACCGCTTCTTCCGCGGCGACCCGTCGCACACGCGGGCCGTGGAGGGGACCGGGCTGGGGCTCGCGATCGTGCGCAGCATCGCCCGCGTGCACGGCGGCAGCGTCTCCGCCGAGGCGCGGCCCGAGGGCGGCTCGGTCTTCCGCGTTCGCTTGCCCGCCGAGCCGGAATCATTCACCGGCGGTTCATGACGAAATGTACGGCCGGACGGTACCATGAGGCCGTGGACGAACTCCGGACCCGAGCCTTGCGGTGGATCGCCGCGGGGCTAGGGGCGCTTCTGGCGTGTGTTGCGGTCGCTGCCGCGCCGGCAGCGGCGGGGACGACCTCGCTTGACGTCGGCGACGGGGCCGTCGTGAACCTCATCGTGCGCGGCAAAGCCAACGAGGTGACCGTCCGCGTCTGGGACCGGCCGGCCGTGCAGGTCGACTTCGCCGACGAGACCGCTCCGGCGGTCGAGCGGCACAGCGTCCCGTTCGGGACGCCGCGGTCGCCGCTCTCGCGCCAGATTCCGGCGATGATCTTCGCCTTTCGCGACCGCGACGGCCAAACGGTCGCCGGCGCGCTGCCGCCCGAAGAGTTTCCGTACGCCGCGTTCCGCCCGGGACCGCACGACAGCGTCAGGGTCGACGCGCCCGAAGGCTCGCGCCTCGTCGTCACGGTGCCCGCGTCGACCGGTTTGCTTGCGCTGCGGATCGGCGGCGGACAGACGACGATCGAAGGCTATCGCGGCGCGAACCTGTTCGTGATCCAAGGCCAAGGCCACGTGCTGCTCACCGGTGCGACGACGACGGCGTTCGTGCAGATGAACTACGGCACGTTCTTCGCCGCCGACGGCACGTTCGACCGGATCCGCGTGCGCGGCATGGGCGCGCACGACGTGTTCGAGAACTGCCGCAGCAAGCAGATCGAGGCGAGCAGCGTGAACGGCTCGATCGTGTACGACCGCGGCAGCTTCGATCCGGGGCTCGCGCGCTTCGAGACGCAGAACGGCAACATCGCGCTCGGCGTGACCGGGTCGGCGCAGCTCACGGGGCGCTCGCAGGACGGTCGCGTCTACACGCTGTTCGACCGCCGCAGCGCGAGCAGCGTCGATCAGCGCAGCGAAAGCGAAGCGACCGCGACGGTGGGCGGCGGCGGCCCGCTGGTCAACGCGATCAGCAGCCACGGCAACGTCTTCCTCTACGACGGCACGCTGCAGAACCGGCGCAACGCGGGGCCGCAGTGGAAAGCCGTGCACGAAGTGTTCGCCGCGCGGCGGCGCGCCCGCGGCGGCGCTTCGAGCGAGCCGGCGCCGCGTGCCGTCGGGATTCCGCGCCCGCCGCGCTTGCGGCCGTAACCGGCGTTCGCGCTACAACAGGAACTTGCGCAGCAGCGCGACGTCGAGCTTGAACGTGTGCTGCGGGATGACCGCCTCGACGACGTAGCCGCACGCGACGAAGAACGTCTGCGCGGCGCCGCCGTGCAGCACCGGCACGGTCATCTTGTGGCAGTTGTAGTAGTTCGAGACGTCCTCCGCGCGCGCGAGCAGCAGCCGCCCGGCTCCGCGCCGCCGCACCCCGGGCATGACGTAGAGCGCGTCGACGTGGCCCAGCGACGCGGCGATGCGCAAACGCAGCGCGGCAATGATCTCGCCGGCATCGTTCCGCGCGAGCAGGTCGTGCGTCTGCTCGTGCCAGATCACGCGAAACGCCCACAGCTCGCTGCGCGCGTCGCGGTCGTGCTCTTTCCAGAAGCCGTCGGTCTCGCCCGGCTTCGCGCTTTCGATCTCGAACGTCACGCGGCGTCGTTGCTCCCTATTGCGTCACGCGACATCGTACATCCAGCCGTCATAGGCGGCGAAGGTCTTGATCCCGGTCGCGTCTTCGAGCTCGTAGGCGAGACGCTTGGGATCGCGCTCGAGCATGCGCGTGCTGAAGTGCGACATGATCGCGACGCCGGGGCGAATGCCTTCGATCAGCCGGCGCGCGTCGTCGTAGGTGAGATGGTCCACGTCCATCGAGTCGCGGTAGCGCAGCACGTTCATGACGAGCACGTCGGGCGCGTGCGCGCGATAGTCCTCGACGATCTCATCGAAGTAGCGCGTGCACGGCACGTAGGACACCGCCGCGCCCGGTGCGCGAAAGTGCAGGCCGTACGTCTCCACCGGGTGCTGCAGGCGCAGCGACGCGCGCAGCTCGACGTCGCCGACCGCGAACGGACCGCTATTCGCTTCGACGATCCACTCACGCGGCACGAACCGCCGCGCGTACGGCAGCACGACGGGCTCTTGCGCGGGGTCGAGCGCGTCGCGCGGCGCGCACAGCGCGCCGCGCGGCCGCCAGCCGCCTTGGCACATCGCTTCGATCATCGCGTTCACGTCGCCGGAGTGGTCGAGGTGCTTGTGCGACAGCACGATCGCGTCGAGCGTGGCCGGATCGCACTTGGGCACCTGCGCGTGCGCGCGCACGAGCGCGCCCGGGCCGGGGTCGACGTGAATGTTCGCACCGTCGGTTTGCAGCCAGAATCCCGCGGACGAGCGGATCTGCTTGGCGACGACCCAGCGCGCGCCGCCGGTGCCCAAAAAGCGCACGGTGACCATTAGCGGCGGCCACCCGTGCGGCGCAGCAGCTCGCGCACGGCTGCGTCGAGCTGGGGATCGTCGCCGCGTTCGGCGGCGCCCGCCGGGTTGTCGACGCGCACGTCGACCGGGCGCGGGTGCAGTTCCATGTCGACGCCGTCGTGCGCGATGACGCGCGTGTACGGCACCCGGATGAAGCCGCCGTCGGCGAGGCTCGCTCCACCGGTGAAGATGATCCAGCCTGCCGTCGGCTCGCCGACCACCGTGCCTGCATGCAGCTGCCGATACGCCTCGGTGAAGTTCTCGGCGTCCGACAGGCTGCGCTCGTTGACGACGAGCACCGACGGCCGGTCGAGTACGCGCTCGCCCAGCGACGTGCGCTCGGGCGGATCGTAGCCGAAGCGGGATTTGAACGTGAGGTACTCGCGGCGCGTCAGCACGTCGACGGCGTAGGGATCGACGAAGCCGCCGTTGTTGTTGCGGATATCCACGACGACGCCCGCCTTCGCGCGGTTCTGCACGTCGAGGTCGGCGTAGAACTTCGCGAGCGAATCTTGTCCCATGTCGTAGATGTGCACGTAGCCGAGCCGGCCGCCGCTGATGCGCTCGACGTACGCTCGCCGCGACGCGACCCACGCGCGGTAGCGCAGCTGCTCCTCGATGGCGCGGTCGACCGGCAGCACGACGACGGTGCGCGCGGCGGCGACATCGCCGTGCGGCGCGATGCGCAGCTCGGTGCGCTTGCCGATCCGGTTCGCGAGCAGCTCGTCGACGTCCGTCGTGCGGTCGACGGTGCGGCCGTCCACCGCGAGCACGTCGTCGCCCGGCGCGATGTGGCCGGCAACGACCGCCGGGCCAAGCGGGACGAGCGCGGCGATGCGCAGCCGCCCGCTGCGCTCGTATTCCGCGGTGTCCCAATCGACGCCGAGCCGGCCCGTGATGAACATCGGCACGCCCGGCGTGCCCGGCGGACGCACCCCGCTGTGCGACGAGTTCAGCTCGCCGATCATCAGCGACAGCACACGGTAGAGCTCTTGCGGCGTGCGCGAGGCCAGCGCGAACGGTTCGTACTCGCGCCGCATCGCGTCCCAGTTCGTGCCGTGGAAGCTCGGATCGGCGTACCAGCGCTCGAGGATCGACCAGGCCTGCCCGAACACGACGGGCTTGTCGTGCGCGAAATCGACGTCGAGCTCCGCGGCGAGCGCGAGCGGCTTCGTGCCCTTGCCACCGACGTCCGCAACGAACGCGCGTCCCGCATCGAGGTAGATCGCGTTCTTCCCGTCGGGCGTGACCGCGACGTCCGCCTTGTGTCCCGCGGTGCTGGTCAGCTGTTTGGCGACTTGCGGGTCGGTCGACGTCTCGTCGATCGAGAACGCGTACAGGTTCTCCTGGCTCGCGGCGTTCGCGACGAGGACGAGCGTCTTGGAGTCGGGCGTGACGACGACGCGCTGCACGTCGAGCCCGGTTTGCACGAAGCTGACGCGCTCGCGGATGTCGTTGAAGTTGATCGTCGTCTCGCGCTTGGGCGCGGGCGACGGCGCCGGTGACGCGAGCCCTTGCGGTTTTGGCGACGCGCTCGGCGGCGGCGTAGGGATGGTGCGCGACGGCAGCTCCGGACGCGGCTCGTCTTCGGGGAAGAGCTTGCGAAACGCGTCCTCGCGGAAGCGCGGCGAGCGCGGGATGAGGTCGATCTGCGCGATCGTGCCGTTCTCGGTGCGCTGTGACGTGACGATGAACAGGCGCGTGCCGTCGGGCGCCCACGCCAGCGGACCGCCGTTGCCGTTCGGAAGGAACGTCACGGCGCGCGGCGTGCCGCCGGCAGTGCGCACGACGTACGCGTTGGTGAAGCCGCCGCGATCCTGATCCGCGTACGCGAGCCAGTCGCCGGCGGGCGAGAACGCGATGTCGCCCATGTCGCCGAACGGCCGGCGATCCATGATGCCGTGCGCGACGATGCGATCCGCATGCGTGGCGGCGTCCATCACGTGCAGCTCGCGGCCGTCGCGCACGAACGCGAGCGATTTGCCATCGGGCGACCAGTGCGGGTAGTCGTCGTGATGGCCGGCCGGCGTGACGATGCGCTGCGGGCCGTCGGGGAAATCGTACGTCGCGATCGCCTGCTCGGTGCCGCGGTCGACGACATACGCGATGCGGCGGCTGCCGGCCGCCCAAACCGGGTCGTCGTACGCGGCGTCGTCACGCGTGGTGACCATCTGCGCCTCGCCGCCTTCGGTCGCGCTCGCGGCGAAGATGCGGCCGCGGCCGACGAACGCGATCTTCTTCCCGTCGGGCGACAAGCCCAGCGACGTGAAGCGGTTCGACTGCGTGACGTGGCGCTGCGTGAGCACGGCCGGTAAACCGCGCGGCACGATCGCGAGCTGGTGCGTCGTACCGCCGTCGACGTCGTACGTCCAGATCTTCATCGCACGCTCGAACGCGATCAGCCGGCCGTCGTGCGAGATCGACGGCCACAGCACGCGCCCGCCGTGCAGCGACGTCAGCTGGCGCACGCGCCCATCGGCGCCGCGCGCCCATAGCTCGTCGCTGCCGCTGCGATCGGACACGAAGTACAGCGTGCGGCCGTCGGGCGACCACATCGGCCAGAGATTCTTCGCGGCGGCGGACACGACGGTGTCGAAGCTGCGCGAGGCAGGGTGCGCGACGACGATCTCGCTCTCGTCCATGTGGCTGTGGCCGCGCCGCCACCACTGCGAAAACCCGTTGCGTACGAAGGCGATGGACGCACCGTCGGGTGACGGCGCAGCGGCCGTCTCCGGCACGTAGTCTTCGTGCAGCACGCGCATCGGCGTGCCGCCGTCTGCCGCGACGCGGTACACGTCGCTGGTGGCTGCGATGTTGTGCGACGTGGAGGCGAAGTACACGAAGCGCCCGTCGGCGGACCACGCGCTCACGTCGCCGACCTGGTCGTCGTGCGTGAGCCGCCGCAGCGTGCCGCCGTCGAGCGTCAGCACGTAGATGCCGTTCTCGCCGGGCTGCGTCGACACGAATGCGAGCCGCTTCCCGTCGGGCGAGAACAGCGGCCGGTGCGCGGCGCCGCCGGTGGCGGCGAGCAGCCGCGCCGTGCCGCCCGCCGACGGCACGCTCCACACGTCGCCGCCGGAGACGAACGCGATCTCGGCGTGATCCGGCGACACGGACGGTTCGGCGAAGCTGGGGGCGGCGTCGGACACGAGATCGGCCGCGCTCGTGCGGAGCGGCAAGCCGGGGGCGAGCAACGCGACGAGCGTCGCGACGGTGAGGACCCGGCGAACCAGCATCCCGCGGCATTCGCACCCGCGCCACCGGAGCCTCCGTATTCGTGCGGAGTCCACTCGCCGTTAGGCTATCCAGCGGCAGCCGGCGAGCGCCTCATGACCGCGAACACGGCAACGTCGTGCTCGAGCGCACCGCGCTGACCACCATACGAATCGCAGCGATCACGATTTCAGGCTCCTCGACTTCCAGCTCGTGGCCGCCATGATCGGCGAACATGACCGTCGATCTCGTCGACAGGGCCGCCAACGCGGCGAGCGATGCGACGCGCGCGTCCTCGACGGGTCCTGGCGCGCGACGCGCGCGCGAGACGATGACAACCGGACGACAGCCCAGAGGATTCGCACGCGCGGCGGATTCGTCCGCGACTCGCAGCAGTTCCCCGTCCGACATGGCGAACTCGCTCGACACGGTTGCCGCGAGTTCCGGCCGGGCCTGCGCCCAGCGCTGCAGCGTTTGCAAATCCGCAGCGAGTCGGTCGAAGGGCGGGTGAAGTGCGGCCGCCTCCGGGTCCGGCGGCGGCAGCGGCGGTGGGGACGGAGGAGACGTGACCCGCTGCACCGGCGGCACCACGATGGGCCGTGCGAGATCGCGCAGCCGCACGAGCTTGCCTCGCATGGATACGTATTGGTCTTCGTGCGTTGCTTCAGCGAAGACCACTCCTGCGACGAGCGCAGGTCGATCGCGTACGAACGACCGCACCAGAAAGGCCCCGTACGAATGCCCGACGAGCACGAACGGAGCCTTTTCGTTCGCCGCAGCAAGCGCCGTGGCGAGCTCGTCGTTGATCTGTTCGTACGTACGCGGAAAAGGCCCCAGGTCGCTCCATGCATAGCCCGCCCGGTCGTACGTACAGACCCGTGTGAAGCGCTCGATGCCGGCTTGCACCTCTCTCCAGTCGAAGGAGAACTCACCGCTGCCGTTCTCGATGACGACCGTCGGCGCACCGGATCCGCGGCAATCGAGGTGCAGCCGATGTCCGCCGACGTCGACAAGGTGACCGGTCGGCGTCGGCATCGAAGCCGCGATCACCGCAGCGCCGAACAAGGTAAGAATCGATTGAAGCACGACGCAGTTACGTCGAACCGCTTCGTCGAGTTTCGGTCGCTGGGCCGCGAGAACCGATAGTGAAGCGCCACGTCACAAACGTGTCATGTCCGTTACGCCGCGCGACTTCGTTTGTTCACGTTACAGCATCTCCGGCCGGACGGTGAAGATCAGGTCATCGAGCGCCGACAGGCGGCGCAGCGTTGCGACGGCCGGCGGCAGTACGTAGCGGAAGAAATACCCGCACGCGGCCACCTTGCCGGCGTAGAAGTCGTCGGGCGGCGCGGCGGCGGCAACGCGCGCTTGCACGAGCCAGCGCCACGCGACGGCGATTGTGCCAAAGGCATCGAGGTATGACGTCGCCTCCGCAAGCGCGCGCTCGGGACCGAGCTTGAGCTGCGCAGCGAGCAGCGTGCGCGTCACGCGCTCCAGCTCTTCCGTTGCTTCGTTCAGTGCGTCGGTTTCAGCTCGGAGTGATTCAACGGCTCGCGCGGCTTCGATATCGCGTGCGATCGCGTCGACGAAAAGCCGCAAACCTGCACCGTCGTGCAGGCGCACCTTTCGCCCGAGCAGGTCGAGGCCTTGAATGCCCGTCGTGCCTTCGTGGATCGGGTTGAGGCGCTGGTCGCGGAAATGCCGCTCGACGGGGTATTCGGGCGAGTAGCCGTAGCCGCCGAGGACTTGGATCGCGAGCGACGTCGACTCGATGCCGTGCTCCGACGGCCACGTCTTCGCGACCGGCGTGAGCACGTCGAGCAGCAGGTTTGCCGCGTCGCGTTCGCTCGCGTCTTGCGATGCGGCGGCCGTGTCGACCAGATGCGCGCAGTACAGCACCAGCGCGAGCCCGCCTTCGGCGATCGCCTTTTGCGCGAGCAGCATGCGGCGCACGTCGGCGTGCTCGACGATCGGCACCGGCGGCGACAGCGGGTTCTTGTCGGTGAGCCGCCGGCCTTGCGGGCGGTCCTTCGCGTAGCCTAATGCGTACTCGTACGCGGCGAGGTTGAGCGCCGCGGCGCCCGCGCCGACCGCGATGCGCGCCTCGTTCATCATGTGGAACATCTGGCGCATGCCGTCGTGTGGCGCGCCGACGAGGTAGCCGACACACTCGCCGCGCTCGCCGAACGTCAGCACGGTGTTGACCACGCCTCGCTGGCCGAGCTTGTGGTTCAGCCCGGTGACGGCCACGTCATTGCGGCGCGCCGGGCGGCCGTGCTCGTCGAGCACGAACTTCGGCACGATGAACAGCGAGATGCCTTTGACGCCGGGCGGCGCATCGGGCAGCTTCGCGAGCACGAGGTTGACGATGTTTTCGGTGAGGTCGTGCTCCGCGGCGGAGATCCACATCTTGCTGCCGATCAGCCGGTACGTACCGTCGCCTGCGGGCACGGCCTGCGTCGTGATGTCGCCGAGCGATGAGCCCGCCTGCGGCTCCGACAGCGCCATCGTGCCGAAGAACGTGCCTTCGATCATTGGCTTCATCCAGCGCTCGCGCTGCTCGTCATCGCCGAACGCCGCGAGCAAGTGCGCCGCGCCGATCGTGAGAAAGGCGTACGCGTTCGCGGAGCCGTTCGCCGCGTTGAACACGATGCCGGCGGCCGAGGACAGCGTCGACGGAAGCTGCAAGCCGCCGTCCGCGGCGAGGAACGTCGCGCCCATGAAGCCCGCCTCGACGTACGCGCGCACCGCGCGCTTGAGCGAGTCGGGCGTCGCGACGTTGCCGTTGTCGAGCCGGAACGGGAACGCGTCGAGCTCCGCGGCGGACGGCGCAAAATAATCGGCGGCGATCTCGTACGCGGTGTCGAGCACGCCGTCGAGCGTCGCGCGGTCGTGTTCGGCGAAGTGCGGCAGGCGCAGCAGCGCTTCGACGTCGAGCACGTCGAAGAGCTGGAAGTCGAGGTCGCGGCGGCGCGGCGCGATTCCGGTGGGCGCGGAGGCGAGCATCGGACGCTCTTTCGCGCCGCGCCGGGCGCGCCCCGCATCGAGCACGGCCTCGCCCGCCTGGCCGGCAGTATAAAGGTGCCCTCCTTAGAATGAGGGCTTACATGATGAGAAGACCTCACCGTGTTGCATTAGCAGCCGGCTCTATCGCTGTATTTGGTCTCGGCGTCTCCGCATTCGCGGCGATGCTCGACATGTCGCCGCCCCTGCCTTGGACCGATACGGGTGCGAAGCCGGTCGTACGACTCGATGCGCAAAAACATCCGACGCTCATCGCGCTCGTGATCCCCGGCAAGCTGGTGAACGCGTTGCCGCAAAAACGCTCCGAAGCGGTCTATCCGGTCGAAAATGCCGGCCTGGTGCGTTCAGCAAACCTGCAATGGCATCCGACCGGGCACGAGCCGGAACGCGTCTACGACGTGCCGCATTTCGACGTGCACTTCTACACGATCAGCGAATCCGTCCGCCAGACCATCGTGCCGAATGCACCGGCCGGAAAGGTCACGCCGGCGCCTGAGTTCATGCCGCCCGACGGCATCCTCGCGCCGGACTTCGTTCCGGGCATGGGCATGCACAACATCCCGAAAAACCGGCCCGAGTTCACCGGCGGCAAGTTCTCCATTTCGCCCATCATCGGCTACTGGAACGGCGATCTCGCGTTCTTCGAAGTGATGTTCACGAAGGACTGGCTGATGAAGAAACAGGGGACGAGCGGAACGTTTCCGCAACCGACGTCGGTGAAGCTCCACGGCTCGTATCCGACGACATACCGCGTGACCTACGATCAGGCGAGCGATGCGTACCAAGTCGCGATAACCGACTTCATCGAACGCTGAACGGGGCGGGCGCGGCGCGAGCGACTCGTACGCAGTGTCGAGCATGCCAGCGAGCGTCGCACCGTCGTGCTCGGCGAAGTGCCGCAGGCGCAGCGGGGCGGCGACGTCGAGGACGTCGAAGGTTGGAAGTCGAGGTCGCGGCGGCGCGGCGCGATCCGGTGGGGACGCGAGCATGGCCGCGTTCTACGTCGTGGTAAACGGTGACGACTGGCTGGAGACCGCATCGGACGGTCCCTTAGCCCATATCCTGTGTCTCACGACATGTTAGACGTCACTATAGCACGTTAACGGGCGCACAGGATGCTGCTCTTCAGCATCGACGTCGCCCCTCGTGGACGCGTGAACCTATTCCCTCTAAGGGGCAATAATAAAAAAACTAGAGACTTTGCTTAAAGCACGCTTTATACATAGTCCAAAGGTTTCGCGTCCTAAACGACTTCCGAATGTCACGGCGATTGCCGTGGGCACGCCCAAACGATTCTGACCACGCCAATACAACGTGAGCACAATTCTGAAAACGTTCTAAGCGCGGTGCGTTTTGTTTGAGGCGGATTCTCGGCGTCGCACCGAAGCATGCCGAAAACTTACGGTGGGGCCGCGTCAAAGAATTCCGGCAGGCATAACGACGTCCTTGCCTAACTATTCAGCCCTACCAACCGCGCCTCCGGTGACGCAACAAAATCTAAAGCCCAATTCCCTTCGTGGGCGCTCAGGAGAACAAATGCAAGATGGCGATGATGGTCCTACGTCGGCTCTCATAACGGAGTCTTATTGGCAATCGGTAAGGCAGGTGTACCTCCAAGAGCCTGACGGAAACGCCGAGCTGGAGTCGGAACTGCCGGAGCTTCAGCGAATTCTACCGCTGATTGCTAAGCGAATATCAAACCTCTACGCTTTTGAAGAAGCCGTTGACAAGGGGGGTGCGGGCCTTGTTTCACGAGTCGTAGATATCAATCTTACGAAGTTGCAGCAAGACCCTAGTCACAAAGTGTACCGGGCACTCAAGCTTGCCAGGCCCGTTGAAACTCGTGCGGAGCTGCTCAATGGACTGATCGCAAGGGAATTTCGGACTCTCGCATCGGTTACTCACACGAATATAATAAAGCTGTACTATGCTGAGTCTATGGCAGACGGCCTTGACACGCGGCCGTTCTACGTAATGGATTTTATCGAAAACCGTTTACCATTACGCCAATACGTTCGATTGCCTACGGTCACGCTTTCTGACTTCGTTATGGTTCTCAAAGACATCATGACCGGCATGGCGTTTTTGTTCGAGAAAAACATTGTTCACAATGACATCAAGCCGTCAAATGTCCTTATCCAGGACGGTCGAGGTATAATCTCTGACCTGGGCTCAGCCACCGGTTTGAATGCGGACGATGAAACGACGATCACCTTCACGATCGGGTATGCCCACCCTAGAAAACTCGAAGGAGCAATTAAGACAAGTGATGGAAACCGAATGCGCCGAACGCTTCCTTCACGAGGCTTTAGCCTTTCATGGGACCTGTATTCGTTGGGCCTTTCAATTCTCGAGCTTTTGCAGGGCTTCGCCGAAACTCATCGGTCGGGCATAACTCCATACGAATATCGTTATCTGCGACTACTTGGCTCACGACTATTGGACGGATATACTGCGGGAAGTGCAGAAGCCTACGATTTCCCGCATACGTTTTATGACGAGACGAAATACACGGATGTTCAAGAACCACTCAGAGACCTAGCAAAACTCACTGGCGAGTATAAGATCGAAACGCAAGTTCCCGAACTCGACTTCTTCTCCGGAGAAAATATTCAAGTTTCGATGCATGGGCAAACGCCGATTAGCGATAGGGTGGAGACGATCATTGAGCATCCTGCGTTCAAGCGCCTTACGTCTATCAGTCAGCTAGGGTTAATCAGTTATGTGTACCCGGGCGCCACACACACACGAGGCGAGCATAGTCTTGGAACCTTTGGCAACGCTGGTCGCATGGTCTTTGCCCTTTGGAATGACCCGGTGAACCCCGTCTTTCGTCAGATCATGCGCCCGGAAGACCTTACTGCTTGCTTACTCGCGGCGTTGCTCCACGACGTTGGCCAGTATCCGTTAGCTCACGACCTTGAGGAGGCCGACCATGCGTTTTTTGCACATGAAGAGATCGGCTATGGATTTTTTGACGAGCAAATCGGGGGCGAAAAATCGTTGAGCACCACAATCGATGAGCTTTGGAAAACCCAACCAGGTACGCTGCGCATGTCAGAGCGAGTTCTCGCCATTGCGCATGCTGAACATCTAACGGCACCAATACGAACACGAATTCTTCATAGTATTGTTGATGGCCCGATCGACGCGGACAAGCTAGATTATCTTGTTCGCGACAGCGTTAAATTGAAGGTGCCATATGGTCTTATGATCGATTTTGAGCGCATCAGCAAGATGCTTACAGTCATCCACGAGATCGATGGCGATTATCTCTGGACAGGGATCGGCATACACGAGAAGGGTAAAGTGAGCGCAGAATCGGTAGCGTTCGCGCGATACGCGCTATTCGGGTCGGTATATTGGCATCACACTTCCCGCGCCATCAAAGCGATGTTGCATCACGCAGCATGGGATATGCTTGCCCGCGTCAGAGAGGATCAGCAGTCAGCGCTCAGGGCGGGCTTCATTCAGCTCATCTTGAAGAATCGGCTGCCGAGTGTCCAACAAGACCTGTTTAGTAAGCCGGAGACACATGAGCTGAAGCATCAACTCTGGCCGGGGATCAATCTTGCCGACCTTCAAGTCCTCTCTTGGCTCTGGCACACGTCGGGGACGGCCGGAAAGTCTCTGATAGAAGGATTGTCATCACGAAGGCTCTACAGACGAGCGCTTGTGGTAAGCCAAAGTAAGCGTAAAGACCTCTGGAATCGAGCCATCAAGTTTTCAGAGAAGGCGTCCCCTGTTGATCGCCTTGCGCTCGACCATGCATTGCAGTCGGAAGTGCTGCGGCACCTTGCGACAATAAATACCGACAATAACAATGTGCAGACGAGGGCATTAGATGATCTGGCGATGACCGCAGTATCGGATGTGGTTCAGTCTGGTTCACCGATCGTACTCGTAGATATTCCGCCGGATAGAACCGAAGGAATGCATGATCTTAAATTCTTCGGAGAGACCGATCGGTGGCGCTATTACGACGATGACCTGGTCCACATTCGTCTCGAAGATTCGAAAGTGTGGGAAGCGATCGTCGACAATTTTACCACATCTCTTGGTAAGATTCGAATCTTTGTACACCCCAAGCTTGCGGACACGATTCGATCGATTAAAAGAGAAGATCTTGCTACGCTCCTCTCTAATGCGCTTACTTCCTATAAGGGTTTTCACAACGCGGTGCATGAGTCGCGAAAATAGCTTTTGTACGATGTTGGATACGCATATGCGCGCATTATTCGTCGGCCGCTGGTAAGTGCATCAGGCGTTTTGCGATAGCATACCGGTGGTGAAATCCATTGTGGCGCATCACGGGCCGCAACGAGAGTTTGCGTTTTCATTTTTTGCTTCATAAATTGCGGGTAGCCTCCGAACGAGTCGAGGACATGCTTGTGTTTCCGATTGTCGTTTTCCGGCGTAGGAACCTTGCCGTTTTCCGGACAGTAACGGGAACAAGTCGGCATCGGGGCCAAGTATTGCGCGGCGATTTTCGTACGCGGTGACGGGCACGCCCTCGAGTGTCGCGGTCGTGTTTTCGCGAAATGCGGCAGGCGCAGCAGCGCGGCGAGGTCGAGCACGTCGACAGTTGGAAGTCGAGGTCGCGGCGGCGCGGAGCAATTCCGGTTGGGGCAGAGGCGAGCGTGGCGGCGTTCTACTATACGAGACGCCATGGACAACCCGTATCCGCCGCCGCCGTGGCGCTTGCGCGGCTGGGCCGCGATGACGCTGCAGCCGGTCGGGCTCGCCGTCGCACGCCGGCTCGCGCCGCCGGGGCTGCGCCCGGTCCCGGTGTGGCCGGGAAAGGCGCTGGGCGGGCTCTACGTCGCATCGTACGAGACGGGCTCGACGCTGGTGTACCACGAGCTGATCGCGGTCGCCGCGTTCGCTGCCGCAAACGGGCGGATCGGCGCGTGGATCCCGCTGATTTACGTCGACGACGCGCAGTCGCTGGCGGGCGGGCATGCGATCTGGTCGCTGCCCAAAGAGCTCGCACGGTTCGACATCGCCGATCGCGACGGCCGGCGCCACGTGCGCGTGAGCCGCGGCGATGACGTGCTGTGCGAGATCGGCTTCCGGGCGCGCGGGCCGGCGCTGCCGTTTCCGTTGCCGATGCCATTGCCCGGCTTCGGCAACGAACGCGGCGAGGCGCGCTTTTTCATGGGCCGGCTGAGCGGTCCGGTCGCGCTCGCGCACGTGGACGTCACGATCCCGCCCGACAGCCCCCTCGCGCCGTACGGCCTCGACCGCCCGCGCATCGGCTTGACGTTTGCACGGCTCAGCCTTCGCGTACCCGAACAGTCGCCGGCGCGCCGGCCGGCACCGGCGTACGCGGCAGATACGTTCGGCGAGTCATAGGCGACCGAGTACGGCGCGGTCAGTTATGCTGACGCTGTTACGTCGCGAAGACGACGCGCGTCAGCCACAGGGCTGACAGCGCCGGCTTGGGTGCGTTGCGGATTTCCACTTCGGCGCGCCACGTGATCTGGGCACCGCCGTCTACCGGGCGGACATCTTCGATCGCGAACGTGCCGCGAATTTCCGAGCCGACGGGGACCGGCGCGACGAAGCGCACGCGGTCGAAGCCGTAGTTCAGGCCCATTCGCGCGTTCTCCATGCGGACGACCTCGGCGGTCAGCGACGATAAGAGGCTCAGCGTGAGAAAGCCGTGCGCGATCGTCGTGCCGAGCGGCGACTCGCGCCGCGCGCGCTCGGGGTCGACATGGATCCATTGATGGTCGCCGCTCACGCGCGCGAAGTCGTCGACGAGTTCCTGCGTCACGGTGCGCCACGCGCTTTCACCGACGCGCTGACCGCGCATGCGCTCGAGATCGGCGACGCTGGAGAAAACAGTCTGCGGCATTCAGTGCGCTTCGGACGAGGAAAGGTTCGTTCCGCTTCGCAAGCACCGGCGGATGAAAGCGATCGTGTGCCGCGCCTACGGGCCGCCGAAGGACCTCGTGTTCACCGACGCGCCCGAACCGCAGGCCGGGCCGGGCCAGATCGTCATCGACGTGTATGCGGCGGGCGTGAACTTTCCCGACGTGCTGCTCGTGCAGGGGCTGTATCAAGTGAAGCCGCCGTTGCCGTTCAGCCCGGGGGTCGAAGTGGCCGGCATCGTCGCAGCGGTGGGCGAGGGTGTGCGCGAGCCGCGCGTCGGCGACCGCGTCGCCGCGGGCGTCATGGGCGGCTTCGCGGAGCGCGCCGTTGCGAACGCCGCCACGACGATCGTGCTGCCGGAGACGGTCGACTTCGTCACGGCCGCCGGGATGATCCTGACGTACGGCACCGCGTACCACGCGCTGGTCGACCGAGCGCGGTTGCGTACTGGGGAGTGGCTCTATGTGAGCGGCGCGGGCGGCGGCGTCGGAACCGCATCGGTCGATCTCGCGAAGGCACTCGGTGCGAACGTCGTTGGAACCGCGAGCTCCGATGCGAAGCGCGCGGCGGTGAAGCGCGCGGGCGCGGACTTCGTTCTCGACGCGGGCGCGCCCGATCTCGTCGACGCGGTGAAGAAAGCGACCGGCGGCGGGATTGACGTGGCGATCGACAATGTCGGCGGCGAGCAATTTGAAACGGCGCTGCGCACAGCCGGCCGCGATGCGCGGCTCTTAGTCGTCGGCTTCGCGGGAGGCACGATCCCGCAGATCCCGGCAAACCGCATCCTGCTCAAAGAGCTGGATGTGCTCGGCGTGTACTGGGGCGACTGGGCAGCCCGCAATCCCGCGGGCAACCGCGAAAACTTCGATGCAATGTTCGCGATGATGCGCGACGGCAAGCTGAAGCCGCGCGTAGACGCGACGTACGCGTTCGCTGACGCATCGCAGGCCGTTGCCGACCTGCACGAACGGCGTCTCGTTGGAAAGGGCGTCGTGCGGGTTCGCGAAGGCTGACGCTCCCAACGATGCGAACGACGAAGGTGCTGCTCCTTGCCGGGCTTCTCGCGAGCCTGCTGCATTTCGCCGACAACACCTTCGCGATCGGCCGCTATCCGGAGCCCGCGTGGATCACGCCGGTTGGCGTCGCCGCATCATGGTGCGTCGTGAGCGTTCCCGCAGTCGTTGCGTTCACGCGACGGCACGCTGACGCGCCGTTCTTCTGGAGCGCCGGTATCTATGCCGTGCTGCTGCTCGGCGGGCTCTTACACTACATCTTCGGAACGCCGATGGACATGCCGCTGCGCAGCAACGTCACCGTGCTCGCGGAGGCACTGTGCGGCGCCGCGCTCGGCGCCGCGTTGCTCGCCGCCCGACGTTCAGTTCCACCGCGCCAAAATGGCGTCAGGTGAGCGCGGGTAGCGTCGGGAACGTACCGCCCACGATCGCGGCTGACGGCCGGCCGAGCCACCGCTCGAGCACGGTCGCGTAGACTTGCCGGAAGTCCGTCGTGAACGCCGGGTTGCCCGCGTTCAGGCGGCTTAGGTCCGGGTGCTGGCCGTACAGGCCGCCCTTCACGCCGCCGCCGATCAGGAACACCGGCGCTGCTTCGCCGTGGTCCGTGCCGCGGCTCGCGTTCTCCGCGGCGCGGCGGCCGAACTCGCTGAACGTCATCGTCAGCACGCGCTTGTCGTTTCCGTGCGCGGCAAGGTCTTGGTAGAACGCTGCGATGGAGTTTGCGAAGTCGCCGAGCAAACGTTCCTGCGTTTGCTTCTGCGTGACGTGCGTGTCGAACGAGCCGTGCTGCACGTACAGCACTTTCGTGCCGAGCTTCGACCCGACGATCTGCGCTGCCAGCGCGAGGCTGCGGCCGAGCGGCGTGGTCGGGTACGTCGCTTGCGTCTTGTAGCCCGCGACGAGCTTCGGCAGCTCTTCCGCGCCGCGCTGCGCATGGTCTTCGATCTCCGCGACCTTGCTCAGGAACGGCGAGCGGAACGGGACCGTCGTATCGCGCACGAACTCGTGGAACGCTTCTTTGTTGCCGCTCGTCTTGTCGCTGCGCAGGCCGTAGCCGCGCAACGCGTCGATCGCCGGCACGTCGGTCGTCTTCGAGATCATGACCTCAGGCAGCACGTTGCTCAGCGCGACCGCGTTGAACAGATTGTTCTTCGGCAGCGACGCGGAGTCGAGATAGCGCCCGACCCAGCCGGTCGACTCGTAGCCCTTCGGCTGCGCCGTCTGCCAGATCTCGGTGGAACGGAAGTGGGAGTGATCGGGGTCAGGGTAGCCGACGCCGTGCACGATCGCGACGTTGCCGCCGTCGTACATCTTCTTGAACGGTGCGAGCACCGGGTTGAGGCCGAACGTGTTGTCGATGCGCAGCACGTCATTCTGCGGCACGCCCAGCGACGGGCGGTAGCGGTAGTATTCCGGCATGCCGAATGGCACCACCGTGTTGAGCCCGTCGTTGCCGCCCTGGAAGTTGATCACCACCAGCACGCGATCAGTGCCGCCGGGCAAACCCGGCAGCGGAGACTCCGCCAGCGCGCGCGAGAAGATCGTGTCGGTGTTGGCGACCACCGCGAGCCCGGAAACCGCTCCGAGAAGAAAACCGCTGCGTTTCATAATGATCCTTCGACAGTCCGGGGATTACGCGAGTTGGAAGGCGGGCATCGCCATCGTCAAATAGGCTGCATTGCGGACGCGTTCGTCCACGTTCTCGTGCGAGAGCTCCGCGAGCGCCGACTGGCCGGCGCCGCCCAGGTACGCGACGAGCTGCGCGATCGATGCGGGCGACACGTCACCCTGCAGCATCGTGTCGGTGAGCAGCTTCGCGACCGCCTTCGGGTCCATCGCGCGCATGGCCGATCCGATCCATTGCGCGCCCTGCATCATGTTCGGGTTCTGGGCCATGCCGTTGGCGAAGTTCTCGCGCGTCAGAATCGTCGCGCTGCTCAGCCATGCCGCGCCGCCGTCCCAGCCCTTGACGTTGGGCGGGTAGAACAGCACCTGCCCCATCGCGCGCAGCGTCGCGAGCTCGATCGGTGCGACCTCCGGGATGCCGAAGAGCTGGTGCGTGCCGACCACGAACTCCACCGGGCTCTTCACCAGCGCGCGGTACGCGCGGTCGCTGAAGAACAGGTTGCTGCGCAGCAGCGCCGACATCACCGGCTTGAGCTCGAAGTTGTTCTTCGCGATCAGCGCGGCGACTTGGTTGACCAGCGCCGGTTCGGGTTCCATGTAGACGAAGAACGACAAGAGCTTGGTGGCGAACCACTTCGCCGCGGCCGGCTGCTGGAAGATGATGTTGACGACGTCGTTGCCGCTGAAGTTGCCGGTCTGGCCCAGGAACGTCTTGGTGCCGTCGTCGTGCACGTTGCGGTTGTCGTAGAAGCTGCCGGTGCCGTCGGGGTTCTTGCGGAACGTCCAGCCCGTGAACGCGCGGGCCGACTCGCGGATGTCCTGCTCGGTGTAGTTCCCGATGCCCAGCGTGAACAGCTCCATCAGCTCGCGGGCGTAGTTCTCGTTGGGGTGCGCCTTGACGTTGACGTTGTTGTCGAGGTAGCGCAGCATCGCGGGGTCTTGCGACACGTGCAGCGTGAGGTCGCGAACGTTGCCCAGCGCGTACTCGCGGAAGAGCTGGTTCTGCATGAACAGCTCTTGCGCCGTGGTCTGTTTCTCGGGCGAGCTGGTGAAGTGCCCGTGCCAGAACAGCGTCATCTTCTCTTGCAGCGGCGCGGGCGATGCGATCATGCGCGCCAGCCACCACTGCTGCAGCGCGATCAGGTTCTCGCGGCGGAGGCGGTTGTTCTGCATCTGGAACGCTTTGCGCGCGTCCACGGTCCCGCTATCGGCCGCCATCCCGGTCATCATGCCGCGGTACAGCCCGCGCGGCGGCATGAGCGGGTCCTGCAGCGCCGGACGTGCCGGCAGTGAATCCGTGCGAGCGAAGTTGATGAACGAGTCGACGGCGTCGCGCGCGGACATCGACGCGATGCGGTCGACATCGGCGGGGGAGCCGCCGAAGCCCGCGCGGCGCAGCAGGTGCGCGGCGAGGCGGCGGTTCCAGGGCCCGGCATACGGCTGCAGCGCGGTCGATGCATCGAGCAAGCCGGCGGGACGGTACGAGGCGGTAGCGGTCGTCTGAGCAGCCACGATGCGATGATAACGCATCGGCCGCCCAGCCCAATGCCAGAGAAGAATATTCTCACACGGGCTTAAAACGTCGGTCGTGAGCCTTCTCGCCACCCGCATCGACAATCACTCCGACGACTACACGCGCAACGCCGCGGCGATGGCCGTGCTGGTCGACGACTTGCGCGCGCACCTCGCGCGCGTGCGCGGCGGCGGCGGCGCCGTCGCGGTCGACCGGCATCGCAAGCGCGGCAAGCTGACCGCGCGGGACCGCATCGACCGGCTCGTCGACGCGGGAACGCCGTTCCTCGAGCTGTCCGCGCTGGCTGCAACGGGCATGTACGGCGACGACGCACCCGCCGCGGGGCTAGTCACCGGCATCGGCACGATTTCCAGCACGCAGTGCGTCATCGTCGCCAACGACGCAACCGTCAAGGGCGGCACCTACTACCCGATCACGGTCAAGAAGCATCTGCGCGCCCAGGAGATCGCCGAGCAGAACGGCTTAGCGTGCGTCTACTTGGTCGACTCCGGCGGCGCGTTCTTGCCGCTCCAGGCCGAGGTCTTCCCCGACCGCGACCACTTCGGGCGCATCTTCTACAATCAGGCCCGCATGTCGGCGCAGGCGATCCCGCAGATCGCCGCCGTGATGGGCTCGTGCACGGCCGGCGGCGCGTACGTCCCCGCGATGGCCGACGAGTCGATCATCGTCAAGGACCAAGGCACGATCTTCTTGGGCGGTCCGCCGCTGGTGCAGGCGGCCACGGGCGAGATCGTCACGGCCGAAGAACTCGGCGGAGCGGACGTGCATACGCGCATCAGCGGCGTCGCCGATCACTACGCGGTCGACGACGAGCACGCGCTGGGGATCGTGCGTCAAGTCGTCGACCACCTCGACCGCGAGCCCTACGACGCCTGGCCGATGCGCGAGCCGCAGCCGCCGGCACGCGACCCGCACGAGCTGTACGGCATCATCCCGTCCGACGCGCGCCAGTCGTACGACGTGCGCGAGGTGATCGCGCGCATCGTCGACGGCTCGGACTTCGCGGAGTTCAAGGCGCGCTACGGCAACACGCTGGTGTGCGGGTTCGCGCACATCGACGGCAATCCGGTCGGCATCCTCGCGAACAACGGCATTTTGTTCAGCGAGTCGGCGCTCAAAGGCGCGCACTTCATCGAGCTGTGCTGCCAGCGCGGCATCCCGCTGGTGTTCTTGCAGAACATCACCGGCTTCATGATCGGAAAAGAGTACGAGAACCGCGGCATCGCGAAGGACGGCGCGAAGCTCGTCACCGCCGTCGCGTGCGCGGAGGTGCCGAAGTTCACCGTCGTGATCGGCGGCAGCTTCGGCGCCGGCAACTACGGCATGTGCGGCCGCGCGTACTCACCGCGGCAGCTGTGGATGTGGCCGAACGCGCGCATCAGCGTGATGGGTGGCGCGCAAGCGTCGTCGACCCTGCTGACGGTGCGCATGAACGCCGACGCGGAGAAGCACAAGCCCGCGCTCGACGCCGAGCACCAAGCAGCGTTCAAGCAGCCGATCCTGGACAAGTACGAGACCGAAGGCAACCCGTACTACTCGACGGCGCGCATCTGGGACGACGGCATCATCGACCCGCTCGACACGCGCCGCGTGCTCGCGATCGGTCTCGCCGCTGCCCGCTACAAGTGCCCGAAGGAAACGAAGTTCGGCGTGTTCCGCATGTAGCGGTCTACCGCTCGGGCAGGCCGTTCGTGATGAAGTCCGAGATCGTCCGGGCCACCGGCGGATCGACGTTCGCGAGCACCACGACCACGTAGCCGGCGCTCGGGCAGATCTCGAGGTCCCCGTTCTGCCCCGGCGCGCCGCCGCTGTGGCCGAAGCACCGCGTGCCGTTCATGGTCTTGTCCACGAAACCGTAGGCGTAGCGGCCGTTGGGCGTATCGAACTTGCCCGTGGTCATCATGTCCGTGTGGCGCGCGTCGAGCAGCGTGTGCGCCGCGAGCGCATTCGCGAAGCGGAGCAGATCCCCAACGGTGGAGTAGCCGCCGCCCGCCGACGTCGCGCGATACGGGAGCGTGTCGGTGTTCGGGCGCCACCCGCTGCTGTCCATCTTCGTGTACCCGACACTGCGGTTCGGCACCGCGCTGTTTTCCGGCTCCGAGCCGGTCGACGTCATTCCCGCCGGCGCGTAGACGTGCTCGCGCACGTACTCGTAGTAGCTCTGCCCGCTCACTTTTTCGATCATCAGGCCGAGCAGCACGAAGCCGTAATTGCTGTAGTCCCAACGGCTGCCCGGCTCGAACTGCAGTCCTCGGGTGCCGTAGAGGCCCACATAATCAGCCAGCGTGCGCAGTTGCAGGCGATGCGCGTCAAACTGCGGGCCGAAGATGTCGCCGGTGCCGCCGGTGTGCGTGAGCAGCTGTCGGATCGTGACGTTCGCGGCCACGTCCTTGTTCGGATAGTCCGTGAGATATTTGCCCAGCGGGTCGTCGAGTCCGAGCTTTCCCGCCTGGACGAGCTGCATGATGCCGACCGCCGTGAACATCTTGTTCATCGAGCCGATGCGAAAGCGCGTCGCCGGCGTGTTCGGAATCTTGCGCTCGCGGTCGGCGGCGCCGTACGCGTTCGAGAACACCGTCTTTCCGTCTTTCGCGACGAGCACCGCGCCGGCGAAGACATCGCCTTCCGCGTCCCGGGTCAGCTGCGTGCGGAGGGCCTGCACCAGTTCGGCCTCGTTCATGTGCGGCGGTACCATAGACGGCGCGGGCGTCTGAGCCGGCGCTCCGGACGGAAGCGCGAGCGCGGTGACGATCGCGGCTGCCGCGAGGCAGCGCGCATATCGCGTCACGTTGACCGCGCCGAACGGCGGGTGCAGTCAAGCGACGGGAACGCCGCGGTGACGTTGCCGTTTTCGTCGAACATTTGCAGGCTCGCGGCCGATCGCTCGAAGTGCTCGTCCATGGCGGGAGCTTTCGCCGCGGAACCGCCGGAACGTTTTCGCGGTCGTGCTGCTTCGTGGCGGTTCGTACGGTCCTGGCCTATGCGGTGATGTGCGCGATCTGGGGGACGACCTGGCTCGCGATCAAGATCGGCTTGCGCGACCTGCCGCCCGTGACCGGCGCGGGCGTGCGCTTCGTGCTCGCCGCGCTCTTTCTGTGGGCGCTGGGGCGGTTCGTGCCGGGACCGCGCGGCGCTGCACCGCCGTGGCGAACCGTCGTGATCCTTGCAACGACGCTCTTCGGAGCGAACTACGCGCTGACGTACTACGCCGAGACGGGGCTCGCGTCGGGGCTCGTCGCGGTGCTGTTCGGCACGCTGCCGTTCTTCGTGTTCGCATTCGGCGCGCTGCTGCTGGGCGAGCGTGTCGGCGTGATGACCGTCATGGGTGCACTGCTCGCGCTCGCCGGCGTCGCGGCGATCTCGATCGGTTCGGACACGCACGGCTCGCTGCCTTACGTCCTCGCGACGCTCGCCGCAGCGGCGATCTCGGCGTTCGCAAACGTCGAGCTCAAGAAGTTCGCGGCGAGCGATCCGTTTCTCACGCTGCCGCCCGCGATGCTCATTGCGGGTGCGACGATGACGGTCGCGGGCGCCGCGTTCGAGCATCCCGACTGGGCGCGCGGCGCGTCGCCGTCGTCGATCGGGGCGGTGCTGTACCTCGCCGTGCTCGGCAGCGGGATCGCGTTCTACCTCAACCACTGGCTGCTGCAGCGGCTCGACACGTGGGTCGTCGGGCTGTCCACGCTGGTCATGCCGGTGATCGCCGTCGCCGTCGGCGCGCTCATCGGCGGCGAGGCGTTCGGCGTCAAGGAGCTCGGCGGCGCGGCGATGGTGATCGCCGGGATGTGGATCGCCCTGCGCTCCGCTCGCGCCGGGATGCAGGAAGCCCGTACGTGACGCGGCGGATACCGCTTGCCATGCGCAAGCGCTTCTCCGCGATCGCGGTCGCGTTCGCCGTGATCCTCGCCGCGACGACGAGCGCGCACGCGGCGTCGCGTTACGCCGGCACGTACACGACGACGCGGCCCGGCGCCGACAGCACGCAGCTGCTCGTCCTCGTGCTCGCGCCGAACGGACGCGCGTCGCTCACGACGCGCTATCCCGATCTCGAACGCAGCGTCGGCCCGAGCGTGCTGCCGATCAGCCAAGTGGGGACGTGGCGTGACCGCGGCGTGACGGCGGAGGTGCGCTTCACGGCGTTCGGCCTGGTCCGCAACGGAAAGATGATGCAGCCGCGCCGCGACAACAACGTCATCGCGTTCGCATTGCTGCACCGCTGCCTGCTGCGCGCAGTGCGCTATTCGAAGGTCACCTACGGCGAAGCCGGCTTATCGATGGACAAGGTGAGTTGCCGGTAGTCGCGATCAGATTCCCGCGTACCATTCGTAGCCTTGGTCTTCCCAGTAGCCGCCTGTGCCGCCGTTGATCGGCTTGAGGTCGGCGACCAGCTCGATGCGGCTCACCCACTTCGCGCTCTTGTAGCCCAGTTGGGTTGGGATTTTCAGGCGGACCGGGGCGCCGTGGTCGTTGTCGAGCGGCTTGTCGTTGAGGTCCAGCGCGAGGATCGTCTGCGGGTGCGCGGCTTGGCCGAGGTCGAGCGACTCATAGTAGAGCTGGCCGCCGTCGTCGCGGTCGAAGCAGTGGAACACGCAGTAGCGCGCGCCGGGCTTCGGCTGCGCCATCGCGATCACCGTGGCGAGCGGCACGCCCGTCCACTTGCCGATCGCGCTCCAGCCCTCGACGCAGTCGTGCCGCGTGATCTGCGTCTTGACGCCGGCCGCGCGCAGCTCCGCGAGCGACAGCTTCTGCGGCCGTTCGGCGAGGCCGTCGACCACGAGCCGGTAGCCGTGGAAACCGTCCTTCGCCAGCGACGTGTACGTGCTGTCGGTCGGCGTCGCCAAGCCGTTCACGCGGAAATCCCGGTCGATGTCGGCGTCCCGGTATTCGCGCGCCATGCCGTGCGTGCCGATCACCTTGTCATTCAGCTTCTCGGTCGACAGCAGCACGCCGCGGAACGGGCCGTTGGTGAGCGAATCTTTCACCGAACCGCACCCGGCGAGCCCAAGCGACGCCAGCGACGAGGCAATGAAGAGATTACGTTTCATGGGCCCACTCCGTCGTGCTTGCCCAGCACGTACCAGCCGGTGATCATCGAGCGTACGTTGTTCCACACGCCGGTCGTCAGCACCAGCGCCAGGTGCGTGCAGAAATAGCCGATCAGCAGCACCATCAGCGTGAAGTGCCACGTGCGCGCGAACTGCCGGCCGCCGAACAGCGCCGTCAACCATGGGAACGCCGCGTCGACCGCGGGCGACAGCGTGAGCCCGGTGAGCATCAGCAGCGGGAACATTCCGAACAGCACGACGGTGTACGCCAGCTTCTGCAGCGGATTATATGTGCCGTGGGGCGGCGGCTCTTTGCGCAAGCGGAAATAGTACAGCTGCATCGGCAAGAGCTTCGGGAAATCGGACGGCCGGATCACCAGCTCGCGCAGCGCGCCGCGGATCGCGGCTGAGATGAGGTACGCGACCCACGCGATGAAGAGCGCCCACGCGAACAACAAGTGCCAGCGCCGGCCGTCGGCGAGGCTCTGCGGTCCGGGCAGCGTGAGCCAGGCCGGGAACGCGCGCGCGGTCTCGCCGCCCATACCGTCGTCCGTGTAGCCGAACAGGTGCGTCGTCGTGATGCGGTGCCCGAGCACGATCGTGTACCCGGCCGGCGGACCGCCCTGCGATGCGTCGAAGGCGAGCACGCGCTTCGCGGGATTGCTTTTGTCCGATGCGTCCAGATACGGCGCCGCGTTGAAGATCTGCAGGCCGCTCATCACGAGCACCAGCATCGCGAGCGTCCACACCCAGTGCGTGGTGCGCGCGGCGATGCTGTGCCGGTAGATCTTCTTGCCTGTCGCCGCTTTCACCATCCCGCCGGTAAACGGCGGCGCGGCCGCTTCGGACGTCACGACCGTTCGGCGACCAGCGTGCGGACCGTCCGCTCCAGCTCGGTGTCGTTGCCCTCACCGACGTACGTCGCGCGCAGCTTGCCGTGCCGGTCGAACACGAGCTGGGTCGGCCAGGCGCTCACGCCGTAGGCGTTCCATACTTTGAAGTCGTCGTCGTACACGACGGGCCAGGTGATGTTCTGATCGTGCAGCGCGCGCACGACGTTCGCGTGCACGTGCTCCTCGGGCAGCTCGGGCGCGTGCACGCCGACGATCGCGAGGTCGTTCGCGCGGTACGCGGCGCGCAGCTTGCGCAGCTCCGGCGTGACGTGCTGGCAGTTGATGCAGTCGAACGTGAACACGTCGACGACGGTTACCCGCCCCGCGGTCGGCGGCGGGCCAGGCGCGTTGACCCACGGCGTCGCGCCGAGCAGGGGCGCCAGCGTGGTGTAGGCGGCGAGCACAACTCCTGCGATCATCATGAATCCTCCGGTGGAACGACGACGGAACGGCCGTCGATGCGCAGGCGGCCGGCCTCGACGAGCTTGGCGATCTCCGCGCTGACCGTTTCGCGCGTGCTGCCGACGAGCGATGCGACGTCGGCGTGCGTCAGCCGCATGTCGACGCGCGTGCCGCCGCTCACCGGCACGCCGTGCTCGGCCGCGAGCTTGCGGTACAGGTGGGCGATGCGGTCGCCGACGCGGGCGTAGGCGAGATCTTCCATCGTCTCGCGCGCCTCGCCGAGCTGACCGCTGAGCACCTTTGCGACGTTGAGCGCAAGGCCCGGATCGGCCGCGAGCAGCGCGAACAGGTCGTCGGCGCGCACGGTGCACAAGAGCGCGTCCTCGACGATGGTGGCGACCGTGGTGCGGGCGCGGTCGTCGAACAGCGTCTCCTCGCCGAAGAAATCGCCCGCGCCCAGCAGCGCGACGGTGACGTCCTTGCCGTCGCGCGTCTCGCGCGCGATGCGCACCGTGCCGCGCTTGACCATGTAGACCACGCGCGTGGTGTCGCCGAGATCGAACACGCGCGTTCCGCGCGGCAGCTCGCACATCGTGAACAGGTGCTGGTTCGAGATGACGCCGGCTTCGGCGGCTTCGCCGAAGAGGCGGTTCTGGCGCAGGTACCAGACCTTGTTGGCGTCGTCGGCGCCGCTGGGCGGGCGCTCAGGCGGGCGCATCGTGGCGAACTGTTCGAGGGCCGTGCCCAGACCGTCCATGCCGCGATGCTACCACGACCGCCACCCACGCGGTCGTAAGCAACCTTACTTTCCGGCCGGCCCCGTCACGACCCGGACGAGGTCGTTGGGGCGGATCCACTTCGCCATGGCGGCGCGCAGCCGTTCGGGCGTTGCGGCGAGCTGCGCCTGCGCGTAGATGAGGTCCTGGTTCAGCGGCCGGTCCGTCGACGCGTACGCGATCAGCTGCCCGGCCAGCCCGTCATAGGATTCCTTGCGAATCGGGAGCTCGCCCAGGATGAGCGCCTTCGCGCGGGTCAGCCGGTCGTTCGCGAGCGGTTTCTTCTGCAGGCTGGTCAGGTCGTCGATCACCAAACGCTGCGCGCGCGCGACGTTCTGCGGATCGGCGCCATAGTTGATGTTGAACGTGCTGCGGTTCTTGCCGGCCGCCAAGCTGGAGCCCACGTTGTACACGTAACCGTGCAGCTCGCGCAGGTCGTGATACAGCAGCGACGCGTAGAAGCCGCCGCTCAGCACCGTGTTCGCGAGCTGCAGCACGGGATAGTCCGGATCGTCGTACGACATCGGGATGACCTCGCCGAGCCGGACTTCGGACTGGATGCGGCCCGTCGCCGGAATCGTCGCGTCGGCCGACTTGTTCGGCGGCACCGCCGGCGAATAGATGTTCGGTTTGGACCCGACGGCTTTCCACCCGCCGAACGACTTCTCGATCGCAGCGCGCGCGTGCTCGGGCGTCACGTCGCCGATCACGGCGATCGTCGTAAGGTCGGGCCGGTAGCTTGCGGCGTAGTACGACTTCACGTCGTCGAGCGTGATTGCGCCGACGGATTCGGGCGTCGCCGTGCGGCGCGCGGGATCGCCGGCCGGGTACGCCGCTTCGATGAACGCGCGCCCCGCCTTGTAGTCGGGGCTCTTGATCTCGCCCGTGAGCGCGCCGACGCTCTGCTGCTTCACGATCCCGAACGCTTGCTGCGGCAGCGCGGGATGCAGCTCGTCGTCGGCGAGCAGCTCGACGCCGCGGTCGAAGTCCTTCGACAGCACGTCGAGGCTGAAGCTGTGCCCGGCGTTGACCGTCGCGGCGATCTTGTCGAGCTCGGTCTGAAATGCGAGGCGGTCGTACGTCGTCGTGCCGAACGGGAACAGCCCGTCGACCACGCCGTCGATGCCTTCTTTGCCCTGCGGATCCTGGAGGCCGGGGTTGCTCTCGACCTGACCGCGCACGACCGCGGTGTGCGAGATCGTGGAGGGCACGACGATCAGCTTGAGCCCGTTGGGCAGCGTCTGCTCGACCGGATGCACCGTCTGCTCGGGGACTTTGAGCTGCTTGAGCACTTGGCGCGCGAACGGCGGCAGGGCGGTGTGCTCCGTCGGGATGACGGTGTTGTCCTCGCCTTGGCGGCCGCCGAACGCGGAGCCGGCGGCTTCTTTGGGCGTCGCGATCGCCGTCGTCGCGGTGGCATTGTCGTAGTACGTGCGCAGCACGCGGTTGACGTCGTCGACCGTCACTTGCTGCAAGCCCGCGAGGTCCTCGTCGGGCGTGCGGTGCTCGACCGCGAGGCTCTGGCTCCACGCCGATGCGAGGCCCGAGATCGAGTTGCGCGCGAACTCCGCTTGCGACACTTCGCGCTGCTTCGCGACGGCGACGAGGTCGGCGGGCAGGCCGGTCTTCTTGTAGTTCTCGATCACCGCTTTGAGATCGGCGACCGCGGACTCGCCGGTCGTCGTGACGGGTACCGCCGAGCCGACGAAGCTCAGACCGGATTCGGGGAAGGTCTGCGACTGCGCGAACGTCCCGAGCGCTTTTCCGGACGCTTGCAGCTCGTACAGTGCGCCGCGCTGGCTGCTGAGCACGTCGTTGAGGATCTGCGACGCGAAATAGTCCCTCGCGTTGTTGTAGCCGGGCACGCGGTACGCGATGAAGTCGATCACGATCGGGTCGGAGCTGTTGTCGTGCAGCGTCAGCGGCGTGAGCGGCTGCAGGTGGATGGCGGGGCGCGCCGGGAGCTTCGCCGCGGGAATGTCGCCGAAGAGCTTGCGCACCTTGGCGATCGTCTGCTGCGGATCGACGTTGCCCGCGATCACGTAGATCGCGTTGTTCGGATGGTACCAGCGGTCGTAGTAGCGCTTGAGATCGGGCGCCTGGATCTTCTTGAAGCTCTCCACCGTGCCGAGCCCGTTGTCGGCGTACGGCGTTCCGGCGAACAGGTGCGCGAGCACCTTGATATACAGCCGGGTGATCGCGCTGGAGTTGTCGCGCGTGACCTCCTGCGTGATCGCGCCGCGCTCCTGATCCCACAGCTTCTGCGAGTCGAGCACGCCCTGCGCGCGCGAGCGCTCGAGGTTGAGCGCGATGTCGAGATACTGCGAGGGCATCTCGAAGAAGTACTGCGTGATCTGGCTCTGCGTGTCGGCGTCGAACGTGCCGCCCGTGATCGCCGTGCTCTCCGCGAACTGCGACGCGGTCAGCGTCTTGCTGCCGCGAAACAGCATGTGCTCCTGCGCGTGCGCGATGCCGGTGAGCGGCTCTTCCTGCGCGCCCGCCAGGTAGTTCATCCAGGTCGAGACGACCGGCGCGAGCGTGTCGCGCAGAACGACGACTTGCAGCCCGTTGGGCAGCGTCGCGCGCGTGACGTCGACCGACTTGGCGGCGGGCGCTTGCGCCCTCACGGGCGCCAGCGGAACGGTGAGGAACGCGGCCGCGAGCGCTGCGGAAAGAAGGCGGCGAGAAAGAGCCATATCTCCGCATCATTCCGTAGCCGCGGGTGGCCGACCTCGCGCCAATGCGCGGGACGGTACCATCGCGGCACGGGGACGCCAGGACGGACCGTGGAACGACCGAGGCCGTGCCCGACCCCGTTCTGCGCGTCGAACGCGAGGGAGCGCGTGCTCGCGTCGTGCTGGCCCGCCCCCAGGTTCGCAATGCTTTCAACGCCGAGCTGATCGCGCGGCTTCGCGATACGTTTCTCGGCTTCGGGGACGACCCCGCCGTGCGGGTCGTCATCCTGGAAGGCGAGGGCAAGACGTTCTGCGGCGGCGCCGACGTGAACTGGATGCGCGGTTCGCTCGAGCTCTCAGAAGACGAGAACGTGCGCGACGCCGAGGCGATGTCGGACATGTACCGCGCGATCGACCGCTGTCCCAAGCCGGTCATCGCCAAAGTGCACGGTGCTGCACTGGGCGGCGGCGCGGGCTTGTGCGCGGTCGCCGACGCCGTCGTCGCGGAAACCGAGACGGTGTTTGGCTTCACCGAAACCAAGCTCGGCATCATCCCCGCGGTGATCTCGCCGTTCGCGATCGCGAAGATCGGCGTGTCGCAGGCACGGCGCTTCTTCTTGAGCGGCGAGCGCTTTGACGCGCAACGCGCGCAGGCGATCGGCCTCGTGCACGAAGTCGCGGGCTGGGACGCGCTCGACGGTACCGTCGACGCGATCGGGCGCGAGTTCGACAACGCCGGTCCGTCCGCGGTGGCGGCGGCGAAAGCGCTGATCCCCGCCGTACGCGCGGCGTCGTACGACGAGTCGCGTTCGCTCACGGCGCGCGCGATCGCGCGCCGGCGCACCAGCGACGAAGGGCAGGAAGGCTTGCGCGCGTTTCTGGAGCGCCGCGACGCCGCATGGGCGGCGAAATGATCCGGCGGCTGCTGATCGCCAACCGCGGCGAGATCGCGATTCGCGTTGCGCGCGGCGCGCGCGAGCTCGGCATCGCGCCGGTCGGCGTGTACTCCGACGCCGACGAGCACGCGCTGTTCCGGCGCGCGATGGATGCGTCGATTCGCATCGGGCCCGGGCCGGCGAGCGAGTCGTATCTGGACGGCGAGAAGCATCGTCGCCGCGGCGAAGACGCTGGGCGCCGACGCGATCCATCCGGGCTACGGTTTCTTGAGCGAGCGCGCGTCGTTCGCGCGCCTGGTCGTCGACGCGGGGCTCGTGTTCGTCGGGCCGGCGCCGGACGCGATCGCCGCGATGGGCTCGAAGATCGACGCGAAACGGCGCGTGCGCGAGTTCGGCGTGCCGGTCGTTCCCGGCTACGACGGCGACGATCAGCGCGAAGAGACGCTGCGCACCGAAGCGGAGCGGATCGGCACGCCGCTGCTGATCAAGGCGTCGGCGGGCGGCGGCGGGCGCGGGATGCGCGTCGTGGACGACCTCGCGCAGTTCTCCGATGCGCTCGCCAGCGCGAAGCGCGAGGCGAAGGCGGCGTTCGGCGACGACACCGTGCTGCTCGAGCGCTATCTGCGCCGGCCGCGGCACGTCGAGTTCCAAATCCTCGCCGACGCGCACGGCACGACCGTGCATCTCGGCGAGCGCGAGTGCTCGATCCAGCGCCGCCACCAGAAAGTGCTGGAGGAAGCGCCCAGCGTCGCGCTCGATCCCGCGCTGCGCGCGCGCATGGGCGAGGCGGCGGTGAACGCCGCGCGCAGCGTCGGCTACACGAACGCGGGCACCGCGGAGTTCATGCTCGACGAGGACGGCGCGTTCTATTTTCTGGAGATGAACGCGCGCTTGCAGGTGGAGCACCCGGTCACCGAGCTCGTGTACGGCGTCGACCTCGTGCACGAGCAGTTGCACGTGGCGAACGGCGAGCGCTTGCGCTTCACGCAGGAGCAGCTCGTGCCGCGCGGGTGGGCGATCGAAGCGCGGCTCAACGCGGAGGATCCGGCGCACGACTTCCTTCCGCAATCGGGCACGATCGCGGCGTTCGACGTCCCGCGCGCGCCGGGCGTGCGGCTCGACGCGGGATTTCAGGCGGGCGACGAGGTGCCCGTCTACTACGACTCGATGCTCGCGAAGATCATCGTGTGGGGCGCCGACCGCGCGGCGGCGATCGCGCGCATGGCCGCGACGCTGCGCGACACGACGATCACCGGCATCGCCACGAACCTGCCGCTGCTGCGCGCGATCGTCGAAGACGACGCGTACCGCGCGGGCGACACGACGACACGCTTTCTCGAAGAGCGCATGCCGCTGTTCGGGCTGGGCGAAGCGCATGCCGACGACGCCACCAAACGCCGTATCGCCGCCGCCGTGCTGGCCCGCGCGGACGCGTGGCGGCTGGGCGGCGTCGGCGTCCCGCTCGCGTTCGCCGTCGACGGCGCGACGGTGCACGCGCATGCGTCGTACGGCGGCGGGCGCTGGGACGTCACCGGCGACGTCGCCGGCTCGATCGAACCGGATGCGCGGGATGCGACGTACGACGAAGGCGGCGGGACGGTCGCGATCGACGGCCGTCGCGTGCGCTGGACGACCCCCGCGCCACCGAGTGCCGACGCGGAGCACTCCGCGCACGCCGCCGCCTCCGGCGACGTGACCGCGCCGATGCCCGGCAAGATCATCAGCGTCGCGGTCGAGCCTGGCGCGGCGGTGGAGCAGCGCGCGCTGCTGGTAGTGCTCGAGGCGATGAAGATGGAGCACCGCATCGAAGCGCCCGTCGCGGGCACGGTCAAAGACGTGCGCGTCAAGCCCGGCGAGCTGGTGAAAAGCGGTGCGACGCTGATGACGATCGGCGCCGCGTAGTGCAGCGCGTACGGTGACCGCGTGCGCGTGATCCTCATCGCCGGCTGGAACGAAGCGTCCAAGCTGATGCGCACGTTCGCCGACGGCCGCCACGGCAAGGACGGTCTGGCGGCGTACGGGTTCGACTGCACGATCTTTCCGGACGGCAACGAGCCCCTGCGCGAGCGCATCGACCGTTTCCGCGCGTTTCTCGACGTGCTCAAGGCGCGCGAACCGGGCGCATTCCCCATCGCGACGGTCGGCTACAGCGCGGGCGGCCTGATCAACCGCGGCTTTCTGCGCGCGTATCCCGAGCGCGTCTCCGACATCGCGGCAACGGTACAGCTCGCCGCGCCCAACGGCGGGCTCATCACGAACTACGCCGCGAGCACGCTGTGGCTCGCGCGCATGCCGACGCACGTGCTGCGCGACATGGACGTCGGGTCGCCGTTCATGGAGTGGCTCAACGGCACGAGCGGGCACTGGGCGCCCGATCCCGACAACGACAAGAAAGAGCGCTGGCACCTGGACGGCACGCCCTGGGTGATGCCGGACGGCCACCCCTACCTGCACATCATCGGGCGGATGCCGAAGTACCACCTGCAGAGCGACGGCGTGGTGATGATCGAGTCCGCAACGCTCGACGGCGCGATGCGGGTCGTGACGATCGATCAGGACGAAGCGAACCACCTCAACCTCGGCGCCGTGCAGAACATCTTCGCGACCATCACGCGCCGCTTCAAGCACGACGACGCGATCTGGCCCCAAGCGGTGGACATGATCGCACGGTTCTTGCGAAAGGAGCCCGTAGAATGAACGACCCGCTCGACGCCGCCCCGCGGCGCGTGACGATCTGCGAGGTAGGCCCGCGCGACGGGCTTCAGAACGAAGCGGTGCCGATCTCGACGGACGACAAGGTGCGCTTCTGCGACCTGCTGTCCGACGCGGGCGTGCCGATCCTCGAAGCGACGTCGTTCGTGAGCCCCAAGCACGTGCCGCAGATGGCCGACGCGGGCGAGGTATTCCGCCGCATCCGCAAGGACGACGGCCGCACCTACCTCGTGCTGGTCCCGAACGAGCGCGGCTTGGACCGTGCCATCGACGCGGGCGTGCGCGCGATCGCGGTCTTCACCGCGGCGTCGGAAGCGTTCGCGAAGGCGAACATCAACATGACGATCGACGACTCGGTGACCGCGTTCACCGGCGTGGTGAAGCGCGCGAAGGCGGACGGGATGTGGGTGCGCGCCGCGGTGTCGACCGCGTTCGGCTGCCCGTTCCAAGGCGACGTCGCGGTGGCGGACGTCGTGCGCGTGTGCGAGCGGCTGCTGGAGCTGGGCGTCGACGAGCTCAGCGTCGCCGACACGATCGGCGTCGGCACGCCGAACCAGGTGTTCGACGTCGTGGGCGCGCTCTTGCGCGTCGTGCCGCTCGACAAGCTCGCGCTGCATTTCCACGATACGCGCGGCACGGCGCTCGCGAACACGCTCGCGGCGCTGGAATGCGGCGTGCACATCTACGACACGTCGGCCGGCGGCCTGGGCGGCTGCCCGTTCGCACCGGGCGCAACGGGCAATTGCGCGACCGAAGATTTGCTCTATCTGCTGCACGGCATGGGAATCGAAACGGGCATCGACCTCGCGAAGCTCCGGACCGCATCCCGCTTCATCGCCGGAAAGCTTGGCCGCCCGCTCGCATCACGCGCGTACACGGCGCTGGAAGCTGCGGACGCCCGAACGGCAAGCGTCGCGGGCGCCAGTGCGTGACGAGCTTCCGGGGTTTTTGCCACCGCGTTATTGGCGCCGCAGTGTGAGCAGCGACGGTCCCGACGTTTCAAAATCACAACTTGACCGAGCTTGGTTCGAGGCTGCGAAACAGTGGCGAGCCGAACGATGAAGATCTTGTGCTTCTCGATCGCTATCGCGAGCGATTTATCGCGGTAAATAATGTAGTCGTTGCGCAATTAAGAGAACTTACCGAGCTTTGCGATCGAATCGCAGACATAAATCGGTTCCTTCGATCGTCGCGAAACTTCGACGCCGCCAGCCCGCTCGTCTATCCGCGATACAAGACCTTGCCGGTGCCCGCATCATCGTGCCGCACTTGTCGGCTCAAGACGAAGTAGTCCAGGAGTTGGTTGCGAATTTCCAGACGCAGCAGTTGATGACAAGCGTGCGCGTCCGACGTTCAACTACCGGGCGGTTCACGTGGTCATCCACGCGCCACTAGCCTATGAAGTACAGATTCGCACCGAAATCCAGCACGCGTGGGCACAGCTTTCGGAGCGCCTTGCGGATAGCTATGGGTTCGAGCTGAAATACGGCGGGGGTCCATCGGATATCACTGACAGCTCTCGCGGAATATTCCAACTTCGGCTGCTGATATAGACCGGTTTGCGGTCACAGAATGGCATCTTTTCGGGTGACGAGCTGTAGGCATCATGCGCGAGACCTATCTCGAACAACTGGCGACAATCGTGGAAGCGCTAAAGATACAGTGATCGACATCGTGGTGGTCTACGACCGCTCATCGGCGAGCGTCATAGAGCAGAATAATTTACCGATGACTCGCCTGCTGCGTTTACAAAGCGACTCGAACTCGAGCGCGCGTACCGCAAGCGACTCGACGTTGAAGTCGTTTTGGTGTCCGCGCAAAGCATCGATGACCTAAAAATATCCCACGCGCGTTACTTCGACCCGGTGTCCATCAGGCCGGATCGCCAGAAGCGTAATCGAACGGCTCTTGGACCGCGCGTCGTAGGTACTGCGTCGTCAACGTTCCGTCATTCGCGGCGAACGGGATGATGCAGCCGCGTTCGTTTAAGCTGCCGCGGGCGACACCGGGACCGGCCCGCGATCGCCATGCAGAACAAGACCGCCGCCCGCGCCGGCGGCTCGCTTGCGATCACGACCGGCCATGAGAGGTGAGCCCCCACCGCAGGCGGTCAGCGTCACGCCACTCGCGACCGCAGCGAGCAGCAACAAGCCTACGTCGTAACGTCTCGCAACGCTCGATTATCGCCGATTCGTGGCGCGCCCGCTAGCGGTACATTTATCCCGAAATTTGCTAAGATTGCGGACGGAGCCGCCTCGGCGGATGCTCGCCGTACGAGCGTCCCGAATGCTCTTTGCCGATGAGTGATGCCCAAGTGCGGCTGACTGCGGCCGAGGGTGCGTGGTTCGACGGAGAGGTCGAGCAATGTCTCATGCTATGCGACCACGTCGCCGGTGCGCTGACGATCTCCGACGCGGAACGGCTCGCGGTCCTGCGCGCACGCGCGCTGCTGCGGTTGCAGCGGGCTCCCGAAGCGCTCGCGCTGCTGACGGAACGATTCGGCGCGACAGGCGAGCGCGGTCACAACGCTGCGGCGATGATGCTGATCGGCACGGCGCACGTGCGAAGGGGCGAAACCCAAAGCGGACTCGCTGTGCTCGACCAAGCCTCGCGCTACGCCGATATCGCGGACGCTGCGTTGCGCTCGGAGATCGCGCTGGGAATCGCGCTCGCGCAGTTCAATGCAGGCGATCTCGTCGGCGCCGAAGCCGCGCTCGACCGCGTCCATCCGAGCGCCGACGTCGTGTATGCGCGCGCGCTGGAGTGCCGCGGCTGGATCGCCAAGCGCCGCGGACGACTTCGCCGCGTCCATCGAACGTTTCGAAGCCGCGCTCGCGCAACTCGACCGCTCTTGCCAACGCGACCGCTTCGTCGAAGCGAGCGTCGTGACGGTCTTGGGCAACATCGCCGTCGAGCTGCTCGACGAGGCGCGCTCGGATGCGATGCGGCGAGCGCGGCGAATCGCATCGTCTGGGACGGCGCCGGGATGGCGTATTACCCGTTCTGGCACGCGATGAACCGCTCGATGGCCGACGAGTCGTACGGTCGGCCGCGAGACGCGCTGCACGCGGCTCGCAACGCCGCCGCGGCCGCGCCCGTCCGACGCGTTTCGCATCTTCGCGCACTGCCGGCGCGCCGCGGTGCTGTTCGCCTACGGCGAGCTGCTCGGCTACGAAGATCTCGCGGCCACGATTCGAGCCGAGTTCGACGCGATCGACGTCGGCAAGCTACAGGCGTTCGAGGAGGTCAACCTCGCCGCTGTCGTCGTCGCGACGCTTAGCGCTCATCGGCGACGCGCGCGGGCGCGGCGTCGGCGCTCCAACGGCTGCGACGCGATGTCGCCGGCGCAGCTCGCGCGTGCTTGACGAACGAGCCGCTCGAAGCGCGGGTATCTCGGCATACGTCGAAGCGCTCGTCGCCGACGCGAACGGCGACGCGTTCACGGCGCAGCACCGCTACCGCGATGCGCTGCGCGCAGTTCCACGACGTCGGGCGCGATGCGCCGCGCGATCGCTCGCCGCACTGCGTCTGGCCGATCTCAACGCCGACTCCGGCCGCGTTGCTCTACGTCGACACGCACGTCACCCGCGCTGCCGGCCGAGTCGTGGCTTCGCGTGCGCGCTGCGCGCGTCGCCGCGCATCGTGACGACCCGCTCCTCGCGACGTTGACGCGCACCGAGCGCGAGGTGCTCGAGCTGCTCTACGACGGCCGGTCGACCGCGGAGATCGCCGCAATTCGCATGCGCTCGCCCCAAACGATCCGCAACACCGTGTCGGCGCTCCTTCAAAGCGTTCGGTGTCGACAACCGCGCAGCGCTGATCAGCGAATGCCGGCGCCGCGCGATGTTCCAACGGCGTGTAGGCGCCACGCGTAGGCAAGGTGCTCGGCGACGGTGCCGGGCGTCGCGCGGCGACGCGACCGCGGGATCGGGCGGGGCGACGCTGGGCCCGCCGCCCATGACGTCGCAACCGCACAGCAGCGGCCGCCACCGCAGCACGGCGAGCGTGGCGCGGCCGAGCAGCCTGCGGCGTCCGTCGTCGTCTGCATGAACGAGGCGACCGATTCGGCCGACCGCGGTGGCCTCCCTCGGATCGCGCGTCGCGCGAGCGCAGGAGGCCGCGCGAAACCGACTTCGTACCCTCCGGCGATGCGCATCGCGATCCGTACCGGCAAGCTCTACGACGGCACCGACGCCGCGCCGCGCGAGAACGTCACGGTCGTGGTCGAAGACGGGCGGATCGCGAGCATCGCGAGCAACGACGAGCGCGCGGACGCGGACCGCACGTACGAGAGCGCGTCCGTCGTGCCGGGGCTGATCAACAGCCACGTTCATCTCGAGGTGAACGGCGAGCCCGACACGCAGACGTTCTTTTTGATCCGCACGCCGACGGAACGGACGCTGGACGCCGCGCGCCACGCGCGCCTCGCGCTCGAGGCGGGCGTTACGACGGTGCGCGACCTCGGCGGCTCGGAGTCGAACGCGATCGCGCTGCGCGACGCGATCGCGAAGGGCGAGCACGCCGGCCCGACGATCGTGCCGGCCGGGCGCGCGATCTGCATGACGGGCGGTCACGGCTTCTTCCTCGGCCGCGAGACCGACGGGCCGTGGGACGCGCGCAAAGCGGTGCGCGAGCAGCGCAAGGCGGGCGCGACGTGCATCAAGCTGATCGCGACCGGCGGCGTGCTCACCAAAGGCGCGGTGCCCGGCCAGGACCAGCTCAGCGAAGAGGAGATGCGCGCGGCGATCGTCGAGGCGCGCACGCACGGCATGCGCGTCGCCGCGCACGCGATCGGCACCAACGGCATCAAGAACGCGCTGCGCGCCGGCGTCACGTCGATCGAGCACGGCCACCTGCTCGACGACGAGGCGATCGCGCTGTTCAAGGAACGCGGCGCGTACCTCGTGCCGACGCTGGCCGCGGTGTGGCGCATCTACGAGAACATCGCGGGCGGCGCGCAGCCCGACTACGTCGTGCGCAAGGCGACGGAGATCTACCACCAAGCCGGCGACAACATCCGCAAAGCGTGGCGCGCCGGCGTGACGATCGCCGGCGGCTCCGACGCGGGGACGCCGTACAACCGGCACGAGAACTACGCGTACGAGGTCGAGCTGATGTCGACCGTGCTCGGGATGACGCCGCAGCAGGCGCTCACCGCGGCGACGGCGACCGCGGCGCGAGCTGCTCGGCGTCGATGCCGGCGTGCTCGCCGAGGGACGCCCCGCCGATCTGCTGCTGCTCGACGGCGACGCGGGCGCCGACGTGCGCGCGCTGCGCGAGCCGCGCGTCGTCATCAAAGCCGGCGCGGTCGCGCACGAGCGCGCGTGAACCTGGACGGCCTCAAGGTCGCGATCCTCGGCGCGATCTCGTGGCCGACGCCGCCGCCGGGCTACGGCCCGTGGGAGCAGGTCGCGTACAACATCGCGCGCGGCTTGGTCGCGCGCGGCGCTCGACGTCACGCTGTTCGCGACGGCGAACTCGTCGAGCCCGGGCAAGCTCGCCGCGGTCGTTCCGGTCGGTTTGAACGAAGACCCCGCGCTCAACGGCGAGGTGTGCAGCGAGCTGCACATCGCGTCGTGCTTCGCGCGCGCCGGCGAGTTCGATCTGATCCACAACAACTTCGACTGGAAGCCGCTGCTGTACGCGCTCGCGACGCCGCACCCGCCGCTCGTCACGACGGTGCACGGCTTTTCGTCGCCGCCGATCCTCGGCGCCTACTATGCCGGCGCGGCGCGCTCGTTCTACTGCTCGATCAGCGATGCCGACCGCGATCCCGGCCTGTCGTACCTCGCGACGACGTACAACGGCATCGATCCCGCGGAGTGGACGTTCCGCGACGCAGCCGGGCGACTATCTGCTGTTCTTCGCGCGCTTCCATCCGGAAAAAGGCGCGCACCTCGCGATCGAGATCGCCAAGCGCGCGGGCGTGCGCTTGAAGATGGCCGGCATCCCGCACGACGAGGCGTACTTTCGCGAGCTCGTCGAACCGCACGTCGACGGCGACGCGGTGCAGTTCCTCGGCCACGTCAAGGGCAAAGCGCGCGACGAGCTCGTCGGCGGCGCGCTCGCGCTCGTGCACATGACGACGCGCCCCGAACGCTTCGGCCTGACGCTGATCGAAGCGATGGCGTGCGGCACGCCGGTGCTCGGCGCGCGCATGGGCTCGATCCCGGAGATCGTCGTCGACGGCGTGACCGGCTTCTTGTGCGACGACGTCGACGATGCGGTCGCGAAGGTGCCGCGCCTGGCGTCGCTGTCGCGACGCGCGTGCCGCGACGCACGTGGAGTCCACGTTCTCGGTCGAGCGCATGGTCGACCGCTACGTCGACGCGTACGCCGAAGCGCTGCGGCTGCGCACGCCGCCGCCGCCGACCGACGAACAGCTGCGCTGGCGCGCGCACGACTGGTGGGACCGCCCGATGGCGTTCACCGACATCCCGCCCAAACCGGCGCACGCCCTCGCTCCGGATCCCATCGGGCTGGTCCGCTGAGCCGGTGTCTCGTGGTATACTGAGAGCATGGGCGATAACCAGCGCAGGATCAGCGACGCCGCCACCAAGTTGGTCGCCGGCGCCCGCGAAGCGGCGCGTGAGGCGATCGACGCCGCATTCGTTGCAGGTCGACCGGTACACGAGGCCGGGAAGGCTACGACGCGGAGTCCACGTATCGGGTGTGGCCGGATGGCCGTCGCGAGCGCTTAGAGTCCTCAACGGAGCAGGCTCAGCGCTCACGCTCGGCACGGACCGCATAAAGCTGTTCTGACACCGCCCTCCGGACCGCCGACGATGCACGTCGTCGCGGGACCCAACGGTGCAGGGAAAAGCACGCTATGCACGAGTCGCAGGCCCGTTATATGCGTCGGCCTCGATCCGATCGACGCGGATACGACCTTCCATTGCAACGACGCTTGCCGGACGTGATGACGCGCGCCGTCCACGTATCTCAGGCTCATGGAGGAAGCGAAGATGCGAGGCTTTCGCGTGGACCTCACGTTTATTGCGCTCGAGAACGCAGATGCGCACGTCGCCCGAGTCGCGGATCGTGTCGCTGCTGGCCTGCATGACATTCCCGACGACTTCGGATGGCTTACCGACGTCCGCTGGGCAGATGACGTCTTGGCGCGTTTCTTACGGGCACAGGGACGAATCTTATGACGCCGTAGCAGCAATCATGCCGACTCGTTCGACCGTCGCGCGCTTCTGCGCGTTCGCTGTCGCCTGCGCGCTCCTCGCGCCGCCCGCGTCGGCGCAAAACGCTTCGCCGGCGCCGTCGCCTGCTTCGCCGGCGCCGCCATCGCTCTCGGCGCCTCCGACGCGCGGGCCGTATGCGGCCGCCGTGGCCAAGATCGCCACGGATGCGCTCGAGGCGATGCGGCGGCAGCATGCGCCCGGGATGGCGCTTGCGCTCACCGATCGCAAGCAAACGTTTGCGGAGATGACGTACGGCTACGCCGACGTCGCGGCGCGCCGTCCGGTCATGAGTTACACGCGCTTCGGCATCGGCTCCATCACCAAGTCCATGACCGCGATCGCGCTGCTGCAGGCGCGCGACCGCGGGCGTTCGATCCGCATGCGCCCGTCACGCGCTATCTGCCGTGGTTCTCGGTGCGCACGCGCTGGCGTGCGCTCACGCCGCACGATCTTCTCACGCACACGAGCGGTCTGCCCGACGGCGGGCTCGGCTACGGGGCGCCATACGACGTCGCGATGCTGCGCGATCTGCAGACGGGATTCGCGCCGGGCTCGCACTGGTCGTACTCGAACGTCGGCTACGAGACGCTCGGCGAGATCCTCTCGGCGGTGGATCACCGTTCGTGGAGCGGAATCGTGCGCGACGACGTGCTGGCGCGCGTGGGAATGATATCGAGCTCGACCGACTGGAACTTCGACACGCTCGCATCCGCCGCGACCGGCTACCTGCCGCGCGAAGACGATCGCATCCCCGATCCGCGCGCGTGGGATCTCGCGCCGGTTCCGTTCACCGAGTTCACCGACGCGGCCGGCTCGGTGCTCGCCACGGCGGACGACATGGCGAAGTACGCGCGGATGATCCTCAACGGCGGCGTCGCGGACGGCGGCGTGCGCATCATCTCGCCGTCGTCCTATGCGCTCTTGACCACCGCGGCCGCGACGGCGGGCACCGGCAACGTTCCGGGCCTGTACGAGAAGTACGCCTACGGCTTGGCGGTGCACCGGCTCGACGGCGATCTCGTCGTCGGCCACACCGGCGGCACGACGCCGTACACCGCGTGCATGGAAGACGATCTCACGACCGGGTTCGGCGCGGTCGCGCTCACCAACGTCGGCGACATCGCGGAACGGCCGTGCGCGATCGTCGAGCACGCGCTGCGCACGCTGCGCGCGGCGGCGAAGGGTAAGCCGCTGCCGTCGCTCCCGGCAGCGCCGGATCTCGCGCAGGTGAAGAACGCGCGCGCGTACGCCGGCACGTATCGCACGCCGGCGCACGACGCGGCGATCATCGTCGTCGCGCCGCAGCCCGACCGCCTCGCGCTGGTCGTCGACGGCGTGCAGCACCCGCTGTTGCCGGTAGGCAACGGCATCTTCTGGACCGACGACGCGCGCTTCCGGCTCAGCGGCATCCGGTTCATCCCGCGCGATGCGAAGGCGCATCGCGCGAACGAGCTCGTCGCCGCGGGCCGCTGGTACGCGACGCCGGCGTATCGCGGTCCGACGTCATTTCCGCATCCCGTCGCGTGGAATGCGTACACCGGGCACTATCGCTATCCCGGCGCGCACCCGTACGATCCGGCGCTGCGCGTGCAGCTCGTCAAGGGCGCGCTCGCGTTCGACGACGGCACGCCGCTGGTGCCGCTCGCCGACGGCTCGTTTCGCGTCGGCGCGGAAACGTGGGGCGCCGAGCGCGTGCGCTTCGACACCGTCGTCGACGGCCGCGCGCAGCGCGCGGTCTTCACCGGCGTGCCGCTCTACCGCGTTACGACGCCGTAGCGATCGCGCCTGGAGACTCATCCCGCGCGGCGTCAGGGCGACATGCCCGACTGGTACATGAAGCGGCGCTCGTCGGGGCAGTCCGGGACGTCCTCGGGGTCCGCGCCCGTGCCGCCGCCTTGCCGCTTCACGCGCCAGCAGCCGCCGGGAATGATGGGACAGTAGCACACGGCCAGGTCCAGCCGTTTGTAGTTGCGCACGAGCGCGCTGACCGCCGTGCGGTCCGCGATCCGGAACAGCGTCACCGTCCCGCCGACGCGAATGACGCTGCCCGGCTCGACGTCCGTGAACTGCCCGCGCAGGTTTCGATGATTTGCCGGCGCGATGACGTCGAGGACCTCCGTCAGCGTGCGGCGCGGGACCCCGTCGAGCGACAGCACGATCGAGCGCACGCGCGCCGGCCCCAAACCTTCGTTCGAAACCGTCAGCGCGACGGTGGAACCGTCGTACGTCGTCTGCACCGAGACGTACGGCCACACCTGCGACGAGAGCTGCTCCGCGACGACGTGCGACTGCCACCACGAGGCCGCAGTAGCCAGCGAGCTGACGATCAGCGCGCAGATCGCGATGACCAGATCGAGGCGAAACACCCGCGACTCGCGCGCGCTCTGCTGGTCGGAGCGCGGCTCGCCGGCGTCGCTCATCGCAGCGCCGCCGCGCGGTCGTCGATCCAGTGCAGCAGGCCGCGCCCGCGCTCCGCCTTCGCCAGCGCGTCGTCGACGGTGTCGCCGAGCACGGTGAAGTGCCCCATCTTGCGCCGCAGCGCCGCGTGCGCTTTGCCGTAGACGTGCAGCTTGAGATCGCGCTCGCGCAGCAGATCGTCGACGCCGCCCAGCGTGTCGCCCGCGCCGCCGCCGAGGATGTTGACCATGACGGCGGGGCGGAACTGCCGCGGCTCGACGAGCGGCAGGCCGCAGATCGCGCGCACGTGCATCTCGTACTGGCTGATCTGCGTGGCGTCGAGCGAGTAGTGGCCGCTGTTGTGCACGCGCGGCGCGATCTCGTTGACGAGCAGCTCGTCGCCGGCTTGAAAGAACTCCACGCAGAACGTGCCGACGATCTCGAGCCGCTCCGCGATCGTGGTCGCGTAGCGGCGCGCGCGCTCGGCGATCTGCGGCGCGGTGCGGCCGGGCACGATCGTCGTCGCGAGCACGCCCGCGTCGTGCTGGTTCTCCGACGCGGGGAACGCGACGATCTCGCCCTGCTCGTTGCGCGCGGCGATGATCGAGAGCTCGCGGTCGAACGCGATGCGGCGTTCCCAGATCAGCGCGCTCCCCTTCGCTTCGTTCCAGGCGCGCTCGGCGTCCGCGCGCGAGCGCACGACCCACTGCCCTTTGCCGTCGTAGCCGCCGAGCGTCGTCTTGAGCACGCCGGGATAGCCGATCGCCTTTTCCGCGGCGTCGAGCTCGTCGCGGCTGCGCACCGGCGCGAAGTCCGCGGTCGGGATGCCGCACTCGCGCACGAACGTCTTCTCGAGGATGCGTTCTTGCGTGATGCGCAGCGCGTTCGAGCCGGGATGGACGATGCGCCGGTCCGCTTCGAGCGCGAGCACCGACGCGAGCGGGATGTTCTCGAACTCGTACGTCACGACGTCGGTGCGCGCGCCGAGCTCGCCGATCGCGCGCAGGTCGTCGTATGCGGCGACGAGCTGCTCGTCGGCGATCTGCCCCGTCGGCGAATCCGGAAACGGCTCGAGCGTCACGACGCGAAAGCCCATGCGCTTCGCCTCGAGCGTGAGCATCCGTCCGAGCTGCCCGCCGCCGAGAATGCCGATGGTGCGGATCACAGCTCGATCGCTTCCACGTCGGCGGTGACGCGCGCGACGCGTTCGTCGAGCTTGCGCGCGAGCTCGGCATCGTCGCAGCGCCAAGATGCGCGCCGCGAACAACGCAGCGTTTGCCGCACCGCCGATCGCCATCGTCGCGACCGGAACGCCGGCGGGCATCTGCGCGATGGAGAGCAGCGAGTCGAGGCCCTTGAGCGCTTTCGACTCGACCGGCACGCCGATCACCGGCAGGTTCGTCTTCGTCGCCACCATGCCGGGCAGGTGCGCGGCGCCGCCGGCGCCTGCGATGATCACCTCGATGCCGCGCGCCTTCGCCTCGCTCGCGTAGCGGAACATCAGGTCGGGCGTGCGGTGCGCCGAGACGACGCGCATCTCGAACGGCACGCCGAGCTCCTCCAGCGTCGTCGCGGCGGCGCGCATCGTTTCCAGATCGGATTTCGAGCCCATGATGATCCCGACACGGGGCGTAGCGCTCATCGCGTCGGGCGTTCGGGACGCCCTGGGTGGGTACCCTCGTTTCGTGCGGTTCTCGGTGGGGATCAACTACTGGCCGCGGCGCAGCGCGATGGCGATGTGGCGGCGGTTCGACGCGGGCGAGATTCGCGAGGATTTCGCGCGCATCGCGGGGCTCGGGCTCGATGCGGTGCGCTTCTTCTTGCGCTGGGACGACTTCCAGCCGCAGCCCGGCACCATCGACGCGGACATGCTCGCGCGCTTGGAAGCCGTCGCGAACATCGCGGCCGAAGCGGGGCTGCGCACGATGCCGACGCTGTTCACCGGCCACATGAGCGGCGTCAACTGGATTCCGCCGTGGGCGCTCGATCCGAGCACGCCGCACGGCCGCTTTCGCACCATCGCGGGCGACGCCGAATCGCCGTACGGGATCGGCGACTTCTACAAAGGCCCGCTGCTCGACGCGCAGCTCGTGTTCGCGCGCGCCGTGGGCGAACGTCTGCGCGCGCATCCCGCGGTGCTCGCGTGGGACCTCGGCAACGAGTTCAGCAACCTGCGCGAACCGGCGAGCCAGTACGAAGCGGCGGACTGGAGCCGCCGCCTCACCGCCGCGCTCCAAGAGACGTCCGCGATCCCCGTCACCGCGGGCACGCACGGCGAAGACCTCACGCGCGACCGCAACATTCGGTTTCTTCCGCTGTGCGCGCCGTACGCGTTCGCGACGATGCACGGCTACCCGGTGTACAGCGGGTTCGCGCGCAGCCGGACCGATCCCGAAGTCGTGCCGTTTCTCGCGCATCTCACGGCGGCGTTCGCGCAGAAACCGGTGCTGTTCAGCGAGTTCGGCAACCCGACGTGTCCGCCGCACAAGCTTTCGCCGTTCGAGCGCGTCGCGCTGCCCGACGAACCGCCCAACCCGACGATCTCGCCCGACGATCCCGTGCTCGCGTCGTACGCATGCTTGAGCGAAGACGAGATGGCGGCATACTGCACGAACGTGCTCGAACGCTTGCACGCCGACGGCCGGCTGGGCGCGTACTGGTGGTGCTGGGCGGACTACGCCGGCGAGCTGCGCGGCGAGCCGCCGTTCGACGAAGCGCCGCACGAGCTGTCGTTCGGAATCGTGCGCAGCGACGGCAGCGAGAAGCCGGTCGCCGCGGCGCTCGCCGCGTTCGCCCGCGAGCAGCGCACCGTCCTCGCGCCGGACGATGCGCCGGTCATCGCCGACACGTACTACTACCGCACGCTGCCCGACAGCACGCGACACGCTGTACGACGCGTGGGTGCGCTCCATCGAGGAACGGCGCGGCACGGCGCGGTAAGCGGACCCGTGCGCGAAAATACGTTGAAGCGCCGGCTGCAGGCCGGTGAGACCGTCGTCGGGACCTGGATGAACTTGGCGGAGCCGCTCGTCGCGGGGCTGCTGGCGAGCCACGGCTGGGACTGGCTGCTCATCGACATGGAGCACGGTCCGGTGCCGCTCGCCGAAGCGGCCGCGATGGTGACGGCGGTTCGCGCGCAAGGCGGCGTGCCGATCGTGCGCGTCGCGTGGAACGAGAGCTCGCAGATCCAGCGCGTGCTCGACCTGGGCGCGTGGGGCATCATGGTGCCGGTCGTCAACACCGCCGACGACGCGCGCCGCGTCGTGCGCGACGCGCGCTTTCCGCCGCTGGGCGAGCGCAGCCGCGGCGGCGTGCGCGCGAACCTCACGTTCAATACCGATCCCGGCACGTACAGCCTGCGCGCGAACGACGAGATCCTCGTGCTCGTGCAGGTCGAGACCGAACAATCCGTCGCGAACGTGGCGGAAATTCTCGCGGTCGACGGCGTCGACGGCGTGTTCGTCGGGCCGAACGATCTCGCGTTCTCCGGCGGCAAGCCGTGGCCCGACGTGTGGCGCAAGGACGCGGCGTACATGGAGCTGATCGACGCCGTGCCGCGCGCCGCGAAGGCCGCCGGCAAGTTCGCCGGCATCCTCGCGCGCGAGGCGCAGCAGGCGCTCCAGATGATCGAGCACGGCTACCGGTTCGTCGGCGTGGGCGGCGACGTGACGTTTTTGACCAACGGCTCCAAGTCGTGGCTCGAGATGGTGCGCGCGCCGCAGAAGACCGGATGAGCGTCATCGTCGTCACGGGCGCGTCGTCCGGCATCGGGCGCGCGCTCGCGTTGCGCGCCGCGCGCGCCGGCTACGACGTCGTCGCGGTCGGGCGCAACGCCGCCGCGCTCGAAGCGGTCGCCGAACGCGTGCGCAACGAGCAGGGGCGCATCGTCACCGCCGTGTTCGACGTGAGCGACCCCGCCAACGCGCTGCTGATCGTCGACCTCGCGCGCGAGAAGTTCGGCCGCATCGACGTGCTGGTGAACAACGCCGGCCAGGTCGCCGTCGGCGCGCTCTCGCAGCAGACCGACGCTGCATTGCGCGCGCAGTTCGGCACGCACGTCATCGGCCCGGTCGCGCTCGTGCGCGAGGCGCTGCCGCTGCTGCGCGAGTCGAAGGGCATCGTGTTCATGGTGGGCAGCGGCGTCGCGCGCGTTCCCGTCGGCGGCCTGGGCGCGTACGCGCCGTCGAAAGCCGCGACGCGCTCGGCGACGTCGGTGCTGCGGCGCGAGCTGCGGCCGCAGGGCATCGCGGTGACGTACGTCGATCCGGGCGTGGTCGACACGGCGTTCATGTCGCGCGCCGGCATGCCGGGCGCGCCCGCGTCGATCATGGCGACGCCCGAGGACGTCGCGCGCAAGATGCTCGTCGCGGTGCGCGCGCGGCCGCGCGTGCTCAACGCCGTGCCGTGGCAAACCGCGTTCGTCGCGCTCGCGGAGCTGTTCCCGCGCGTGACCGACTTCGTGCTCGAGCGCAATCCCGCGCTGGTCGGCACGCAGAACGTCGCGGCGGCGCCGGCGCCCGCGCTGGGCGTGGAAGTGCTGCGCGACACCGGTCGCGACAAAGCCGCCGAAGCGATCGAAGCGGCGATGAACGCGCCCGCACGGACGCCCGCACCGGAGCCCGCAAGCGACAAGCCCGCGCGCGAGCCGAGCGCGACGGACGCCGAGGCGATGGCGGCGCTCGACAAGTACGCGTCCAGCGACGAAGCCGAAGCCGCGCTGCATCCCGCGGGCGCAACGCCGTCCGATCCCGCCGCTGCCGCCGACTTCGACGCCGCGCTCGAGCCGCTGCGGCGGCGCATGGAACGCGTGAAGCTCAGCGAGCGGTTCGTGCGCGACGTGCTGCAAACCGGCGCGGTGCTCGACCCGCACGAGATCGCGTTGCGCTGGGCGGGGATGCCGAACAAGAACGAGCGCGCCGCAACGGTGGAAGTGCTCGACGCGCTGACCGACGCCGGCTTTCTCCAGCGCGACTCCGGTCGCTACCGCGTGCTGCGCGCGCCCGGCTGATCCGCGTGCGCGCGCCGTGAGCACGCCGCCGTACGAAGAGCTGCGCAGGCAGCTCGTCGAACAGCTGCGCGGTCGCGGTGCGGTGCGCACGGAGCGCGTCGGTGCGGCGTTCGTGCGCGTGCCGCGCCACCTGTTCGTGCCCGACGTTCCGGTGCCGGACGTCTACACCGACCGGTCCATCGCGATCAAGCTGCAGGACGGCATCCCGATCAGCTCGTCGTCGCAGCCCGCGATCATGGCGGAGATGGTCGAGATGCTCGACCTGCGCGGCGGCGAGCGCGTGCTCGAGATCGGCGCCGGCACGGGCTACAACGCCGCGCTGCTCGCCGAGCTCGTCGGTCCGTCGGGCTCCGTCGTCACGATCGACGTCGACGACGAGCTCGTCGACGCCGCGCGCCGTCACCTCGACGATGCGGGCTACCCGCAGGTGCGCACGATCTGCGCCGATGGCGTGCACGGTGATCCGAGCGGCGCACCGTTCGACCGCATCATCGCCACGGTCGGCGTCGACGCGATCCCGCCCGCGTGGATCGCGCAGTTGCGCGTCGGCGGCCGGCTCGTCGCACCGCTCACGATCCGCTGCCAGCAAAAGGTCATCGCGTTCGCGCGCACGTCGCGCGGCTTGGAGAGCGACGCGATCGTCGACGCCGGTTTCATCATGCTGCGCGGCGATGCGGCGTACGCCGAGAGCGTCGCGCTGGCGCTGGGCGATCCCGGCACCACGCTGCGCGTGCTCGCCGCGCACGCCCGCGATGTCGACGCGGTCGCGCTGGCGCGCGCGCTGCACGCCAAGCCGCGTGATTTCGTGCCGGTTCGGCGCACCACGGTGGACGAGGTATGGGACGGCTTCGCCCTCTGGCTGGGGCTGCACGACCCCGCGTTCTGCCGGCTCACGGTGCAAGGCGCCGACGCCGCGAGCGGTCCGGTGCCCAATCTCGCCGCGGGCAGCGGCGCGCTGTACGGGCTCACGTCGACCTTAGGGCTCGCCGTCGGAGGCGAGCTCGCCGTGTTCGCACCGCGCGGCGCGCACGACGTCGTGGTGCGCCGTTTCGGCGCCGACGCCGGCGCCGTCGAACGCGTGCAGCGCGCGATCGCGGGCTGGGACGACGCGGACCGCCCCGGCAACGCCTCGCTGCGCGTCACGGTCGATGCGGCCGGCACGACGCACGTCGCGTTCGGCCCGCAGGCACGAAACGCGCTAGACGCGCGCTACCAGTACGCGACGTCTTTCTGCCTGGTGTCGACGTACTTGCCGAACACCGCGGGGTTCGCTTTGAACTGGTTTTCCAGATCGGTGATGCGCGCGTTGTCGAGCGGGTGATCGCGCAGCCAGAAGTTCGAGCCGGGCCCGTACGTCTCGGTCATCGTCTGGAAGAACCACACCATGCCCCACGGGTTGAACTGGCCGGTCGCCGCCATGATGCGCGCGCCCTCTTCGTCGGCCTGCGCTTCGATGTGGCGCGACTGCGCGGCGTCGCTGCCCGCGACCGCGTACTGCGACCCGTAGTCGATCGCCGCGCCGGCCAGCGGTCCGAGCACGATCTGCGCTAAGATCGAGCCGATGCCCGCGACCGTGCTCTTTTTCTGAAGCGCCGCCATGCGCTGGGCCACGTGGTGCAGCACCATGTGGCCGGTCTCGTGCGCGAGCACGCCGGCCAGCTCGTCCTTGTTCTTGGCGAGGCGCAGCAGCGGCTCGTTGACGTAGATGTTGCCGCCGGGAACCGAGAACGCATTGGCCGAGTCGCCGCGAACGATGTAATAGCGGATCGGATACGGATAGCGGGAAGTCACCGTCTGCGCGATGACCGACCCGATCTCGTTGAGGTGCTCGTAGTAGGCCGAGTCGAAGAGGAGGTCGCCGTCCTCGCGCAGCTGGGCGAAGACCTCGCGGCCGACGGCCGGCTCGTCGAGCGCAGCCAGCGCGGGCGCCGCGTGCGCCAACTGGCTGATGCCGGTGAGGCCGGCGGTGGCGACGAGACTGCGGATGAACGCGGTGCGTTCCATGTACGTATTCCCTCGGAAAGGACGCGGTTGACCAAGAAACTCTTCGCCCCGCTCTTCGGTTGCGTGGCCCTCGCGGTTTTCCTTACTTCGTCGCAGGGGCCGGCGCGGGCTGCCTCGTCGCGCGTGCCCGTTCCGCTGGGCGCCCTCGCCGGGCTGCATCAGGCCGGCCCGGCCAACGGTTCGGTCCAGCTCCACCTGGCGTTCGAGCTGCAGCCCAAGGCCGACCTCGACGGCCTCGCCGCGCGCATGAGCGACACCGGCAGCTCCGCCCACCGCGACTACCTCACCCGCGACGCCTTCATCGAACGCTTCGGCCGGGCGCCCGACGCCCGCGCCCTGCTCGGAATCCTCAAGGCCGCGGGCGGTACCGACGTCACGGTGGCCGGCGACGGCCTCATCGCGGGCGGCCAGCTGCGGATCGACCAGGCGGAGCGGCTGTTCGGCGTGCGCTGGCAGAAGTGGACCGACGGGATGCGAACGGTGCTCGCGCCCGACGGCCCGCTCAACGTCGCCGTCGGCGGCGTGCGCGACGTGCGCGGCGCCGTGATCGCGACGGTCCCGCGGCTCGCCGACACGCGGCCGTCCTTCACGTACTTTCGCGGCGACTGGTACGAGCCGGCGCGCTTTCGCTCGATGACCGACGCCGTCGCGAACGGCGGCACGGGCCAGCGCATCGTGCTCGTCGAGGACGTCTCGGACAACTTCGATCTCAACGACGTGCGCCGGTTCCTGGGCGCCGAGGGCGCACCGCCCGGCGCGGACGCGCGCCGCGTGACCGAGCGCAGCTTCGTGTTCAAAGCGCCCTCAGGCGAGTGCGGCCGCGACGACCGCGGCCAAGAAGCGGCGCTGGACGTCGACTCCGCGATCACGACGGCGCCGATGGCCGATGTCGTGGTCGACTACGACGACGTGTGCTCGGGCGGCAACGACGGCACGCTCGCGCTCGCGCGCGCGATCGATCTCGATCCGACCGTGATGGTGTTTCCGTTCGACGTCGGGCCGGTCGACGGGTCGATCGCGACGCGCTACGGCGCGACGCCGCTCCCGCTGCTGGAAGCCGTCGTGCGCGGCATCCCGCTCGTGGTTCCGGCCGGGGACGACGGCGCCTACGGTTACAAGGAAAACGGGATCGACCGGCCGCGGGTCGCGTGGCCGTGCGTCTCGCCGTATGTCGTGTGCGCGGGCGGCTCGCAGCTCGGCGACCGCGACGGCGTCGCCGACGAAGGGCCGTGGAACGATCTCGAGCACGCCGGCGGCGGCGGAATCTCCCCGGAGCCGCGCCCGGCGTGGCAGAACGCGCCCGGCGACTTCCTGTTCTCAGCCGGTTACGTGAAGAACCGCATCGTGCCCGACGTGTCCGCCGACGCCGCCGGCCACTTGCGCGTGTACTGGCACGGCTACGGCCTGGGCGGGGTCGGCGGCACCAGCGAGAGCGCCGCGCTGGTCGGCGGCCAGCTCGCGGCGATCAACAGCCTCGTCGCGCCGCAACGGCGGCTCCAGTCGACGGGCGACCTCTACGCGCTCGCGCGCACGTCGCCGCAAGCGTTCCGCGACATCACGCGCGAGAACGACCGCGGCTGGAAAGACAACACGCTGCGCCCGCGCCGCAACCCGCTGCCCAAAGGCTTCAAAGGCTTGCTGCCGTCACCGCCGCCGCTGGTGAAGGGCTGCGCCGATCAGCAGCCCGACGGCTGCACGGTGACGACGGGGTTCGACGCGGTGAGCGGGCTGGGTTCGATCAAGACGCGCGCCGCGGTCGACGCGTTGCGCTGAGCACCCGCCGGCGCGTGCCGGCGTACGCGAGCGCGCAGAAGAACACGAGCGTCGCGAGCAGCACCATCGTCGCCCCCGGCGATGCGTGCAGCTCGTACGACGCGTACAATCCGCCCACCGCCGCGAAGACGCCGAACGCGCACGACAGCATCATCATCGGGACGAAGCGCTGCGTGAGCTGCGCGGCGGCGGCGGCCGGCGTGACGAGCAGCGCCGCGACCAGCACGATGCCGACGAGCTGGAGCGAGACGATGATCGTCGTCGCGAGAATCACCAGCAGCGCGTAGTCGACGAAGCCCGCACGAATCCCGGCCGCTTCGGCGACGACGGGATCGAACGACGTGTACAGCAGCGGCCGCCACAGCGCGCCGACGACGACCGCCACGGCAAGCCCCAGGCCGAGCACCATCGCAAGATCGTACGCCGACACGCCCAGGATGTTGCCGAACAGAAAGTTCTGCAAGTCGACGGTGGAACGCGTGGAGCGCGACATCAGGAAAATGCCGAGCGCGAACGCGGCGGTGAACAAGACGCCGATCGACGTGTCGAGCGAGACGCGCCCGCGCCGGTGCACGAACCCGATTCCCAGCGCGGTGACGATCGTCGCGATGGCTGCACCGGCGTAGAAGTTCGCGCCGCGCAGATATGCGATCGCGATTCCGGCGAACGACGCGTGCGCGAGCCCGTCGCCGATGAACGACAGCTTGCGCAGCACGACGTACGTCCCCATCGCGGAGCACAGCGCCCCGACGACGATCGCGGCGACGAACGCGCGCTGCATAAAGTCGTACTGAAAAGGCGCCAGAATGCCGTCCATCTAAAGGCGCTCCGCCCTAGGCTGCGCGCCCCCCACGCGTTGCGTGGGGCCCCCGGCTCGGCCTCGCAACAACACGCTCGTATGCGGATGATGCTGCTGCGCTCGGCCCATCACCATCATCGGCGATGGCCGTGCGTGTGCGTGTGCTCGCGGATGCCGGCGTACGCGCCGGACTCGAGCACTTCGGACGGCGTGCCGTCGGCGAGGATGCGCCGGTCAACGACGATGAGGCGGTCGAACCACTCCGGCGCGCGGTCCAGATCGTGCGTCGTCATGAGCACCGGCAGCCCGTCCGCGACGAGGCCGCGCACGAGGTGCAGCAGCGATTCTTCGGTGGCCGCGTCGACGCCGGTCGTCGGCTCGTCGAGCAGCAGCAGCAGCGGCTCCTGCGCGATTGCGCGCGCGACGAACGCGCGCTGCTGCTGGCCGCCGGAGAGCTCGCTGATGTGTCGGTCGGCGATCTTGACGAGATCGAGCGCGTCGATCGCGCGCGCGACCGCGCTGCGATCGTGCGCGGAGAACGCGCCGAACGGTCCCAGCCGCGGATAGCGCCCCATCGCGACGACGTCGCGCACCGTCACGGGAAACTGCCAGTCGACGTCCTCGATCTGCGGCACGTACCCGATCGTGCCGGGCGGCAGCGCGCGCGGCGGCCGGCCTTGAACGCGCACCGTGCCCTCCGACGGCCGGATCAGCCCCGCGACCGCTTTGAGCAGCGTCGATTTCCCCGACCCGTTCGGCCCGACGATCCCGAGCGCGGTGCCGCGCGGCACGTCGAAGTCCAGCCCTTGCAGCGCTTCGACGCGGTCGTAGCGCACGTGCAGCCGGCGCACCTCGACGGCGTTCACTTCAGCGCGCTCACGATCGTGTCGGTGTCGGTGTCGATCATCCCAACGTACGTGTTGACCGCCGCATCGGTTCCCAGCGAGTCGTCGTAGAGGAAGGCGACGGTCAGCCCGCCCGCGCTTGCGGCGAGCGTGCGCGCGAGCTTGTCGCTGTACTCGTGCTCCGCGAAGACCGCCTGCACGTGCTCCGCGCGCGCCAGCCGCACGAGGTCCGCGACGTGCGCAGGGTTCGGTTCGGCGCCCGCGGTCGGCTCGATCGCCCCGGCGATGCGCAGCCCGAACCGGCGCGCGTAGTAGTCGAAGGCGTTGTGGAAGACGATCATCGTGCGCCGCTGCGGCGGGATCGTGGCGATCTTCGCACGCGTGCGCGCGCGTGAGCGCAGCGAGCTGTTTGTCGTACGCGCTCGCGGTGGAACGATATGCGGCGGCGTGCGGCGAATCGGCGGCGATCAGCGCATCGCGGATCTTTGCGACGTACGCCCGCGCGAACTCGGGGTCCATCCAAAGGTGCGGGTTGCCGTCGCGCACCGGCAGTCCGGCGGAGCACACGACGATGCGCAGGCGAGGATTTCCGGCGTTGCGGATGGTGGCGTCCAGCCAGGACTCGAGGTCGGCGCCGTTCTCGACCAGCACGTCGGCGTCGTGCAGCGCGGCGATGACGTCGGGTGAGGGCTGGAAGTCTTCCGGCGAGGTTCCCACGGGAACGAGCGACCGAACGTCCGCTGTGGCGCCGGCGGCCCCGCGTGCGATCGAGGCCAACGTGGTCGTGGTAGCGACGATCCGCAGCGGCCCGGGAGGTCGGTCCGCCGCCGCATGCGAGCACGCGGCCAGCAGAAGCAGCGCGAGCGCCGCGACCGCCGAGCGGGGAGAAGGCATCGCCCTCTCTCTCGCCGGAACGCCGACACGTCCCTTTGACAGCCGGAACCGTACCCTGTTAGAATCCCCGTCGGCCCGTGGGGGTGTAGCTCAGCTGGTAGAGCACTTGCTTCGCATGTAAGGGGTCAGGAGTTCGAGTCTCCTCACCTCCACCACGACCGAGAGCCCGCGACCGTAAGGTCTGCGGGCTTCCTCTTGCTCAAAATAGTCTTCGTCGATCTTACCGATCTTCAACGTGTCGGTGGTTGCCACGCCCACTCTGTTTTCGATCATCAATTTCGCTAAAGTTGACCCATCGATCAGCACGAGGCGCTTCCCTCGACGCGGTCGGCAAATTTCAACGCGTCCGCCGCAAAGCCCGACCGACCAGCGCTCCGACAAAATCGCGAACCGACACCGCAGGCACATTTCCAGTCGTGTACCGCTTTGCCTGAATGGAAATCATATCCAGACCAAGCGGGTCTTCCTTGTAACTCGTGTCTAAAGTTTGTGCCGCTGCGATCTCTTGGCTCGCGACTCGATCGCCGCCATGGCGAGATGGCGTTGATCCAGCGCTTGCCTCAGCAACGTCTTGATATGGCCTGGCGGCTCACGTTTAGATCTTCAGCGGCCGAGTCGAGCTCATGCAGCATTTGGCCGGTAAAATCCACGTTCACCCTCTGGATTGGCGCGAGCATCCGCCCCCGATTCGTAAAAAATCGGGATACGTCTTCGCCTTGATCCGCAAGGCGCGCAATGTCATCGGCGGAGGGCGACGGTGCTTCGCTCTTACGAGTAGTCTTCATACAGTTGTCGTTCCTGTCTCGTTGCTTTCCAAAGCGTGACCAGTCGCGCGGCGGCTAGTATATGAGGCTCTTGCCGCAGTTTGTGCGGTAAGAGCTCGTGGAAGCTTGCCGCTTACGGTGCGGCGAGCTCGAGAACGAGCGGAATCTCGTCTTCCGAGAAAGCCCGCCGCCCGGAAGGACGGCGGGCTTTTCATTATCGCGACGCCGGCGTCAGCACGGCCCCGTGGGGAGCGTCGTGGTGGTTGGGCAGATGTGCGGGTGGCTCGGTGCCAGCTCTTTGCCCGATGTGCCGGTGCGGGGCGGTTCCTCGCGCAGATCCAGATCGTCGAAATTGTTGAGCATCATGAATGCACCCTTCTGTAACGCGCGACATGGGCCGCGCGTGCTGGACTTTGATTTCGATGCTGCGAATATCTGCATTATGCTGCGGTCTGTGATGCGACGAACGGTTATTACGTCGATCATGCATAGGCTCGCCGCGAGTGGCCGGCGCCGTACAGTCGGGCAAACGCGGCTGGTTGAATCGGCGCTTCGTGGGTACGCTAGCGTACGGAAACCGAAGCGCCGCCGCCTCCGCTCCGATTTCGGGCATTTCATGGACGCGGCTGGGCGGGGATCCCGGTGCAAACATCCGCAATCGGCAACCGCAGATGCAAGAGACGGCCGGTCGCGTTCACCGTGGGAATGGTCGGCCTCAGCAGCCGACCCGATCGCGGCCATCCGATTGCGGCGGGTCTTCTTTGCCTACATCGCGCTCCACGCGACGCCGGAATCCGACGTCCCCGGCGCTGTCCTGATCTTCGGCGAGCTCCTCGCCAACGTCGTCCGCCACGCGCGCGGGGCGTTGTCGTGCCACGTCGATTGGCACGCCATGCACCCGACGCTGCTCGTTCTGGACGAGGGCGCAGGGTTCGCCGCCCCGCCCACGACGACGCTCGGGGATCTCGGCGCGGAAAGGCCGCGGGCTGGCCCAGGTCCGGGATGGGCGTCGAGACGGTGCTGGGCAACCGCCCCGGAGGCGGGCCTTCGTCAGCGTCGTCCTACCGGTTCGACGAGCCCTCGATAAGGAAGCCGCGACGGCATAGCCGGCGCGCGCTGTCGTGCCCTGCGGACAGCGCGAAACGGCACGTTTGGCGGTAGCACGTCCAACCGGACGTGCTACCATGAGGCGTTCGATGCCCGACCCCGCGGGCGGACGCGCGCCTCCTCATAGACTGGCGGCGTCCACGACCGAGCGCCCCAAGCGCCCCGGCTTTCTATGTGCCGGAAGATCGGTCCACCCCATGGCTAACACGCCGAGCCGGCCCGTCGTCACCGGCAATTCCTTTCTCGACTCGCTTTCCGCGCAGACGCTGGCGGCCCTCATGCCGGTGCTCGCCCTCGCCCCGCTCAAGAAGGGCCAAGTCCTCGCCCAGCCGGGCATGCCGATCGATCAGGTCCACTTCCCCATCCGCAGCGTCATCTCGACGCTGACCCGCATGCTGGACGGCGGCTCCGTCGAGGTCGGGCTTGCCCGGCACGAGGGCCTGAGCGCGCTTCCCCTCGCGTTCGGGAGCCGCACGGGCCTCCACGTGACCGTTGTCCAGATCGCTGATTCCGGATACAACATGGACGCGCAGCGGTTCTTGGCGCTGGTGAACGAGCACGCGGAGCTGCGGGACCGTGCTCTCGCGTATGCCGAGTATTCGTTCAGCGCGTCGACCCAGTTCGCGGCCTGCAACCGCCTTCACCCGATCGAAGAGCGCTATGCGCGCTGGATGCTCATGGCCGACGACCGCGTCGGCGCGGACGAGTTCGCACTGACCCAGGTGTACGCCGCGCAGATGCTCGGCGTGCGGCGCGCGGGCGTCACCGTCGTCGCCGGAACCCTGAGCGAGGCCGGCCTCATCGCGTACACCCGGGGACACGTGCGCGTGCTGGACCGGCCCGGTCTCATCGAAGCCGCGTGCGAAGCTACGGCGTCGTCAACGCCGAGCTTCGTCGGCTCATGGGCTACGCGCGAGAAACTCGCCGCTGCGAACAACCGGAGCCTCGCCATCCGCGGATGGCGCCGCTCGGCACCGCAAACCCGAGCCGTAGAGCCCGCACGCGTGCGCGAATTTCCGGCCGTCGAGCGGTTCTCGTTTCCGCCACGATCCGCCGCTGCGGCACCGCCGGAAAGAGTTTACGGCTGATATGTATCTCGTACTTTGGATCGTCGGCATCGTTGGAATCGGGATGAGCATCTATTTTCTCATGCGGTGGCTGCTCATCCAGCCGACGGCGCTCGCGGACGACGCGTTCCGTCAGAAATGGTATACCTACCTTCGAACCGATCCTCTGATCCGAACCATTCGCGATTCGACGACCGCCGATTTTCTGCTATCGGAATCGAAGTATCTCGTCCTTTCGAAGATCGACGCAATCAAAAGCACCGAAGCGAAAGCGAACGCTCAACTGAGCATCGTCGGCGGGGGGATCGGGCTACTGTCCGTCTTTGGTGCAAATCAATCCTCGATTTTACCCGGCAGCATTAGTATCGTCATCGTCGCTGCGGTGCTGCTCTTCGTCTCGATCGGTTTCAACGTCGTTTGCATCACGATCGGCAGGACGGACGTGCTGCCCGGCATCGACGTCTACAACTCGGAGGCCACCGCCAGATCACCCGTCATGAAAGGGCGTATCAGCGTGAGCTTGACGGAGGGATATGCCGACTATTCAAGCAAGCTTGGAGCGCTGAGCAGGCGCAAGGGGCGTCTGCAAAAGGTCGCAACCGTATGCTTCATGGGTGGCGTCACAGCACTTGCAGTGAACTACGGGCTGATCGTCGTCCAGCATTCCCCCGGCAAAACGATGAGCGTCGAGTGCCGGCAACACGGTCCGATCTTCACCTGCACGGAGGTTCACCCATGACCAACTCGCTGATCCAGCGCCCACCGCTCGACGCTGAAGAGCGCAACCTTCCGCCGCCGACCTCGGCGTCCGGCGCGCCGAGCCTGGCAACGGCTAACCGTCGTCGCTCGCCTTGACCGCCTCGAACACGATCTTGTAGATCGTCGCGACCGCTTCGCCGACGGCTGCGGCCTTCTCGAGCGGTTGTTTATCCAAGACTGCCGTGCAAACCGACTTGGTGATTTCGGTCGCCATTTCCTGATCGCTGAGAGCCAAGCGTTACCTCGGTTCGTGACGAATCGTGGCGCAGGGTCTTCGCGCCGCCGGCGCTCTTGCCCGCGTCCGGCAACCCGGCCGCGCGCGGGACAGTGATAGCGGTTAGCTGCGGGCGAGGGATGCGAGCGTCACGGTCTGCGCGGTCTGGGTCGCGGTGTAGGCGGTCTGCGCCAGGTCGGCGCCGAGGGCGATAACGGCGGCGCTCAGGACGGCCCAGGCGGTCAGCGTGCGGATCATGGGGCAGCTCCTTAAACTAAATCGATAGGTGATCGGTGGGCCAAGGCTAGCACTCGGCCGCAGCCGCGTCACTAAGGAATTAGTTAGAAGCCGCCGGCGCTCAGCGCGTCGCCGTCTCCGCGAACGCGCAGAACGCCGCGACCGCGCGCAGCTGCTCGACGGTCGAGCAGCGCGTCTCGAGCAGGCGCGGCGAACAGACCAGCACCGCGAGCGCGCGCCCGCGCGACACCGCGACGTTGAAGCGGTTCTCCTCGAAGAGGAAGTTCGCGCCGCGCGGCGCGTCGTCGGCGCTGGACGTCGCCAGCGAGTAGATCACCGCCGGGGCTTCCTGGCCCTGGAACTTGTCGACCGTGCCGACGCGGATTGCGTCGCCGAAGCGCTTGCGCAAGCGCCTCTTCAAGAGCCGAACCTGCACGTTGTACGGCGACACGACGAGCACGTCGGCGATGCCGAACGGGCGCGTCGCGCCGTGGCGGTCGGTGAACGTGCCGCCGATCAGCCCCGCCAGAATAGATTCGACGGCGGTGGCTTCTTCTTCCGATGACTGTGCGTTCGCGTCGTGGTCGACCGGGACGTAGCGCATGCCGGCGCCGCTGAACCACGGTGCGTCGATGCGCTGCGCCGCGCACGAGGCCGCCGAGCACAGCCGGCCTTCGTACACCATCGTCGAGACGAAGTCGCACAGCGCCGGGTGCATGCGAAACGTCCGGTCGAGGAAGACTCCGCGATCTTCGGGCACGGTGTCGTGCTCGCCGAGCAGGTGCTCGAGCACCGACGCGCCCGCGCCCTGCGGGTGGATGCCCAGCGACACGTGCGCGAGCTGCAGCGGGTCGCCGAGCAGGATCACGTTGTCGGCGTTGGTCGCCATCGCGAGCACGTCGGCGAGCGCGACCTGGCCTGCCTCGTCGATGACGAGGTAGTCCACGCGCGTGAGGTCGTCGCGCGCGAACAGCCACGCGGTGCCGGCGACCAGATCGTACTCGCCGAACGGCGCGTTCTCGTCGACGCACTCGACGAACGCGTTCGCCCGCGTCGAGACGAAGCGCGTCTCGTCGTTGCGGCCGTCGCACTTCTTCACGCCGCGGAACGTCCCGCCGCGCTGCGCGACGGCCTCTTCGACCGCGCACAGCAGGTTGTTGATCGCTTTGTGGCTGTTCGACGTCACGCCGATGCGCTTGCCGTCCGCGAGCAGCGCCGCGATCACGTGCGCGCCGGTGTACGTCTTGCCGGTGCCGGGCGGGCCTTGCACCACCAGCGCGCTGCCGTCGAGCGCGCGCGCGAGCGACGCGACATCGGCGGGATCGATTGCTTCCGCGCCCGGGCGCATGTCGGGCTGGATGCGCGCGCCTTCGTGCAGGCCGGTGATGCGTGGGCGCGCGCGGCGCAGCACGTCCCATGCGGCCGAATAGCGCGCGGGCGCCGAGCCGTCGAGCACCGCCGCACCCAGCCGGCGCAGCGCGGCTTTCTGCTCGTTCTTGCGCAGCGGGTCGCCGGGGACCAGCGCGCGCGGGTGCGGCGCGGCGGGTGCGCGCTTGATGCGCGCGACCAGCGCGTCGTCGTCGATCTCGACCAGCTCCCCGAGCAGCGGGCGGCGCGCGTGCGGGTCGTGCGGTTTGCTCTTGCCGAGCTTGTGCTGCTGCGGCGGGAAACGATACGTGTAGACGAGGTTCTTGTCGCGCGGGCCGTCCTTGTACGGCGGAATGTCCGCGGCGAATTCGAGTCCGCCCAGCGCTTCGGAGTCGTCATCGACGAAGGTGCCGCCGTGCTCGTAGCGGTCGAACAGCGCCCACCACACGGGCTTGTCCTCGCGCCGGTGATAGGCGAGCAGGTGCGCGAGCAGCGCGCGCGGCGAGTCTTCCGGCACGCCTTCGAGCAGCGCGCTCTGCACCGCATCGCGCTCGGCATCCGCGGCGATCTCTTCGTCGGTACGCGCGCGCGGATCGCGCTGCGCGCGAAACGGAATCTCGCCCGCGGCGCGCGCTTGCGCCTCCGCGCGCAGCTTGAGCAGCCACTGGTGCAGGCGCTCCGTCGAGACGCAGTCCTCTTCGTTGTAGCGCACGATGTCGTCGCGCTTGGCGCCGTCGCGGTCGACCAAGTACTCCTCGAACGCGACGATCGACTGGTCGCCGCGGCGCACGTCGGCGCTGCGCGCGAAGTCGTAGAATGCCTCGAGCTTCTTGATCGAATAGCCGTCCTGCGACTGCGCGAGCGCACCCTTCACCACCGCGTACAGATCGACGAGCACCTCGCCGCGCAGCAGGTCGTCGATCTCGTCTTCGCGCGTGCCGTGCTGCATCGCCAGCCGCCGCAGCGCCGTCTTCTCGTACGACGCATAGTGGTAGACGTGCGCGTGCGGGTGTTCGCGGCGGTGCGCGACGAGCCAGTCGACGAACGCTTCGAACGCGTGCCGTTCCTGCTCGCGCGTCTCGCCCCAGAACGCGCGGTACGGTTCGCCTTCGGCGTCGCGAACGTACGCGCCGAACAGGTATTCCAGGCCTTTCCCGGCCTCGTACAGCGGATCGCCTTCCATGTCGAAGTACACGTCGCCGTCCGCGGGCGGCGGCAGCGCGCCGAAGCCGTGCAGATCGCGCGGCGGCAGCAGCTCGTAGCGGTACGTCCCCGTCGTGCGCTGGTGGAACTGCAGCATCGCCTGGCGGCGCAGGTTCGCGAACGTCTGCGGCGCCATCTTGGGCGGGGGCGCGTCCGCGGTCGCCGTCGCGAGTCGTTCGAGCGTCGTGATGCCGGCCGCGACGAGCCGTTTGGTCTGATCGCGCCGCATCCCCGCGACGAGCGAAAGGTGATCCACGCCGCGCCGCACGCCGTCGCACCGAGCGGACCACGCGCACTGGTCGCACGCGGACACGCGCTCGGGCACGGCGTCGGGATCGAGCGCACGGACCGCGGCCTCGAAACGGCGCTGGGCCTCGCGCACGTACGCGACGTAGCGCTGCGGGTCGTACGCCGTCGCGCTGCCGTCGCCGAACAGCGCGCGCACGCTGCGCGGCAGCACGCCCTGGACCGCGGCGACGAGCTCGGCATACGTGCACAGCTGCACCAGGAACTGCGGCTTCTCGCGGATGGCGAGCTTGGTGTCGGCGACGTCGTACGACCATGAGCCCAACGCGCTGGGCGCGTCGTCCACGCGCACGAGAAAGTCGGCCCGTCCGGTCCACGCGCCGTCGAGGAACGACGCCTGATAGATCGCCTCGGCGCCGCTGGCCATCGCGCGGCGCGTCGTCTCCACGGCTTGCAGCAGATCGTGCGCGGTGTTGTCGCCCTCAGGCACGCGCACGATCGCGAGGCCGTCGGCCTCCATGCGCTGCAGCACGCGGAGCTCGTGCTCGCGGCCCTTGCGCGCGACGATGACGAGCGTCGCGTCGTCGTCCGGCGGCGCATCCCCGCGCATCAGCGCGCGCCGGTTCAGCGCGACGCGATGCGGGCACGCGAGATAGTCGTTGAGATCGGAGGCCGCGAAGACGACCCGCCCGTCAACGAGGCGCACGCGCCGTCTCTCTCACCCGCTCACTTCGCTTTCGCCCATCGCCGTGCGTCATACGACAACACTACGCGTTCACCGTGCCAGGCGGGTGGCCGGGTGGCCGTCCTGCCGTCCGGCGATTCCGGTCCGATCCGGCGCCGGATGGTACATCCGCATCATGCGAAATCAACGCCCTGGAGGCGCCTCGTCCGTCAGCCGCTTCGCGATGCGCTCTTGCAACAGCTTGAGGATTTTTTGCACGTCGTCGAACGTCGTCGTCGGCGCATCGAGGATCTGCCGCGCGCGTTCGACGATGCGCAGATCGGCCTGCGTCACCGGCGGTCTGGCCTCGGAGTCGTCCGAGGCAGCGACCTTCCCCGGAACGAGCGACGCTTGCCTTCGAGTGCGAAGACCAGCATCACGGCGAGGATGCAATTGCGAGCGAAGAACACGTACGGTCTCATGATTTTATCCGCGGGCCTGGGCGCTTCGCTTCTGTTCGTCGCGCTTGAACAGCGGGTAGAAGATGCGCATCACCACGTTGTTGTACAGAAACGTCACGATCGTCGCCTTGAAACAGGGCGCAAGCCGTCCTTCATCGGCCTCGACCAACAAAAAATTGAGATTCTTCCGCCGAAATGCGTTGTCGAATGCTGCGCACTCCGCCGCGCTGCGCCCGCTGCGCTTCAGGAGAACGTCGGCGACGTCCGCATCCGCCGAATGCTCTCTCACGAGCTGCGAGACGGTCGAGTCGTCCGTGCGCAAGAACGCCAAGAGCTGCTTGTCGATGAAGTCGTTGTCACCGTAGCAATAGCCGTCGACGAGGCGCCCGCTCGACGCTGCTTCGCAGCGACGAGCTTTGTCCAGCAATCGCGGCAGCCAAGACAGGCCCGCCAGCGAGTCGCGACCGGAACGCGGCATCCAGCCCATGATCACCTCTCTGAATCGATCGGAGCTCGCTCAGTTCGCGTCGCCTCGCGAAAAGCTTCGCGCGGCGGGTGGCCGCATCGTTTGAAAGAACCGTGCCGCGATGGCGACTGACGTGAAGGACGAGCGCTGGAAGTTCGACGGCGTTCGCGTGGTGAGCGGATGCGATGTCGATCCGAACACGCCGCAGACCGCCGGGATGAACCGCGCCGCGGCGATCACCACGGCGACCGCGGGCGCGCGCAAGCTCTGGGCGGGCACCGTGACGATCCACCCGGACGCGAAGACCGGCGCGCACCACCACGGCGACCTCGAGAGCGTGATCTACGTGGTCCGCGGGCGCGCCCGCATGCGCTGGGGCGAGCGGCTGGAGTTCGTCGCCGAAGCGGGGCCCGGCGACTTCATCTTCGTGCCGCCGTTCGTGCCGCACCAGGAGATCAACGCCGCACCCGACCAGCCACTCGACTGCGTGCTGGTGCGCAGCGGTCAGGAGCCGGTCGTCGTGAACCTCGACATTCCCGTGGCCGAGCAGCCCGAGCAGGTCCGCTGGATCGACGAAATCCACCGAACGTAAAACCGCGGTCAGATTTCGAGCGGGACCGCTCAAAGCGGGAAGGCCACCCCGTCGTGCGTCCGAACGAGGGGGGTGATGTTCCGGCTTCTCTCGCTGCGATATACCGCAGCGCTTTTCGTTTTCTGTGCCGCCCCGTTCGCAGCAGCCGTCCCGGCCTGCGCCGCCGACGGAGCAGCCGCCCCGGCCGCGGGCCCCTCGATGGCGACCTACGCCGCCGTCTTGCGGACGATCAACCCGAAGCTCCCGCTCGAGAAGGCGCAAGCCTACGCGCGCTCCGTCATGGCCGACGCCTGGCGGACGCACCTCGACCCGCGCTTCATCATGTCGATCGTCACGGTCGAGTCGCGCTGGCGGGCGAACGCCGTGTCGCGCGTGGGAGCGCGCGGGCTGGGCCAGCTCATGCCGGCGACCGCCGCCACGCTCGGCGTCAACGCCTGGAACGCCGCGGACAACCTGCGCGGCACGTCGTCCTACCTCAAGACGCTGATGGACCACTTCGCCGGCAAGCCGAACGCCGTGAACCTCGCGATCGCGGGCTACAACGCGGGCCCCAAGGCGGTCGAGCGGTTCCACGGGATCCCGCCGTACGCCGAGACGCAGCGCTACGTCGTCAAGGTGCTGCGCGTGTGGAAGCAGCTCAACGGCCGCGTCGGCCGGGCCTTCGCGACCGCCCCCGCCAACATCGCCGTCCGCGCCGGCGCGGGCGCGCTGCCCGACGAGCAGCAGTGGCTGACCAACGTGAACGAGGTCCTGCCGGCCACGGCCGCGGCCGTCGAGTCGGTGCCGAACCCCGCGCTGACCTCCGAAGGGATCGCGAGCTCGCCGGTCATCACCACGGCCGCCCCGGTCGAGCCCGCCAAGTAGCGGCGTAGCCGCCGCGGCCGGCCGACGCAACCGCGCGGAGCGCGCGGCCGGTCACGTCGCGCATGAGGACGGACGGCGCCGTGCCCGCGATGATGCGCGCCGGCGCGATCGACGCGTTCGGCGGTCCCGAGCGGCTGACCGTCCATCAGGTCGCCGTTCCGCCGCTCGATCCTCATGAAGTCATCGTTCGCGTCGACACGGCGAGCGTCGGCGTGTGGGACGCAAAGGCGCGGCGCGGCCAGTGGGCCAGCGGGCGCGACCGCTTCCCGATGGTCCTGGGCGCCGACGGCGCCGGGACGATTGCGGGGCTCGGCGACGACGTGCACGGCCTGCGCCTCGGCGACGCGGTGTACGGTTACGCGTACGGCGACCGCAAGGGCGGGTTCTACGCCGAGTACGTCGTGCTCAGCGCGGAGCACGTCGCGCCGATGCCGACCTCGCTCGACTTTCGCGAAGCCGGCGCGATTCCGGTGGCGGGGCTGACCGCGCTCGCCGGCATCGACGACGTGCTCGGCTTGCGCGCGGGCCAGACCGTGCTCGTGCACGGCGCGACCGCGGGCTTGGGAACGATGGCGGTGCAGCTCGCCAAGCGCCGCGGCGCGCGCGTGATCGCGACCGCGAACGGGGGCGACGGCCGGGAGCTGCTGCGCCGGCTCGGCGTCGACGAAGCCGTCGACACGCAGCACGACGACGTGCTCGCCGTCGCGCGCCGCATCGCGCCCGGCGGCGTCGATGCGATCCTCGCGCTCGCCGGCGGACCGGCGCTCGAGCGCTGCATCGCCGCACTGCGCGAAGGCGGCACGATCGCGCACCCCAACGGCGTCGACGTACCGGAGAGCGCGCATGCGCGCGCGTTCGACGGCGTACCGACCCCGCAGACGTTCGCGCGCCTCACCGCGACGATCGAAGCGGCACCGATCGACGTGCCGATCGCGGCGACGTACTCGCTCGACGACGCGGCGGAAGCTCACCGCCGCCTCGAACGCGGTCACGTCCTCGGCAAGATCGTGCTCGTCGTGGACGCCGAAGAAGAAGTCGAAGCGAAGGTCGCGTAGCGCGCTACGCGCCGAGTGCGTCCAAGGCGGCGATTACGCGTTCCGGGCGGATCGCGAGCAGGCCCGGGTCGACGCGGTCCGCGTGCGGGTCACCGGTCGTGCCGTTCCACAGGACGCGGTGGTACGGGCGCGGCGGGGGACCCCACGCCGCCGGCGCGATGGGGCCGAAGAGCACGACCGACGGCGTTCGGTACGCGGTCGCGAGGTGGGCGACGCCCGTGTCGCCGCACACGACGCGGCCTGCCGCGGCGACCAGCGCCGCGAGCTCGCGCAGGTTCGTGCGGCCGGCGTAGACGTGCGTCGACGGGACGCCGACCGCGGATGCGACCGTGCGCGCGCGCTCGACCTCGTCGGGTCCGCCGGTCACGATGACGGTGCGGCCGAGCCGCTGCTCCGCTCGCGCGACTTCGATCCAGCGTTCGACCGGCCAGCGGCGCGCTTCGCTCGCCGCGCCCGGATGCACCAGCGTCGCGCCGCGGATGCGGCGCGGGACGAGCACGGGCGGCACGGCGAGGTCGAGCTCGCGCGGATCCGCGGCGATACCCGCGTGCGCAAGGAGCCGGCACCAGCGCGCGACCTCATGCTCGCCGGGATCGAACGGCGCGCCGCCGGCGCTTTCGGGAACCGCGTCGTTGCGGAACGCGATGAGCTCGCGCGGGTGCGCGTCGAGGAGCACGCGGTGCGACTGGGGCCCGCGGCCGTGCAAGTTCACGCCGAGGTCCGCGCCGTGCAGCTCGGCGGCCAGCGGCGCGAGCGCGTGCGCGTCGACGATGCGGTCGATCGCGCCGCCGGCCAGATCGCGCAGCGGTTCGAGCGCGCGCGGCGCGGCCAGGATGATCTCCGCTGCGGGAAACGCGCGGCGCAGCGCGCGAAACGCCGGCACGCCGGTGAGAAAATCGCCCAGCTTGAGCGCGCGCAGCACCACGATGCGCATCGTCAGCTCCCGAGCGCGAGCTCTTCGGTTTCCGCCGTCGCGAGGCCGCGGTACACGTCCAGCGTCTCGGCGGCGATGCGCGACCACGAGTAGCGCGCGCGCACGCGTTCGACGCCCAACTTGCCGAGCGTCACCCGGCGTTCGGCATCGGCGGCGAGCGATTGCAGCGCGTGCGCCAGCCGGACCGGCGACTGCGGCGGCACGTGGAGGCCCGTCACGCCGTCGACGACCGTGTCCACCAAACCGCCGACCGACGAGACGACGACGGGCACGCCGCACGCCATCGCTTCGAGCGGGACGATGCCGAACGGTTCGTACCACGGCGTGCACGCCACGACGTCGGCCGACCGCAGCAGCGCCGGAACTTCGGCCCGTTCGACGCGGCCGCGCAGGTACACCCGGTCGGCGACGCCGAGGTCGCGCGCGAGCGCCGAGAGGCGCTGCGCTTCAGGATCGGCCAGCAGGTCGGCGCTTTCGCCGCCGCCGGCGATGACGAGCTCGGCGCCGGGCACGGCGACGAGCGCTTCGACGACGTCCGCGATCCCTTTGCGCGGCACCAGCCGCGAGAGCGTGACGATGCGGATGCGGTTGCTGCGCCGTTCTTCAACCGGACCATGGGGGGTGAAGCGTTCGAGGTCGACGCCGCACGGCACCACTTTCAAGCGGCGCTGGTTGGCGCCCATGCGCAGCAGCTCGAACACCTCGGCGCTCGACGTCGCGACGATGCGGTCGGCCGCGTGCACGATGCGCGCCTCTTCCGATACGCGCGCATCCGGCGACGTGTCGGCCTTGCCCTGGTGCTTGCGCTTTTCGACGCCCAGCGCGTGGAACGTGTGCGTGACCGGAATCCCGAGCGGCTTCGCCGCGGTCAGCGCCGCGAGCCCGCTCATCCAGAAATGCGCGTGCACGACGTCGGGACGGTCCAGCATCCACGCGCGCCGCAGATGCTTCGCGAACGTGCCGACGTGCTGGTAGATGTCGTCCTTGGGGATCGGGCGCAGAGGACCGGCGTCGACGTGCTCGACGACGACGCCCGGCGCCATCACGACGCGGCGCGGCAGCTTCGGGCCGTCGCGCCGCGTGTAGACCGTGACGCTGTTGCCGAGCGTCACGAGCCCCGTCGCCAGCGCGGCCACGTGAACGTTCTGGCCGCCCGCATCCACGCCGCCGAGCGTCGCGAGCGGGCTCGCGTGCTCGGATACCATTGCAATTCTCACGCCGTCACCTCCGCGAAGAGCGCGTTCCAGGAGTGTAAGAACCTATCGAGACCGTAGCGCTCGCGCGCGAAGGCGCGAGCGCGCTCGCCGTCCGCACGCGCGGCGGCGGGGTCGGCGGCGTACCGGCGCAGCGCGCCGCACAACCGCTCGACGTCGGTCGAGATCGTCCCGCACCCCTTTGGGACGGCTTCGACGGCTTCGGTCGTCGCGAGCGCGACGACCGGCATCCCCAAATGCATCGCTTCGATGAGCGACAGCCCCAGAGACGTCCACCGAATCGGATGGAGATAGACGCGCCGCCGCGGCAGCTCGCGGTGCAGCACATGCTGCGGCGGATCGTCGAAGCCGCCGAGCGCGCCGGCGTCCATGCCGAACACGTCGAGCGGCAGCGCACGCGCGAAGCGCTCGAGCAGGTCGGTGCCGGTCACGCGCCCGCGCCGCCGCGCTTCGTTGATCGCCACCGCCGCGCGCGGCAGCTCGCCGGTGTAGCGGTAGCCGGGATCGACCACGCCGTGCTCGATCACGCGCGCCGGCGTCGTGCCGCAATCCCAGAACAGGTCGTTGAAGTGCGTGACGTGCACGACGGTGAGATCGGGCCGGTCGGCGACGTGATGCCGCATCTCGGTCACGCGCCCTTGCGGCGCGTTGTGCTCGAGATACACCGCGCGCACGTCGCGGCCGGGCACGCGCCCGAGCCACTGCTCCGCGAGCCCGAGCTCATGCGGGCGCTGCAGGATGACGAGATCGACATCGAGCTCGCGCGCTTGCGCGGGCGTCACCTCGATCGCGTTGGCGGGCCAGTTCCACGTGCGCGCGCGGCCGCGTCCGTCCGGTCCGCGATCCGGCAGCACGGGAACGTAGTACGTGTGCGGGCCTTGCACCAGCGACGTCGCGTACGAGCCGTGCACGTGCCAGAAGAAGATCTTCTTCGGCTCGAACTCCGCCGTGCGCGGTTTGGTCAGCAGCATCACGCGATCGCCTCGGACGCGATGCGCAACGACGCGAGCGCGCGCAGCACGTCGTCCGTCGTGACGACGCCCAGGCACGGCTGGCCGGGAAGCGGGCACGCGCGCGCGCGGCAGCCGCGGCACGCGATGTCCTGATCGCCCAGCAGCACGTGCGGCACCATCCAGGGCCGGAAGCGCGCCGCCGGAATCGTGGGCGGGAACAGCGACACGACCGGCGTGCCGACGGCGGCCGCGACGTGCGCCGCGCCGGTGTTGCCGACGACGATCGCGCTCGCGTCCGCGATCACGCGCGCGAGCGCGGGGAAATCGGTCGCGCCCGCGAGGCTGGTCCCACCGTCGCCCGCGACGTACGCGCACAGCTCGTGCTCGGCGGCACCGCCGGTGACGACCACGGTTTCGCCGTACGCGCGCAGCGCCGCGACCAGCGCGCGGTTCGCGTGCGGGCTCCACGCGCGCGCGGGAACGGTCGCGCCGGGGTGCACGACCACGTACGGCGCGAGGTGTCCGACGGGATTGCGCTCGCCGGCGCGCAGCGCGAGGCGGCCTTCGTCCTGCGGCGGCAGCGCGTAGCCCGCGGCGCGCGCGAGCGACAGCGCGCGTTCGACCTCGTGAACGTCGTCGGGCACGCCGCGATGGCGCACGTCGAGCAATCCGCCCGGGTAGTCCTCGCTGATCGCGCTGATGCGCGCCACGCCCGCCATGCGCAGCAGCAGCGCCATCGGCAGCGGGCTCTGGTGGAACGACGTGAAGATCACGGCGTCGTCGATGCGCATCTGCGCGACGCGGTTCACGAACGCATCGACCACCGTGCGCTTCACGGCGTGCGGCTCGGCTTCGATCCACGCGGCCTCGAACGGCAGTACTTCGTCGACACCGGGCAGCGCGCAGGCGGCCGCATATCCGGACGGCCCGCACACCAGCGTCAGCCGCGACGCGCGCGACGCCAGCGCGCGCAGCGCGGGCCCCATCAGCAAGACGTCGCCGTTGTTGTCCTGCCGCACCGCGAGAACGTTCACGCGCCCGCTCCCAGCACGAACGACACCGCTTCGTCGAGATCGCGCGCGACGACCGGGGCCGATGCGACCTCTTCGGCGCGCGTGACCGCCGTCGGAACGAGGATCGCGCGCGCGCCCGCCGCGTGCGCCGCATCGACGTCGGCGCCGATGTCGCCGACCACGACGCAGTCGCCCGGCGCGACCCCCAGCGCGCGCGCGGCGTCCTCGATGAGGCCGGGCGCGGGCTTGCGGCAACGGCAGCCGTCGCCCGCCGCGTGCGCGCACACGAGCACCGGGCCGAGCGGCCCGAGGATCCGTTCGATGCGCGCGTTCACCGCGTCGACGTCGCCGCGCGTCAGCTTGCCCAGCGCGACGCCGCTCTGGTTGGACACCATCGCGGTCGCGACGCCCGCGGCGCGCAGCCGCTGCAGCGCGAGGCGCGCGCCCGGCATCGCCTCGACGCGCGCCGGATCGCCGTTGAACGGCACGTCGACGACGAGCGTGCCGTCGCGGTCGAACAGCACCGCGGGCGGCACCGGCCGCGGCGCGCGCGCCGTGTCGGCCAGCAGCGCGCGCAGGCGCGCGTTGCCGCGCGCGCGGTGGTACACGGCGGCGAACGGAATGGCGACCGACGTTGCGAGCAGCGTGCCGACCTCGCGCGGCGTGCGCGGCCCGGGCGCGATGCGCCGCCACGCGAACCGTGCCGCCTGCGCGGCCCACGCGCCCGCGAGCAGCGCGCCGGCGCGCGGCTTGTGCGCCGCGAACGCACCAAGCGCGAGCGCGGCGGTGGCGACGGTGGCTGCGTGCGCACGGTACGCGCCGCGCGGCGCGGACGCGCGCGCGCGCCAGTTTTCGCCGTGCAGCGCGTCCATCAGCACGTCGTCCGCGTTGCCGGCCTGCAAGCGCACGCTGACCGTCCAGTCCGCCGGGCGCACGGGGTGTGTGACGCGGCGCGCGCCGCGCACGATGCGCTTGCCGCGCGCGACGATGCGCAGCGCGATGTCGGCGTCCTCGCGGTACGCGCGCGGAAAGCGCTCGTCGAAGCCGCCCACCGCGAGCAGGTCGGCGCGCCGGTACGCGCAGTCGGCGGTGATCCACTGCGACGTCGCGAGCCCGGCGACGTTGCGCTCCCAGTCCGTCGCGCGCCGGTCCTCGGGCAGCGGCACGCGCACGTCGCCTTGCGAGCCCGCGACGTCCTGCGGCAGATCGCGCAGGTCGCGCGCGAGCTCGTCGAGCCAGTCCGGTCCGACGACGACGTCGTCGTCCACGAACGCCACCCACGGCGCGCGCGCCGCGCGCCAGCCCACGTTGCGCGCCGATGCGGGGCCCGCCGCTTTGCCGGCGAGCACCGTGATGCACGCGCGCAGGTCATCGTCGAGCTCACCGAGATCGAGCGCGGCGGTGCGCTCGCGGCGGTCGTCGACGAGGATGATGCGCGCGGGCCGCGGGCCCGTGGCGCGCGCGAGCGAAGCGAGCAGTACGCGCAGCGAAGCACGCCCGATCGTCGGGACCACGATGTCGAACATGGCGGTCAAGCGACCGCGGAGACGTCCGCGGAGCCGCGCGCGAAGCTCTCGCGTTTGAGCAAGAACGGCCCGATCGCGAGCGCGTCGACCGGCGCTGAGCCGAAGCACTCCAGCGCGTCGCGGGGGCTGTCGACCATCGGCCGCCCCGCGGTGTTGAGCGACGTGTTCACCACCACCGGCACGCCCGTCTTGCGCTCGACCTCGTCGAGCATGCGCGCGACGAGCGGCTCGTGCGCGCGATCGACGGTCTGCACGCGCGCGGTGCCGTCGACGTGGATGACGGCGCGCAGCTTCTCCTCCCAGCCGGGCTTCACGGTGTGCACGAACAGCATGTACGGCGACGGAAACGGCCCGTCGAAGATCTGCGGCGCCTTCTCCAGCAGCGTCATCGGCGCGACGGGCCGGAACTGCTCGCGGCCCTTGACGTCGTTGAGACGGCGCAGCGTGTCGGCGTGCTTGGGGTTGGCGATCAGCGAGCGGTGGCCCAGCGCGCGCGGGCCGTACTCGCTGCGGCCCTGGAACCACGCGACGATCCCGTCGTCGGCGATCACCTGCGCGACCGCTTCGGCGATGTCGCGCGGCCGCGTGTAGTACACGTTCGCGGTGTCGAGCGACTGCTGGATCTCGGCGTCGTTCCAGCCGCGGCCCAGCGCGGCGGATGCCATCGGCTGCACGTCGTCGCCCATCGACTTCGCGACGTACAGCGCCGCGCCGAGCGCGGTGCCGGCATCGCCCGCCGCGGGCTGCACCCAGACGTGCTCGAACGGGCCCTTCTCCGCGACGTACGAGTTCGCTACGACGTTGAGCGCGACGCCGCCCGCCATCACGAGCGCCTTCATCCCCGTGCGCGCGTGCAGCCATTGCGCCAGCTCGAGCATCGTCTCTTGGAGCGCGTCCTGGACGCTCGCCGCGAGATCGGCGTGGCCGCCGGAGAACGGCTCGCCCTCCGCGCGCGCGGGGACGAACTGCGCGAAATCCACCGGCAGCGCGATGAAGCCGCCGTCGCCATCATGATGCATTGCCGCGCGCAGCTCGCGCCGCCAGCGCGGCGTGCCGTACGATGCGAGCGCCATCACCTTGTACTCGTCGGAGCTGCGCATGAAGCCGGCGTGCATCGTCAGCTCTTCGTAGCGCAGGCCCAGCGAGTGCGGGAGCGCAACGCGGCGCAGCACCTCGAGCTCACCGTTCCGTACGACACCGCACAGATAGGACGTCTGCTCGCCGCGGCCGTCCATCACCATCACGGCGCAGTCGCGGTACGGCCCCGCCAAGTACGCCGACGCGGCGTGCGCGACGTGATGGGGAACGAAGCGCACGTTGACGCGGTCGAGCCCGGGGAGCAGCGTGGCGAGAAATCCCGGCGCTTTGCGGACGAAGTACGTGCGCAGCGTCTCGTACTCGTTCTCGTGCAATTCCGCGCTGTCGGGGAGCGCGAGGTCGGGATCGTACGAGTATGCGACCGCGTCGAGCTGCGCGGGTGTGATCCGTCCGTACCAAAGCGCCCAGCGCGCCGCCTGTTCCGGTAATTCCCAGGTCGAAAACGGCACGCAGGGCTTTCCGTGCTTGCGCCGCGTGAAGCGTTCTTCTTCGGCCGCTGCGACGATCCGGCCGTCGACGACGAGCGCCGCGGCGGGATCGTGAAAAACAGCGTTGACACCTAAGACACGCATCGGGATGAAGCGATACCCCTAGACCGTAAAAGGGGAAACCACCTCACTCGCCCAGCGGGTGAGCGAGCGTTGCGCCGACCTTGGCGCTAACCGGCCTGCGCTTTCATCTCGCTCATGCGGCGGCCGAGCTCCGTGAGCTCGTCTTCATCCATCAGCTCGCGCACGCCGGGGAACAGCTCGCGCTCTTCTTCCTTGACGTGCTCTTCGACGATCTCTTTGAGCACCTTGAGCTTGGGCTTGTACGTCTCGTCGCTCGCGTCGATCGCTTGCAGGTCGCCGATCACGTGCTTCACGAGCGCATGCTCCTCGACCGACTCCAGCACGAGGTCGTATTCTTCTTTGTGCTTCTTGCCGGCGCTCTGCTTGACGGCCGGATAGAAAATCTGCTCTTCGATCTGCGCGTGCACCGTGAGCTCTTTGCACACCTGATCGCCGAGCCGCTTCAGCTGCGCCTTTGCGCGGTCCGAGAGCCCTTCCGCTTCTTTGAAAAGCCCCTTGACCGTCTTGTGATCCGCTTTGAGAAGCGCGATCGCGTCCTGCTGTTTCATGCGGCGCTCTTGCCCATCGTCGCCGCAACGATACGCGCTGCCCTCGCCGTCTCGCTCAGCGAGACGGGCGCCGGACGGCACGCCGGCATGCTACGGCGCTTTGGTGGCGGTGGCCGAGGCCGGTGCGGACGCTGAGGCGGAAGGCGCGCTGCTCGGCGCGCTCGACCCGGTCGCGTGCGCCGCGGCCGGCGAGCTCGACGCCTTCGGCGAGCTCGATGCCTTCGGGGACGCCGTGCCCGGGTGCGGCAACGCGTACACCGCGAAGACGGCTGGGCGGTTCGCCACGAGCTTGAGCGGTGCGGCCGTGCCGGCGAACAAGATACGGGCCGGCGGCAGGGTGGGCGCGGCGCTCGGCGCGATCGTGCCGACGGTGCCCGGGATCGCGGAGCTGCCGGGCAGGGGCGACGTGCCGGGGCGCGGCGTGGCGGTCGGCGTGGGTACCGGGGTGGACGTCGCCGTGGCGCCCGGCTTCGCCGTTGAGCCGGGGTTGCCGCTGGGCGCCGTGACGCTCGCGACCTGGCGCGCCGGCGGCGGGGTCGACACGGTGTCGAGCTCCGCGACCGCGAGGCGGTACTTCGCGTCCTTCTCGCCCGAGTTCCACAGCGCCAAGCCGAACTCGCCGTCGCGGTACTGCGACGCGACCTCGCGCGGGACGTCGAGCTGAACGCGCGGATAGCTCTCGAGCGTCGCGTCGTGGGTGGGCAGCAGCGTGATGTAGGCGAGCGCGCGCGCCGGCAGCTCGCGGGTCCGCCGGCGTTTGCCCTTGCCGCTCACGAAGTTGAGGTCCGGACCGTCCTGCGGCTTCACGATGGAAAGCGTCGCGCCGATCGACACCGCGACGGGCGTGGGAGCGGCCTCGGGCGTCGCATCTTTCTTGCCCTTGCCCTTGGGCGTGGGCGCAGGCGTCGGCTCCGGAGCTTTGGGGAAGGAGATCGAGCCGCCGTACCCGCCCACCTCGGGCAGTGGCTGGAACGCGGTCGACTCGCCGTAGGTGAGGATCACGCTGGACGAGGTCGCGGGCGGCGTGGGGGACGCGTTGCCGCCGAAGTTCGGCGTCGCCATCGTGTTCGGCAGCCCGGAGCCCGAGCCGAACGAACCGGAACATGCGGCCACCGCCGCGCCGAGGACGACGCAAGCAGCTATCGCGGTAGAAACACGCCCGGGATTCATCGCGTGCAAGGTTCGCGCCGCAGGGCGGCGAGTCCGCCGTGCACGAGGCCGCTGGCGTCGCTCTACGGGATGATCGAGCCGAAGCGCAGAACCGGCGCGCATGCTCAAGCTCTCCCTTGCGCGCTGCTTTCTCGCAGCATCGATGTTCGTGTTCGCCTGCGCGCCGCTCGGCGCGACGGCCGCTCCCGCGGATGACGCCAAGGCGGCGGCCCAGCGCTTTGCCGATGGTTTGAACGCGGGCGACCCGCGCGTTCTCTCGCTGTGCGCGGCATCGACGACGGTCGTCGACGACACACCGCCCTACGTGTGGAGCGGCCCGGGCGCGTGCATGAAGTGGGTGCAAGACCTCATCGCCAACATGAAGGACACCGGCACGACCGCCATGCACGCGGCGTTCGATGCGGCGACGGCAGCCGACGTCCACGACAAAACGGCGTACGTCGTGTACCCGGTTCATTTCACGATGATGGTCAAGGGCGCGCAGGTCGCGAAGAGCGGCGTCTTGACGTTCATCATGGACCAGAGCGCGGACGGCTGGAAGTTCACGCACATCACCTGGGCCAGGACCACGCCGTCGCCGTAGTGACCGCGCTGCGGGCTTGCGCGTGCGCCGCGGCGGTGCTCGCGTCGGCGTGCATCACGACGACCGCGTGCCGAGCGGAGATCGCGGACGTGCGCGTGTTCTCGCGCGCGCCGGTCGCGTACGGGCAGTCGATGGGCGCCGCCGGCCCGTACGAGCGCATCCACGAGATCGTCCGCTACGCGATCGACCCGAAGTCGCCGGCGAACGCCGGCGTCGTCGATCTCGCGCTCGCGCCGCGCGACCGCAACGGCAAAGTCGTGTTCGACGGCGACGTCGAGATCTTGCAGCCGCAGGACGCGCGCAAGGGCAACGGCACCGTCGTGCTCGAGATTCCGAACCGCGGCTGGAGTGATGCCTTCGCTGCGTTCAGCGCCGGTCCGGAACAATCCGAGTTCGACGACGCCGGCGATCGTTTTCTGTTCGAGCGCGGCTTCACCGTCGTGCTCGTCGGCTGGCAGTACGACGTGCAGCCGTGGGACGGGCTCGGCTTGCGCGTCCCCTCCGTGCCGGTGTCCGCCGCGGTGCGCACCGACTTCATCAACGAGAACGCGGCGACGTTCAACGGCGAGCTCTCGCTGCAGCGCAACGAGTCGCCGTGCGCCGCGGACGCCGCGCAGCCGCGCGCCACGCTGACCGTGCGCGACGCGTTCGACGCGCGCGCTCGGCTCGTGCCGCGATCCGCCTGGCGCTTCGGACACCGCGGCGGCAGCGGGTTCGTCGCAGACCCGTGCTACGTCACCGTTGACGGCGGTCTGGCTACCGGCCACATCTACGAAGTGGTGTACGGCGCGACGTCGGCGCCGCTCGCGAGCCTCGGGTACGCCGCGGTGCGGGAGATCGCGTCGCGCTACCGCTATCCGCCGCGAACGCAGGCGCAGCACGTGATCGGGTTCGGCTACTCGCAGAGCGCGCGCTACTTGCGCTCGCTGCTGTACCGCGGTTTCGTGAAAGACGAGCAGTCGCGCCCGGTGTTCGACGGCATGATGATCGTCGCCGCGGGCGCCGGGCGCGGCAGTTTCGAGCATCGCTTCGCGGCCCCGGGCGAAGCCGGAAACTCCGTGCTCAGCGTGCTGCAGCCGGTCGACATTCCGCCGTTCGACGACGCCGGGCTGCTGGCGAACGCGCACCGCCTCGGCGCCGTACCGAAGCTGATGTCGGTGTTCACCTCAACGGAATATTGGGCACGCGCCGGTTCGCTCGTGCACGCGAGCACCGACGGCAAACGCGATCTGCCGCTCGACCCCGATCACCGCTTGTATTTCGTCGCGGGATCGCAGCATTACGGCGAGCACTTCCCGCCCGTCATCGGCAGCGACACGCGCTACCTGGACGATCCCGGACCGAAGCACTGGGCGCTGCGCGCGCTGCTGATGGACTTGCAGGCGTGGGTCGACGCCGGCACGCCGCCGCCCGCGTCGGAGTATCCGACCGTCCGCGGCGGAGGACTGGTCGAAGCCGCTGCGCTGCGCCCGCCGCGGATCCCGGATTTCGCGTTTCCGCGCTCCACGCCGCCGGTGTGGCAGCTCGATTTCGGACGGCGCTTCGACCGGCTCGGCATCATCGACCGCGAGCCGCCTGCGCTGGGCGAACGATTGCACGTGCTGGTCCCCGCCGTCGATGCGGCGACGGGCAACGAGACCTCCGGTATCCGGCTGCCGCACGTCGACGTTCCGGTGGGCACGTTCACCGGCTGGAACATCAGCGTTCCCGCGTTACCGAAGCTCGGCTACCTCGACGGATTGCGCGGTTCGTTCGTGCCGTTCGCCGCAACCGCCGACGCCGCGCGCAAAGCCGGCGACGGCCGCGCGTCGGTCGCTGAACGCTATGCGTCGCGCGACGCCTACATGGCGCAAGTGCGCGCGTCGGCGCAGCGGCTCGCCACGCAGCGGTTCGTGCTCGCCGACGACGTCCCGGCAATCGTCGAAGAGCAAGGCCGCTGGTGGGACTGGGTCGTGCGCCGCTAGCGCTTACGATCCGCCGGCGGCGCTCTCCGCCGGCACGTAGACCTCCGCACCTTTGGCGCGAAACTCCGCGGACTTCTCGGCCATTCCGCGCTCGCGCTCCGCGTAGTCGCGCACGTCCTGCGTGATCTTCATCGAGCAGAAATGCGGGCCGCACATCGAGCAGAAGTGCGCGATCTTCGCGCCGTCGGCGGGGAGGGTCTCGTCGTGGAATTTCTGCGCGGTGTCCGGGTCGAGGCTCAGGTTGAACTGGTCCTTCCAGCGGAACTCGAAGCGCGCTTTGGACAGCACGTCGTCGCGGTGGCGCGCGCCCGGATGACCCTTCGCGAGATCCGCCGCGTGCGCCGCGAGCTTGTACGTGATCACGCCGACTTTGACGTCGTCCTTGTCGGGCAGGCCCAAGTGCTCTTTCGGCGTGACGTAGCACAGCATCGCCGTGCCCATCCAGCCGATCATCGCGGCGCCGATACCGCTGGTGATGTGGTCGTAGCCGGGCGCGATGTCGGTGACGAGCGGGCCGAGCGTGTAGAACGGCGCTTCATGACACACCGCGAGCTGGCGGTCCATGTTCTCTTTGATGAGGTGCATCGGCACGTGGCCGGGGCCTTCGACCATCACCTGCACGTCGTGCTTCCACGCGATCTGCGTCAGCTCGCCGAGCGTGTCGAGCTCCGCGAACTGCGCCGCGTCGTTCGCGTCGGCGGTGCAGCCCGGGCGCAAACCGTCGCCCAGCGAGAACGTGACGTCGTACGCCTTCATGATCTCGCAGATCTCGTCGAAGTGCGTGTAGAGGAAGTTCTCCTGATGGTGCGCGAGGCACCACTTCGCGAGGATGGAGCCGCCGCGCGACACGATGCCGGTGATGCGATCCGCGGTCAGCGGCACGTAGCGCAGCAGCACGCCCGCGTGCACGGTGAAGTAGTCCACGCCTTGTTCCGCCTGCTCGATCAGCGTGTCGCGGTAGATCTCCCAGGTGAGGTCTTCCGCTTTGCCGTTGACTTTTTCGAGCGCCTGATAGATCGGCACGGTGCCGATCGGGACGGGCGCGTTGCGCACGATCCACTCGCGCGTCTCGTGGATGTTCTTGCCGGTGGAGAGGTCCATGACGGTGTCGGCGCCCCAGCGCGCGGCCCACACCATCTTCTCGACCTCTTCCTCGATCGACGAGCCGATCGCGGAGTTGCCGATGTTGGCGTTGATCTTCACCAGGAAGTTACGCCCGATGATGGTCGGCTCGAGCTCGAGGTGGTTGACGTTCGCAGGGATCACCGCGCGGCCGCGCGCGACCTCGCTGCGCACGAACTCCGGCTCGACGCCCTCGCGGATCGCGATGAACTCCATCTCGGGCGTGATCTCACCGCGCCGCGCGTAGTGCATCTGCGACACGTTGCCGCCGGGCTTCGCGCGGCGGATCGCGCGCGGCGACGGAAAGCGGATGTCGTCCAATTCGTGCATCGCCTCGCGACCGAGGCGGTAGACCGACGACGCTTTCGCGAGCGTCTCGGTGTCGTCGCGGCGCGCGATCCACGGCTCGCGGATCGGCGCGATACCGTTGCGCACGTCGATGCCGACGTCGGGATCGGTGAACGGGCCCGACGTGTCGGTGATCGTGTGCGCGGTGCCGTCGCTCAGCGCGATCGTGCGGAACGGCACGCGGATCGTGGGATCGCTGCCGATCGCATAGACTTTGGCCGAGCTCGGAAACGGCTCGCGTGACAGAACGTCGTTGGACGGCGGTAGCATGGTCGCCATGCGTGCACTCCTCTTCGCCGGTATGATCCGGATCAGGTGGTAACGGTCGACGGCCTGCCGCACGTCCTCTCAGCCCGGCTCTTTCGGGCTCCCGTAGCGTACTGACGACGGTATGCCGAAGAGGCCCTGGTGTCAAGGACGAACCGCGCGCTGCTGCTGGTCGCGCTCGCTCAGCTCGCGATCGGCGCCGCGGCCGTGTTCGCGCGCTTCGCCCTCGTCTCGTCCGGGCCGCTCGCGGTCAGCGCCGCACGGCTGACGCTCGCCGCGGTTCCACTGCTGATCCTCGCGGGGCTGCGCGGGCGGCTTCGAGCGATCGACGGGCCGACCGAGCGGCGTCTCGTCCTTGCGGGCCTCCTGCTTGCGCTGCACTTCGCGACCTGGATCGGTTCGCTGGACTTCGCGTCGGTGGCGATCTCGACGCTGCTGGTGTGCACCACGCCGGTCTGGACGGAAGTCTACACGGTGCTGCGCCGGCGGCGCGTCGACCCGTACGCCGCGGCGAGCGTGCTCGGCGCGCTAGCCGGCGTGGCGATCGTCGTCGGCGCGCCCGACCGCGCGAACACGCCGCTGGGGATCGCGCTCGCGCTCGTGGGCGCGGTGACGATCGCGGCATACCTGCTCGTCGTGCGGGCGACCGACGCGCGCTACGACACGCTGGCGGTCACGTCACGCACGTACGCGTACGCCGCGGCCGCGCTGATCGCCGCCAGCGTGCTCGCGCACGACCATCTCCCGCCGGCGGGCGACGTGCGCGCGTGGGGCGGCATCGTCGCGATGGCGCTGCTGTCGCAGCTGTTCGGCCACACGGCGCTCAACGCCGCGGTGCGCGTGCTCAGCGCGACGTTCGTGTCGACCATGACGCTGCTCGAGCCGGTGATCGCGGCCGTGCTCGCGGCGTGGCTCTTCGCCGAGCGCCTCGGCGGGGCGACGGCAGCGGGCGCGGTGGTGATCCTCGCGGCGATCGGCGTCGCGCTGCGCGGCGAGGCGCGCGACGCCGACGGCTGACGCGCGCTACGTCACCTCGTGCGGCACGAACGTGACCGCCCACTGCTCGTTCTCCGCGCCCCCCTGCCACGGATACGCGATGACGGCGTTACCCGGGTCGTACGGGCCGGCGCCGGACACGTTCCAGGTGAAGCCGTCGTTGCCCATCGAGTGCACCGCCCAGGCTCCGGCGTCCGGAGCCCCGCCGACGCGCCAAGCCGAAAACGCGTCGAGCGTGCTCGCGTCCGCGCAGAAGATGGCACCGAACCCCGGCGTCGTACGAATCACCATGTCCAGCTCTTGGTTGACGAACACCGCGCCGAGCGGGGTCGTACCGGGCTGGATCACGTAGTTGGCGCTCCACAGCTGCGCCGAGCTCGCCGTGTAGTCGGCTCCGGCCGGCGCTTCGATGGTGAGCTGACCGCCCGCGTCCTGCGGATTCGCGCTGAGCAGGGTCTGCGGCGCGCACGCCGGCGCGAACGTGTAGTTCCACGGATAGTCTTCACCGCCGAACGCCGTGAACGTCCAGATCTCATTGGGCTGGCCGCCGTTCCACCCGTCGTACGCGATGACCGGCGTGCCGACCGGATACGGGCCGCCGCCCTGGACGTTGAGGTTGAGCGAGGAGCTCATCCCCGGCCGCACGGCGAGCGCGCGCCCGCCGTCCGCGACGTCCCACGTCGTCTTCGGCGTCAGCGCCTTGCGGGTGGCGACGAGGGCGAGCTTGTTCACCGTGCCGCTCCCGCCGACCACGCCCAGCGCACCCGGCGTGCCCGACATGACGCTGTTCATGTTGATCATCGCGAAGTTGCCGCTGGGCACGTCGTAGACCAGCGACCACAGCAGCGACAGCGTCACCTCGCTCGTGTCTTGCACCGAGATCGTGCCGTCGTCCAGCGCCGCGAGGCCGAGCACCTCGCCGTTGGGACCATAGCATCCCGGGGTGAGAACGTACGGCACGATTCAGACCTCCTCAAAAGCGTGAGCTGGGGCCCGGCGGCGCACCCTTCGCGCGAGCGCGAGCGGAAAACCTTGCGCGGGTCGGCCGCCGAGGTATTGACACCGGCACACCGTGAGCGAGAGAAACGAGACGCGCCCTTGCCGCGACGGCACGCTGCCGTGATCGACAGGCGTGGAAACGAGGAGAGCAGCATGGCCGTCGCAATGGATCTCGCCGGACTCAGGACCGACATCACGCACGCGGTCGAGATCGTGCCGCCGCATTGGCTCGACGACGACGCGATCGTCGAGCTGGAAGAACGGTACGAGCCGCTGGTGTTCGAGCGCTTCGCCGACGGAACGCTGCTGGTGACGCCGCCGGCCGGGTTCTTCAGCGGCGCCGCCAATGCGAAGCTCACCGCGCAGATCGTCATCTGGGCCGAATCCGGCGACCATGGCATGGTCATCGATTCGAGCGGCGGCTTCAATCTGCCGGATCGTTCGCTCTTTGCCGCGGACACGACGTTCGTCGCGCGCAGCCGGGTGCCCGCGGACGATCGGACGTTCCCCGTCGTCGTCCCGGACGCGGTATTCGAGCTGATGTCGAAATCGGACCGCATCAAGACGACGATGAGAAAAATCCGCGCCTATTTGAGCAACGGCGTCAGTCTGGTCGTCTTGATCGACCCGTATCGCCGTCACGTCTACGCCGGACGCGCTGGCGATACCGAGCCGCGCGATCTCGGCGACGTCGAGAGCCTCGACTGCTCGCCGGCGATGCCGGGTTTCGTGCTGGACATCGCCGCGGTCCTAGCGCGAGAAAGTTCGCTGCCGAGGCGCCCCAACGGTTGAGCGGCGTTTCGGACGTTCATCGAACGGCTGGAGCGCGCGGAGCTGGAACGCTACGTACAAGCTTTGGCGCGGGCGTACGGGGAATAGGCTTCGCTCGGTCCGTTCCGGTGCGGCTGTAGCCGCTGTTCGTTAGGCGAGGCGGTGGGCGTGGGCGATGAGGATGCCGCCGTAGGCGATCGCGGCGGCGAAGGCGCCGGCCGCGAACCGGCGGAGTGACGATCGGACGATCATTCGTCGTGCTCCGGTGATGTGGTGGTCACCGGCATATACGCCGCACGCTCGTGCGGGTTTCGGGGCGGGGTACGTATCTTCGCTGCGCGCGCTACGTAGCCGGCGCGTTCCGCGCCGCGGCGCGTTCGCCGAGAGGAAACCTCGCGCGTCCCGGGCGAGGAAGCGCCATGCAAGCCGATCCGGAGCGCGCGCGCATCGCGGCCGCCGCGCGGCGCGCCGAGCACTGGCCGCGCTGGGGGCCGTACCTCAGCGACCGGCAGTGGGGGACGGTGCGCGAGGACTACAGCGCCGACGGAGAGGCGTGGGATTATTTTCCGTTCGAGATGGCGCGGCTGCGCGCGTACCGCTGGGGCGAGGACGGCATCCTCGGGCTCTGCGACAACCACCAGCGGCTGTGCATCGCGCCGGCGTTCTGGAACGAGCGCGACGAGATCCTCAAGGAGCGCTTCTACGGGCTCGGCGGTCATCAAGGCAATCACGGCGAGGACGTCAAGGAGTACTGGTGGTACCTCGACGCCGTCCCGTCGCACGCATACCTCAAAGCGCTGTACCGCTATCCGCAGCGCGCTTTTCCGTATCGTGAGCTGCGCGACGAGAACGCGCGGCGCGGGCACCTGGACCGCGAGTACGAGCTGGTCGACACCGGAATTTTCGCCGACGACGCTTACTTCGACATCGTCGTTGAATACGCGAAGCGCGACGTCGACGACGTGCTGGTGCGCATCACCGCGACCAATCGCGGCCGCGAGCGCGCGCCGCTGCACCTGTTGCCGCACCTCTGGTTTCGCAACGAGTGGTCGTGGCGCGCGGGAACGCCCAAGCCGTCGATTCGCGAAGCGAACGCTGCAGGGGACGTGCTCATCGTAGATCACGCGACGCTCGGCCGGCGCTGGGTCTTCACCGACGGCGGCGCGTCCGAGAACCTCTTCACCGAGAACGAGACCGATTTCGAGCGCGCGTTCGGCGTGCCGTCGCCGTCGCCGTACGTGAAGAGCGGGATCGATCGCGCGGTGCGCGGCGTGGACCGCCACGGTATCAGCCCGGCGCGCACCGGTTCGAAGGCGGCGCTGCACTACCGCTGGTCGATCGAGCCGGGCGCGTCGCACACGGTGCGTCTCCGGATCGCCGACGACCCGGCGGCCGGCGGGATCGACCGTGATTTCGACGCGACGTTCGACCAGCGGATCGAGGAAGCGGACCGGTTCTACGCCGCACTCGCCCGCGGCCCGCTCGACGAAGAGGCGGCGACGATCCAGCGCCGCGCGTTCGCCGGGATGATCTGGTCCAAGCAGTTCTACAACTACGTGGTGCGCGACTGGCTCGACGGCGATCCCGCCATGACCCCGCCGCCGCCGCAGCGCAAGCACGGCCGCAACGCGGGGTGGAAGCACGTCTACAACGACGACATCCTCTCCATGCCCGACACGTGGGAGTACCCGTGGTTCGCCGCGTGGGACCTCGCGTTCCACGTCATCACGCTCGGGCTGATCGACCCTGAGTTTGCGAAGCACCAGCTCGTGCAGCTCACGCGCGAGTGGTACATGCACCCCAACGGCCAGTTGCCCGCGTACGAGTGGAACTTCGGCGACGTGAACCCGCCGGTGCACGCATGGGCGGCGCTGCGGCTCTACCGGATCGAAGCCAAGCGCAACGGCGGCGCGGGCGACGTGAAATTCCTCGAGCGCATCTTTCAAAAGCTGCTGATGAACTTCACGTGGTGGGTGAACCGCAAGGACGTCACGGGCCGCAACGTCTTTCAAGGCGGCTTCCTCGGGCTGGACAACGTCGGCCCGTTCGACCGCAGCGCAATGCTCGAGCAGGGTTCGTATCTGGCGCAGAGCGACGGGACGTCATGGATGGGCGTGTACGCGCTCAACATGTTCGCGATCGCCGTCGAGCTCGCGACGTTCGACTCGGCGTACGAGGACGTCGCGTCGAAGTTCTTCGAGCACTTCCTGATCATCGCCGACGCGATGAACTCGCAGCGTCCGGACGAGATCGGGCTGTGGGATCCGGGCGACGCGTTCTATTACGACCAGCTCTACCTCCCCGGCGGCGAGCGCATTCCGCTCAAGGTGCGCAGCGTGGTGGGCATCGTGCCCCTGTTCGCGGTGGAAACGCTCGACGAGTCGACGCTCGACAAGCTGCCGCGCGTGCTCAAACGCATCGAGTGGTTTCTGGCGAACCGGCCGGAGCTGGCCGAGAACGTCGCGCGCATCGACGTCGGCGGCGCGCACGACCGCCGGCTGCTCGCGATCGTCGACCCCGACCGCCTGCGCAGCATCCTGCGCCGCGTGCTCGACGAGAACGAGTTCCTGTCGCCGCACGGCGTCCGCATGCTGTCGCGGTACCACAAAGAACACCCGTACGTCGTCTGCGTCGCGGGCCGTGACTTCCGCTGCGACTACGAACCGGGCGAGTCAGAGAGCGGCATGTTCGGCGGCAACTCCAACTGGCGCGGCCCGGTCTGGTTCCCGCTGAACTATCTGCTAATCGAGTCGCTGCAAAAGTTCCATCACCACCTCGGCAACGACTACACGATCGAGTTCCCAACCGGCTCGGGCACGATGCTGACGCTGTGGGAAATCTCACAGGAGCTCGCGCGCCGCCTCGTCGGCATCTTCCGCCGCGACGAAAATGGCCGCCGCCCGTTCAACGGCGACGTGGAATTGTTCCAACGGGACCCGCACTGGCGCGATCACATCCTGTTCCACGAATACTTCCACGCCGAGACGGGCGAAGGCTTAGGCGCATCGCACCAAACCGGCTGGACGGGCCTGGTGGCAAAGCTGATCGATCAGCTCGCCGCATATGGCGGCACGCGAGATCGCTAGTCGCCGACTGACCACAACGCGCATCTCTGCGTTCTACGAGATTGTGACTACGTTTCGCCCGGCAGTTCGACGCGCGACAACACGATCTCACATTGAATCGCATTCCTGACCGGGGAACGAGAACGTCGAGGTGCTGTTCGATGATGGTCAGATCGATGTCACCGTACGCATGGCGGATCACGTCACCGAGTCTGCGAAACGCGTACAAGTTCACGTCGGGATAAGTTCGTTCTAATTCAAAGAACCGATCCGGCCATTCGTTCTTGAGTTGCGTTATGGCTTCGGATGCGATCAAGAGATTGTGCAGAAGCGCATCGGTCAACGTCGAATCGGTACGAACCGCATTGAACCCGTGGCGCTGCACGAGCGACTGCGCGCGTTCGATCTGCTCCAGCGAATCCGCAAGAGATTGCTTCGGGCTGTGCTTTGCCACGGCTCAGAACGCCGAGACCATCTCCATGAGGATTCCATCATGCTTGGGCGACCTCAAGCCGCCGCGAGAGTGGAGGTCCACCGGACGCCCGAATGCAGCTACGAGCGCTTCCTCGATTTGGATCATCTCGGGCATTCCAACCTTATGACCTGGCGCGAGCTCGACCAACACGTCCACATCGCTGCTGATGCGCTCATCTCCCCGCGCGACCGAGCCGAATACGGCCGCATGTACGACACCGAACGAGCGCAGCCAGCCTTCCCGCTCGCGGATGGCGAGAAGGCACCGGTCGAGGGTTGGGGGAGTCGGGTTCGTCATCGTGATGCTCACGTAGTATAGCGGTTCCCGCGAACGAGCGCCACGATCACGGTCCGCGGAGAACTCGACCCGTTGGGCGATCGTTGCTAGCGCCGCGCTTTTATCCGTTGCTCCGCTCTTCGGCGCGCCTCCGCCAGGCGGCGGTACACCTCTGCCTTCTCGCTAGCGGTGATGGGTCCGGTCGACGACTCGACGTCCTGCAGGATCGCGTCGATGCCGCGCGCCTGAATGGAGAGCAAAATCGCCTCATTTGCGGTCACGGAGAATTTTTCGGCACGATGAACGAAGCAACCCTCGTGCGCTACGATCTCGCGGTTATCGGGTCCGGGCAAGGAGGGGTTCCTCTTGCGCTTGATTTTGCCAAGCGCGGGAAGCGGGTCGTGCTGTTCGAGCGCGGCGAGCTCGGCGGATGCTGCGTCAACGTCGGGTGCACGCCGTCCAAGGCGTTTCTGGCTTCGGCGCACATGGCCGGGCGCGCGCGACGCGCGAGCGACGTTCACGTTCACTGCGAGGTGCGCCCCGACGTGCCTGCCATCATGGACCGCGTGCGCGGCGTCGTCGGCGACTGGCGCTCCGGAGTAGAGGACCATTTCAAACAGAGCTCGTGCGAGCTCGTGCGCGCCGAGGCGTCGTTCGATGCGCCGCAGGTGCTGCGCGCGGGCGGTACGGTATACGAAGCCGACGTCGTCGTGCTCGACACCGGCAGCCGCGCCGCCGTTCCGCCGCTCGACGGGCTTGCCGGCACGCCGTATCTCACGAACGAGAATTTCTTTCTGCAAGAGACGCTGCCGCGCAAGCTGATCGTGCTCGGCTCGGGCTACGTCGGGCTCGAGCTGGGCCAGGGTGCGGCGCGTCTCGGCAGCGAGGTCGTCGTCGTGACGCCCGACGACCGCATCGTCGCGCGCGAAGAAACCGACGTGTGCAGGGTGCTGACGAAATCCTTCGAGCGCGACGGCATCCGCGTGCTGCTGAAACACCGTGCGACCAAGGTCGCGTACGCCGCCGGCGGCGTCACCGGCGCCGGGAATTTCACCGTGACGCTGAGCGACGGCACCGCGCTGACCGCCGACGGCTTGCTCGTCGCCGTCGGGCGCCGCCCGAACATTCCGGACGGCACGACGGACCGCGCCGGCATCGCGCTCGACGAGCGCGGCTTCATCGCGTGCGACGAGCATTTGCAGACGTCGGTCGCCGATCACTACGCGCTGGGCGACGTGGCGGGCCAGCCGCAGTTCACGCACGTCGCGTGGGAAGACTTCCGCCGGCTCAAAGCGATCATCGGCGGCGACCGCTCGCGCACGCGCTCCGATCGCACGCTCGCCTATGCGATGTACACCGAGCCGCAGATCGGCCGAGCCGGGATCACCGCCGATCAGGCGCAGGAGCGCGGGCTCGCGCACCGCGTCGTCACGCTGCCGCTGACCAACGTCGCGCGCGGGCCGGAATGGGGGCTGGAGGACGGCTTCTTCCGCTTGGTCGTCGACCCGCAGACCGACGCCATCCTCGGCGCCACGTTCGCAGGGTATGAAGCCGGGGAATTGATTCACGTGATGATCGCGCACATGGAAGCCGGCTCGACGTGGCGCGTCCTCGAGCGCTCGGTCCACATCCACCCCACCTTCGCCGAAGGACTGCCTTCGCTGGCCCGGCTGCTGCTGTGACGGGGTCACGCTGCGCGTGATCGCGGCCGAGCGCCTCACGCCCGACCGCATCACCGCCATCGAGCACGGTCGCGAAGGCGATCCGTTCGCCGTTCTGGGCCCGCACGCGCTCGGCGCGGGAACCGTCGTGCGCGCGTTCGTGCCCGGCGCGCGCGCGCTCGACGTCATCGACGAGCACGATCGCGTCGTCGCCGAGGGCCAGCCGGCGGGCGATGCCGGGCTGTTCGAAGCGTACGCCGTGGATTTGCCGCCGCACTACCGCCTGCGCGTCACCGGCGACGGTGGCAGCACGCGCACGCTCGAAGATCCATACCGGTTCGGACCGATGCTCGGCGACCTCGACGCATGGCTGTTCGCGCAGGGCAATCACCTGGAGCTGTACCGCGTGCTCGGCGCGCATCCGGGCACGATCGACGGCGTGCACGGCACGGCGTTCGCCGTGTGGGCGCCCAACGCGTCGCGCGTCAGCGTCGTCGGCGATTTCAATCAGTGGGACGGGCGCGTGCACCCGATGCGCTTGCGCCGTGAAGCGGGCGTGTGGGAACTATTCGTGCCGGGCGTCGAGGCCGGCGCGCGCTACAAGTACGAGCTGCTCGGACCCAACGGCGAGCTGCTGCCGCTGCGCGCCGATCCGTTCGCGTTTCGCACCGAAGTCCGCCCGGGGAACGCGTCGGTCGTCGTCGCGCCGAGCGCGTACGAATGGAAGGACGACAGCTGGCTCGCGGTGCGCGCGCGGAAACAGCGGCGCGACGCGCCGATCCAGATCTACGAAGTGCACCTCGGCTCGTGGAAGCGCATCCCCGCCGAAAACGATCGCTTCCTGACGTACGCCGAGCTCGCGGACCAGCTGATCCCGTACGTCGCCGAGCTCGGCTTCACGCACGTCGAGCTGCTGCCGGTCACCGAGCATCCGTTCGACTTGAGCTGGGGCTATCAAACCACGGGCTGGTTCGCGCCGACGAGCCGCTTCGGCACGGCGGATGACTTCCGCGCGTTCGTCGAGGCCGCGCATGCCGCCGGCATCGGCGTGATCCTCGACTGGGTCCCCGGCCATTTTCCGACCGACGCGCACGGGCTGGGCAGGTTCGACGGCACGGCATTGTACGAGCACGCGGATCCACGCGAGGGGTTCCACCAAGACTGGGGGACGTACGTCTTCAACCTCGGCCGCAACGAGGTGCAGAACTTTCTGATCGCGTCGGCGCTGTACTGGCTGCGCGAGTTCCACCTCGACGGGCTGCGCGTCGACGCCGTCGCGTCGATCCTCTATCGCGACTATTCGCGCAAAGAAGGCGAGTGGATCCCCAACCGCTACGGCGGTCGCGAGAACCTCGAAGCGGTCGCGTTTCTGCAGCGGCTCAACGCGACGGTGTACGGCGAGGTGCCCGGGATCGTGACGTTCGCCGAAGAGTCGACCGCGTGGCCGAAGGTCACGATGCCCGTCGACGCCGGCGGGCTCGGGTTCGGCTTCAAGTGGAACATGGGCTGGATGCACGACACGCTGCGCTTCTTCGCGCGCGACCCGCTGTTTCGCGGGCACCACATGAACGAGATCACGTTCGGCCTGGTGTACGCGTTCGACGAGAACTTCGTGCTGCCGCTCTCGCACGACGAGGTCGTGCACGGAAAACGGTCGCTGCTCGGGCGCATGCCCGGCGGCGACGACCAGCAGTTCGCGAGCTTGCGCGCGCTGTACGCGCTGATGTGGGCCCATCCCGGCAAGAAGCTGCTGTTCGCGGGCGGCGAGTTCGCGCAGCGCGGCGAGTGGCGCGCGCAGGCGTCGCTGGATTGGCACGTCGTGCACGGCCGCCATGCCGGCGTGCAGCGGCTGGTGCACGACCTCAATCACATCGCGCTGGGGCGCGGCGCGCTGTACGAGCGCGACTGCGAGCCTAGCGGCTTCGACTGGATCGCGTACGACGACGCGCGCAACGGCGTGCTCGCGTTCATCCGCTGGGACGCCGCCCGCGACGGCCACGTGGTGTGCGTGTGCAACTTCTCCGGCGTGCGGCACGACGGCTACCGCGTCGGCGTCCCGCGCAACACCCGCTACACCGAGGTGCTCAACACCGACGCGTCCGCGTACGGCGGCGCGAACCTGGGTAACGGGGGCTCCGTGATCGCGACCGACCGCCCTGCGCACGGGCGCCCGTTCTCCGTTTCTCTGACCCTGCCGCCGCTTTCGACGATCTGGCTCGCACCATGACGGAGTCACGCTCCGCGTGATCGCCGCGCGGTTGCGCGTCGAGCCGGGCCTGCCGTACCCGCTGGGCGCCACGTGGGACGGCAAGGGCGTGAACTTCGCCCTGTTCAGCGCGAACGCGGAGAAGGTCGAGCTGTGCGTGTTCGACGCGCGCGGGCGGCGCGAGCTCGGGCGCATCGCGCTGCCCGAATATACGGACGAGGTGTGGCACGGTTATCTGCCCGACGCGCGGCCGGGGATGCTCTACGGCTATCGCGTGTACGGGCCGTACGAGCCCGAGCGCGGCCACCGCTTCAACCACCATAAGCTGCTGCTCGACCCGTATGCGAAAGCGCTCGCGGGCAAGCTGCGCTGGACCGACGCGCACCACGGCTACCGCATCGGCTCGCTGCGCGACGATCTTTCGTTCGACCGGCGCGACAACGCGAGCGCGATGCCCAAGTGCGTCGTCGTCGAGCCCGCGTTCACGTGGGGTGAGGACCGCCGGCCCGCGGTGCCGTGGACCGACACCGTGTTCTACGAGGTGCACGTCAAAGGGTTCACGGTCCAGCACCCGCGCGTGCAGCCGGCGCTGCGCGGCACGTTCGCCGGGCTGGCGGCGCCGGCGATCGTCGCGTACCTCGAGCAGCTCGGCGTGACGACGCTCGAGCTGCTGCCGGTGCATGCCTTCGTGGACGACCGCCGGCTGGTCGAGCACAAGCTGCGCAACTACTGGGGCTATAACTCGATCGGGTTCTTCGCGCCCGATCCGCGGTATCTGCAAGGCGATCCCAACGAGTTCAAGACGATGGTCAAGCACCTGCACGAAGCCGGGATCGAAGTCGTGCTCGACGTCGTGTACAACCACACCGCGGAGGGGAATCATCTCGGTCCCACCTTCTCGTTCAAAGGGATCGACAACGCCTCGTACTACCGGCTCGCGGCCGATCCGCGCTACTACGACGACGTCACCGGCACCGGCAACACGCTCGAGCTGCGCCATCCCCGCGTGCTGCAGATGGTGACGGACTCGCTGCGCTACTGGGTCGAGGAAATGCACGTCGACGGCTTCCGGTTCGACCTCGCGCCGGCGCTCGCGCGCGAGGACACGGGCTACCGCCGCGACGCCGCGTTCTTCAAGGCGATCCAGCAAGACCCGGTGCTGTCGCGCGTCAAGATGGTCGCCGAGCCGTGGGACGTCGGGCCGGGCGGTTACCAGCTCGGGAACTTTCCGCCGGGCTGGTCGGAATGGAACGGGAAATACCGCGACGTGGTGCGGCGCTTCTGGCGCGGCGACATGGGCGTGATCGCCGAGCTCGCGTCGCGGCTGGCCGGCTCGTCGGACCTGTTCGCGCACAACGGCCGCCGCCCGCGCGCGAGCGTCAACGTCGTCACGGTGCACGACGGCTTCACGCTGGCCGACCTCGTGTCGTACAATCACAAGCACAACGAAGCCAACCAGGAAGAGAACCACGACGGCACCGACGACAACCTGAGCTGGAACTGCGGCGTGGAGGGTCCCACCGACGATCCGGAGATCGTCAACCTGCGCGAGCGGCAAAAGCGCAACTTCATCGCGACGCTGCTGCTGTCGCTGGGCGTCCCGCTGCTGGTGGGCGGCGACGAGCACGGGCGCACGCAGCGCGGCAACAACAACGCGTACTGCCAGGACAACGAGATCTCGTGGGTCGACTGGACGCACTGGGCGCCGCGCGACCTCGCGCTCGAAGAGTTCGTCAAGCTGATGCTGCGCATGCGCCGCGAGCACCCCGCGTTCAAGCGCGACGCGTTCTACCGCGGCGAGCCCATCGACGCCAGCGGGCGCAAGGACATCGCCTGGATCAAACCGGACGGGCACGAGATGCAGCCCGACGACTGGACGGCCGAACGCCGCACGATCGGCTTCTTCCTCGGCGCGCGCCCGATGCTGTTCGTCGCGATGAACGCCGCGCCCGAAGACACCGGCTTCACGCTGCCCGACGTCGAGCGCGTGTCGTGGTCGCTCGCGCTCGACACCGGCATCGAAGGCGGCGCGCCGCGCGACGAACGTGCTGGAGTACCCGATGATCTCCCGCTCGCTCGCGCTCTTCGCGGGACACGTTCGATGAGCGCGCGCGTGCTGCGCTCCTATGTCGACGCGCTCGGCACCGAGCGCGCGGCCGCGCCGGAAACGGTCGCGCGCTTCGAAGCGCTGATCGCCGAGGAGCCGCACCATGTCGTGGCGCCGGCGCTCGTGCTGCGCGAGCACGAACCGCTCGCCGTCGACGTCACGCTGCCCGCGATGAGCTGGACCGAGGCGCTGCAGTGGACGCTCGTGCGCGAGGACGGCGGCACCGAGAGCGGAACGGCGCCGCTGCGCGACGCGCCGGTCGTGCTCGCCGACCACCGCGAGGCGTCGACGTACGACACGCGCCGCGTCGCGATCGCCGGACCGCTGCCGCTGGGCGCGCACCGGCTCGCGCTCGCGGTGAACGCGTACGCGCGCGCGACGGTGCACGTCGTGGTCGTGCCCGAGCGCGCGTTTGCGCCGCATGGCCGCACGTGGGGGATCGCGATGCAGATCTACACGCTGCGCTCCGCGCGCAACGCCGGCATCGGCGACTACGCCGACCTGCGCGCGGTCTGCCGGCTGCTCGGCGAGCGCGGCGCGAGCTACGCCGGCATCAACCCGCTGCACGCGACCTTTCGCGACGATCCTGAAGCGGCGAGCCCGTACGCCGCGTCGTCGCGCCGCTGGCTGAACTGGCTCTACATCGCGCTCGACGACGTCCCCGAAGCGGAGAGCGCGCGCGTGCGCGACATTCTCCGCGAACCCGGCCGCGGCGAGGTGCTCGCGCGCTTGCGCGCCGCGGAGTACGTCGAGTATGCCGGCGTCGCGGCGGTCAAGGACGAGGTGCTGCGCGCGTGCTTCGCCGCGCTGGACGGCGACGAGAAACGCCGCCACGCGTTCGCCGCGTGGTGCGAAGCGCAGGGCGAGCCGCTGTTCCGCTTCGCGGCGTTCGAGGTGCTCGTCGCGCGCTTCGGCCGCGACCTGAGCTCGTGGCCGCAGACGTTCCGCACGCCGGCGTCGCCCGACGTCGCGCTGTTCGCGGCGGCGGAAGACACGGCGGTGCGCTACGCGATGTACTTGCAGTGGCTCGCGGCCGAGCAGCTCGACGCGGTCGCCGCCGATGCGCAGCGGCACGGCGTGCGGCTGTACCGCGATCTCGCCGTGGGCGTCGACGCCAACTCCGCCGACGTATGGGCCGACGCCGGCGCGTACGTCGCGGAGGTATCGGTCGGCGCGCCGCCCGACGTCCTCAACACGCTCGGCCAGGACTGGGGCCTGCCGCCGCTCGACCCGCGCGGGCTCGCGCGCGAAGGCTACGCCGAGCTGCTCGCGCTCGTGCAGTCGAATTGCCACGCCGCCGGAGCGCTGCGCATCGACCACGCGTTCTCGCTCGCGCGGCTGTACTGGATCCCGCGCGGCGCCGACCCGCGCAGCGGGACCTACGTCGAGTACCCGCTCGACGACGTGCGCGGGATCGTCGCGCTGGCCAGCGTGCGCGAGCGCTGCGTCGTGATCGGTGAAGACCTCGGCACGGTGCCCGAAGGCTTCCGCGAACGCATGGAAGCGACCGGGATCCTGTCGTACCGCATCCTGTTCTTCGAGCGCCGGCTCGACGGCACGTTCATTCCGCCCGAGGAGTACCCGGCGCTCGCGCTCGCCGCGTCGGGAACGCACGATCTGCCGACGATTCCCGCCTGGCTGCGCGGCGAGGACGTGGATCTGCGCGACCGCTTGCAGATGCTCGAGACGCCGCTCGCGGACGAGCGCGCGGCGCGGGACCGCGAACGAACGCTGTTCCTGGACACGCTGGTCGCGCACGGCGACCTCGCGCCCGGCGAGCGCGACGACGACACGGCGATCATCGTGGCGGCGAACCGCTATCTCGCCGCGACGCCGTGCGCGATCGTCATGGCGCAGCTCGACGACGTCCTCACCGAACGCGCGCCGGTCAACGTCCCGGGAACCTCCACGCAGTACCCGAACTGGCGCCGTAAGCTCGGAACGGACGTCGGCGCCCTGGCGTCCGACGACCGCCTCCACCGCCTCTGCACCGTCCTAGCCGAACTCCGTCCGAGAGCAACGCCGTGAAAGCTGTTCTGATGGCCGGTGGCGAGGGCTCCCGCCTTCGTCCGCTGACCTCGCGCCGACCCAAACCGCTCGCGCCCGTCGCGGGGAAACCCGTGATGGGGCTGATCGTCGAGCTGCTCAAGCAGCACGGGTTCGACGAGATCGTCTCAACGCTGCACTATCTCGCGGACGAGGTCGAATCGTACTTCGGCGAGGGTGAAGCGCACGGCGTGAAGATGCACTACGTCGTCGAGGACACGCCGCTGGGCACCGCGGGCGCCGTGAAGATGGCGCACCACCTGCTCGCCGGCGAGACGTTCCTGGTCATCAGCGGCGACGCGCTCACCGATCTCGATCTGAGCGCCGTCGTGCGCCACCACCAGGAGCAGGGCAACGACGTCACGATCGCGCTGCAGCGCGTGACGAACCCGCTCGAGTTCGGCGTCGTCGTCACCGATGAGCACGGGCGCATCGTGCGCTTTCTGGAAAAACCGTCGTGGGGCGAAGTCTTCTCCGACACGATCAACACCGGCATCTACGTGCTCGAGCCCGGCATCCTCGACCGCATGCAGCGCGGCAAGGTCTACGACTTCTCGAAAGATTTGTTCCCCGACATGCTGCGCGAGGGCGCGAAGCTCGGCGGCTACGTCATCGACGCGTACTGGACCGACATCGGCAACCTCGAACAGTACCAGCAGGCGAATTACGACGCGGTCGAAGGCAAGGTGCGCATCAGGTTCCCCGGCGCCCTGCGCGGTGATCGGGGTGACGGCGGTTCGGCCGTGTACGTCGGCGAGGGCTCGCGCATCCATCCCGGCGCGAAGATCGAAGGGCGCGTGGTGCTCGGGCGCGACGTGCGCATCCACGATGGCGCGACGATCGTCGGGCCGGCGGCGATCGGCGACCGCACGATCGTCGAGCGCGGCGCGACCGTCTGCCGCAGCGTCTTGTGGGAGGACGTCTACGTCGGCGAGGAGGCGTCGCTGAGCGACTGCACGGTGGCGGACCGCAACACGATCGAGAAGCGCGCGAAGGTCCACGAGAACACCGTGATCGGCCGCGGCTGCACGATCGGCGCGGGCGCGACGGTCAACGCGCACCTCAAGCTGTGGCCCGACAAGTGGGTCACCGCCGGCTCGATCGTCTCGATGTCGCTGATCTACGGGCAGAAGTGGCCCGGCTCGCTGTTCGGCTCCGGCGGCATCAGCGGCTTGGCGAACCTGGAGATCACGCCGGAGTTCGCGCTCAAGCTGGGGCAGGCGTTCGGCACGTGGCTCAAACCCGGCCAGAGCGTGATGACCAGCCGCGACACGCATCCGGCGTCGCGCGTGATGAACCGCTGCATGATCTCCGGCTTGCTGTCGGTCGGCGTCAACGTGCTGGACCTGCGGTCGTACCCGCTGCCGCTCGCGCGCTACGCGGTGCGCGTCGGCAGCGACGGCGGGATGCACGTGCGCGTCGCGCCGGACGACTCCAACGCGCTGCTGTTCGAGTTCTTCGACCACACCGGGATCGGGATCGACAAAGGCGCGGAGCGCAAGATCGAAAACCTCTTCTTCCGCGAGGATTTCCGGCGCACGCCGATGGACGAGGTCGGCCGGCTCGACTTCCCGTCGCGCGCGCTCGAACGCTACACCGCGGCGTTCACCTCCGCGCTGCACGCGCAAGCGCTCAAAGAGGCGAATTTCCGCGTGGTGATCGACTACGCGTTCGGCAACGCGTCGATCGTGCTGCCGCAGATCCTCGGCGCGCTGGGCGTCGAGCAGGTCGCGCTCAACGCGTACTTCGACGCCGGCAAGGTCCGCACGTTCCGCGACGACCGCGAGCGGCATCTCTCGCAGCTCACCTCGGTCGTGACCTCGCTCGAGGCGAACCTCGGCGTGCTGATCGACGCCGACGGCGAGACTGCCACGCTCGTCGACGACGCGGGCAAGATCGTCGGGCGCAACCGCCTGATGGCACTGCTGACGCTGCTCGTCGCGCGCGCGAAGCCCGGCGCGCGCATCGCGATGCCGCTGACCGTACCGTCGGTGGTCGAGCGCATCGCCGCCGAGAACGGCGCGACGATCGTGCGCACGCGCAGCGACCGCCGCTCGCTGATGGCGCTCGCCGAGCGCGAGGGCAAGGACCTCGCGTTCGCCGGCGGCATGAACTACGAGCTGATCTTTCCCGAGTTCCAGCCGGCGTTCGACGGCATCTACGCAACGGCGAAGATCATGGAGCTGCTGGCCGCGGAGCACCGCAAGCTCTCGGAGCTCGCCGCGATGATTCCACGCTGGCACGTCGCCGGGCGTGTCGTTCCCTGTCCGTGGGATCGCAAAGGCGCCGTGATGCGTTCGCTGCACGACGAAGCCTCGCACGGCGGCAACGGCAAAGTGGAAACGCTCGACGGCATTCGCTTGCCGCGCGACGACGGCTGGGTGCTCGTGCTTCCCGACGCGACGGATGCATCGGTGAACGTGTGGGCCGAAGGCACGTCGGACGAGCAGGCTGCGCATTACGCCGACGAGATCGCGAACCGCGTGCGCGCGATCGCAGCGGGCTAGCGATCGCCGCCGCGCCAGGTTCGCCCGGCGAGGAAGCGCGGCATGTCACAGTCGGCGCGAAATGTACGAATTTTCCAAATCGTTGCAGGTCGACTTCTGTCGGACCCAGATAATTCCCAGGCGATCCGGGCGCCCGCGTGTGAGGCGACCGGACCTTCTGAAAAATTGGAGTGGGGTGTCTATCATGATCTCTCGGAAGCGGGTGTATTCCGCATTGTTTTCCGCGTGCGCGGTGCTGGCCACCGGGCTCGCAGGATGCTCGGGCGGGGGCGGTACGACCGCTGCGCCGCCGCTGACGCCGGCGCAGAATGCGCCCATCACGGCCCAAGGTGACGAGCGCCTCGCCGGGACGGTCGACGTGAGCAACGCCGGCATCTCGGCAAAGGTCACGCACGAATCCGCGCACGCGCTGCCGCTGCAGGGCCAGCCGATTCACCCGATGGCGACCGGCCAGCGCGCCGTGCGCACCGGCGGCGTTTACGACCTTGCGTACTACGGCGGTCCGTACTTGACCAGCGCGTCGTCGATCAACCTGTACGTCAACTGCGCCGGCACCTGCTGGGGCACCGCGTCGCCCGGCACGTTCATCCAGCGCATCGCCGGCAGCTCCTTCGTCCACATCATCGACCAGTACATCGGCTCGTCGTCCAACAACCGCTATCCGTACGGCAGCGGCTGGCAGGTGAACTACAACACGTCGGGGACGCTGCAAGACCAGGACATCTACAACATCGTCCACTCCGTCGCCGCGTCGCAGGGCACCGGCTACGGCAAGATCTACCACGTCTTCTTGCAGAGCGGCGTGCAGCAGTGCAGCGCGAGCGCGGGCGGCTGCTACGCGCAGAACGGCGGCTACTGCGCGTACCACGGCTCCGTCGACTTCAGCGACATCGGCCACACGCTCTACTCCGTCGAGCCGTATCAGGGCATCAGCGGCTGCAACAGCCCGAGCAACAAGCTGCAGGACTCCACGGGCTCGACGCTCTCGCACGAGTGGTTCGAGACGATCACCGATCCGGACGTCGCGGTCAACAACGTCGCCTGGTACAACAACTACGGCGGCGAGATCGGCGACATCTGCCGCAGCTACTACGGCAACGTCTCGCTGAGCGGCTACACCTACGACATTCAGAAAGAGTACACGAACGTCCACAGCGCCTGCTCGTTCTCGACCTGAACCGGGTGGCGGAGGGGGAGCGGGGTTCCCCCTCCGCATAACCGGTGGGCGATGCGACGTTTTGCGCTTCGTTTGGCCGCGCCGGTCGCGGCGCTCGCGCTCCTCGCGGCCGCCGCCGTGCCGGCCCCGCCGCCGCGCCCCGCCGTTCGGCCCGTCACCGAGACGCACTTCGGCGTGACGGTGACCGACCCGTACCGCTACTTCGAGAACCCGAAGGATCCCGGGCTCGCAGCGTATTTCAAGGCGCAGAGCACGTACACGCGCACCGTGCTCGACGGCTTGCCGGGCCGCACCGAGCTGGCCAAGCGCATCGCGCAGCTCGACAACGCGACGGAGACGATCGCGGACGTGCAGCCCGTGGGCGGAACGTACTTCTACCGCAAGCGCCCCGCCGGCGCGAACTCGACGCGCATCTACGCGCGCGCGGTCGCCGGCGGCCGCGAACGGCTCGTGTTCGATCCCGACCGCTTCGCGCGCTCGCCGAACCAGCACTACTCGATCGACTACTACGCACCGTCGCCGCACGGCCGCTACGTCGCCGTCGGGATCTCCGAAGGCGGCTCCGAGAAGACGGTGCTGCACGTCGTCGACGGCGGCAGCGGGCGGATGCTCTCGGACGCGATCGACCGCGCGCTCTACGTCGGCGCCGTCGTGGCGCGCGGACGGCCGTTCGTTCTACTACTTCCGCACGCCCAAGGCGGCGCCCAACGCGCCGCAGAGCGAGAAGGACACCAAAGGCGTCGCGCGGCTGCACGTGCTCGGCCGCGATCCGGATCGCGATCCGGCGATCTTCGGCTACGGGCTCACGCCGCGCATTCCGTTCGCGCCCGAGGACGCGGCGTTCGTCGGCGTGTCGCCGCGCTCGCGCTGGGCGATCGCCGAAGTCGCGCACGGCGTGCAGAACGAGGTGCAGCTCTACGCCGCGCCGGCCGCGACGGCGCTGGATGCGCACGCGCCGTGGCGCAAGATCGCGGACTACGCCGACGACGTCACCGCGGCCGTCGCGGCCGGCGACACGCTCTACGTCAGCGCGCACCGGGGCGCGCCGCGGCATCGCATCCTCGCGGTCGATCTGCGCGGCGGGACGCTCGCGACCGCGCGCGTCGCGGTCCCGCAGTCCAGCCGCGTCATCGAGGACATCGCGCTGGCGGGCGACGGGCTCTACCTGCGCGACCTCGAGGGCGGGCTCTCGCAGCTGCGTCGCCTCGCGGTCGCCCGCGACGGCTCGGCGGGCGCGGTCACCGGCGTGGCGCTGCCGTTCGCGGGCGCGATCGACGCGTTCGCGACGGACCCGATGGTCCCGGGCGTGACGTTCGTGCTGCAGTCGTGGACGGAGTCGCCGCGCTGGTACCGTGCCGGCGTGAATTATGCGCTCGTCGACACGGCGCTGCGGCGCAAGTCGGACGTCGACTTCTCGTCGATCGCGTCGAGCGAGGTGCTCGCGACCAGCGCCGACGGCACGCAGGTTCCACTGTCGATCGTGATGCGCAAGGACGCCGCGCTCGACGGCACGCGCCCGACGCTGGTCGACGGCTACGGTGCGTACGGCATCGTCATCCGCCCGGCGTTCTCCGCGACGCGGCTCGCGTGGCTGGAACGCGGCGGCGTGTTCGCAGAATGCCACCCGCGCGGCGGCGGCGAGTACGGCGAAGACTGGCACTTCGGCGCGCACATCGCCACCAAGCAGCGCACGGTCGACGACTTCATCGCGTGCGCGCGCTACCTGATCGACCACAAGTACACGCAGCCCGCGAAGCTCGCCGGCGAAGGGACCAGCGCGGGCGGCGTCACGATCGGCAACGCGATCGTGCAGCACCCGGAGCTGTGGGGTGCCGCGCTCGACGTCGTCGGCGACACCAACCCGGTGCGCGACGAGTTCGCCGAGGGCGGCCCCGCGAACATCCCGGAGTTCGGCTCGATCGCGAACAAAACGGGCTGGGACGCGCTCTACGCGACCGACCCGTACGTGCACGTCAAGGACGGCGTCGCGTATCCCGCGGTGCTCGCGATCACCGGCGCGAACGATCCACGCGTCGCGCCGTGGATCGTCGGCAAGTTCGCGGCGCGTTTGCAAGGCGCGACGTCGAGCGGCAAGCCGGTCCTGTTGCGCGTCGACTACGACGCCGGTCACGGCTATCTCGGCAGCTCGCGCACGCAGGCGCAGCTCCTCACGACGGACGAGTATTCGTTCCTGTTCTGGCAGCTCGGCGACCCGGCGTTCGCACCTACGGCCCCGCCGTCGCCGTAGGGCGCGCGGCCGGCTGGGGCGGGTCGAAGCGCATCGTGCCGCCGCGGTAGTCGAAGACCAGCGTGTAGCGCTGCAGGATTGCTTCGCCCACGTTGATCGCGACGGCCGGGTTCGATTCCGCGCCGGCCGCCGCGTCGGTCAGCAGCAGCTCGGGATCGCGCACGCGCAGCGCGCCCAAGCGCAATTCGCCGGCGCGCACGAACGAGCCGCGCACCACGCCGCCCACGCCGCGGATCGCGTCGTGCGGCGGGGCGGCGTGATAGCGCGCGACGAGGTCGTGCGCGCGCACGAACGGCGCGTTCACCTCGGCGACGCTCGCGCTGCCGGTGTCGATGGTCACCGTCGCCGGGAAGCCGTCGAGCGCGCCGTCGACCTGCGGCTGCCGGTCGTCGAAGACGATCGGCACGCGGACGCCGTTGCCGGCGAACGCGCGCGCATCGGCGGCGAGCGAGAACGAACCGTTCGCGAAGTCGAAGCGCGCGGCGAAGCGCGCGAGCAGCTCGTATCCGACGACGCAGTCGAACGGCACGCCGCCGATGTCGAGCACGATGAACGGCTGATCGCGCAATTCGGCCGCGCCGATGCGCATGCTGCGCGCGCTCGTGTACCGCACGGTCGCCAGCGCAGCGCCGGCGCCGCCGACGCTGCCGCTCCCCACGACCGTCAGCCCCAAGCGTTCCGCCGCGCTCTGCGAGATCGCGTTCTGGCCGCCGGTGTCCACCAGACAATGCAGCGGCGCGCCGTGCTCGAGCGAGACGTCGATCACCGGCAGCGGCAACCCGCCCGCCAAGGGCACGGACGTGACGCCGCGCAGCGTCGCGTCGTGCGGCGCGCGCGGCGGCGCGAACACCGCCGCTGCAACGGCGGCCGGCGTCTCGACGGCGCGCACGCGCGCGCTCCACGTTCCGTTGTCCGACACGTCGTCGAACGCGAACGGAACGACGAGCGAACCGGCGCGCCGGTACTCGCTGAATGCGATGCGTTCGGTCTGCTGGCCGGCGTGGAGCACGACGCTCGTCACGTGCCCGCTCGCGCGGTCCGTGGTGATTTCCGGCGCGCGCAAGCCGCAGTCGCACGGCGCGCCGCGGGCCGACGGCGCGAGCAGCCGCAACCACGCGCGAATGGCGCCACGCTCGTCGGCGTTACCTTGGATGCGCGGCATGCCGGTGGCGTCCGCGCGCCATGCATGCGCGCCGTCCCAGCCTTCGCGTTCCGACACGGGCCACGCATCGAACCGGCGCACGAACCGGCCCAGCGTACGGTCGACGACGATCTCGCCGTGTCCGGGTACGCCGTACGACGTGACGTCCAGCAGCAGCCGCACGTAGCGCGGCTCGCCGGCGCGGACGGCGACGCCGATCGCCGGTAGACCGGAGACCGTGCGCACGTTTGAGACCGGGCTCGCGGGCGGGGGTGAAGCGAGGAGTGCGAGCACGGCCGTGACGGCCACGAGGATCGTCACGGGCCCGCGTTTAGGCGAAGAGGTTCAGCGTCCCCGCCGTTTTTGAAAGTTGCCGTTGCCCGCGTTGCCGCGGAAACTCTGCGCGTTGCGCGAGGGCGCGAACCGCCGCGGCGCCGGAAAGGCAGCCGGGGCTTGAAGATTCGTTGCCGTGGGCTCGGGCAGTGACGGAACTTTGTTGCGGTCGATGCGACGGCCGACCGCCTTTTCGATGTCGCGGAAGAGCCGCTCTTCGTCGTGCGAGACGAAGGTGATCGCGTCGCCGGTCTGCTCGGCGCGCGCCGTGCGGCCGACGCGGTGCACGTAGTCTTCCGGCACCATCGGCACGTCGTAGTTCACAACGTGGCCCAGGTCGGCGATATCGATGCCGCGCGCCGCGACGTCGGTCGCGACGAGCACGCGCAGCTTCCCGCGCTTGAAGTCCGCGAGCGCGCGCGTGCGCTGCGCCTGCGAGCGGTCACCGTGGATGCGCTCCGCGGAGACGTTGTGCTTCTCGAGCGCGAGCGCGAGCCGGTTCGCGCGCGCTTTCGTGCGCGTGAACGCGATCGCGCTGTAGATGTTGTTGTCCTTGAGCAGCTCGACGAGCAGATCGGTCTTGCTGCCCTGCGGGACGGTGTACGCGACGTGCGTGATGCCGGCGGCGGTCGTGGAATTGCTCTGCGGCACCATCTCGACGCGCACCGGATCGTGCAGCAGATCGCGCGTCAGCTTGAGGACTTCCGGCGCGATGGTGGCCGAGAAGAACAGCGTCTGGCGCTTGGCCGGAACCTTCGTCACGATGCGCTTCACGGCGGGCAAAAAGCCCATGTCCAGCATGCGATCCGCTTCGTCGAGGACGAGCACGGCGACGTCGTCGAGCCGCGCCTTGCCCTGATTCATGAGGTCTTGCAGGCGGCCGGGCGTGGCGACGATGATCTCGGTACCGCGCGCGAACGCGGCGATCTGGCCGCCAAAGCCGACGCCGCCGTAGATGGCGGCGATGCGCAGCTTCGTGCCCTTGCCGAGCGCGTCGAAGTGCTGCGCGATCTGCGCCGCGAGCTCGCGCGTCGGCGCGAGGATGAGCGCGCGCGTCTTGCCGCGCGGCAAGGTCGCGAGCTTTTCGAGGATCGGCAGCGCGAACGCGGCCGTTTTGCCGGTGCCCGTTTGGGCGCTGGCGAGGACGTCCTTGCCCGCGAGCGCCGGCGGGATCGCGGCAGCCTGAACGGGGGTCGGGACGGTGAAGCCGAACTCGCGCACGGCTCGAAGGGACGCCGGGCCGAGGCCCAGCGCGTCAAAACTTGGTTGCATCGATTCTTTCGAAAGCGAGGCGCGAGGTCGATCGTCGGATTTCGAAAGATCGCGCAAGGTGGGATTTGTCACCGAGTGGCGTGGCCACGCAGAGCGACACGTCAGTATACCACGACCGGCGCTGGAAGTCGAACAGACGTTTGTCGGGTCACCCGGCCGCGAGGGCGTACGGCTGCGGAACGGCCCGCAAGGGCGGGTGCGCCGTGCGCGCGCCGGACAGATACCGCTCGAACGCTGCCAGCGTCTGCGGGCGCCCGAGAAAGTACCCTTGCGCCTCGTCGCAGCCGAGCGCGGCGATGCAGCGAAGCTGCGATTCGTCTTCGATCCCTTCGGCGATGACCCGGAAACCGAGGCCGTGCGCGATCGCGACGATCGAGGAAATGATCGCTTCGTCGTACTTGTCGTTGACGACGTCGCGCACGAACGACCGGTCGACCTTCAGCACGGAGATCGGCAGCCGCTTCAGATACGACAGCGAGCTGTAGCCGATGCCGAAGTCGTCCATCGCGACGCTGACGCCGAGCGCGCGCAGCCGCGCGAGCACGGGCAGCACGCTGTCGTCCAGCGCGACGCTCTCGGTGACTTCGACGCACAGCGCGCTCGCCGGCAGCGCGTGGTCGGCGAGGGCGTGCGCGACGACGTCGGGCAGATCGGGCTCGCGCAGATCGCGCGACGACACGTTGACCGACATGCAGAAGTCCGGAACGACCGTGCGCACGTGCGCCGCCGCCGCGCACGCTTCGCGCAGCACCCAGCGGTCGATCGCGACAATCGTGCCCGTCTCTTCCGCGATGCCGATGAACGTGTCCGGCGGGATGAGGCCGCGCACCGGATGCCGCCAGCGCACGAGCGCTTCCGCGCCGATGACCTCGTTCGTCTCGATCGCGACGATCGGCTGATACCGGAGCTCCAGCTCGTTGCGGTCGACCGCATGCCGCAGATCCTGCTCGAGCGAGAGCCGGTCGACCGTGACGGTTTCCATCGACGGCTCGAACATCGCGTACCGGTTGCCGCCCATTCCTTTGGAACGGTACATCGCCGCGTCGGCGTGCGCGATCAGCGCTTCGGCGGTCTTGCCGTGCGCGGGGTACATCGCGGCGCCGATGCTGGCCGTGACGTACAGCTCGCGGCCGCCGGCGCCGATCGGCGCGGCGAGCGCGCGCAGCAGGCGCTGCGACACCGTTTGAATCTCGGTGGGATCGCCGGCGCGCGGAAGCAGCACGATGAACTCGTCGCCGCCGGGCCGCGCGACCACTTCGCCTTCGCGCACCACGGCCTGCAGCCGGGCCGCGACCTCGCGCAGCACGTCGTCGCCCGGGTTGTGCCCGAGCGTGTCGTTGATGGACTTGAAGCGGTCGAGATCGAGGAAGAGCAGGGCGAACTCACGCCGTTCGCGCGCGGCGTCGGCAATCGTTTCCGCCAAGCGCTCCTCGAGCGACAGCCGGTTCGGCAAGCCCGTGAGGCGGTCGCGGTGCGCGGCATCGAACAGCACGTGCTCCGCGCGCTTGAGCTCCGTCACGTCGATCGTCACGCCGACGGCGCCGATCACGTTGCGCTGGGCGTCCGACAGGGGTTCGACGTGGTGGCGCAGCCAGCGTTCGGCACGCGGCCGTTCGAGGCGCGCCGGCTTGCCGGCGAAGACGTCGCGCAGCACGCTCGCGTCGATCAGCGTCTCGGAAGACCGCGCCAGCAGGTCGTCGGCGTCGAGCCCGAGCTCGTCGAGCGCGCCGCCGGAAATCGTGGTGAACCGCCCCTCGCGGTCGGTCGTCCACAGGACCGCGTCGACGTGCTGCGTGACGAGCTGCAAGCGCCGTTCGCTCTCGCGCAGGCGCAGTTCCGCGCCGGTGCGTTCGCTGACGTCGCGCAGCGTGATCAGCGTCTCCGTGGCGGCGGCATGGATGCGCAGCTCGATCCACGTGCCCGTCGCCGGGAACGCGTGCGTGCGCTGGATCGGCGCGGCGGTCCGCCGCACGCGCCGGATTTCGGGAACCAGCTCGGACGCGAGCGGGTCGATGATGCGGTCCAGCCGCTGGCCCACCAGCGCGCCGGCGGCGCCGCGCAGCAGCCGTTCCGCCTCTTCGTTGACATGGGTGATGACGAGGTTCTCGTCGACGATGTAGATGCCGTCGCCGACGGCTTCGAGCAGGTTGAGCTTCTTCTCGGCCGCGTCGGCGGCGGCCGCGCGGGCGGCATCAGCCGCGACGCCCGACCGCCGCACGCGCGACGCGAGAAACGCGACCGCGAGCGCCGCGCTACACGCGACGCTCACGGCTGCGATCAGGAGGATGGTCACGCCAGGCAACGCCGGCGTGCCTCCTCGAGCAGTGCGGCGCGCGACGCCACACCGAAGGCCCGGAGAACGGCCGCGATCTGGTTGTCGATCGTGAACATACTCCTGCTGAATCGGCGCGAAAGCTCGGCCGGATCAGCTCCGCCCCACAGGGCGCGGGCGATTTGGCGCTGCAGCGGGGTCAGCTCCGAGGGCATCGCTTCTTCGCGTGCCAGAGCGTTCTGCGCAAACGGCGCCAAGGGACAGTCCGGATACGAGCCGGCATGGTGGACGCTCGCTGCGCGCCACCGCTCTTCTCCGGTCAGTTCGGCCAGCGCCGCCGCGGTCAGCGAGGCCCGGTAGTGGAACGACGCCCGGTCGAAGATCGCGTACGCCTCTTCAAGCGGTGCGATCGCGGCCTCACGCCGTCCCAGGGTCTGCTCGATGCGGCCCAGCGCGTACTTCTCGTGGGCGGTCGCGCGCTTGTCCTGATGCAGGGCGAGCGCGGGATCCACGTTTTCCGTACCGATCTGAGCGTACATCGAGGCATACCGCTGCGCCCGCGGCGCATCGGTCGGTGCGTGGAGCACGGCCAGCATGACCAGGAGCTGGCGCTCCTCACCGTGCGAGCTGCCCCACTTCACGTCGTACGTGAGCGCATCCGCGTGAGCGAGCTCTTCTGCGGCCCAGAACTCGTTTCCGGAGATGCGCGCGACGTACGCGCGGTCGAGATGTGCGGTCAACCGGCAGGCCGCCGACGGAGCCAGCGTGCGAGCGTCCTTGAACGCCCACTGCGCCTCCGCCGCGCGTCCTCGCATGAAGACGTCCCATCCCAATGCGCGGGTCGTGATGTACTGGTAATAGGCGACATCGGGCGTCCAGGCCAGTGCATCCGACGCGCGGCGGGCTGCCGCGACGGCGTCTGCATTTGCCGTTTCGAAACCGACTTGCGCGAGCGCATGAATCGACGTTGCAAGCGTCGCGACGTCCACCGGTTCCGCGGTCGGGAGCGTGGCGTACTCGACGGCACGACACAGATCCGCGACGTGGGCGGCGTAGTCTTCGTTCCCGGCATGCAGCCACGCGCGGTAGGCGTATGCCGCCGACGCGATGCTGGGATCGGGATGCGCGAGCGCGATCGCGACTTCGGGGGCGCTGGGGTCGCACTCGCGACGGAACCACCGCATCCGGAGGTCGTGATACGCCATGGTGTGAGCCCCGTCGGGAACCGCGTGCGCGAGCGCGCGCGCTTCCGTGTAGCGGGACTCCGCTTGGGAGAAGCTGCGAACCGTCGCATGCGCCTTCCCGAGCTGAATTGCGAAGTGGAATCTGCCGGCCGGCGAAGACGCCAGGTCTTCGACGGTGGTCAGGTAGCTGACCGCGCCCACCGGGTCGCGGCGACCGATCGTTTCTGCCTTGAGGATGATGGCCTGCTCGGCGAACTCTGCCGGCCAATCCTCACAGCCTTCCAGGAGCTCCAGTGCGGCGTCGTACAACGCTGCACGCAAAGCGACGCGTGCGTCGCGGAGCGATTCAGCGACGAACACGCCCATGGTGTCCGGCATCTGAAGCTCCTAGTCGCGAAGCGTTGCGAGCGAGAGTTGGGTGTTCGGTCCCACGACGGCCCGGGCCGATGGAGCAGCACCGTCGTCGGCGCCCGACGCGGTGACGCTGACGCCGGCGTTCGTCGTGAACGAGTTCAAGACGCTGACAGTGTAGCTTCCGGGGTTGATCCCGCGGATGTGGAAGGAGCCGTCCGCCGCGGTGATCGTGGTGTTCGCGACGTTGCCGCCGGCGTCCGTGGCGACGACCGTCGCGTTGGAAACCGGCTGACCCGCGGCATTTGCGACGCTGCCGCTGATGGTCGGTGATCCCATGCCGCCTGCGACGGTGGGGGTGAGGTACACGACGCCATCCGCGAGGTTCGCGGATTGGAAGACGTTGAAGTCGAGCGTCGCGTTGAGCGTGTCACCGTCATTGCCGCTGACGGTCAGGGGAACGTTGACCGCTTCGACGGTTTGGGACGGATCCCACCACGGGTGGTTGGGATCGGTGAAGCGCGCCGGATACGTCTGACCGTTGTACGTGACGGTCGTCGTCGCCGGGTCGAGGAGCAGCTGGATGGACGGATAGGTTCCGGCCGGCAGCGAGCCGCTGCCCATCGCGAGCGCCGAGTTCTGCAGCGCCAGCAAGTTCACGACTTGCGGCGCATCGTTGGCGATGAGCTGCCACGAATCGCCGGTCGAATCGACGGCGTCGACGCCGAGGATGCCGGCGTTGAACTGCGCGTTCGCCGCGGTCGCTCCGATGAGCGGCGCGTCGAACAGGTTGATGGAGATGTTGAACAGGTGGATGCCGGGCGCGCCGCCCAGGATATCCTGGGGACTGCGGCCGTTCTTGAGATGGCGAACGTGGGTCTGATGTGTTTGGCCGGCGACCGCATGAGCTGGGACCGCGGCTGCGCTCCCATGCGAACTGCCGCACCCGCCTAAAGCGAGCGCGGCGGCGATTCCGACCGCGAAGATGGGCTTCATCCTTGAATTGAACTCCTGACGGAGACGGCGGCGATTGAACGCCGAGGGCTCAACGAGAGCCCGCCGTTCGATCTAACGATCGAGCGAACGTACCGTGGGTAGTGCGCCCTCACCCGCTGTGCCCTTGGCCGGACGCGAACCGGAAATAAGCATAGCCGGATATATGCGCGGCGACACACTCGCACCGTTAAGGTTGCGAACGAAACCCGCTACTGTCTTGTAATGCGGTGCGAATACCGGCGACATTCGTCGCAATGAACTGCACGTTCACGCGTCGACACCTTGCGTCGACGCGTCTACGCGGCGGCGACGAGCTGGGGCGCTACCGTCCGCCCGAGACGTCGACGATCGCGCCGGTGACGTACGACGCCGCCGGCGACAGCAGCCACAGCACCGCGTCTGCTACTTCATTTGCACTACCGATGCGTTCCATCGGAATGGTAGGCGTAATGCGCGCGACGCGCTCGGGCCGTCCGCCGCGCGCGTGAATTTCCGTGTCGATGAGTCCCGGCGCGACGGCGTTGACGCGAATCCCCTCGCGCGCAACTTCCTTCGCGAGCCCGCGCGTCAGCGCGTCGACGGCACCTTTGGACGCTGCGTAATGCACGTACTCGTTCGGCGAACCGAGCCCCGCGGCACGCGACGACACGACGACGATCGCACCGCCCGCGCCGCCGCGCGCGGTGGACATGCGGCGCACGGCCTCGCGCGCGCACAAGAACGCACCGGTCACGTTGACGGCGAGCACGCGTTCGAGCGTCGCCGCGTCGATGTCTTCGACGCGCGTGAAGCGCCCCGTGATCCCGGCGTTGACGACCAGCGCGTCGAGACGTCCGAACGCGTCGTCGACGGCCGCGAAGGCGGCGAGCACATCGTCCTCGCGCGCGACGTCCGCGCGCACGACGACCGAACGCCGGCCTGAGCCGTTCACCTCACCTGCGACGCCGTCCGCGGCGGCGCGGTCGTCGGCGTACGTCAGCGCGATCTCGTAGCCGGCCGCCGCCGCGCCGCGCACGACCGCGGCGCCGATCCCGCGGCTGCCGCCGGTGACGAGCATGACCGGACCGTTCGCGTGCGGAGTATCCATCGGTCAGCTTTCGCGCCGGAACGCCAGCCTACTTCGCCACTGCGCAAAAAGCAATATCGCGACCTCGGCACGGCCAGACAGCGGGAACCATTACGGGGGCGGCAGTCCTCCCTTCTCACGCTCTCCGCTACCTTGATAGGTGCCCGGGAGACCGCGACCGCCTTCCTCGCTTCCATATTCGCGATCCGGGGGTCGTTCCGACTCACCCTGCTCTACTTCGTGCTCGATGCGTTCGAGCTTGTTCGTGATATCGCGGTGTTCCTCATGAAGGCTTTCAATCTCGCGGCTGATGGACGATTCTTCGTCCCGTGATTTATCCATCGTTTACCTCACGTTCTAAACACGACGTATTCAGCCTTATCGCAGTTCACAATCATTCCAGCGGTTCGACTCATTGTCCTCGTCGAACCGTCTGGGTTGATCACATAGGCCGATTCAAGATAGAGCTGCGGTTTGCTCGGAAAAGTCGAAGCAATCGAAGACGAGCCATAGTGGCCAGCGATGACTTCTCCTCCGGCCGTTTTCACGCGCACCTCCAGCCCGGGATTTTTTGGTCTTTTGGCTTCCCGCCGAAAGAACCCATCCCACGGAGTTGGGTCAGGAAGCGGCAACCGTCGCATCAGTCGCGAGCGCCGAATCGTCAGAAGCAATGGTGGCCACACGATCGGTAATATGAACACGACGGCATAGACCGCGGCGATATTCCAGTTCGACCAGATCAGAAGCCATATCGTAACCGCGTAATGGATTGCGCTGTATCCAAATATTTCATTCACTCTCTTGGAGAAGTCGCTGGGCTTCGTTGGCACAAGCAAACTGTATATCTGCACCGAGATAAATCCCGGTAACAAAAATACGAGGAAGAGCAGTAGCGCCGCCGGGTCCGAGAGCTTTGTGACATCAGGCAAAGCTGCAGGCGCAGATTCGCCGGCACGCGCCGATACTGAGGATATGATGAAGAAAACCAGAATGTTTAACGCGTACCGCGCGGGCCGCGTGAAGAGACTTTGGGACACGTTGCAGAACCAGGTCATCCAAATCCCTCACAGTATTCTTGGCACTTTCATTACCTTCCCACTGCTTGGCGATAACCCTACGCCAACTCCCTAACGCGGACATCGCGAGTTACTTCGCGACCGCGTCGACGTACTCGATCTTGCGGCCGAGCGATTCCAGCACGTGCGTCCACGTGTAGCGCGCCGCGGTCTCGGCGCCGTTCGTGCGAAGCTCGTCGGCCAGGGCGTCGTCGCCGAACAGCGCGCGCAGATAGGTCGCGAGCTCGCGCCCGTCGCCGGTGTCGCACACGAGCGCGTTGACGAACGGCTCCGCGTACTCTTCGCCGGTCGCGCCGCACACGACGATTCCGCCGGCGGCCATCACCTCGAGGCCGACCAGCCCGAACGGCTCCTTGCCGCTGTTCGCGAGCACCACGTCGGCGGCAGCGTAGAGCGCGTACAGCGTCGGCTCGTCGAGAAAGGTGCGGACGTGCACGACCGCTGCGTCGACGACCGCGAGCCGCTTGGCGAACTCGCGCCAGTCGCTCCCTTCGTACGCGAGCCGCTCCACGGTGAGCCCGCGCTCGCGCGCGCGGCCGAATACGACGTCGCCGTACGGCTCTTTGCCGCCGCGCACGATCAAGCGCGCATCGATGCCCGACGCGCGCAGCTCGCCGAGCGCGTCGATCGCCTGGAGCCAGTTCTTATCGGGATCGAAGCGGCCGACTTTGACGCACGTCGGGCGCTCGCCGAACGCCTCGCGCAGCACGCGCGTCCGCTCGGGATCGGCGCCGTCGAGCAGCGCTTGATCGATCCCGTTGGGGATGACCAGCGCGTGCACGCCCCACGCGGCCAGCTCGAACTTCATGTACTTGCTGACCGCCGTCACGGCGGCGGCCCGCGTGAGCGTCGGCCAGTGGATCTTCTCGAAGCCGTACGTGTTGTTCGCATTCCACATCAGCGTCAGCGCGGAACGCACGCCGCGCTCGCGCGCGAGCCGGTCGATGGCGATCGCGACGTTCGCCGTCTGCCACTCCTCGGCGATCACGAGCACGCGCTCGCCGCGCGCGTGTGCGGGCGCGACGAGCTCGTCGACGATCCACGGCGGCAGGCTGAGCGCCCAGTCGTGCACTTTGCCGGGCTCGCCGTCGTACGCGTTGCGCGGGTGCTGCGCCGAGATCCACTGCGACCAGCGCCGCAGCGTCACGCCGGGATCGCTCGCCTCGATCGGCTTGGCGCCGGGATCGCCGATGAAGAAGAGCTGCGCGTCGTGGCCCGCGGCGCCGAGCGCGCGCGCGAGCTGCGTCACGCGCGTCGCGAGCCCGCCGATCGACGCGTACCGGTCCGGCCCTTCGAACGAGAGGATGGCGACCTGACGAGGGATCATCCCGCCTCCTACGCGAGAACCGCCGCGAATACTGCCGCGTCCACGTTTCCCCCGGACAGCACCGCCGCGACCCGCTTGCCGTGCAGCCGCGCGCGTTCGGCCGCGATCGCGGCGACCGCCGCTGCGCCCGCGCCTTCGGCGACGTTGTGCGTATCGGTGAAGATCCAGCGCATCGCGTCGCGGATCGCTTCGTCCGAGACCGCGACGATCCGCGAAGCGCCCGCTCGGATGACGGCGAGCGCGACGGGATCGGTCGTTCGCACCGCCATGCCGTCCGCGACCGACTCGGCCGGCTCGGTCTCGACGCCTGCGCCGCGCTCGACGGACCGCGCATACGCCGGAAAACGTTCGCTGACGACGCCCACGACCTCCGTGTCGAGACCGAGCAGATCGCGCACGGCGATGACGCCGCTGATCCCCGAGCCCAATCCGATCGGCACGTACACCGCGTCGAACGTACCGGCCGCGAACAGCTCGCGCGCGTACGTCGCGACGCCGGCCACCAGATCTCGGTGATACGACGGCACGAACTCCGCGTGTGCGTCCGATGCGACGAGCGTCGCCGCGTGCGCCTTCGCATCGTCGAAATCACGCCCGTGCACGACGAGCTCCGCGCCGAGCGCGCGCATCGCGGCGTTTTTCTCCGGCGAGTTGCCTTCCGGAACGACGATCGTCGCGCGCAGTCCGGCGCGGGCCGCAGCGAACGCGATGCTCTGGCCGTGGTTGCCGCGCGTCGCGCTGACGAGCCGTTTCACGTGCGGCGCGCGCTTGCGCAGCGCCGCGACGTACGCCAGCCCGCCGCGCACCTTGAACGCTCCCAGCGGCGTGTGGTTCTCGTGCTTGAGGGTCAGGTCGACGCCGAGCCGCTCGCGCAGCAGCGGCCAGCGAAACGCGGGCGTCGGCGGGACGACGTCACGGACGAGCGCCGCCGCCCGATCGATCTCGGCGAGCGTCAACGTCAAGGGCGCGGTGCGCACGGCCATCGCGATGTCGTACGCGAGCGCTGCCGGAGAATACTGCTTTGCTCGCGGCGGAAAAGGTCGCGCCTGCGACGCCGGACGAAACGGAAGCGGTGATCTCCTTCGCCGCCCTCGTCGCCGCCGTCGCGTTCGGGCACCCGCCGGCAGCGGTGCTATCGCCTGCGCCGGCGGTGCGAGCATTCGACGTGCGCGTCATGCGGCCCGGGATCGGTGCGCCGCGCTACGTGCGGGTATTCCAAGACATCGAAGTCGACGGCGTGCACGGGAACGAGACGAGCCTGGTCGATCTCGCGACCGGCCGGTACACCGAACGCGTCACCGCGGGCCCGCTTTCCTCCGGCGACGGTTTCGACGGCACGCGTTCGTGGGATTCCGACGCGACCGGGATGGCGATCGTCGAAGGCAACGCGCAAGCGCGCGTCGACAGCTTGGCGTGGGCGCATTTCGTCGGCCGCCGCGGGCCGGAACACCCCGGTGTCAGCACGACGCGAACGCCGCAGGGTGACGTCGTCGCGCGGCTACGATACGCCGGGTTGTCCGCACCGATCGTCGTCACGCTCGACGGACGCACCGGCTTGGTGCGCGAGATCGAGGACGACTCCGGCGGCGAGCCGGCGCACGCGCGGTACTCCGACTATCGCCGTGTTCAGGGCGTCGTCGTGGCGTTCCGCCAGGAAACCGCGACGCGCTTCGGCGTCGCGCGCGAGATCGTGCGCAGCGTCGAGCCGGTCGCAACGGTGGCGAGCGGCGCGTTCGCGCCGCCCCCGCCGCCGCACGACGCGACGCTGAACGGCACGACGTCGATTCCGATGGAGCTGCGGGCGGGGCATCCCATCGTGCCGATCCGCATCGACAACGGTCCGGTCATCCACGTGCTGTTCGACACGGGTGCGGCGAACGACGTGACGCCCGACGTCGCACGCAGATTGCACTTGCAGCTCGCCGGCAACGGCAAAGCCGGCGGTTTCGGCCCCGGGCTCGTGTCGCGGCGGTACACGACCGTGAAGCGCCTGCGCATCGGCGGCGCCGAATTGCGCGATCAGCCGTTCTCCGTGATCGCCGGCGGCGAGGACGGGATCGACGGCACGATCGGCTGCGAGGTGATGCAGCGCTTCGCCGTGCGGTTCGATTTTCGCCGCCGGCGCGTCGACCTCAGCCGCGACGTGCGCGCCTTCGGCATTCGCGCCGCGCCGATCGCAATGCGCCTCTCTGGCTGCGAACCCGAGATCGACGGCGCGCTCGACGGCATGGAAGGCGCGTTCGGCATCGATACCGGCGACGCCAACTCATTGCTGGTGCTGGCGCCGTTCGTGCGAGCGCATGCTCTTGTCGCACGCTACGGTACGCATCGGCTCGTGTTCAGCGGCGCCGTTGCCGGCGAGGCCGGCGCGTTTCTCGCACAGGCCAAAACGGTTCGCCTCGGCACGGTCACCGTGCGCGACGTCGAGACGGAGCTCAGCGTCATGAGCCAAGGCGCGGCGAACGACCCGTCGGAACTCGGGAACGTCGGCGTCGGGATCTTGAGCCGCTTCGTGACGGTCTTCGACTACCGCAGCAACCGCATGTGGCTGGTGCGGTAGCCGAAGCACGCGCTCACGCCGTCGCGAGCGACCGCAGCACGTACTGTAAGATCCCGCCGTGGCGGTAGTACTCCGCTTCGTCGGGCGTGTCGATGCGCAGCAGCGCTTCGAACTGCTTCTTCGCTCCGGTCGCGCCGGTCGCGGTGACGTTCACCGTCATGCCGGGTTCGAGCTTTGCGGCGACGCCTTCGATCGCGAACGTTTCTTCGCCGGTGAGGCCCAGCGACTCGCGCGTTTCGCCGCTGCGGTATTGCAGCGGCAGGATGCCCATGCCGATCAGGTTCGAGCGGTGGATGCGTTCGAACGACTCCGCGATCACGGCCTTGATGCCGAGCAGATACGGGCCTTTCGCCGCCCAGTCGCGGGACGAGCCGCTGCCGTACTCTTTGCCCGCGAGCACGATGAGCGGCGTGCCGTCGGCGCGGTATTTCTCGCTCGCGTCGAAGATCGACGTCTGCTCGTTCGCCGGCAGGTAGCGCGTCACGCCGCCTTCCACACCGGGCACGAGCAGATTGCGCAACCGGATGTTCGCGAACGTGCCGCGCACCATCACCTCGTGGTTGCCGCGCCGGGCACCGTAGGAGTTGAAGTCCGCCGGCTCGACGCCTTTGGAGATCAAGTACTTCGCCGCGGGCGACGTCTTCGAGATATTGCCGGCGGGCGAGATGTGGTCCGTCGTCACCGAGTCGCCGACCATCACCAGCACGCGCGCACCCGTGATGTCTTGCACCGCCGCCGGCTGTTTGGGCATGCCGTCGAAGTACGGCGGGCGCTTTACGTACTCGGAATGCTCGTCCCACGCGTACCGCTCGCCCGCCGGGACGTTCATCGCCGACCAGCGCTGATCGCCCGCGAACACGTCGGCGTAGCGGCGGCGGAACAATTGGTCCGACACCGCGGCGGCGAGCGCCGCGTCGACCTCCGCGCTCGTCGGCCAGAGGTCTTTCAAGTACACGTCTTCGCCGGTCGCGGTGCGGCCGAGCGGTTCGGTGGTGAGGTCGACGTCCATCCGTCCGGCGAGCGCGTACGCCACGACCAGCGGCGGTGACGCGAGATAGTTCGCGCGCACCTGCGGGTGGATGCGGCCTTCGAAATTGCGGTTGCCCGACAGCACCGCTGCGACGATGAGATCGTGCTCCGCGACCGCGTGCGCGACGTCTTCGCCGAGCGGGCCGCTGTTGCCGATGCACGTCGTGCAGCCGTAGCCGACGAGGTTGAAGCCGAGCGCGTCGAGATATTCGGTCAAGCCCGCCTTGAGCAAGTAGTCCGTGACGACTTTGGAGCCGGGCGCGAGCGATGTCTTCACCCACGGCGCGGGCTTGAGCCCTTTCTCGACCGCTTTCTTCGCGAGCAGCCCCGCGCCGATGAGCAGCGCGGGGTTCGACGTGTTCGTGCACGACGTGATCGCCGCGATGACGACCGCGCCGTCCGAAACTTCGGTGCGCTGGTGCGCCGCGACGGCCGTGCCGCCGCCTTCGCTCGCGAACCGGTCGACCTGCTTGCCGTTGCCGCTGCCGCGCGCGTTCTGCCACTCTTCGAGCGCGACGTTGAACGTCGACTTCACGTCGGTCAGCGGCACGCGATCCTGCGGCCGGCGCGGGCCGGCGAGGTTCGGCACCACGTCGCCGAGATCGAGCGCGAGCGTGTCGGAGAACCGCGGCTCCGGCGACGCGTCGGTGCGGAACATGCCCTGCGCCTTCGCGTACGCTTCGACGAGCGCGATCTGCTCCTGCGCGCGTCCCGTCAGGCGCAGATAGTCGAGCGTCAACGCGTCCACCGGGAAGATCGCGACGGTCGAACCGTACTCGGGCGACATGTTCGCGATCACGGTGCGGTCCGCGACGGGCAGCGACGACAGACCGGCGCCGTAGAACTCGACGAACTTGCCGACGACGCCTTTTTTGCGCAGCATCTGCGTGATCTGCAGCGCCAGGTCGGTCGCGGTGACGCCTTCGCGGAGCTTGCCGGTGAGCTTGAAGCCGATCACGTCGGGGATCAGCATCGTCACCGGCTGGCCGAGCATCGCGGCTTCGGCTTCGATGCCGCCGACGCCCCACGCCAGCACGCCCAATCCGTTCACCATCGTCGTGTGCGAGTCGGTGCCGACCACCGTGTCGGGAAACGCGACCGTCGTGCCGTCCGGGTGCGGCTCGCCCGCGCCGCCGGCGCCGAAGATCACGCGCGCGAGATACTCGATGTTGACCTGGTGCACGATCCCGGTGTCGGGCGGCACCGCGCGGAAACCGTCGAGCGACGACTGGCCCCATTTGAGGAAGGCGTAGCGCTCGCCGTTGCGCTCGAACTCGAGCTGCGCGTTTTTCTCGAACGCGTCGGGCGACGCCCACGCGTCGACCTGCACGGAGTGGTCGATCACGAGCTCGACCGGCTGCAGCGGGTTGATCTTCTTGGGATCGCCGCCGAACTCGGCGATGGCGTCGCGCATCGCCGCGAGGTCGACGACGCACGGCACGCCGGTGAAATCCTGCAGCAGCACGCGGGCCGGCCGGTACGCGATCTCCTTGGTCGACGGCGCGCCGGGCTGCCACGACGCCACTGCCGTGACGTCGTCCTTCGTCACCGAGCGACCGTCCTCGAAGCGGATCAAGTTCTCGAGGAGGATCTTGAGCGAGTACGGCAGCGTGGCGAGGTCGTACTCGGCGCCCAGCGCGGCCAACCGGAAGTAGGTGTAGTCCCGGCCGTCGGCGCGCAGCGTGTCGCGGGCTGAGAAGCTGTTCGGATGCGTCATGGCACCGGAGTGCGTTCGGCGGAGCGCCGGAAGGGTGCTCCCGCCCGGTGTACGCAGTTCGTTGACAGATGTACCGAAAAGCGGAACAATGGCGCGGTGCGCGACGACCTTCGCCCGGCGCTGTTCGGCTCGGTCCTGCGCGACCGAATCCTCGCGCGGCTGACCTTGAGCGAGAACGGGCTGCACCTGCGCGAGCTGGCGCGCCAGATCGATGCGAGCCCGACCGCCGTGCACCGCGCGGTCATCGCGCTCGAACGGACGGGCGTCGTGGTGTCGCGCGAGATCGGCCGGGCGCGAGTCGTGGTGCTCAACCGGCGCTGGTACGGCGCCGTCGAGCTGCGCGCGCTGCTGGAGCGCCTCGTCGACGCGTATCCCGAGGTGCGCGAACGCGCCGCGACACGGCGCGAGCGCCCGCGCCGGATCGGCAAGCCGCTGTGAGCCGGCTGACCGCGCGCGCGACGCTGACCGACGTCGCGTTCGCGGTGTGCACCGCGCTGGACCGGGCGGGCGAGACGGCGGTGCTGTGCGGCGGCTCGGCGGCGGCGTACTACGTGCCCGCGCGCTACCAGTCGCTCGACGTCGACTTCGTGCTGCACGTGGGCCGCGCACGCGTGGTCGTCGACCGCGCGCTCGAGTCCATCGGCTACCACCGCGCGGCGGAGGACTACTACCGTCATCCGGAGCTGCCGTTCACGATCGAGTTTCCGATCGGGCCCCTGGCGATCGGCCGCGAGCGCGTCACCGCCTGGCGCACCGACCGCCGCGACGACGCGCTGCTGCACGTGCTCGCGCCGCTCGACGTCGTGCGCGACCGCTTCCTGCACTACTGGGCCTGGGGCGACCGCTCCGCGCTGGAGGTCGCGCTAGCCGTCGCCCGCGGCCGCGCAGCCGACGTCGACCTCGACGCGTTCCGGGCCTGGACCGATCGCGAGCTCGCCGCCGACCGTTCCTACGATGCCGCGCGCATCGCGCGGTTCTTTCGCTCCCTCGCCGAATGAGCAGCCTTCGCCGCTGCGGCGAGTGTTCACGGCCCGCGGCGGGAAGGAAGTCACCGTGAATCTTCGCGCTCGCGCGTCCGTGCTCGTCCTGCTCGCCGTAGCGGCGTGCGCGGGCGGCGTGCTCGGCCGGATGGCGCCGGCCGGCGCCGCGCCGCCCGACGCGTGCGCCGCGGCGCTGGCGTACGAGCGGACCGCTTCGGCGGACGGCGTGTCGCGGCAGGCCGCCTACGATGCGGCCGTCGCGGGCTTGACCGTGAACGAGACGTGCGCCAAGCCGCAGCAGCGCCTCGTGAACGAAGCATACCTGCTCTCGATGCGCGCCGCGGCCGCGCACGACCTCAACGTGGGCGATTGGCGGCGCGACCTCGCGCGCGCCGACGCGCTGTTCACGCAATGCACGACCACCCCCGGGCTGGCCAACACGCAGGCCGCCAAAGACTGCCGCACGCAGCTCACGTACAACCGGCGCTACGAGGCCGCGGCGAGCGCATCGCCATCGTCTTCGCCTGCGCCCGCGCCGCCCTCGCCGGGTCCCGCGGCGCCGTCACCCAAACCACCCCGCTGAGGGAACGTTACCGGCCAACGGAGTAAGCATGCTGCTGTGATCGACCGCACTCGACTTTCCGTCCGAGCAGTGCTCGTTTCCGCGCTCTTCCTGGCCGTAGGCACGGCGCGTTCCGGGCCGGTCGTCGCGGCCGAGGACCCGATGATCCACTACCATTCGCCGTGCCACACGGCGCTGGCGGAAGAACAGCGCGCGTCGGACCGGCTCAAGAGCCGCAACGCCACGCAGGACGACGCGCGGCGGACGCTCGCCGCGGTCGCCGCGGGCATCGACTGGAACAACCACGCGTGCGGCACGCTCGCCGGCCGTTATCCCGAGGACAACGCCGTTCGCGACCAGATGTACCTCGTAAACAACGCGTTTCTGCTCTCGCTGCGCGGTCAGGCGCAAACAGTGCTCGGCACGGACGCCACCGCGACGTACACGCAAGCGAACGCGCAGCTCCAGAAGTGCGCGACATCGGCGTCGAAGCTGCCCGCGACCGTGCGCGCGAACTGCAAGGCGCAGATCGCCGCCAACAACGCGTCCGCGCACCCGGCGGCGATGGCGGCCACCGATCCGTGCTCGGTCGCGCTGCAAGCGGCCAACGACGCCGGCGGCGCGCTGAAGGCGAAAGATTACGCCAGCTTCGAGAAAGCGTACGCGCGCGCGTCGGCCGGGCTCGACGCGAACAAGAGCTGCACGCAGCACCCTCAGATGCGCGACCTCAACGCCGCGTACTTGCTGACGTGGCGAACCGTCGCGGACCGCTATCTGGACGTGCCGTTCTCGGCCGACCCGGTCATCCCGCCCAACGCCGCCGATCCGTTCGCGGTGCCGAACGGCCTGTTCCGCCAGTGCGAGACCGCGGCGGCGGGGTTCCCGGCGGCGGTCAAGACGGACTGCGGGACGCAGCTCGCGTCGAACCAGCGTTTCCTCGCGGACTACGCGACGCAGCCCACGCCGGCGACCGGGCAAACGATGCAGCCGCTGAGCTTCACGCCGATCGACTGGCCCTACGCGCTGCGCCCGGACTTCGTCTGGGATGCGCCGTGCCACAACAGCGAAAACGCGCGCTGCGCCGACGAAGAAGTGCGCGACGGCAGCGGACCCAACGGGTGGGGACCGGTTCCCGCCGGCCAGGCGACGCCGCTCGACGGTGACAAGGAACGCGTGCTGTTCGCGACCATCCGCAACTGCGACGATCTCCACCGGCTGTTCAGCGGCCAGCCGCCGCAGTTCACGTGCGATGCGTTCAAGTCGAACATCCTGCTCGTCACCGCGCAGCACAAGCCGGACCAGCAGTGCGGCATGACCATCGACGGCGTGTCGTCGATCTCGACGGCCGCCGGGACGAACCCGCCGCGCGACGCCGTCCTGCTGAACTACACGCTCACGTGCGCGCCGCCCGTCAGCGGCTCCGCGGGGAGCACGGTCGTCAAAGCGGTCTCGATCCCGCGGAGCAACGCGCACGGCGAGTTCGCGAACGTGACGTTCAACCAATCCGGGGGCGGGGGCCCGCGCGGCGCCGCTCGCTGACGCACGCGCCCGCGCCGGTCACTCGACCGGCGCGGGCACCCGTTCGAATACGGTGCGGGGATCGGCGTTGCGGTAGCCGCGCACGCGCAGCACCGAATCGCCCGAGAGCAGTTCCCACAGCGGATCGACCACGAGCTGACGCCGCCACGACGTCAGGTTCACCACGTCGCCGAGCCCTTCGGGCGTTTGCGGCGCCTCGCGCGCGATGCGCTCCAGCGCCGCGCGCGGCAGCAGCAGCGTCGTCGGAACGTCGTTGTCGGCGGCGAGCGCGCCGACCAGCACCGCCATCGTCGAGACGAGCGCTTCGCGCTGCGGTCCCAGCGGCTTGGGCGCGCGCGGCGGCAGCTCGTCGTCGGGGATGGCCTCGCCGCGCTTGATCGCCTCGATGATCCGCTCGCCCAAATTGCGCCGCGCACCGGCGTCGATCCGCCGCAGCTGCGACAGCTCGTCCACGCTCTTGGGGCGCAATTGCACCAGGCCGATCATCACGTCGTCGGGCAGCACGTACTTGAGCGGGATGTTGCGCTCGCGCGCGTAGCGGTCGCGCAACTGCGCCAGTTCGTTGAGGATGCCCAGCTCGCGGCGGTTCATGCGCGCGTTGCCCGAGACGCGCAAATACAGCCGCTTGGGATCGTTGCGATACGTGCGAACCTGCGCGAGCGACGGCATCTCCTCGTCGGCCCACGACTCGCGCCCGCGCGCGCGCAAGCGCTCGCGCAGCACGTCTTCCAGCCGGAAGAGATAGCGCACGTCGTCGACGAGGTACTCGACCTGCTTGGCCGTGAACGGGCGCGTGCTCCAGTCGCTGACCGTCTGTGTCTTGCGCAGCGTGACGCCGCACAGTTCGCGCACGAGGTCGAGCAGCGAGATGGACAGGCCGTAGCCGGCGAACGCCGCGGCGACCTGCGTGTCGTACACCTCACGCGGCAGCGTGTCGAACGCGTCGGCGAAGATGCGCAGGTCGGACGAAAGCGCGTGCCCGACGACGCGCGTGCCGGCGAGCGCGTCGATCAGCGGCCGCAGGTCGCGCAGCGCGAGCGGGTCGACCAGCGCGACGCCGTCGTCGAACAACAGCTGCACGACCATGAGGTGCGGCGTGTACGACTTCTCGGTGTGGAATTCGGTGTCGAGCGCGACCCGCGGCGCGCGCGCGATGCGCTCGCAGGTCTGCGCGAGCGCGTCGGGCGTGTCGACGAGCGTGACGGCGTTGCCTGACGTCGCCGGCGGGTTCACGGCGTGACCACCGGCAGCGGGGTGCGCGCGGGCAGCTCGTGCGAGCGCGGGTGGCGGCGGTGCGGAAGATGGATGTGATGCTTCTCCATGGACGCTTGGACGGGCGCGAACACGTGGTCCTCCAGATAGTCGGACGTGACGTTGCCGAATACGGCGAGCACCGTGCAGATCGGGATCGCGACGGCGCACATCGTATAGATCTGGCGCAGATATCCGACGCGCAGCGCGGCCGCGGTTTGCGTCGCGATCGTCCCGCCGAGGCCGGGGATCACGCGCACCACGATCAAGAACATCGGCGAGCCGATGCGAAAACGCCGCGCCCACGCCGGCAGCCGCTCGACGTTCTTCTTCACGTCGAACGCAGCCGAGGTGCGGAGCGCGATCACGTACCCGATCACCGCGGCGAGCACGAGCCCCGCGGCGTTCACGACCGAGCCCCACACCGGACCGAACAAAACGCCGTTCATGATGGCGAGCGCGTCGGTCACCGAGAACGGCGCGGATGCGACGATCGCGAACACGAGCACCGCGAGCGGCATCGCGAACGGCCCGATCTGCGCAAGCAGGTGCTCGACCCACGGCCGGTGCGACACCACGAAGGCGGCGAGCGCGAAGGACACCAGCAGAATCGAGACCGCTTCGAGGCGGCGCAGCACACGGCCCAGACGAGAACTCACCGCATGCTCTCTTTGCGGGATCGGCCTGTTCGCCTTCGCTGTTCAGCGAGCAACTGCGAACGGTTCGCCAAAACCCCAAAAATCGGGGTTGACCCTACCCTGCCGCAAGAGTACGATAAGCCAACCTCGAGGTAAGACACCACGACATACGGGAGGGCGGCTTGACGTCGCAAGATCCATCCGGGTACGAGCCACCGACCGGCTGAATGCGCGCCGGCGGTGAACGAAGCGACTTCAATCGATTCTCACAAGCGCAACCAAGCATCCGAAGGCAGGAGGGCGGCATCAGCTCGATGACCGAGGATCCACCGAAGGAACACACGTCGTAGCGACCGATTGGCCGCTGCGGCAACGAACAAGACCAAAAGAAGGGCCACGCCGATCGGCGTGGCCCTCTTCGTTTCCCGCGAGCGAGCGATGCGTTCCTAGTGGAACGCCGCCAGCTTGACGGTCGTCGCGCCGAGCGCCTGCGCCAGGTCGTAGTGCGCCTGGTCGGCGATGCGATGGTAATTCGCATCCGCGGCCGCGCCGAACTTGCCGTCGATGTGGCCCATGACGGTCTCGTGAATCTTATTGGTCACGAGATGATCGAGCTGCACGCCCTCGTAGTAGGTTCCGTTCTCGAGACCTAGCGTGACGACTCGCACGGCGAGCGTCTTGCCGTGAAGCGTCGGCGACGGGAACTTCACGCCGGCCTTGGTCGCGACCGCGACGGCGTCGTTCACGGCGAAGTTCTGCACGGCGACGAACGAACCGACCTTCGCGGCGCCGTACTGTTTCGTGAGCTTCGCGACTTCGGCGTTGGCCGTTTTCGCGCCGGCCAGCGCGGTCAGCGCTTTGACGAGCGAGAAGTGGCCGGGCGCGCCGCCCGCGGTGACGAGCGAGATCGCTGCTTGAAGATCGGGGGCGCCCTTGTAGGGGATGCCGTCGCCGCCGGCCGTGCCTTCGGGCATGCCGTGGTCCATGCCGCCCATCATCGAGCCCTTGTGCATCGAGCCGCCCATGGAACCGCCCATCGAGCCGCCCATGGCGGGGGCCGGGGTGCTCATCGACGAGCTCGTGCTCATCGGCATCGGGGAGGTCTGCGCGAACGCGGGGGCCAGGCAAAGCGCGGCGAGCGCCGTGCCGGCCGCTGCGGCCGTGAATCGTTTCATCAAATAATTTCTCCGGGTGAAGTGTGCTCCGATTGAACGGACGCCGCCGGAGGTCAGATTGTCACTCGACCGCTTCGACGGAACGCCGGTCGGCAGCGTCGGCGCTCGTTTCCGTGCTGAAAAACGCCGCGAGGATCTCGAGGCCCACCGCGGGGCTGGTCGCGCGCAGGCTCAGCGCCAAGACGTTGGCGTCGTTCCAGCGCCGCGCGCCCTCCGCCGTCACGGCGTCGCCGCAGAGGGCCGCGCGCACGCCGCGCACCTTGTTGGCCGCGATCGAGATGCCCGTCCCGGTCCAACAGCACACGATCCCGACGTCGGCCCGGCCGGCGGCGACGGCCTCGCCCACGGAGCGTCCGATCGAAGCCCACTCGGCGTCGCCCACGTCAGTCTGACCGTTCGACGGGCTCAGGAGGGGCCGCAAAGCGCCGAAGCGCTCGACCGCGATGCCGCGGCGGTCCAACTCCGTGAGCAGGGCCTCGGTGAGCGGTCCGGTGTCGTCCGCTCCGATCGCGCAGCGCATGCGCGGCGAATTACTGCTGGACGGTGATGTTGTCCGCTTCGAGCGTGCCGTCGGGATCGGTGCGCCCGTTGACGTCGACGACCGCGCCGACGCCCGGCGTTGCGCCGCGCGGATTGATCACGGTGCCTTGGTGCAGCTTGATCGTGCGGTAGCAGTTGGTGCCGCACTGGACCTGCATGTCGAAGCGCTTGAAGTACGAGACCGTCCCACGCGCGTTGTTGCGGTTGTTGATCGCCTGGCGCTGGAGGATCTGCGCGCCGACCCCGATGATCGTCTGGATGATTCCGGCGTTGGGACTGTTGGGCGGCACGGTCGGCACCGGGATCGGCGTGGGCACCGGAACCGGGGTCGACTGGGCGCCCGCGAGTGTCGTCGCACCCAGAGCGAGAACGAGAGCCGACGTGACGATGAGAGACGGACGCATAGCAGGAGAGGAACGCGGCCTGGGACCGGTAGGGTTCCGGTGAGCGACCCGGGCCGGGAGATCCGCGATGCGGCGACCGTCATCGTCGGGCGCGACACGAGCGAGGGCTTGCAGGTCTTCATGGTGCGCCGGAACGCGCGCGCCGTGTTCTTGCCCGATCAGTACGTGTTTCCGGGCGGCCGCGTCGACGATGCGGACCGCGATGCGGCAGCACGGCGGCTGCACGGTTCCGCCGGCGACGTCGATCCGGCATTCACGATGACCGCCGCGCGGGAGACGTTCGAAGAAGTGGGTTTGCTCTTCGCCGACCGGCCCGTCCACGTGGAAGAGCTCGCCGGATTACGCCGCGCGATGCACGCGGGCGACATTGCGTTCCGCGACGTGCTGGACCGCCTGGACGTGTCGATCGATGCGTCGGCACTGCAGTATTTCTCCCGCTGGATCACGCCCCAAGCCGAGCTGGCGACGCGCCGGTTCGACGCGCGGTTCTTCATCGCGCGCGCGCCGCAAGATCAGGTCGCCGAAGCCGACGCCACCGAAGTGCTCGACGGGCGGTGGATCGCGCCGGCGGACGCGCTCGCCGCGAACGCACGCGGTGAGATCAACCTCATCTTTCCGACGATCAAACACCTCGAGCGCATCGCGCCGTACGCGACGGTCGACGAGCTGCTGGCGTTCGCGCGCACGAAGCCGATCGTAACCGTGTCGCCGGAGGTGCAGCCGGGGCCGCACTTCGTGCTGATCCCGGAGCTGGAGAACGCATGGTAAAGCTCAGCGAGCGCGTGGCGCGATTGCGTGCGAACAACGCGTCGCCGATGACGCTCGACGGCACCAACGGCTACGTCGTGCACGTCGCACCGCGCGCACTCGTCGCGATCGATCCAGGCCCGGTCGACGACGCGCAGCGCGACGCCTTCGTCGCAGCCGCGCGCGACGCGGGCGCAACGTACGCGGCGATCCTCGTGACGCACGGCCATCCGGATCACTTCCCCGGCGCCGCACCGCTCGCCGCGGCGACGGGCGCGCCGGTGTACGCGCATCCCGGCGCGCGCTTTCCGCACGACCGCGCGCTCGCCGAAGGCGAACGGCTCGAGTTCGGCGATGCGACGCTCACCGTGCTGCACGCACCGGGCCACGCGCGCGATCACCTGGTGTTCGTGCTCGAGGACGAGCGCGCGCTGTTCACCGGCGACGTCGTGATCGGCACGGGCACCGTCGTCGTCGCGCCGCCCGGCGGCGACATGCGCACGTACCAGCGGACGCTGCATCGTCTGCGCAACGGCTACGGCGACGCGAACGCGATCTACGGCGGCCACGGTCCCGAGGTGCGCGGCGTGCGCGCAAAGCTGGACGAGTACATCGCGCACCGCGAAGCGCGCGAGCGGCAGATCGTCGCTGCGCTGGCGGCCGGTTCGGAGACGATCCCGGCCTTGGTGGAGCGCGTGTACGCCGACGTCGACAAGCGCCTCTGGCCGGCCGCCGCGCGGCAGATTCTCGCCTACCTGCTGGCGCTCGAAGCGGAAGGCAGCGTGCGCGCGGAGCGCATCGCGCGCGAGCCGACGCCGCAGGAAGCGGCGCTGCTCGATCCCGACCTCTCCAAGCTCGGCGACGGCGCGGCGGCCGACGTGATCCGAGCGGAGCTCGGCTACGGGAGCGCGGAGCCGCTGCTGCGGTATGCGGTGGTCTAGCGTCAGCCGATCGCCGACGGCAAGCGCGCGGCGCACACTCGTGCTGCGACGATCACGGCGACGATCAGCACCAGCGTGACGGAGGCGAGCGTTGCGAAGACGCCGCCGTACACGCCGGCGAAGAGCGCGAGCGTGAAGATCGTCGACGTGAGAAACCCGACGACGGTGACGCGCGCGCTTGCACCGGCGCCGTGGCGATCGACCGCCGTCGGGTAGAACGTGTCGACGGCGAGCACGACGAGACGCAGCGCGACCGGGACGAGCACGATCGTGGGAAGCGCCGCGAGCGCGGGCAGCAGATCGCCGAGCGCGATGCCCAGACCGGTCGCGATGCCGGCGAGCACCGACGCCGGGCCGAGTGCGTCGCTGAGCGCCCAGACGGTGAGCGCGCGGGGCGACGTGCCGATCGCCGCGCGCCACCACGGCGAGCGCAGCGTCTCGGGCGCCGTCGTGCCGCGAATCGCGGCGTCGAGCAGCACCGAGAGGCCGCCGACGACGATCGCCAGCGATACGAGCTGGCCGCCCGCGCCCGCCGCGAAGCGCGGAGCGATATATCCCGCGACGAGGCCGAACGCAAGCCGGTCGTACGGCACGAGCGTCTCGCCGCGACGCACAGCGACCAGCCACCGTGCCGCCATGAGCCCGGCCGGGACGTTGGCTCGCCGCACGCGCGCCGCCGTCCGCAGTTCGTTTCGCACAGCGCCTGCGATCGTGGCGAATTGGGGATCGTCGCGCGGCGCGCGCGGTCCGCACGCTGACGACACCAGGACCGTCACCGGCGCGAGGACCACGACGACGGCCGCGAGCGCGATGATCTCGGCGGCTCGCTGCGGCGCTGCCATCGCGAGCAGCGCACCGATCGGCACCGCGCCGAGTGCGACGTAGGCCGTTGAACGCACCGTAAGGATCCCGGTTGTCGCGGCCTGGCCGGCGGCGGTGCCGATGCCGGCGTACCGCCACCAGATCGCGTCCGCGGCGCGCGTGCCGTACGTGAGCGGCGTGCGCGAGCCGACCAACGCGGCAACCGCGAGGATGCCGGCCGCGACCGCGACGACGAGCAGCGGCGACGGTGTCCAGGCACCGAGATCGCGCGATGCGACGTCCGACGTCGCGATGTCGAACGCGATCGCGGCGGCCGCGAGCGCGCCGGTCACGAACCACAGCGCGCGCCGCGACGGGTGCGTCACGATGCGGCGCAGCGCGGCGAACGCGATACGCGCCTCGAAGCGCAGCAGCGCGGTCACGATGCCGCTTTCAGATACGCTTCGCGCAGCGCCGCGAGATCACCGAAGCGCGCGACCGGCTCGTTCAGCACGATGCGCCCGGCGACGATCACCAGGATGCGGTCCGCGGCGTCGAACGCCGTCGCGAGCGCGTGCGTGCTGATCACGACGCCCGCGCCGTCGCTCGCCAAACCGCGCACGACGGCGACGAGCGCGTGCTGCGCGGCGGGATCGAGTCCGGTCGTCGGCTCGTCGAGCAGCACGACGTCAGCCCGCGCAACGAGCGCACCGGCCAAGCACAGCCGCTGCCGGTTGCCTTTCGACAGCGTTCCGGCAGGCCGGTCGCGCAGGCCGGCGAGCCCGGTACGCTCCAGCACGCGCGCAACGACCGCGTCCGCATCGGCGACGCGCCGCCCTGCGGCGACGAACGCGAGGTGCTCCGCGGCGGTGAGATCGTCGTACACGATCGGAATCTCCGGCACGTACGCAACTTGCCGCTCGCGCGCGCCGCGCCGTTCATCGCCGTCGACGCGAATCGCGCCCGCGCTCGGCGCGAGCAGTCCGGCGATGCACGTCAGCGCCGTCGTCTTGCCCGCGCCGTTGGGTCCCAGCAGCGCGACGACCTCGCCGCGCGCGACGTCGAGGTCGATGCCGGCGACGGCCTCGAGGCGGCCGAAGCGGCGCACGAGGCCGCGCACCGAGAGAACGCCGTCGCCGTGGTGCATCGCGACCGCTCTACCTCACGCTACGCGCGCGCGTTTCAGCCGACCGCGAGCACGACCTTGCCGAACTGCTCGCCGCCGTTCATCTTCTCGGCCGCTTCGACCACGTCGTCCAGCGCGTACACGCGGTCGACCGCCGGTTTGAGCGAACCATCGAACAGCGCCAGCATCTCCGCGAAGTCTTGCGGCGAGCCCATCGACGAGCCCATGATGTCGAGCTGGCGCCAGAACACCGAGTACGGGCGGATCTTCGCGTCGCCCAGCGTGCCGCCGTAGATCACGACGCGGCCGCCGTAGCGCGTGACGTTGATCGCCTTCGACAGCGTGTCGCCGCCCGCGGAGTCGACGACCAGACTCGGGCCGCCGTCGACCGCGGCGGCTTCTTTGTCCCACTTCTCGGTCGTCTTGTAGTTGATCGCGACGTCGGCGCCCATCGCTTTCGCGCGCGCGAGCTTTTCCTCGCTCGACGACGTCACGATCACCTTCGCGCCGATCTTCTTGGCGAACAGCAGCACGAACGTCTGCACGCCGCTGCCGACGCCGGGGATCAGCACGACGTCGTCTTTCGTGCAGCGCCCGCGCGACACGAGCGCGCGGTACGCGGTCACGCCCGCGAGCGGGATCGCGGCGGCTTCGTCGTCGCTGAGCGACGCCGGCGCGGGATGGACGTTGCCGGCCGGCACCGCGATGTACTCCGCGAACGTGCCTTGGTGCGGCATGCCGAGCACCTGCGCGGTGCGCTGCCAGATGCGCTGGTCGGGGCCCCATCCGAGCGTCGGATCGATGACGACGCGCGTGCCGACCGCCGGGCCCTGCGCGCCCTCGCCGTGCGCGGCGACCGTTCCGACGCCGTCCGAACCGGGGATGCACGGCAATTGGATGCCCGGATAGAGGCCCTGGCTGATGAAGACGTCGCGCCGGTTGAAAGCGGCGCGGCTGATCTTCACCAGCGTTTCACCGGCCGCCGGCTGCGGGTCGTCGACGTGCTCGACGCGGAAGTGCTTCGGACCGTTCTCGCGGTCGATCTCGTGGAGTCGTACGGCACGCATGCCGCGAGCGTACGCGCACGACGTCATCCGGCCTGCCGCCGCGCTCCGGGCCGGCTCTCGGCAGCTTCGGCGCCCACGAAACCAACCGGGCCGACCGGGAGCGGCCTCCGTTCTCGCCAATAGGCCCGCACAGAGAACCTCGTGCTTGGAGGGGACTTGGCTTTTCCGTCAGTGAGCCTCGGGCCGCCGATCGCCAAACGGCTGTCCCGCATGGACGTTCATATCGAGGCGAACCGCTGCCTCAACTGCTACGACGCGCCGTGCATCCGCGCGTGCCCGACGAGCATCGACGTGCCGCGCTTCATCGGCCGCATCGCGACGGGCGATCTGCTCGGCAGCGCGCAGACGATCATGGACGCGAACCCGGTCGGCGCGAGCTGTGCGCGCGTCTGTCCGACGTCGCAGCTGTGCGAGGGCGCGTGCGTCTACAATGCCGACGAGAATCCCATTCGCATCGGCGACCTGCAGCGCTACGCGACCGATTGGGCGATCCGCGAGAACGTCACGCTGTTCGAAGCCGGGCCGCCGACCGGCAAGCGCGTCGCGGTCGTCGGCTCCGGTCCCGCGGGGCTCGCGGCGGCGCGCGACCTCGCGCGCATGGGCCACGCGGTCACGATCTTCGAGCGCGACGCCGCGCCGGGCGGCCTCGACACGTACGGCATCGTGCCGTTCCGGCTACCCGCCGAGATCGCGCTGTGGGAAGCGGAGCAGGTGCGCGCGCTCGGCGTCGAGATCCGTACCGGCGTCGCGGTCGGCGCGGGCGACGCCGCGCTCGGTGAAAGCATCGCGGCCGACACGATCCTCACCGACTACGATGCGGTCGTGATCGCGGTCGGAATGGGCAGCGTTCCGCGGCTGAAGATCGAGGGCGAAGACGCCGCCGGCGTGTGGGACGCGCTGGACTTCATCCGCGTCGCGAAATCCGGCGGCGACGTCGGCGTGCTCGGCGACGCGGTCGTGGTGATCGGCGGCGGCAACACCGCGATCGACGCCGCGACGTGCTCGCGGCGGCTCGGTGTGCCGTCGGTGACGATGTACTACCGGCGCGGCGCGGAGCGCATGACCGCCTACGACTTCGAGCTGGAGTTCGCGAAAGTCGAAGGCGTGGAGTTCCGCACGTTCACGCTGCCCAAGCGCATCGTGGTGGAGAACGGGCGCGTCGCGGGCCTCGAGATCATCTCGACCGCGCCCGACAACAGCGCTCGCCCGCTGCCCGGCACCGAGCGCGTCGTCGCGGCCGACACCGTGATCCTCGCCATCGGCCAGACGCGCCACGTCGCGCTGCTCGATGCGTTCGGCGTGACGCACGACGTCAACGGCATCGCCGTCGTCGATGCGACCACGATGAGCACGAACCGGCCGAACGTGTTCGCTGCGGGCGACTGCATGTTCCAGCCCGGCGGCGTCGACGCGATGGTCGTCGAGGCGGCGCAACGCGGCAAGGTCGCGGCTTGCGGCGTCGACGCGTTCTTGCGGGCGGAGACGCGCTGATGGCTGACCTCTCGATCGATCTCGCCGGCATTCGCAGCCCGAACCCGTTCTGGCTGGCGTCCGCGCCGCCCACGAACTCCGGCTACCAAGTCATGCGCGCGTTCGCGGCGGGCTGGGGCGGTGCGGTCTGGAAGACGCTTGCGCTCGAACCGATCGTCAACGTGACGTCGCGGTTCGCAGGGCTGAACATCGGTCCGCAGCGCATGGCCGGGATGAACAACATCGAGCTCATCACGGATCGGCCGCTCGATGAGAACCTGCGCGAGATCGCGGAATGCAAGGCGGCGTATCCGGACCGCGCGATCGTCGCGTCGCTGATGACGGAGTGCACGCGCGAGAGCTGGCACGAGCTCGTGCGCCGCTGCGAGACCGTGCCGATCGACGGGTTCGAGCTCAACTTCGGCTGCCCGCACGGCATGTCCGAACGCGGCCAGGGCGCGGCGGTTGGCCAGGATCCGGAGCTCATCGAGATGGTGACGCGCTGGGTGAAAGAGGCCGCGCACGTCCCCGTGATCGTGAAGCTCACGCCCAACGTCACCGACGTGCGCTATCCCGCGCGCGCGGCGGCGAAGGGCGGCGCCGACGCGATCAGCCTGATCAACACGATCAACTCGCTCATGGGCATCGATCTGGACACGTGGCTGCCCGTGCCGCACGTGGACGGCAAGTCCTCGCACGGCGGCTACTGCGGACCCGCGGTGAAGCCGATCGCGCTCAACATGGTGGGCGCGTGCGCCAAAGATGCGCAGGTCGTCGATCCCGATCTCCGGCATCGGCGGGATCTCCGACTGGCGCGACGCGGTGGAGTTCATGCTGATGGGCTCGACCAGCGTGCAGGTCTGCACGGCGGTGATGCACCACGGCTTCCGCATCGTGGCCGACATGATCGACGGCTTGAGCAACTACCTCGACGCGCGCGGGATCGGGTCGGTGCGCGAGATCATCGGCAAGACCGTGCCGCGGTTCGTCGACTGGAACGACCTCAACCTCGACTACAAGATCGTCGCGCGGATCGATCCCGAGACGTGCATCCGCTGCAACAAGTGCTACATCGCGTGCGAGGACGCCGCGCACCAGTGCATCGACCGGCCCGCCGACCCGCGGCTGAACCCGGTCGTGGATGAGGAGCACTGCGTCGGGTGCAACCTATGCGCGATGGTGTGCCCGGTCGTCGACTGCATCGAGATGGTGCGCGTCGACGCGGGCGACACCGTCCACACCTGGAGGGAGAAGCTCACATCGGTACCATCGTAAGGGGCGGAACGGTCGTCACGGCGACCGACGTGTTTCCGGCCGACGTCCTCATCGAGAACGGCGTCATCACGATGATCGGGCGCAGCATCATGGCGCTGGGCCAGGAGATCGTCGACGCGTCGGGCGCGTACGTATTCCCGGGCTTCATCGACCCGCACACGCACCTCGACATGCCGTTCGGCGGCACGACGACGATCGACGACTTCGCCAGCGGCACCGTCGCGGCGGCGCTCGGCGGCACGACGACCATCGTCGACTTCGCGCTGCACCAGAAGGGCGACACGCTCGCCAACGCGGTCAAGACGTGGCACGGCAAGGCCGACGGCAAAGCCGCGATCGACTACGCGTTCCACCTCACCGTGGCCGACGGGCGCGACGAGACGATCAACGAGATCGCCGAGATGATCGTGCGCGAAGGCGTGAACTCGTTCAAAGTCTTCATGGCGTACAAGCACGTGCTGCAAGTCGACGACGAGACGATCTTCAAGGTGCTCAAGGCGGCGCGAAGCGCGGGCGGCCTGGTGCAGGTGCACGCCGAGAACGGCGACGTCATCGAGGTGACCGTCAAAGAAGCGCTCGCGGCGGGCAACACCGCGCCGAAGTACCACGGCCTCACGCGGCCGGTCGAGCTCGAAGCGGAAGCGACGTCGCGCGCGATCCGGCTCGCAGAGGTCGCGGGCGCGCCGCTGTACGTGGTGCACGTGTCGTCCGCGATGGCCGCCGACGCGATCAGCGACGGCCGCAAGCGCGGCCTGCACATCTACGGCGAGACGTGCCCGCAGTATCTCGTGTGCGACGCCAGCGATTACGACCGGCCCGGCTTCGCCGGCGCGAACTACGTGATGTCGCCGCCGCTGCGCGAGAAGCGCGACCAGACAAGTGCTGCTGCAGAAGCTCAAGAACGGCGAGCTGCACGCGTTCGGCTCGGACCACTGCTCGTTCAACAACTGCGGGCAGAAAGAGCTGGGCAAGGACGACTTCTCGAAGATCCCCAACGGCGCGCCGACCATCGAGGACCGCGTCGCGATCCTGTACGAGCACGGCGTGAACAAAGGCGTCATCGGGCTCAACCAGTTCGTCGCGCTCGCGTCCACCAACCCCGCGAAGCTGTTCGGGCTGTTCCCGCGCAAGGGCACGATCGCCGTCGGCAGCGACGCCGACATCGTGATCTGGGACCCGAACGCCGAGCGCACGATCTCGGCCAAGACGCACCACATGAAGGCCGACAACAACATCTTCGAGGGGATGACGGTGCGCGGCCGCCCGCGTTACGTGTTCTCGCGCGGCCGCAAGGTCGCCGACGGCGACACGTTCACCGGCGAGCCCGGCTCGGGCAAGCACCAGAAGTCGTCGCCGTTCCGCCCCGTGCAGTTTAGTTTCCCTCTAGTGAACCCGTGCTGCGGAAAGTCTAGGGAACGTAAGCGACCGAGCGACATCGTGACGATAGGACTGATCCAGGCGCATCACGACACCGACGGCGCGGAGCCGGTCGAAGTGCACAAGCGCGCGGCGATCACCAAGCACGAGCAGATGATCCGCGAGGCGGCGCAGCGCGGCGCGAAGATCGTCTGCCTGCAGGAGCTCTTCTACGGGCCGTACTTCTGCACCGAGCAGAACCCGAAGTGGTACGAGGCCACGGAGACCGTCCCCGACGGGCCGACGACGCGGCTGATGCAAGACCTCGCGCGCGAGCTGGAGATCGCGCTCGTCGTGCCGCTCTACGAGCGCACGATCAGCGGCGTGTACTACAACACCGCCGTGATCATCGACGCCGACGGCAGCGTGCTGGGCATCTACCGCAAGCACCACCTGCCGCAGGTCGCGGCCGGCCCGCAAGGCTGCGGCTTCTGGGAGAAATACTACTTCAAGCCGGGCAACGCCGGGTACCCGACGTTCCAGACGCGCTACGCGCGCATCGGCGCGTACATCTGCTACGACCGGCACTTCCCCGAAGGCGCGCGCCTGCTCGGCCTCAACGGCGCGGAGATCGTGTTCAACCCGTCGGCGACCGTCGCGGGCTTGTCGGAATATCTCTGGAAGCTCGAGCAGCCCGCGCACGCGGTCGCGAACGGATATTACGTCGGCGCGATCAACCGCGTCGGCTTCGAGACGCCGTGGAACATGGGCGAGTTCTACGGGCAGTCGTATCTGGTCGACCCGCGCGGCCAGTTCGTCGCCGTCGGCTCGCGCGACAAGGACGAGGTCGTGATCGGCGACATGGACCGCCGCGTGATCGAAGAGGTCCGCAACACCTGGCAGTTCTACCGCGACCGCCGGCCCGAGACGTACGGCGAGATGGTCGAGATCTAGGATTCACTAGCCGGTGAGCGCGCTGAAAACGCAGGCCGAGCGCGACGGGATCGTCACGCTGACGCCGGACGCCGCGCGCGCCGCGTCGGCGAACACCGACCTCTGGAACGACGACCTGCGGCCGTGCACGCCCGCCGAGCACTCGTGGCGCGCGTCGCGCTTCGCGAGCCTGTGGATCGGGATGTGCCTGTGCATCCCGACGTACTCGCTCGCGGGCGGCATGATCGACTTGGGGATGAGCTGGTGGGAAGCCGTGCTCACGATCCTGGTCGGCAGCGCGGTCGTGCTCGTGCCGATCCTGCTCGTCGCGCACGCGGGCACGCGCTACGGCATCCCGTACCCGGTGTTCGCGCGGTTGTGGTTCGGCACGCGCGGCGCGCATCTGCCCGCGCTCGCGCGCGCGATCATCGGCGCCGGCTGGTTCGGCATCAACGCCTGGTTCGGCGGCCTCGCGCTCGACGCGATCGTCGGCCGGCTCGCGCCCGGCTGGGGCGGCTTCGGCGCGCACGTCGCGGTGGCGTTCGCGGCGTTCTGGCTGCTCAACGTCGCGATCGCGATGCGCGGTCCGCAGGCGATCGGCAAGCTCGCCGCGTTCGCGGCGCCGACGCTCGCCCTCGCCGCGCGTCGCGCTGTTCGCGTGGGGCTTGAGCGCCGCGGGCGGTGTCGGCCCGATGCTCGCCGCGCCGCCGAAGCTGCACGGCACCGCGTTCTGGATCGCGTTCTTCCCGTCCGCGATCGGCGTGGTGGCGTTCTGGGCGACGCTCGCGCTCAACATCCCCGACTACTCGCGCTACGCCGTGTCGCAGCGCGCGCAGCTGCGCGGCCAACTCGTGATGCCGGTCGTGATGGCGCTGTTCGCGTTCGTCGCGATCGCGGTGACGTCCGCGACCGTCGTCGTGTACGGCAAGCCGCTGTGGAACCCGGTCGATCTGCTGCTGCGCTTCCCCACCGCCGTGGTGCTGATCGGCGGCGTGCTCGTGATCCTCTCGTCGATCACGATCAACGTCGGCGCGAACGTCATGGCGCCCGCGCGCGCGTTCGAGAACCTCTGGCCGAACAAGATCACGTTCGCCATCGGCGCGATCATGACGGGCGTCCTGGCGCTGGCGATGCAGCCGTGGTTCGTGCTCGAACGCTTCGGCAACTACATCTTCCTGTGGCTGGGCACGTACGGCACGCTGCTCGGCCCGTTCGACGGCATCGCGATCTGCGACTACTGGCTGGTGCGCGAGCTGCGGCTGGACCTGTTCCAGCTGTACTCGCGCAACGGCCGCTACGACTACGCAGGCGGCTGGAACGTGCGCGCGGTCGCCGCGCTGGTCGTCGGCTGGATCCCGCCGCTGATCGGCCTGTGGTTCGCGCCGCTGCACTTCCTGTGGTCGGGCGGCTGGTTCTTCAGCATCATCGTCGCAGGCCTCGCCTACACGGCGTTCATGCGCACGCGAACGAGTACGCCGCCTCACGCGGATCACCGAGGACGCGTAGCCGACGTGACCGCCGATCAGCGGCCGTGCAGCGCCGCATGCACCGTCGCGAGCAGCGACCCTGCCGCGTCGCAGCGCACGTCGGACAGCGCGACCGCGACGCGCGTAGCGCGGCGCATGCAGATCGCGTCGGTGCCGCCGAGCAGCGCCGTAGCGTCGTCGGGTCAGCCGCTCGAGCGCGTGCGTCGTGTTCACGGCGGCTACGATGCAGACGTCACCGCTCGAAGCTCGCGCGACGGCGTCGCCGCACGACGATCGTGCCGTCCGGTCCCGGGTAACGACGTCGCGACCGCATGTCCGTCGACAGCTCGCTGCGCGGCGATCGGCTCGACGGGCGCTCCGCCAGCTCGGCCCGAACGCCGTGTGCGCCTGCGTTCCAGGTCGCCGACCGCGGCGTCGATCGTCGCGACCGCTTCGTCGAGCTGTTCGTCGGTGATCGTCAGCGGCGGCGCGATGTGCAGCACGCTGTAGCGGCCGAACGCGTACGCGCCGCGCTTCTTCAGGCCCGCGAACAGCGCCGGCATCGGGCCCATCGACTTGCCTTGCCACGGCACGAGCGGCTCGCGCGTCGTCGCGGTCGCTCACGAACTCCAGCGCGAAGAACGCGCCGACGCCGCGCACCTCGCCGACGATCTCGTGCTTGTCGCGCACGCGCTTCGAGGCCGGCGCGCAGGCGCGGCTCGATCGCGCGTGCGCCGCGCGTAGAGTCGCCGTCGCGATACGCTTGCAGCGTCGCGATGCCCGTCGCCATCGCGAGCGGGTGGCCGGAGTACGTGTGCCCGGCGGGCAGCGGCTTCTGGTCGAACGCGCTCGCGTAGCGCTCGCGCAGCAGCACGCCGCCGAGCGGGACGTAGCCCGACGTCACGCCCTTCGCGAACGTGATCATGTCGGGCACGACGCCGAAGCGCTCGCCGCCGAACGCCGCGCCGGTGCGGCCGAAGCCCGTCATGACCTCGTCGAAGATCAGCACGATGCCGTGCGCGTCGCACAGCGCGCGCAAGCCGGCGAGATAGCCGGGCGGGAACACGATCACGCCGTTCGAGCCGATCACCGGCTCGATGAGGATCGCCGCGACCTGATCGGGATTCTCCGCCGCGACCGTGTCGGCGACGTGCTGCAGCGCGCGGCGCGTCTCTTCCGCCGGGATCGTCGGTGAAGAACGGGCTGCGGTACGGATACGGCGCCCAGAAGTGCACGACGCCGGGCATGACGTTGGACGGCTCGTTGTACCAGCGCCGGTTCTCGCCGGTCAGCGTCGCCGAGCCCGCGCCCGAACCGTGGAACGAGCGGTAGCCGGTCGAGCACCTTCGCGCGCCCGGTGACGGCGCGCGCGAGCTTGATCGCGTCCTCGTTCGCCGCCGCGCCGGACGTCGTGAAGAACACGCGGCCGCCCTCGTCGCCCCACGGCGCCAGGCGCACCAGCGCCTCGCCGAGCTCGGCGCGCACGTCGTTGAACCAGCTCGGCGGGCTGAAGCACAGCCGGTCGACCTGCTCGTGCATCGCCGCGCGCACGGCCGGGTGGCCGTGGCCGAGGTTCACCGCGATCAGCCCCGACGTCAGGTCGGCGTAGCGGTTGCCGTCCTCGTCGTAGAGATAGATCCCCTCGCCGCGCACGATGACGGGCGGCTGCAGGTTCCCTTGCGCCAGCCACGGGGTGAGCACGTAGCGCGCGTGCTTGGTCTTGAGCGCATCACCGGCAGCGATCATCGGGCGGACCCTCCTGCGGTCGCGTACGCCGCGGGCGGGACCTCCGCTTGCGCGCTGCCGGCGGCCTACGCCAGCGGCGGCGGTCGAGCGGCGCGAACAGCGCCGGCAGCGCGAGCGAGAACCCGGGCAGCGCGGGATGCGCGATCACGTCGTCGCCGCGCAGCACGCGCACGCCGCGCGCATCGTGCAGCCGGACGGAACGGTCGCGCGGATCGACCACGATCACCAGCGACGAGCCGGTCGCGAGGTACACGGCGATCTTGTGCTCGACGTTGCGCGCGCGGTCGTCCGGCGAAAGGATCTCGACCGCAACGTCGGGCGAGAACGGCGGCGCTTCGAGATCGCGCCCTTCGAGCCCGGCGAGCCGCGCGTCGGACACGTACGCCACGTCCGGCACGAGCGGACGCCGAATCTCACCGGCCGGCGCCGGGCGAAAGCGCCACTCCGTGCCGACATCACCGCGCCCTTTGGCCCACGCGGCAATGCGGCGCCGAGCCCGGCTGCAGCAGCGCGTGCGTGCGGAACGGGCTCACCTTGCGCACCGCGCGGCCGAGGATCCATTCGGTTTCGGGCTTGGTTTCCGGCAGAACGATCTCGTGTATCGACATGAGCTCACGCATGGCTATCACGCCGCGCCCGCGAAAAAGCAATACCTCTGACGTCGCGTAGCAGCGCGAACCCGATGAGGCCGTGCACGAACGCGACGATGCTCGCGACGATGCCCGGCGTGAACTCCGCGAACGCGTACAGCGCGGCGAGCGCGTGGATCGGCCCGACGATCACGAACGGCAGACCTGCGATGATGATGATGAAAATCCAGCCGACGAGCGGCGCGAACGCGCGCAGCGGGCTGCGCGCCACGACGGTGCCGCCGGCGAGATCGCCGAGCCGGCGGTGTCCCGGCAGCAGCGCGAGGACGCCGCCGACGACGAGCAGGTCGATCGGCCGCAGCAGGTTGCGCACGAACGCGCGCCCGAGTCCACCATGCCGCCGCGCGGGTTGTACACGTGCAGCCCGAACGCGAGCTTCCAGATCGTCGTCCCGAAGAACGCTTCGAACACCCACACGTACACGAGCGCGATCGCCACGCCGAGCGCGAGCGTCGCTTCGAAGCCGCCCTGCGTGTTCGTCGGCAGCCCCGTCAGCGGGTTGATCGCGATGAGCGCGTACGCGAGCGACGTGACGAACACGGTGATGAGCGACACGTCGAGCAGAAACGCGAAGAAGCGCGCCGCGACGTAGCCGGCCGGGTTGCCGAACACGTACTGCCGCTGCTCGGGGACCGTGGTCGTGCCGCGCGGCGGCAGCACGGTGCCGGCGACCGGCGCGCCGACGGAGCCGCGGGCGAGACCCGGATCGGCTCGCGCCGGTCGCGGCCCCGCCGGCGCCGGGCGGCTCGACCACCCCGTGCTCGACGCGCGGGCGCGGCGGCGGCGCCTCGACGCGCGGCATCGCGACGGTCGGATCGAGATCGCCTTCGGGCGGGGTCGGCGGCGGCTGCATACGCTAGTCGTACCCTTCAGCGGGACAGCGGGTTGCGACGGCCGAGATCGCGCCGCTACACGAAGCCGCTCGCCGCGGTCGCGCCTTTCTTGCGCAGCTCGGCTTGGCGCAGCTCCACGCGGCGGATCTTGCCGGAGCGCGTCTTCGGGAGCTCGTCGACGAACTCGATCGCGCGCGGGTACTTGTACGGCGCTGTGACGCGCTTGCAGTGCTCCTGCAGCTCGCGCACCAGCGCGTCGTTGCGCTCGTAGCCGGGGCGCACGACGACGAACGCCTTGACGATGTTGCCGCGGTCCGCGTCCGGCGAGCCGACCACCGCCGACTCCACCACGGCGGGATGCTCGAGCAGCGCGCTCTCCACCTCGAACGGCCCGATGCGGTACGCGCCCGACGAGATCACGTCGTCGGCGCGCCCGACGAACCAGAAGTAGCCGTCGTCGTCGACCTGCGCGCGGTCGCCGGTGAGATACCACTCGCCGCGGCGGAATTCTTCGTCTCTTCGTCGTTCTCGTAGTAGCCGCGGAACAGCGACGGCGGGTCATCTACGACAGCTTCACCATCACCGTCCTGATGCAGATCGAGGACCTGGGCTTCTGCAAGAAGGGCGAGGGCGGCAAGTTCGTGTCCGACGGCAACCTGATCTCCGGCGTCGGCAAGCTGCCGTTCAACACCGACGGCGGCGGCCTCTGCAACAACCATCCCGACAACCGCGGCGGCATCACCAAGGTGATCGAGGCCGTGCGCCAGCTGCGCGGCGAGGCGCATCCGAAGGTGCAGGTGGCGAACTGCGACCTGGCCATCGCCCACGGCACCGGCGGTTCGCTGGGCACGCGGCACGCCGCCGCCCACGGTGATCATGGAACGGGAGGTGAGCGATGTCCGAGACCAAGCACAGACCCGCCCGATCCCGGCGCCGGCGGTCAGCGTCGAGACCAAGCCGTTCTGGGACGCGGCCAGGAGGGCCGCTTCCTGATCAAGCGCTGCACCGCCTGCGGCAAGGCCTACTGGTACCCGCGCGCCATCTGCCCGTTCTGCATGTCGGCCGAGACGGTGCTGGGAGGAGAGCCCGGCGAAGGCGTGATCTACACCTATTCAGGTGATGCACCGTTGCTCGCCGGGCCCCTACGCCATCGGCTATGTGACCCTGAACGAGGGGCCGGCGGTGCTGACCAACTTCGTCGACTGCGCCCGGACGGGCTTACCATCGGCATGAAGGTCAAGGTGAAGTTCCAGCCGACCGAAGGCGGCCGCCGCTGCCGGTGTTCGCGCCGGCGTAGGACGGTCCTCATCCTTCTGTAGGGAGCTTGCGAAGCCAGCGTCTCGAAGGATGGAGCCACGACAAAGAAAGCGTTTCCCCCGGCATCCTCATGGTTCGAGACGGCGCAAGAAGCGCCTCCTCACCATGAGGTTATGAGCACCACGGGAGGAAATGCAAAAAATGCCGATCCAGTACGACGAACTCAAATCCCTGAAAACTTTCGGGCAGAAATACGCCTACAGCGATCGCGAAGTCATGCTCTATGCCTCGGCATCGGCATGGGCGCCGATCCGATGGACGAGAAGGAGCTGGCCTTCGTCAACGAGGGCAGGCTACGCCGCGGCCGCTGAAGGTGGTGCCGACCTTCGCCTCGGTCTCGCGCGCTGGGGCGCGGGCCCGGCGAGATGAACCTCAACCGCGTGATGGTGGTCGACGGCGAGCGCGATATCACCTTCCACAAGCCGATGCCGGTCGCCGCCCAGATCAACGCCGACTCCACGCGTGGTCGACGTCTTCGACAAGGGCAAGGACAAGGGCGCGGTGATTCGGCACCAGACCGTGCTGCAAGGACGAGCGGGCGAGAAGCTCGCGACGCTGGTCGCCTCGCGCTTCGCCCGCGGCGACGGCGGCTTTGGCGGGCCGTCCGAGGCCAGCCCGAGCCGCACCCGGTGCCGACCCGCGCGCCCGACCAGACCGTCGACATCTCGACGCGGCCCGACCAGGCGCTGATCTACCGGCTCTGCGGCGACCGCAATCCGCTGCACTCCGATCCGGAGTTCGCCAAGCGTGCCGGCTTCCCGCGCCCGATCCTGCACGGCATGTGCACCTACGGCATCACCTGCCGCGGCGTGCTCGCAGACCTATGCCGATTACGATCCGGCCGCATTCAAGCAGCATGCCGCGCGGTTCTCCTCGCCGGTCTATCCCGGCGAGACCGTGACGATGGACTTGTGGAAGGACGGCAATGTGATCTCGTTCGAGGCCAAGGTGAAGTCGCGCGGCGTCACCGTGATCAAGAACGGCAAGACGGTCCTGGGTTAGGCCGGTCATTCTGCGACGCAGCGTTGCACGCTGCACCGCGTCCGGGACACCAAAAACAAAAACAGGGAGAGGCCACCATGGGACTACTCGATGGCAAGGTCGCGCTGATCACCGGCGCGGGTGGAGGGC
>CAVRRP010000001.1:0-41368 GCA_963723635.1 Vulcanimicrobiota bacterium | reverse complement strand
AAGGCTTGGTAAACCCCTTGCGCGGGGCGCTTGCCTGTGGTAGGGTCGCTCCATGTCCGCGTTCGGCCTGACGGCCATGTGCACGACGACCACGACGACGACTACCCTCGGTGAGGGCTGGTCTGGATCGACGTCGGCGTAACGCAAAGCCGCAACCGATACAGCACCGACCCTCGCCGAACCGGCGAGGGTTTTTTGTTCCCCTGGAGGTTTCCGTGATTTCCGTACCGCGCGTCCTGTGCTCGTCCGATGCGACCTCGTCCACCGCGGCGTCGTCGACGACGACGCGCGCGCGCGGCGTCGGGCTGCTCGGGTGCGGCACCGTCGGCTCGGGCGTCGCACGCCGGCTGCTCGCATCGCATCCCGGGCTCATCCGCGGCATCGCGGTGCGCGATCTGCGCAAGCCGCGCGACGTCGCGTGGGATTCGTTCGTCGACGATGCGTTCGACGTCGTCGACGATCCCGGCGTGCGCGTCGTCGTGGAGTGCATCGGCGGCCTCGGGCTCGCGCGCGAGCTGGTGCTGCGGGCGATCGCGCCCGCGGCAAGGACGTCGTCACCGCGAACAAAGATCTGATCGCGACCGAAGGGCCGTGGCTGGCCGCCTTTGCGGCGCGCACCGGCGCGTCGTTGCGGTACGAGGCCGCGGTCGGCGGCGCGATTCCCATCGTGCGCGCGCTGGGCGGATCGCTCGCGGACGAGGACGTGCTCGAGATCGGCGGCGTGCTCAACGGCACGACCAATTTCGTGCTCGACGCGATGGAGTCGGCGCGGAGTACGGCGAGGCGCTCGCCGAGGCGCAGCGGCTCGGTTTTGCGGAGTCCGATCCGCGCAGCGATGTCGACGGGCACGATGCGGCGCACAAGCTGGCGATCCTCGCGGGGCTGGGGTTTCGGCGCCGGCGGTGTCGCCGCAGTCGCGCGGCGGGATCGGCGGGATCTCGCGCGACGACGTGCGCGCCGGCGCGGAGCGCGGCTTACGGCTGAAGCCCGTCGCGGTGGCGCGGCTGATCGGCGACGCCGTCGAGGCCGGCGTGACGCCCGCGTACGTGCCCGAGGATCATCCGTTCGCGCGGGCGCGGGGCGCGGAGAACGTGGTGCGCGTGCTTGGGCGCGGCTCGGGCCGCTGGTGTTCTCCGGGGCCGGGGCCGGTGGGGATGCGACGGCCTCGGCGGTCGTCGCCGACGTGCTCGCGGCGCTCGACGCGCGCGAGCGGGTTGCGGTGCACGGCGGTGCGGATCTCGTCGCGCGCGCGCTGCGCGCGCCGCTGCTGGTGCGGTTTGCGGAAGGGAGCGTCGTCACGAGCGATGCGGTTGCCATCGACGCGCTCGAGGCGGCGGTGCGCGGGTTGGGCGATCGCGGCGAGGTGCGGTCGGCGATTCCGGTGTGGCGCGACGCGGCCTAGAGCCGTTAGTGGCCTTCTTCGGCGTCCTGTTCGTCGAGGTGGGACTTCATGTCGTCGAGCACGTAGCGGTTCGCCGCCTCGCGCTGCGCATCGGAGACGTGCTCGTCGAGGAAGATCGTCGTGAGATCGGCATAGCTCGCGCCTTGCGTGATCAGCTTGTCGAAGTCGTCCACCGTCACGCCGGCGCGGTCGAGGAAGCCCGTCGACAAGCCGCAGTACGCGATGTACTCGCCCTCGGTGCCCGCGTGGTCCGCACGCGCCTTGTCGGCGAGTCGCGCTAGCCACGCATAGCGGCCGAGCATCGTGCGGCCGCTGCGCAGCGGGCGGCGTGGTGCTGAGATCGAGTGCGGTGACGTTGAGTGCGGTCTGTTTGACCCGCGCAAGCGTTCGTTCACGGCCGGGTTGCTGTGAGCGCAGCCGTGTGGCCGGACATCCAGGCCGAGAGCGTTTCGAGCACGCGCGCGTCGATGCGCGCCGGGACGGTGAGGTACTGATGCAGCGCGGCCTGCGGCGTTTGCGGTTCGCCCGAGACGATCGCTTCGAACAAGTGGTTGTCGCCGGGGAACGTGCGGACGGTGACATCGCGGTTCGCGGCGCGCGCGGCGTTCGCAAGCGCGGCAGATCGGCGGCCGCGACTTGCGCGTCGCCTTCGCCTTGTAGGATCAGAATCGGCGCGCGCACGTGCGCGATGTCGACGGCCGGGTCGACGTCCATCGAGGAGCGGTACCACGCCATCTTGCCGTCGTTGCCGTGGCGGATCTGGTCCAGGGCGGCGAGTTCGGCTTTTTCGGTTGCCATCTGCTGGTCGGGCGGAACGCTCGCGAGCACTTGGCGCATCGACACTTGCCACAGCGGCAGCGACGGCGGTGGGAGCAAGATGTGCCGGCGACCGCCGGCTCGTGCGCGGCGACGGTCGGAACCAGCTCGCCGCCTTCGCTGTGGCCGAGCAGGTAGATGCGTTTGGCGTCGACTTCGTGCTGCGCGCCCGCGAAGCGGTACGCGGCCTTCACGTCGTCGAGCAATTGCTCGCGCGTGCCCGCCGTGTTCGCGCCGCCGCTCTTCGCGACGCCGCGCTTGTCGTAGCGCAGCACGGCGTAGCCCGCGTTCGAGAGTGCGTTGCTGAGCTGCAGAAAGATCGGGTTGGCGCCGCAGCGTCTCGTCGCGGTCCATCGCGCCGCTGCCGTGCACGAGAACCACTGCCGCGAACGGCGCTTGCCCGCGGTCGGGAACGGTCAGCGTGCCCGCGAGCGCCGTCCACTCAGGCGGACGTGAAGCGCACGTCGCGGCTCGTGAAATGCGGCGCGGGCGTGGGCAGCGCGCTGGGCAGCGCCGCGGGCGCGGCCGGTGCTTCCAAGCCGGGCGCCGCGGTCGACGTGAGACGGATCTCCGCCGACTGCGACGGGATCGTGACGTCGTGCACGACGTACGTCGCAGGGTGGTTTCCAATAGCTCTCGCGGATGCCGCCGAGGTCGAGCGCGAGGTTCGCGTCCGACGCGGGAACCGACGCCGGACGGCTCGGCAGCGGGTCGGTCACGACGTTGCAGACGACGGCCTTTCCGCCGGACAGCACGGCGAGCGTGAACGCTTTCGCGCCGGTCGCGTGCAGCACCGCGGGAATCATCACGCTGGTCGCGATGAGGTTGTCGCCGATGATCTCCAGCAGCACCGACGGATCGGCCGCGACCTCGGCGGTGCCGCCGCCGTTGGTCGCCGTGACCGTCATCGCGCCCGGTTTGACGGTGACGTCGGTGTGCTGCGGGCCGCTCACGCTTGAAGTCGGCGCTGTAGCCGGTCTCGTGCAGCGTCGCGGAGTCGTACCGCATCGTCGTCGTCGCGGTGAAGCGCGGCAGCAAGAAGCTCGCGTTCTCTTTTACCACGATCGCGCCCGGCGCGGCGCCGTCGATGACGACGATGCTGCTGCCGACGTCCGTTGCGGCGAGCCGCACGTGTACGAGTCGTCCGTCGGGCGGGCGCGGCGGAAGCTTCGCGGGGGTCGCCGCGCCGGCCGCGGTCGCCGCGGTCACGGTTCCGGCGGCAAGCGCGAGGCAGCATGCGAGCGCAAAGCGAGACATGGAACCAACCTTTCACGGTAAGGCGAACTGACCCGCGTGCGTACCGTGCGAAACCGCGCGCGTTTCGGAGACGTCTCAAGCGAACGATGTCCACGCTCTTTTCCCCGCTGCGCCTGCGCGACGTGACCTTGCGCAACCGCGTCGCCGTCTCGCCGATGTGCGATTCCTCGGCGGACGGGTTCGCCAACGACTGGCACGTCGTCCACCTCGGCAGCCGCGCCGTCGGCGGCGCCGGGCTCGTGCTCACCGAAGCCATCGCCGTCACCGCGGACGGGCGCATCTCGCCGCAGGACCTCGGGATCTGGCAGGACGCGCACGTCGAGCAGCTCGCGCGCATCGCGCGCTTCTGCAACGGCCAGGGCGCGGCGTGGGGGACGCAGCTCGCGCACGCCGGGCGCAAGGCGTCGACCAAGCGGCCGTGGGACGGGAACGGCGCCGTCGCGCCGGCGGACGGCGGCTGGACGCCGGTTGCGCCCGGGACGGAGCCGTTCGATGCGACCTATCCGGTGCCGGCGGCGCTCGACGAAGCCGGGATCGCCGCGATCGTTCGCGCGTTCGCGGACGGCGCGCGGCGCACGCTCGACGCGGGCGGCTCGGTGATCGAGCTCCACGGCGCGCACGGCTACCTCGTGCACCAGTTCCTTTCGCCGCTGGTGAACCGGCGGACCGACCGCTGGGGCGGCTCGTTCGAGAACCGCACGCGGCTCGCGATCGAGGTCGTGCGCGCCGTGCGCGGCGTGTGGCCCGAGCGGCTGCCGCTGTTCGTGCGGCTGTCGGCGACCGACTGGGCCGAAGGCGGCTGGGACGCCGAGCAGACCGTCGCGCTCGCGCGGCTGCTGCGCGGGGAAGGCGTCGACTTGATCGACGTCACGACCGGCGGCGCGGTGCCGGTGAAGCCGGGGACGATTCCGGTCGGGCCGCTGTACCAGACGCCGTTCGCCGAGCGCGTGCGGCGCGAAGCGGGGATCTCGACCGGGGCGGTCGGGATGATCACCGAACCGGCCGACGCGGAGGCGATCGTCGCCGATGGGGGGGCCGACCTCGTGTTCCTGGCGCGCGAGCTGCTGCGCGATCCGTACTGGCCGCTGTTCGCGGCGCGCGCGCTCGGCGCGGAGGTCGCGTGGCCGCCGCAGTACCAGCGGGCGGTCGGCGATCGGGCGACGATGCGGGTGCCGGCGGCGGTCTAGGCCGGTGCGCTCCGCGCCGGTCCAGGGACCGGCGTCTCGGCAATTGGGCGGGTGACGACCGCGGGAGCGCGGTGGCGGAGCTCTTCGAGGACCTCGTCCCGGAGCTCCCCCGGAATTTGCGGCATGGCTGCGGCGCTGCCGCCGTCGCGGATGTACGTCATGAGGTCGACCACGTAGCGGGTCGAGACGATTTGAACGGCGCGGATCTCGCGGACTTCGTCGCGCAGGTGGCCCAGTGCGCTCAACCCCATTTGGAAGGCGCCGACAATGTCGCGCACGAGTCGGCGTCTTTGCGCGCGTCATCCGCTCGCGGATCAGCCGCGCTTTCGACACCAGCAGCGGCGAGCTCGCGACGATGCCCGCCAGCGCGATGATCGCGAGGACGACTTCGACGAGCAGGTTCGTGAGCGCGAGGCCCTTCACGTCAGTCGTGCGCCGACAGCCGGTCGCGCAGCTGTGCGATCGTGAGGCCGTGCAGCAGCGCGCGCCCGACGCATTCCAGCACTTCGCCCGCACTCGCGCCCGCGCGCGCGCCGCGGTCTTCGAAGAGCTCGTGCACTTCGCGGCTGACGCGCGCGCCGACGAGCGCCGGACGGGCGGAACCGTCGTCGCGCAGCGCGCGCTCGCGCTTGGCGGCGCGATGTTTTTGCGGTCCTGGGCGCGGTGCGGGCGCGCCGGTGACGTGCCAGGCGGCGTCGGGCCAGCGCGTCGACCACGTGAGCAGCAGGCGCGCGAGCGCGATGCTGGCGGCGTGTTCGGGCCGCTCGCGCTCGAGGCGCGCGAGCGCCGCGCGCAGCGGCGAGATCGCGCTGCGCGCGCCGAGCCCGTGCAGCGCCGCGGCGAACGGCGCGATCACGACGTCGTCGTGCAGGCGCACCTCGGTGTCGCGGCGGCACTCGCGCGTTTGCGGACCGGACGCGGCGAAGCACGCGGGGTGCGGATCCACCGCGTAGGCCATCCCGTAGCGCGATCGCAAGACGATGGTGATCAACGACGAGGTCTCGGGTCCGGGGCTTACGCGAAGCCGCGCATGCGCGCGATCAGCGTCTCGCGCTCGCGCGCGGAGAGGTGCGCGAGCGCGCGCGTGCGGCCGTGGCTCACGCTCTCGACGATGTCGGTGAGCTGGTCGCCGTCGTAGCGCGCGCTCGTCGCGAGCGCGTCGACGTGCTTGCGTGCGACGCCGCGGTCGTCGGAGACCGCGACGTCGCAGCGCGGGCGGCGCGCGCGGCGCGCAACGCGTTGCGCCGGCGCGAACCGCACGACGTGCGGCAGCCGCTGGGCCCGCTGCGCACGGTGACGTCGAGCTCCCGCCCTTCGAGCACGTTCTCGTCGACGGTTTGCTGCGCGTCGTCGCCGCATTCCACGCCGGTCGCGGCGGCGACGAAGCGCGCGAACGCCGGATACGTGTCCGTCGCGGGCGGGCGTTCGAGCGCGGTGCGCGTGATGTACGCGAAGCGCGCGCCGCGGTGCGGGCCGACAACGATCTCGAACACGACTTGGACGTCGGTGCGCGTTCCGGCGAGCTCGACGGAAACCACGGTGACGCGATACGTGCCGCTAGGAAGATCGAGCATCCGCGCGAGCCTCCCCTAGCCGCCGCGCGCGCCCCGCGTGATAGCCGTACGACAGGGATTTCATGCGTTTCATTATATACGGATTTGGCTTGGAGTCAACCTATTTTGCATATGCAAGGCTGCATAGCAGGGCCCGCGGCGCGCTGCGGTGTGACTGTGCGCTAACGTGAAGATCGGGGAGCGGATCCGCACGGCGCGCGGCGCGGCCAACCTTTCGCAAGCGGATCTCGCGCGCCGGGTCGGCGTCGCGCAGGCGGCGATCTCGCGCATCGAGCGCGACGAGACCCAGGACCCGGGCGTGCTGATCGTCGCCGGCATCGCCAAGGCGCTCGGCATGTCGCTGGACCAGCTCGTGGAGGGCAACGCTACGCGGCGCGCCCCCCGGAAATCACTCGAAGATCGGGTCGCGCTGCTGGAGGACGAGGTGGTAACCGCGCTTCGGACGGCTCGGGACGCCCTCGCCCTCGCACAGCAGCTTCAGCACTCAGGATCGCGCGGTCGCACTCGAGCAAGCGCATCGTAACCGGATCGAACAGGGACAGCCCACCCTTCATGCCTTCAGAATATCGAACATATGTTCGATCCGGCAAGCGGGAATCAGCCCGGGTGCCAGGCAGTTGGCATTGAAAAACCCCGCCTGAGCGGGGCTTCGATCCTGGAGCCGACGGCCGGACTCGAACCGGCGACCTGCGGTTTACGAAACCGCTGCTCTACCAACTGAGCTACGTCGGCATGGGTGCCGGGACGGTGCGACCGACCAGGGTTCGCGGACCAGGTGAGCCACCCTTCCCAACTTGCTGCGGGCGTCCAACGCGATTCTCCGTTGACGGGCAAACGCTTCGCCCGCTTTCGGCCGAAATAGAGAAGGTGACCCGCTGCGCTGTTCTCGCCGCGCTCGCTGCTTCGTTTCTACCGGCCCCCGGGCCGGCGGCTTCATGATGCTGACCGCGCCGGCCGCACGCCGGGTGGCGAACGTGCTGCGCGGCGCGCAGCCGCTCGCCGACGCCCTGGCGTCGGCCGCGTCCGAACTGCGCGAGGACCTGGGCGCCGAAGGCGTCGCCGTGGTCGTGCACCGCGACGGGCGCGCGATGCGCGGCCAGGCCGGCACGCTGGGCGAGCGTCCCACCGAGATCGCGCTCGACGACACCGACGTCGATGGCGCCCTGCTCGTCTCGGGCGAGGTGCTCGTCCACGACGACCTCGCGCTGATCGTCACGCTCGCGCTCGCCGCGCGGTTTCTCGCTGAGTCCGCGCAGACCGACGGGCTCACCGGCGTCGCGAACCGCCGCACGTTCGATGCGCGGCTGCGCGAAGAATGGAAGCGCGCCGCGCGCGACCGCACCTCGCTGGTCGTCGCGATCCTCGACATCGATTATTTCAAAGTCTATAACGACCGCTACGGTCATCTTGCCGGCGACGACGCCCTGCGCCGCGTGGCGCACGCCGCGTCGGCGACGCTGCAGCGCGCCGGCGACCGCTTCGCCCGCTACGGCGGCGAAGAGTTCACCGCGATCTTGCCGGCGACGTCGCTCGAAGGCGGCATCGCCGCCGCCGAACGCATTCGCGCTGCCGTCGCGTCGCTCGCGATCCAACACCCCGTCGGCAAAGCCGGCCGCCTCACGGTGAGCGTGGGCGTCGCGTGCACCGAGCCCGCGCGCGGCGGCAACGTGCAAGAGCTGTTCGCCGCAGCGGACCGCGAATTGTACCGCGCCAAAGCGGAAGGCCGCGACCGCGTCGCCGCAGACGGCTACGCGCGCGAGCACGCCGCCGACGACGCGCTGCCGCAGCCGTTCGCCGCGCTGATCGGCCGCGACGAGGACGTCACGGCGGTGAGCCGCGCGATCGAAGCGCATCGCGTCGTCACCGTCACCGGCGCGGCCGGCGTCGGCAAGACCCGGCTCGCGCTCGCGGTCGCGCACGAAGCCGCCGCGCGCTTCGTGCACGTGCGCTTCGTCGACGCGCTCGGCGCGAGCAACCGCGACGAGATCTTCGCGCGCATTGGCGCGGCGCTGGGCGTGACGAGCACCGGCGACGTCGCGCGCGCGGTCACGCACGCCGTCACCGATCCGACGCTCGTCGTGCTCGACGGCTGCGAGCGCGGTGCGGACGCGTGCCGCGACGTGCTTGACGAGCTCGCCGGCGCACCGCTGCGCTTCCTCGCGACCAGCCGCGTGCCTATCGACGCGTTCGACGAGCGCGTCATCCGCTTGCACGCGCTCGACGACGCCGCGTCGCGCGCGCTGTTCGCCGACCGCGCCGCCGCGACGGGCGTCGCCGCCGCGCCCGACGATCCCGACGTCGCCGCGCTGCTGGCGCGCCTCGCGGGCTCGCCGCTGGCAATCGAGCTCGCCGTCGGCCGCCTCGCGGGCATGACGGCGCAAGCGCTGCTGCACGCGTTCGCCCGCGACGCGCACGACGACGACGAAGGTACGGACGCCTCCGGCGAGCACGCCGACCGCGCCACGCTGGGGTCGCTGCTCGCGAGCGCCGTCGGCGCGCTGGACGCCGACGAAGCGATCGTGTTCGGCGCGGTCGCCGCGTTCCGCGGCAGCTTCTCCGCCTCCGACGCCGCGACGGTGATCCCCGTCGACCGCATCGACGCGCGGCGCGCCGACGTGCTGCTGCGCGCGATGGCGAGCCGCTCGCTGCTCGACGCCGCGTCGCACGACGGCATCACGCGCTGGCGCATGATCGATCCTGTGCGCGACGCCGCGGAGATGCTGCCGTCGGCCGCGGAACACCGCCGCTCCGTGCACGCCGCGCACGTGCGCTGGTGCCGCGAGCGGCTCGACGCGATCGCCGCGCGCTCCGGCACCGGAACCAACCGCGCCGCGCTGATGGAAAGCGAGCTCGTCATCGACGAGGTGCGCGCCGCGCTGGACCGCGCGCTGCGCGACGACGAGCTGATCGCGACCGGCACCGAGCTGTGCATCGCGGCGGTGCGCCAGTGGTTCGCGGTGCGTCATCCGCACGAAGGCCGCGTGCGCTGCGAGATGTTCGTCGAACGCAGCGCGGCGCTCGCACCGCTGCTGCGCGCGCGCCTGCACGCCGCGACCGCGCGCATGGCGTTCGTGCAAGGCGATCTGGTCGGCACGGAGACGCACGCCCGCGCCGCCGACGCGCTGCTGGGCGACCGCGACGTGTACGAACGCTCGCCGGTGCTGAATTATCTGGGCGTGGTCGCGAAGTTCCGTGGCGAGTACGATGAAGCGGAACGGCTGTTCCGCCTGGGCCGCGAGATGAACGCGCGCATCCACAACCGCGGCGGCGAAGCGATCGCGATCGGCGCGCTCGGCACGGTCGCGTTCGATTTCCGGCTCGACCATGACGAAGCCGTCGGCCGCTTCCACGATGCCGCGACGATCTTTCGCGAGCTGGGCGACGACCTCAACGCGCTGGTGATGCAGGGCAACCTCGCGGAATCGCTGTGCGCGCGCGGCGACGTCGCCGAAGCCGCACCGATCATCGAGTCCGCGATCGAGGAGAGCCGCGCGTTCGGCAACCGCACGACGACCGCGCACCTGCTGTGCGTCGGCGCGCTCGTGCACGAGATCAACGACGACATCGGCCGCGCCGCACGCGCGATGCGCGAGGTGATCGGCAACGTCGACGGCACGCCGGGCGCGCTCGCGCTGATGGCGCTCGACTTCACCGCGCGCATCGTGCAGCGTGCGGGCGATGACGCGCTCGCCGCCGCGCTGATCGGCGCCGCGGAACGCCGCGCGACGGCCGAAGGCACGCCGTTCCTGCCGATCCAGTGCTTCTGGCGCGACCCCGTGATCGACGTCCTGCGCGCGCGCCTATGGCCGGACTACGACGACTTCGTCGCACACGGCCGCATCGTCAACGAAGCAGAGCTGCTGATCATGGCCGACGCATTCCTCGCGCTGTTGGAGTCGCCCGAACCGGACTGACGTGTCCTAAGCGCGCGGCCGCCATTTCCCCACGCTTGTATTTGTACGCCAAAATGACGTACAATCGCGGAGTCGAAGCCGCAGGAGGCCCTCAGGCGATGAATCGTCCCCGCGATCGAGCACAGTTTCGTCCAACCGCCGAACAGAAGGAGCTGCTCGTTCGTGCTGCTGACCTTACCGGGCAAACGCTTTCGGACTTTATGAGAACTGCCGTCGAAGAGCGAGCCCAGCGCGTCATCGCGGAGCACGAAAGTATCGTCCTCAACGAACGCGCACGACGCACGTTCTTGTCTGCATTGGCAAACCCGCCGCACCCCAACGACCGGCTCGTCGCGCTTGCCGAGCGGTATGCTCGCGAGGTAACGAGTCGTTCGTGATCATCGAATCGATACAAAAGGACAAGCACCATCGCTTGGCTTTCACGTGCGGCAATGAGCCGCTGGACCGGTTCATTCACGAACACGCGCACCAGGCTATTGCAAAGAACCTTTCGAAAACCTACGTCGCGGTTGACGATAGCGACGAAACGGTAATCCTTGGATACTACACGGTGACGACGTGCCGCATCGAAGCGGGCGAGTTGCCCGACACGGTTCTGCGGAAGTTGAAGCTCCCTAGGCACCAACTGCCGGCATCACTGGTAGCACGGCTCGCCGTTTTCGAATCAGTAAAGGGACAAGGTGTCGGGTCGCTCCTGCTCCTGGATGCCATGGCCCGATGTGCGCGTGTCGCGGCGGAACTCGGTGGAGTTGCGATCGTCGTGGATGCGTACGAAGAAAGCGTGACGGCGTTCTACGAGCGCGTCGGCTTCTTGCGATTCGAACCACGCTCGCTGAGGCTATTCATCCCGATGACCACCGTTTTTGAGATGCTCGGCATCTCTGAAGAGCACCGGCAGGCCGGGTAGCCGCCGAGGTACCGTGTCGAAGTCCCGGCGCTCGCTGCGAATCCTACGCGCCGGGAAGCGCTGACGGGCGCTTCGCGCCGCGTCTACGGCGCGCTCGGAGCACACGGCACAGGCCCGCGGCAACGTCAGATTGAACATCCCAAAGAGTCGGTACCCGAACTGGGCCTTACGGGAGCGCTGCTCATGCGACTGACTCCACCCCTGTTGTCCTCCCGCTACGTCACGCATTCGCCGAGCGAAGATCTCCTGCGTTCTGTGATGGAGCATGTGCAGACGGCAGCACCGGCCGGAACAGTGGTCCCGATCATGGCATCGGCCTCGCTAAAAGCGAGTATGCCGCCAAACTCCAGCGCGCATATACGGCCCCTCGGCTTCGGAATACACCTGGACGGAACGTTGCGGCCATACGACGTGTCCATGCAAATCACGGCGCCCAATGCCATGGAAAGCACCGCGAAGGTCCTCGACAGCGTCGGAACGTTATCGGACGTTATCATCGCGGCACATCCCGAGCTGGAAGCGAAGCTCGGAGGACCTATGACGGTAGTCGCGCTGGCCAACAGCGGGCTCAAATTCACAAACGCGCAAACGCGCCTCGACAAGGTTATCTACGGCACTGAGCTCGCGGCCGGCGCCTTCGACGCGGGAGCGCGTTTAGCACAGCTGATCGGCCATATCAACGTGCCCGGCGCCGCCGAGCTGGTGCTCTTTGCGCAGCTCGGCGCGGAAGTTCTCGCCGTCTACCGCGACGTAACGACGGAAGCGCAAACCTAAACGAGCCACGATGACGCCGCAGCGCGAAATCGCGGCATGACGAACCGGTGAAAACCACGCACGCATTTGGGGGTTTTTAACGTGGGCGTCATGGCCGATACTTCAGTAGGGTACCGTACATATCGCGCCTTGCGGTCCGCCATCATGCCTATAATCTAGTCGCTCGCAGCGTCTCGCGATTCGCGAGTCGAGGACGGGGGCGCGTAACCGGGCGACTCGATCCGCGCACCGTCGTAGCGCGCGAGAGTCCACGGCGCAGCATAGCGCGGTCGCGCGGCAACCTGTCGGTCGCGGCCTTCACGTCGCCCGTCCGGCCGGGCTTTGCTGCGCATCGGCGAAGGTACCCCGATGGCCGTTCAACCGCAGATCGCCTACCGCGACGTCGAGCCCTCGCCGGCGCTGGAGCGCCTGATCCAGGCCGAAGCGGCGAAGCTCGAGCGATTCTTTCACGGGATCGTGAGCTGCCGCGTGCTCGTCGAGCACACCCACCGCCGGCACAAGCACGGCTCGCCGTTCAACGTGCGCATCGACGTGAGCCTGCCGGGAACCGAGCTCGTCGTAAACCATACCGACGACGTTCGCCCCGCGCCGCCGGCCAGCGACGACGAGCCGGAGCGGGTTCACAAATCCGAAGAGCGCGAGGGCCACAAAGACCCGCAGCTTGCCGTGCGCGCCGCATTCAGCACGATGACGCGCCGCCTGCAGGAATACGTCAAGCAACTGCGGCCGTGACGCACGCGACGCTGCAGGTCCGTCACGCGACCGGCGCCGATCTCGACGCGATCCGGCGCATCTACAACGAAGGCATCGAAGACCGGATCGCGACGCTCGACGAAGATCCCAAAACCGCCGACGACATCGCGCAGTGGTGGGCAGCACACCAGGACCGCTATGCCGTGCTGGTCGCGGAGAACGCAGGCGGCGGCGTCGAGGGCTGGGCGTCGCTGAACCCCTACTCGCATCGCTGCGCGTACCGCGGCGTCGCCGATCTGTCGGTGTACGTCGCGCGCGACGCGCGCGGCACCGGCGTCGGCTCGCTGCTGCTGCGCGCACTGGAGAACACCGCGCAGGCGAACGAGTTCCACAAGATCGTACTGTTCACGTTCGCGTTCAATTCCGGCGGCCAAGGCCTCTATCGCAAGCTCGGCTACCGCGAGGTCGGAACATTCCGCGAGCAGGGCCGGCTGGACGGCCGCTTCGTGGACGTCATGGCGATGGAGAAGATCCTCGCGCCGTAGGCGGCGAGCCGTCCGGCAGATCGTCGAACCCGAGCACGCGTTCCGCACCGCCTGCGTCCGCTGCGCAGCGCACCGCGACGCGCGATCCCCACGCCAGCAGATCGACCACCGCCGCGCACGGCACGCGCCCCACGACGCGCGCGCGCGTCGCGCCGGAATCGACCGCGACGAGCTCCTCACCGGCGACCATATACCGCGTCCCGCCCGCGCGCACGACGACCGCCGAGCGCAACGCACCGCGCGCAAGCCGGTGCAGTTCGATGCGGTCGGGAAACGAACGTACCACATCGAGCTCGTCGCCGTGCGTCGCGAGTAGCGTGCCGTCGCCGAACCACGCGCGCGGCGTGATCCCGTCCAACCGCACGCCGTGCGCGTGCGCCGGAGCGCGCGGGATGTCGTACCGGTACCAGCGGCCGTGTAAGCGGAAGTACACGTAGCCGCCGGCAACGTGCGGATCGGCCGCCGCGACCATCCCGCCCTGCGGCGTCGTGTCGGTGACGTCGTCGAGCAGGTACGAGACGTGCGTGCGCGACTTCCCGGTCGCAAGGTCGACCGCATCGACGTCGAGCGAATGAAAGCACCAGTACATCGATCCGCACGGCGTCGTGTCCATGTAGATGAAGCCGTCGCCGTACCCGATCGGATGCGGGCCGTTCGTCCGCGACCACTTCACATGCCCGGTGCGCACGTCGATCGCAAAGATCGCGTTCGACATCGTAGCGCCGCTGTTCCAGAAGTCTTGCAGCAGCGTCGTGCCGACCACCACCGGCGGCTGTCCGGCCCCGCCGGTCACCTCGCGCGTGCGCCAGATCGCGTGACCGTCCGACAGGTCGAACGCCCCCAAACCCCGGCGCCCGCGTGCATAGAGCACGCCGTCGACGATCGCGCCGCCGTACGTGTCCGCCAGCGTGAGCACGCGCCGTCCGGTCGCGACGTCGTAGCCCGCGTACGCCGTTGAGGCCGCACCGGACGCGATCGGCGCGAACACCAGCCGGTCGCCGGCCGCGATCGCACCGCCATCGACGTCGTCCGCACTCGTCCAGCGCTCGGTGCCGGCGGCGAGATCGACCGCGTGCAGCCGCCGCCCGGCAACCACGTACGCGGTGCCGCTCGCGCTCGCCTCGATGCGCACGCCGCGCAGCGCCGCGGGAAACGTCGCGTCGAACACCGGCCGCGCCGCACCGTGCGCGACGACGACCGGCGCTCCAATCACGATGCGAATCGGTTCGGTTCCGGCAAGCGGCGCGGGCGGCGGCGAACCCGCCTGCGCGAGCGATCCGAGCTGCGAGCCTGATTCCGGTTGCGCACGCGTGCACCCCGCGACCGCAAACGCGAACGCAAAGCAAGCGAAGAGCGCGGCAAGCGAGCGCAGCATCGTCGGCTCGCTTTCGTTTCGGCCGTCGTCCAATCCGGCGCGACCCTTCGTCCAATCCGGCATGCGCGCGGGTACGTTGTTCATCAGCGCGCTTTCACCGGCGCCGGAAAGCTCGCAATGGTCGCCCAACCCGCTCCTCCTGTTCACCTGGTAACCGTCGCCACCGCCGTCCCCGAGCACGTGATCGACCAAGCCGCCGCCGCGGACCTCGCGCGCGGCTTCTTTGCGTCGCGCATGGCGGACTACGACCGACTGTCGCGCGTGTTCGCGTCGACCGGCGTGGAGAAGCGCTACACCACCGTCCCGCCGTCGTGGTTCCACGAGCCGCAGGGCTGGGCCGATCGCACGAGCGCGTACGTGCACGGCGCGTCGGCGCTGTTCGAGCGCGTCACGCGCGCGGCGCTTGCCGCGGCAGCGCTGGACGCGTCGCAGATCGACGCCGTCGTGTTCGTGTCGTCGACGGGGATCTCGACGCCGAGCATCGACGCGCGCATGCTGCCCGCGCTCGGTTTTCGCCCTGACGTGATGCGCGTGCCGGTGTTTGGCCTGGGCTGTGCGGGCGGCGTGTCCGGCTTCGGGCTCGCCGCGCGCCTTGCCGCCGGCCGGCCGAACACCACGGTCCTGCTCGTCGCGGTCGAACTGTGCAGCTTGGCATTTCGCATCGACCGCGCGACGAAGGCCGACGTCATCGCGAGCTCGCTGTTCGCCGACGGCGCCGCTGCCGGAATCGTGTCGAGCCGCGACGGCGCCGGCCCGGTCGTGATCGGCTCGACCGAACATCTCTGGCCGCGCACGCTCGACGTGATGGGCTGGAGCGTCGACGAGGTCGGCCTGGGCGTATCGCTCTCGCGCTCGCTGCCGTCGTTCGTCGCGGCGCGCTATCGCGACGCGTACGACGGCGCGGTTGCGCGCATGGACCTCGACGGCCGCCAGGTCGACCGCGTCATCTGCCACCCGGGCGGCGCGAAGGTTCTCGACGCCCTCGAGACCGCGCTCGGCGTCGCCGCCGGCACCCTCGACCACGAGCGCACGGTCATGCGCGACTTCGGCAACATGTCGTCGCCGACGGCGCTCTTCGTGCTCGAACGTGCGCTGCAGGCCGGTTTGCCGCCGCTCGCCGTGTTCGCGGCGCTCGGCCCAGGATTCACCGCGAGCTTCGTCGCGCTCGAACACGCGCCGTGACCAGCGGCACGCTGCTGCTCGCGTTTCTCACGCTGCAGCGCCTGAGCGAGCTCGTCATCGCGTCGCGCAATACGAAAGCGCTGCTGCTGCACGGCGCGTACGAGCGCGGCGCGGGCCATTATCCCGCGATGGTCGCGCTGCACGCGACGTGGCTGGCGACGCTGTGGCTCTTCGGTTGGAATCACGCGGCGTCGGCGCCGTTCGTCGCCGCGTTCGCGCTGCTGCAGATCGCCCGGCTCTGGGTTCTGCTCACGCTGGGACGGCGCTGGACGACGCGCATCATCGTCGCGCCCGGCGTCGCGCCGGTCACGTCGGGCCCGTTCCGCTTCGTGCGCCACCCGAACTACCTCGTCGTCGCGCTGGAGATCCCGTGCGTCTCCCTGGCGCTCGGCTTGGTGTGGCACGCGGCGCTCTTCGCGGCGCTGAACTTCGCGATGCTCTGGTGGCGCATCCGTGAAGAGGATCGCGCATACGCCTGACGGCGTCAGAACGATCGTCGTGCCGATACGGCCGCTGAAACGATCTGCCGATCAGGACGTTAGCGGACCGCGACCTTTGGTCGCCAGCAACCGAGCGCCGGTCATTCAGCTCAATCCGGCACCGTTCGTCAGGAGTTACTTCGACCACATGGGTTCACGCAACGGGAACGTCATCGCCGGCACGGTGCTGGTCCTCATCCACGTCGCCGCGCTCGCGGCGTTCTGGCCGGGGTTCTTCCACTGGTCGTCGCTGATCGTGATGGCGGTGCTGATCTACGTCACCGGCGGCATCGGCATTGCGCTGGGCTTCCACCGCACGCTCACGCACCGCAGCATGCGCCTGTGGAAACCGCTGGAGTATTTCGCGACGATATGCGGCTGCCTCGCGCTGCAGGGCTCGCCGATCGAATGGGTCGCAACGCACCGCGCCCACCACGCGCACACCGACCGCGAAGGCGACCCGCACGACGCGAACGCGGGCTTCCGCTGGTCGCACTTCCTGTGGATGGTGATGCCCAACCCGAACGTGCTGACGCCGGAGCAGAAGCAGCGCTACGCCGCCGATCTGTACGCGGACCCGTTCTACCGCTTCCTCGACAAGTGGCACCTGGGCTTGACGCTCGCGCTGGCCGCCGTGCTCTTCGCATTCGGCGGCGTGTCGTGGGTGATCTGGGGCGTGTTCGTGCGGCTCGCGCTCGTGTATCAGTTCACGTGGCTCGTGAACAGCGCTGCGCACACGATCGGCTACCGCTCGTTCCGCACCGACGACCGCTCGACGAACTGCTGGTGGGTCGCGCTGCTCGGCTGGGGCGAAGGCTGGCACAACAACCACCACGCGTTCCCGTTCTCGGCGCGCCACGGCCTGCGCTGGTACGAGTTCGACGTGACCTGGCTGACGGTAAAGATGCTCGCGGCGCTGCGCCTTGCGACCGACCTGAAGCTGCCGACGCAGCAGATGATCGCGCGGCTACGGCTGCGACCAACGGCTGCCGACTGAACCGGGACAGCGCCGCAGCACGCCGGGCGTAGACGGCCAAGCTGTCGCCGCGCTGAACACCGACCACGGGTGGTGCCAAAACGGCCGTCCGCCACAAGCGAGCAAGCGAAACCTTAAACGCGCCGCCCGCGGAGATTAAATGAAACTTACCTCGTCTTATCGAAAATCCATAAGACGAGGTAAGAACGCTTGAACCCCATCAAGAATCCGTTCACGCCGAACGCCGGGGTTAAGCCGCCGGCCCTGGTCGGACGAGACGAACTGATCTCTCAGACGGACGTGCTGCTTCATCGCGTACTGGATGGCCGTACCGGACAGAGCATGCTTGCAACGGGGCTCCGCGGGGTCGGCAAGACGGTCCTTTTGAATCGGTTCGTCGAGATGTCGGCTGGGCTCGGCTACAAGAGCGCGGTGATCGAGTGCGAAAAGACAGGTGGCCTTCCGACGAAGCTCAGCCTTCGTTTGCGACAGGTCCTTTTTGAACTGGACCGCATGGGAGCGATGTCTCAGCGAGTTCGTGATGCGATGAGCGTGTTGAGCAGCTTTGCGTTGAAGCTTTCGCCCGACGGCCATCTTACGTTTAGTATGGGGGTCGATCCCCAACGCGGTTCGGCCGATAGTGGCGATCTCGCGGAAGACTTGACCGACGTCTTCGTATCCGTGGGCGAAGCTGCACGGGACCGTCGAACCGGCGTCTTGATCGCGTTGGACGAGGTTCAATATCTCACGACCTCGGAGCTCGGTGCCGTCATCATGGCGCTCCACAGAACGAACCAGAAGGAGTTGCCGATCGTCGTTATCGGGACCGGCTTGCCTCAAATTGCCGCTCTTGCGGGCGAAGCAAAGTCCTACTCCGAGCGTCTCTTCGATTTTCCGCAGGTCGGCTCGTTGACTGAAACTGACGCGAAAAGGGCCATATCCGAGCCCGCACACAACCTCGGTGTACGAGTAAGTGACGACGCGCTCGACGCGATTGTCGCTTCGACTCACGGGTATCCATATTTTATCCAAGTCTGGGCAGCGGAATCCTGGAATGCTGCTGATGAGTCGTCGCGGACGATATCGGCGCAGGACGTCGCAAGTGCGCAACGACTCGTACAAGCGAAACTCGATACGAGCTTTTTCCGCGTGCGTGCGGACAATCTTACGCGTGCAGAGCGGGTCTATGTCTATGCGTTGGCGAGCCTAGGTCCCGGGTCACACCGTTCTGGCGAAGTGGCGCAGCGTATGAAGCGCAACGTCGAAAGCGTTGCACCCACTCGTCAAGCGTTACAGCGCAAGGGAATGATTTACGGCATCGGGCGCGGCGAAACGGCTTTCACCGTACCGCTCTTCGACGACTATGTCATTCGAACGATGGAAGAGCCGGCGGCGCTGCAAAAGGCTGGTGGATCTGCTTAGCCCTATCCACGCCACCACGCTGAGCTGATCATGCAGCCGCTCCCATCAGCCGGCACGTCAGGGAGACGGTGGACGGCCGCGCCTAAGCAGAACGGCGTTGCTGAATCGTTCGTGGGTACGCTCAAGCTCGAGTGCATCTGGCGGCCAGCGCGGCCTGGCCGAGGCAAAGGCCCCCGTCGTTGGCCGGCACGACGCGATTGAGCCACAGCGTCGGACCGAGCCGCGCCTGCAGCGACTCGGCGAGAAGCCGGTTTTGAAAGACCCCGCCGGACGCGGCGATGGGTTTGCCCGCGCCGAGCGCGCCGTGCACGCACACGACCGCATCGGCGACCGACGCGTGAAACGCGCGTGCGATCGTCCGGGCGTCGCGACCGCGCGCGTGGTCGTAGACGATAGCCGCAAGCAGCGGACGGTAGTCGAGCTCGCCGTCGCGCAGCGGAAACTCGTACGGCGCTGTCTCTGCGGCGCTGGCGGCGAGATGCTCCAGCCACATCGCCGCTTGGCCTTCGAACGTGATCTCGCGGGTGAATCCGAGCAGCGCCGCGACGGTGTCGAACAATCGTCCCATCGACGTCGTCCGGAATAGGCGCACGTTCTTCGCGATCATCGCGCGCGCGTGTTCGTAACGCGTGGGGAACCCGAAGGGCGCGGCGGTGAGGTCGGGCACATCCGACAGCTCGGAGAGAAAGCCCGCCGCCGCCTGCGCCGGAAACCGCGCCGCGGCGTCGCCGCCCGGCAACGGTGCGCTGCGGAGATGCGCGACGCGCGCGAAACCGCCGCGCACGCTGCCCGTGAAGAACTCGCCGCCCCAGATCGTGCCGTCGTCGCCGTACCCGGTGCCGTCGAACGCGACGCCCAGCACGTCGCGATCCCACTCGCCGCGTTCAGCGAGCACGCTTGCGACGTGCGCGCGATGGTGCTGAATGGCGACGTGCTCGCCGGGCATCGCGCGCGCGTACGCGGTTGACGCGTATTCAGGGTGCGCATCGTGCGCGATGAGCAGCTCGTCCTCGCGGATCGCGTACATCGTGCAAAGGTCGTGCACGGTCTCCTCAAACGCTTCGCGCGACGGAAGGTGGTCGAGGTCGCCGACGTGCTGGCTGACGAAAGCCTGTCCGTCCACGACGAGCGCAACCGTGTTCTTGAGATCGCCGCCCACCGCGAGGATGGGCCGCGTCGACGGGATCGTCGCGATTGCCTGTGGCGCCAGCCCGCGCGCTCGCCGCAGCACCGATGTCTCTACCGCCGCGTGTCCCGAGCCAGTCGAAGCGCGCGCGACGGAGTCGTCGACGCGCCGCGCGATCCGGCGCTCGCCGATCAGGAACGCGTCCGCGATGCCCGCCAACTGCGCGACGGCCTCGTCGTCGTCGTACGCCATCGGCTCGCTGGAGCGGTTCGCGCTCGTCATCACAAGCACCGCCGGCGCGCCGCAAGCGAACAGCAGGTGATGCAGCGGCGCGTACGGCAGCATCACGCCTAGCTCGCGGTTGTCCGGCGCGACGCCCTCGAATGTGCGGTGCGCCGGCGCGAGTACGATCGGCCGCGGAACTGACGTCAGCAGCGCTTGCGCTTCGGCGTCCAGTTCGATCAGCGTACGAGCCGTCTCGAGGTCGCGCGTCATCACGGCAAACGGCCGTTCCTTGCGGTACTTTCGCTCGCGCAACGCACCTACCGCCATCGCGTTCGCCGCGTCGCACGCGAGATGATAGCCGCCGATGCCTTTCACGGCGACGATCGCACCGTCACGCAGCAACGCTGCCGCCGCTTCGATAGCGCTCATCGCGCGCAACTCGTAACCGCCACCGCTGCTGTCACCGTCACGGGCACCGGCAGCGAGTCCGCCGCCCCCGCCGGTGCGCAGCACGTACGACGGCCCGCACGCCGGGCACGCGATCGGCTGCGCATGAAAACGTCGGTCAGCCGGATCGTGATACTCCGCCGCGCACTGCGTGCACATCGGCCACGGTGCCATCGTCGTCGCAGGGCGGTCGTACGGCAGCGCGAGCGTGATGCTGTAGCGCGGCCCGCAGTTCGTGCAGTTGATGTACGGGTACTGATAGCGCCGGTCCGCGGGATCGAATAGCTCGCGCACGCATTCGTCGCAGACCGCCATGTCGGGTGCGATCCGCGCGGTGATGCGGTCCGCCGTCGGATCGCTCGCGCGAATCATGAAGTCGCGGTAGCCTTCGAGCGTGCCGGTCGTCGTGTGGACCGATGCCACGGTCGCCGCCGGCGGCGCCTGCTCGACGACCGCGCGCGCGAACGCGTCGAGCGCATCGGGCGCACCCTCGACGTGCACGACGACGCCGCTCTCGCCGTTGAGCACCCAGCCTGCGAGCGCGTGACGCCGCGCAAGCCGGTACACGAAGGGACGGAAGCCGACGCCTTGCACGACGCCGCGAATCCTCAGATCGAGCGCGCCCGCCGCGGGCATCAGGTCGTCGCGTCGCCTCGCACGGTGACGTAGCACGACCGCCCGTTGTACCCCACCTGCAGCACGCGGCCGTCTTCCACCAGCACCGGCACGGCCGCCGCACCGCTCGCACCCGCCAAAGCCGTCATTCGGCGCAGCGCATCGGTGTCGCTGTCGACATCGTACTCCACGAAGTCGCGCCCGCGAAACTCCAAATCCTCGCGAAGCTCCGCCGTGTACGGGCACGTCGTCGTTCCGTACAGCTCGAGCATCAAGCCGGTGTCTCCGCGAGCGCGCGGCGCATCACGTGATACACTGCCGCCTGCGCTTCTTGAATGCGCGGGATGTAGTCGCAGCGCACGAGGATCGCGTGATCCGCCAGGCCGCGCCGCACGATCTCGCCGCCGTCGTAACCGAGCAGCGCGACGGTGAGCAACCCGCGCTTGCGCGCCTCCTCCAGCGCCGCGACGACGTTCTTCGAGCCGCCGCTGGTCGACATCGCGAACGCGACGTCGTCCGGACGCGACTGCGCGATGAGCTGCCGCAGGAACGTCAACTCCGCACCAACGTCGTTCGCGATCGCGGACAAGACGGCGGGTTCCGCCGCGAGCGAGATCGCCGGCACCGCGCGCATCCCGGGCGCGTCCAGCACGCAGTCCAGCGCGAAGTCCGTCGCATCCGTCGCGGAGCCGCCGTTGCCGAAGATCAGCAGCCGGCCGCCGCGCGCGATGCGCTCGGCGATCGCCACGACCGCCGCCGCGATCGTGTCCGCTTGTTCGGCCGCGATCTCGTGGCGCAGCCGTTCGCCGTCCCGCGCCTTCTCGACGACCGACGCCGCGACGCCGTCGACGATCGCGTTCGCGTCCGGCTGCGCCGAGCCGAGATACGGATACAGGAACGACGACGCGCCCACGTCGTCGCCCAGCTCGCGCCGGTGCTCGAGGAACACGTGCACGCTCTCGTACAGCGTGTGGCCGAGCACCTCGAACGCTTCCTGGTGCATGTGCTCGTCTTCGGTGGGCGACGTCACGCTGTAGTCCGCCTCGATCCCCGGCCAGGCCAGCGTGTACGCGCCGCGGCGGCGCGCGTGCCGCAGCGCGGCGATGGTGCGCAAGTCGCCTTCGGGCGGGCCGAACGCGATCGCCATGTCGTCCGGCCCGACGAGCGCTGCGACGAACGCTTCGGGCGCCGCGCTGGCGTCCATCGCGGGCAGCGCGCGCTTGCCGACGATCACGGGGTGAATGAACTCCACCGACACGTGCGCGGCGTCGGTCGCATACGGTCCGTTGCCGAACGCGTACAGCCGGCCGCCGCGCGCGAAGCGCTCCGCGATCTCTTGCGACGCGCGCGCCAGCCGCGGCGCCTCCGCCTCGAAGAACGCGCGCAGCACGTCGTTGCGCGCGCGCAGTTGCGCCGCCAGACGCGCCGCGAGCGAGGCGGCGCTGTGCGTGCTCAGCATATGCGCGGCAGCGGGTCGCCGACGAGCATGTCGATCGACCGCGTGCCGCCGTACGGCGTTATTCCGATCACCGAGCCGCCGTGCTCCGCGCGCACGTCGCCGATGAAGCACGCGCCGTCGCCGCCGGGCGTGGACCGGAACGCGTCGAGCGCGCGCTCCGCGTCCTCGGCCGCGATCACGGCGAGCACTTGGCCTTCGTTCGCAATGTGGAGCGGATCGAGCCCGAGCACTTCGCACGCGCCGCGCACCTCGCGCCGCAGCGGCACGTCTTCCTCGCGCAGCACGATGCCCAAGCCGCAGTCGCGCGCCAATTCGTTCAGCGCGGTCGCGACGCCGCCGCGCGTGGGATCGCGCATCCAGCGCACGCCGCCCGCGCACGCCTCGATGAGCGCCGCGACGAACGGCCACACCGAGCGCGTGTCCGAGCGCAGGTCCGCTTCGAGGTCGAGCTCGCCGCGCGCGAGCAGGATCGTGATGCCGTGGTCGCCGATCGGCCCGCTCAGCAGCACCTTGTCGCCGGCGCGCACGGAGCGCGGATCGAGCGTCAGCCGTTCGTCGACCGCGCCGACGCCGAACGTCGTGACGTACATCCCGTCGCACATGCCGTGCTCGACGACTTTCGTGTCGCCGCCGACGATCGGTACGCCTGCGCGCGCCGCCGCGTCGGCCATGGCTTGCACTTCCGCGCGCAGCACGTCGCTGGGCAGCCCCGCTTCGAGGATGAACGACGCCATCAGCGCGGTCGCGCGCGCGCCCGAGACGGCGAGATCGTTCACCGTGCCGTTCACGGCGAGCTCGCCGATCGAACCGCCGGGAAACCGCAGCGGCTTGACGACGTAGCCGTCAGCGGTCGTCGCGACGCGCGTGCCGCCCAGCGAGAACACCGCCGCGTCGGACAGCGTCGCGAGCACCGGGTTCGCGAACGCGGGCGCGATCAGCCCCTCGACGAGCCGCCGCGACGCCTTGCCGCCGGCACCGTGCGACATCTCGATCTGCGTGTCGGTGAAACGCGGCCGCCGTGGTCCGGCGGAGGTCGCCACGCTGGAAGCTCCGTTGGTCATGTCAGGCGTTGACAGCCTCGTCGCTGCGCTCCTCGACGCGCGCGTAGCGGTAGTACGCCGCGCACGCGCCTTCGCTCGACACCATCAGCGCGCCGACCGGATGCTCCGGATTGCACTCTTTGCCGAACAGCTTGCACTGCGGCGGCTTGAGGACGCCCTTGAGGATCTCGCCGCACTGCGCCGCGCGCGGATCGGTCACCCGCACGTTGGGCAGCGCGAAGCGCACCTCGGCGTCGTAGTCGGCGAACGACGATTTCAGCTTGAGCGCCGACTGCGAGATGAACCCCAGCCCGCGCCATTCGAAGAACGGCCGCAGCTCGAACACCGCCGCGAGCGCGCGCAGCGCCGCGGGATTGCCTTCCCACGGCACGATGCGTTTGTACTGGTTCTCCACCTTCGCTTCGCCCGCGCGGATCTGGCGCAGCACCATCAGGATGCCTTCGAGCAGATCGAGCGGTTCGAACCCGGCCACCGCGACGGGTTTGCCGTAGTGGTTCGCGATGAACTCGTACGGCCGGCAGCCAGTGATCGTCGCGACGTGACCGGGCCCGACGAAGCCGTCGAGCCGCATGTCCGGCGAGTCGAGGATCGCGCGAATCGCCGGCACGATCGTCACGTGGTTGACGAACACCGAGAAGTTCTTCACGCCCAGCTCGCGCGCGCGCAGCACCGTGAGCGCAGTGGACGGCGCAGTCGTCTCGAAACCGATCGCAAAGAAGCAGACGTGTTTGTCCGGGTTGTCCTGCGCGAGCTTGAGCGCGTCGAGCGGTGAATACACCATGCGGATGTCGGCCCCGCGCGCTTTCAGCTCCAGCGGCGTGCCCTTCGTTCCGGGCACACGCATCATGTCGCCGAAGCACGTTAGGATCGTGTCGGGATGCGCGGCGACCGCGAGCCCGTCGTCGACGCGTCCGGTCGGCAGCACGCACACCGGGCAGCCCGGCCCGTGCACGAGCTCGACGTTATCCGGTAAAATGTCGCGCAGCCCGTGACGGTAGATCGAGTGCGTGTGCCCGCCGCACACTTCCATGATGCGATAATGGCGCGCCGGGTCGACGGTGCGCGCGATCTCATGCGCTACCGCGGTGATGAGCGCGGGATCGCGAAACTCGTCGACGTACTTCATGGTCGTCATGATCGTTCACCGTTGTCCGCGGCGAACGTGTAGCCGCGGACCTCTTCCATTGCGAGTTCGTCCTCGCCCATCGCGCGCAGCATCTTGAGCTGGTCCGCCGCTTCTTTCTCGCTGACCTTGCTGAGCGCGAAGCCGACGTGGATCAGCACCCAGTCGCCCAGCGCGAGCTCACCGTCTTCGAGCAAGCCGACGTTGACGTTGCGGCGCACGCCGCCCACGTCGACCTTCACCAGCGCCGGCTGCTCGACGACGAACTCGACCACTTGACCCGGGATCGCAAGACACACTTCAGCTTATCTTCCTTCACCGCCAGCGACGCGGAGTCGTTTACATGGACTTCAATTTGAGGTAGCGCTGCAGATCGCTCGGGATGCTCATCAGCATCACGAACGGGTTGCTCGTGCGCGCCTGCGCGTTCGTCTCGGGCTTGTCCCCGGACGGCGTACCCAGCGGCGGATCGCCCGACATGTCACGCATCTTGTTGTAGCGGGCCAGATCGCGCCCGCCGTAGAGGAGCTGGCGAGCGGCGAAGACGGCGAACGCGAGCGCGATGCCGCTGCGGACTACTGCTTTGACCATGTCGAACCTCCGGTGGTCTCGCGCGCCTGCGCCGCGAGCGGCTGGTTTGCGACCCGCGCCTGCGGGTGCTGGTTTGCGACCCGCACTTGCGAGTCCAGTTGATCGATGAGACGGCGAACGAGCGCGGCCGCGCCGTCGACGGAACGCGCGACAACCGGCGACAGCCCCATGCCGGGCTCGATGTTCTCCGGTTCGCACCCGACGATGGTGATCGGCGGCGGCTCGCCGCCGAGCACGCGCAGGTACGCGAACACGTTGCCCAAGTCCATACGGTGCGCGTCGGGCGTCGCCGGAACGACGGTCGCGTCGGGCTCGATCACGTAGAGCGTGCCCGGCACGTCGCCGCGCGGCACGGCATCCACGATGATCGCATGCTCGTACCCGTTGAGCAGCTCGTACGACAGATGCAGCCCGCGAATCCCGAAGTCTTCGACTTTCGCGCCGGCAACCGGCGTCTGCGCGAGCACGCGCGCGACTTCGGGACCGAAGCCGTCGTCGCCGAAGAACACGTTGCCGACCCCCGCCACGAGCACTCGCACGTGCGGGCCGCCGTCCGGCACCGGCGGTTGCGCATCTCTGACCGGCTCGCTCACGACGCGGCCTCGAGCGGCTCGACTTCGTCGGGATAGAAGAAGAACGAACGGCCGTACCAGTCGTGCAGGTCGCTGGCGGGATCCTCGTCGACGGTGACCGCGACGTACGTGACGTCCTCGACGTCCTGGTGAATCGCGCGCACCGTCGCGACCTTGTCGCGCAGAAACATGTCCCACGCATCGGCGCGCCGTTTCGGATGCAGCCGCACCGACGAGCCCTTGGAAACCTTGACGCCGTCGACGAACACGCAGTCGATGGACGGCACGTCGATCGCCGCGAACGGATCGCCGCTGCCGAACGGGTCGGCGCCGATCGGCGTGCGCGCCGGAAACGGTTGATTCGCCGGGAACGGATCGTTTGCCGCAAACGGAGCGACCGCAACCGTCGGATCGGTCATCGCGAACGGATCGTGCGCGGCGAGGAGCTCGTTGCCGGCCGGCGACGCCGATTTGAGATGGTACAGGGAGCCCGCGTGCACGCGCGCGAGATCCTGCATGCTGAAGCTCTCCGCGCGCTCGATGATCGCGCGCGCGCGCGGATCGGTGGCGCGCGCCTCGTCGCGTTCGGCGTCGGGCAGGCTCAGCACGCTCAGCGTGAGCAGCTCGTCGATCTCCGTGCTGTCGAACGCATCGGAGTCGGTCTGCGGCGCGACCGCCGGAAAGTCATATAGGATGATGGGCGACGACAGCATCAGCGCAGCCCGCTGCTCGTCAGCGGCTTTGTCGCCGACCAGCACCGGAAAGACGTGCCGGTTTTTCAGCGCTTTGGTCGCCTCGGCCGCCGCCGGAATCGGATCGAGCACCGAAACGAAGCGCGCGCCGTGCGCCGCCAGCAGCACGTGCGTGGACACGAACGCGGTGCGCAGCGCGCCGCTGCGCTCGCCCGCAACGACGCCCGACTCGTTCTCGACCCGCACGCGCAGCATCCGCAACGAATCCGCGCCTTGCACGGCGTCGCAACGCAGCGCCAGCGTTCCGGTCAGCGGCCAGCGCTCGCGCATGACGCGCCCGAGCACCGTGCCGGCGGTATCGCGCAGCGCTTCTTCGCTGGTCCCGCCGTCGATCGCGATCGGGACGATCTGCTCGGTATCCGGCGCGATGCCGAACGTCGCGTTCAGCTCGCGCTCGAACGCTTCGTCGAACGTCAGATACGTCGTCCCGTCGACCTTGAGCGACTCGACCGGCTCGAACGCGCCGCCGCGCAGTGCCTGGACGCGCCGCGCCTCGACTTGCAAGAACCGCAGCCGCACCGTCAGGCTCGCCGTCGCAGCGTCATCGGCTTCGAGCACCACCTCGGTCTGCTGCTCCGCCGTCTCGCCGGTGTTCGCGCTCAGGTACGCACGCGGCACCACGACGCCGAACTGCCAGCGGATGCGGTTCTTCGGCGCCGAGGCGGTGTACGGATACAGCAGATACCCTTCGTACAGCACCGCATTGGCCACGGACAGCGCAGGCGCGAAGATGTCCGCGACGTCGTCCCGTCCGTTCGACGAGCTGTCGGGAATCGTCACGGCGTGCTCTTCGCGTCTCCGCACAAGCGCGCGAGCGCCGCTTCCCACGTCGAGAAGCCGCCGGCGACCTTGAAGCGGTACAGCTCGTCGAACGTGTCGCGGTCGATCCGCAGCCACGCGCTGTTCGGAAAATACGCGTCCATCGTCTCGCGCCACACCGCGACGGGCAGCCGATAGCGCGCCTCGCTCGACCACGACACGAGCTCCGTCTGCACGGTGCCGTCTTTGCCGCGCACGAACACCGTGCCGCTGAACATCACGATCAGCGGGATCTCGCCGTTGCGCAGCGCCGTCAGGTACTTGTGCGCCGCCACCTCGAAGTCGTAGCTGCACGGGATCGTGAGGTCGAACTCGGTCTCGCCTTCGAACGCGAGCACCGTCTGCGAGACGTGCGTCCACAGCACGCTCTTGAGCGTGTCGCCGTAGCGCTCGGGCCCGCCGAAGAGCTCCAGCAAACGATCGGACTCGCCCGTGTCGTACCGGCGCAGCTGCGGCTCGATGCGAATTTGCGCGCGCAACGTCATGGCGTACACCGGCACGCCGCTCGTCTCCGCCACGCGCACCCGCAGCGTGAGCTGCGGTGCGGCCGCATAGCGCTCCGTGTGTGCGCCGGTGATGAAGAAGGAGAGCTCGCTCACCAGCGGCCCCGGGCGGGTTCGCGCCCCTCGCTGCGCTCGTGCACGTCGTCGAAGAACGCGTCGATGCGGCTCCACGCCTCCTCGCCGCCGTCGAAGCCTTTCCACGTCGTGCGAATGATGCCGACCAGCTTGTACGCGGCGTCGATCGGCACGATGAAGCAGCGCGACACGCCGTGACGCCGCAGCACGACGATCGCCTCGACGTCCGGCTCCAGCGTCGCGAGCAGCGGGTGCTCGCCGGCGATCGCGTTCCACGCCGCGAGGTCGAGCTGCGACTCGGTGGCGCCGGCGGGACCGGGATACAGCGCGACGGTGCGCGCTTCGATCGAATTGTAGAAGAAGAACGCAAGGCCGATCGGAATCCCGAGCTGATCCCATGCCGCGTCGGCGACGCTGAAGTCCGCGATCTCGGCGTAGCGCGTCGGCACCGTCTTGTAGCGGCCTTGCGCCGCGCCCGACGGCTCGAACACCAGGTAGCACGGCCGGCAGCTGCACATGATGCGCCGCGCTTGCAGGTCGATCAGATGGCCGTGCTCCGATGGCACAGGCTCGGCGCAGTAGTCGCAGCGCTCGCCGGGCGCTTGCGGTTTGGGCTTGCGGAGCAGACGCTGGAGCGAGGCGAAATCGCCCGGCGCGCGGTCCATCTCCATGTCAGCCCGCCAGCGAGATGACGGCGCGCCCTTGCTCGTCCTCGGTTTCGACGGGACACACGTCATACTTCGCGTCAGCGACGGCGATGGAGGGCGCAACGTTCTCCGCGCGCACTTCGCGAATCTCCGGCACCTTGTTCAGGATCGCTTTCTCCACCGCAAGCTTCACGGTCGCCGCCGACGACGGGCACCCGTCGCAGCTGCCTTGCAGATGCAGCACGACGACGTCGCCGTCGATTCGCGCGATCTCGACGCCGCCTTCGTGCGACTTCAGATACGGGCGCACGCCGTCGAGCGCGCGCTGCACGCGCTCCTCAACGGAGTACGGGTGCAAGTCGTGCAGGCACAGCAGGCTCTCGACGAACGGGTCGTCGCACAGCTTGTCGAACACCGCGGCCGACTCGCCGTTGAGCGAGTCGTGCACGATCTCCAGCACGCGCTCGAGCCCCGTGCCGTACAGCGTGACGAGCGTGCGCGCGAGCTCGTCCGCGAGCTCGCGCGCTTGGCGCGGCGTCGAGACCGCGTCGAAGGACTTCAGCAAAGCCTCGACGCGGTCCGACTGTTTCCTGAGGTCGTCCTGACCCGCCGCGGCCATCAGCCGAAGGGCGCCAGGGGCGAGTGGACCGTCTCGATCGTCTTCCCTTCGCCGAGGTACATGTGCACGCCGCACGGCAGGCACGGGTCGAAGCTGCGCACGGAGCGCATGATGTCGATGCCCTTGAACGTCTCGGGCCCGTTCTCTTCGAAGATCGGCGTGTTCTGCACGGCGTCCTCGTACGGACCCGGCGTACCGTAGATGTCGCGCGGGTTGCCGTTCCACGGCGTGGGCGGCCACGGATGGTAGTTCGCGATCTTGCCGTCGCGGATGACCATGTGATGCGAGAGCACGCCGCGCACCGCTTCGGTGAACCCGCAGCCGATGGCTTCCTTCGGCACCGTGAACGGCTCCCACGTCTTCGTGCGGCCCGCGTGCAGCTCTTCGAACGCCTTGTCAAGGAAGTGCAGTGCGGCGGCAGCCGCGTAGGCCTGGAAGTACGTGCGCGCGCGGTCGCGTTCGAGCGTGTTGGACCACTTGGGCGTCTTCCACTCGAACGATACCGGCCCGCGCAGCGCGGTCTTGGGCAGATTGATCTGCACGCTGTTGCCGGTCGCTTTGACGTAGCCGATGTCCACCAGCCCCGCGAGTGCCGTCGACCACATGCGCGCGAGCGCGCCGCCGCCGGTGTCGAGCGCGAGGTAGTCCTTGCCGTCGTACCAGCGCGGCGACATCACCCAGCTGTACTGGTTGTCGAAGTCGCGCTTCTTGGGCGTCGGCAGCGTGTGCATGTTCCACGGGTGGCGCCGGTCGACGGCATTGCCCAGCGGGTCCGTCGGCACGAACGTCTCCTCGTTCTGCCAGTCGTCGTAGTAGGAGTGGCCGAGCAGGATGCGGATGCCGAGGTTGATCTGCACGAGGTCGGTGGTCACGAGCTTGCCGTCGACCACGACGCCCGGCGTGACGAACATCTTGCGGCCCCAGTTCGTCATGTTGCGGTACGTGAAGTCGCAGTAGTCCGGATCCTGGAACGCGCCCCAGCAGCCGAGCAGGATGCGCCGCTCGCCGACGTGCTCGTAGCCCGGCAGCGCTTCGTAGAAGAAATCGAACAGGTCGTCGTGCAGCGGCACGCAGATCTTCATGTACTCGATGTAGCGCATCAGGCGCGACGCGTACTCGGTGAAGAGCTGGCTGGTCGCGATCGTGCCCACGCCGCCCGCGTACAGCGTCGACGGGTGGACGTGGCGGCCTTCCATGAGGCAGAACATCTCGCGCGTGTAACGGCTGATCTGCAGCGCCTGGCGGTAGAAGTCGCCCGTGAACGGGTTGAGCGACGTCATGATGTCGGCGATGGTCTTGTAGCCGTGAATTCCCGCGCTGGGGGCGGGCGTGTTCTTCGCCTTCTCCCAAACGGACGGGTTGGTCTCTTTGACCATATTCTCGCAGAAGTCGACGCCGACCAGATTTTCCTGGAAGATGTTGTGGTCGAACATGTACTCGGCCGCTTCACCGAGGTTGGTGATCCACTCACCCATCGCCGGCGGCTTCACGCCGAAGGCCATGTTCTGCGCGTACACCGAGCACACGGCGTGGTTGTCGCCGCAGATGCCGCAGATGCGCGACGTGATGAAGTGGGCGTCCCGCGGGTCCTTGCCCTTCATGAAGATGCTGTAGCCGCGGAAGATCGACGACGTCGCGTGGCACTCCGCCACTTTCTTCGCCGCGAAGTCGATCTTGGTGTAGATGCCGAGGCTGCCGACGATCCGGGTGATCGGATCCCACGACATTTCGACCAAACGTGATTTCTCGGTGCCGCTCGACGCGCTCGGCAGATCCTTGATAGCCAAGGTGCAACCCTCTCGTTGACGTGAGTGGACGAAGCGCTAGTACGAGCGCGGTTTGTAGCCGGTGGTCAGCGTGCCGCCCTTGTGGCGCCACTTCGGTTCCTTGTCCGCGGTGCGCATGGTGATCTCGCGCAAGCCGCGCACCATGTTGCCGTAGATGCCGCTCACCGTTGAAGAGAGCTTCGCGCCCGGCGGCTCGTCCATGAACGGCATGAACTTATCGGGGAAGCCGGGCATCGTGCAGCCGATGCAGATGCCGCCGACGTTGGGACAGCCGCCCACGCCGCCCATCCAGCCGCGTTTGGTGACGTTGCACTTGACGACGGGACCCCAGCAGCCGAGTTTCACCAAGCATTTCGGCGAATCGTACACCGTCGCGAAATCGCCCTGCTCGTAATAACCGGCGCGGTCGCAGCCTTCGTGCACCGTCGCGCCGAACAGCCACGTCGGGCGGCCCGCTTCGTCGAGCGGAATCATCGGTGCGTTGCCGGCGGCCTGCCACAGCAGATACAGGATCGTCTCCGACAAGTTGTCGGGCTGCGTCGGACAGCCGGGCACGCACACGATCGGCACGCCGGCGCTGGATTTCCAGTCCCAGCCCAGATAGTCGAGGATGCCCATCGCGCCGGTCGGATTGCCGGCCATCGCGTGAATGCCGCCGTATGTCGCGCACGTCCCGGCCGCCAGCACCGCCCACGCCTTTGGCGCGAGCCGGTCGATCCAGCCCGCGAACGTGATCGGCTGATCGGTGCCCGGCGCGTTGCCGAATCCCGTCCAGTAGCCTTCGGATTTGATCGACTCGTTGGCGATCGAGCCTTCGATCACGAGCACGAACGGGTCGAGCTCGCCGCGCTCCGCCGCGAAGAACGCCTTGAGAAACTCCTCGCCGCCCAAACTGTACTCGATGAGCGGCCAGTGGAACTTGACCCTCGGCAGACCCGGCAGTTGTCCCAGCGCGATCTCTTCGATCGCGGGCTGCGTCGCGCCGGTCAAGGCGACGGAATCGCCGTCGCAGCTCAAGCCGGCCGGGATCCACAAGACGTTGACGAGCGCATCGCTCGCAGTCATCGCCATCGTTGGCGCCTCCGAGATCGATCGCGACGAGCAATGCGGGGAGGGCGAACGTGGTGCCGTACTGCGAATGCGGCGTCATGTCGCTCGGCGCACGTGCGGCGCAACCGAAGCGTGAGTTTGGTGCGTGAGCTTCGCGCCTGGTCCGCCCTTGCGCTCGGCCCGTGTGTACGTTACGGTACCGTAAAGAAAGTCGCCGCGCAAGCCCCGCATTTCTCAGGGTTCCGCTCGTGAAAGGAGGTTTCGGTGCACGAGTTGTCGGTCGCGCTGAGCCTTCTCGAAGGCGTGCAAGACACCGCCGCGCGCGACGGTATCGATCGCATTCTCGCCGTGCACGTGCGCGTCGGGGCGCTCAGCGGGATCGCGCCCGAGGCGCTGAAATTCTCCTGGGAGCTGGCAACCGCCGGTACGGTTGCGGCGGACAGCGCGCTGCGCATCGAGGACGTGCCGCTGATCGTGTTCTGCGAGCGCTGCGCCGCGGAGCGCGCGCCGCGCGCCGCGAGCGGGCTGGTCTGTCCCGACTGCGGCAGAACGTGTCCCACGATCGTGCGCGGCCGCGAATTGCAACTCGTCGCTATGGAGGTCCCGGAAGAATGAAGTATCGCGTCGTGCAGATCGAGCAGAGCATCCTGCGCAAGAACGCGGCGCTGGCCGACGCGCTGCGCAGCCGGTTCGCCGCGTCGCATACGCTGGTGGTCAACCTCCTGTCGAGCCCCGGCTCGGGCAAGACGACGCTGCTGCAGGAAACGCTCGCGCGCATCTGCGGCCGCCATCGCGTCGGCGTGCTCGTCGGCGATCAAGCCACCGACAACGACGCGCGCCGGCTCTCGCAATACGGCGCGCCTGTGCGGCAGATCACGACTGCGGCGGAGTGCCGGCTCGACGCCGACATGATCGGCAAGGCGCTCGAGGACTGGGACGCCGGACCGTTCGACGTGCTCTTCATCGAGAACGTCGGCAACCTCATCTGCCCGGCGGAATACGACCTGGGCGAGGACGTGCGCGTCGTCGTGTTCTCGGTGACCGAAGGCGAAGACAAACCGCTCAAGTACCCGCTGGCGTTCAACACGTCGCACGTCGTGGCGCTGACCAAGATGGACATCGCGGGAGCGGTCGGCTTCGACCGCGACGCGGCGTACGCGAGCATCCGCGACGTCAACCCGGACGTCACGGTCGTGGAGCTCTCAGCCCGAACCGGCGCCGGGATGGACGCGTGGATCGCCCTGATCGAGCGGCGCATCGCCGAGAAAGGCGGCGCTCGGGTAACCGAAGACGTCGGCGCCTGAACCCCGGCGCTGCCGGGAACGTTGAGAGCACGCCATGCTCACCGGGAATTCGCGTCGTACTGCGCTCCGACGGCTCGCGCTCGGCCTCGTCTTCGCGCTCGGCGCGCTGCCCGCCGCGCCGGCGCGCGCCATCGACGAGTCGACCGGACCGCTCTACGTCATCGTGCCGTTCGGCGAGCCGGGCGATAGCGAGCCCGTCTTCAAGCAGGCGACGCAGGCGTTCACGGCCGCCCTGTCCGAGCGCCGCATCCGCTCCGCCGTTTCCACCCGATCGATCCGATCGAGGCGGTCGGCACGGCGCGCCAGATGTGCGGCGCGTACAACGCGGAGGGCATCCTCGTGCCGCAGCTGCGGTTCGAGCAGTCGAAGGAACGGAACCTGAGCGGCTTCATCCCGGTGGTCGGCGGCGTGGTGTCGTCGTCGGGGATCTTCGACCGCTCACCGATCCGCGCGTCGCTGCGCCTCTACCTCGTCGACTGCACCGGGACCGTCCGCTGGAAAACCTACACCACCGCCAACAAAGTCCACAAAGGAACGAACGTCGCGGCCGGGCTGGTGGAGATCACCAAGGAAGCCCTAGCCGAAGCGGTCGATCAGTTCGCGACCCGTCCCGCCGGGCGCGATACGTCCGCAGCGCTGCCGCCGCGCTAGATTCGGCGGCTCCGGTCCTTCGCGCGGAAGAACGGCGCTGCGGGCAGAATCTGGGTGGCAATGGGCTCGCTTCAGCCGCGGTACGCGTGCCGGCGTCCGGTCCTCGAAGGTTGAGTTGAGTAGGGTCATGGAGCGACCAGAACGCATCGAGAAGCACGCATGAGGTCGTTCGAGAGCCGCGCGATCGAGAACATCGCGACCGCGCCCGCGACGGGCGGCGACCGCCGCTGGGCCGCCGTGAGCGCGCTCGCGATCGTCACGCTGTTCCTCATGTCGATTCCTTTCTCGCGGCTGCGGATCGCGGCGGTCCCTGCGTTCGTGCCCACCGTGGTCGGCGCGGGCATCGTCGCGCTGGTGCTCACCACGGTGCTGCTGTACGTGCAGTACCGGATCGAGCGCGACCTCAAGCTCGCGCTGCTGGCGATCGCGTACGCGTACGCCGCGCTCACGCAGACGCTCTACGTGCTGACGTTCCCCGGCATCTTTTCGTCCACGGGACTGCTCGGCGCAGGCCTGCAGACCGCGTCGTATTTCTACGTCGCGTCGCAGTTCGGCTTCGCGCTGTTCCTCATCGCGGAAGGCGTCGCCGCGCGGCGCGGCTGGCGGCTGTCGCGCAACGGCGTACGCGTGCTCGCGATCGGCACGCTGTTCGTGACCATCGGCTTCGCGATCGCAGTGACGCTCGGGCACGACGCCTTCCCGTCGGCCAACGACGGCACTGCGTTCCAGCCGATCTGGCTGCGCGTCGTGATCCCGGTCGTCGCCGCGGTGATGCTGCTGGCGGTGCTGATCGTCGCGAACGGGCTGCAGACCGTGACGCAGGTTTGGCTGGGCGTCGTGCTGCTCGCGCGCTTCGTCGCGATCGTGACGGGCGCCGAGCTGTCGTCGGGCCGCTACTCGTTCGGCTGGTACGCGGCGCGCGTCGAGGAGCTCGTCGCGGCGGTCGTCGTGCTCGCGATCTTCCTCGCGAAGATCAACGATCTCATGCTGCGGCTCGCCGCGCGCAGCCGTTCCACCGCCGAAGCGCTCGAAGTCGGTGAAGCGCGCTACGCGTCGCTCGCCAACGTCGTGCCGCAGCTGATCTGGACGACGAACGCGAACGGCGACTTCGAGTACGTCAACGACCGCTGGGTGGCCTACACGGGCTTCGACCTCAATGCTTCGCGCGAAACCGGCTTGCGCACCGCGCTCGATCCCGATCAGGAGCCGGTGATCCGCGAGCGCTGGCGCCAGAGCTTGCGCACCGGCGAGCCGTTCGCCGCGGAATACCGCCTGCGTGAGCGCGCGACGGGGCGCTACCGCTGGTTCTTGGTGAACGCCGTGCCCGTGCGCGGGCGGCGCGACGAGGTCGTCGCGTGGATCGGCACGTGCACGGACGTCGACGCGCAGAAGCGGCTCGAAGAGCGCGACGCGTTTTTGGCGCGCGCCGGCGAGCGGCTCGGCGCGTCGCTCGACGTCACGGCGACGGTCGCCGCGATGAAGAGCTTGCTGATCCCGCGGCTCGCGGAGCGCACGTGGGTGGCGCTGCTGGACGACGACGGCCGCTACGTGCTCACCGGGCTGGGCAGCACCGATCTGGGCGACGAGCTCGACGCGCGCCGCTGGATCGGCGTGCCGATCCCGTCCGCGCTGCACGACCAGGTGGCGTCGATCGTCGCGGCCGGCGATCCCGTCGTGCTCGAAGATCCGGCCCGCTTCCCGGACCCCTGGGCGCGCGACGTCGCCGCGAACGCCGCGATGGTCGCGCCGCTCGTCAGCGGCGACCTCGCGATCGGCGTGCTCGTGCTCGCGCGCACGAGCGGACGCGCGTACGACGCCGACGACGCCGGTTTGGTGCGCGAGTTCGCGCGCCGCGCCGCGCTTTCGCTCGAGCACGCGCGGCTCTACGAGCGCGAGCGCACGACGGCCGACGCGCTGCAGCGCGCGATGCTGCCCGCGCAATTGCCGCTGCTCCAAGACATCCGCTTCTCCGCATCGTACTCCGCCGCGTCGGAGTCGCAGCGCGTCGGCGGCGACTTCTACGACGCGTTCGAGCTGCCCGACGGGCGCGTCGCGGTCACGATCGGCGACGTCACGGGACACGGCCTCGAAGCGGCCGTCATCATGGGCGAGATCCGCCAGGCGCTGCGCGCCGCGTCGTTCGAGTCCGCCGACCCGTCGGCGATTCTCGACCGCGCGAGCCGGCTGCTCGTCGCGAGCGGCCGCACCGTGTTCGTCACCGCGATCTTCGGCGTGCTCGATCCCGTCACGGGCCGCTTCGCGTACGCGACCGCCGGCCATCCGCCGCCGCTGCTCGACGACGGGCGTGAGCTCCGCCGGCTGACGGCCTCGGGACTTCCCATCGGCCTGCGCGACGATGAAGGCGTGGACTTCGCGATGCGGCTGCGCGCGCCGTGCACGCTGGTGATGTTCACCGACGGCCTGATGGAGTTCGCGCGCGATCTCGAGGACGGCGAGCGCCGCATCGAGGACGCGATCCGCACGCTGGCGCGCGAGCACATCGATCACCTCGCCGGCGCGCTGATGAAAGCGGTGCTCGGCGAGGACGAGCCGACCGACGACATCGCGATCCTCACCGTCACCATCGACCGCTTCGCGGCCGAGCTGCCGGGCGACGAACGTGAATGGCGGTTCGTGAGCAACGATTACCGCACCGGCGCGCTCGTGCGCCGCGAGGTGCGCGAGCTCATCGCCGAATGGACGCACCGCGACGACGCGCGCTTCGCGAGCGAGCTCGCCTTCGGCGAGCTGATCGCGAACGCGGTGCGCCACGCGCCCGGCCCGGTGCGCGTGCTCGCATCGACCGACGGCGTCGACACGACGTCCTTGACGGTCGAGGACGCGGGAACCGGTTTCACCCACGCGGAGCGCGGCGTCGACCCGTACGCCGAGACGGGCCGCGGTCTAGGACTCGTGCGCGCGGTGTCCGACGGCCTCGAGATCGAACCGACGGCGCTCGGCGGAACGCGCGTCACGGTGACGTTCCGGCACGCGCGCGGACCTGCCGAAGCCCCCGCGCTCGCAACCAGCGCGTGATCGTTACAATTCCGGACCTGTTGACGCTGGAACGGTGCTCACGCGTGCCGATAACCAAGCCATGGACGCCAAACCGTCGCTCCCCCGGGAGCTGCGTGAGCCGCTCCGGTCAGCCCGCGAAGACGCGGATCGCCTCGTGCTGTGGAACCTTTGGGAGCTGCAGCAGTGGGTCGAGGCGACCCGCACGCGCGGACTGAAGTTCCTCGCGCTCGACTCGGACGTGCAGCGGCGCTTGATCGCCGCGATCGACGACCGCCTGGCGATCGCGTGCTGAACACGGACCAGCGCACCAGCTTCTAACGAACGACCCGCATGCGCGTGCGTGTGCGCGCGCAGCTCAGCTCTCGGAGCGCATCACCGGAACGTTCCGCACGCGCATCACCGGCAGCACGACGCTCGCGCGAGTACCGCCGCCGGCGTCGCGCGTCACGTGGATACGGTCGGTGAACGCGCTGATGAGCGCGTAGGCGTGATGCGTCGCCTCGGCGCGCATGTCGCCGGCTGAGAAGGGCCAGTGCCGCAGTCGGTCTTCGGCGTCGACCACGACCAGCGTGCGATCGAACCAGTGGAACTCGATGCGCACCTCGTGCGGCGCGTGGGCCACGCAGTTCGCGACGAGCTCGCCGTAGACGGCTTCCGCGGCGTCGAGGTCGCTTGCCGGGTCGGCGTATTGCTCGAGGTAGTCGCGGAACGCACCGCGCATGCACGCCGCGTCCTTCGGGTCGTCCGCGCTGAGCGCCCAGCGGCGCGCGTCGGCTTCGACGGCGAGATGCTCGTCCTCGACGGTCGTTCGGGAAGCCTCACGGTCCAGCAGCATCGGCGTTACCTCCTCAGCGCGGTCCCTCCGCCGCGACCCGCACGCGGCCGTCCACGACGCGAGCGCGAAAGGCGGGCTGAGGATATGCCGTCGGACCGGCGACGATCCCTCCGTCCAAGACGCAGAATTTCGAGCCGTGCCACGGGCAGGTGACCACGTCGCCCTCCAGCGTGCCTTCCTCCAGCGGGCCGCCCTGGTGCGCGCACACCGCGGCGAGCGCGTGGAGTGCGTCGCCGCGCCGCACGAGCAGCACCGGATAGCCGCCGGCGTCGACGCGTTTCATCCCGCCGTCGGGGAGGTCGGTCAGCGCCGCGACGTCGACCTCGTCCGCCGGCGGGTCGGTCGCGCTCGTGCGGTTGACCCCGATCTGAAGATCGAGCGAGAGCGCGCCGCCGTACAGCGCCGACAGCGAGACGACGCCGTAGCCGAGCACCGACAGCAGGACGCCCGCGCCGTGCGCCTTGCCGCGCGCGAGCCACGACGCGCCGTACAGCAGCGTCGCGGCACTGTTGAGCGCGGCATGCACGACGCCCAGGCGGCGCGGCTTGCCGGACGTGTCCGCCCAGTCGGTCAGGCCCGTCGCCGCCGCGCCGACCGCGCCGAGCAAGCCGACGCCCACCGCGATGCGCGCGCCGCGCCGCTCGCCCAATGCGTCGAGCGCGAGCGCGGCCGTCCAGGCGCCGATCGGAACGTCGGTGATCGCGGGGTGAAGGCTGTGGCCGAGCCAGGTGCCGTTGAGCGCGTCTTTGAGCGGCTGCTTCGCCGTCCCGGCGGCCGCGTAGGCGCCGTTCACGGCGCCGGCGAGCGTATCGGCCGCTGCGTCGAGATCGGGCGTCTGCAATGCAAGGTCGACGAGCTGTTGTGCGAGCGGCATGTTGGGATGTACCCGCCTGCGGAAAAGAAGACGGCGCCGTCCACCTGTGTGCGGTGCGGACGGCGCCGTTACTCCCGAGGGCGTGTTGCGGAGTACTGCTAAGAGAACCCTCGAAGCCGTGGGTACCCCCGGCTCCGAGCTCCTAAACTTGGAGGACGTTTGAGACTCTGCACCTTTCGTACGAACGGCGAGCCCCTGCTCGGCGCCCAAACGCCGCGCGGAATCGTGAATTTCCGCGCGGTCGATCCGCAGCTTCCGCCCACGCTGCGCGCGCTGCTGGCCGCGGGCGCGCTCGCGCAGGCGCAGCGCGCGCTCGATGCCGCGCGCGACGAGCACGTCGTGCCGCGCGACGCCGTCACGCTGCTGCCGCCGGTCGCCGATCCGTCGAAGATCGTGTGCATCGGATTGAATTATCGCGATCACGCGGCGGAAGTCGGCATGGAGCTGCCGCAGCACGTCACGGTGTTCGCGAAGTGGCCGAACACGCTCGTCGGCGACGGCGCGCCGATCGTGATCCCGGCTGAGTCGCACCGCGTCGACTACGAGGCGGAGCTCGCGTTCGTCATCGGCACGCGCGCGCGGCACGTCGCCGAAGCGGACGCGTACGGCGTTATCGCAGGCTATACGTGCTTCAACGACGTCAGCGTGCGCGACTACCAGATGCGCACGTCGCAGTGGACGCTCGGCAAAGTGTTCGACACGCACGGGCCGTGCGGCCCGGTGCTCGTCACGCGCGACGAGATCCCGGATCCGCACGCCCTGCGCATTCGCTGCTCGATCGACGGCGAGACGCTGCAAGACTCGTCGACGGCGCAGCTCGTGTTCGGCGTCCCGCGCCTGGTCGCCGAGCTGTCGGCGGTGATGACGCTCGAGCCGGGCGACATCGTCGCCACCGGCACGCCGGCCGGCGTCGGCACGTCGCGCAATCCCAAGCGCTGGATCCGCCCGGGCGAGCGGGTCCGCGTCGAGATCGAGGGCATCGGCGCGCTCGAGAATCCGGCGATCGGACCCGGTGCCGGCTAGCCGCCGCTAGCCGCTCCCGCGGACCGGCCGGTGAACTTTCGAGCTATCGCCAGGTAGGTCGCAGCAGCAAGCGAACTCTGCGAACGCTACGGGTGCGCGTTCTTGGATCGGAGTGAGCTCATGTTTCGTCGCGCTCTCGTCATCGTCGCACTGGCCGCCATGGTCGCGGGCTGCAACGGCGGCTCCGCGTCGCCGCCGCCCCTCAACACCGGCGTGACGGTCACGCCGAGCCCGACGCCCAGCCCGACGCCGAACCCGGCGACCGCGACGGGTACCCTGACCACGAGCACGACCGCGTCCTCGACCGTCTCGCTCGGCCCGATCGGTCCCGGCGACACGGGGACGGCGAGCTGCCCCGCCTCCAGCGTGGTCGCGCACCTGACGGTGGTCTACTCGCTGACGCAGCCCGGCGGCACGCCGACGGTGCAGTCGATGCGCCGCCGGCCGCGCACGATCGGCGGTACGGCGCTGACGCCGTTGAGCTACTTCACGGTGACGCCGGACGTCAGCGTGAACTGCCCCAACACGCCTGCCTTCACGATGACGTTCCCGAGCGGCGCTACGCTGCCCAACTCGGCCAACACGTACGTCGCGATGTACGATCCCGGGAACGCCTCGGTCGGCTGGAACACGATCTCCGGGCCGGGCACGCTGACCGGCAACACGGTGTCGTGGACGACGTACGCGTTCCCGTACCCGCTCGTCGCTGGGCGGACGTACTCCTTCGTGCTGTTCACCAACACGGCGGCGCTGGCGATCGCGACGCCGTCGCCCACGCCCACACCGTCGCCCACGCCGACGCCGCTGCACTTGTACGTCGGCAACGACAACGCGGCCGCCCAGATATTGCAGTTCAACCTGCCGCTGACGAGCAGCACCACCTCGAACTTCACGATCACCGCCACGGGCAACGTCGTCTCGCTGGGGCTCGACGCGAACGGTGACCTCGCGGCCGGCCTGCTGAGCGGCAGCATCAATTTCTTCCCGGCGCCGCTGTCGGGTGCCAGCGCGCCGAGCGCGACGTTCTCGAACGGCGGTGCGAGCAACAACGGTCAGCTCGCGTTCTTGAGCACGGGCGACCTGTGGGCTGCGACGGTGTCGAACAAAGTGAACCGGTTCAACACGCCGTTCAGCAACGCCAGCGTGCCGGCGGCGGTCGTCACCGACCCGGGGATGGTTTCGGAGATCGGCGTCGGGATCGACCCGGCGCAGAACCTCTACATCGCGAACGCGGGCACCGGGAACGCGGCGGCATGCGCCGGCACGTCGACCCCCGGCGGCGGCTGCGGCAGCAACGTCTACCTCTACGCCCCGCCGTACACCGGCGCGCCGACCGTCACGCCGAACGTGATCAACTTCCCGTTCGGGGGCAATAGCACCGCGTACCGCAAGCTCGCCGTGAACGCGACCCGCTTGTACGCGGGCTCCGTGGCGAACGGCGCCGGACGGGTCGACGTGTACAACCTGCCGATCACGGCGGCGAGCACGCCGGCGTTCGCGCTGTCGACCGGCGTGAACACGCCCGAAGGCCTCGCGCTCGATCCGGCCGGGAACCTGTACATCGGGAACCTCACCGACGCGACCGTGACCGTATACAGCGCGCCGATCACCGCGACGAGCGTTCCGTCGCTCATCTTCAAGGTGAGCACCGGCGCGTTCGCGATCTTCGGGATCGCGGTCGGGAAGTAA